>CAWBJA010000012.1:0-677842 GCA_963788895.1 uncultured Actinomycetota bacterium | reverse complement strand
TGGCTTACCCGGTATCGCGCTGGGCAGCGCGATCTTGTGTGGCATGAGCTGCGTCAGCTCGGCAGCGCCGTACGTGAGCCGGGCCTGGTCGAGGAAGCTCAGCTTGTCTGCGATGAGATGGCCTCGCGGGCGCGTCACAACGTCGACTCGATCATCTCCCGGCTCGCGAGTGCGGGGTACCGTTTTCACCTGGGGGACGACGATGCGACGCCGACAACGCCTCACGTCCCGCCCTCCGCGAACGCGGGCGAGCATGCGGACTGGCTAGAAGAGCGCTTCGGCCCTGTCCCGCTAGCCCTCCGGTCGTGGATACGACTCGTCGGTGATGTGTGGCTGGTCGGCACGCATCCGGAGTGGGCGGAGTCGGCAGCGGCCGATCCGCTGGTGATCGAGACGGAGGGCTCGCGCTACCCCGGTTCTTCGATCCGCAGCTACTTCGAAGACGATCACGAAGAGTGGCAGCAGCGAGCCGCCGAGGATCCAGCGGCCGGCCCTTCCTGCCGCCCCTCGGGCCGGACCGGTTCCACAAGCACGGTCGCAGCGGCGGCGGCCCGTACGGGGTCCTTGTTCCCGACGCCGGTGCCGAGGGCATCTTCGTCGCCGACACCGCGATGCCGTTCGTGTCCTACCTCAACTCGGTCTTCCTGAGCGGCGGATTCCCGTGGCCCGACCGCTTCACGTACGGCTCCAAGGTGCAATGGGCGCTCGGCAAAGGACTGCTGCCGCTCTGAAGCACTCCACCGCAGGCGTCTTCCTTATCCTCCGGCGCGCTCGGTTTATTAAAGGGCCGGCCAGATCACAAAGCGCGCCTTCAGCGCTAGTGTCCTGAGTCGTTAATTCGGCCGCAGTAGGCGGCGAGGGTCTCGAGGATCTCGTCGGCGGTCTTGGTCCACACGAACGGCCTGGGGTCCTTGTTCCACTCGTTGATCCACTTGCGGATGTCGGCTTCGAGTTCGGTGACGCTGCGGTGGGCGGAGCGGCGGAGTTTGCGGTTGGTCAGCTCGGCGAACCAGCGCTCGACCAGGTTCAGCCAGGAGGCGCTGGTCGGGGTGAAGTGCAGGTGGAACCGGGGGTGGCGCAGCAGCCACTTCTGGACCTCGGGCGTCTTGTGGGTGGCGTAGTTGTCCAGGATCAGGTGCAGGTCCAGGTCCTTCGGGGACGGCGGCGTCGATGAGCTTGAGGAAGCGCAGGAACTCCTGGTGGCGGTGCCGCCGGTAGGACTGGGCGATCACCGAGCCGCTGGACAGCTCCAACGCGGCGAACAGGCTGGTGGTGCCGTTGCGCACGTAGTCGTGCGTCATCCGCGCCGGGGTGGTGGGCAGCATCGGCAGGCTCGGCGCGGTGCGGTCCAGCGCCTGGATCTGCGACTTCTCGTCGACGCACAGGACCAGGGCGTTCTCCGGCGGGGCCAGGTACAGGCCGACCACGTCGCGGACCTTTCTCGACGAACTGCGGGTCGGTGGACAGCTTCCACGTCTGCGACCAGGTGCGGCTTGAGCCCGAACGCCCGCCAGATCCGCGAGACCGCCGACTGGGACATCCCGCTGACCGGGCCATCGACCGCGTCGACCAGTGCGTGTCCCCGCCCGGCGGGGCCTGCTCCAGCGTCGCGGTGATCACGGCCTCGACCTGCTCGTCGGTGATCGTCCGCGGCCGGCCCGGCCGCGGCTCATCGGTCAGCCCCTCCAGCCGGTCCCGCAGGAACCGCGACCGCCACTTCGACACCATGTCCCGCGACACGCCCAGGTCAGCGGCGACCTGCCCGATCGTCCCGCCCTCCGCGCACCGCAGCACGATCCGCGACCGCATCGCCAGCGCCTGCGACGGTCTTCCGCCGCCGCGACCACGCGCTCAGCACCTGGCGCTCCTCATCGGACAGCTCAACGGGAACCAGCTTCGGGCTCGGCACCACCCAAGCCTACCAAGTAAAGGCGAATTAACGACTCAGGACACTAGTGTCCTCCACCTGAAGATCAGCGTTGTAAGTTGATACCAAGTTGTCATGGTGCATCGTGGTCCTTCTGCTGCCGGGATCGTGCTGGGTGATGGTGACCGTCGAGAGCTGGCGCGCCTGGCGGGGCTCGTCGAGAGTCGCCGCCCGGGCGCGGATCGTGATGGCGTGCGCGAAGCCGGGGGCGGTGAACGAGCAGGTCGCGGCCGAGCTGGGCGTGTTCGCGGAGACGGTGGGCAGATGCGGCGCCGGTTCGCCGAGGCCGGGGTCACGGGGCTGGCCGACGGGGCGCGGCCGGGCCCGCCGAAGGCCCCGCTGGAACTGACGGACCAGAGCGGGCCCAGCTGACCCGGTGGGCGCGGCGGGCGAAGTCCGCGCAGGCCCTGGCGCTGCGGGCCAGGATCGTGCTGGCATGCGCCGAGGGCAGGGAGAACAACCAGGTGGCGGCGACCTGCGCGACGGGAGGCGAACCGTAGCCCGGTGGCGGGGCCGCACCGCCCGGCGGCTGGACGGGCTCACCGACAGCCGCGGCCTGGACGGCCGCCGTCGATCCTGCTGGACAAGGTGGACGACGTGCTCGTCGCGACGCTGGAGGAGAAACCGGCTGACGCCACGCACTGGTCGCGGGCCTCGATGGCAAAGCGCAGCGGCCTGTCGGAGTCCACCATCGGGCGGATCTGGCGCAAGTCGATCCAAGCCGCACATCAGCGACTGGGTTCAAGCTGTCCGCGCACCGCCCTTCGGCGAGAAGGTCGTTGACGTCGTCGGGCTTTACCATAATCCGCCGGAGAAGGCGGTGGTGCTGTGCGTGGATCGAGAAATCAGGCATGCAGGCCCTGGACCGGTCCCAGCCGGTGCTGCCGATGATGCCCGGCATGCCCGAGCGCCGCACCCACGACTATGCCCGGCACCGGCGTGACCAGCTTGTTCGCCGCGTTCAATATCGCCGACGGGACTGTGATCTCCGAGCTGCACCGCCAGCACCGCGCGGTGGAGTTCAGGAAGTTCCTGATCGCCATCGACAAGGCCGTTCCCCCGGGACTCGACGTGCCCTGATCTGCGACAACCTCGCCACGGACAACACTCCCAGATCCAGGCACTGGCTCGCCCGGCACCCCCGGTTCCGCCTGCACTTCACCCCCACCGGATCGTCATCGATCAACCAGGTGGAACGCTGGTTCGGTTCCTGACAGATCAAATGCTCCGCCGCGGCGTGCACAAGAGCGTGCAGGCCCTGGAACGAGACGTCCGCGCCTGGATCGAGAACTGGAACGAGGACCCCCGGCCGTTCATATGGAAGAAGACGGCAGAGGAGATCCTCGATTCCCTAGCCAAATATATTGCGCGCATTTCAGGCGCACGACACTAGGGTGTCGCGGCTGGTCACCACGGACATCGATCCTGGTGTGCCCGGCAGCAGCGGCCTGACCTGGTCCGCGTCGGCGGCATTGTCCAGCACGGATCAGCATCCGGCGTCCGGCCAGGTAGCTGCGGTAACAGGCGGCGCGCTCCTCAGCGTCCGCCGGGATCTCGGGACCGGGCATGCCCAGGGCACGCAGGAACCGGCCCAGCGCGTCCCCGGCTGTCACCGGCTGGCCAGGGTCGTAACCGCGCAGGTTCACATACAGCTGCCCGTCAGGAAAGAACCCGGCTGCCTGGTGAGCCCATTGCACCGCCAGCGCTGTCTTGCCCACCCCGGCGCACCCGCCGATCGCCGAAATCAGCACCGTCAGCGGAGCAGCGGGCTGGCCAGCGAGCAGGGCGGTCAGTTCGGCTAGCTCGGTGTCGCGGCCAGTGAAACCGGCCACCGGCGCCGGCAGCTGCCGCGGCACCGGGCCCCTGCGCGCAGGCTGGCGGCGCCGCCGGGCGGAGCGCCGGACTGTCCTCCAGGATCTCCCGGTGCAGCGCCCGCAGGTCCGGCCCCGGCTCGCAGCCCAGCTCATCGACCAGCACCCGGCGGGCATCTTGATAAGCCTCCAGCGCCTCGGCCCGCCGCCCGCACTGGTAGAGGGCACGCATCAGCAATGCGTGCGGCTGCTCACGCAACGGCGCATCGACTGTCAGCTGCCGTGCCTCGGCCGCTAGCTCTGCATGGCGGCCCAGATGCAGGCCCGCCTCCAGCATCAGCGCCCGGGCCTGAAAACGCAGCTCGGTCAGCCGCGCAACCTCCTGCGCTGCCACCACGCCCAGGTCCACGTCGCACAATGGCTCGCCCCGCCACAATGCCAGCGCGGCGGCGGCCTGCATGGCTGCGTCCGGCCACGCACCCTCCCGCGCAGCGCCGTGCGCGCCGGCCAGCTTTTCCTCCATCGCAGCGATGTCGAGCTCACCCGGATCCACCCGGATCAGGTAACCGCCCGGTAGCGTCACGATCCGGTCCCGGTCCTGGCCCAGTATCCCCCGAAGCCGTTTCACATAGTTCTGCAGCGTGGCTGCCGAGGACGGCGGCAGCGAGGCCCCCCACATCAGCTCAGCAAGCTGCCCGGCGGTCACGGTGCGCCCGGCCTGCAGCAGCAAAGCCGCCAGGAGCACCTGCTGCTTTCCCCGCGGAACCCGCACCTGCGGACCGTCGACCCGCACTCGCAGCGGCCCGAGGAGGCAAAACTCGATGGCGGCCGCCACCACGATCTCCTTCTCCACGGCATAGCTAGCGACTTGATCGCCCGTCGCCGCTAGGCAAGCGCTAGGCAAGCGCTAGCAGGATACGCGACTCTGGCGTCAGTTGACCAAATATCGCCAAATAATTCGGGCGGTATGACATAGCAGATCCCGGCGGTGAGCGGCCATGTGCCAGGAAACCTTTGCCCGGGAGCTGGATCATGAGAAAGGGGCAGGAATGCGACGATTCATATGGGGTGCGGCAATCGCGCTTGCCGCACCGGCGCTCATAGCGCTTGTACCGGTGGCATCTGCCAGCGCAGCCACCCCCTGCGGAGGTAACCCTCAATTCACGATCATAAACAACAGGGGCGCGATAATGACCGTCGGCGCCGCGAGCGGAGATCTCGTAGTGGCCACCAAGAGCGGCGCAGAGACCTTTTTCTGTCAGGTGAGGCAGGTCAATAATATCTTCACCATCTATGAAGCAAGCCACCAAAACCTGTGCCTGAGCGCCAGCAGCGGACTTGCTGATGTCACATCCACCTGCACCGGTAGCGGCGCAGAGTGGAATGAGATTAACTCAAAGAGTTACCTCAACGGTTACATACTCCTGCAATGGTGGTCCAGTAAAAATTGCGCGTACCAGGCTGGCACTTGGCCGGCGGAAGTGAACCTCCAGGCCTGCGTAGACAAGTTCGGGACGACCGGCGACGTCTGGAAAATTTAGCCGGGCTGCTGCAGCTCATGATAATGGCCGCAAGTCCAAAAAACCTGTGGCCATTATCTTAATATTGCATTGACTACGGCGCGAGTCTGCGGTGCCAGGCCAGCAGCGTCGCGGGCGTTACCGGGAAGACGGCGGTCCAGCGCCCCTGCGGGGTGAACCGCGTGAGCGCGGTGAACCAGGCCCGGCCGGGTGGCTGATACCGCGCCGCGCAGGGCTGGTGCCCGGGCCGAAGTTGGGCACGTTGACGCCCAGCAGCATGCCGCTGCCTACTTGACGGAGTACTGGTCGTGGCCGGCCAGCATCTGCGCCTGCTCCGCTGGGCTGAGTCTCCGCCCGGAGGCCGCATTGTCGATCAGCTCCTGAAAGAGAGCTCCCTGGGTGCCCCCGGGGAGAACAGGATGAGCATGGAAGCAGGCTCGTCGAAGTCGTTCCTGAAGCCGTGCACCCCGCCTTCGGGAACGTACAGGAAGTCGCCCGTGCGCGCGGTCACCCACTTCTCGCCGTTATAGAGCCGGACCCGGCCCGAACTGACGAAGAACGACTCGGAGATCGTCTTGTGGAAATGCGGGTCGGCGCCGCCCTTTCCAGCAGGCATGTTCCACTCGAACAGCCCGAACTGACCGTTCGTCACGCTGCCGGGGGCGACAAGCCGGGCCACTGTGCCGGAATTGAAGGCAAGGTTCTCGACCTCACCGAAAGGCCGGAACCGCGCGCTGATCTCGCC
The DNA here is from genome assembly GCA_963788895.1 of uncultured Actinomycetota bacterium. Classification (GTDB taxonomy): domain Bacteria; phylum Actinomycetota; class Actinomycetes; order Streptosporangiales; family Streptosporangiaceae; genus DATBGO01. Next base: position 671,839 of record CAWBJA010000012.1, on the reverse strand, counting down.
GGCGTCATTCACCACGGACATGGCGGTCCACCTCGTCTTCTTGTAGTTTCCCGAAAACCTTGCTTGGAAGTAGCTTAGTGCTATGCAACTTAGCTTGCAACTAGCTAGCTGTGAGGAGACCTGGCATAATGGCAGCGTGGCGACCAACCCCGCGCACGACGGGCCCGCTCTGACCACGGATGCCGTCGACCTCATCACCGCGCAGTGGAACCGCGAGCGGCCCGACCTCGACACCGAGCCGATGGCAGTCTTCGGGCGGATCTACCGGCTGGCCCGCGCGATGGGAGACCGGATCGAGCAGGTCTACGGGCAGTTTGGGATTGGCCGCGGCGAGTTCGACGTGCTGGCGACCCTGCGCCGTTCCGGGGAGCCGTTCTCGCTCTCCCCGACAGCCCTGGCCGACAGCTTGATGCTGACCACTGGCGGCATGACCGGCCGCCTGGACAAGCTGCAGAAGGCCTGGCCGCCGCGCGCCCCGACCCGAATGACCGCAGGGCGCTCAAGGCCAGCCTGACTGACAAGGGACGGGAACTGGTGGACAAGGCGGTCACCGCCGGCCTGGCGGTGCAGCATGGGGCACTCAGCGCGCTGCCGGCAGGCGACCGTTCCGAGCTAGCCGACCACCTGCGCGCGCTGCTGGCAACGCTGGAGTAGATGTCCCAGCTCGCGACGACGCGGCGCGGATCACCCTCGCACTGGAGACAGGATGGATAACGGTTCCTACGCCGAGAGGCGGTGCGCTTTGCGATGGCCGCTGGTGATGTGGGGGCTGGCCCTGCCTGCCGGGCTGGTGGTCGTGTTGGTCCTGGCAGTGATACTTGGTAATCCGAGCAGTCTGTTCTCTTCCTGGGTGGTCCCCCTAGTAGAGGGGCCGGGGGTCGTGGCGGCGATGATGGGCACCGCCCTGCTGTACCGGAACTGGCCCAGCGGGATCCGCATTGATGAGCGGGGCGTGTCGATCGGCGCGGTTGGCTCACGGCGTGCCGCGAGGCGCCGGCCGACCGTCACGCACCAGAACTGGGGCCTGTTCAGTTGCGCGTGGCCCGACGTGAAGGACGTGACGGTCGTAACGGATCCCTGGCAGATTCACGAGATCAAGAAGTCGCCTCCGTACTGGACGCTGAGTAATCGCTGGGGTAAGCCGCGGCAGATGACCCGCTGCATGGCGGGTGTGCTGACGGCGCCGTTCATGAAGGCTGCGCTGGTCATCAACGTCGGGTACGCGGATGTGGCCAGCCCGGACCTTCGCTCGGCGCTGTTCTTCGCTAACTACATCGCAGAGCCGAAATTCTCGGTGCGGCTGAACCCCGAACGGAGTCCGATGTGGGTCGCGCCGACGCGGAACCCAGATGAATTGCGCGCCTTCCTGACATCCCTCGGCCGCTAATGATCCTTGGCAACGGGGTGCATGCCCACAACGACATTCCCCCGGCGCCGCCGGAGACGGAGACGGCGAGGCTGACGCCGCCGGGGTTACTGCCCTCGCCGGGGTGCTCTTCGATGACGCAGTAGCGGACGGGGGTTCTGCAACGGCGGGAACGCTGTGGCGGCATGTCCCGGACGTGGACCGTCACCGGCATCGAGGCCGGCCTGATGCTGCGGAGCACGCGCGGGAAGACCGTGCTGGCAGATACCGCACACTCCAGGCCCACGGCCGAAACAGCAGGTCAAACCCACGGTCGAGTATTCGGGCGGCACAGCATCCAGCCAGTGCGCGAGGCTGATAGCCGCCGGGCGGACTGAAATGCGGGGAGACCTGCCGGACATGTGCCAGTGGAAGCAACCGTCCAGCAGCGAAAGGAAACCCGTGCCTTCTTGCCATTCGCTCCTTCCTCGGCCCGGGCGCCTTCTTCAGGCGCGAGGTCTTCCTCAGGCTTGGTACCCGCGTCGTGCCTGGGGCCGTGCACCCGGCAGCGCCGCCGCGCTGGCCGTGCTCGCTCTCGGGGCTAGCGCGTTTGCGGTTCCGCCGGGTCCCCCAGGGACACGGTCGTGGCGCATGGTCCCGGGACCCGCCGTTCCGGGCGCCGGCTCGGTCACCCTGTCCCAGCTGACGTTCCGCCCGGTCGTGCAGGTGAACCGGTGACGGGCGAGAGACGGCGCAGGTTCGAGCAGGTGTACGCCGACAACCACGGGCCGGTCCTCGGCTACGTGCTGCGCCGGACCGGCGATCCCGACGACGCCGCCGACGTCATCGCGGAAACGTTCCTCACCGTGTGGCGGCGCCTTGACGACATCCCCGCAGGCGAGGCGACCCGGCCTTGGCTGTACGGGGTAGCCCGGCGGGTCCTGGCCAACCATCACCGGGGTGAGCGGCGCCGCGAAGCGCTAGGCGGCCGGCTCCGGTCCGAACTGGCGGCCGCCCGCTACGGCCGTGAGCAGCCGCCCGGCCTCGATGGTGTCACCGCCGTATTCCGCCGCCTTCCGGACGCCGACCGCGAGGTCCTCGCACTGGCCTGCTGGGAAGGCCTGGACGCCGGGCAGATCGCAGTCAGCCTCGGCTGCTCCCGCAACGCCGCGCGCATCCGTCTGCACCGTGCGCGCCGCCGCTTCGCCCAGGCGCTAAACCGCAACGCCTCCGTCACGCTCGACCTGCTAGGAGAGACCGTATGAACGACGACATCCTCATCACCCGCATCACGCCGGTCTGCGACGCGGACGCCGCCGGCATGGTGAGTGCGCCGGCCGCCCGCGAGCTGGCCGAGCAGATCATGCGGACCGACCCGCGCGGGCGACCCGGCAGAGCCCGGCGCCGGCGGCGCTACGGCCGGATCGTCGTGCCAGCAGCCGCCAGCATGGCCGCTGCGATCGCCGTGATCGCGATCAGCCTGTCCGGAACCGGGCAGACTGTGCGGCCACAGCACGGCACGCACCAGGGATCGGCCGGCTCCCCGGCGACGGTCCATCCGGCGGCGGTCACCAGCCCGATGGCGCTTGCCGCGAACGCCACAGTGATCGCCGACCGTAGCATCGATCCCCGCCCGGCCCAGTGGATCTACCTCAAGGTGATGTCCACGATCTCCCACGCGCCACCCGGCGGCGTCATGGCGCAGATACCCGGCACGCATCAGACCACCGAGACGTGGACCCGGGTCGACGGGCGGAAGGTCGCTTTCTTCAAGAACGGGAAGGCCGTCGTGACCAACAGCGACATCGCCGGATCTCCGGTCGGCTGGCCGCAGATCAGCTACCGCTACCTGAACTCGCTGCCCACCAGCCCGGCGCGCCTGATGGACGTCATCAAGCACAACATCCAGACGATCTCCCCCTTCCAGCCCAAGGCGACCGGACAGCACATCTTCTACGCGGTCAAGGCCCTGATCGAGAACAACCCAGTCCTTCCCGCCCGGCTGTCCGCAGCACTGTACGGCGTGCTGGCCCAGCTGAAGTCAGTTCACCTGGGACACGCCACCGACCTCGCAGGGCGAAAGGTCCTGAGCCTCTACCAGATACAGGAGGGCTACCTCAAGGAAGAGATCTTCATCAACCCGGCCACCTACGCCTACGCCGGCCAGAGAACGGTCGCCATCCGCGCACACGCCAGCAGCGGCCTGGACGGCACCATGCACGTCCGCAAGGGAGAACTGCTCGCCGACGAGGCCATAATCACCTCGGCGATCGTGAATCGCCCAGCCCAGAGGTAACACAAGAGGCCGGCAATGTCGCGTCGGGTGTGCTGAGAGTATTACAGACCGGCGACACGCCGCGTGAGCGGTGCTGATGCGGGCATGGCCCCGGAGTTGACCACGACGGCTCTCACATCCGCTGATCACTTCGAGGGGCCATGCCCGCAGTGCCGTCACCGCCGGATCGACCATGTGCTCTGCCACCTGCTCGCTGTCGGGTGGTTCTGCGAGCGGAGGTAGGCGGGTTCGAGTTCTTGGCGGCTCACGTCGCACGTGGTCCCTGCATTCCGCGGATGAGAAGTTCGATGAGCCGCCGGGGATCGTAACGGGTATCGCTGTAACGTCCAATGCAGAGGTTACCGATGCCGCGCATCAGTTCATAGGCACCTGTCCCCGGGCTGATTTCACCGGCGCTTTCTGCGGCGTCGAGCAATTGCGCGCACACGGGCACCAACCGGTCCAGGAAGTACGCATGTAGTCCATCGAAACCGGCACTGTCTGAGTGCAGCGCGGCGGCGAGGCCGTGCTTCGTGACGAGGAAATCGACGAAAAGGTCGACCCACTGACGGAGTGCGGCGACGGGAGAGTCCAGGTCGGCCAGCAGGTGCGGACCAGCGTCGGCGCAGGCTTCGACCTGGTGACGGTAGACGGCTACGACGAGGTCCGCCCGGGTCGGGAAGTGGCGATAGATGGTCGCGATCCCGACGCCGGCTTCGGCAGCGATCTCACGGATCGGCGCGTCGACGCCGGATGTCACGAAGACAGTGGCGGCGGCCACGAGGAGAGTTCGCTCGTTGCGCTGGGCGTCGGCCCGTTTGCCCCGGGCTGGCGTCAGCGCTGGCTGGCTTGTAGTCGACACTGCACCCCTCTCGAGCAACGATTGACAATGCGGAACAACGCTCCGTATTGTTGCGGAACGCTGATCCGCTCTTAGAAGCTAGCTCAAGCGGGCCACTCCTGTCAGTCTCACCCGCTGCTGGCCGAACGCGACCAGCAGCATGAGGCACCGCTGTACTGGCGTACGGGGCGAAGGACATATCGTTCATCCTCGACCACCTCGACCTGATCGACGCCGCCGTCCCGCAGCTGCTCAACCGCATGGACCGCAGCAGTGCCGAATCGGCACCGCTGTCAGCTCCCAGAGTTTTCAGGTCGAAGTAGCTAGTAGGTTCTTCGGCACTTGGACGCCGCTTTCCGGGACTTATGGTTCACGGTGCACGTTCCGTGGTGATACACGGCCACGAGCTTCTTCCCATCGACGCTGCGGTTATTTCTGGTCAGCGAACGAGTTATGCGGTACAGCGCTTTGGGCAAGTGGCGTGTGCCCCGGCGGGCCCTCTTGATGGCCTTGGTCAGTGCCGGCCCGCTCGATGGCCCGGCTGGCCGCAGGACGAGCACGACGGTGCCGCCGCGGGCCCAAGACACGTGACAGGAATCTCATAGAAGCCTCGGTCGGCTACATGCCAGACCCAGATGCTAGATCCCGGCGTTGCACGGGGCAACTGCGCCGGCTCGATCGCGGGTGCCGCGGCGGCGCCAGTCCAGGCGCACTGCGGTCAGGCTCCTGATCGACCTCCATGCACCCCCACCGCGAGCGGAGGCAACGTCTCGCCTGAATCCTCTAACTCGCCAGCCCGGTCAAGCGCAACCCTCGCGGAGTGGTTCGCCGGTGCCCCAGCCCGCCAAGGCTGCGCCGGCGTCCGCCAACATCAGTCGGCTCGCATTGGCAGGCTGTGAGACGCACGCCCTGATGCGAAGCAGCCCGATTAGCGTGCGGCGGCACCGGCAGGGGAGGCATCGGCCAGCTGGCCGATGCCTGCCGCCGGTCAGGGCCGCAACGATGGGGCAGATGGAGATCCGCATCATCCTAGACAGGGCCGAGCCGCCCGCCTGCCGCCTCCGGGCCGTCCCCGATCCCGGGCATTGCCACGTCGGCCAAGACGAGGAGATCCGCTTCACCGGCTGGCTCGGATTGCTCAGGGCGCTGTATGAGGTGACCGGGGGATCCGGCGCCGGCCTGTTTCGGTGCCCTAACCCGCGCGGCCCGCTGCCCTGGGACGCTGCTGGAACCACCCGAGGCACCCTCCTCGGGTGAGCCCGTAGCCGGCTGGGCTGGCGCGCGGGCATCTGGACGAAGCCGATCAGCGGTACCGCAAGGCCCTCACCATCTTCGAAGAACTGGGCCAGCGTCACGAGACGGCCACCACGTACCGCCATAATCGCACGTCAAGTCCGCATCACGCTCCGCGACCAAGACGTCGCCCTATCCCCTGACACCGAGCGCATTACCGAAGTCGTCGCCACCGAAATCACCCGCCACACCAGCCGTCCCCGGTAGCCCTTTATAGTCTTCCGGCGAGCATTCTTCGGTCATGGCGTCACGACCCCCTAGCGGGGAGGCCAGGGGCCTACTGGATGAGGATACCTGCATCGGCACGCTATACCCAGCCGGCCCCTGGCCAGGTGTCACTTCTCAATATACTCGCACGGTTCGCCAGGGATCAAATCCCATTTATTGCACAGTTTCGATTCGTTCTGGAAGTTCTTTCTAGGAGCCCAGTCCGAGAAGAACACCCCAGCCCCACCGCAGGCCCCGTTGCCTGTGCGGATTCTATCTCCGTTTTGAAGCCACATTGAATAGGTGCATATATACCCGCCAGACCAGTAGGCCGTTGTATTCCAGTCGTCTACGTAGGTGCTTGATCCCGTTATCGAGAGGCACACATCGAGATTGCAGCCGCTGGCGCTGAGCGGAATGGACGGGCCCGCGTTGCTGGAGAACGGACGCCAGCCGTAGGTCAAGGTGCCATATCGCGTAGTCACATGGAAGACTTTGGCGCTCGAAGCCTCGTGAAGGCCGAAAGCTGTTGGTGTCAGGGAACCGCCATATGATTGCGTGCTGCCAGAGGCAGTTGACGCCGATGCTGGCGCAAAGGCACTAAGCAGCACAATAGCAGCTCCGCTCACCCCGAGCACTGCCGATCGGAATACGACAACTGATCGTCTAGTCATTCTGCCGCCCTTCGAATCTCGCTTTTCACCTCGTCGCACCCCTTTATCCGGTAAGGGTGCGGACCCTTCCTTTAACATCCAACTATACAGTGATTTAGTCATCTGAAACAGTAAGGACGCGCCGCAAATTTAATGGTCGCGACGGCGCGGTGCTGGCGCAGCTTGCCGAAGGCCCGCTCGACCGTGTTGCGCTGCTTGCAGGCAGCAGGGTCGAAGGCGGGCGGGCGGCCCGCCGGGACCGCGGGCACAGCGGCGACGGCGGCCCGGCCGCCGCCGCGCTGCTCAGCGCGCCGGGCGGCGTCGTCGCCGACGCGGCAGGGGACGTGTTCATCTCCGATACCGGGTGCGACCGCATCCAGCAAATCCCCGCGTCGGGCAAGACCCAGTGGGGCCAGGCCTTGACCGCCGGGGACATCTATGCCATTCGCCGGCCGGCCGGGCGGGACCGCAGGGCACAGCGGCGACACCGGGCCCGCCAGGCGCGGCACTGCTCGCCGGGCCCGGGCAGATCACCGCCGATCCCTCCGGGAACCTTTACATCACCGACGCGGGCAGCAACCGCATCCCCGAGATCGCCGGGAGCCCCCGCGCAGGCCGGGCCGCCGCCGGTCGCGCCTCGGGCCTGGACCGGGTGATCACCCGGTCCAGGCCCGACAGCATGCCCACGCACGCCCGCGCGCGGAACCCCGAGGGAAACATCGGACGACGGCCTGGCCAGGCACCCGCCTCAGAGCACACCAGCGGCACGTCTACCCAGATCACGATCTACGGCTGGAGTACTGGGCGACCAGTCATCATGAGACTATTCGCTACCTTGACCAATTAGCGTCCGTCAAACGCTGTGTTATTGACTTACAGCACATGGGAGGTACGGTAGAAGCCGGACCCACCCCAAAAGGGCTCGAGAGGAGTTCGTTAATGAACAGGATGATGACCCAGATTGGTGTCAGTGCAATCGTTTTAGGCAGTAGCCTCGTGCTCGGCATCGGCGCTAGCCCGGCCGGGGCGGCAACGGTACGGCCTGCTACCGCGACCAACTGCACATGGGTCGGCACCAACTATGGTGGCGTCGACCCGCATTATTGGGGATTCAAGGCTACCTGCAACGACACCCCGACTGGCGAGTGGCGGCTAGTGCTCAACTGTGAGAGCTACGGCGGAACGCTGGCGACCGAATATGGCAACTCAGTTTACGGGAATGGTGTCAGCTTTGCTTCCTGTCCCGCTGTGAACTGGGAAGTTGACGGGATCAGCATCCAGAACCTCCAGTAGCGACGAGGTCGCGGCGGCGGGCTAATTAGCCCAGATCAGGGCGAGCAGATGGAGGATGCCCATGGTCCGCACGATACGCCGGGCCAGCCGCATCACTCATCCGCGTTTCTGGCTCCAGTGCGGCCTGTTCCTGCGGAGCCGTCAGCGTGAAGGCTGTGACTGAGACCGTGCTCGGCGCGGGTTCGGGCGTCCTGGTCACCGATCCGGCAGGCGAGGTCAAGCGCTGCCGTGAAGGAGAGGTGCGCTCGTTCGAGCTGGGAAACGGCGAGGAGTGCTTCGCCCAGGCCGTTGAGCGCGTGAGCTTCACCGGCCGGGTCGCCGGCCTCGCGGAACAGCCCTAGGGCCTGCTGCTGGTGGCTGATGGCCTGCTCATATGAGTCCTGCTGGAAGAAGACGTCACCCAGGTAGGTGAGCGTGTAGGCCTCGGTGGGCCGGTCGCCGGTCTGGCGGGACAGCGCGAGAGTCTGCTGGAAATAGCTGGCTGCCTGCTCGTAGTGGCCCTGCCAGAGATAGAGGCCACCGATGATTGCCGAGCGAGTAGGCTTCGCCGGGCCGGTCGCCGGCCCGGCGGTACAGGGTCAGGGCTTGCTGGTGGTGGCGGGCGGCCTGCTGATAGTGGCCCAGTCGCCGCTCGGCACCGCCGAGGTTGTTCAGCGTACGGGCTTCACCCGCGGCATCTTCGATCTGGCGGTACAGGTCGAGGGCTTGCTGCTGGTGGCGGGCGGACTGCTGGTAGCGGCCCTGCCGCAGTTCGATGCCACCGAGAGTTCCCAGCGCGCGGGCTTCCCCGGAACGGTCGCCGACCTGGCGGAACAAGGTCAGCGCCTGCTGCAGTGCCTCGGCGGCCTGCTGGTAACGGCCGCGCCACAAGTCGATGCCAGCCGAGGTTGGCCAGCGTGCGGGCTTCCCCGGTGTAGTCGCCGACCTGGCGGAACAAGGTCAGCGCCTGCTGCAGGGCCCCGGTGGCCTGCTGGTAACGGCCCCTGCGACGATCAATAGTGCCGAGGCTGGCCAGAGCGGTCGCCTCGGCGCCCAGGTCGCTCGAGGCAGCGGGCGGCATTGCGGGCATAGGTGTGGATGGCGACGGCCTCCGTGTAGTGGCCGCCGGTGTCAAGGTAGCGATACAAGGTCGCGGCCAGCCGGATGGTGTGGCCAGGCCAGCCGCAGGCTGAGGCGTGAGCGGCCGCCGCCACCAGGTTGGACCGTTGCGCGTCCAGCCAGGCACGTGCCGTAACGGTGTCGGCTAATGGCGGTCCGGGAGTGGCTGGGGCGGGTATGCGGGGCCGGCGGTGACGCTCGGCTGGCCGGAGGATATCCATCGCGGTGGCGGCGGTGTGCAGGTAGTGGTCGAATAGCCGCGTTACGGCGGCCTGCCGTGCCTCGTCGCTGTCATGCGCCGCGGCCAGTTCGGCTGCGTAGGCGCGGAGCAGATCGTGCATCTGGTAGCGCCCTGGCTGCGCGGGCTGGATCAGATGGGCGCGGCTCAGCGTCTCCAGCAGGTCGCCGGCCTGTCCGGCCGTCGTCGCCGAGGAGCGCGGCGGCCGCATACCGGTCAAGGTCAGCACCGGGGTGCAGGCCCGACAGCCGGAACGCCCGCGCAGCACCGGGGTTCAGGTGCTGGTAGGACCAGGAGAACACGGCCCGCACCGCGGTCCCGGTATCTCCGTCGGCGTTCAGCAGGTCTAGCCGCCGTTGCCGGTCGGTCAGTTCGGTCACGAGATCGGCCAGCGGGACAGCGAAGTGGCGCGACGGTCAGCTCCGCGGCCACCCGCAACGCCAGCGGCAGCCGGCAGCACTGCTCGGCCAGCGCCACTGTGGCGGCCGGGTCGACAGCAGCCCGGCCGCCAATCAGCGCGCGCAGCAGGTCCGCTGCCTCGGCGAGCGGCAGCAGGCCGAGATCCAGCCGGGTCGCCCCGTTGCGGGCGACGAGCCCGGCCAGCGCGTCGCGGCTCGTCACTACCGCCATGCAAGAGGCGCTCCCCGGCAGCAGCGGCCGGACCTGATCTGCCGATCCGGCGTTGTCCAGCAGCACGAGCATCCGCCGGCCGGCCAGCAGGCTCCGGTATCGGGCGGCCCGCTCCTCCGCCTCGGCGGGAACATCCTGCCCTGCCACTCCCAGCGCGCGCAGGAACCCGGCCAGCGCATCGGCCGGGTCTACCGGCTGGCCCGGGTCATAGCCGCGCAGGTTCACGTATAGCTGCCCGTCAGGGAACCGGTCCGGCGACCTGGTGTGCCCAGTGCACGGCCAGCGCGGTCTTGCCTACCCCCGCTGTTCCGCTGATCGCCGAGACGACCACCGCTCGCGGCTGCTGCTGGCCAGGACGATCCAGCAGGGCTGTCAGCGCCGCCAGTTCTCCGGCCCGGCCGGTGAAATGCCGCACTCCAGCGGGCAGTTGCCGGGGCGCCACCGACTCGGAGACGTACGGTCTGCTTCCGCTGGCCCGGGCGCTGGCCCGGACCAGCGCGCGATCAGCAGCCAGGATCTGCTGGTGTAGCTCTTGCAGTTCAGCACCAGGCTCGGCGCCCAGCTCCTGGACGAGCACCCGGCGAGCCTGCTGGTACACCGCCAGCGCCTCACCTTGCCGGTCATCCCGGTACAACGCCAGCATCAGCAGCCCGTACACCCGCTCGCGCAGCGGATACACCGCTGACATGCCGCCGCAGCTCGCCGATCACGCCAGCCCCGCGGCCCAGCTGCAGCTCGGCCTCCAGCCAGGCCTCAGTCGCCTGAACCCGCATTTCGGTGAGCCGCGGGCCCTCGCGCGCTACCAGCAACTCCGACCCCGCATCGGCCAGCGGCTCCCCGCGCCACAACCCCAAGGCCTCAACTGCCCGCGCGGCCGCGGCCTGCCAGGCCTGCGCCCGGGCCGCGCTCTGCGCCGTATCCAGCAGCGCTTCGAACCTGGACACATCCAGCTCGTGATCGGCGACCCGGATCACGTACCCTCCCGGCACCGTCTGGATCCGGTCTCCGCCCCGCCTCGCCTAGCGCCTTGCGCAGCCGCACCATGTAGTTCTGGACACGTCACCCGCGCTGATGACGGCGGCCGGGATCCCCACAGGGCCTCCACGAGTTCCTCCAGGCCCACCACCCGTCCCGCGCTTAGCAGCAGCGACGCCAATACCGCTCGCTGTTTGCCGGCCGCCATCGGCAGCACGACCCCCTGACGCCGTACCTCTAACGGGCCCAGAATGAAAAACTCCATCTCTGCTGCCACCGCACCACGGCCGGCCTGCTGGTTAGAAATGGCCGCACTCCGCCCGTAACTCACAGCGAGCCGCAGGCCTCACCGAGGCCACCCACCACACCGGTGCATATCTCTGGTTCCCCCCGAAGCCGCATACCGGGCAAAATTAGGAAAACGCGCGTCACCTCAGTGTGCCACAGCTCGTGATCCACGAACCGCCAGCAGCTGGCCAGCCTCTGGGACATCGCGGCGTCCGCGCTGATCCATTGCTAGCGAGGTGCTGATAGCGCGGGTGAGACTCAGACCGCCCCAGAAGAACGTCCCAGAAGGCCGAAGAAGGGCGCCGACATGCGAGTCATACCGGGCTGCAGTTGTCATTGTCGCGCTGGACATCAGCGGCCGGCGAGGCAGCGACGGCCGGCCTCGCGAGGTCGCCCCGCCCTCGGATCCGTCAGCCGCGATCCGGCCGTCATGGGAACTCAGCCCAGGAAGGAGGGGAAGCGTGAAGAAACTCCAGGTTCGCAAGACCGGCCCGGTGCGCTTGACCAGCGCCATGATGCCGTTCTATCCCAGGCACTGCATCTTCTGACCCGCGCGATCCCGGCTGGCGGACTCCGGCAGGCTTGCGTGAGGCCGCCAGCCAGCCGGCTGAGGCGGCCGGCATGACACAGTCGCCGCCGGCTGCCGGAGTCGATCACGCCGCCGTGCTGCTGCACCCGCTCACCTTCGTGGACGAAGGTGAGCACGTGGTCATCGGACGGCCGGATATCGATTCGTTCGCGGTCTTCCCGGCCGATGCCGCTGCCGTGGTGCGACGGCTGTCGGCCGGCGAGTCGCCCGCCGTCGTGGCCGGCTGGTATGAGGCGGCCTACGGTGAACCCGCCGACCTTGACGATTTTCTCCAGACCCTCCATGAGCTGGAATTCATCCGGACTGGCGAGCCGGTGCCTGCCGCTAGCGAAACGCCGCTTGTCCGCTGGCGCAGGCTGGGCGCCGTCGTGCTGTCGGTGCCCGCGCTGACGCTGTACGCCCTCGCGGCTGGGATCGCGCTGTATCTGATGATCGCGGTTCCCGCGTTACGGCCGCTGCCGTCGAAGGTCTTCATCAGCCGGTCACTGCTGGTGGTGCTGGGCGTCACCGCCGTCGCTCAGATCGTGGGCGTCGCCTGGCACGAGATGTTTCACGTGCTGGCCGGCCGCCGCCTGGGCCTGCCGAGCAAGTTCAGCGTCGGCCGGCGGCTGATTTTCTTCGTTTTCCAGACCACGCTGCTTGGCCTGCTCAGCGTGCCCGCACGCAAGCGGATCTTGCCGTTCCTGGCCGGCCTGATCGCGGACGCCATCTTCGTCAGCGTCCTGACCGGCCTGGCGGAGGCCAGCCGGCTGCGCCAGCTGGCCGGCCTGGACCGCCCAGGCCGCCGTCTCCGCTGTCTACGTCACCCTGCTGCGCATGCTCTGGCAGGCGATGATCTTCACGGAAACGGACCTGTATCACGTCTTGGCCGGCCTGCTGCGCTGCCTCGACCTGCACCAGATGACCCGGCACTATCTAAGCGGCCAGGCCAGGCGGCTGCGCGGCCGCCCGGCTGCCGCCGCGGGCGAGGCTGACTGGAGTGCCAGGGACCGCAAGATCGTGCGCCGGTACGCCCCCATCGTCGTCGCGGGCAGCACCGCGATGATCGGCCTGGCCACCGTCACCTCGTATCCGCTGATGGCTGGCCTGATCAGCAGGATCTACGACGGCATCGTCGCCGGCCACCTGACCAGCCCGTGGTTCTGGGACGCGCTGGCTGCGGCGGCCGCCGTCCTGTCGCAGTTCGCCGCCGTGGCCGTGATCGCCATCAGGGACCGCAGGCAGCGCCTGGCACTCGCCGACCGTACCTGACCGATCCCGACCCCTGACCGCCCTGACTCTGACCGCCCTGACCGCCTTGATCGAGGAGCTTGCCATGGCTGAGGATCATCAGTGGATAACCGGTGCGAGCCGCGCCGCCTGCCTGACCGCGGCCGCCGCTTACGGTCCGGCCGTGAGCGCCGACTGCCATCGCCGGCTGCGCGGTCCTTATACCGGCGCCGGTACCATCATGCGGGCCCTGGTACCGCGGATACACCAGCGCGATCGGGCCCTGGCCGCCCGGCACGCGATCGAGATCCTGGCGGTGGCACCTGAGCTCGAGCAGCTGATCGGCCCGGCCCCTGAGACGCTGGCGTCGATAGCGCCGCCGGGCGAACGGACCCGCTGGTATTCCAGGTACCGGACCAGGCGCATCGCCCATGGCCTCGTTGACTTTCTCCGGCAGTGCGCGGCCGGTGGTCCGCTCACCATCTATTTCGGATCGGCGGACGAAGCCGATCCGACTGACGTGGAGTTTCTTTCGATCGCCCTGCGGCGGCTTGACCCGGCCCAGGTCCGGATCATTGTCGGCTCGCGGGGGGAGATCCCCGGGCTCGCCGCCGAGCTAACCGCCCGCACCCGGCGGGCGCAGGCCGGCGCTAGCACCGGCGATCTAGCCGGTGTACCAGGCCCAGGGCCGGCCGCGGCGCCCGGGCCGCCGGGCGCCAGCGGGGGACCAGACCAGGACCTCATCGCGTTCGTAGCCTCCGATGGCACCAGCGATATCCCTGCTGAGCTCGCGGCGTACCGGCACGCCGATCCCGCGGTGCGGGCCAGGCTCCATGATGAGCGTGCGGCCGAACTGGAGCGCGGCGGCGAATGGTCGCAGCGGCTCGGCGCCATTCCTTATCACCGTGAGCACGGCAGCTCGCCGGTGACCACGGGCCAGAAAGCGTTCGCCGAGGCGGTGAATTACTGCATTGGCATGGCCTATTATGCGGCTGGCCTGGATCTGGCCACCCGGCTGGCGCGGCTGATGGACGCCGATGCCGAGCCGAAACTGTATTACCGGGTACGCGGCCAGATGTGCCAGTGCCTGGCTCTGCTGGATCGACCGGAAGAGACCGAACCGATCTACTACGACTTGATGGCCCGTTCGGCGAGCCCGATGCGGCATATGACCGTTTCCTACTCGCTGGCCATGTGCTACACCCGGCTTTATGCGCCCGAGCGCAAAGACCATCGCCGGGCGCTGGCCCATGTGAACACCGCGATCGCGATCGCCAGCCAGCTGGAGGATCCCGACGAGCGAGCGTTCAATACGGTTTTCATGAACAACGGCAAGGCGCTCGTCGAGCTGCACCTGGGTAACCTGGCCGCATCGCTGGAACTGGTCGAGACCGGAATCAGGCGCCTGGACCGTGAACTCGCACCCGGCCAGCACCTGCTGCAACGGTCGGTGATGCACCACAATCGCGCCCAGCTGCTGGCCGCGCTCGAGCGCCCGGCCGACGCGCTCGCCGACTATGAGCATGTGATCAGCGTCGACCCGTACTACCCGGAGTACCGGTTCGACCGCGGCAACCTGTACAGCAAGCTGGGCCGGTACACCGAAGCGCTGGCCGACTACGAGGCGGCCCGCCAGCTAACCCCGCCGTATCCCGAGCTCTACTACAACATGGGGGACGCCCGGGCGGCCCTCGGCGACCTCGACGGCGCGGTCGGCGACTTCCGTTACGCGCTCGATCTGGAGCCTGACGACCTCGAAGCCCGGATCACCCTCGCATCGGTGCTGATGGACCTCGGGCAGCCTGAGGACGCCGCCGCCGAGGCCAGGGCCGGGCTGGCCTTCGCGCCCCTGGAGGGCCGGCTGCATGTCACCCTGGGGCTGGCGCTGCTGGAGCAGTCCGAGTATCAGGCCGCGCGGCAGTCCTTCGACCGCGCGCTTGAACTGGACCCAGGCCTGTCAGAAGCGCTGGTCAACCGGGCGGTGGCCGCCTACGAGGAAGGACTTTTCGAGTCCGCGATAGCCGACCTCATCGCCGCGCTGACGGCCGACCCAGGAAACCCGGACCTCCTGCAGAACCTCGCTGTGGCGCAGGAGGCAGCAGGCCACCCGGCCGTGGCCGCCGCCGACTCCACCGCCGCCCTCCGGCACCCATGAGCCGACCAGGCCGAACTGCTCTACCGGCGGGAGTGCGCGCAGGCCGCGCTGGGCCTGCCCAGCTAGGTGCAGTGGCCCGCCCCGCCCAGACCCGCACCATCGTAGGCGCGAGCGCACTGCGCGAGGCCCTGGCCCGGGTGGCTACGCCGGTATCGGTCGTCACGACCATCGATAGCGGCGGCCAGGCCAGGGGAGTCACCGTCGGCACGCTGTGCTCGGTGTCGCTGACCCCGCCGCTGGTCATGTTCTGCCTCGACCGGTCCGGCCGGTCCCATGGAGTGTTCACCACCACCGAGCGGATCCTGATTCACGTCCTGCGCGACGACCAGGCTCCGATCGCGGCCCAGTTCGCGCGAACCGACCAGGAGCGTTTCGACAGCCGATGGGCCAGCTGGCTTGGGCTGCCCGCCATTCCGGGCGCCGCCCTCCGGCTGGCCTGCATACGGCACGCGGTGGTGGAAGGAGGCGATCACACCATCGTCATCTGCAGGGTAGAAGAGGCTGAGATCGGCCGGGGAGATCCGCTGCTGTATTACTCGCGCGGGTATTGCGCCCCGCTTCCGCTGGAACTCCGGCCCGGCCAGGTCATCGCCGGCAGCCGAGTTTAGAAACCCCACACCCCTGCCTGGCTATCGGCCGGCTCCGGTGGCTCGCGGGCCCGGGGGGACAAGTTCAAGACCAGCGAGGAAACGGATAATCTCCCGATAGCTACGCGGGAAAACGGAGCTGTCGTGCGCTGATACAGCTCGCGGACGCGCCGTGTGACGTCAGCCGAGAGGCCGTCGCCAGCGCGCGTCTGGTGCCGGGCCGGACAGGCAGATCGTGACGTGCACGGTCTTGCCGGGGTCGGGGGGATGCTCGGTCACAGTGCGGGTTCCGCCGTGCAGGCCGAGCAGGCCGTCGATGAGTTCCAGGCCCCGGCCGTATTCGTCGTCCTTGGTGGGCTTCCGGCGGACTGGCCGGCCAGGTCCCTGGTCGCGTACCGCGAGGTGCAGCTCGCCGACGGCCAGGGACAGCAGGACGTCGATAGGCCCGGCGCCGTGGATGATCGCGTTAGTGACCAGCTCGCTGACGATGAGCTGGGCCAGTTCGGTGTGCTCGGCTATACCCCAGCGCGGAAGCACCTGGCGGACGTGTTCGCGGGCGCGGCGCACCTGGGCCGGCTCGGGTTCCAGGCAGAACCGCGCGGCGCGCTGGCCGGGCGCCACCGGGATACCCGGCTCCGCGCAGCGGCGCGGCAGGCCATTCGCAG
Organism: uncultured Actinomycetota bacterium; assembly: GCA_963788895.1. GTDB lineage: Bacteria > Actinomycetota > Actinomycetes > Streptosporangiales > Streptosporangiaceae > DATBGO01. Next base: position 655,498 of record CAWBJA010000012.1, on the reverse strand, counting down.
CGCCCCGGAGGCGGTCAGCCATGGTCGACGCGGCTCGCTTTCCGCGTGGCGGGCGCAATGGCAGGCAAGGCTGTCTGATTGGGTGGTGCCGGCAAAAACATCTGAGGTCACGCCTTCGGGACTGGAATAGGTTCAGGAAGAATGGCTCCCCATAAGATCGCAAAGAAGTAATCACTTGATCACTCCCGGTGCCGGGGGGTTGTCGTTCCCGCACACCTGGCCCGGTGAGCTGCAGTAATGCCTATCACGACAGTCCGATGGTTCCCGCCAGCTAGCCGGTCCCGCGTCATGCGACCTGGCTTCCGGGCGACCGGACAAACCTGCGGGAGCCGGTCACGCGCGGCTAGCGTTAACCCTGACGCCGGCCAGACGACCGCCGGGCCGCGCCTTTGGGAGATAGGCACATGGCATATGTGAAGACCAGCCTGCGGGGTGAACAGCGCGCCCTGCGCGGGGAAATGCGCGCACTGGGAATGAGCCACCGCCAGCGACGCGCGGCAGCGATGCACAGAAAGGTGTGCCCAGGGTGAGCGGAGATGCGGCGACGGGCGAGCGGGTGACGTTCCTGCGGCCTGGTGAGCGTGTGTGCGGGCGGCTCGTGGCCAATCACGTCCGGGACCGGCGGCCTTACGATGGCTATTTGTACGTCACGACCGAGCGGCTGGTGTGGGTGCCGTGGCCACTTGCGCAAACCCAGGGGGCGGTGTCATTCGATATTCCGCTGCCCGAGGTACGCGTGGCTGACGTCGCTGAGCGCGGGTCGACCTGGCGCGAGCGGTGGCACGACAAGTCGCTGCGAGACCGGTTGCGGATAACGAGGCTCTCGGGAGAGGCTGAGTTGTTCGTTGTATGGCATCCACAGAAGGCCGCCGATCTGGTGGAGCAAGTCAGGCGGGGCATTGCATAGGCCAAGTCGCGGTCTTGCTATCCGCCCCCAGCTGGCCGTCCAGCCGGGAGATGACCGGGTCGGAAGCCACCGGGCCGAACAAGACGGGCTCGGCGCTAGGCCGACGGGCACGGCTGCGGCCCGCGCCGACTCGTCGCGTCGATGCGGGCCGCTGCCTAGATGTAGGGGAATCGCCGACACGGGCTGCCATCAAGTCGTGCAACTCGCGCGTGTCACTCGGCTGACTTTGAGCACTAGCCCTGGAGCTAGGCCGCCGACTTACGTCGTGTCGGCCGTCCTGTCTGCGGGTTCACCCGGAATGTGCGGCTTTGCCGGTCGCATCATCGGCCACATGGGTGGTCCGCCGTCGGGGAGGTGGAACGGGGCGCCGGGCAGCGGGGTGTAGCCGTGGCGCAGGTACAGGTCGCGGTTGCGCTGGCTGGAGGCTTCGAGGTAGGCGGAGGTTCCGGTCTGGTCGAGGGTGTCGTGGTAGGCGCGCAGCAGCGCGGTGCCGGTGCCGCGGCCCTGACTGCCCGGGCTGGACGCGCGAGGATGGCCAGGTGGTGGTGCGGGCTCGCCGGCCGGGTGGTGGCGGTCGAGTGTGTCGTCGAAGGCGAGGAACCGGTCGGTCCAGGGGCCGGTCGCGGCGGCGAGGCGTTGCGGCGTAGCCGGCGGGCGGGCCGGCCGGTTCTGCGGCGACGGGGAGCCACAGCGCGGCGGCGGTCGCGGTCGGGGGTGGTGTGGACGGTGCCGTCGGCAAGCGCGTGCTCGACGAAGATCCGGAAGTAGCCGGGGAAGATGTCCCGGCGCGCCGCCGGGTCGGCGATCAGCCAGCGGGATGGGGGCAGGTCGTGGAACGCGTCGGCGATGACCTGGCTGAGGGTGTCCAGGTCCTCGGCGGTGGCCGGGATCACGGATACAGCCGGGTGCGGTGGACGGGTCATTGCGGTGCCGTCCTGGTGGCGACGGTTGCGGCCAGGTGCGGCGGGCGGGTCATCGCGGTGCCTTCCGGCGGCGGGGGTGTGCTGGCCGGTGACGGCGTGGGCGCCGAGCCCGATCGCGGCGTACACGTCGCGGGCGGCGGATCTTGAGGATCAGTCCCCAGCCCAGCCCGAGCACCGCGACCACGGCGTAGCTGGCGGGCAGCGCCCACGCGGCCGGATCGCCGGGCGGGACGCCGAGCAGGGTGGCGTAGTGCAGGACGGCGAGGACGACGATGACGGTCAGCAGCGATGGCCGCCAGCGCGGGGGCGATCAGCCGCCGCCAGGCGTTCTCGCCGCGGCGTCGCGGGCGAAGAACGCGATGACCGCGACCGAGGTCAGCGCGAGCAGGATCAGGATGCCGAACCCGCCGGTGGTGCCGAGCCAGAAGAACAGCCGGGTCATCGGGTCCCAGCCGGCGACGGCGTACACCACGATGACGACCAGGCCGGTCGCGCTCTGGGCCAGCGACGCGGCCTTGGGGATGTTGTTGCCGCCGGTGCGGCCGAGCGCGGCGGGCAGCACGTGCTCGCGGCCGAGGGCGTACATGTACCGCCAGACCACGTTGTGGAACGCCAGCGCGGCGGCGAACAGCGAGGTCAGGAACAGCAACTGCGCGGCCTGGCGACAGCGCGCCGCCGCCCAGGCCGAACAGCAGGCCCGGGCCCTGCGCCGTGGCGGCGGCCACGACGTGGCCGGTGCCGGCGTGCACGGCCATGGCCCAGCTCGCCCCGGCGTACACCACGGCGATCACGCCCAGCGCGACGTAGGTGGCGACCGGGATGGTGCGCCGGGCGTTGCGGGCCTCCTCGGCCAGCACCGGCGCCTGCTCGAACCCGACGAACCCGAGCACGGCGACGACGGCCAGCACCCCGAACGTGCCCGAACCCGGCCGAGGTCAGGCTGGCCGGGGACAGCGTGGCGAAGCTCAGGTGCCCGCCCGCCGGGTGGGCCAGCCCGACGACGGTCTCGGCGACGATGACGATGATCTCGGCGGTCAGCAGGACGCCCAGGACCCTGCCGGTGATGTCGACCCGGAGCAGGCCGAGGACCGTGATGATGGCCCAGGCGGCCAGCGCCCACGCCCACCAGGGCGCGTGCACGCCCAGGTGCGCGGCGGCCTCGGCCTGCGCGGCCGGGCCGAGCGCGCCGTACAGGCCGACCTGCAGGCAGCGAGTAGGCCAGCAGCGCGACCAGCGCGGCGGCCACCCCGGCGACCCGGCCGAGGCCGCTGGGACGATGAACGCGTAGAACGCGCCGCTGTTGGTGATGTGCCGGGTCATCGCCACGTACCCGGCCGCGAAGACGGCCAGGATCACCGCGATGGCCACGAACGCGGCCGGGATCCCGGTCAGCCCGGTCGTCGCGTACGCGGTCGGGATGACCCCGGCGGCCACGGTCAGCGGGGCCACGCCGGCCAGGACGAAGAACAGCACGGCGGGCACGCCGAGCCGGTCGCGGGCCAGCGCCCGCGACACGGTGCCGGGCTCGGCGGCTGCTACACGCGTACGGGACATCACAACACTCCTCATTCGTCAGAAAACGGTTAGCCAGGAAGGGGGTCATTCAGGAACGGCAGCCGTCGGGAAAGAGCTGGTCATTCACGGCACAAAACCAGGCCAGGGAACTCAGGCCCGCGAGGCGAGCACGGCGCTGTCCACGGCGGCCTGGGTCTGGGCGATCAGCTCGCGCAGGTCCGGACCGAGCTGCCCGACCGCCTGGTCCAGGTAGCCCAGGGCGTTCGGCGGCATGTAGGCCTGCAGCCGGGGTCCCAGCCCGCAGGCATCAGCCAGCCCGGCCAGGACCACCCCCTGGACCAGCGCCGGCCGCGACGATCTCAGCGCATGCTGGACACGGGCCAGCGGCGCGAAGGCGCAGTCCGCGTTCACCGGAACCCGCCGCCCCGCCCGCCAGGGCCGCCGCGCCGAGGTCCAGGCCAGGTAACCGGCTACCTCCAGCCGGCCCGCCACCTGCGGCGTGGCGGTGCGGCCAAGGAACAGCAGCCACTCCCGGGCCGGGTGCAGCTCGCGCTCGCCGATCAGGTGACCCAGGACCAGGCCCGCCAGCTCATCGGCCGGCGGCCTGCGGTTCGCGACCGCGATGCCGTCCGGCCAGACCAGCAGCGTGCCCGCCAGCACCAGCTCGGCCAGCAGCGCGCCGGCCAGTCCCAGGCCGGTCGCGCGCGGCTGCAGGTACGGCTTGCCGGTCACCTCATGGTGGGCCATCAGGTACAGGTCATCGGCCAGCCGCCCGGTGCCGCTCAACTGCGCCACGAATTTCCTCCTCGTCATGAACTCGCCCGGTCCGCCGCCAGAGCATGGCAACCCAGCCCGGGCGGGTCATTCCCGGCCCAGGGGATCTTGTGGTTTCCATACAGATAGGCCCTGAACGGCACGAGCCGCCCAGCCTGGCTGACCGGCGTAATCTCGCCGGTGGATTTCCCGTCAGCCGCTGGCCCGGCAGCACCGCCCAGACACACCCCGCACCGCACCAGCGGCCTGAGCCCGACCGCGACCAGACCCAGCCAGCGTCCCGAACGCCCCGCGCCGCAGTCTCCCCGGACCAGGCTCGCCGGTCCCGCTGCTCCGCCCGCTGCCGCCTAACCAGAGTCTCGACGCCCGGTCAGCCCGCCCGCTGCCGCCTGACCGGAGCCTCGACGCCCGGTCAGCCCGCCCGCTGCCGCCTGACCGGAGTCTCGACGCCCGGTCAGCCCGCCCGGCCGGTACCAGCGCCGGACGGCCTAGTCAGCCCAGGTCGGCGGGCAGGTCGTGCAGGTCGGCCACGATGGTCTCGCTGGCGAACTCCTCGATCCGCACGTCAAGCTCGCTGGCCTGGGCCGAGTTCCGGTAGATCGGCTTGGCGAGCTCGGCGCGGACGCGATGAGCCGCTGGGTGAGCAGGTCGGTACGGCTGCCGGGTGGCAGGGCGACGACGAACTGGAGGGCGGCTGCGCCGCCGTCGAGTTGCCCGGCGCGCAGACGGGCGGTGGCCAGATCGGTGCGGGCGAGCATCTCGCATTGCCTGCCGTGGTCTTCACCCGCGGTCGGGTCCGGCCGACGTACAGCTCAGTCGCCTGCTCCAACTTGGTGATGGCGTCAGACTGGGCCTGGGGCATCTCACCATAACCGTGCCGGCCCGCGTAGTAATGCTGGCTAGCCCGGGAGAAGCTGAACTCGCCGCCGATCTCCAGCAGTTCGTCAACGGTCCCAGCCTCGTGCGCCTCGGCGGCGGAGTTGATCGCCTGGCGGGCGCCTGCGCGTCGCCGACGCGGGCCGCCGCTCCGGCGTACTCCAGGTGGAGCAAGGCGGCGTTCGGGCCCGGCAGGCAGGTACGTCAGTCCGCTGGCGGCCAGGTCCCGGGCCTGTCGGGGCCGGTCTGCCAGTACGCGATGTCCGCCAGCTTCCAGGCGCAGCCGCGCCATCAGCGGCCGGTGATCAATGCCGGTCGCATACGCCCAGGCCGCCCGGACAAATTCTTCGGCGGCCTGCGGGTAACCCAGGGCGGTCGCTGCTATCGCCATCAGGCAGTTCAGGCAGGCCAAGTCGAAGTACAGCTCGGTCTGGTCGCGGGGCCACAGCCGGCGATCCAGGGCCGCGTAGATCCGACGGCGGACCTGGCGCATCTCCTGGAACGCCGGGAACGGCTAGAGCGGTCATGTACTCACGGGAGAGCCGGACAATATCGGCACGGATCTGTTCGAGGGTTGCCTCGCCAATGTCGCGCCGTTCCGCGTGCTCGGCGTGGCCGCTGCTTTCGTGCGCTGCCATGACTATCTCTCGCTCTATCCCGGACGTGCCCGTTTGGGTCTCCTTTATCCCAAGATAGGCGACGGTGGGTAATGCCGACAGTGCGCTGATAGGCCGGGGTGAGCGCGCGGCTGTCGGCCCCGCCTGGCATCGACCCGCTGTCGGCTCGTCACCGTTGCGCAGTGCGAGGCTGACTCCGGGGTCGCGGGTTTGGTCGGCGCGACGAGTCTGGGCGGGCGGGACGGGGGTGGGTGCGGGCTGTGCGTTCTGCCGGTATTTGTCGAGGATCAGCAGGTCGGCGGGGGGCAGGTGCTCGCGGTCGGCCAGGTCGATGAGGTCGGTGACGGCGCAGTCGTAGACGCTGGCCAGCAGGGCCAGCAGGTAGGGGGTGGGCCGGCGCCCCGATGGCTTAGCCGGGCCGTGGGCCGATGCAGGGCCAGGCCACGACTCGTATTCGCTCAAATGCGGGCCGGTCATGCTGGAGATCCCGCCCGGGTCCAGGCCGGCCTGGCCGGTGTGGGCGTTGATGTGCCCGGCGGCCTCGTTGAGGCTCCAGCCGTAGGCTTCACGCCAGGCGGCGCGGGGGCGCAGCCGGTAGCGGCGAGCCAGCTCGCCGGCGATCACGTGGCGGCTCAGGCCCATGTCGCGCATCTTCTCCCGCAGCGCGCGTTTTTCCGCCCGCAGGCTGGTCTGTGCGTAGGGCATTGTGGCTGCCTTTCCCCATGCGGACGGCCGCTAGTCGGCCTATGCGCCCGGATATACCATCCGTCCACGGTAGCCGCTCAAAACGCAGGCGCAAATGGCTGTTTATGCAGGTGGGAAGGGCTTCAGGGCAATGGAGGGAAACAAACATGCCGCTGCGGGCCGCCCGCCCAGGTCAGGCATCGGGCCGGGGCGGGAACCACACCGTTCCTGGGCTGGGACTGACCAGCGGCCCGCCTGGCCGCCAGGAGAGTCGGCGGAGGGGTGGCCGGTCGCGGCGGCCGCCCAGTCGCGGGCGGGTCCGGTTGACAGTGCCATCAGCCGGCCATAGGCTGCGACAATAGGGGCCAATCCTACTAATGGGGACTTTATGTATACATTACGGAAGAGTACGGTGCTGGTGTCGGGCCTGCTTCTCCCCAGCCTGTTCCTCTCAGCCCAGGCCCTGCGGACGGGAGATGCCGCGCAGGCCGCGGCTCCGGGGGCGGCCCCGGCCGTCTCGGCGGCGCGGGCCGCGTCCCGCCAGTGGTGTGACCCGGTGAAGGTGTACCTGCCCAAGGCCGGGTTCCAGCCCCTGCACGCGTCGGCCGCGCAGCTGGCCGCCAACGGCTTCCCGGCCCGCCCGCCCGCCTCAGACGGGGCCGCGATGGCCAGCTGGAAGCAGCTCGCCGAGCATGCCAGGCACTTCTCCGCCCCGCACCCGGTCTGCAGCTCGTTCCGGCACACGCTTTACACCGGGATCTGGGCCGGCCGGGAAGTCCCGAAGCAGGACTATTCCAACTCGCGCATCGTGCAGACACAGGCGCAATGGACCCAGTCCGCCGTCCCGGGCAACCGGAAATACCCGAGCTGGAGAACAGCCCCCGACGCCTCGTTCTGGGATGGCATCAACGGCGCCACCAAGAACCTGATCCAGTCCGGCTGCGATTCCTTCGCCTCGAAGACTCCCACCTACAAATGCTGGACCGAGGATTACCCGCTGGGCACCATCTGGGAAGGCCCAGCCGCCCACCCGAACGACCTGATGTTCACCCAGGTCGCTTACCTGGGCGGCGGCATCACCCACTTCGTGATCGAAAACGAGACCCGCGGCACGGAACAATCCTTCGATAACAAGACGCCCGACCTCGCCTCTGCGGCCGCGGCCTTCATCACCGAGCGCGTGGGCAAGCTCTATCTGCCCGACTTCAAGGCGACCTTCATGTCCGACAACAGGTTCTGGCAAGCTAATAACACGGTGCACTCGCTGGGCAAGAAAAACTTCGAGGTCATCATGAAGAGCAACTGCAAGGCGAGCGGGGTCACCCTGGCCGAGCCTGGCCAGGTCATCAAAGGGGGATTCGTCATCACCTGGAAAGCCTCCGGGCCGGTGAGCAACACCTGCAAGCCAACGACCTGACGACGGCCGCTGGCGGCCTGGCCTGCACCCAGGCCGCCAGTACAGGATGCGATCACGGTGCGTTCCCAAACGCGCGGGAGAAGCATCATCACGATGGCGAGGATGACGAGAGCCGTGGCTAGCCAGGCGACTTCACGGATGCCGGTACTTCCGAGAACAACGCCGCCCAGGACGGCACCTGCGGCGATGCCGGTGTTGGAGGATGCGTTGATCCATGCCCCGGCTAGCTCCGGCGACGTGGTCTGCGTGCGCACCGCCGCAGTCTGGTAGACAGACGGCACAGCCCCGAAGGCGCCGTTCCAGACAGCGCCTGCGACGATCACCAACGCCAGCCCGGGAAAGGCCGCGCCGGTGGCCGCAATCCCCACGCCCAGGATGGCCAGGATCAGCAGAGCACTGCTGCGCAGGTGACGGTCCAGTCGCCGGCCCGCAGACCAGACCCCGATCAGCCCGAAGACGCCGAACACCAGGAGTATCGGACCGACCGTGTTCGAGGATGCGCCGGAGCGCAGCAGGAGCACGCTCACGTAGGTGTAAAGCGTGTACTGACCCAGGAAGACCAGGGTGTTGGAGCCGATGACGGTGACCATCTGGCGCAGCCGCCCTGGTGCGGGGCGGCGCTCATCAGCCTGCGACCTCACATCCGGCAGCAGGCCGGCGACCAGCACAAGCACGACGGCCATCAGCGCTGCAAGGGCGGCAAACGCGGCGCGCCAGCCGGCGGCGTTCCCTAGCGCCGTCGCGAGCGGTACGCCAAGAACGAATCCCGCCGGCACGCCAGCCGAGGCAAGCGCCAGCGCCCGTCCTGTCTGTGCGGGAGGCACCAGCCGGGTGACATACCCAATGAAGACAGAGAAGAACAGCGCGTGCGTCACACCCCCGACCGCTCTTCCGACGGCCAGCACCGCGAGGCTCGGTGCCAGCGCCGAGATGGCGTTGCTCACCGCGTAGCTGCTGATGGCTACGAGAAGGAGGCGCCTGCCCGGTATGCGCTTGGTGGCGAGGGTCAGCGGGACTGCCAGTGCCGCCACTATCACCGCGTACAGGCTGACCAGGAGGCCCGCCGTCGACTCGGCTACGCCGAATGAGTGACCGATCGCAGGCAGCAGCCCAACTGGCGCCATCTCCGTCGTCACGGCCGCGAACACCGACAGCGACAAGATGATGAGGCCGGCCCGCGCACCGCCGAGTCCGGGCTCCGCCGGATCGCTCACCCCGTTCTTGACCATCGGCACAGGTTCCTTTGCGGTTTACTCGCGTGGCGAGGATATTCAGAGCTTATCATCGCTGGGCGAGTATAATGAGAGGGTGAAGGCAGGGTTCCGGACGTCCGCGCAGGCCGCGGTTCTGCGCGCGGTCCACGGGCACCCCGGCATGACGCGTGCCCAGGCGGCCGCCGAGATCGGGATACCAAGCGGATTCGCGGCTGAGACCGTAGCCCGGCTGGTCGCCGCGGAGCTCATCGCCGAGCGCCCGGCCCCGGCCACGGGCCGGCGTGGCAGGCCGACTACGGTGCTTGGCCCACATCCGGACGGCCCGCTGGTGGCCGCCGCTGCTATCGGGCAGGAGACCTGGCAAGTCGCCGCAGTCGAGCTTGGCGGGACGATGATGGCCACGACCGTCCGCGCGCACGATGGTGACCAGGACCACGTGCTTGGCGCGGTTGCCGCCGCGCTAGAGCGGATTTGCGACCGGTTCGGCGCGCGGGTGCGGGCAGCGGCAGTGGCCGTGCCAGGCACGGTGACCGGCAGCCGGCTGGTGCTTGCCCCCGGCCTGTCCTGGCACGGGGTGGACCTGTCGGTCCTGTGGCAGCACTACGAGCCGGGCAGCGAGTTCGTCGTCGGCAACGACGCGACCCTGGCCGGCGTCGCGGAGTCGCGGCGTGCCCCGGGCTTCGGCTCGGGCACGATGCTGTACCTGCACGTCGCGGACGGCATCGGCGGGGCAGTCGTAGAAGCCGGCCGTGCGGTCATGGGCGCGACAGGGGCCGCCGGGGAGTTCGGGCACATGCCGTTCGGTGATCCCGGCCGACCTTGCCGCTGCGGCGCCACAGGCTGCTGGAATACCAGTATCGACGGTGAGGCGCTCGCCCGCTTCCTGCCCGGGAGCATCCCCGGCGGTGGCCTGCGTCACGTGCTCGCGTCAGCGCGGGCCGGCGATCCCGTCGCGCTGTCCGCGATCCACCTCGTGGGCAGCTCGATCGGGCGGGGCGTCGCCGGGCTCGTGAACGGCATGGACCCGCACCTCGTGGTGGTCGGCGGCCTAGGGCCGGAGCTGCTCCGACTCGCCGCGGACGAGATCACCGCCGCCTACCACGACGGGCTGATGGCCTTCCGCGTGGTGCCGCCGCCGCCCATCGCCGCGGCCCGGCTCGGCGCGGACGGCCCGCTCCTCGGCGCTGCCGACGAGGCCTTCACCAAGCTGCTCACCGACGAGGGCCTGCAAGCGTGGGCCGCCCGCGAACTCCAGCGCGATCACGGCTGGTCGTCCCGGAGCAAATCGAGTGCCTGCCGATGAGGACGGCGTTGAGGTCATGCACCTTCCGGTGCGGCGGCTCCACCACCGACACGGAGAAATACGCAGATCAGTGCACAGAACGGCCCGGGCGCGCATCACACAAAGATCACAAAGCCATAGCCAGGAACGTCAAGCTAGGGCTCTTCTAATCACACAGCGTGATAGTCTCCTGCCCGCTTAGGCACGCCGACCGGAGAAATGCGCGGCCATGCCTGAACCATCCGGAGCCGTATTACGTGACCCCAGGGGGCCTGCCGTAGGTGACAGGCGGGGTGGTTTCGGGTGCCCAAGGAGCCGAAACCCAGAGCCGGAGGACCTTTCATGACTCGATTTCCGTTAATTCCACCGAGTGGCCGGCGCGGTCTATGGTCGCTGGCCGCGATCGTGTCCGCGGGAACGCTTGGCACCATGGCGCTCGGCGCCGTTCCGGCCAGCGCCCATGCGGCCCACGCTCACAGGAGCGCGTACCGCCAGATCAATCTCGTCTCCGATCAGCCCGGCAAGGCGCCACTGACCGACCCGGACCTCGTCAACGCGTGGGGCCTGGCCGCGTCCCCGGGCACGAACACCACGCCCGGCTCGCCGCTGTGGGTGGCGGACAACGGCTCTGACAAGGCGACGCTGTACGCCGGCGCGACCGCATCAACGGTGACCAAAGTCAGCCTCGTGGTGAACATAACCGGGGCCGCCCCGACCGGCCAGGTATTCAACACCGACCAATCCGGCTTCGTCGTGCGCGACCAGAATGGGCACTCCGGTCCGGCGGTGTTCCTGTTCGACACCGAAAACGGCACGATCGACGGCTGGAACCCCGCGGTCGGCGCCACGGGCGGCGGACCTTCCACGGTGACCGAGGTGGCCCGCGACAATGGTGCCAACGCGGTGTACAAGGGCCTCGCCATCGCCCAGTCAGCCGGCCAAACGTATCTGTATGCCACGAACTTCCGGTCCGGCCGGGTCGAGGCTTACGACAGTACCTTCACGCCGGTCGAACTGCCCGGCGGGCTTTTCGTCGATCCGCGGCTTCCGGCTGGCTACGGGCCCTTCGGTATCGCCGAGATCGACGGCAAGCTGTATGTGACGTTTGCTAAGCAGGACGCTACGCTGCACGACGATGTCGCTGGGCGCGGCCACGGCTTCGTGGATGTCTTCACCAACGACGGTGCGTTCGTCCGCCGGCTTGTCACCCGCGGCGCGCTCGACTCGCCGTGGGGCCTGGCCCTCGCGCCACCCACTTTCGGCAAGTTCAGCGGAGATCTGCTCGTGGGCAACTTCGGTGACGGCCACATCAACGTCTACAACCCAGTGACCGGTGCGCACCTGGGACAACTGCGGCGGCAAAACCACAAGCCCATCGTTATCGACGGGCTGTGGGGGCTTAGGTTCGGTAACGGGAACGCAGCCAAGACCAACCAGCTGCTCTTCTCCGCAGGCCCTGATGCGGAATCGCACGGCCTGCTCGGAAAAATCGTGGTAACGCACTGACAGCGCCACGACCGTTGATGACCCGCTGGGCGTCGATGACGACGCCCAGCGGGCCAGCTAACCGGCGAGCATGCTGGCCAGTTCCTTAGGACGGCTGAGCGCGACGCAATGGCCAGCGGCGATCTCATCCGGGACGATGCCAAGCCGCTCGGCGGCCACCCGGCGCATGAACCCGGCAGGGAAGAAACGGTCCTCAGTGCACAACACGAACCTCGTCGGTATCGCGGGCCAGGCGCTGAGCGGCCACGGGCTGCGGCCCGGCGTGTCCGACTGCGGCCGGCCTCCCTTGGCCACCGCCTGCTCGGCCAGGTCACGGGGAACGTCATGGTAGAAGGTGACGAGAGGATCACTGCTGCCAGTCTTGCCGCCGTCTCGCGCAGCCTGCTCGGCAATGGCCTGCCCCAGGCCGGTATGGGCGGGCCATCCGACGTCAGCGGCGCCATGGATCAGCGCGAACGTGGTCATCTTCTCACCCTCTCTCATCGCTGCGCACCGCCTGGCGACGGCCCTGAGGTGACCAGCTGGAGCCGTGGTGGGAGGTGCGAGACGCCGCGTCTGCCATTTGCGGCCAATAATGGGCGCGGCACGGGGTCTTTGCGCCGTGACTGGCGTCAAAGACCCCGTGCCGTCGGGCCGCTGCGTGGCTTACCGGGGCGGTGACCTCAGCCGGCCACCCTGAGCAGGTTGGTGAGCGGGCCCAAATGCCCGAGCGCCGTGGGCGGAGCCTGGTTGCTTATGCCAGCGTCGATGGCCTGGAGGGTTTCCGGGTTAAGAGTGAGCCTGAGGTACTTGCCCTTCACGGTTTCGGTCCCCTTGGGGCTCATCGTCGGGACGCTGAAGTTCCCCTTCATGATGACCAGGTACACGGCCTGCCCAAGATCCGTGGAGACACGATCGCCCGGTGTCGCGTCACGTTCGCCGAGCGATTCAGTGGTGGTAACCGCGAGCATCTGGGCGGGGTGGGCATCTCCGTCGGCGGCGGCGGCGGACATTTCCGCTGCGCGGAGGGCAGACGCCGCCCTCGCCGGTACCGCCGCACCTGGAGTGGCGGGGGCGGAAAGCACCCTCGGCGCAGCGGCCGTCACCGTTGCCGCATTGGTGCACGGGATGTTCCAGTCCACCTGCGACAGCGAGGGGGCATACGAGGCGCTGATCCAGGCGTGATCGGAGATCGCGGCCCCGTTGCCCCAGAGGGTCCAGACATTGTTGGTGCCCTTGGATTCCAGGCTGTGGATGTTGCCCTGATCCGTGAGGCCGGCAGGTCCGGTAGCGGTATATTCGACCCCTGCTTTTGCACTGCCATTTTCTGTAAACATCGGCTGGCTGGTTGAAGTCCCGGTGACGCCGCCCTCGTATATTCCCCATTCGTTGCCGCCGAGCCACTCTATCTCCAGTTTAAAGGTACCAGATCCAGCTGGCGCAGGGAAATGCTCACTATATCCGCCGCCGTTCGGGCGCGAGTCCGCCCAGACCCATTGACGAGAGTAGTACGTATGGCTGGAGTAAAATGGGTCGCTCCCGCTTATCTGGCCAACCTCGACCCAGTAGTTGGGCTGCGTCCCGGAGCTAGTGTCCCAGATTTCTTGGGTCAGGAAGTCGCTGTTATCGTTTGGCTGGAAAAGGCAGTTACTGGTCAGCTGCCCTTCGATTCCGTAATTCTCTTCGTCTATAAAGTTCTTCCCGGCTTGAGAATGATAGTGTTGCGCCGGTGTAGTGTAGGCCCATGCCTGTGTTCCAGCGGCCACGATGAGGACGGTGCTGATGGTAAGTGCTGAGGTCAATGTATAAGCGCGGTTACGTGATCGAGCCATTTATCCCTCCACTGAAACGGGAGCCGGCGGTTTATTTGCCTCACTACCCACTGTGGCGAGGCTCCGCTCCCGCATAATCCCAGCGGGATGTCAGTTGCCGGTCAACTGCCGGTCAAGGCCCCAGCAGCACGACTGCTCCGGCAGCCCGGACTTCCGGCCGGCGAGCAGGTAGGGAGGCGGAGGACCGGGGTCGTGCCGTATCCGCCTGATGGCCGGGCCACAGCTTCCAGCGATTGAGATAATGACCGGAATGACTCCGCTGCCCGCTGCCGTCAGGGGCGCTGTATTGCGAGGATCGATGCGGTTCGGCGTACTCGGCCAGCTTCAGGTGATCGGCGATGATGGCGCCGAAGTGCGGATCCCCCAGCAGCGGCAGCGCGCCTTGCTCACCGTGCTGCTGATGCATGCCAACCAGGCGATAAGTGTCAGCCGGCTGACTGAGCTGTTGTGGGACACCGGGCCGGCAGTCGGTCCGAGCACGCTGCGGACCCACGTCTGGGCGCTGCGCAAGCTTCTCGGTCCGGCCGAGCGGCTGCATACCGGGGAATACCACAGCTACCGACTGGAGGTACGTCCGGGCGAGCTAGACGCGGATCAGTTCAGTCAGCTCGCCCGGCAGGGCCGCCGGGCGTTCGAATCAGGGGACCTGCCGGGTGCCGTGAGCTTGCTGAGTGAGGCGCTGGCGCTGTGGCGGGAACCTCCCTTGGCGGACGTCCCGGCGACTGTGGCGATGGGCACTATCGCGCAGCGGCTGCTCGACGAGCGCCTTGGCGTGCGCGAATTGCTGAATGAGGCGCGGCTCAGGCTCGGCCAGCACGCCGAGCTGATCCCGGAGCTCCAGAAGAGCACGGCGGATGACCCCCAGAATGAGCGGCTTTGGGAACAGCTGATGCTCGCCCTGCACGGCGCGGGCCGTACTGCCGAGGCACTGGCCGCCTACCAGCGGGCACGCAAATCGATGAAAGCGGAGCTTGGCCTGGAGCCAGGACACGCCCTGCAGCAGCTGCACCGCCGCATCTTGGCCGACGATCCGGATCTCCGTTACCACGGGACAGCAGTTACCGCCGGCGGGCAGCGCAGCGAGCGAGTCATCCCCCGTCAGCTGCCGGCCCCGGCGTGGCCATTCATCGGCCGGGAAGCTGAGCTGACGGAACTCACCAGCCTGCTGGACCATGTCGGCAGGCGTGTCGCAGTGCCAATCGTGGCGATCGAGGGCACAGCCGGGGTCGGGAAGACGGCGCTGGGGGTGTACTGGGCGCATCAGGTCGCTGACCGCTTCCCGGACGGGCAGCTGTACGCCGACCTGCGCGGCTTCGACCCTACCGGGAACCCGGCGGCGCCGGCCGCAGCCATCCGTTCACTGCTGGACGCCCTGGAGGTTCCCGCCGGACGGATCCCGGCGAGCCTGGACGCGCAGGTAAGCCTGTACCGCAGTCTGCTGGCGGGCAGGCGGATGAGCGTCCTGCTGGACAACGCGCGAGACCCGGAGCAGGTTCGCCCGCTGCTGCCGGGCAGTCCTGGCTGCCTGGTGGTAGTGACCAGCCGCCGTCATCTGGCCGGGTTGGCGGCCATCGAAGGTGCCCGCCCGCTGCAGCTGGGCTTGCTGACCGGCGCCGAGGCTGGCGTGCTGCTGGGGGAGCGGCTGGGGACAGCAAGGATTAGCGCCGAGCCTGGCGCGGCAGCTGACCTTATCCGGCTGTGCGCCCGCCTTCCCCTTGCGCTGGTGATCGCGGCTGCCCGTGTGGTCGCACGCCCGGGGTCGCGGCTCAGTGCGCTGGTTCGGGAACTCGCCGATGCCCAGTCGAGGCTCGACGCGCTGGACACAGGGGACGCCCCGGCCAGCGTGCGGGCCGTGTTCTCCTGGTCGGCTGGCAGCCTGTCCGCCCCCGCAGCCCGGATGTTCGCCCTGCTGGGCCTGCATCCAGGGCCGGACATCACGATCCCGGCCGCCGCCAGCCTGGCCGGCACGCCACTGGCCGAAGCGCAGAAGATCCTCGAGGAGCTAGCCGCCGCGAACCTCACCGCCGAGACTTCACCTGGCCGGTTCAGCATGCACGATTTGCTGCGTGCCTATGCGGCCGAGCAGGCAGGCACGTCCTTCGGCGAAGGCGGAGCTCGCGAAGCATGGGGCCGGATCCTGGACCACTACGTGCACACTGCCGTCCAAGCCGCGCGGCTGCTCAACTTGCAGCGCGAGGAGTTCACGCTCCCCAGCCTGCGCCACGGCGTAACGCCGGAGCGCCTGACCAGCCACCATGATGCGCTGTCCTGGCTCGAAGCCGAGCACGACGTGTTGATCGCGGCGGTCTGCCTGGCTGAGGAAGCCGGCTTTGACTCCCCCAGTTGGCAGCTGCCCTGGGCACTGGCGAATTTCCTCGACTGGAGCGGTCGCTGGGATGAATGGGTAGGCACCCAGCGCGCCGCGCTAGCCGCTGTGACCCGCCTGAACGATGCGGCTGCCCAGGCCATGACCCGCCGGTCGCTGGGGCAGGCCTACGCGAGGCTCAGTGACTATGAGCAGGCTCGGGCTCATCTGGCCGAATGCCCTGGCCTCTATCGCCAGCTCGGCGACACCGACGGCGAAGCCCGCGCCTACCTGACTCTCAGCTGGCTCTCCGGCGAAGAAGGCAGCTACCAGAGCGCACTTCGCGACGTCGGGCAGGCGCTCGCCCTGTACCGTGCGAGCGGCAACCGGCCGGCCAGGCGTCGGCCCTCAACAACTCCGGCTACTGCCACATCATGCTAGGTGAGCCTGCCCAGGGCCGGGCCGACTGTCAGCAGGCCATTGCAATCCATGGGGAACTGGGCAGCCTCAACGGCCAGGCGAACGCGTGGCACAGTACCGGCCTCGCCGAGCGCCACCTCGGCAACCTGGCCGGGGCTGTCGAGTGCTTCCGGCGCGCCCTCGGCATTTACGACGAGCTAGGCCGCCGCCAACTGGCAGCCTTCACCCTCGCCGACCTCGGCGACACCCTTGATACAGCCGGGGACCCGGAAGGTGCACGTGAGGCCTGGCGCAGGGCACAGGACATCCTCGACGACATGCACCATTCCGATGCAGCCCAGGTTCGCGCGAAGCTGGAGCGAGCCGGCCAGCGGGATCCCGGCCCGCCCGCAGGCGAGGCATAGGCCGGCACCAGCCGCGCACGAGCATGCGAAGTTCCTGGTCAGCGACAAGGAAGCCCACTACATCCTGGTGGTGAAGATAAAGTTCCGAGGGTGACAACTCCATTCCTTCAGCCCTTTGTGCTCTCCGTTGCTGAGTCTCGGCAGTCCCGGGATGGCAACCTGGACATCTACTGGCCAGCAGACTCCGATGCAGAGATGTCGCCCTTCATCATCTTCGTGCATGGCGGCCCCATCTCGGCAGGCATGCGGCCCACCCCGCGCGACTGGCCGGCGTACATTGGCTACGGGTCCCTGGCAGCCAGCCACGGGGTCGTCGGAGTCACCCTCGACCACCGGCTGTTTTCCACGGCCGACTACCCAGTCGCAGCAGATGATCTTGCCTCCGCCGTGGAGCGTGCCCGCGCGCTGCCCGGCGTCGATCCCGACCGGATGGCGCTCTGGTTCTTCTCCGGCGGAGGACTGCTGACCGCCGACTGGCTTTCCGCGCCTCCGCCGTGGCTGCGCTGCATCGCCGCGACGTACCCGGTAATGGCGCCACTTCCCGGGCGGGGAGACGTTGACGCGCGCTTCCGTCCCGTGGACGCCGTGCAGAAGGCTGGCACATTGCCGATCCTGCTGACCCGAGTCGGCCGCGAACGGGCTGAGATCGCCCCAACGGTTGATGCCTTCATAGCGCAAGCTGAACAATGCCACGCCCAGCTGACGGTAATCGACGTGCCAGAAGGCCAGCATGCCTTCGACTGTCTTGACCACGATGAGAGTTCCCGTACGGCAGTACGGCAAGCGATGACCTGGGTCGTAACGGCCCTGCGACGCTGACACGGCGGAGTACATCGTTCCGATCAAGAAACCGCCGAAAACACCTTCCCGGCCAGGAAACGCGAAACGGGTGAGCGATGCCGGCTAAGGCATGACCTGGCAGAGGTCGATGAGCGTCTCCTCGGGCGGCGTCGCGAAGCCGCCCTCGATACCCTGCTGCCTCCGGGGCCTGGCGATGCCGTGACGGAACTGCTCCCAGCTTTCCTTCGAGTCGTGGACGGCGATGATCGTCCATCCGCCGGGTGAAGAACCAGCCGCGTGGAAGATCTGACCGTCGGGCAGCTGCCCTTCGCCCGGGTGCACCGCCGCCATCGATGCCTCGTACTGCTCCCTGGTGCCGCCCGGATAGAAGTGCACAATCCCGTACGCCATGATTGTCCCTCTCAAGTTGCGTTTATATTCCTGGCCGAGGTTAAGCCCTCGGGCGCGACGACTACAGCTCGCCGTGACTTCGGCTGGACGAGTGTTCCAACCCTGTTCGTGATGAAGATAATGGCTGGCATCATTGACCTTAGCCCGGCGGTTATTCGCCGAACTGGGGCGCGGTCATCGTGAACCGCGCCTCGACCTGCGCGTACACCGTCTGCCTGGCTGGCTCGAAGTCAAACTCGGGAACTTCTGATTCCTCCATTCCACCCGCCAGCCGGGCCGAGGCACGGAAGGACGCTGGACCGGCTTCCCCTGAGGCGCCCAGCAGGCCTGTGTCGGCTGCCTCCAGCAGCCCGGTGACCCTGCCGCCGAAGGCCTCGGCATACTCACGCGCCCGCTGGGTGGCATCCTGGGCGGCGGCGAGCCGCGCCTGGCGATATGCCTGGCTGCCAGGCCGCAGCCGCCATATCGGCCCGGTCACCGTGACCATCTCCTGGCTGGCCAGCTTCGGCACAAGCTCGCCGAGCACGGTGAAGTCGCTGACTGTCACGCTGAAGCCGGCCCGCGCCACATACCCTGTCACGCGCTCACGTCCCTTGCCGTCCCTGAGCACCGGATGTACTCCCGCCGGGCCGCTGTCCAGTTGCTCCACCGACTCGCCGTATCCCTTGATCAGGTCTGCTACCGTGCGGGTCCGCCCGGCCAGCAATTCCAGGGCCTGGCGGCGGTCCTTGTCTTGCGCCATGACCGTCACGCCCACCTGGGCGATCTCGGGCTCGACCTCCAGTTGTGCCTCGCCTCTCACCGAAATCACCGGCTGGCTGTCCATGCCTCTCCCTTCATTCCCGTGGCGGCTGTGAGCATTCGATCACGGGATCGCTCGGGTGCTCCTATTGAGTGCAGCCGCTTTCAGGGTTTGC
Source organism: uncultured Actinomycetota bacterium (assembly GCA_963788895.1). Classification (GTDB taxonomy): domain Bacteria; phylum Actinomycetota; class Actinomycetes; order Streptosporangiales; family Streptosporangiaceae; genus DATBGO01. The sequence goes on along the minus strand of CAWBJA010000012.1, from coordinate 636,735 downwards.
GTGCTAGGCCGGCGTAACAGGGGATGACGTTCCTGGGGTCGGCTAGAGCCCGCCACTGCGCCAGGGGTACCAGGCCGGGGTCGACCAGATCCAGGCCGTCGAAGTAGCGGCCGATCTCCTCGCGGGTGCGCAGCGTCAGCTGGGTCGGTCCCATCCGGGCGTTCAGCCGCGAGGTGGCATTGGCGACCCGGTCGGTATCGATGTCCTTGGTGGTATCGGACACGGTCAGGTAGCTGCCGGGCGGCATCGCTTCCATCAGCTGGGAGACGATCTGGCGGGGAGCAGCGGAGTCAGGGACATACTGCAGGATCATCAGCGCCATGACGGCGACTGGCTGGCTCAGGTCGAGTGTCTTGGCGGCCTCGCCCAAGATGGTGGCGGTGTCCCTGGCGTCGGCTTCGATGTAGGCGGTGGCGCCCTGAGGGGTGCTGGTCAGCAGCGCGCGGGCGTGGGCGAGGACGATCGGGTCATTGTCCACGTACACGATCCGGGCCTCGGGCGCGATCGCCTGTGCCACCTGGTGGGTGTTCTCGGCGGTGGGCAGGCCCGTGCCGATGTCGAGGAACTGGCGGATCCCGGCTTCGCCGGCCAGGTATTCAACGGCGCGTCGCAGGAACGCCCGGTTGGCCCGCACGCCGGGCAGGATGTTCGGGTTAGCCGCGATGACCTGTTCGGCGGCGTCCCGGTCGGCCTGGTAGTTCTCTTTCCCGCCCAGCCAGTAGTCATAGACCCGGGCGGGGTGGGCGATGCTGGTGTCGAAGGACGGCGGTTCCTGTGCCCGGCCGGGGATATCGCTGCGCTGTCCGCCTGCGGGGGCGCCCTTGCTGGTCACTGGCATGCCTTTCTCGGCCGGTATTGGTCTGGGTTGCCTGGGCCCGGGATAGCCGGGGTTAGAAGTCTTTGATGAGGTCGGTGAAGAAGCGGATCGAGCGGGCCGGGCTGAGGGAGGTTGCGCTCAGCCGGTTGATGACGTCGAGGTAGTGGTCGGCGTCGGCGGGCTTGTCGAGGTACTGGGCGCCGGTCAGCTGCTCGATGTAGACGATGTCTGGGACGTCAGCCTCGGCGAAGCGCAGCACGGTGAATGACCCGCCCGCGGCGTCGTGCCCGCCGACGCCGAACGGGACGACCTGCATGGTGATGGCGGGCAGCTGGGCTAGCTCGGCCAGGCGGTGCAACTGCTGGCGCATGACTTCGGGGCCGCCCACCGGCCGCCGCAGCGCGGCTTCATCGACAATCGACCAGACCCGCGGGGCATCAGCGGCAGTCAGCAGCTCCTGGCGTTTCATCCGGACTTTGACCCGCCGGTCGATCTCGGCCGCGGTCCCGCCGCGTAACCCGATCGCGGTGACAGCCCGGGCGTAGGCCTCGGTCTGGAATAGGCCGTTGACGAACTGCAGGTCAAAAGCCCGCAACAGCGAAGCGGATGCTTCCAGGCCCAGGTAGGGCTCGAACCAGCCAGGCAGGATGTCGCCGAATTTCGCCCACCATTCCTGCGCGTTGGCCTGGGTGGCCAGTTCCTGCATCCCGGTCAGGACCTGCGGCTCGTTCACTCCGTACAGGTCAAGCAGGTCGGTCAGATCCCGGTCCTTGAAGCCGACCCGCCCGTTCTCCATGCGGCTGATCTTGGAACGCGATCCGCGGATGCGCCAGGCCGCCGAGCCGGGGGAAACCTCAGCCGCCTCGCGCAGGCGCCGCAGCTGGGCTCCGAGCATCATGCGTGCCACTGCCGGGCCGCCCTTGGCGCCCGCCTCGGGGAACTCGCTGCCTGGCCCTGCGCTCATGCCCTGTCCTCCCGGCCGGCGGATCGCACCCTGGGCCCGGGCGGCGCCGGCCAGGCCAGGAAAGGGTTCAACAACGGTCTGTGACGGTTTGCACACTATCACCGCCAGAGCGCGTGGCTGGCCGCGAATCTGGTGCCCGCAGCCAGCCGCTGGTCCCGTCCTCTACTGCACTGTGCTGACCCTGATTCAGGTTAGGTCGTCGAACTCCCCGGCCTTGGCCCCGGTCAGGAACGCGGCGATCTCAGCCCGGGTGTAGATGAGCGCCGGGCCTTCGGGGTGCCGCGAGTTACGGAACGCGACGCCGCCGCCGGGCAGCGGGGCTACCTCCACGCACGCGCCGCTGGGATTGCTGGCCTTGGCCTTGCGCCACGTCCCCGGTACCTGGTCAGCGGGGGTGCCATTGGGGATCTGCATGCCGTCTCTCCTGGTCAGCGATCTAGAACCGTTCCGCCCGACCGTGGCGGAAGGGCTGTTTCCTGTGGATGCCTGGCATGCTAACAGAACGGATGCACGTGCATTTGCAGTTGCTAACGGTGTTGCGACTGATTTTGCATTGTAACTTGCGTAATGCACGTGCATGCGACATGATGATTTGTGACCGCCCGATTTCTCTGCGTGACAGGTTTATCACTGGTGATGAGCGTTCATGCCTTAGCCTCGGTCTCCGCCCGGGGTGATGCCCGGTGGCCATGGCTCGCGGCAGCTGCGGACATGGCCGCAAACACATACGCAGCGGTGCCGGACGCTGCTGGCGGGCAGGACCGCCACCCAGCGTGCTTCCCGCGCGTTGCGTCCCGGACCCCTGTACCGGACCCGGCCTCAGTACCGGTGGCCCGCGAGTTCACCCGCTGCACGCTCCAGCGATGGGGCCTCCCAGGGCGCTGCGACGACATCACGACCGTGATGTCGGAACTGGTGACTAATGCGCTTCGCTACGGCGTGACGTCTTTCCCCGGAGGCTGGCCGATCCGTTTCGGCCTGCTGCAGGCCGGGCCCGGCTCGGGAGTGCTGTGCGCGGTGGCTGACTCGAACCCCGACCCCCCCATGCTGAAACCACTGAGCAGCCCGGCAGAGTCCGGGCGCGGGCTCCATGTCGTGCAGGGCCTGAGCGACAGGTGGGGATACGCCGCCACCGGCGAGGGCAACAAGGTCGTGTGGGCGATGTTTGCGCCCTCCAGCCACTGATCTCCGGCTCGCCTCAGGGCTCCTGCGTGATCGCAGCCAGCAGCCCTCGGAAGTCCTCGCCGCAGGGGCCGCAGGCAGCCAGGTGGACTGCTACGCCAGGGTAGCGGCAGGCGGCGTCCGCCCCGGCGGCGAGCAGGTCGGCGTAGACGTGCAGGATGTCCATGGCCTGCTCGCATCCGACGTCTGCGGGATCGGTGTCGAGGAAGCGCTCCAGCGCGGTCCAGTCGGTCATCGCGATCCCAGCTTTCTGTGCTCCAGGTATCCGTTGGCGACCAGGAACGCACGAATCTTACGGCGGGCGAGCGCGCTGATCCACCCGGCCGACACCGCGTCATGCTGCGGGGCCAGCTTGTCCGGTCGCTCCACCAGCCCAGGCTAAGCGAACCCGGTCCGGCGAAGTCCAGTCCCACGGAACCGCTCACATAGCAGCCGTGACAGGCCGGGGCCGCGGGGTTGCTGCCCGCGGCCCGGCCTGTCTGGGGTTGGTTAGTTGGTCACGATGCCGGCGGGCGTGGCGCCTGCGGGCAGCGCGGTCGGGGAGGTGGCCAGCTCGGTCAGGTTGCCGCCGTTGACGGCGAACGCGCCGACCTCGCCGATCCTGCTCTCATCGACGTACAGGAAGCGGCCGTCGGGGCTGAGCCGGGCGTCGACGGCGCCGACGCCGCCGGTGGCGCCGACCGGGGTGCTGCCCAGCAGGGTCAGCGTGCCGTCCGGGGCGATCTGGTAGCGGGAGATCTCGCCGGATCCGGTGTTCACGGTGAACAGGAACTGGCCGTCATGGGTGATCTCCACCCAGCACGGCGCGGTCTGGTCATCGGCGAACGGGGAGCCCGCGACCGGGGTCAGCGTGCCGTTGAAGGAGTCGCTGAACGCGGAGATGGTCCCGGTGCCGGCGCCGACGTTGTGCGCGTTGGACACGAACAGCTGGCCGGGGTTGGTCGGCCGGAACTCGCTGCCGAACGGGCCCAGGCCCTGGGCCGGGAACGGCGAGCCAGGGGCGGCGGTCAGCCGCCCGCCGAAGCCGACGGTGAAGCTGTCGATCACCGAGGTCCCTACCTCGGTGCCGACCAGCTTGGTGCCGGTGCCGTTGAACAGCACGTCAGCGGGCGCGGCGCTGGCGGCCAGCGTGACGGTCGACCCGGGGATCGGAGAACAGCTGGCCGAAGAAGCCGAGCCGGAAGCCGGTGTAGTTGCTGCCGCCGGTCCCGGAGTTGGCCACGTACACCAGGTCGCCGTGGACGGCGACGCTGTCGGGCAGGAGGCCGCCGGAGGAGACCACGCCGCCGGGCACCAGGCTGAGCGAGCCGTCGCGGTGGATCCGCAGCACCGAGATCTGGTTGCTGCCCGCGTCGACGGCGAGCAGGAACCGGCCGTCCGGCGTGATCTGGATCGCGCCCTGCGAGGCCAGCCCGGTGCCGGTCCCGGCCCCGCCGGCCGCGAACGGGGACCCGGCCTCGGGGGTCAGCGAGCCGTCCGCGTGCCGGTCGAACGCGCCGATCGTGTTGGTCCCGGCCGTGTTGTCGTTGACATAGACGTGCCCGACCACTGGTGAGGAACCGGTGGTCGAGGCCGAGGCGGCCGCGGGCACCGCCACGGCCGCGGCCGCGGCCAGGCCGAGGATCAGCGCACCCGATCCGCCGCGCTTCAGGACGTGCCTTGCTTCTGGTTGGACATCGCGGGCGCGGACGGCTGCCCGCTCCCGCCGACGTGACATCGAACTTCATCTGCTGCCCTTTCCTCTGGCGAAGCCGGAATGGCCGGACGGCACGGCGCCGCCGCTGCTTGCTTACCTTTGGTTGGCGTTCGGGGGCAGCCAGGTCTTACGTGGTGCAGGAGAAATAGCCGCGGCTGGGCGGCGCGGGCGCCCAATCGTAGGGATCCCACGGCTCCACTTGAGCGGCGGGGGCCAGGGCCCTCGCTGACGGGGATGGGGTAAGAAACCGGCCGCTGGCGACGCTAGTAACGGATACTGGCCGAACGGCCCGCGATGGCGCATTCCCTGGAAGGACACATGTCAATGACCGTGACGCTCGGCATACTCGCAACGCTGGAAGCCAAGCCCGGCAAGGGCAGCGAGCTGGAGGACTTCCTCAGAGCCGGCCGGGAACTGGCCGTCGCCGAGGAAGGCACCGTCACCTGGTACGCGTTCAAGATCAGTGACACCAGCTACGGCATCTTCGACACCTTCGCTACCGGCGACGCGCGCACCGCACACATCAACGGCCAGATACCGGCGGCGCTGGCCAGCGTGTCGGCCGATCTGCGCCACCGAACCAGATCAGTCCGCGAGAACGCTGTCCAGCGCCGAGCCAGCCGTTCATGAGCGCCTCGAAGTGTCATCGGGTAGATACCCGTTAGCGGCAAGAGCGGCCCGCAGCTTACGCCGGGCGTCGAACAACATCTTGTAGATCGCGTTGCGGCTGGAAGCCAGCGAAAGGACCAGGGTATCCAGCGGGACGTCGTTGAGCACGATCGCGACGAACACCTCACGCTGGCGCGGGGTGAGCTCGGTGTCCACCGCCCGGCGCAGCGCGGCGAGCAGGTCCCGCCACTCGGCCTGGTGCGCGGGGTCGAAGCCGAACCGGGCCGGCAGCCGGTCCCAGTCCTCGGCGTCCAACGGCACGACCGGGTGACGCCAGAAGTGCCGCCCGATCTTGGCTGACACCTCGAAGATGACGAACTTGTACGCCCAGGTGGTGAACCGGCTCTCGCCCCGGAACTGCCCGATCTTGGCGGTGATGGCCAGCAGCGCATCGGCGGCGGCCTGGTGGGCCACGTCATCGAGTTCCGGGCCGCTGATCGCCAGCCGCGGCCCGCGCCGGGCCGCCTCCTTGCGCGCGATCCGCAGCAGCCGCTCATGCAGCCGCGCCAGCGCGGCTTCCCGCCGCGGGCCCGTTCCGGCCAGCACCTGGACCCACTCCGCTGACTCAGCATCCAGCCGAGCAGGGTCGACAAGAGCCTTCTGAACCGTATGATCACCCGCTCGCCGCCGCAGTGTTTCGTCATCCTCTATTCGTGGCGGCGGGGCAGCGGGCTTGGTCTTATGTGCCCACAGTGGCCCGGCCGGCAGCGTTGCGCTGTCCGATCCATGGGAACGTCATGCCGAGGGCACACAGGCCGGGAAATGCTGTTGAATGCTGACCCACAACGCGGTCGCTGAAGGGCCAGTTGTGCTAGTAGCAGCCAGTACCAGAGTGGTATGCATCCAACCTCCGCCGGGGGCCAGGAGCCGGCGTCTTAGCGGCGGGAAATCAGCTGAATCGTTCCCCAGATTTCGACGCCACGTTCTACCCGGAGGGCTCCGGCTGGAGGGCGTCGCTCAGGCATGCTCTGCCGGTATCCGTTCCTGGCCGAGCAGGCCGAGGGCGACAGGGGTGGTGAGCTGGGGGGAGTCAGAGAGCATCAGCTGGTGGAGGTGCCGCAGCATTCGGCCAGGCTCGATACCTACCTCCTCCTGCAGTATCTCCCGGCCGTTCCGGTACAGCTCCAGCGCCTCAGCCCGGCAGCCGAGCTGGTACAGGGCCAGCATGAGCGCGGCGCGGGCGGTCTCCCGGAGCGGGTGAGCGGCGAGTAACGGCGTGAGCAGCTCCACCACGGCGTCGTAGTATCCGAGGCACAGATCGCAGACCGCCTTACGCTCGATGGTCAGCAGGCGTCCTTGCTCAAGACCGGCAGCTAAACCGGCCAGGACGGGCGAGCGGACATCGGCCAGGGCCGGACCACGCCACGACGCGAGCGCCTTCGCCAGGCAGACCGAGGCGGTATTGACGAAGCCCGCCTCCAGCTCACCGTTGGCGCGCCGGAGCAATTGCCGGTATTCACGCAGGTCAACCCGTACGCCCTCCAGGCTCAGCAGATAACCGGGTTCCAGGGTGACCAGCGGCCAGCGGGCGCCAACCAGCCCTTTCGCGCAGTCCCCTATTTCCTTCCGCAGGGCGGAGACGAGCCCTTGTAGCTTCATCCTGGCCGAATGCGGCGGGTGCTGACCCCACAGCGTCTCGATCAGCCGGTCGGCCGGTATGACTTTCCCCGCCTCGCTCGCGAGCGCGGCCATAAGCGCCCGCTGGTGCTGCCCCCGGAGCACGATTTCCTGGTCCGCTCGTCTGACGGATATGGGTCCGAGTAGGTAAACCTGCAGGCCACGTTCCACTGTATGTCCCCATTCCGTAAGTCGCTGAGTACAGAGCGAACGGAACGTCGGTTTCGCGCGATGTTAGCATTGTTTGGGGTGAAATGTAGCCTTGCATGACTGCCTGTCTAGCCCGCGGCCCGGCGGGCCAGCGGGACTTGCGCTAGGCCGAGCAGCCAGGCGATCGCATGCACCTCATCGGAGCGGACTCGCTGCGCGTCGCGCCGGTTCACGCACCGCAGCCGCCCGGTCCGGATCTCGATGATCACGTTGGCCTCGCCGTCCAGCAGCGCGCGCCAGGTACTGGAACCGGCGATCATTGTCATGACCGGGCCCTCGGGCGGCTCCGCCCGCGCTGGCACCGCGGCTGCGTGGGACGGCTGGAACGACCAGAGCACCTCCTCTTGCCGATGCTCATCGGCCACGACCAGCTTGACCAGCTGGCCGGCCAGGGCGGGCCAGCGGCGCAGCGGTTCGTCCGGGTCGGCTTCGGCGTGGTGCCGGATCTGGCTGTCCAGTATCTGGGCGACGGCGGCCACGGGGTCGGCCGGCCCGTCCGCGGACCCGGGCCGGGTCGCGTCCGCGAATCCAGGCGGCCGCGGCACCGAGAGCGGCAGCCTCGGATCGGCCCACCCGGTGGCAGAGTTCCAGTCAGCCGAGACTGGCCGGTATCCGAGCGGTTCCAGCGCCTCGTTGATCGCGGCCCGCAGCGGGTCAGGGAGCGCAGCGGCCGGCACCCTGACGCCGCGGCCGACGGCGTCCGTGCTCACCTTCGTGGTGAACCAGATCTTCTCATCGCCCGGGCCGTCGCCCTCGTGCTGCGCCGCGAAGCACGCGGCGGTGATACCCGGTGCCGGGGCCGCGCCGAGGAAGTCGAGCAGTTCCGCGGTCAGCTGCTCCGGCGCCGCGGCCAGGTCCTCATACCGCAGCCGGAAGCAGCGCCCGGGCTGCTGCTGTTCGAAGGCGAGCATCGCCTGCACGCAGTCGAGCCAGTACGCGCCGATCGCCGCCACGCTGTTGCCGGGAATCTGGGCGACGTAGGGGTCGAAACCGAACCGGCTCACTCCCCATGGGCATGCCTCCACGCCGGAGGCGATCACGTCCATGCAGTGCCGGTACAGGCAGATGAAGCGGGCCCGCGGGTACAGGTCCGCGAGCAGCTGTGAGTTGTATACGCTGTCCAGCGATTTGTCGCACCAGCGAGGCTTCTGCCGGCCGGCCAGGTAGCGGCCGTAGGCTTGGTCGACGATTCCACGCACCGCCTGCAGCGCCACCGCCGGCAGCAGGGCCTGCGCGGTGACCGGCCGGTGCGTCCCTGACCCAGCGTTCTCCAGGATGTCCCAGCTGCGCAGCAAGGAAACGCAGGCACCGGTGATCATGGTCTCGGGCGGGCAGGCAAAATCCGGATGGGTATCCAGGATGAACCGCAGCAACGTGGAACCCGACCGGCTCGCGGTCAGGATGAACACCGGGTCCCGGCATTCGCTTACCTCGCGTGACCGGTCAGCAGTTCCATTTCCAAGTTCATCTTCGGTCATGGGGGCAGCGTGCCACGGCGGCTATAGCGGGGGAACACCGAAGTGATCGAAGTAGCGAGCCGTTAGCGCCACGGTAAGCGAGCCGTCAGCGCCGCGGTCATTCCGCGGTGATTGGCGGGAGTAGCAGGCCGTGCCACGATGCTCGCGTCCGCGCCGGCATAACGATCAGGAGGTCTCTATGAGCGGAATCACCACTCTGCTCTCCGAACGAGTGGAGAGCCTGCTCCCCCACAAAGCGACGGCCGCCGCCTGCACGTCCACGTGGTGCAGCTCGTACTGTGACGAGATCCATGGCAGCTGCCTGTGGCTGCACCGCTACTGCAGGGTCTGCACCGGCGGCCTCGTGTGTGGCAGTTGGTCCACGGGTTTCTGCTAGCAGGACCCTGATTTCCGCCGCTACCGAGGATCCCGGTAGCGGCGGGCCGGTGCATGGCCCGAGTCCGGCATCCGTCTTCCGAGGTGGTCAACGACATGTCATCGGTAAGCGTCTTCGCCCTGGTGCTCGCCTCCGTCGATCTGCTGCTGATCTTGCTGCTCGCCCGCCGGGTACGCCAGATCGGCGAGCTCGCCGCTGCTCCCGCGTCGTCACCGTGGCTCCCGCCGGGCAGCCAGATACCGGATTTCAAGGCGGCGGCCCTGAGCGGCACCCGGGTCTCACTGGACTGGCTGCGGGGCGAGCAGGCCCTGGTCGGGTTCTTCGCCACCGGCTGCCAGCCCTGCCACAACCAGCTTCCGGCCTTCGCCGAGCATGCCGCGACGGTCGGCGGGCCACGGCGGGCGCTGGCGGTCGTCATCGGTGACGGCGAAGAGGCGACCGAGCTCATCCGCGGCCTTGAAGGCAAGGCGACCGTGGTCCACGAGCGCAGGCGCGGCCCGGTAGCGACCGCGTTCGCCAATCACGCCTTCCCTGGGATCTACCTGCTCGATGCTGAAGGCACGGTGATCGCCCGCGGCGCTTCGGTGTATGCGGTCAGCCAGACGGCTCGGACCGCGGCCAGCCATCTATGACAGCGGCTGGCCCAGTCAGCTGGCGCGCCCGGGCCGCAAGCGCTCGCGTCGCCGCCACGGTCGTCTGGTCGTCGGCGCCGCTGCTGGTGACGGGCCTGGCCGTGCTGTCGCTGGCGGCCGGGCTGTTGGGGCCCGCCAGCGCGTGGCTGCAGCGACAGGTGGTCGACACGCTCGTCGTGCCGTCCCGGCCGGGGCGGCACGGGACGGGGCTGCCGGGCCTGGATAGCCGGAGTCTGCTCGCCTTGGTGCTGGCCCTCGGCGTTACCGGATTGGCCGCCGCGGTCGTGCCGCAGGGACAGCAGTACGTACAGGCGAACCTGCGCCGGGCGGTCCGCGTCGTGGTCTATGACCGCGTTTACCAGGCCGTGGCCTCCTGGCCAGGGATCTCGCGCTTCGAATCCTCGGAATACGCCGACAAGCTGCAGCTCAGCAGCCAGCTCGCGCAGGGCACCACCAGCGACCTGGTGACCTCTCTGCTCAGCATCGCTCAGGCCGTGGTCACCACGGTCACATTCCTGATCAGCCTGTACTTGCTCGGCCCGGTGCTCGCGGCAGTGATCGCCGGAGTCCAGGCCCTGGCGATCTGGGCCGGTATGGTGAACGCCGGCCGGCAGGCCCAGCTCACCTTCCAGAACGCCATCAGGGCCCGGCGGCAGCAGTCCTACAGCTCACTGCTCAGCAATGCCGTCGCGGCGCAGGAAGTGCGCCTGTATGGGCTCGGGTCCTTCCTGCGCGGCCGGATCCTGACCGAACTGAACGCCATCACCGCCTCCGAGCGCGGGCTGGACCGCCGCCTGCTCCAGGTGGAATCCGGCCTCGGTGCGCTGAACTCCACGGTCATCGGCGGCGGGCTGATCTGGATAGTGACCCGGATCAGTGCGGGCGCGATGCCGCTCGGCGACGTGAGCCTGTTCATCATGGCTGCCCTCGGCCTGCAGGGGGCGATGAGCCAGATCGCCGCCGGGGTCGGCGGCATCTCCCGTTCCGCCGCCACGTTCACCGCCTTCACCGACGTGGTCAACGCCCCGCCCGACCTGCCGGTGTCGGCCCAGCCACGTCCGGTGCCGCTGTTGCGGGACCGCATCACCGTGGAGAACGTGTGGTTCCGCTACCACCCAGCCCTGCCTTGGGTGCTGCGTGGCGTCAGCCTGACCATTCCGGCCGGCACGCATCTCGGGCTCGTCGGCCGCAACGGGTCGGGCAAGAGCACCCTGGTGAAGCTGCTGTGCCGGCTGTACGACCCGCAGCGCGGCTGCATCCGCTGGGACGGCATCGACATCCGCGAATTCGACCCGGCGACGCTGCGGGACCGGATCGCGGGCCTCTTCCAGGACTACATGTGCTACGAGCTGACGGCCGCCGAGAACATCGGGGTCGGCGACCTGACGGCGCTGGAGGATCTGGACGCCATCCGGCAGGCCGCGGAACTGGCTGGGGCCGCCCCCGACATCGACCGGCTCCCGGACGGTTACGACACGATGCTGTCGCGCATCTACATGTCAGGTCCGCGCCGCAAGAACGCCCACACCGGGGTGGCGCTGTCCGGCGGGCAGCGCCAGCGGGTCGCGATGGCCCGGGCGCTGATGCGGGCCAACCGGGACCTGCTGATCGTCGATGAGCCGATGGCGAGCCTGGACGCGGAGGCCGAGCACGCGACCAACCAACGGCTGGCGCAGGTCAGGACGGGGCGCACCTGCGTCCTGATCTCACACCGGATGGCCACGGTCCGCACCGCGGACACCATCGTTGTCATCTCCGACGGCGTGGTGGCCGAGCAGGGCACACACAGTGAGCTGATCGCCGCGGACGGCGGGTACGCGCACCTGTTCCGGCTGCAGGCGGCCGGATACCGCGCCAACCTCGCCGCCGACCGGGCCGCAGCCTCATGACCGGCGTCCTCATCGCGGTCATCGCCGCGCTGGTCATCGGCACGCTGGCCGCGCTCCGGTGGCGGTACGCGATCGTCACTGTCCGCGGCGTGAGCATGGAGCCCGCGCTGCGCGACGGGGACCGGGTCCTGGTCCGGCGATGCGGCGCCGGCGGCTGCGGACCGGCCAGGTCGTGGTGTTCAGGGAACCCAATCCTGACGGCCGGCCGCGGCGTCTCCCGGCCAGCCTGACCGGCGCGAATCAGGAGAACTGGGTCATCAAACGCGTCGCCGCGGTGCCCGGGGAGCCGGTTCCCGAGGTCGCCAGGTCGGCGGCCGGGACCGCCACGGTGCCGCCTCGTTCCGTCGTGGTACTCGGCGACGCCGGCGTCGGCTGCGATTCGCGGCTGTGGGGACTGATACCGGCCAGCCACGTTCTTGGCACCGGGACGATACGGCCAGCAGCCGGTGCGCCGGGGCGGTCGCGGCCGGGGCCCGGGTCGGGGTCGGGGTCGGGGTCGCCCCAGCGAAGAACATCTGCGCGAGGGAGTCAGTGAAATGTCGTGGGCAGCCGCCGCATCGATCGCATGCCGCACGCTGATCGCAACGGTCTTCGCGGTGTCCGTCACCTCGAAGGTGGCGGGCCCGGCCGCGTGGCGGGCCTTCCGCTCCTGGCTGAGCGTGGTGCCGCTGCCGCTGGCCGGGACTGTGACGGTACCGGCGGCGCTGGCCGCGGCGGAGGCAGTGGTGGTGCCGCTGGTGGCCATACCGGTCACGGCCATGGCCGGGATGGCCACTGCCGCGGCCCTGTGCCTGGCGCTGACGGTCGGCCTGGCGGTCGCGGTACGCCGCGGGCTGTCCGAGCCATGCCGCTGTTTCGGTGCCTCCTCCCGGCCGCTAGGCGCCGGCCAGGTCTGGCGGAACGCCCTGCTATTCGCGGTGGCGGCCGCGGGAGCCGGATTCGGCGCGGCGGCCGGCGGCAGGCCGGTACCTGGCTGGCAGATCGCGCTTACCATCGGCGCGGGGCTGGCCGGGGGCCTGCTGGCGATCTTCGCCGACGACCTCACCGCGCTGCTTCGGGTGCAGCCCGTGGGCCAGAGTGACCTTTGGTGAGCGTTCCGGCCGCGACGCTCCCGCCTGATATCCCAGGCTGGAGCGTGGCTGATTGGATACCAGTTGCTCATCGCGCGAAGTGGGATCGCGCAGAGCCGCTGTTTGTGCAATGGTTCTTAAGGTGGAGCCCTAATCCGTGACAATGTGAGGACTCACGTTTCATGGCATTCCGTCACCAGGTTCTGGCCCATCGTCCGGTGCTAGCTTATGACGCGGTGCTGGCCTATAACACGGTGCTGGCACCGCCAGTCGTCAGGCCAGCTTGCGGCCAGGAGCGGGCGCAATTGCCGCGCTGGCCCGGCGGGCCTGGCAGGCGGACTGGCGGGCGCCACAGTGTGAGGAAGGTTTCATGATCCGGCTTATCTGGCGCGGGGTCAGGTTCGCGCGCGGCCGTGCGGTCGCGCTCGCGGCCGGGACGCTCGTCGCGGCAATTGCCTTCGCCCTGCTTACCGCGTCGGTCGACGTGAACGCGGCCTCGATCAAAGGAGACGTGAAGGCGAACTGGCGCGGAGCGTACGACCTGCTGGTGCTGCCGTCAGCGCCAGCGCGGGCGGGATCTCAGCGGCGGGTGGTGCAGGTGAACTATCTGTCCGCGGCCTATCGCGGAATCACGGCCGCGCAGTACTCGCGCATCGCGCGGCTGCCCGGAGTCGGCGTCGCCGCCCCGCTGGCCATCGCCGGGTACCTGCTGGAGACGGCTTACGTCCCGGTCACGCTGACGGCGCCGGCGGTCGGCGCCTCGGGGGCCCGGGTGCTGACGATCACCTCGCGCTACGCCGCCGACAACGGGCTGTCCTCCTTCCCGCCGCGCGCAGAAGGCTATGTGTACGTCACGCCGGACTCCCTGCCCTCCGGCCCGGCCGGGCTGGCATCGGGGCGTGGCGGCGTGATCGGGCAGACAGAGCGGTTGCCAGACGGGAAGTCCGTGGTCGTCTGCCCGTCCGTCCTCGGCCCGACGTCGGCCAGCGGGGATCAGCCGTCCCCGTTCGCGACCTCCGGCGGCCTGCAGAACGGCTACTGCTTCTCGCGGGGGCAGGGCCCGGTGCAAGGGTTCGTGCGATGGTCGTTTCCCGTCGTGCTCGCGGGCATCGACCCGGCCGCGGAGAACGCGCTGACCGGCCTCGGGCACGCGGTCTCCAGCGGACGGTACCTGGCTGAGGGCAAGAGCCTGGCGTCGGTCAGCGGCAGCGGCGGCAGCGGAGTCGTGGTGCCCCTGTTCGCCAGCACATCCGCGTTCGACTCCGACACCGACCAGGTCACGCTGAACCTGCTGCCGCCCGCCGCCGTCACTGCGGCCAGGTCCGGCGCGGCGCCGGAGGTGTTAGCACGATCCTTCAGCGCGCTTTCAGGCGTGCCGGTGATGCACACCGCGATCACCGGCCAGCAGGCCTGGCAGGCCCTGCTCTCGCAGCTCTCACCCGCCATCACCAGATCGCAGTCGCAACTGGCCCAGACCCCCGGCCAGTACTGGACCGTCGGTGCGGTGACCTACCGGCCCGGCCCGGGCGGGGCGCTGAGCCCAGTCCCTGTGGCCAACCCCGACTCGGTGTGGACAGCGGGGCTGAACGTTAACGGCGCGGCCTACGTGGCCGCGCCGGCCGCAGCCGCCGATGCGGGGTTCCGGAAGCTCACCGAGCTCGGGACCGGCACCGTGGTCAGCGCCGACGCCAAGGTCAAGCGGACCTTCCTGCGCCTTGAGGGCGAGTTCGCGCCGCAGAAGCTGGCCGGGTTCGCCGGGCGCGGACCCGGCTCGCCGCTGGCCAGTTACCGGGCACCCCTGCTGACCGGAGCCGACGCCGCCAGCCGGAGCGCCCTGGGAAACCAGCCGCTGGAGCCGGACGGCAATATGGCCGGATACGCTCAGCAGCCGCCGCTGCTATACACCACGCTGGCCGGAGTCCGGGCGGTGGAGACCCAGCTGAAAGATCCCCAGGGCGGCGGCTCCGGGCAGCTGGCCGCGCCGATCGGATCCATCCGGGTCCGGGTGTCCGGGCTGCACGGAACGATCCGGCAGCAACTCGACAAGGTCGCGGCGGTAGGGCAGGAGATTCACACGGCGACCGGCCTGCAGGTGGTCGTCACCGCGGGTGCCTCCCCGCAGCCGGTCACGATCGCCTTGCCGGCCGGGAAGTTCGGCAGGCCCGCACTCCGGCTGGCCGAGGACTGGACTGCGACCGATGTCGCGCTGGTGGTGCTGCGCCAGGCGGACCGGGAGAGCCTGGCGCTGTTCGCGCTGATCCTGGTCGTCTGCGGCCTGTTCCTGGCCGGAGCCGCGCTAGCCAGCGTGCGCGGCAGGCGCAGCGAGATTGGCGCGCTGCGGGCCGTCGGCTGGGGCCGCCGGCAGGTGTTCGGTTACGTCCTCGGCGAGGTCGTGGTGCTCGGCCTGCTGGCGGGCGCGGTCGGCGCTGCGCTGTCGGCCGGCCTGATCGCCGGGCTCGGGCTGCACGTGCCAATGTGGCGCGCGGCCACGGTGCTGCCGGTCGCGGCGCTGCTTGCCGCCCTGGCCGGGCTGGTTCCTGCCCTGCTCGCGGCGCGCATCCTGCCGGTTGAGGCGCTGGTACCAGCCGCTCGCGCGCCTCGCCGCGCAGGCCTGAGGATCAACTCGATCACCGGTCTCGCGGTCGTCGGCGTCGCCCGCGTCCCCGGCCGTAGTGCCCTGGCCGGGGCAGGCATGGCCGCCGGGGTGGCCGGGCTGACGGTGCCGCTCGCCGCGCACCTGTCGTTCAGCAACTCGATCGGGGACAGCGCGCTAGCTGGCCTGGTCAATGCCTCGACCAGAACCACCGACCTGGTCGCGGTGCTGCTGACCATCGGACTGTCCGCGACCGGGATCGCCGACCTCACCTACCTGAACATGCGCGAGCGATCCGGCGAGCTGGCCGCCCTCGCCGCGTCCGGGTGGGGGCGGCGGCAACTCGGCCGGCTGCTGACGACCGAGGCGCTGATCACCGCGCTGGTCGGTGCCGGGGCGGGGGCCGCGGCCGGCCTGGCGCTGGCGGCAGTGGCCTTCGGCTTGTCGCTGCCGGTCGTCCTGGCGGCTGTGGTAGCCGGCGTGGGCGGGCTGGCCGTCACGCTGGCGGCGACGCTTCTGGTGCTGATGTTCGGTTCCGGCCGGCCCCTGGCAGCGGTGCTGGCCGCCGATGAGTAACGGAGATCATGTTATGAGCAGCAGCAATGTGCTGGATAGCCCAGGTGGCGCGGTCCCTTCTGCCGTGACGGGGGTGGACGTGCGGTTCGCCGCGGTGAGCAAGACTTACCGGACCGGGGCCGGGCTGCCGGTCCGCGCGCTGGCCGAGGTGACATTAGAAATCCCGGCCGGGCAGACGGTAGCGGTCACCGGCCGGTCCGGTTCCGGCAAGTCCACCCTGCTGCACCTGGCTGGCGCGATGGACATCCCTGACAGTGGCGCGATCACCGTCGGGGGGCGGGACCTGACTGCGATGAACGACCGGGAGCGGACCAGCTACCGGCGCGGGGTCGGATTCGTGTTCCAGCGGTTTCACCTGCTGCCGGCGCTGACCGCTGTCGACAACGTCGCTGCCCCGCTCATACCGTTCCGTACCGGCTTCGACAAGCGGGCCAAGGCCGGCCGTCTGCTCGCCGCCGTCGGCCTGGGCGGGCGCGAGCACGACCTGCCGTCGAAGCTGTCCGGCGGACAGCAGCAGCGGGTGGCGATCGCCCGCGCGCTGATCGGTGATCCGCAGCTGCTGCTCGCCGACGAGCCGACCGGCAACCTGGACTCGGCCACCGGCACGGAGGTGGTGGACCTGCTGCTCAAGCTGCACCGGGAACGCGGCCTCACGCTGATGCTGGCGACGCATGATGAGGCGCTGGCCGCGCGCTGCCAGCGGGTAATTGAGCTACGCGACGGCGAGGTGGTCAGTGACCAGACGCGCGGTGCGGGCGACTAGCCGGTCAGGTAGCTCTAGCTATCAAGGCAGCTCGACCCGATCCCCTGGGCAGGGTCAGTGACATCAGGCATTTAACGAGTGTCATGCCCCGTGCCTCGTCCCGGAGGCCGGCGGTACCGTCGAGGACATGCGAGGCGTAACCGCTGTGCGCACCCTGTACCGTGATGCTGCCCTGGCCGACGGGACCGGGCCGGAGCTGCGCGCTGGCGTGAGCATCCTTGTCGTCGGCGACCGCATCGAGTGGCTCGGGGATGCCGGGGACGAGCCGCAGCTCGCCGAGGACACCGTCGTCATCGACGCTTCCGGCTCGACCGTCATCGCCGGGATGGTAGACAGCCACAGCCATCTGACGTTGCCGGGTGGCGCTCACTGGATCGACCGCGGTTTCGATCCGCCGCACAGGCTGGTCGAAGTCGCCGAGCACAACGCCCGGCTGCTGCGAAGCGCCGGCGTCCGCTGGGCACGGGATGTCGGCTCGCCGATAGGCGACGATCCGGTGGACGGGGGGCACCGGGCGCTCGCGCTCGGGCTGCGCGACCGCTGGTCCGGGCGGCGCGAGTACCCGTATGTGCGGGCTGCCGGCTGCTGGGTCTCACGGGTCGGCTCGCTTCCCGGCGGGCTATCGGTCGAGGTCGAAGACGGGGACGGGTTTGTGGCGGCGGCTGTCGGGCAGCTCGACGACGGCGCCGACTTTGTAAAGCTCTACCTCGACGGACCGGATCGCGAGACGTCACCTTTCACGGTGAGCGAGGTGCGGGCCGTCGTCGAGGCGGCCCACGCCCGGGGTGCCCGCGTGACAGCGCATTCGGGGATGCTTCCCGGGGCGCGAGCTGGCGCCGAGGCAGGGGTGGACTCTCTGGAGCACGGCTTCCAGCTTGACTGGATCGCCCCGGGGATCTTGGAGGCTCTGATCCCTGGAAGGATGCAGAGTCATGCCTGCACAGCGGAAGTACCCCGATGAGCTGCGCGAACGCGCGGTGAAGATGGTTCTGGAGATCCGGCAGCGAGAGGGCAAGGGCCGCGGCGAGCTGGCCCGGGTGGGCCGTCAGCTCGGTGTTCACCCCGAGGCGCTGCGTGGCTGGGTCAGGCAGGCCGAGATCGACAGCGGCACCCGGCCAGGCACCACGACCGAAGATCAGCAGCGGATCGCGGAACTGGAACGCGAAGTCCGTGAACTGCGCCGCGCGAATGAGATCCTGAAGGCGGCGAGTGCGTATTTCGCGAGGGAACTCGACCCCAGGCTTCCGCGCTAGTCGGGTTCATTGATTCACATCGTGGCCGGTTCGGGATCGAGCCGGTCTGCGCGGTCCTGGAATTCCCGGTCTCCACATATTACGCGGTCAAGAAGCGTGAGCGTGATCCGTCGGCTCGTGAGGTCCGGGATGAGCAGCTGAAAGGGCAGATCATGCGCGTGTGGGAAAACCGCGGGAAGGGCCGCGGGCTGTACGGCGCGCGGAAAGTGTGGCTGCAGTTGCGCCGTGAGGGCGTCGAGGTGGCGCGGTGCACGGTGGAGCGGCTGATGCGCGAGATGGGCATCACCGGGGTCGCGGCCAGGCGGAAGAAACCGCGGACCACAGTGCCGGCCGGTGCGGACTCCAGGCCTGCTGACCTGCTGGGACGGGACTTCACCGCGCCGGCGCCGAACCGCCGGTGGGTCGCCGATATCACGTATGTGGCTACGGCCTGCGGTTTTGTGTATACGGCGTTCGTCACGGACCTGTTTTCCCGCAAGATCGTCGGCTGGCAGGTCGCTGATCACCTGCGGGCGGGCCTGGCGCTGGATGCGCTGGAGATGGCGATCTTCGCCCGCCGGGACGATCTGGGTGACCAGCTCGTGCACCATTCCGATCGCGGTGTGCAGTATACGTCGATCCGCTACACCGAACGCCTGGGGGATATCGGCGCGGTCCGCTCGGTCGGCAGCAAAGGTGATTCCTACGATAATGCGGCAGCGGAGGCGGTGAATTCCCTTTACAAGAAGGAGCTTATCAATCACGAAGGGCCGTGGCAAGACGCCGGACAGGTGACGGTAGCGACAGCGGAATGGGTGTCCTGGTACAACGAGGACAGGCTCCACTCGGCCTGCGGGAATATCCCTCCAGCTGAATACGAGAATGTATGGCTAACCCGCAAAGGTCACACTATAATCATCCCTGAGGCCAAAGCATCGTAGCCTCCAATGAACCCGGGGCGGTTCAGACTGTGACGTGGTGGCGCTCATGGCTGCCAACAACGTCGCGCTCGTGTCCACCCTGGCGGTGCTTGAGTCGTGGCGTACCTTCAGCCGCACGACGATCCTCCCGCGCTTCGTGGAGCCGCCACGCAAAGCAGAGATCGCCGCCCGCCGGGAGTGGGCCCACGAGAGCGTGCGGCTGGCTGCTCGCGCCGGTGTCCTGGTGGCGGCAGGCACCGACTTCGGCGGCGGATCACTGCGCGCCAACCAGCTCGCCTGGGAGGTGGAGTGCCTGGTCACTGCCGGCCTGGAGCCCTGGCAGGCGCTGGCGGCGGCGACCCGCAACGGCGGGCAACTCCTCGGCGAGCCCGAAGCCGGCGTCATCAAGGCAGGCGGCCCGGCCGATCTTGTCTTCGTCCATGGTGACCCGCTGTCTGACCCGGCAGCGCTGTGGAGGATCTGGCTCGTCACCTGAGCCGCAGGCCCGGCCCTGTGTCCGGAATCGCACCCACGGGGGTCTCAACATGCTAGTAGCGTTCGATATGTTCGGGACGCTGGCCGATACCGCCAGTGTGGCCAGCGAGCTCAAGCCTGCCTGCGGAGACAGAGCTGGCCTGGTCGCGCGGACATGGCGGGACAGGCAGCTCGAGTACATGTTCCGGGTCACCGCCATGGGCCAGTTCCCCCCGTTCGCTGATCTCACCAGGTGGGCCCTCGTACGCGCCCTGGCCGAGTCCGGGATCGCGCTGGCCCAGGCGCAGCAGGACGTCATCGCCGGCGCCTACCGGCGCCTGCGGCCATTCGGCGATGCCCGTCCGGCGCTCACCGCGCTGCGGGGGCGCGGTCATCGGATCGTCGTGTTCAGCGTGGGCCCGCGGGCGTGGCTTGAAGAGCTAGCCGGCAGTTACCGTGAATTCGTCGACGACGTCGTCACCGCTGAGGAAGCAGGCGTCTACAAGCCTCACCCAGGCATCTACCAGCACCTGCTCAGCAGGACGAGCACGCAGCCATCAGCGGCGCTGCTGGTGTCCTCCAACCCCTTCGACATTGCCGGAGCCGCTGCCGTGGGGATCCGCACCGCGTGGTGCAGGCGTCAGCCGGCCGCGCTTTTTGACCCGTGGGGGCCAAAGCCGGATTATGTGATCACGGGTCTGTCCGAACTGGCCGACGTTCTGCCCGCCGGGTGAGCCCGCGCAGTCGCGCGGGGGGTCTGTGGTCCGCACGAAACACACTTGGACCTGCCGGCTGATCTGCTCATAGCCCTGAGAAGGCGAGAAGCCTGCAAGTCGGCGGTTATTATCACGCCATGGGTCTCTTTCGCAACAGGGCCAGGAAGAATCGCCAAAAGGCGGCGGCCGAGCTCCTTGAGCAGCAGACCAGGACGGTCGAGGCACAGGCGGAGGCTGCGCGCCGGGAGGTGACAGCCGAGGCACGTCCCAACCCGGACCAACCAGGATGGGGCCTGGCCATCGGCCAGGAAATCGGCAAGGCTCGCGAGGACCGCGCCAGCCACGAATGAGAACGGTCCTGGTAGCCGCTGACCGGCCGTTCTACTCCGGCAAGCACGGCCGCCAACTCGGCCGGTAAAGTCCAGTGCGTGGGCCAGGAGGGTGACGACAGGGGCGCGACCGCGATTTTTCGTGTCGCCGAGGCCGAGATCGGCCGGGATCTCAGACAGCAGGTGCAGGGCCTGTTGCAGGCATGCTTCCCTGGATATCCGAGCCGGAGCTACTTCAAGCTTCCACCTCATTTCCGTTATCTCGCGATGACGGGTGGTGTGCTGGTGGCCCAGATGGGCGTGGAACTACGGGTGATCCGGGTTGGCAGCACTGTCCTGCGGACGTTTGGCGTTGTCGACCTGTGTGTGAGCACGAGCGAGCGGTCGCACGGCCTGGGCCGCCAGCTGCTGGCGGAAGTGACCGAACTCGCGCGTTCCTGCGGGATCGACTTTGTCATCCTCTTCGCGGATGACGACCGTCTTTACACCCGGGACGGGTGGGCGCGCGCTGCTAACCCCTGTTCCTGGCTGAAGATCCACGATCACACCACGCTGGGGCTGGCTACTGCGGAGGACACTGGCGCGTTGATGGTGAAAGGGATTGGGCAACAGGCCTGGCCTATGGGCGAGGTGGACCTGCTGGGCCACCTGTTCTGAAATGTGTCAACGGCGAGCCGAGCAGGCCCGGCGCGGCGACTGGCTGATGACAGACGTCAGTATTTCTACCCCCTCGGCTATCGCCTGTTCGCTGGCGGTGGCGTAGCCGAAGATGAGACCGCCGGGACCTGGACTGGTGATGCGATACGGCCCGACTGCGTCGATGCCCACCCCTGCGCGCAGGGCAGCCTCGACAACGGTGGTCTCGTCGAGGTGCGGCGGCAGCCAGGTGACCAGGTGCAGGCCGGCGGAGATGCCGGACGGCTCGAGCCAGGGCAGCCGCCGCGCCAGTGCCGCCAGCAGCGCGTCGCGGCGCTGGCGGTAGACCGGGCGCATGCGCCGCAGGTGGCGGTCGAACTCTCCGCGGGTGATGAGATCCGCGAGCGCCAGCTGCTCCAGCGCTGGAGAGCCCCGGTCAGCGGCGATCTTCGCGGCGGCCATCGGGCCGGCCAGGCGGCTCGGCAGCACGAACCACCCGAGCCGCAGCCCGGGTGCGAGAGTCTTGCTGGCCGATCCGGCGTAGACGACATGATCCGGGGCCAGGCCCTGCATGGCGCCGACCGGCGTCCGGTCATAGCGATACTCGGCGTCGTAGTCGTCCTCGATCACTACTGCGCCGCGCCGGCTGGCCCAGCGGAGCACGGCAGCCCGGTTCTGGGCCGACAGAACCGAGCCGGTGGGCCACTGATGCGAAGGCGTCAGGATGACGGCGTCGGCATCGCTCTCCTGCAGCGCGTCGACCCGGATACCGTCACGGTCGACGGGCACTCCGACTGCCTCGAGCCCGGCGGCTCGCGCTGCCGGGAGGGCGTCGTCACCGGACGAGGGGTCCTCCAGCGCAAGCCGCTTCGCGCCAGCGGCAGCCAGCACCTGGACTAGCAGAGTTATCCCCTGCGCGTATCCGGTGGTGATCACGATGTTGTCCGGCTGGGCGAGCGTACCGCGGACCCGGTTCAGGTAGCCGGCGACCGCCGTCCGCAGCTGCGGCACGCCGCTTCCGGCCAGGTAACCGAACACGTCGTTCGGCGCGGCGGCCAGCGCGCCGCGGATCGCCCGCAGCCACGCGGCCCGGGGAAAGCTGGATACGTCGGCACGGCCGTAGCTCAGGTCGATTCGCGGCGCCTGAGGGCGGGCCAGCCGCAGCGCCGCCTGCGGCGGGGCCGGGCCAGCCGCGACCTGCGTGTACCCGCCGGCCTGGCTGGCCAGATAGCCCTCGGCCGCCAGCTGCTGGTAGGCCTCGACCACAACGCCGCGAGAGACGCCAAGGTCTGCGGCGAGGACGCGTGAGGGCGGCAGCGACGAGCCGAGCAGCAGCCGCCCGGCGCGAATCGAGTCACGGATCGACGTGGCGATCTGCCGGTGCAGCGGAACCGGCTCGCTCCGCTGGAGCACGACGAGCAAGGCAGAATTGGTCCTGGATCTGTCCATCGAACTGGACCTTATCAACAGGACCGATTCCTGCCAGGGTCGAGGTGTGCCCCTTGACCTCTAAATCACGGGCACTGATCTGGGCGCTGCCCAGCAAGCCGACGACAGGAAGATTCCGATGAGCGAGCTAACCGTCACCCGCACCCTGAAGGCCCCGCGCGACCGGGTCTGGCAGATCCTCACCCAGCCCAGCCACTTCCAAGGATGGCTGCCCGCCAAGCCCGGGACGGCGGTGCTGGACGTCCGGACCGGAGGGTCCTGGCAGGCGACCGTCATATCCTCCGAGGGTGAGGAGATCGCGCTGACCGGCCGCTACGACGAGGTGTCTGAACCGGACCGCCTGGTGATGACAGTCCCAGGCGATGTGGTCACCGCGATCACGCTGGCTTCCGCGCCGGACGACACCACGCAGATCGCCTACGCCTTCGACGTCGATGAGTCCATGCACGCCATGGTCACACAGAGTGTCGATGAGGTTCTCGGCCGGGTTTCCGCGGTCCTAGCCGGGACCGCGTAGGAAGACAGGCCGTATACGCCGACATCAACGGCCTGAAGATGTTTTACGAGACCCGTTCCTGGACTCACCGTGAGCTTGCGGGGCGCGGAAACCCAGTCTCGTGGTTCTGGCCTGCGGGTTCCTGGCTGATGCTAGCTGTGCAGAGGCCGCCGGGCAGCGGGACGCGGTCAGCCGCGCAGTCGCACGCGATAAACCCGTGGCGACATCGGTGGTCATCCCGCGATGATGGCCGGCGTGGAGGAGGTCGAGGTCGTCGTCGCCCATAGCGAGCGCGCGACCCTGCGCGTCGGCGACGTGTTCCTGAAGATCGACGCTGATCAGGCCCGCACCGACGTCGAGGTCGAGGCGATGGCAATGGCGCCGATCCCGACTCCGGAGGTCCTGTGGCGGAAGCCGCCCGTGCTCGCGCTCGCCGCCCTCCCGGGGACGGCACTCGGCCGCCTCGGCGAGCCGTCGACCGCGTCGCCGGCGGCGTGGGCCGCGGCGGGTGCCGCCGCCCGGATGCTGCACGACGCGCCGCTGCCGCCATGGCCCGGCCGGAGCCTCGACGAGATCGCATCGCACCTCGACGGCGAATGCGAGTGGCTCGTCACGAACGGCGTCCTTCCCGCCGACCTGGTCACGCGCAACCGCCGGCTTGCCGAGGCTGCGCTCCGGCCGTGGACACCGGTGTTCACGCACGGCGACCTGCAGGTCGCCCACGTGTTCGTCGGCGGTGACGAGATCACCGGCGTGGTCGACTGGTCCGAGGCGGGCCAGGGCGATGCCCTGTACGACCTCGCCAGCTTGACACTCGGACACGAGGAGCACCTTGGCGACGTCGTCGCCGGCTACAGCACCGACGTCGACCTCGACGTGATCCGCGCGTGGTGGTCGTTGCGAAGTCTGCGGGCGGTCCGCTGGCTGGTCGAGCACGGCTTCGACCCGTCCTCGCCAGGCTGCGAGGTCGACGTGCTGAGATCCCAGCTGTGATGCTGCACGAGCCTGCAGGACGGGCCCAGGCTGGGCTTGTTGTCTCAGTGAAGATGGCCTCCGGGATCGTTTCTCGTTGGCGGGCCCTTTCAGGAGAGGCGGCTGAGCCGTCGGAAGCAGTACCCGGCCAGGGCGAGGGACAGGAAGAGGTAGATGCCGGTTTCCGTCAATTGCAGGGGCCAGTACCGGCTGGCGGGCTGGTAGGTGACGGCGATCCGCATGCCCCGGCTGGCCAGGCAGTTCGCGAGGGCGGGTCCGGGCCCGCCGCTGCTCGCGGCTGGCGAGCAAGCCGATGGGACGACGGTGCTGACGGGATGCCCTGCCGCGTCGGCGGCGCCGCTGGACCGGATCCAGGCCCCGGGCTGGCCGGCCAAGCCGTCGGTAGCGAGCGTGAAGGTGAAGGTGTGCGGCGAGTCGGTTGTGAAAAGGTTCAACGTTGTGCCGCTGGTGATCGCGTCGGTCGTGTGGCTGGCCGGGAACAGGTTCGGGCGTATCCATAGCGGCATGGCGATCTGGAGGGCGGCGAAGATGGCCAGGGTGACAGCCATGGCCGGGACGGTACGCCGGATCAGTGCCCCGGCGGTGACGCCGAGGGTGAAGGCGAATGCCGCGTAGCCGAGCGGGGTGATGCCGTGGCTGACGAAGGCGAGCGGGTTGAACTGGTTCATGGCGAGGCTGTTCCCGCTGCCGCCCAGTCCGGCGGCCCGGCCCAGCGGTGCCTGCCCACCAGGCGAACAGCAGGCTCAGTGCCTCGGTAACGGCCATGGCGGCCAGGCCGCCCACGGTCAGCCTGACCGCCAGCCACCGGGTCCGGGTGACGGACTGGCTCCAGGCCAGGGCGAAGGTCCCGGTCTCCAGCTCGCGGGCGAGCAGCGGCGCTCCCCAGAACAGGCCGATCACGGCGGGCGTGAGGGCGATGAGGATGATGCTGAGCGGGGACACCGTCGCGTAGGGGCCGGTGGAGCGCACCTGCTGGAGGAAGCTGTTGGCTAGCTGGCCGCAGCTGGCGGGCTGGCAGCCACGCAGGCCGCTGGCGGCGTACAGGCTGGCCAGGTGCGGCCCGGTGGCCGCGAGCAGGATCGCGAACGCGATCAGTGCCACGGCCGCGGTGATGGCCTGGACGCGGAGCTGAAGCATGCTGAGCCGGATCATGACACCTCTTTCAGTCGTTGCGGGCTGGCCGGCCTGTCGTCGCCGGCCCGGCTCATGTAGGCCAGCACCAGGTCCTCCAGGCTGACCGGCTTCACGGCCCAGGCCGGGTCGAGGACCGGCCCGTCCGTCCGGACCAGCAGGTTGCTCTGCTTGTCGGTGTGGCTTTCGGTGATGACTTCCTGGCCCGCCGGCAAGGTGCCGGGGTCGCGGCGCGGCCCGGACAGGCGGTGATGCGAGGCCAGCAGGTCGCTGACCTCCCCGGTGACCCGGACCCGGGAGGCGATGAGAACGATTAGGTAGTCGCAGACCCGTTCCAGGTCGGCGACCAGATGGGAGGACAACAGGACGCTGAGGCGCTGCCCGGCGACCGCTTCCATCAGGCCCTGCAGGAATTCCCGCCGGGCCAGCGGGTCCAGGCTGGCGACTGGCTCGTCGAGGATGAGCAGCCCGGGCCGCTTGGCCAGCGCCAGTGTGAGGGCGAGCTGGGCCCGCTGCCCGCCGGACAGCGACCCGGCGCGTTGCTTCGGATTCAGGGCGAGCTGGCTGATCCGCTGCCGCGCCAGGTTGTCGTCCCAGCCGGGGTTGAGCCAGGCGCCGAGCCGGAGATGGTCGGCGACCGTCATCCGGGAGTAGACGGGGGTGTCCTGGGCGACGAAGCCGACCCGGGCAAGCTGCGCCTGCCCGGCCGCGGGGCACTGGCCGAGGACGGTGATCGTGCCGCGGGTCGGCGTGAGCATCCCGGCGGCCAGCCGCAGCAGGGTGGTCTTGCCCGCACCGTTGGGGCCGACGAGCCCGGCGACGTGACCCTCGGGGATGGCCAGCGTGCAGTCGCGCAGCGCCCAGGCCCTCCGGTACTGCTTGCCAAGCCCGCTGGCCTGGATGGCGGCGTTCATGCGACTCCCTCGGTGAAGCAGGTGCGGAAGGCGGTGCGGTAGATCGCATCGATGTCTTCGGGGCCCAGGCCCGCCGCGCGCGCCGAGCCGAGCCAGTCGGTCATCGCGGCGAGGAACCGGGCCTGGGTGGCCGGGTCGGGTCCGGACGGCACGCGGGTGACGAACGTGCCGAGACCAGGGCGGGCGCGTACTAGTCCCTCCCGCTCCAGCTCACGGTAGGCCTTGTGCACTGTGTTCGGGTTGATGGCCAGCTGGGCCACGACCTGCTGTGCGGTCGGCAGCCGGTCGCCCGGCTCCAGCATCCCCATCCGAAGGGCCTGGTGGACCTGCTGCACCAGCTGCAGGTAGGTGGCGACGCCCGACGTCCCGTCGAGCTGGAACTCGATCATCCAATCTCTCATTCTATTAAGAGCTTAGTGGAATGAGAGTAACGGTCCCAGCGCCGGCGCAAGGAACGGGTCAGGCCCCCGGGAAACTCGCCCGAGGCGGATGACGCCGGCCTCAGTCTCGGTCGAGCCCGGCTCGTCGTCGATGACCGGCCCGCGACCTTGCACTTCACCGCGGGCCGGCTACGGCAAGAACCCGGTGCCGAGCTCATCGTCCGCACCAGCTCGGCGTTCCTTGACCGCTGGGCCGCCGGCGAGGCCGGCTGGGACGACGGGCGCGCCCGCGGTGAGGTGATCGTCGAAGGCCCCCCTGCGGCCTGGCCGCGCTGGCTCGCCGCCACCGGCTACCTGCTGCAGGTTGAGCCGGACACCACCCAAGAAGGAGTCATGGAAGAAGGCAGGTATGACTGAGCAGCCCGCCGATTTCAGCCTTCCCTGGCCGCATCCGTAAGACAGTCGCCTATTCGCCGGTAAATCGGAATTCTGCCTGCCATGGACCGTCCGCGTGGACAACCTCCCAGTAGCGTTCGGCGATGCGCTCCGGGTCAAAGGAAGTACCTGCGACTATCTTCCCTGCGATCGTCAGCGTGGCCACACGGATGCCGTCCGGTTCCAGGTCAGCGCCGAGCATTGTCGCGGCCGACCGGAGAGCCGCCTTGCCGAGGGAAACGGTCGCAAGGGCTGGGATCGGGTGGTCGGCGAACCCGCCCCCGGTGACGAGGATGGTCCCGAAGCCGGCGGCCCGCATGGCCGGGGCGGCCACCTGCGCGACGACGATGGCGCTGATGACATCTACTGAATACGCCGCCTGGAGGTGGGCGACACTTGAGCTCAGCAGCCGGTCTGGAGCTCCCATGACGGCGTTATAGACGATGACGCCCGGTGCGCCGTTTCCGAGATAGAGCTCCTTCATTCGGGCGCCCAGGCCATCGGGATCGCTGGCATCGGCGGCGATGGTGTTGATCTTGGCACCGGTGTCGGCCAAGGTGCCCGCGAGGTCGCCGAGGCCGTCCGCGCTACGCGCCACCAGGGTTACCCGGTAGCCGCCGACGGCGAACCGACGTGCCACGGCCGTTCCGAGGCCAGGCCCCGCGCCGACCAGTAGAAGGTGGCGGCCATCGACTGAGCCGGGACCTGCGGTCTCGGCCAGGTCAGCGGTCGTGCTTCCTGGGTAGCCAGGGTCGCCTGCCCGCTCGTTAGGCATGGGTGCCGTTCCTTTCGCGTCGACCGCCTCAGAGAGCGGCTCGGGCTGGTGGCTTTTGTCGGGCACCTGACCTCGGGGAGTCATTCAGGTCGGCAGACAAGGCTGCTGCCGGGCAAGGCACACGCGTGATTTTAGGCCACTTCCGGACGCTGATCGTCCGGAATGCGGTCTACGGTGGGCGGCATGGCTGACAGCGACTACCCGTGGGAACCACCTATGGCCGGCACCGAGGCCGAGCACGTTACCGGCGCGCTGGACCGGTTGCGCGCCACCTTCCGGTGGAAGGCCGACGGCCTGGACGCCGCCGGGCTGCAGGCCCGCGTCGGTGCCTCCTCGCTGACCCTCGGCGGCCTGCTTAAGCACCTCGCTATCAATGAGGACTACATGTCCGCCACCAAGCTGACCGGGGAGCCGCTGGGCGCGCCCTGGGATGCCCTCGGCTGGGATGGCAGCGACGACGACTGGGAGTTCACCACCGCCGCGGAGGATACGCCAGAGCAGCTCTACGCACTGTGGGACGGCGCCGTCGAGCGGTCCCGCGGCAGGCTCAGCGCGGCCCTGGCTGACGGCGGGCTTGACCAGCTCGTCCACGCCTGCCGGTCCGACGGCGTCCATGCCAGTCTGCGCCGGCTCGTGTGCGACCTGATCGAGGAATATGGCCGCCACACCGGGCACGCCGATCTGCTCAGGGAGGCGGTGGACGGGCGAACCGGCGAAGACCCGCCCGCCGGATGGCGCCCGAAGGCCGGCCGCTTTAGCGTCACCGGGGACACGAATGCTTAGCCAGGCCGGAACGGAGAAACGCTGCCCCAAGATGTACCGTGCGGCGAATAGTACTAGACGCCCATTGAAGGACCACGCATTCCGGCAACGCGACTAACAGGCCTGCAATGTGCAGTAGGACTGTTCGGCCGGGCAGCCGGAGAGGCATACAAAGACATAAATACCGGGGCAGTAATAGCAGCAATGGCCTGAAGAGCAGGGACGACCACCGTTGCAACTGCGAGGCGAGTAGTAGCAGGTATAGGACTTTACACAGATGCAGTCTCGGGCTCTCGGCGGATCCGCCGAAAACCCGCCCTTTCACACTTCAGGAGTCCTCGGCTACGAGACCGGGCTTGACTAGGCCGGTCTCGTAGGCGAGGACGACGACTTGGACCCGGTCCCGCAGTCTCAGCTTGGTCAGGATCCTGGCCACGTGGGTCTTGACCGTGGCCTCGCTGAGCGTCAGCGCGGATGCCAGCTCGGCGTTGCTCAGGCCGCGCCCGACCAGGCTGAGCACCTCCAGCTCACGTGGCGTCAGCGCGGACAGATCCGCGCGATTACGAGTGGCATCAGGCGCGGCGAACCGCGACACCAGGCGCCGGGTGATGGACGGCGCGAGCAGCGCGTCGCCGGACCGCACCAGCTGGACGGCAGCGACCAGGTGCTCGGGCGATACGTCCTTGAGCAGGAACCCCGACGCCCCGGCCGCGAGCGCCTCGTAGACGTACTGGTCCAGGTCGAAGGTCGTCAGCATCACCACCCGCGCGCCCGAACCCGCGCCGAGGATCTGCCGGGTGGCCTCGAGGCCGTCCATCACCGGCATCCTGATGTCCATCAGCACGACGTCCGGCCGGTGCTCGAGCACCGCGGTGACCGCCTCCTTACCATCCGCTGCCTCGCCCGCGACGTCGATCCCGGCGGACTCCAGGATCAGCCGGAAGCCGCCGCGGACCAGCGCCTGGTCGTCGGCGATCACCACTCGCACGGCGCTAGGCACCGGCTAGCTCCGGCAGCGGGATCGTGGCTCGCAGCCGCCACCCGCCGCCTGGCCGCGGCCCCGCGTCGACCGCCCCGCCGTACAGCGCGACCCGCTCCCGCAATCCGAGCAGACCCCGGCCCGGCTCCGCCCCGCTGCTGCCGCCGCTACCGTCGTCGCTGACCGTGATCACTAGCTGCTCAAGACGCCCGCTTATCCGAACGACAGTTAGTGCTCCCCTGGCATGCCGCAGCACGTTCGTGAGGCCTTCCTGCACGACGCGGTACACCGCGAGGTCAAGCCCGGGCGGCAGGCCGCCCGGCGGCAGGCTGGAGTGCAGCTCCACGGGCAGCCCCGCCGCGGACACCCGCTCGACGAGCGCGCTGACGTTGGCCAGCCCGGGCTGCGGGGTGAGCGGGGCGTCGTCCGAGCCGCCTCCAGCCGGAGCCAGCAGGCTGAGCAGGTTACGCAGCTCGCCCATCGCGGTCCGGCCGCTCGCCTCCACCGCGAGCAGTGCGTTCTCCGCCAGGTCGGCCGCGTCCTCCCTGGGGCTTGCGAGCACCTTGCGGGCCGCGCCGGCCTGCACCATCATCACGCTGACATTATGTGTGACCACGTCGTGTAGCTCGCTGGCGATCCTGGCCCGCTCCAGCTCGATCGCCCGCCGGGTGGCCGCCTCGTGCTCGTCCTGCACCTTCCGCAGCCGCGCCGCGGAGTCGCCGGCCCGCCGCAGCAGCTCGCGGATGCCCAGCCCGGCCGCCACGGTCGGCACCACGACGATCAGCGCGGTGTACCGCTCCGGGATGCCCGGCTGGCTGTCCGGGAAAGTCAGCACGGTGGCGATCGCGCCGGCCAGCGCGACGCCGAGCGCCAGGTTCCGGTGCGGGCTGTACAGCACGGCGCTGAACACCGCGAAGATGGCGGTCGCGAACACGACCGGCGGCACCAGGTAGGGGAGGACGCACGCGGCGGCGAAGATCACCGCACACGCGGTTACCGGATACAGCCGGCGGACCGCGAGCGGCGCCGCCATCAGCACCACCGCCGCCAGCTGCCATACCGACGGGTACCCGTTTCCCGGCGCGCCGATGCCCACTCCGGCGGGCGGGAACAGCAAGCTGCGCAGCGGGCTAACGGTGAGTAGCTGGGCATGCGAGATAGTCTCCGAGATCGCCAGCGCCGAGGCGGCCACCGCGATCACCGCGTCCAGAGTCAGGGCCCACGCGGACACTTCCCGCTGTGAGATGCCGGCCAAAACCCTTGCCATGTGACCATTGTCGCCGCATCCAGGGGGGATACCGTCCGCCGTTCGGAGTAACTGTCATACATCCACGGGATGACGGTCAGCTAATTGCGGTAGCCAAGTTCGGTTTGGAGGCGGATGTGGCGCGGCGCCGTGGCGGCGTACGGTCGCGGCATGGAAGCGCTTGTAGAGCTTGACAACGTGACGAAGATCTATGACCACGGGGCGGCGCCGGCGGTGTCCAGCGTCAGCTTGACGGTCGCACCCGGTGAGGCCGTCGCGATCATGGGGCCGTCTGGCAGCGGCAAGTCGACGCTGCTGAACCTCATCGCGGGGATGGACCGGCCGACCAGCGGGACGATCCGGGTCGGCGCCGACCGGGTGAACCAGCTCAGCGAGACCGGGGTGGCCCGGTTCCGGCGTCGCCAGGTCGGCATGATCTTCCAGTTCTTCAACCTGCTGGACGACATGACGGTCATCGACAACGTGCTGCTGCCGGCCCAGCTGGCCGGCCTGCCGTCCGGCCAGGCACGGGACCGGGCCGCGGAGCTGCTCGCCGCGCTGCGGATCACCCAGCGCAAGGATGCCTATCCGGCCCGGCTGTCCGGCGGGGAGCGGCAGCGGGTGGCCATCGCCCGGGCGCTGGTGAACCGGCCGGCCGTGCTGCTGGCCGACGAGCCGACCGGCGCCGTGGACACCGCGACCGGGGAGGAAATCGGCGAGCTGCTGCTGGACCTGAACGCGTCCGGGCAGACGCTGATCCTGGTCACGCACAACCCGGACCTGGCGGCCAAGTACGCGCAGCGGGTCGTCTCGATCGAGGACGGCCGCGTGGCATCGGACCCGGGGGCGCGGCGGTGAAGGCGATCATCCGGGCCGCACGGGGCGGCCTAGGCGGGCGGCGGCTGCAGGCCGTCGTGATCGGCCTGGTGGTGCTCGCCTGCACCGCCGCCTCGGTGCTCGCCGTCGGCATGCTGGTGGACAGTCAGTCGCCGTTCGACCGCGGTTTCGCCGCCCAGCACGGCGCGGACCTGGCCGCGGACATGGCGCTGTCGGCCGCGTCGCCGGCTCAGCTCGCGGCCACTTCGCGCGTGTCCCGGGTTACCGCCGTGGCAGGCCCGTTCCCCGAGACCACGGCCGCCGCCAGTTTCACCATCCCCGGCTTCAGTGGCGCCGGCCGCATCCAGGTGCACCTGGTCGGACGGTCCTCGCCCAACGGGCCGGTCGATGACCTCACGCTCAAGTCCGGGCACTGGCCGACGGCACCTGGCCAGGTTGTCTGGTCCCAGGCCGGGCCGGTATCCGGAGCCATTCAGATAGGTTCCACGGTGACCTTTCCTGGGGCGCCGGGCTCGCCCGCACTGACCGTGGTCGGCTTCGCCAACTCGATCACGAACACCGCGGACGCCTGGGTGCTGCCCGCGCAGATCGCGGCACTGTCCAGCACCGGGTCTGCGCCGCAGGCGCAGATGCTCTACCGGTTCTCCAGCGCATCCACGGCGTCGGCGATCAATGCTGACGAGCGCGCGCTGCAGGCCGCGCTGCCTGCTGGCACGGTGCAGGGAACCGCGTCCTACCTGACCGTGCGGACCGCGGAGCAGAGCGACGTGGCGATCTGGGCGCCGTTCATCATCGCCTTCGGCATCATCGCGCTGGTGATGTCGGTGCTGATCGTCGCCAATGTGGTGAGCGGCGCGGTGATCGCCGGCACCACGAGGATCGGGGTGCTGAAGGCGATCGGCTTTACCCCGGCCCAGGTGACCGGCTCGTACGTGCTGCAGGTGGCCGTGCCGACGCTGGCCGGCTCCGTGGTGGGCGCGGCCCTCGGGGTCCTGCTGGCCATCCCCATCCTGTCGCAGAACGCCAGCGTGTACGGGGTGGGCTCGCTGTCCATCCCGCTGTGGGTGGAGCTAGCCGTGCCGTTGGTGATCCTCGGCCTGACCGCGGTCGGCGCCATGCTGCCCGCGCTGCGGGCGGGACGGATGAGCGCGACACAGGCGATCGCGACCGGCCGCGCGCCGCGTGCCGCGCACGGCTACCTCGCGCACCGGCTGCTCGGCAAGCTGCGCCGGGTGCCGCGCGCGGCGACGATCGGGCTGGCGGCCCCGTTCTCCCGGCCGGCCAGGACCGCGGTGACCGCTGGGGCGATCATGTTCGGCGCGGTCGCGGTGACGTTCGGGGTGGGCCTGTCCGCAACCCTGAACCGGGTCTACGCGGACCTGCGGCTGGCCAACACCGCGCCGCTGCGGATTGACCCGATGCCAAGCGGCCAGGCTCTGGCCCAGCCAGGAACGGGCAAGACGGTGAGCGGCACCGGCGGGTCGCCGGGCGCGTCGTCGGCCGAGCAGCAGGCGATCGCCGCCGCGCTGACCGCCAACCCGGGTATCGTGCACTGGGTGCCAGAGACCGACGCACAGGTGGGCGTGGCCGGGCTGTCCCAGCAGGCGCGGGTGACCGCGTTCGACGGAAACGCTAGCTGGATCGGGTACCCGACGATCAAGGGGTCGTGGTACTCCGGCTCTGGTTCGGTCGACGTCAACACGACCTTCCTGACCGATACCGGCACCTCAGTGGGCTCGACCGTCACCCTGACATCCGGCGGGCGCTCGGAGCGGGTGCGGATCGTCGGCGAGGTGTTCGCGAATGACGCCAGGGACCCAAGCGTGTTCATGAGCGGGTCCGACCTGGCGCGTATCGATCCGGGACAGGCGCCGGCGCAGTACTACGCCGGCGTCAAGCCGGGCACGGATCCGCAGGCGGTCGCGAACGCGCTGACCGCCAAGCTCGACCCGAGCGGTCCCGCCCCGGGTGCCGTCGCCGGCATCCAGGTGACGCCGAACGACAACGGCGAGCTGATCGCGGTGGTCACGCTGATCGCGCTGCTCACCATCTTGCTGGTCGTCGTGGCCGGGCTCGGCGTGCTGAACACCGTGGTGCTCCAGCTCCGCGAGCGGGTACACGACCTCGGCGTGTTCAAGTCGGTCGGCATGACGCCGCGGCAGGCCATCGCGATGGTGGTGTGCTCGGTCACGCTGATCGGCCTGCTGGCCGGGATCGTCGGGGTCCCGCTTGGCGTTCTGGTGCACAACGGCGTCGTGCCGGTGATGGGCCACGCCGCCAGCACCGACCTGCCCGCGGCGGTGATCTGGGTGTACTCCTGGTGGCAGTACGTCCTGCTGGCGCTCGCCGGGCTGGTCATCGCGGTGGTCGCCGCGCTCGGCCCGGCCAGCTGGGCCGCGCGTACCCGCACCGCGTTCGCGCTGCGGGCAGAGTGATCGCGATGGCATAGATTATCTGCCGACCGGTGTGTATCCGGAAGTCGCACCATTAGCCGGCGTCCGTAACATGAACGGGCTCAATGGTTCGCACAGGAAAACACGTGAATCGTATGTCCGTCAAATTTCCCAGGCCCAGGGGAAATCCCCGGATTAGCTACTAGTTCCCGCGTTTCCGCGCGGTGCATGGCGCGTCCTGGCGTGCCCTCATCACCTGGAGTCTTGGCTCACGCATTACGCCGGGCACGGTATCGTAATGAACGCGGCATCCGGATGGCCTGATCTGGCTGTCTCCGGATAGCCGCACCGGGCACTGCTGTGCGGCAGGTGCCTTTCGATTCAGCATCCCGAGACTGGGCGGTGGCGGACATGGCAAAGACCGTGAGCGTGGTCATTACTGACGACCTGGACGGATCATCTGGAGCGGAGACAGCGGCTTTCAGCATCGGCGGACAGAATTACGAGATCGATCTCAGTGCGGCGAACCTGGCCAGGCTGGAAGAAACCCTGCGCCCATTCATGGCCGCCGGGCGCCGGACTGCTGCGTCCAGGCCAGCGAGGGCAGCCCGCGCTAACGGGGACAGGATCGACCGTGCTGCGGTCCGCGCATGGGCGGCGGAGCAGGGCCTCCGGGTGTCAGAGCGCGGTCGTATCAGCGCCGAGGTCATGACCAAGTACGAAGCCGCACACTAAGCAGGTCGACCACCGCGACGTCCTGCAGCGCCAATTGAGGTGTACCACGCCTTGCTCGGCCGGGCTTGCCGCCAGGCGGGTGGCCGGGTCTCAGTCACAGTTGTTGAGGCTAGTGCTGATCGTTGCCAGGCGGGAGCGGGCGGCCTGGCCGAGTTCGGCTGGGTGAGTCATGGTGGTGAGTAGCCGGAGGCAGGTGCTCGGTAGCTCGAGGGAGGGCACGGGGCCTCCCTGAACGCATAAGGTGAGCTTGGCCTCGGCCAATAATCGCCATTCTGCAGGTAAAAGGAACTCATCTCCGGTATAATCTTGGCGTCCAATCACTGGAGCCAGGACTGGCCGTGCGTTGCGGGGATATCGACGCGGAGATCGGGACCATCGCCCCTGCCTCGCAGGTGCGGGCCGGGCAAAACGGGGGCTGACCCGGTAAGGAGATCAAATGCGTAAGATCATAGGCGCGCTGAGCGTGGCAGCTGCCGGGGCGGCTATGGCCCTGGCGCCGATGGCATCAAGCGCCAGCGCCAGCGCCACGGCAGCGCCGGCTCCCGGGTGGACGATCCAGGCCTCACCGAGCCTGGTCCTTCCCGATGGTGATATCGCGTCTTTCCAGTTCACTGGGATCTCCTGCGTCTCAGCAAGCAACTGCACCGCGACCGGGGGATACAGCGACCCCGAAGGCAGCGCGGCCGGGACTTTCACCGAGCACTGGAACGGCCTCCGGTGGACGATCCAATCCACCACGCCCACCTCGAACGAGATCAGGTCCCCGGCCGCCACGAAGCTGCCCACGCCCCCCGGCGGCCCGTGGGTGGTCGCCTGCGTTCCCGGACGGTTCCGCCATCATCAGCCGAGCAACTGCACCGCGGTCGGGACAGCCACTGATGAATCCACCGGCAATCAGTTCACGGTGGCCGAGCACTGGAACGGCCGCACCTGGACCAGCGAGACTATGCCCAGCGTGCCGGCCATTGCCGTGAATCTGGGCGGGATTTCCTGCCCCTCGGCCAGGCACTGCTTCTTCGTCGGGTCCTACTACAGTGGCGGGGCCGCTCCATTCTTCTTCCCGCTAGCCGAGCAGTGGAGCGGCCGCGGCTGACGGCGGTAGGCGAGCCCGGGCGTTTCCCGCCGCGCGCCACGGCCAGGGAACATCGCAAGAATGGCCACCCAAAAGGCAGCAGAACGGATTACGGGGACATCCCAAGGGCCTTCGGAGGAACACGATGAGCCATACGAGCACCGGAAACGGCAAGGTGGTCGTGAACAGGTCGATGTCGCTTGACGGCTTCATCGCCGGTCCCGGCCACGCGATGGACTGGATCTTCGACTTCGTGGCGCCGGACGAGTTCCCGGAGATCGCGGCGGCCACCGGCGCCATGCTCATCGGCCGACGGACCCACGAGGTATCCAAGCGGGATGAAAGTCGGCAAGGAGCGGGGGTCAGCATCGAGCGGCAAAGGCTACCCCTTCTCCGGACCCGTGTTCGTCCTGACCCACGATCCGCCGGACCCCCCGGACCCGGAGGTCACGTTCCTCACCAGTGACATCGGGGAAGCGGTCGCCACGGCACTGGACGCTGCGGGCGGCAAGAACCTGGAAATCCTCGGCGCCGACATGGCCAGCCAGTGCCTGCAGCGGGGGCTCGTCGACGAGATCCTGGTGTATGTCCTGCCGGTTCTGCTCGGCGACGGCATCCGCTTCTCGTCCCCGGGCCTCGCCAGGATAGACCTGGAACCGGTCAGCAGCACGCGGTCGGGCGCCGTCACCATCCTCCGGTTCCGCCCCCGCAAATAGTCCGGCTTACCCGCCGTAGCCGGAACGATGACGACTGGGACGCCATCGGCCGAGAACCAGGCGGCCGATCAGTGCTGGTAGTGGTAGCGGCATGCGGCTATGCGGATCTCGTCCTCAGCGATCTTGTACACGAGGCGGTGCTCGTCGGTGATACGGCGTGACCAGTACCCCTGGAAGCCGTGCTTAAGTGGCTCAGGCTTGCCGATCCCCTCGTTGCCGAGACTCATAGTCGCCTCATCCGCAGACACAAGGGCACGCCGGTCACGAGGGGTTCGCGGAGAGTGTCTTCATGGTGACGTAGCTGGTCACGGCGGCAACGCTGGGCAGGTTCGCCAGCCGGTTGGCGTGGAAGTCCTCGTACGCGGGCAGATCGGCGACTTCCACTTGGAGCAGGTAGTCGTAGTTGCCGGTGACGTGGTGGGTGTGGACAACCTCGGTTAGTCGGATCACCGCACGTTCGAAGGCGACGACGTCCGCGCGAGCGTGCCGGATGAGCCGCACCCCGGCGAAGACCCGCAGGCCGCGACCGACCGCGGCGGGATCGACCAGCGCCTGGTAACCGCGGATCACCCCGGTCTGTTCCAGTCGGCGAACCCGGCGCAGGCATGGCGAGGGCGAGAGGCCGACGCGTGCGGCGAGCTCGTCGTTGCTGATCCGGCCGTGCTTCTCGAGCGTGGCCAGTATCGACCGGTCGATGTCGTCCATGTTGGCAGAATATTGCGCGCCGTAGGCCTATACCACATTCTGATGTCTCGATCCGCCGCGCAAATTGCTGCCAAAGTTGCCGAGATCGCTTGGCTTGGTGACGGCCGACCTGCCACTCTCCTGGTGCGTGCCACAAGCTGGTCAACCGGAAGGGTCATCCATGTCGGGCAGCAGCACGGTCGCCATCCACGCCGACCGCGACGTCTATCCGAGCCGGGCGGTCGCGCGGCCCATTTACCAGACAGCGACGTTCTGGACCGAGGACGCGGAGCAGTTCGCGCGGGTCGCCGTCGACCCACGGGGCCACGACTTCTACACACGCTACGGAAACCCGAACCACGCCCAGGTTGCGGCGGTAGTCGCCGAGCTTGAGCACACCCAGGCGGCCATGGTCACCGCGTCCGGGATGGCCGCGCTCACCAATGCGGTCCTGGGACTGGTGAGTGCCGGCGACCATGTCATCGGGCAGAAGTCCACGTACGGCGGCACAGCGTCGGTCCTGCTTAATCTGCTGCCGCGGCTGGGCGTGACCACCACGCAGGTCGACCAGACCGATCTCGGGGCGTTCGAGCGGGCAGTAACGCCTCGGACCCGCCTGATTCTGCTGGAGTCACCGAGCAACCCGCTTCTGCAGATCACCGACCTGCGCTCCATAGCAGCCATGGCCCGCGCGCACGGCGTGTTGACCCTGGCTGACAACACCTTCGCCACTCCCCAGAACCAGCAACCCGCGGACCTCGGCATCGACCTGGTCTGGCACAGCGCGACGAAGTACCTCAACGGCCACTGCGATGTGTCTGCCGGGGTGCTGGCCGGACCGACCGAGATCCTGAACCAGATCTGGGACGTCGCCGTGCTCACCGGCGCGGTGCTCGGCCCGTTCGACGCCTGGCTGCTGCTGCGTGGCATCCGCACCCTTCCGCTGCGCATGCCCCGGCACGACAGCAACGGCCAGGCGCTCGCCGAAGCGCTCAGCGAGCATCCTGCTGTTGCTCGCGTGCACTACCCGGGACTGCCGAGCCACCCGCAGCACGCGCTGGCGGCCAGCCAGATGCGTGGGTTCGGCGGCGTGCTCGCCCTCGAGCTCGCAGGCGGCTATAAGGCTGCTGACGTATTCATCGGCCGGCTTAGGCACTTCCGCCGGTCGGCAAGCCTCGGCGGCGTGGAGTCGCTGGCGGTGCACCCGGCAGCCATGTGGCGCGGGATACTCAGCGAACAGGACATCGCCGAGTCCGGGATCCCGTCGAGCCTGGTCCGCCTGGCCGCGGGCACAGAAGACACCGAAGACCTCGTCGCCGACGTGGTCGCGGCCGCGGACGCGGTCGCCGTATCTGCGGCGACGTGAACCACCCGCGGGCGTCCGTGACAGGAGGTATCCGGTGAGGACTCTCATCACTGGCGGCACCGTGATCAGCATGGACCCGGTGATCGTCGAGCCGACTCGTCGAATCCAGCGACCGGATCGCTGCCGCGGGCGTCCCGCTCGACGGAACGTGGCACCCCAGCACCGACTCGGACTGACCGAAGGGCCACCCGCATGCGACGCCAACGCCCGTTCGCCCAGGTCGACGTCTTCTCCCCCACCGCCTACCTCGGCAACCCGGTGGCCGTGATCTTCGACGCCGAGGATTTCGAAGACGCGGACATGCAGCGCATTGCTCGGTGGACGAGCCTGTCAGAGACGACGTTCGTCCTGCCGCCGACCACGAGTGAGGCGGACTACCGGCTGCGGATATTCACCCCAGGCGGCGAGCTGCCCTTCGCCGGCCACCCGACGCTCGGCTCTGCGCACGCCTGGCTGGAACGGGGCGGCACGCCCAAGGTGCCGGAGCGCCCCGTCCAGCAGTGCGATGCAGGTCTGGTCGAGGTAAGACGCCGCACCGGGTTGTTGTCGTTCGCGGCTCCGCCCACCCGTCGCAGCGGGGACATCGAGGAGGAGTACCTGCACGAGATCGTCGGGGCATTCGGCATCGGCCGTGACCAGGTTGTCGCCCACCAGTGGGTGGACAACGGCCCCGGCTGGGCAGTGGTCCGGCTGGCGACGGCGCGTGAGGTGCTCGCCCTGGAACCCGACCTGTCCCGAATCCCCGACGCGATGGTCGGCGCTATCGGCGCGTATCCAGACGGGTCTGACCATGCGTTCGAGATGCGCACGTTCGCACCCGCTGCCGGAGTTCCAGAAGACCCCGTCTGCGGAAGCATGAACGCCGCGGTCGGCCAGTGGCTCACGCGCATAGGAGCAGTGTCGGGCAGCTACCGGGTGTCGCAAGGCCGCCGGCTGGGCCGGGCCGGCGATGTCACGATCACCCCCGACCCAGACGGAACACTCTGGGTCGGCGGGAGCACAAACACACTCTTCCACGGCACCGCCTGGGCCTGACCCCTCTTCTCGGCTCCGACGCTGGACCCGGCAAAAAGCCGCCGCGGGTCCCGGGCTGCGCCCCGGACCCGCGGCGGACAGGGTGCCCGTCTCTTTACGGCAGGCCCGCCAGGCCGGAGACGAACGCTGGCGCGTTGGGCACGCCCCAGCCGGTAGTGGCGTCGTACCCAGTAGTGGTCGGGTACCCGGCTGCCGGGGCCTGCCACATCTGGTTGTCCACTAGGTCACCGACGGATTTGCTGACGGTCCCGCTCACCCCAACGTCAGACCCGGCGAAATCCGCCGGGGCGCTGCCGTAGTGCTGCGGGGTGATGTCGGTGTAATCCGACGAGCCAGCGCCGCTGTAGAGGATCGGGTCGAGGAAGCCGATCGGGTCCTTGCCGGCGGCGTGGCGGGCCGCGTTGACGAGTGCGACCAGCGCCGCTGTCTGCGGCGTCGCGGCGGATGTGCCGCCGAAGATCGTCCAGCAGCCGGTGCTGTTGCCGCAGTTGTATTGCGGGTACGAGGTGATGTAGACGTCGACGCCGCCATTCACCGCCGCATTCCACGAGGTGTCGGGGGTCAGCCGGTGGTCACCGTAGCCCGGGTCCACGGCCGATTGCCACGAGGGTCGCGAGTAGATGCTGCTGGCCCCGCCGCCGGTGCCGATCTGCGCCCACGACTCGTTCCATACCGCCTGGCTGTTGCCGCCGTTGGTCCATTGCCAGTATGCGGGGTTGAGGCCGCCACTGCTGGTGAACGCGTCGTTGCTGGCCGGGTTCCAGGTCCAGCCATCCTGCAGTTGCGTGCCGCCGACCGCGACCACGTACGGGGAACTTGCCGGCCATTGCGCCGTGGGGAAGTTGTAGGTGGCGCTGTCGGCCTTCTGCTTGGCGGAATTCCAGGTGCCTGAGTCTCCGGAAGCCGCGAAGAAATTGTCATTCCGGGCCAGGCCCTGCTTGAAGACCTGGTCGAACCGGGCGGTCTGAGCCTGCGCCGCTCCGCCGAAAGTCTGCTCGGTGATCGCGAGGGACATCGAGAACACCGTCCCCGGCGGCGTCGCCTGGATCTCCTGGGAGATCGCATTGAACATGGTGGGGAAGCCCTGGACACCCTCGGTCTCGGCGGGCGGGATCGCCATCAGGATGATGTGCGCCTCCGGAGCGATCGAGTACGCCCACTCGATGTCGAGCGTTGCCTCGCCCGACCAGCCGGCCGCCGCGCACTGGCCCGAAATGGCGATGCCGCCGCCGTTGCAGGCGTTGTTGTACTGCGGGTTGCCCAGCGGGAAGATCTGCTGGAAATCTGGGGCCGGCAGGTTCGGGAAGAAAGTCTGGTGGAACTGCGCGAGGTCGGCCGCGGCCGTCGGGCTGCCATAGGAATCCACCAGCACAATGGTCTGGCCCTGTCCGTAATTCGGGACCGAGCCCGCCAGCGGGGCGACCGCGTTCACCCCGTAGGCGCTGCGGATGTCCTGAGGCGTGTAGCAGTGGAAGAACGACACATCGCTGCCGTCCGGCAGCACGCACGCGGTGGCATCGGTCCGTCCGGCGGTGATCACGCCCGGAGTATGCGGCAGGCCGACCAGTTGCGGGGCTAGCCCCCCTGCCCTCCCGGGCCGGGCGTGAGTGGTAGCACTGGCCGGCGCGAGCGCGGCGGCCGCGCCGACCAGGGCAGCTGCCGTGGCGGCGGAGGCCAGTACCCGGCGCAGGTGCCGCCGCGTACCGGCCCGGCTGGAACCGGGTGGCCAGTCGCTGGCCGGTGGACGTTGCATTAGGGCTCCTTCTGTGGGAATCCTGCAGGCTGCCCTGGTCATCGGGCTGCCGTCATCGGCAATCATGCAGCCGCGAACCGCACGCGCGAAGGAATTGCTGCAAACTCGTCCGGATTCGCCTCAGGGTTGCCGTTCAGGCGCCGGCCAGCCATCTGTTGCCTGCGTCAGCCTGCTGTCACGCCGTGGTTTTGCCAATCCGCTGCGGGTAGCAGATCTAGTCCTGATACTCGCACCTGTGATCGGCGAAGGATTCCCGGCCGTCATGGCCGCCGCTCAGGCGGGCAGCGAGGCTGCCTTCTCGCTGCTATACCGGGATGCTAACCCGGTCTTGCTTCGGTACCTCTGGGTGACCGCGCCGGGGGCTATCGAGGATGTTGCTTCGGAAACCTGGGTGCAGGTCGTGCGGGGCTTGCCCCGTTTCCGCGGAGATGAATCTGCCTGGAGAGCGTGGCTGTTTACGATCGCCAGGCGCCGTGCGATCGACGAGAGCCGCCGTCGATCCCGCCACCCGGTGGCGCCACTCGATGAGCTGCACCCAGCCCGGGAGCCGACCACACCCGATGCCGCTGCGCTGGCGATGGTGAATCTGGCCACGGCGGAGATGGTCAAGGCGGTCTCGGCGCTGCCATCTCTGCAGGCCGAAGTGATCCTGCTGCGGGTCGTGGCGGACCTCGATAACGAGGCGGTTGCCCAGATTGTGGGCCGGAGCCCAGGCGCGGTCCGTATAGCTGCCCACCGGGGCCTGCGGCGCCTCGCCCAGATATTGTCTGCGGCAGGTGTAACGCGATGACCGGCCGCGGCGCTTGCGATGGTGATATGCCGATCTTCCCGCGGCCAGCGCGAGGTGATGTCCCCCCTGTCGGGGACCTCGCCTTCGATGCTCTGCTCGCCAGAACGCTTCCGCCCGAGGACGCACCTGCAGGCCTGCGCCACGTGGCGCAGGGCCTCGCTGCGCTCCACGGTGCGCCAGCGACCGGCGACCCGAATTCGGAGGCGAGTGTGCTCGCGGTGTTCCGCGGCGTGGTCGGCAGGCCCCCCGCTGAATCCCCCCAATGCCGTAGGAGGCATCCCGTGCTCACCTCACTGCTCAGCGCCAAGCTCGCCGCGGCTGC
Source organism: uncultured Actinomycetota bacterium (assembly GCA_963788895.1). Taxonomy (GTDB): domain Bacteria; phylum Actinomycetota; class Actinomycetes; order Streptosporangiales; family Streptosporangiaceae; genus DATBGO01. The sequence goes on along the minus strand of CAWBJA010000012.1, from coordinate 594,633 downwards.
CGCGGCGGCTGCCGTAACCCTCGGCGGTGCCGCTGCTGCAGCCTATGCCAACAAGCTGCCGGCGCCCGTGCAGAAATTCGCGCATGACACCATAGGTGCGCCCAAGGCACCAGGCACGCAGCAGACGCACTCCGCCACTCCCCAGGACTCGTCACTGCCAGGGCACTCCGCCTACGGCCTGTGCACGGCCTACACGCACATGAAGGCCCACGGCAGTGCCGCGCAAAAGGCCACAGCCTTCCGCAGGCTGGCAACTGCCGCTGGTGGCTCCGCCAGCATCAGCACCTACTGTGGCGCAGTGACCCACCCAGGCACCCCCGCGGCCGGCCAGCCCACGGCACCCCCCACCCAAGTGCCACCCTCTCAAAATCACCCCACCGCTGAGCCCTCCCACTCGCAGCCCCCTCACCCGACCGGCAAACCCACCAGCGCCCACTGACAGGCACCAGGAATAGGCGGTAGGAGTGCCCTGAACAAAGGGTGTTCTGGGCGGGAAGAGCGCCGACAAGGCCATCTGTGCGGCAGTATGCCAGGCCCTTACGGCCCGGCGACGTTGGTCGCTCTTCCCGCCTCTGCCTGTCGGGCTCGAATATATCGACCGGGCAAACGTAGCTTGATGCGGCACCAGCTCCTCAGGTCGACATGGTGCCCGTCAGGGAACCTGTACGTGGCCTCGTCCACCTGCACCCAGCCACTGCGACCGTCGCCGCTCCTCAGCCTCAGCCAGAACTGTGCCGGAACTCGCTCCGGGATCCTCGTCCGATCCCAGCGACCAGGTGCACCGTAACCGCTTTGACTGTCATGAATAGGAGGGTGATAAATAGGCTCCCCGCGGACCCACCTAGTACGAGCCGGAACGCACCTCCGACCTACGATCACACCGGCCCGGACACCGCCGGAAGTGAGCTTTTGAGCTGCGAAACCCGTGCGCTCATACCACGGACGGCTGCGCCGGCGCGGCACGAGCGCGATAACGACCGGTCCGAGCGGACCCATCACGAAACCCAGCAGCAGCCCCAGCACGGGACGACCCCGACGCTTACCGATGACGCAGCCCAGAACCGCCGTAAACACGAGCATCAGCGATAAAGCGGTATCTCCGTTCACAGCGGACCTCCTAACCTCTCCTCAAGGTTAGGGTCACCCTGAACCCCCTGTCCTTCTCCTGCGTATAGCGGGCACCCTCGCAGCGCGGAGCAACGGCGGACAGCGGCAGGGCATCCATGGCACCTTGCTGCAGGAGAGCAGTGGTGCGGCCGGACACCGGCTTTCGACCCTGGCATCTATCGCGACCCGCAACGCCGTCGAACGAGGCAAGGCTCAAACGCCACCGGGCCGTGGCCACCAGGTATGACGAACTCGCTGTCCGCTACCAGGCCACCATCCACATCGCCGCCATCAATCAATGCTCCCTGACACCGGCTTCGGAACATCCCTAGGACTCCGGAGCCGTGTACGGGACTGGGTTCCGAGCCGGAGCCTCAGCTGCTGGCCAGGGTACGGTCGAGGAGGGGGAGGAGGCGGTCCCAGTGGCGCTGCAACGCGGAAGGGTTGAAGGCGTCGGTGTCGGACATGGTGTAGCCGTGGATGGTGCCGGGGTAGATCTCGGTGGTGTAGCCGACACCTGCGGCGTCCAGGGCCTGGTTCAGCTCGCTGATGGCCTCGGGCCGCAGCGCCTGCTTGCCTGGCTGTGCGCTCGCCGGGGGATGGTGGTCACGTCGGCCTGAGCCGGGCTGACGGTCCCCTCGTGTGCCCAGAGGTCAGGTTCGTGCGTACCGCCCGGCGTGAGTACCCAAGATGGACTCGATAGCGAACCCTGCCGCGAACGCGGTTGCGACTGCGATGCCAAGAAGCCCAGCGAACTGGCCGTTTCCGGCGGAATTTGCATTCGTTCCGATGATCCACCAAAGCGAGTTCCGGAAGGCAAGAGCTACGAGTGCTGCGATGCATGCAATAACCGTTGCATCGGTCAGCCTCCGTGGCACACCCGCGAGCGGGGCACCACTGCGGATTACTCCGAGATAGGAGCCAGCCAGCATCAGGAAGGCAAACATTCCGCAGGTGAGCAGGCCCACCGTGAGCAAGGTCGAGGCCAGGAAGTACCCCTCCCGGATTCCCTGATTGAGGCCCACTCCGGTACCGAACGCAAGCGAGGCAAGCGCGGCTCCAAGGATCGGGTGCTGGCGCAGGCGCGCGATAACGGTCCGGTCGCACCAGGCAATGACCGACGTCACGAGGGAGCGGAAGGGCCCGAACCAGCGGCTTTCTCTGCGGGCGACGAGGATAGCGTCGCCGAGCCAGTCATCCACTGCCTCGCCGCGCGATGCGCCGGAGCGTCCGAGACGGGGCGCGCGCACCAGCATGACGACAGCCCTGATGTCGAGGCCAGTGACGACGGCAAGACCCGCGACGAGGGCGGTCGTCGTGCTGTCGTTCCACTGTGCCCTGTTGGCTCCAGCCGCAACGCTGATCCAGCAGGAGGCCAGGGTGGCGGTCATGACGATGTCGGCGACCCGGCAGCCTCGCAGAACGGAGCGCGCCCGTTCTGCCGGAAGCACTTCGGCCTTCCGGCACAGTGACACCTGGACGAGGAAGAAGGCAGTTGCCAGCGGAACAAGGAACATCGCGAATGAGTAAAGCGTGTCATACGGATCGTTCAGCCAGGGCGCGTGCTCGTAGACGGGCTTGACCTGCTTAGCCGGCACTGTGAAGACAAAGAACGCGATGGCGGTCCAGAGTGTGCTGAAGGCAGCTTTCCCGATCGCGACACGGCGCCGGTCTCCCGCCGCCAGCTGCTGCCGTTCATTGCCGCGGCTCGCTTCATCGCCCATGTCTGCGAGTATCCCAGAGCGCCGCAGCACGGCACAGCGGCGCACTGCCGATGCCGCTTTCGGTCAGGCTGCGCCAGTCCCGGCCGCCGCGCGGGCCGCAGGGGCATGGATGTAACTCCAGTAAGTGAGGTCTATTTTGTTGTGGCATGACTGCGCTGGGCTGAGCCGGCGCGCTGGTTCTGCTGGGATGCGTGAGCGGGGCGATGCCAGCCATGAACACGGAAGGTGCAGGCTGAAACACTTACCGTAAGTATCCACTCGGGTGATGCTTTGTGGGTGCCGACAATTGTGTCACACCTGCTGACCTGGTCTCTTGCCTGGATGACTGCTTGCCAAGTTGGATATCCCGCTGCATGAGGATCTCGTACGCCCAGCGCGGCGGCCGCGGCCGGGTGCAGGAATACCTGCCGGGACTTGCCGAACTTGGAATCGGTGATCACGACCGTCCCGGTCTCCAGGTCGGCATCGCCGCGGCCCAGGCGGCACGCCTCACCCTGGCGCAGGCCGGTCACGGCCCCGGTGGACTGCTCCCAGGTGGAGGGCGGAACGGCGGCGCGACATGCTTGCCGCTGTCAGGGACCGTCTCAGCCGCGGCACTCGGGGACCGGACAAACCACCATCATGAAGCGTTGGTGGTCTGCCTCAGGGGCCGTTACCTGCCCGGGGCGCGGGTTTGCCCTGGTCAGGCGCGGGAGCGGGCGGTGCGGGCTAGCAGGGGGACCAGGTACTGGGCGTCGGGGCTGCCCAGGCCGGTGACCGGGTCCCAGCCGGGTCCGGCGGTGTAGCCGGTGAAGACGCCGGTGGGCCACAGGATCGAGTTGTCGCCGGTGACGACGTCGTGGAAGGCCTGGTGGTAGGCGGGGCTGCGGGCGATGGCGTAGAGGGCGGGGTTGACGAAGCCTAGCTGCTGGCCGGCTTGCTGGTCGGCCAGGGCGATCACGCCCGCCCACAGCGGGGTGGAGGAGCTGGTTCCGGTGGCCGCCCGGACTTCGCCGTCGCCGTACTCGATCGCCATGGCGCCGTAGGGGTCGGCGTTGGCGGCCACGTCGGGGACGCCGCGGGTGGCGCGGGCCCGGGCGAGGCCGTCCTGGTACGGCGGGAGGGGGAACAGGCTGCTGTAGCCGCCGCCGGAGGCGCTGGTGTTGTCGTTCCAGGCCATCTCGCCCAGGTAGGCGCCGTCCGGGCTGGCGTCCATGACGGTGCCGCCGACCCCGAGCACCAGCGGGTCGGAGGCGGGCATGTTGACCTGTACGGGCGGGCCTTCGTGACTGCTGATCGCGCCGTCGTCTCCGGAGGAGCCGAGGACGGTGACGTGCTGATCGCGGGCCTGCTCCAGCGCCGCGTTCATCGCGGCTGCCTCGGCGCGGGTGAAGGCGTGCTCGCCGCCGCTGGCGCTGATGGAGAGCACCGCGGCGTGCAGGGCGGCGCTTTCGCGGATCGCCTTGGTGATCGCGGCGGCGAAGTCCGCGGGGCTGGATATGGCGTCTGCGGGCACCAGGATGATGTCGAGGGTCGCGCCGGGCGCGAACGCGTGCACCATCTCGGCGTCCCCGAGTTCCTCGCCGCTAGCCAGGTAGGGCGTCGGGGACCCTGCGATGGCCGTCACGACGTGCAGCCTGGCCTGGGGGAGGCCGAACTTGGTGTCGAAGGCGGCCAGGTCCTTGCGGACGTCGGTGGCGCCGGGGGAGGCCGGGGTCTGGGCCAGTTCGGGCATGGCCACGGTCTCGCCGCGGCCGTCGATGCCGCGGCGCAGCAGCGGCGCGACACCGTAGGCCGTCTCGTAGGCCTGCGGGCTGTAGCAGGGTTCCAGCTTCATCCCGGGCGGCGCACAGTTCACCTGCGCGGTCCCCGCGGACGCGGACGTGCTGCCGGCAGCGGCGGCAGCCGGGTACGCGGCGGCCAGGCAGGCCGCCAGGGACGCGGCGGCCAGCCACCGTCGGCGCAGTCGGCGGCCTGGCGGCCGTGCGGCGGGCGGTCGTTTCGGCAAGATCCCGTTCATGTGCATCGCGTTTCCTCATTCGGGTGTTAGCGGGCCTGCCATCCGGCAGGCCCGGGGCGTGCTGAACCGCCAGCAGGTGAGGACTGTGGTTTCCCTGGCCGTCAGCCCGGAGGGAAAGACGGTGCTCGTGCCGGTGCTGGAGGGATTGATCGCCGGCGCCTTATGGCAGAAAGGCCGGTGGTTTACTCCCCGGCGAACCGCGGCGGCAGCCGGCCTTGGCGGGATGCGTCAGGCGGCGCGCCGGTGGACCAGCCAGATGGTTGCGGCGATGAGAAGCGCTGACAGCGCGAGCAGCCAGCCGCCCTCGATCCACTGGAAGGGCCAGAACCGGCTGGCCGGCTGGTAGCTGGTCCATTGCGTGTAGCCGTGCTGGGCGAGGCAATGCGTGAATGCTTTCGCCGAAGGCCCGCCCTTCCCCGGCGGAAGGGAGGAGCAGAACTGGTTGAGGAGGTTGCCAGGCGGGAAACCGGAGAAGGCGAATCTGCCGTCCTTGGTCGACCACTGGCTGAGGATCCACGCGGAGCCCGGCACGTTCGGGTTGCGGGTGACCAGCGGGGCCAGGTAGTGCGGGCGAAGGTACAGCCCGGCCGCGAAGGCGAGCCCGGTGTAGACGGCCAGAGTGGCGACGATCGCGGGGACAACCCGGCGGATGAGCATACCGGCCAGGGCGCCTATCCCGAAGGCGGCCAGCGTCCAGGCGGGGAACGCTAGCCCGTGCAGGTTGAACAGGCCGGTATCGAACTTGGACAGCTCGGTAAGACCCAGGGCCTGATTGCCCGGCGCGAAGTACGGCTGGTAATGCCAGGACACCAGCACGCCGAACGCGCCGGCGGCGGCGGCCAGCACGACCGCGAGCGCCGCCAGCTTGGCGAGCGCCCAGCGCCACCGGCCGAAGCCCTGCGTCCAGGCGAACCGGAAGGTGCCGGTCTCCATCTCCCGGGCCAGCACCGGTGCCCCGGCGAACGCCCCGATCAGCGCGGGCACCATCTGCAGCGGGCCGCCGAGCGACACGAAGTTCTCCAGGTAATCGAAAGTGCTGACCGGGCCTTGGCAGGCGGGCGAGCCTGCCGGGTGGCAGGCGATCGCGGCGGCCCAGGCGTGGTGCAGTGATTCGCCAGTGAGCCACTCGTACACCGCCAGCGCGCCCAGCAGTACGGCCACGGCGGCCAGCGCGATCCGGTGCTGCCGCCAGATGACCCCGGCCATCCGCCGCCACGGCACCGGCCGCAGCCTGGCGTCGGCCGGCGTCCGGGCGGGCGGGCACCCTCAGCGCGGTCATCGCGTCACCTCCGACGTCTGGGTCTCGCGCAGGTAAGCCATGGCGAGGTCTTCCAGGCTGGCCTGGCCATGGGCCGCGAGCAGGTCTTTGGCCTCCCCGGCCAGCCGCACCTGGCCCCGGGACAGCAGGATGAGGTAATTGGCCACCCGTTCCAGCTCGGCGAGCACATGGGAGGACAGCAGCACCGACACCCCGTCGGCAGCCGCAGCCGCCGCTACCGTGGCCATGAAGTCGTGCCGGGCGACCGGGTCGAGCATCGCCACCGGCTCGTCCAGCACCAGCAGCCGCGGCCGGCGGGCCAGCGCCAGGGTCAGCGCGAGCTGCGCCTGCTGCCCGCCGGACAGCTTGCCCGCCTTCCGCCTGAGCGGGATGCCGAGATCGGCCAGCCGGGAGTTCGCGTAGGGCTGGTCGAAGCGCCGGTTCAGGCTGCGGGTGATGTAGATCATGTCCGCGACCGACAGGGTCTTGTACAGCGGCGTGTCCTGCGCCACGAACGCGATCCCGTCCAGCGCGGCTGGTGACCCCGCTGGACGGCCGCCCAGCACGGTGACCGCGCCCGCCGACGGCGCCGACAGGCCCACCGTCAGGTTCAGCAGCGTGCTCTTGCCGGCCCCGTTCGGCCCGACCAGCGCCGCCACCCGCCCGGCGGGGATCTCCACCGTGCACTCGCGCAGCGCCCAGGTACGGCCGTAGCGCTTGCCCAGGCCGCTGGCCTCGACGACGTTCATCGATCTCCTCCCATGCTCCAGTCCGGTGTGTCCGCCGCCCACTGTCCCTGGATGCCGGGCCGGTTGTCTGCGCTCGCGGGATGGAACCGGTTCAATCGCAAGATTGAATCCAGGTCGCCTCACGGATGATGTGCCTGGCCTGGCCAGGGGGATACCTTCGGTGGCATGCAGGCAGTCGGGCGCTTGGCGGGCGGTGACCTTGGCATCATCGTCGATGCCGGGCTGGGGATCGCCGCGGCCGGGCTGATCGCCGTCGCCGCGTCGGGTTCGCCCCGCCTGATCGGCAGCGAGGCGATCGCCGGGCCTTCGTGGCTGCTGGCGCTGCTGCCCCTGCTGCTGGGCGCGCCGCTGGTGCTGCGCCGCCGCGCGCCGCTGCTGATGTGGCTGGCGATCTGGGCTGGCATAGCACTGCTGTGCCTGCTCGCTCACAACTCGGTGCGGGGCCTGGCGTTCACGTTCGTGCTGCTCGCCGCCGCCTACTCACTGGGCGCGCAGGCCGGCTTTCGCCGTGCGGTCGCTGGGCTGGTCCTCACCGCCCCGGTCGTGGCCGTGCTCAGCCACAAGGGCGAGCTGGCGCTGGCCTTCGCGCAGGGTTACGGCGGCTCGACGACCGTGGCATTGACGTTTCTGCAGCTGCTGGCATTCTGGCTGGCTGGCGTGTTCGTCCACGCTCGCGGGCGGGCCGTCTCGCTGGCCGCGCGGAGCGCCGCCCTGCAGCGGCAGGCCGGGCAGGCCGCGTCGGATGAGCGGGCCCGGATCGCCAGGGAACTGCACGACATCGTCGCTCATCACCTCAGCGTGGTCGTACTGCAGGCCGCCGGCGCCCGGGCGTCGGGAAAGCCAGCCGGGGCGGCGCTGGAAAAGATCGAGAACAGCGCACGGCAGGCACTGGACGAGACCAGCCGCCTGCTGAACGTCCTGCGCGACCCGGACGAGGAGGCCGGGCTCGCCCCGCAGCCGGCCATCGCCGAACTGGACGCGCTGGCTGCCCGAGTCCGGGCCGCCGGCTTGCCGGTGAACCTGGTCATCGACGGCGACCTCGCCGCGCTGCCCGCGGTCGTGGACGTGTCGGTGTACCGGATCGTCCAGGAGGCGCTGACCAATGTCCTCAAGCACGCGGGCCCGGCCCGCGCCGAGGTGACGGTCGGCTGCGCGGCCGACACCGTCACGATCGAGGTCACCGACAACGGAACCGGGCAGCCCGGTAACGGGTCCCCGGGCGCCGGGCACGGGCTGGCCGGCATGCGCGAGCGGGCCGCGGTATTCGGCGGCGAGCTGGCCGCCGGGCCGCGTCCTGGCGGCGGGTTCGCCGTGCGCGCCCGGCTGCCGCTCGGCGGCGGCCTGCCGCCGGGCGAGTTGTCGTGATCAGCGTCCTGATCGCCGACGACCAGGACCTCGTCCGCGAGGGCCTGCGGATGCTCCTGGAAGCCGAGCCGGATCTGGCCGTCGCCGGGGAGGCCGCCGACGGCAGCCAGGCACTGGCCCAGGCACGGCTTCTCGACCCCGACGTGATCTTGATGGACGTCCGCATGCCCGGCATGAACGGCATCGAGGCAACCACCCGGCTCGTCCAGGCCGGGTCCCGGGCCCGGATCCTGATGCTGACGACCTTCAACCTGGACGAGTACGTCTACCACGCCCTTAAGGCCGGCGCGAGCGGCTTCCTGCTCAAGCACGCCAGCCGAGACCAGCTGACCGGCGGCGTGCGCGCGGTAGCCGCCGGCGAGGCCCTCCTCGCCCCGGCCCTCACCCGGCGGCTGATCGAGGACTTCTGCAGCGGCCCCGCCCCCGGCACCCCAGTTGCCGGTGCTGCCGGGGGCCTCAGCGAACGGGAACTCGGCGTCGTGCGGCTCGTGGCCCAGGGCCTGTCTAACGCCGAGATCGCCGCCAGGCTCTACCTCAGCGAGGCCACCGTGAAGAGCCACATCGTCCGCATTCTCGCCAAGCTCGGCCTGCGGGACCGGGTGCAGGTCGCCGTCTACGCCTACGAGCACGGCATCGTCCGGCCAGGCCACGTCAGCTGAGCCAGGATTTGTTGGAGGCTAGCCATCTCGCTGATTGGCAAACCCGCTGCCAACTGCGCGTTATACGCTGCTTTCTGTAGCTTGGTAATCTTAATGCCCCTTACTATTAAGATGTGCGCTCCGTAGTAACAGCACACCAGCAACATCAATATCGCACGGCGGCGTTCCCAGCCTTGGGCGACAGGACGATGCTCAGCTCGTCCACGGAGGCGACCTCGAAGTCGCAAGCCCCGGCGATGCGGGCACCCGGCGCTGCCACGGCGACGGTCCGCATTCGAGCCGCGCGGGCAGCAGCCAGCCCTGCTTCAGCATCCTCGATGACCACGCAGTCGGCTGCCGGGAGGTCAAGCAGCCGCGCGGCCAGCAGATAGCACTCCGGGTCGGGCTTGCCGGTCCGGACATCGTCGGCGGTCACGATTACCTCGGGCAATGGCAGGTCTGCCGCCGCCAACCTGGCCAGGGCGATCCCGCGCGACCCGGACGTGACGACGGCGCGTGCCTGGTCCGGCAGTGCGCCCAGGAGCCTGCGGGCGCCAGGGCAGGCCGTTATCCCGGACGTATCGGAAACCTGCCGCTCGGTCATGAGCCTGGCTTCAGCGTTGGCATCGAGCGCCGGGGCAACCAGTGCCACCAGATCGGCATTCGTCCTGCCTGGCGACATGTCGACCACCCGGCTGGGGTCAAGGTCACGGCAGGTCGCCCACTCGCGCAGATGCCGCGCGATGACCGCCAGCGAGTCGACAAGCACTCCGTCCATGTCAAATAGCACCGCGCGGCAACCGATGCTGGCACCGCCCGGCAGACCTATCCTCACAGTCGTCATCAGAGTCTCTCCGCTGTACCAGTTACGCCCGATCTGTTACCCTATATGTCACATTCGTCGACGCTAACCCCGCGCTGCAGGGCTCGGACGACGCTGCAATATGCGCTCAATAAGGAGGGCGACAAGCTGGTGTGGCGTGTGGGTCGCGCGTAGCGGGGAGCACTTGCCGGTGCAGAATGCGGAGCGAAGGGCCGGAGAACTTCGATGCAGCGGAGCCGTAACACCCTGGACCTGATACCCACAAGCCACGAAATGGCAGGTGAGCGTGCTGTCGGCGTGCACGCCATACACTGTGTTCCGATTGGTGCCATAATCCCTGGGGAATCCCCGCGCTTCAGCGGTGTTGATCGAGCTCACGTAGCGAGGCTAGCCGAATGCGGCGCGGAACTGCCGCCGATTCTAGTTCATCGGAGCACGATGCGCGTCATCGACGGGATGCATCGCCTGTCCGTCGCTGTCCGAAAGGGGCGCGAGCAAGTCGAGGTTATTTATTTCGATGGCAGTCAGGAGGATGCCTTCATTCTCGCGGTAGAGCTGAATGTTAAGCACGGCTTGCCGTTGTCGCTTCGCGACCGCAAGGCCGCGGCCCGGCGGATCCTGGAAACTCATGCCGACCTGTCCGATCGGGCAATATCCGCTAAGGTCGGCCTCTCCGGAAAGACCGTCGCCGCGATGCGCGTTCGTTCAGGTGCGGAAATTCCTCAGCCAGACAGCAGGCGAGGCCGGGATGGCCGCCTGTATCCGGTAGACCGGCTCAAGAAGCGGCAGCTGGCGCTCAAGCTGATCACCGAACAGCCAGGGGCGTCGCTTCGTGAAGTCGCGTCCGCGGCCGGGGTTTCGCCGGCGACCGTCGCCGCGGTTCGTGACGAGCTGGCGGCGAGCCAGGATCCGGTGGACCCGGTAACGCCCGCCCGTCAGTCTCGCCGGACGCGTAGTGGCGATAAGCGCGATAACAACAAGCGAGCCGCCTTGACGCAGCTGTTCGCTGACCCATCGCTGCGGAGCAAGGAAGCAGGACGCGATCTGCTGCGCTGGCTCGCCGACCATGCGATCGACGGCGCAGACATGCCCAGCTGCATGGATGTGATTCCGCCGTATCGCCTCGCACTAGTCAGCGCGCTGGCGCGGCAAGCGGCGAGCACATGGCTTGAGTTCGCGGATAGGCTCGACGCCACTCAGAAGCAAATCGGGGTCCCGTGAGCCGCGCCAGCCTGTGAAGGAGCGCCGTGGATATCGCGTTCGCGTTCGACGAGCACTACTCGCACTATGTTCAGGTGACGATCGAATCAGTTCTCCAGCAGCATCTAGGGGAGCGGGACATCACCTTCTGGCTGATGGCGACCAGCGAAGGCCGGAACCTTCTCCGCGAACCACTGCTCCGGCAGATTAACGGCCGGGCGCGCGTTGAGATGCTGGACTCCGGCGAAACCTTCCGGAGTCTTCCGCTGCCGGGTCCTGAGAACCCCTGGGTCACCCCGGGTATGTATATCCGGCTGCTGATGCCGGCCGCTATTTCCCCGCGAGCTGAAAGACTGCTCTACCTTGACGTGGATGTGTTGTGCATGAGCAGCCTGACCGAGTTGTGGGAGACGGACTTGGGCGGGGCGACACTGGGTGCCGTGCAGGACCCTGGTTCACCGACCATGGGGTCGAAAGCGGGAGTGCCGGGCGCGCCGGACTTCATCAAACCAGATGACCCATACTTCAATTCCGGCATCCTGCTGATCGATGTGCGGGAATGGTTGCGTTCGGAGATTACCGAAAGGTGCTTCGACTATATATCAGGCTTGCGGGACGGGTTCCGGTATCCAGACCAGGACGCGCTCAATGTCGCGGCTCACCAACGCTGGTTCGGGCTGGACAGCAAGTGGAACCACCTTGTCTATTACGACCTCGATCCCCAGCCTGGCCGCGAGTACACCGGGATCGTGCACTTTGCGGGCCCGCACAAGCCCTGGCACGAAGACTGTCCGCATGCCGTGTTGCGGTCCCGGTACGTTTCCCTGATGGAGACCGTGGCCGGCGGTGGCTAGCCGGTAACCCCGGTGTACCGTCGCAGCCTGGCGTTCCACAGCAGCCGTGCCCCGGCGAAGGCGGCCAGGCCGATCAGCGGAGCTGCGGCGGCGACCGCGGACGGCACGTTGAGGCCGCCGGCGTGGCCGGTCAGTATCGCCGCGGGGAAGTAGGCGATGAAGGCGAGCGGCAACAGGTAGGTGAACGCGTTGCTCATCCGGCGGGGCAGGAAGCTGAGCGGGTAGTTGCCGAACGTGCCGAGCAGTTCCTCGATCCACCCATGCCAGGATGAGGTGGCGGGGAAGCGCAGCAAGAAGCTGGCGAGCGTTATTTTGATGGCCGCTTCCACCAGGACGCCGCCAGCGAGACCGGCGGCGAGATACCCGATCCGCAGCAGGGTCCAGTGCACGTCGATGACCGATATGGCCCAGGCGAACATGGACGCGCCCACCAGCAGGTCGCCGAAGGCGTTGACGGGGAAGACGGAGAGCTGGATTTGCCGGTAGACCGGCAGGGGCCGGAGCAGGCAGGCCTCGAAGCGGCCATCTTGGATCATCGCCGGGAGGTGGTCGTTCCGGTCGTACAACAGCGCGCACAGCCCATGGCTGAGCATCCGCATCGCGGCGATGAGCAGGACGGCGTGGCTGGACCAGCCCCCCATGCCGGGGAAGCTGCCGAGCAGGACGGCGGCGAAGACGATGACGGAAGCTTGCCAGGCCACGCCGAAGACGACATTCGTCAGGAAATTCGCCCGGTAGTCCAGCTCAGCCCGGAAGCTGACCGCGGCGATCCGCAGTGCCAGCCGCCAGGCCGCCGCGAACGCTCGCCATCGCGCTGTCGCCGTGCTCATCCGCCCTGGGTGGCTATTCGCTGGGCGGCCTTGCGCCACAGCAGCCGCGTCGCGAGGGCCAGCGCCGCCGCCCATCCGGCTGCCACCGCGACTTGGCCGGGCAGGTCGGCCACCGGGATCCGGCCGACATAGAACGACAGCGGCACGCCGATCGTGTACTGGAACGGCAGCGCCGCGCTCGCCGACCGGAACCAGCCGGGGAAGTACCACAGCGGCGCGTAGCCGCCGGACAGCAGGTTCTGGGTGAACATCAAGATCGCCACTACCGCGGCGTTCTTGATGGTCCAGAAGCACATCAGATCGGTGAGCAGGCCCAGGTAATAAAGCAGTGACTGGCTCAGCAGGAACGTCACCGCGAACGCCGCCGCCGCGCCCGCCGATGCGGGCGCGGCCAGCACCCCCGCGGCCAGGCAGCACAGGTAGCCCGCGCCGGCCCAGGCGAATCCCCAGGCCTGTTCGCCCACCCCGCGCCACAGGCTGTATCGCTGCGGGGAGAGCGGGCGGATGAACCAGTAGACAATCGTGCCGTACTGGATGTGCTGAATCACAGCGTCACGGGCAGCGTGCTGCTCCGCCGGCACTCTGCGGATGCGCAGCACCAGCACGGCCAGGACCGCGTAGCTGACGGCCATGGTCTTCGTCAGCCCGGCAGTGACGCTGGCGTGGGTGTACAGCGCCCGCCATAGGTTCACTACCAGTGTCAGCTGAATGACCAGGCGTATCGCGCGCGCGGTGATCCGGCCCGGCGACAGGACGTCGCTGAGCGCCTGGATGCGAGCTGTCCGCCAACCCAGCGCGGCACCGGACCCGGTCATGCAGTCCACCTATAGGCCGCACGCATCACGTCCTCTAGGTCGCTCTCCACGATCTGGACATCGGCGACCTCGTATCGCTCGATGATCAGCTTGAGCGCCTGGTGCGGGGTGAGCGCGGGCACGCCGTTCCCGTTACCGTTCCCGGCCGGGCCGAATACCACGCGCGCTCCGTCGTTGCCCAACGTGACCAGGCCCGGCGGACACGGATCGGCGGCTGGCCCAGCCTGGTATCTCTGGATGGTCGCGTGCACGCGCCAGGTACCTCCGAACCGGGCCCGGATGTCTGCCAGCGTGCCGTCCATCAGGATCTGGCCGTGGTTGATCAGCACGACGCGCTCCGCCAGCCGCTCGACCTCCGTCATGTCATGGGTGGTCAGCAACACTGTGCGGCCTCGCTGCTCCACCTGATGTCGCAGCAGACCGCGGACCTGCTCCTTGACCACTACATCCATGCCGATTGTTGGCTCGTCAAGGAAAACGACCGGCGGGTCGTGCAGCAGCGCGGCCGCCAGGTCGCAGCGCACCCGCTGGCCCAGCGACAGATGCCGGACGCGGGTATCCCAGAATGAGGACAGCTCTAGCAGGCTGTCGAACTCGCGCAGGCGCACCGTATGCTCGGTCCGGCTAACGCCGTAGATATCCCGGAGGATCCGGAACGACTCGCAGGCGGGCAGGTCCCACCACAGCTGGGTACGGTGTCCGAACACCGCACCGATGTTACGAGCGTTCCGCTCCCGCTCCCGGTAAGGCACCGCCCCGGCCACGATCGCCTCGCCCGACGTCGGCGTGACGATGCCGGTCAGCATCTTTATCGTCGTGGACTTTCCGGCGCCGTTCGGCCCGAGCAACGCCAGCAACTCGCCGCCCGCGACTGAGAACGACACTCCGTTCACCGCCGTCGTCGCCACCATGTCCGGCGCGAGCAGGGAGCGGAGCGTCCCGGCCAGGCCGGTCGGGCGCCTCGCCGTGCGGAAGACTTTCACCAGCCCTCGCGCCTCGATGGCCATATCGCGCGCGTCGGTATTCATTGAGCCAGAATACTCTAAGCCGCACGCCGGAGGGGTAAATTACTTCGGTTTAGCGGCTCATTCTTGTATCGTCCAGGAGGTGTTATACGGTAAGCTGCGGACGCCATTTTAGGAACCCCGTGTGCTAGCCTGAGACGCTGCTCCTCGAAGCAGGTTCCTTGCTGTAGCTGGCCGGTAACTGAAGGGAACCCAGGTAGCCATGGCTCCGCAAATTTCAATTGTCATTCCTACCTATAACAGGTCGCAATTGCTGCTGAGAGCACTGGAGGCCTTTCGCGGCGAATCGCTATCCGCGGATGAGTTCGAGGTGATCGTCTCAGATGATGGATCGTCGGACGGAACAGAGTCCCTCGTCAAGTCCTTTGAGGCAAACTACAGAATTAAGTATCACTACCAAGAAGACAGGGGATACCGGGCCGCGGCTGCCCGGAATGCTGGCGCGGAACAGGCGGATGGTGATGTCCTGGTCTTCTTTGATGCCGGCGAGCTCCCGGGCCCGAACTTCGCGGCAAGCCATCTTTCTGCTCATGCGCGTGTCCCGAAGCTGCATCGTGCCGTAATAGGCCTAGCGTTCGGGTACACCACTGATCTGGGCGAGGCGAATCTTCCGGCGGATAGGACGAGGGACCTTTCGGCGGAACAGATATTTAACTTGATTCCCAAGGAAACCGACCCCAGATATGAGACTTTCGCAAGCATTGACTTCGATCTCCGGCGGTTGCCGCTTCCGCCGGTGCTTTTCTGGACTGGCAACTGCTCGGTCCTGAGCGAAGACTTCTGGAACGCGGGTGCTTTTGATGAGAGCTTTCAGGAGTGGGGTCTTGAGGACGCCGACCTGGCCTACCGGCTCTGGGATCGCGGCGTCACCTTTGCGCTCTGCCAAGAGGGGTGGACGATTGAGCTGCCTCAGCCTCGCGATATTGACGCAAATCTGTGCAGTTTGGCGCGGAATATAGAGCGGTACCTGCAGAAACCCAATTCGATGGCGCCCGCCAAAGAAATTCTTGCCATCCTCCTGGATATTTCGTATGACGTATTCTATGAAATGCAGGATCACTATCGCGCCCTGCTGGAGTGGGAAGCTCTCGCGAAAGATATTGACGTGCTAAGCGAGGCGCGAAGCTTCTGCCGCGCATCGCCGCCTGATAGCCGCGTCGCTATTCTCGGTGTCGGCGGTTCGATACCGGAATCGAGGCCGAACGCGGTGCTATTCGACTTCGACCGCCAATTCTGCCGGAGCAGGCAGATGCCAGGTCGCGATGTGCATCACCGCATAGGCTTGCGAACAGGCTTGGCGGACAACAGCATCGATTCGATGCTGATCACCTCGCGCATGCGTGGCATCTGGGAGCGCTTGGGCGATCCGATCATGACGGAGGCGAAGCGAGTCGCCAGCGACGTGCGTCTCGCGTGGAGTTGACGACGTCGGACTCGAGGCCCTATGTGGCACTTCCCGCGGGTGCCCGGACCCTGGCGACGCGCCGGAGTTCGTCGATCCGCAACCGGGAGAGCGCGCGCCCCAGGCCGTCGGCCGTCCGGCCGAGGCGCTGCTGGTAGTTCTCGATAACGTCCGCGACCTTCTCGGTCAACACGAAGTCGACCGTAAGCGGCTCACCAGGCAGTACGTCAGTGCTTCGCGTTTGCATCAGCTGCGGCAGGTCGTAGTTGAAGACGTCAGTCAGTGCTCGGACTGGGTGCCGGTCGAACAGCCCGCTCAAGCTAAGGGTGTCGAAGCGCACCGCCTCGGCAAGCAGGGCGCTCGCCGCCACGGACGATGCCAGCCCAGCGCTCGCGAGCTGCGCGACATGGCCCAGGTCGCCGACATGATCGCGCAGTGCCCTGGCCCGGTAGGAATACAGCAGATTGTTGCCGAGCGCGCCAGCCAGGTAATCGTCGATGCGTGACTCGATGTCGGCCAGCAGCTCCCGCTCAGTCGTGAAGAGCTGCTCTCGGGTGCTGACCAGGAACGAGCCGCGCAGCGCCGCGAGCTGGCTCGGCCACTCGGTGCGGTAGGCGATCGCGGTGAGCCAGTCGCGCACGGGCACGCCGACCGCTCTGAGCATGGCCTCCGTCGCCAGGAACATCCCGTCGTTGTGGAACAGGGAAACGATCAGGTCGAATAGCCGGCTGTGCAGGTAGTCGCCGAACGTCATGCTGCCTGACTCGACACAGACCTCGTCGACCTCGGCGGCGATCATGTCCTCGCCCAAGACCCGGTAGCGGCCGAACCCGCGCGGGACGACACGGAACCTGGTGCGCATGCTGAACCGGCTCCTGGTCGCCGGCGTGTTGACCTCAGCGCCGGGAAGGAGCGCGAACTGGAACGTGTTTACCCGCCCGAAGCCGCCGTCGATGAGGGTCAGCACGGTCTCCTCGTGGGCGGCCCGGGTGTCGCCGGGGAGCCCGAGAATGACGTCGCTGTATGTACTCGTTGCCGAGTGGGCAGCGCTCGCGGCTAGCTCGAGCAGCTGGTCAGCTCGGATATTCGACCGGCGGATGTTCGAGAGCACCTGTTCATCCAGGCTCTGCACGGCACCCGACAGCTGAATGGTGCCGCCGGCCTTGCCCACCGCGGCGAGAATGCGATCGCGCTTGTTCTTGCCGGTCGTTACGTTGACGCGTTGCGGCCAGCCGGCCGTTCGCGACAGCCGCCCGATCACCTCGCAGATCTGCTCGTCCTGCGGGTACATCCCGAAGTTCGAGTCGGTGATCATGAGCTCGTTGCGCCCGCCACGGCCCAGCACCGGCTCGATGCGCTCGGCGATGTACTCCAGTTCCGCCTGCACCCGCGAGGCCCCGAACGAGGCTATCTTGCTGAAGTACCGCTCACCCTCCAGGCAGAACGAGCACGAGAACGGGCAGCCGCGGTTAGTCTGCACAGTCGGCACAAGCGTTCCGTCGAAGAACTCGTCGAGCAGACCGGTCAGGTACGGCGACGGTATCGCGTCGAGATTTTGAAAGCGAGGCGCCGGCTCGCTGCGCAGCAACTCGCCGTCGGGGGTGACGGCCAGCACCGAAGGCGCGGCCGCCACGAACTCCTCGCGACGTCGTTCGCCGTCGCGAAAGGCCTGCACCACGGCGGCGAATGCCGCCTCTCCCTCGCGTTCGACATAAAGGTCGATGTAGCCGGCCTCGGCGAGGAACGCCGCCTGCTCCGCGGCGGACAGCGGAAGGTTCGGCCCCCCGAAGACAACGATCGCCGCCGGGTTCGCTCGCTTGACTGCCCGTGCGTATGCCTTGCTCAGCTTCGCGTTCCAGGTGTAGTTGGCGAAGCCCACCACGGCGGGCACATCGCGGTCGAGTGCGGCAGACAGGGCGTGGGGATAGCGGAACAGACGTACAGGGCGCTGATCGGTCTTGCCGAGATAGGCGGCGAGGAACGCGATGCCCAAGGGCATAGTATCGGTCGCGGTGCCTCGCCCCGTGTGCGTGAGGTCCGCCAGCCAAACGTCGGATCCGGCCCAGTCAGTCATCGGTGCGTTCCTCTCCACCGGGCACGTGGCTAGGCGGTGCCGGTGCGTCTGGCCTGGAGAAAATAAGATGCGTGAAGCTCTCGGCATTGGCGTACTCAACCGCTCTTTCGCGGCCCCGCCCGAGGAAATCGGCCACGCTTTCCGGCCCGGTCCGCGTTAGAGCGGCACAAGATACATCCCGTCCGATGCTTATCGGTAGTGTCTGTCCGATCCTGCTCGACTGTCACGAGGGTGTCAAGGTAACCGCGGGAAGGCAGCAGCCATTTGAGTCGCCGATAGCCCGCCCGGCGTCACATACAGCCACCGCGCTCTTCTTCGTTTCGCTAGCTAGCTGCGAAAATCGGTGAGTGCGCTTCACCCAGATCACGGCAATACGCGGCGGCGCGCTATACCAGTCGCACCAGATGCTGTTACCCTAAGCGGAGCGACGGGCCGGAGAACTTCGATGCAGCGGAGGAGTGCCACCCTGGACCCGGCGGGTGTGAATCCTGCGCATGACGAGGCTAATTGCGTGTAAAGAGCGGTAGTTGTTAATCCTGGCGCATCCTTTTAATGGAGCTAGAGTCTGAGAGGTGCCCTATGAATTATCAACGCCGGAGGCCGCCAGTGCCGTCACGATTGGGGATAGGCCCGATGTCGCGTAATGGCCTGGATGCCGCGATCCGACTGGCTTATCGATACCGGCGTCCGGTGATGATCATTGCCAGCCGGAGCCAGGTAGAATGCGAAGATCTCGGGGGTGGGTACGTCGAGCAATGGTCGACCGAGCGGTTCGCTGACTACGTTCGTGGGAAAGACCCGGAGGGTTTAGTAAAGATATGCCGAGATCACGGCGGTCCATGGCAGCATCCGGCCGACACAAGTGCGAGCCTGGATGACGCACAGGTAATGGAGCGTAGCCTCACGTCACTATTCTGCGATATCCGCTCCGGGGTGCAGTTGCTCCATATAGATACCTCCCGTGAGGGTGACAAGCAAGCTGCATTTGACTGTGCGGTTGATCGCCTGGTGAAACTTTATGGCGAATGCCAGGAATTCGCCTGTACCAGCGGGCGGAATGTCGCGTTCGAGGTCGGGCTGGAGGAGCAGAGTAGCGCGCCCGGCGAACCCAGCGAGTTCCGTGAGCAAGTCGAGCATATACTCGCTTGTCTGGCCCGCGAGTCACTGCAGCCACCGACGTTCGTTGTCGGACAGACGGGCACCAAGGTTATCGGAACCGAAAACCGCGGCGATCTCGTCCGCGACCCTCTCGCGGTCGGATCCGTGATAAGCCAGCTCGCGCGGACTTGCTGGGAGTACGGGCTGGCGTTGAAGGCTCACAACGTTGACTACCTCCCCGGATACGCCATCAGGGAACTAGTCCGCAACGGCACCGACGCGGTCAACGTAGCACCAGAATTCGGCGTGACCGAGACGACCGCCTTCGTCGCCCTCCTCGATGAGCTCCATCTCGCCCGGCAGATCGACGACTTTCTCCAGCTAGCCTACGAGTCCGGCGCTTGGCGGAAGTGGTACGAGGGCTGTGACGGCACAGACCGGCAGCGCTCGATAGCGGCCGGTCACTATGTATTCGCCACCGACGCGTTCCGGGGCATCAAGCGGCAGGCAGAGCTTGCTTGCCAGGCGCAGATGAGATCTGTCGATGACGTGCTTGGCACTGCCTTGGACAGCGCGATGGAGCATTACGCGGGACATATCTGGAACGTCGGGAACTAGGAGACCTCAGTGGACTGCGTGATCTCGATGCTGGCGGCCACCGGCCGGTCCGGAGCCGAGAACGAGGCGGGCCCTGGGAAATCGGACCTGGCCACTGCCAAAGTAGTGCGGAAGCACTGGGGAGAGGAGCGGTGGCTGGTCGCCGAGGGCAGCCCGTTCGGCTTCAAACTCATCCGGGTCCTCGCGGGAAGACGTACGAGCCTGCAATACCATTGCTACAAAGAAGAGGCCAATCTCGTCCTTTGCGGCGAGGGCCGGCTCTATATCGCCGAGACCAGAGACATTCCCGTGACCGAGTCAGCGCTGCTGCCAGGCCAGATCGTGCACGTTCGGCCAGGCGCAGTCCACCGGATCGAAGCGGTCACTGACCTGGTCATCGTCGAGGTGTCAACGCCTGAGCTGGACGATGTTATCCGGATCGAGGACGATATGGGGAGAAGCAGCGGCCGGATAGCGGCCGAACACACGGCCTGACGGCAGCCGGCATTCTCGAATGGAGATTTTTTGCGGCGTATCGGCATCCTGTCTGGCAGCGGCACGGCCCGTAAGCGCACGATTCCCGCGTTGGCGGGCTCGGAGATCTGCCGGGTAACTGTCGTGCATGGCCGCAACCCTGATCACGTCAAGCAAGGCATCGGGTCGACTGCGGACATACGGCTGGCGTCAACTGAGCGAGAATTCGCCGAACTGCGTAGTTACTATGACATTGTCTATCTATCCTCGCCGCCATTCCTGCACCTATCCCACATCGAGCTGGCCGCCCAACTCGGAATGCCCGTTATCTGTGAGAAACCGCTCGTTGCCCAGCGCGAGCAGCTCGCGCCAGTGCTGAGGTTGATAAGAGAGTCTGGCATACCTTTCATGCTGGCTCACCAGATAAGACATCAGCCAGCCTTTACCGCGCTAAGAGATCTCGTAAGGGAAGGACGATTCGATACCCCGGTCATGGCTACGCTGCAGTGGTGCTTTATGATGAACCATGCCGCGACGAACGCACGATGGAAACTCGATCCGCTACTAGGCGGGTCGAACGCCATGTTTGATTGCGGCGTGCACGCGGTCGACGTCGCAGTCGGCCTTTTCGGCTCGCCAGCTCGCGTTATGGCCACCGGGCACCACGTGCGGACCGATGCTGTCCTGGATTCGGTCTCCTCAATAATGGACTATACTGAATTCCCTGTCGCGATCGCCGCTTCGCAATCCGCCAGCACCGCGGCGAATGACCTGACCATCACCTTTCCTGATTGCGTCGTGCGAGCTGCGGGCTTGCTTGGCGAGAAGGCCATATCCACGATTGAGGTAGCGACCGCCTCCGGGACAGAAAGATGGACTTTCGATACGCCTGATCTTTACCGCGCAGAGGTGGAGAATTTCTGCGAGTCGCTTGACGGCTCGCCCATGCCGGGCACCACGGTCGCCGAAGCCGCGCTGGCCGCACGCGTTCTATTCGCCGTGGAAGACGCACTCCTGACAGGCAGTCCGGTTGAGCTCCGCTAGCCGGTGTCCCGGCAGCGTGCCAGCGACGGTGTTAAGACAGAGGCCAGGTCCCGGTTGGGACCTGGCCTCTTGATCACCTGGCCGCCCGTGTCGTGGGGACAATGCAGGCGGCCTGGTCAGGCTCGCCGCGGCTGGATGGTCCGGGCGTCGATCGAAGTGCCCGTCCGGCCGGTACCGTTGGCCGTGTGCGTCACGGTGACCTCTAGCGGGTGGTCGGCGACGACATCGAGAACGCCAAGGACGAGCTGGCCTCCGGCCGGGCCGACGGCTTCATGCAGGGTGCAGCAGTCTTCAAGTGTCGCCTGGCCTGGCCCGAGTACGAGCTTGGCGAAGGCTCGTGCCTGCACAGTCCGGGGCTCACGCCCGACCGGCTCATCGTGCAGCACCAGCGGCGCGAAGTACTTCACCAGCTTCACCGGGCAGGTGGTGGGGTTGTAGATGGTGACCGCGGTAGCGTAGCGGCCGTTGACCACCGTCTCGCAGCTGTCACGCCCGTGTCCCTTGTCATCCCCCTGCTGCGTGCCGCAGATCATTTCCACGGAGTGGTGCCAGCGGCAGGCGGGCACCGTGATCGTGACCGGCTTGCTCGCCACGACGACGCCGTCGGCCACGACAGCGAGACTGCCTGTGAAGACCTGGTCTGTATCCGCGCAGGTACTGACACCCCTCCAGGTGACCTCGAACGGCAGGGTGTGCTCCACGTCCCCGGCGAGAGAGTCGTAGCCGGGAGGGGCAATCGACACGACGAACGGTGCGATCGCTCCCGCGCGCTGGAGTTCCAGGTGGTTGATGTTGTGCACGGCTGAGGAGATGAGCGAGACCAAAGTCGCGATCATCGTGGCCGCGTTCACTCCGGTGGTGTGCGAACCGCCGGGGGTTGCCCCGGTGATCCGGGTGGCCTGGCCCGCGCCGCCCCCGATGGTGCAGGCACCGTAATCGAAGTTGTCCGGGCCAGGACCTGGATCGCCGTCCAGCGCGCCGGCGACTCCGGTGTCGGTGCTGACCGCAACGACGGTGATCCCGGCTGCCACCAAAGCAGCCGTGGCGGTGGCCTCGGTGATGTCCGCGGCGGCGCCCGAGATCGCGGAACAGATGGGATCGTGCCCGGGCGCGTCACCGAACCAGACGAGGATCCGCTTGCTGCCCGGCCGCCAGCCGATCGCGGGATCCGTTGCGACCTGCTGCAGGGCGAACAGCTGACCCTCGGGAGTGTCGCTGCCGTCGGCTGCGGACCAGGCGTTCAACGCGGCCGTCACATCGGCGGCGCCAGGAGTCGGGACCAGCTGGTGCTGGAAGGCGTACGGGCTGGATGCGGGAATCGGGAAATCCTTGTAGTTCCCGGCACCCCAGGCAACGTCGATCCCGAAAAACGCCGGGTCGTTGACGATCGCCTGGATGCCTGCCTGGACCGCGCCGATGATCGGTCCCATGCTCCCGGTGGTGTCGGCCAGCAGGTAAACGTCGGCCTTCGCGACCCCCGCGGGCACATGGACAGTGACCGTCTCTTCCTCGGTCACGCACTCCGACAGGGTCAGGTTGTTCACCGGCGGGTCGATCGTCACCTGCGGCGCCGCGGTCGCGGCAGGCCTCCCGGGCGCGGGCATCTCGGGCGCGAACAGCCCACGGCCGGCGAGCGCCTCGAAACGGCGCGGCGGGTGCACCGCCCCGCTTGCGTCGACCGCGACAGAGGCGGTCTGGTTGTGCTTTCCCCGGACGGCGGCGTGGACCAGCCGTACCTCCTCACCAGCGGGCAACCGTGCGGTCACCTCCGCGACGATCTCGTAGTCAGTGGTGCCGAGCAGGTCAGCCAATGCCGCCCGAACTGCATCTCCAGGGTCGTTTGTCGTGGAACTCATGGCAGCGCCTTTCTCTGGGGTCATCCTGGCCAGTAATGAGGACCTTGGACGGCATCAGATACACGCCTGCCCGCGACCGGGGCCTATGCACGCGCGACTAGCCCCCTAGCTCCCTGACTCGTAGCAGGGAACTAGGGGGCCTATGCACGCGCGACTAGCCCCCTAGCTCCCTGACTCGTAGCAGGGAACTAGGGGGCTTTGCTCAATCTCCAGGCGGATCTCCGCGCGGCGTGTCAGCTGGGGCGGAGTTTGACTCCTTGGGAGAATGTCCCGTTCACGGTGATCTGGAACAGTGGGTCGAACGAATTGAAAGTGCCGCTGACCTGAGCTTGCCCGCTACCGAATGGGACGCTGCCTTGTGGCTGGACGGTCGCACTCCACGAAGTGGGGGTGGTTGTGCAGCTGACACCACTGACCGACCAGCCGCCCGTCGCCAACGTCGTCCGGTTGAGTCTCTGGGCCAAGGTGCCAGCCAGGTCGACGGTGACCGGGCGGCTGCATGTCACGGTCCCGGTGATCATGGCCTGCCCGCTAGCGTGTGACACGTTGGCCGTGGCGGCCGGTGTGACCGTCACAGCCAGGTCGGCTGGAGCTGGGCCGTTATTGAGGATGACCTCGCCGGTGGCAGCCGAATTCGGGTCGCCTTCGCAGTGCTGCACGAAGGTGGCATCGAAGCTCTGAATCCAGCCATGTGGCCCGAACGACGCCGTCTTGACGGTGAACGAGCCGGTCGAAGTGTTGCAGCCCCGCCCGTCACCGAACAAACTCAAGCCCGGATCGAGCGGGTTCTGGAACGGATAGCGCGTGGCATTGTCATAAACAGTCCCGGCGGTCAGGGCCTGCCCCTGTGGCGCAGCGAAATCCAGTTCCCAGAAGGTATCCCCGCTGATGTCCACCGACAGGGAATTGCCATCGGGTGAGACAGACGCGTTGATCACGGCGTTGGACGGGTCGTAGGACCAGGGCTGGTCCAGGGTAATGAAGTCGCCCCCGCTGCCTGAAAACGTCACCGACGTCCCCGGGCCGGTAATGGTGGCCGCCTGAGCGGCAACCGGCGCGGCCACCGTGGCCGCCGCCACGGCCAGGACGCCTGCCGCCAGCCGCACAGCCGCATACTTGCCTAATAAATTCATTGGCCTTCCTTCCCGCCGGCTCGTACCGGCGAAAGCCCCCGTCACCTGGCCTGATGCGCGGTGACCCCGACAGTGAAGTTGGCGCAGATGTTGCACCAGAGCCAACTGTAACAGGACTTGTCTTAACATAGGTGTCATAAGATGACGAATGATAAGATAGTCGACAGTCGACCTTCGATGCCGGTGCTGGGACACCGGGAAGTATCCGGCTGCGGGCTAGGCCCGCAACGAGGCGCTGCGTGCATTTTTGGGGAACCAGGCGATCTATCCCGGAGCCGGTGAGTTCCCGTTCGGGCACTGTCGGTACCCGTGGCGCTACGGTTCGCTTATTTGGCGGTGTTCCGTACGGGGGATGAGCCAGGCCCTGCACAACCTGCATAAGCCCGAAGAACGCGGTCACCATTGGAGTACGATGGCGCGAATGGCGCGGCCGGCCAACGGTTTGGACGGATGCACCGCGTTCTCAGTGACCTATCACAGCACCGGGCGGACGCGAGTGAGAACCCACGGGCAGCTCACTGACCGGACATCGTCGTGCCTGTGAGCGGAATGGATGATGCACATGAAGTCCGTGAGATTGCCTGTCGTCGCCGTTATCCTGGCCGGCGGGCTGGCGGCCACGCCGGCCAGGCGGCCACCCATACGCCCGGTCCCCCGGTGATCACCGGCCATGGCCACGGCATGAACCTCGGCCGCGCAGCGGATGGGCTGCCCTCAGGGCTGCCCTCGGTGATCGAGCCGGACTACACATCGACCACCCAGTCCACGTGGGCAGGATGGGCGGACGTAGCCGACACCAATGTCGAGCTGCGCTACGTGACCTCCAATTTCGTGGTCCCGACCGTCAGTTGCCCGGGCTATGGTTACGAAGTCGACTTTTGGGTGGGCCTGGACGGTGACCAGGAAGGCAGCACGGTCGAGCAGGTAGGTGTCGATGCCTACTGCGACATCTCGCTGCCGTCTGGCGGCTACGCACCGGACTACACGTCCTGGTGGGAGATGTACCCCAGCTCCCCGCATACCCAGGGCAATGTCTCGCCGGGCGACCAGATCGCCGCTTCCGTCTACTACAACAGCACCACGGGCGGGTACAACCTGGCACTCAACGACAGCAACCGGACCGGCCCGGACATCAACACCACCCAGTACTGCCCAAACGGCTACACGTGTCACAACAAGACCGCCGAGGTCATCGCCGAGGATCCGGGCTACGGCCCGTCTCACAGCGTTTACCTGGCCAAGTTCAGCAGCCTGACCTTCAACGAGATCGGGGTGACCAGCCGCAACGGCACGCACGGGACGCTGGAGGGCAACAGCCTCTGGAGCTCCAACAAGCTGATCATGGCCTATCAGGGTAATGCGATGGCGACGCCGTCGGACCGTAACAACGGGTACACCTCGTTCGACGTCACCTGGAAAGGCAGCGGTTGACCGCTTGCACGTACCGTCAATGGCCCATTGCTTCAGGCGTGCACAGGAGCAATGGGCCATTCACGTGCGGCCCGGGCTCACCGCGCCCAGAGCCACAGGGCGGCCGGCTACTGGCAAGGTTCTATGAAGTACACCGGGTTCCAGTTGTAGCTCGTGTCGCCGCTCCACGCGCCTGGCGTGATGAAGATGAGGTTCACCCCAGAGCTGTAAAAGCGCGCGCGAGTGCCGGACGTCTGATTGTTCTTCCACGAACCAGTGCCGAAAAATGGATTGCCGTAGAACGTTCCGCAGGTAAGAAGACTACGCTCAGAGCCGGTGTAGTTGGTACCACTCCACTCACAGAAATACAAGTACGGACACGCGCTGCTGGCCGCCGGGATCGCCTGACCCGAACTCGACGCGGTCACCACGCGCGCATATCGCTCCCCCGGCACCACGAACACGATATTACCGCCGTGGAAGTCCACCTTGTTGATAGCGACCTGCGTACCGCCGTCCTTTTTGATGTAGGCGTCCACTTCCCCCTGGAGCGCCTTGACCTGTGCCGTGGTCAGGCCGGCGGTCAGCGCTTGCGCGGCGAAGCGGGCCCGGCTGCCCTGAGTGGCCGCTGAGGCCGGCCCCACGACGCCGGCCAGCATGATCAGGATGGCGGCAACCGCCGCCGTGACTAGCTTGAGGTATGAACGCACAGCTCATCTCCGTCTCAGCCCGGCGGCGAACCAGGCGAGGTCTTCGGGTCTGCCATACCGGCCACTCCATACTCAGCCTGGAACATACGTCGCGCAAGCCTCGGGAATTGGCCGAGACCGGCAATCAGCCGAAGGGCGTGCCGCGGGGCGGCAGCGCTGTTCTGAAATGCTCGATCCGCAAAGTGGCCGGGTCAGGCAGGCCCGCTGAGGTCCCTGCGCAGCACCGGGCGGTCGGTGCGCCGCACGAAGGAGCAGGGGACCGACCGACCACGCCGGCCGGTCATCGGGCGGCCGCAAGTACCGGGCGTGCGCCAGCCACCGCAGCTCGGCCTGTGGGGCCAGCTCGCACCATCCGACCGCCATACGGGTCGGCGTGGGTCCTGCTGAAACGTAGCCGCGTGGGTGGGCGGATTTGCGGGAACCGCTTGTTTGCCAATCCCGTCGGTGTACATCATGGCTTGATCAAGGCCCATCGATGCGGCTGGAGGGTCCCTTGCCCCGACTAATGCTTCGCTTGACTGCCCGTCCCCTTGCTGCCCTCGTCACGGGCGGCGCTCTGGTGCTCGGGGGCGCCCCGGCCAGTGTTACGGCACTGGCCAGCAGCCTCCCGGCCCCGGTGCCCGCCGTGGCCGAGTTCCAGTTCCTCTCGGCCGGCCTGACACCGCCGTCGGAGGCCAACTGCGCGGCGAATTCAATTCGCTGCTTCACCCCGGCCGCGATGGAGAACGCCTACAACCTGCTTCCGCTGTACGCGGCGGGCAATCAGGGCCAGGGCGTCACCATCGCGATCATCGACTCGTTCGGCAATCCGAACATGGCGTCCGACCTGGCCAACTTCGACACCCAGATGAACCTGCCGCACATGTGCGGCGAGCCCGGCCAGTCGTGCGGTGCCGGGGTTCCGACGTTCCAGCACGTGTTCTGGAACGGGAAGACGGAGGTGAAGGCGCCGCCGCCGAACAGCCAGTCGCCGGGCGACCAGGACCGCAATGCCTGGGCCCTGGAGACCAGCCTCGATGTCGAATGGGCGCACTCCATTGCCCCGAAGGCGAACATCCTCAACGTGACCACCGATCCCGCCGAGACCCAGGGCGTGCAAGGCCTGCCCACCATGATGAACGCAGAGCAGTTCATCGTGGACAACCACCAGGCCTCGGTCATCACGCAGAGCTTCGGAGCAGTCGAGGAGGGCTTCAACAGCACCCAGTCGCTGCTGAACCTGCGCCACGCCTTCGTCTCCGCGGCGGCCAACGGCGTCACCGTGCTGGCCAGCACCGGTGACGGCGGGACGGCTAACTCCGGCCTGACGCCGGTGAATGACCCGAGGACGGTGCCGTTCCCGACCGTCAACTGGCCGGCATCCGACCCGCTCGTGACCGCTGTGGGTGGCACCTACCTATGCACGAACCCGGTGACGGGCGCGGGCATCGACTCGACCGACCCGCCGGTCAACTGCCAGTCCAACCCCGGGGTCAGGGAGATCGGCTGGGTCGATTCGGGTGGTGGCTTCAGCCACGTCTTCACCCGGCCCGGCTACCAGGACTCCCTGCCGGCCGGGTCGACGGCCATCGGCGACATGCGCGGCGTGCCCGACGTGGCATTCCAGGCCAGCGCCCGCACCGGGCCGCTCGTGTACGACACGGCTCCGGGCGACGCACAGAGCGGCCTGGGCTGCCCCGGCGGGGACCCCTGCAGCGCCGGCTGGTACGTCGTGGGCGGGACGTCGTGCTCGTCTCCGGAGTTCTCCGGCGTGGTCGCGATCGCTAGCCAGATCGCCGGCCACGGCCTGGGCCAGATCAACCCGACGCTGTACAAGCTCGCATCGGGCTCGAATCCCGGCGCGTACTTCTTCGACGTGACTACCGGGAAGAACCAGACAGATCCCAGCATCCCCGGCTACCCGGCCACAACAGGCTGGGATCCGATTACCGGCCTCGGCACGCCGAACGCGGCGAACCTGGCGCCGGCGCTCGCCGCGGGTTAAGGCCAGCGATCGGGTAATCACGGCTCGCTTGGGCCGGGGAGCCAGCACAGGGGCTCCCCGGCCCTTAGCCGGATCATTGGCCCTTGGGTTATTCACGGCCGTGGACGTCATCCGCGGGTACTACTTCGATGCTGATCCCGGGTCTGCGGCGGCCTGGACGCTCGACCTGTAGGCCGTGAGCTGGTGCGCGGGAAGCCAGGGATGCTGGGCAGGCAAGTCCGCTTGCGGACCACGTGCGAGGGAGTTCGTCATGCCTGATTCAGCGACTGGTGCACCGGGGTATGCCGGGCGGCCTGCCCGCCGTGCGTTCCTGGCCGCGCTGGCGGCGCCCGGCCTGGCGGCGGTGGCCGGGCGCCATGCGCCGGGCGGCGCGAGGCAAGCCCGGCCGCGGTCGGGGCCGGCGCTGACGAACCAGCAGCTTGCGGGGCAGCGGGTCATCTCGTCCTATCCGGGCCTGACGCCGCCGGCGAGCCTGCTGAGCGACATCACCGCCGGGAATACGGCAGGCGTCATCTTCTTCGGCGGGAACATCTCAAGCGAAGCTCAGATCGCAGGCGTGATCACCCAGCTGCGGCAGGCGCAGGCGCAAAGCCCGGTCCAGGTGCCGCTGCTGCTGATGACCGACCAGGAGGGCGGGGAGGTACGCCGGCTGCCCGGCCAGCCGGCCCTGTCGGAAAAGCAGATCGGGGAGTCATCCGACCCGGTGGCCGCGGCCACGGCCGCCGGCACGGGCGCCGGGCAGAACCTGGCCGGCGTGGGCATGAACGTCAACCTCGCCCCGGTGCTCGACGTGTTCTACAAGAGCGGCAACTTCATCGACCAGTTCCAGCGCTCCTACAGCAGCAACCCGGCCGTCGTGTCCGAGTGCGGCCAGGCTTTCATCACCGCCCAGCAGGCCACCGGCGTGGCGGCCACCGCCAAGCACTTCCCTGGCCTGGGCTCGGCGACCAAGAACCAGAACACCGACAACGGGCCGGTGACGCTGACGGTGTCGCTGACTAAGCTGCACACCATCGACGAGGTCCCGTACCCGGCCGCGGTCAGCGCCGGGGTCAAGCTCGTGATGGTGTCCTGGGCGGTGTACCCGGCGCTTGACCCGAGCCTCCCGGCCGGCCTGTCGCCCACGATCATCGGGCAAGAGCTCCGCGGCAGGAACGCCTTCACCGGAGTGACCATCACCGACGCGCTGGAAGCGGGCGCGCTCAGCGCGTTTGGCACCACCGGGCAGAAGGCGGTGACGGCGGCCGGGGCTGGCATGGACCTGATCTTGTGCTCAGCCCAGGATGTCACCGAGGCCGAAGCCGCCGTCTCCGCTCTCGCGACCGCCCTGGGCAACGGCCAGCTCGACCCGGTCGCGTTCAACGACGCAGTCAGCCGGGTCACCGCGCTGCGTGCCGGGCTCTTCTGAGCTAGCTTCGGCACCCGGACCTGACCGGTGCGTGGTGCGCGCGCGATGCTCGATCACCTATTGCTGGCGCCGGCCCGCCGACCCTCACCGCGCTAACACGGAGCCGGCCGGCGGTCACCCGGCTGATCAGCCGGGCACACCGGCCGGGGCGCCCGGCAGGCCGGCGCCGATCTCCCGCGCGGCCGCCGCCGCGCGCTTGCCGTGGCCGTCCATGACGCTATCGCTGAACCGGTCGGCGGGACCGCAGACGCTGACCGCACCCAGGACCAGGCCGTGCGGGCCGAGGACCGGCGCGGCGGCCGATGCGGCGCCCTGCTGGCGCTCGCCGCGGGAACAGGCGTAACCCCGGCCGCGGATGGCCTCCAGCTCGGCAGCCAGCTGCACCGGATCGGTCACCGTGTAGCTGGTCAGTGCGGGCATTGGCCGCTCCAGCACATGCCGCCGCAGGTCCTCGTCCACAAAGGCCAGCATGACCTTGCCGGTGCTGCCGGCGTACAGCGGCCAGCGCCGGGCCAGGTCCACGGTCATCTTGATCTCCTGGAGGCTCTCCACCTGGTCGATGTAGACCCGGTAGGTGCCCACGATCGCGGACAGTGTCACGGTCTCCTGCGACTCGTCCCGCAGCCGGAACAGCACGGGCCGGGCGGTCTGACGCAGGTCCAGCCGGGTCAGCGCGGAGACTCCCATCGCCGCCGCGGCCGGCCCCAGATCGTAGCGGCGCCCGTCGGCGGCCTCGGCGACCAGTCCCTGCGCGACCAGCGACCGCAAGATCCGGTGCACGACCGACTTCGCCAGCCCCAGCGAACGGGCGATCTCGGTCACGCCCAGCCCAGCCGGGGCATAGGCGAACTCCAGCAACACCCGGCCCACCCGGTCGGCGGCCAGGCTGCCGCCTTCGGTGTTCGGCTCCTCGCTTTCGTTCCATTGAGCGGAACACATAGCTACTCCTCTGCCGCGCCGATCGTGCGAGCCTGACACCTGTCGGGGCATCTGTACTGCACATATGGACTCTACCTGGACAAACATCTTGACTCTAGACTCAACCCGGTCCTAATGTGTGCGGTGATCATGTTGCGTCTAGCGGAACAGCGATCTGGTGGCCGGAGTTCCTGACACTCCGGCAGTGGCGAAAGGTGGGCCGCATGGCCACATCAGTGAAGAACAGCACCCGGATCGCTGGTGTGGCGCGCCGGGCCGTCTGGCGGCGGATCATCCCGGCGGGCGCGGTCGCGATGGCGCTGCTGGCCGCAGCATGCGGCAGCTCCTCCTCGTCGGGCTCCGCCAAAGGACCGATCAAGATTGGCGTCATTTTCCCCCTGAGCGGAGCACTGGGGCAGGGTGGCGTAGACAACCTCGACGGCGTCAAGATTGCGGTTAACCAGGTTAATGCGGCCGGCGGAATCGGCGGCCGCAAAGTCACGCTGGACGTCAAAGACGGGCCCGATCCGGCCACCGCGGCCAGCGCCGCGAATAAGCTCATTAGCAGCGATCATGTGCAAGAAATAATCGGCACGGTGCTCAGCGACCTGGCGCTAGCCGCCGCTCCGGTGGCCAACCGCGGCAAGGTCATCTACTGGGAAGTCGAGGCGGTCGCCAACAACCTGACCACGCTGGGCTTCAAGTACCTGTTCCGGGTGCCCCCGGACTCCGACACCCTGGGCAGCCTGGCCGCGAAGTACGCGGTGCAGACGGTGGCGCCCAAGCTGAGCATCGCGCCCGGCAAGCTGCGGGTGGGGGTGATCTCGGTGACCGGCGCCTACGGCGTGGACACCACGCACGGTGTGGTGGCCGAGCTCCAGCAGGAGGGTGTGACCCCGGTGGCCAACCTGAGCTATGACCCGACGTCCACCAACCTGGACTCGATGATCCTCAAGCTCAAGCAGGCTAAGCCAGACATCATCGTGGCCACCTCCTACGCGCCCGACTCGATCCTGTTCACCAACGAGGCCAAGCAAGAGGGCCTGCACTACAAGGCCCTGGTCGGCACGGGCGCGGGCCAGACGCCAATTCAGTTCGAGCAGGGCCTGAAGGCGCAGGCCAACGGCATCCTCAGCTCCTCATTCGCCTACGGCGTGTCCAACAGCATGCTGAACGCCACCGCCCAGAAGCAGAACACCGCGTTCAAGAGCGCGTTCTCGGCGGCTTACGGGCACCAGCCCGACATCGGCGCCTACCTGGCCTACGTGGGCACGGTCGACCTGCTGAACGTGCTGAAGAAGGCCGGCAGCCCGACACCGGACGCGGTCCGGTCCGCCGCGCTCAAGATCGACCAGCCGCTGGGCAGCAGCGTGAACGGCTGGGGCCTGAAGTTCTCCCCGACCGGGCAGAACACGCTGTCGCCCGCGGTGGTTACCGAGTGGCAGAACGAGGCGCTCGAGGTCATCTCGCCGTCGAAGGCGGCTACGGCCCAGCTCGACACCAGCGTCCTGGGTCACTGACCAGCGCGGCCGCCGGGCTCCGGCCCGGCGGCCGCCTGCTCACCGCCCGTCCGGACCCCCGGAAGGAGGTGTCCCCCCATGCCCCCCGCAGCTGAGTCCCCCGCAGCTGAGTCCCCCGCAGATGGGCCCCCGGCAGCTGAGCCTCCCGCGGCCGAGCCCGGCGAGGACTACGGTCCCAGCAATCATGGCCGGTGGGGCGCGGAGGACCAGCGCGGCACGCTCAACCTGATCGGCGCCGAACAGGTCACCGCGGCGGCGGCCCTGGTCCGGGAGGGCCGGATAGTGCCGCTGGGGATGCCGCTGACCCGGGCCGGGCCGGTGTTCGGGGACCGGGACCGGCCCTGGCACTACGTGCGTTACAAGCGAGACCCGGTCACCGGGTTCGCCGACGACCTGCTGGTGCTGAACTCGCACAGCAGCACGCACCTGGACGGGCTCGGGCACGGCTTCCTGCGCGGCCAGATGTACAACGGCAAGTCGGTGGACCAGCACGTCACCTCGTTCGGCGTGACCGCCAACGGGATCAGCAACGTGGGCGGCATCGTGACCCGGGGCGTGCTGCTGGACGTGGCCGCGCACACCGGGGTGCCCCGGCTGGAGCCGGGTTTCGTGATCACCGCGGACCTGCTGGCCGAGTGCGAACAGGCCCAGGGCGTGCGGGTCGGCGAGGGCGACGCCTGCCTGATCCGCACCGGCTGGTCCCAGGTCACCAAGGCCGAGCTGGCTGAGGGGAAACCGCTGTCGTGGGATCAGCCCGGCTGCGGCCTGTCGGTGGCCGGCTGGTTCCACGAGCGGGGCGCGTGCCTGCTCGGCGCGGACAACGCCGCCGTGGACGTGCTGCCCGGCGAGCCCGGCGTCCGCCCGTTCGGCCTGCACCCCAGGATCATCGCCAGCCAGGGCGGTTACCTGCTGGAGTACCTGGACCTGGAGGACATCGGCGCGGCGGGGCGCGCGGAGTTCCTGTTCATGCTGGCCCCGCTGCTGCTCACCGGCGGCACCGGGAGCCCGGTCAACCCGCTGGCGGTGCTGTGAGCCACCGATGCTGATCACGCAGCTAGCGGTCAACGGCGTGCTGGTCGGCGGGGCCTACGCGCTGGTGGGCCTGGGGCTGACCTTTATCTACCGGAACCTGGGGCTGTTCAACTTCGCGCACGGCGACTACCTCATGGTCGCCATGTACCTCACCTACGGGCTGGTGGTCACGCTGCACCTGGACCCGTACCTGACCATCGCGATCAACGTGCCGCTGATGTTCGCGGTCGGCGCGGCCACCTACGCGATCGTGATCCGGTGGACGCTGCGGTCCTCGCACCTGGTCCAGGTGTTCGTCACCTTCGGTCTGGCCATCATCGCCGAGAACGCCATGCTGCTGATCGTCGACGGCGACCCCCGCTCAGTCACCCCCAGCTACGCCAACAACGTGGTGACCGTGGGCGGGATACCGATGCCGGTCACCAGCCTGGCCGCCTTCGGGGCCTCGGCCATCGCCACCGCGATCCTCACCCTGATGCTGCTGCGGACCCGGTTCGGCAAGGCGCTGCGGGCCACCGGCGGTAACGAGCTGGCGGCCGGGCTGGTCGGCGTCAACACCTCGTGGATGCGGCTGGCCACGTTCGCGATCGGCACCGCCACGCTGGGCGTGGCCGGCGCCGTGCTGGCCCCGATCTACTCCGTCGTGCCCACGTTCGGCTCCACGTTCATCCTGGTGGTGTTCGTGCTGGTGGTGGTGGGCGGGCTGGGCAGCCTCACCGGCTCACTGATCGGCGGCCTGGGGCTGGGCGTATTGCAGTCCGTCGGCACCTACTACCTCAACCCGAACCTGGCCGAGGCGATGTTCTTCGCCGTACTGATCCTGTTCCTGGCCATCCGGCCCCGCGGGCTGCTCGGGCCCAAGGACCTGCTGGCCCGATGACCATACTCAGGAACCCGGCGCGGCGGATCCCGGCTGGCTGGTGGCAGGCCGGGGGCGGGATCGTGGTCATCGCGGTGGCCACCCTGATCGCGGTGGCCAGCTCCTACGACGCCGACGTCATCTTCTCGATCGCGGTCGCCGCGGCGGCGGCCGCGGCCTGGAACATCAGCGCGGGTTACGCCGGGGATCTCTCGCTCGGGCACGGGGTGTTCTATGGCCTGGGCGCGTACGCGTCGACCATCTTGCTGACCGAGCTTGGCGTGACCCCCTGGCTGGGCACGCTGGCCGGGGCGGCCATGGCCGGGGTGATCGCCGGGCTGCTGGGGCTGGTCACGATCCGGCTGCGCGGGCCGTTCTTCGCCATCGCCACGCTCGGGCTGCTGGAGATCTGCGCGGCGCTGAGCCTGTACTTCGTCAGCCTGACCAAGGGCGGCTCGGGCATCTCGATCCTGGCCCCTTACTCGCTGGTGAACATGGCGTTCGCGGAGCGCTGGCCGTACGTCGTGCTCATCTTGCTGGTGCTGGCCCTGATCACCGGGGTGTCGGCCTGGATCCACCGCAGCGGGTTCGGGTTCCGGCTGCGCGCGTTCCGGGACAACGAGACCGCCGCCAGGGCGCTGGGCATTCCGCCGGTGCGGGCCCGGATCATCGCGCTGATGATCAGCGCGGTGCTGACCGCTCTGGTCGGCGGTGTGCAGGCGCAATATCTGGAATTCATCAGCCCCAGTTCTGCGTTCAGCCTGGTCTTTTCGGTGCAAATCGCGCTGGTGGCCATCGTTGGCGGGATCGGTACCGTTTACGGCCCGGTCATCGGGGCCTGCATCATCATCCCGATTGGCACGCTGCTGGTCCCCGCGTTCACCAGCGCGGGCGGCTCGCAGCAACTCGTCTACGGGGCCCTGCTGGTGGTGGCCCTGCTGCTGTTCCGCGGCGGGGCCGTCGGCCTGATCGGCTGGGCCCGGCGGCAATGGGAATCCCGGCGCGGGACCGCCGGGGCTGAGGCCGGGCCGGCCGGGGCTGATGCTGAAGCGCCGCCGCCCGCCTTCGCCGGGCCCGCGGCGGTCACCGACAGCCCGGCGCCAGAGCCGCCGCCCGCCGCCGCGACGGGCGGCCAGCCGGTGCTGGTAGTCGAGGACATCGCTATCGCCTTCGGCGGCGTGCGGGCCCTGGACCACGTCTCGCTCCAGGTCGAGCGGGGCAGCATCACCGCGGTCATCGGGCCCAACGGGGCCGGGAAGAGCACCTTGTTCAGCATCCTGTCCGGCTTCGCGATCCCGTCCGCCGGGCGGGTCCAGCTCGACGGCCAGGACATCACCGCGGCCCGGCCCGAGAACATCGTCGGCCGCGGGCTAGTCCGGACGTTCCAGACCTCGCAGCTGTTCGCGCAGCTCACCGTGCTGGAGAACGTGCTCATCGGGGCCCTGGACTCGGCCCCGGACCTGGCCACCGCCCGGCTCAGGGCGGCGGACCTGCTCGACGAGCTCGACCTGGCCCGGTTCGCCGGGGAGCAGGCCACCGCGCTTTCGCTGGGTGACCGGCGGCGGCTAGAACTGGCCCGGGCCCTGGCCACCCAGCCCTCGGTCCTGCTGCTGGACGAGATCCTGGCCGGGCTGAGCACCCGGGAGTACGAAGAGACCATCGAGGTGCTGCGGGCCACGCATCGCAGCGGCGTGACCATCTTGATGACCGAGCACATCATGGACGCGATCATCCGGATGTGCGACCAGGTCTACGTGCTGGACCACGGCAAGATCATCGCTTCCGGCCGCCCTGACCAGGTCCAGAGTGACCCCCGGGTGGTCGAGGCCTACCTGGGCCAGGGGGTGGGCGATGCTCAGCGTCCGTAACCTGACCGTCCGCTACGGGTCGGCCATCGCGGTCCGCGGCGTGAGCCTGGAGGTCGGCGAGCACGAGGCGGTCGCCCTGCTGGGCGCCAACGGCGCGGGCAAGACCAGCACGCTGCTTGGCATCGTCGGCGCGGTGTCCCGCTCGGGCCAGACGATCACGTTCGGCGGGCAGGACATCAGCGGCGCGGCCCCGCACCAGAACGCCAGGCGCGGGCTGATCGAGGTGCCCGAGGGGCGACAGCTCTTCCCCGACCTGAGCGTGGACGACAACCTGATGCTCGGCGCGTACAGCCGCCGGGCCCGCAAGACGGCCAGCGAGGCCCGGGCCTACGTGCTCGACCTGCTGCCTGCCTTGCGGCCGCTGCTGAAGAACCGGGCCCAGGGGCTGAGCGGCGGCGAGCAGCAGATGGTGGCGATCGGGCGGGCCCTGATGAGCCGTCCCAGGCTGCTGATGCTGGACGAGCCGAGCCTGGGCCTGTCCCCGGCGCTGGCCACCCGGCTGTACCAGACGCTGGCCGCGATCCGGGATAACGGCGTGAGCATGCTGGTCGTCGAGCAGAACGTCCCGCTGGCGCTCTCGGTCTGCGAGCGCGGTTACGTGCTGTCCAGCGGGGCCATCGTGCTGGCCGGCCCGCGCGAGGACTTGCTCTCCTCCGACGAGCTGAAATCGGCCTACCTCGGAAGCACAGCCAGCCGCGGGCCGGGCCGGGCCCCCGGCGGCGCGGGCCGCCCCGCCCTCATCCCCCCAGAACCGGAGGCACTCATGCCAGAGGACCACCGCGATGCTTGACCTGCGCCGCGGATACCAGGCCATGTGCGCGATGCGCTACTTCGAGGAAGAGGTCTACCGCCTGTTCCAGCGCAACCTGCTGCGCGGCTCGATGCACCTGGCCAACGGGCAGGAGGCGGTGGCGGCCGGGTTCGCCGCCGCGCTCAGTCCGCAGGACTACGTGCTGGCCACCTACCGGGGCCACGCCCACGTGCTTGGCCGCGGCGTGCCGCAGGCCCAGGTGTTCGCCGAGCTGATGGGCAAGGAGACCGGGCTGAACCGGGGCCGCGGCGGCTCGATGCACCTGACCAGCGTGGAGCACCGGATGATGGGCTGCTACGCGATCGTCGGGGCGCACCTGCCGGTGGCCAACGGGCTGGCCCTGGCGGCCAAGCTGCGCGGCGAGCCCAGCGTGGTGGTCTGCTTCTTCGGCGACGGGACCACGAACATCGGCGCGTTCCACGAGGCGCTCAACCTGGCCGCGGTCTGGCAGCTCCCGGTGGTCTTCGTCTGCGAGAACAACCTGTACATGGAGTACACCCCGATCAGCGAGATGATCCGGGTCGAGCACCCGGCGGCCGACCGGGCCAGCGCTTACGGCCTGGAGCGGCACATCATCGACGGTAACGACCTGGCCGTGGTGGCCGCCGCGGCGCAGGACCTGGTGGAGTCGGCCCGATCGGGCCGCGGCCCGGTGCTGGCCGAAATGCTGACCTACCGGTCCGGCGGCCACTCGCGGGCCGACCCGGGCACCACCTACCGGCCGGCCGAGGAGATCGCCGCGTGGCGCGACCGGGACCCACTGAAAATCACCCGGGAACAGCTGCTGGCCCAGGGTGAGACGGCCGCGGCGCTGGACGAGCTGGAAGCTGGGGAGCGCGCCGCGGTGAACCGCGCGGTCGAAGCCGCGCTAACCCAGCCCGACGCCGACCCGGATGGACTGCTGGCTTACTTGTGGGCCGATGGGAGCGCGACATGGCGACACTGACCTACCGGGACGCGGTGCTGGCCGCGCTGCGCCAGGAACTGGCCGCTGACCCGGACGTGCTGGTGCTGGGCGAGGACGTCGGCCGCGAGGGCGGCGTGTTCAAGACGACCAAGGGCCTGTACGCCGAGTTCGGCGGCGAGCGGATCCGGGACACCCCGATCTCCGAGCAGGCCATCGCGGGTGCGGCCATGGGTGCGGCCATGGCCGGGATGAAGCCGGTGGCCGAGATCATGTTCAGCGACTTCTTCGCGGTCTGCTGGGACGTGGTGGCCAACCAGATCGCCAAGACCCGGTTCATGTCCGGCGGGCAGATCCGGCTGCCGCTGGTCATCCGGTGCGCCAACGGTGGCGGGGTGGGGTTCGCGGCCCAGCACTCACAGAGCGTCGAGAACTGGGCCATGATGATCCCCGGCCTGAAGGTGGTCGTGCCCAGCACCCCGGCCGACGCGGCCGCCGGGCTGGTCGCCGCGATCAGGGACCCCGACCCGGTGCTGGTCTTCGAGGCCAAGTGCCTGTACGCGGTCAAGGGCGAGGTGCCCGCCACCATAGAGCCGGCCCAGCCCCGGGTCGGCCCGGGTGCTGCGCGAAGGCCGGGACTGCGTGATTACCGCGCTGGGCGCGATGGTCCCCGAGGCGCTCGCCGCCGCGGACCGGCTGGCCGCCGAGCACCAGATCGAGGCCACCGTGGTGGACCTGTTCACGCTGGTGCCGCTGGATGTGAGCACGGTGGCCCGGGTGCTGGAGCCCAGCGGCCGGCTGTTCACCGTGGAGGAGAACCCGCGGCTGTGCGGCTGGGGTGCGGAGCTGTCCTCGATCGTCTGCGAGGACTATTTCGGCCTGCTGCGCGGGCCGGTGCGCCGGATCACCGCGCCGCACATCCCGCTGGCTGCCGCGGCCCCGCTGGAGGACGCGGCCCGGCCGGACGCCGCGCGCGTCGTGGCCGCCGTAACCGGAAGCCTGAACCGGTGACCGGCCCGGTCCGGCCCGCGCTGAGCGGGATCATCGACCCGTCGGTGCACCTGCGCGGGCACACGGCCGTACCGCTGTACAAGCTGCGCCCGGCCGCGGCGGCCCGGGCCCAGCTGTGGACGGCAGGCCGGCTGGCCGAAGCCATGGACGAGGCCGGGGTCGCCCAGGTCGGGCTGATCGCCAGCGTCTCGGCCATCGGGGTCGGCGGCCCGGTCGACCCGATTAGCCCGGACGAGGTGGCCGAGGTGGTCGAGGCGCTGCCGGGCCGGGCGTTCGGCCTGCTCGGCATCAACCCGGCCGCGGGCGTGCGCACGCTGCGGGAGATCCAGTACGCGGTCGGTGAGCTGGGCTTCAAGGGCGTGCACTGCTACCCGCACTGGTGGGGCATCGACATAGACGACCGGCGCTACTACCCCATCTACGGCAAGTGCGCCGAGCTGGGCGTGCCGGTCTGCCTGCAGGTAGGCGCGCCGACTCCGCGGTCGGGGGCCAAGCTCTGCGGGCGGCCGTACCTGATCGACCAGATC
The DNA here is from genome assembly GCA_963788895.1 of uncultured Actinomycetota bacterium. Classification (GTDB taxonomy): domain Bacteria; phylum Actinomycetota; class Actinomycetes; order Streptosporangiales; family Streptosporangiaceae; genus DATBGO01. The sequence goes on along the minus strand of CAWBJA010000012.1, from coordinate 555,606 downwards.
GCGTTTGACTTCCCCGAGCTGCGCCTGGCGGGCACCCACATCGGCCGGCCGTGGGCCGACGAGATGCTGCTCATGTGCAACAACCACGAGAACGTCTACCTGATCGCGGATGGCTACAGCCCGGCCACCTGGGAGACCGCGATCCTCGACTACCTGCGTGATCCGCTCGGCAAGAAGATCGAGCCGACCCGGAAGGTGATCTGGGGGACCGACTGGCCCATCCAGACCTTCGGGGCGTCGCTGGCCGAGGTGGCCGCGCTCGATCTGCCCAAGGCCATCGTCGAGCGGCTGGTCCGGGATAACGCCCGGGATTTCTTTGGCCTTTAGCCGCCACGGCCCGGGTCCGCGGGCGCTATCCGATTCAGTCGTGCTGGAGGAGAGGAAGACATGATCATCGACGTATCCGTCAACCTGCGGGGGCATGTCAGCCTGCCCTTCTACCAGAAGCGGCACTCGGCGGCCAAGGACCGGGGCGCGACCGCGTGGACGCCGCAGACCCTGACCAAGGCCATGGATGAGGCCGGCATCGGCAAGTGCGGGCTGATCGCCAGCGTGGCCGCGCACGGGGTGGGCGGGGCCGAGGACCCGATCACCGCCGACGAGGTCAAGCCGGTTCTGGACGCGCTGCCGGACCGGGTGTTCGGCTGGCTGGGCGTCAACCCGCTCAAGCGGATGGAGACCGTCCGCTACATCGACTACGCGGTCCGCGAGCTGGGCTTCAAGGGTGTGCACGTCTACCCGCACTGGTTCGGCCACCGGGTGGACGAGCCGATCTACTACCCGATCTACGCCAAGTGCGCCGAGCTGGGCGTGCCGATCACCATGCAGGTGGGCTCGCAGTCCGGCCGGTCGGGGGCGCGGCTGGCCGCCCGGCCGTCCTGGCTGGATCCGGTGGCGGCCGACTTCCCCGAGCTGACCCTGATCGGCCTGCATATCGGATCGCCGTGGGCGGACGAGATGATCGCGCTCTGCAAGGCATGGGAGAACGTCTACATCATCGCCGACGGGCACCGGCCCTCGACCTGGGAGCCGCAGCTCATCGAGTACATCAACGGCGGCGGGCGGTACGCCGGGGACGGCCCGACCAAGGTCATGTGGGGCACCGACTGGCCGATCCAGACCTTCACCGAGTCGCTGGCCGAGGTCCGGGCGCTGCCGATCCAGGAGGACTCGCTGCCCCGCCTGCTCGGCGGGAACGCGGCCAAGATCTTCGGCTTGTGATGAGCGATCTGCAGGAGGATGTGCCCAGCCTGATCGCCGGCCCGGTCACGGTGACCGATCTCGGTCGGCCCATGTTCAACGGGATGCCGCAGTCGCCGAACCACCCGCCGTTCCAGATCGCGCTGCAGCGCCGCCATGGCGACGTGCTGCGCGCGGACGGCTCGTCGTCGGCCAACGACCTGCTGACGCTGGGCACGCACGTGGGCACGCACATCGACGCGCTGGCCCACGTATCCTTCCGCGGTCAGCTGCACGGCGGTGCGGACGCGGCGGACGCCCAGCGCGGCGGCCGGTTCTCGGTGCTGGGTGCGGAGACCATCGCCCCGCTGGTGTGCCCTGGGCTGCTGCTGGACGTGCCCGCCGCGCTCGGCGTCGAAGCCTGCCCGCCGGCTACGAGATCACCCCGGCGGACCTGGACGCGGCGCTGGCCCTGGCCGGCCGGGCACCCGAACCGGGCGGGGTGCTGCTGGTGCGCAGCGGCTGGGGGCTGAAGTTCGACGACGCACAGGCCTATATCGGCCGGGCCTCGGGGGTGCCCGGGGTGGGTCAGGCCGGGGCGCGCTGGCTGGCCAGCCACCGCCCGGTGGCGGTGGGCGCGGACACGATCGCGTTCGAGCAGCTAGCCGCGGGGGCGGGCCATGCGCTGCTGCCCGCGCACCGGTTGCTGCTGGTCGAGGAGGGGGTGCACATCATCGAGACCATGGCCCTGGACGAGCTGGCCGCGGCCCGGCTGGGCACGTTCTTGTTCGTGTGCAGCCCGCTGCCGCTGGTCGGGGCGACGGGGTCACCGGTGCGGCCGCTCGCGGTCAGCAGCATGCGGTCATGACCGACGGTCCGCCGCTGGTCCTGGCCCTGGCCCAGATGATGGCGGCCGCCCGGGACCAGGGCGTGCCGCCGGAGGTGGCCGCCAGCGCCCGGCAGCGGATCCTGGACACCGTGGGCATCTGCGCCGCGGCCAGCCCGCTGGCGACCAGCCGGGCGGTCACCGCGTTCGCCGCCGCCTCGGGCGGGACGCCGGAGGCGCAGGCAGTGGGCGTGCCGGCCGCGCTGCCCGCCCAGATGGCCGCGCTGGTGAACGGGACCCTGGCCCACTCGCTGGACTTCGACGACACGCACCTGCCCTCGGTGCTGCATCCCAGCGCCAGCGTGGTCCCGGCCTGCCTGGCCGTGGCCGAGCTGACCGGATCGGCGCGGCCGCGCGCTGCTGGCCGCCACCGCAGCCGGGCTGGAGGCCTGCGTCCGGCTGGGTATGGCCGGCTACGACGCCGGGCAGCGCAACTCTGCCTACTTCGACCGGGGCCAGCACGCTACCTCGATGTGCGGGACGATCGCGGCCGCCGGGGCCGCGGCCATGCTGCTCGGCCTGGGCACCGAGGGGATCGCGCATGCGATGAGCGTGGCGCGTGAGCATGGCCGGCGGGGTGATCGAGGCCAACCGCACCGGCGGGACGGTCAAGCGCATCCACTGCGGCTGGGCCGCGCACGCCGCGGTGTCCGCCGCCCGGCTGGCCGAACTGGGCCTGACCGGCCCGCCGACCGTGCTGGAGGGGCGGTTCGGCTTCTTCCGCGCGTTTCTCAGCGGCCAGTTCAACCCGGCGGCCATCACCGCCGGGCTGGGCCGGGACTGGCAGGTGCCGGGGATCAACTTCAAGCCCTACCCGGCCAACCACTTCACTCACGCGGGCATCGATGCCGCGATCCGGCTGCGGGAGCGCGGCCTGCGGGCCGACGACGTGGCCACCCTGCGGCTGGGCGTCTCGGCCCCGGTGCTGCACACGGTCGGCGAGCCGCTGGAGGTCAAGCGTCGCCCGGAGACCGGGTACCAGGCCCAGTTCAGCGGGCCCTACACGGTGGTGGCCGGGCTTCTGGGCGGGCACGGGCTCGGGGTCGGGCTGGACGACTTCACCGACGAGCTGGCCCAGGACCCGCGGCGCCGGGCGCTGATGGCCCGGGTGGACGTGGGCGAGGACCCGGACTGCACGGCCGCGTTCCCCGAGCAGTTCGCTGCCGTGCTCACCGTCCGGACCCAGGACGGCCAGGTGACCGAGGAACGGGTGATGACCAACCGCGGCGGCGCGGCCCGGCCGCTGAGCGACGAAGAGCTGATCGTCAAGTTCACCGACAACGCCCGCCGGGTGCTGCCAGACGACCAGGCCGCCCGGGTCCGGGACGCCGTCCTGGTTCTGGCGGCCGACCGCCCGAGCGCGGCCTGCCTGGCGCCGCTGGCCCGGACGCTGGACCGGTGAACGAGCCGCCCGCGCCGCCGCCGCGCAGCCTGCTGTACGTGCCCGCCGACCAGCCGCGGATGCTGGCCCGGGCGTTCGAGCGCCAGGCCGACGCGATCATCGTGGACCTGGAGGACGCGGTGCCGGTGGCGGCCAAGCCCGCGGCCCGGCGCGCGCTGGCCCGGTGGCTGGACGGCTTGGCTGGTACGGGGCCGGCCAGGTCCGCGCGGCCCGAGGTCTGGGTGCGGATCAGCGCGCCTGCGCCCGGAGACGACGGGCAGGCCGCCGACCTGGCCACCGCGGTGCGGCCCGGGGTGCATGGGGTGGTCCAGGCCAAGTGCGCCAGCGTGGCAGTGCTGCGTGACCTGGACGGGGCGCTGGCGGCGGCCGAGCAGCAGGCCGGCTGCGCGCCCGGGTCGGTGCGGGTGGCCCCGGTGATCGAGACCCCGGGCGCGCTGCTCGACGTGCGGGAAATCGCGGCCGGGCCCCGGGTGACCCGGTTGCACCTGGGCGAGGCCGACCTGATCGCCGCGCTCGGCCTGCGGCCCGGCCCGGACCGGGCCGAGCTGCTGCCGCTGCGGCTGGCCGTGGTGACCGCCGCGGCGGCGGCCGGGCTGGCGGGGGTGGCCGGCCCGGCCGACCTGGCCATCGCCGACCCGGCCGCGGTGCGCGAGTCCAGCCAGGCGCTGCGGCGGCTGGGCTTCACCGGCCGGACCGCGATCCACCCGGCCCAGGTGCCGGTGATCAACGAAGTATTCGGGCCGACCAGCGAGGAGGAGGCCGTCGCCCGGGAGCTGCTCAGCCAGTTCGCGGCGGCCGCCGGCGGCGTCATCGTGGACGCGGCCGGCCGGATGGCCGACGAGGCCGTGCTGCGCTCGGCCCGGGCCGTCGTGGCCCGGGCCGAGCAGATCCGGGGGAAGCCGGAAAGGGACAGTGGCCATGACGGCTGACGACCAGGCGGCCCGCGGGGCGGGCGCGGCCGGCCCGCAGGCCGGCCAGGACGGGCCGCTGGCCGGCCTGCGGGTGCTGGACCTGGCCACGATCTACGCGGGCCCGTTCGCGGCCCAGCTGCTCGGGGACTTCGGCGCGGACGTGATCAAGGTCGAGCATCCGGGGCACCCGGACGGCCTGCGCGGGCACGGGCCGCAGCGGGACGGCACCGGGATCTGGTGGAAGATCGTCGGCCGGAACAAGCGGACGATCGGCCTGGACCTGCGCGACCCCGACGGCGCGGAGATCTTGCTGCGGCTGTGTGAGCAGGTCGACGTGGTCGTGGAGAGCTTCCGGCCGGGCACGCTGGAAGGCTGGGGTCTGGGTTATCCGCAGCTCTCAGCCCGTAACCCCGGGCTCATCCTGCTGCGGGTCAGCGGGTTCGGCCAGACCGGTCCGTACGCCCGGCGGCCCGGCTTCGGAACGCTCATCGAGGCCATGAGCGGGTTCGCGGCCATGACCGGCGAGCCCGACGGGCCGCCGGTGCTGCCGCCGTTCGGGCTGGCCGACGGGGTAGCGGGCATCACCGCGGCGCTGGCCACCATGGTCGCGCTGTACCACCGGGACGCGCGCGGCGGCGCGGGCCAGGTGGTCGACCTGGCCATCCTGGAACCGCTGGTCGCGGTGCTGGGCCCGCAGCCGGCCGCCTACGACCTGCTGGGCCAGGTCCCGCCCCGCACCGGCAACCGGTCCACGAACAACGCGCCGCGGAACACCTACCGCACCGCGGACGGGCACTGGATCGCCATCTCCTCCAGCGCGACCAGCATCGCCAGGCGGATCATGCGCCTGGTCGGCAGGCCGGAGCTGGCCGACGAACCGTGGTTCGCCACCGGCACCGGCCGGGCCGGGCACCGGGACCTGCTCGACTCGGTGGTGGGCGACTGGATCGCCGAGCGGACCCGAGACGAGGTGCTGGCGCAGTTCACCGCGGCCGACGCCGCGGCCGCGGCCGTCTACGACGTCTCCGACCTGGTCGCCGACCCGCACGTGCGGGAGCGCGAGACGCTGGTCCGGGTGCCCGACCCCGACTTCGGCGAGGTGCTGATGCAGAACGTGATCGCGCGGCTGTCGGCCACGCCGGGCCGGATCCGTTTCACCGGGCGCGGGCCGGCCGCGGACACCGACGACATCCTCGGCCAGGAGCTGGGCATCCCGGCCGGGCGGCTGGCCGAGCTGCGGGCGCGCAACGTGGTGCGCTGACCGGCGGGCCATCCCGGTCGGCCGGTGTTTGCCGCCCAGCCGGTGTTTGCCGCCCAGCCGGTGTTTGCCGCCCAGCCGGTGTTTGCCGCCCAGCCGGTGTTTGCCGCCCAGCCGGTGTTCGCGGCACCGCAGGTCAGCGGGCCGGGGCCGGCCGGGACAGGTAGCGGCCCGACGGTGCGCCGGTGACCGCGCCGTCGGCTGAGGATCTGCTGGCCGCGCAGGAAGGTGTCGGCACCACGGCGGCGTCCAGGGCTCATGCCCTCGAACGGCGTGTACTCCTGGGTCGACTCCGAGTCCGGCGGCGTGGACGGTCCAGGTGCGGTCGGTGTCGACGAGGGCGATGTCGGCGTCGTAGCCCTCCGCGATGGCGCCCTTGGTCGCGCAGGCCGTAGCGCTGCGGCCGGGTGTCGCACGCGGTGAGCTCGGCGATCCGGTCGAAGGCGCAGGCCGCGCCGCGCGCCCCTCGCTGACCAGGCCCGGCAGCAGGTACTCGGTGCCGCCGAAGCCGGACTTGGCCACGAAGACGTCGTCGCGTCGGGTCGCCGAACTTCGGCTCGTCCCGGCAGCAGGCGTGGTCGCTGAGACACCCAGTCGACCTTGCCGGCGAGCACGTGCTCCCACAGCGCCTCGACGTCCTCGCGCGGGCGCAGCGGCGGGTTCACCTTGCCGCCGATGCCGTGCGCGGTGTCGCAGTCGGCGAGCAGGTGGCCGATGGTCACCTCGCGGCGGAAGTCGATGTGCGGGAACGTCTCCGCCATCAGCATGCGCCGCCTCGACCGCCTTGCGCGAGGACAGGTGCAGCAGGTTGATCGTGGGCAGCTCGGTCTCGTGCGGCCAGGTAGCGACGCGATGGTGACCGCCAGGCCCTCGGAGTGCGGCGGCCGCGAGGCGCTGTAGGCCGGCCAGCCCGGTCAGCGTCGCCGTCCTCCTCGACCAGCTTGGTGTAGGCGCGTCATGATCTCGGCGGTCTCGCAGTGCAGCGACAGCGAGATCTGGTCGGCGATCTCGCGGGAACTGCTCGCGCGCCGCCTGGATGCCGCGCATCACGAACTCGAAGTGCGCGTAGGTCGTAGCGCTCGTCCTGCGGGCGTCATCAGGAACGAGCTCTGGTCGGCCGACGCGGCCGTGCAGGCCGTGGCCGCCGTAGAACATGAAGATCTTGAACGAGGTCACGCCGTAACTCGTCGATCAGCGCCGGGATCTCGTCGATGTGCTCGTGCATCATCGGCGCCAGGTGGAAGGCGTAGTCGATCGTAGGCCCGGCCCTCGGCTGCAGCGACAGCACCTCGGGGAAGAACTCGCCGTAGGCGCCGCCCTTGTTCAGGTAGTACTGCCCGGTGCGCATGTAGGTCAGCGCCGGTGGTGACGCCGCCCTGCGCGCGACGCCCGGCTCTCGGTCTCGACGTCGTCCTCGGCAGCGGGTTGTAGATGCCCCAGTGCTGGTGCGCGTCGACCGACGCCGGGGAAGGCGAGCTTGCCGCCGCCGTCGAAGACGTCATCAGCGTCGGTGGCGGGCAGCCCCGGCGCGACCGCGGCGATCCGGTCGCCGGTGATGCCGATATCGGCCCGCTCCGGCTCACCGCGATCATGGCGCACCACCTGAACGTCGCGGATGATCAGGTCGTAATGCGGCATCGGCCCTCCCGCAGGTGCGGGTCAGCGCCCGCCAGCTACTTGTTCCGTTCGACGGAACGATACAGATTTATCCTCGCTGGTCCAATCTATCCCAGAACCTTGCGGGTGGTTAGCTCGATCTCCGCATCTACCTGCTACGTCCCGCCGAGGCTGGTGAGATGGCCGGACAAGCGCAGCGGGAGATGAGAGCGGGTAAAGGTGGTGCGCCTTAATTCGTGGTCCGTCCAGAGGAACACCTAAATGACGCCGGGGCGCCGTGACCTCGGCGAAGGAAGCGTCGGGAGTCGAACGCCCCGGCCAGGACCTCCGGTGGGATACCAGGCACCGGTTCCCAGTGCAGCAGAGCTGGCACCCGAGTCACCGTCCGAGCATCGTCCCTGTTTCCATCGCGGCCAATGACCCGCAATTCAGGAGAAGAGGTAGTTCCCGGCCACTGCGAGGATAAAAACGCGGGTCGGCGAGAAACGCGTAACGGGAAATGCCCATCACGGGACGCGTTATCCGTCCAGTGGAGGAGAATGATGAGCAGCAAGAACGTGCTCCTGCGCAGTAAAGCGGTCAGGCTGACCGTGCCCCGCTTGACATCATGCGGCTGGCGAGGGGAGCCGGCCCCTTGCTGGTGACCGCGGATCTGGTCGTGGATCTGATCGCGGGGGCGTTGCTGGTGGTGTTCACGATCGCCGCCGCCGTGGTGGTGGGCCCGGTCCCCGCCGCGGTGCGGGCGGCCTCCACTCAAACGCTTCGAAAATGAGGAAATGTAATGGATGACCACCCCGCTAAATTAGGCGCTGAAAAGAGCGTCCTTGATGCCGTTCTGGCCGCTTACCGTCAGGTCCTAGACGATCCCAGTGTGTCACCGGATGACGATTTCTTCGAACTCGGCGGCGACTCGTTTCAGGCTATGGACATCATGACCGCGCTTGAGGAGACGACCGGGAAACAGATCAGCGCTGGCGTGATCTTCGCCTTCCCGACCGCGACCGGGCTGGCCAGGGCCATAACGAAAACAGCGGACGCGAGCTTATGACGCTTAAGGAAATCCCCCCGTCAGCGACGCACGTCGCATTGCCAGGGGCACAATGGTCCCTGTGGCGACAGGTCGTTCTCCGGGCCCCAGGATTTCCGGCAGGAGGTGTCGATCTGCTGGCATCCACGGAACTGGCCGCTGCGGCGGACGGTCTCACCGAGCGTGGAACCGATGACGCCGGACAGTGGAGCCGGTATCGAACCGTTTTCGAGGAGGAAACGGGACAGCTAAGCTTCAGGATCCTGGGTCTGGCCGCAGAGCCGCGTCTTGAGCTCGCACTCGCCTGGCAAAACCACCGGATATTCGACACTGCCATCGCGCCGATGCTGCGTAACCAGGCCGGTAACAATGTGCGGCGCAACAGCAAGCAGCGTCAGCATGAGGAACTTATCGCGAGTTACTGGCAGCGGTATTGCGTCAAGAACGACACGATAGGATTTACCGGCCCCGTCGGCTGGTCCTTGCTGGATCCCGAGGCTGCCGTCACCCGCCTGGAGACTGGCCAGGAGCTGATAGCCAGTTCGGAAGTATATTTCGAGATATGGGTCATCGACCGGCTCGCCGCGGCTATAGCGGCCGAACCGGGCATGACTCAATGGATACCACCCCGCAAACTGCCGTTCGTCCGGATCACGGAACGGCACGCCACGGGGCCAGCGGGAGTCTCGGTGGAGCTGAGCGCGGCGGAGTCCGCCGTGCTCAGCCGGTGCACAGGGCAGGTACCAGCCCGCGACATCGCGCGCGAATGCGCCGGTGTCACGCCGGAGGCCGCTACCGAGGAGGACGTCTACACGGTCATCACGCGGCTGCGGCACAAGCGCTTGCTCACCTGGAAGCTGGAACTGCCCCTGTCTCCGCACCCCGAACGGCACCTGCGGCACTTCCTAGAGCACGTGGGTGATCCAGCGCTCTCCGCGGAGGGCCTGCGCCGGCTCGATCTCCTGGTGGGGGCGAGAGACACCGCCTGGGCGGCATCGCACAGTGATCCCGCAGGGTTCGTGTCCGCGCTCCACGACCTGGACGAGACCTTCATCAAGGTCGCTGGTGCACAACCCAGCCGGCGTGGCGGCCAGACCTACGGAGGACGCACGCTCATCTACCACGACGCGCGCCGGGACGCGGCGCTGACGCTGGGAGCCGATTTCCTGGCGGCATTGCGGCCGCTGGAGCTTCTGCTCGACAGCGCGCGGTGGCTGAGCTACCACTTTGCCGCCAGGATCCAGAAGCTTTTCACCAGCATCGCGATCCGGATGACCGAGGGCGGCGGCACCTCGCCAGACCTCGCCTCGTTCTGTTTCGAATGCATGCCCGTGATCGCCCGGTCCGCGCCGGTGATCGTGAACGAACTCCAGCGTGATTTCCAGCAGCGATGGGCCGCTATTCTCCGGGTTCCTCCGGACGTGCGCCGGGTCAGGCGCGATGGTGCCGCGTTGCGTGACGAGGTGCGCAAGGCGTTCGACGCGCCTCATTCCGGGTGGACGGGCGGACGTTACTGCAGCCCCGACCTGATGATCGCGGCCACCGGGGTGGACGCCATCAACCAGGGCGATTTCGATCTCATTCTCGGCGAGATGCATCTAGGGATCGCCACGAGCAGACACAACTGTTTCGTCACCCAGCATCCCTCGCCCGGTGACCTGCTGGACTGCCTCGCCGTTGACTCGCCCGGCCCGCGCCTGCTGCCCGTGGTGCCCAAAGAGAACCGCGGGCGGCTGACGGTCCGGACTTCGTCGGCGCTCACCAGGGATATGGACTTCCTGGCCGCGGTGTATGCCCAGACCGCTGAGCCCGGTCGCCCCCGGCTGCTAAATGCGGCCGACCTGACTGTGTCGCCGGGTGCGGCCGGCCCGGTCGTCAGCATCCCGGGAGGGCCGTCGTTTCCGGTTATCGACATGCTCGCGGAGATGCTGCTGGGCGTCTTCATGGATTCCTTCGAACTCGTGCCCCGTGCTGCTTACCAGCCGCGAATCGCTATCGACCGGCTAGTAATCGTCCGTGAAGCCTGGCGTTTCGATGCCGGGCAAATCGAATTCGCGCAACTGCGGGATGAGCCTGCCAGGTTCGCCGCAGGCCGCCGTTGGAGGCGCGCGGCCGGGCTGCCTCGGCAGGTGTTCGTGAAGGTGACTGGCGAAGTCAAGCCGTTCTTCGTCGATTTCGATAGTGTGATTTCGGTGAACATCCTCGCCAAATCACTCCGCCGACTGCGGGAGCGGCCACAGGGAAGCCCGGATATATATGTGCAGTTCAGCGAAATGCTCCCTTCCGCAGAAAGCCTGTGGCTCACCGATTCCGCTGGCGATCGGTACACCTCTGAACTAAGAATCGTAGCAGTCGATCAGCGGCCTATCAGCGCCGCGCCATCCATTTTATCGGCCGGTCTAGATTTTGGCACCCTAAGGCAGTGCAGCCGCAGTTCACCGAGCTGATCGCGTTTCGAATGCCGCAAGTGCAGAATTCGAGAAGGATTGTCTGACAAGGGCGGGCAGCCCGGGCAGGAGTTGTCGTGATGTCAGGATCACCAGAGGTCCAGGAAGCGGACGTTGGCCGGTTTCCGCTATCGAGTCAACAACGGCTGTGGTGGGCGCAGGATTCGCAGGCCGCGTTCGGCCCGCGATTCGTCGTCGCCAGATCATTGCGGGTCAAGGGCGAGGTGAATACCTCGGCACTGCAGGAGGCATTGGATGACGTAGCCGCGCGCCACGAGATTCTCCGCACCGTGGTGGTCCGCGACGCCGAGCCCCCGTATCAGCAAATTCACCGGCCTTCGCCGGTGCCACTGCGCGTCCGCGCCCTCCCGAACGTCGCGGACCAGTCGCGAGATGCCTACGCGGAGGACCTCCTTATCGAGGCCGAGCAGAGTTCGATGAACGTGGAGGATCTCCCGTTGCTGCGGGCTGACTTGAGCACGTTCGACGACCGTGACTCAGTTCTCACCGTGGTCAGCCATCATACTGCCAGCGACGCCTGGTCCATGCAGCTGATCATCCGCGACCTGGCGGCTTGTTACACCGCCAGGGCGGCCAGCCGGAGCCGGCCCTGCCGCCTGTACGGCAATACCGGGAATACACCGGCCGGGAGCAGTCCATAGCCGCTAGCCCCATGGCCCGCGAGGCTCGCGCATACTGGCGGCAGAAGCTCCGGGATGCGCGATTCTTCGCGCTGCCGGCCGACCGTCCCATCGCCCAGCCTCCTTCCTCACCCTACAACTCGCACCATTTCCTTATCGACGCCGACGTAATGACCGCCGTCTCGGCCATCGCTAAGAGCGCGCACGCTACCACCTTCATGGTCTTGCTAGCGGCCATCGACGTGCTCGCCTACCAGATCAACGGCACGACCGACCCCGTTATCAGAAACATTACCGCTGGCCGCAGCGAGCGTCAGTTCCTAGATACCGCCGGAGTAACGCTGAACTTCGTGCCGCTGCGAACAGATACCAGCCAGTGCGACAGCTTCCGCGAGATCGTAGATTCCGTCCGTGACACTTGCATTGAGGCAAGCTCTCGGGAGATTCCCCTGGACATAATCGCCGAGGAAGCCCCTGAGCTCTATAAGGCAGTCGAAGATCCGCAGCTCGATATCTTCCTACTCGCCTACAACAGGCAGCCTTCCTCCAGCGAGGAGATCAAGATCGCCGACGGCTCCTATCTGGTCCGTATGCGAAAGCCAAAGGGACACGTCGGCCCCCAGCTTCCTGGCGGCTTTGTCTGGAACATGCACCTGCTTCTCTCCGGCGAACTGAAATGCCGCATAGAGTATAACTCCGTTGCATTTGACCAGAACACCGTCGCTGGTTTCTCGCAAGCATACCGCCGCATTCTCGCGAGGGCCTCAGCCGAGCCGGAACGGAAATGGAAGTCGCTATAGCCCTCTTTGGCGCGGTTTTGAGGAAGGCGGGGGCGTCCGTGCTTTAACGGCCGGCGGGCGTCCGCGCCCCCTCCGACGTCGTGGTCGTCGTCGCCGGGTCCGCCACCGCCTTACCAAAGCCCTTCATGCCTGCCAGCAGGTAGGTGCCGTCAGCCTGAACGGAGCCGAAGTCGCGGTACTCCTTCTGGCTCAGCCCGCCGAGGAAGGCGAAGGCCGTCACCGTCCCCGCGATCGGGAAGAACAGCGTCGGGCCCAGGTGGTGCACCAGGATGCCGGTGAGCGCGACCGACAGCGGGAACGTGCCGAACATGCACAGCATCATCAGCCCCATGACCCGTCCGAGCACGTGCGGCGGCGTCCACCTTTGGCCTGCGGTGAAGGCGATGGCGTTGCCCAGCCCGTTGCATCCGCCGAACACGAACAGCGCCGCCGCCGCGCCGACCTCGCCGCCCAGGTAGGGCACCAGGCACATGGTCACCGCTTGCACGACGAACGCCCCCGCCGCGACAATCGTCGGCTTGCGCAGCTTCCCGGTGCGCGCGGCCAGCAGCGTGCCGACCAGGCCGCCCAATGCCATGCAGGCCAGCAGCCCGCCGTACCCGGCAGCCCCGAACCGGGCGTGCGCCAGCGACGGCAGCGCCACGCCCCCCAGCCCGCCGCTGGTCAGGTTGGCCACGATGGTCACCACGACGAAGACCTGCATCGCCCGCGACCGGCGGAGCAAGTCCCGCACCCGAAGCTCGCGAATGCCGCTGCTCGCGCCATTGCCCGTGCCAGCATCGATGGCCTTTTCTGTGGCACCGGTAACGGTGGACTCCGCTGGGCGCCGCGGGATGAGGGCCAGGGTCAGCGCCGACACCGCGAACGAGGCCGCGTCGACCGCGAACGCCGGAGCCGACCCCACGGTCGCGACCAGCGCGCCGCCGAGGGCCGGCCCGAGCAGCGAGCCCGCCCGGACCGCCGCCAGGTTCACGGCGTTGCCCGCCGCCAGCTGGCGGTGCTCCAGCAACGAGGGCATGATCGTGTAGGAGGCCGGGATGAACAGGCCCTCGCCGGCGCCGATCAGCGCGGCCAGCGGTCCCAGCGTCGCCAGCGTCGCGATGTGGCGCGCCGCCAGCACCGCCAGCACCGCCACCAGCACGCAGCGCACGACGTCAGCCAGCAGCATCACCGTGCGTGCGCCGATCTTGTCGGTCAGCATCCCGGCCAGCGGGATCATCACCGTGCGCGGCACCCCGTAGCACGCCAGCACGGTGCCGAGCAGGACCGGCCCGCCGTGCGTGGACAGCACCAGCCAGGGCAGAGCCACCGCGTAGCAAAAGTCGCCCACCGTCGAGGCGAGCTGGCCGCCCGTCAGTAACTGGAAGCTCCGCACCGACAGCGGTCCCGACCGCCACGCCGCCGACATCCGCTGCCACCGGGATACCGGACGGGTCCCAGCCGGCGGTTCCGATCCTGCCATCATCGCTTCTCCTCGGATCGGTCCTCGGCACCTGGCCAATGGCCCCGTATCGGCCAGCGTGCGGATGGCAGCTGGACGCCGACGGCGACAGCCCGTTACCTCAGCACAACTCCGTCTACGGCAGCGGAGTGCCCGGTGTCCCCGGCTCACCACTCACAGGTAACCCCGGAAGGGGCGGCGATGGCTTGTCCGAGGCTGCTCAGATGGCGGGCGGGGCGGCGGGCGTGTGCTGCTCCACCGCCTGCAATGCCAGCTGGACGGCGGTGTCGAGCTGGGGATCGCGGCCCGCTGCCCAGTCGTGCGGCGCGATTGTCACCTCGATGTCCGGATCCACGCCGTGGTTCTCCAGCGCCCAGCCGACGCCGGCGAACCAGTAGGCGTACTTCGGCTGCGCCACCATGGTCCCGTCGACCAGCTCGTACTTGAGGTCAACGCCGCGCACGCCGCCCCAGGTACGGGTGCCGACCACGGTCGCGATGCCGTAGGACTTCAGCGCCTGGATCACGAGGTCGCCGCCGGAACTCGCGTACTCGTCCGTGATCGCTACGATCGGCCCGCGCGGCGCGTCGGCCGGGTAGCTGGAAGGCTCCTCGTACCGGGACACGACCCAGCCGATGATGCGCCGGGCGAGCTTCTCGGCCACCAGCTGCCCAGCGTCGCCGCCTTGGGTGTCCCGCAAATCCACGATCAGGCCATCTCGCCGGAACTCGGTGTACAGGTCCCGGTGGAACTCCGCCCAGCCCCGCGCCATCATGTCCGGGATGTTCAGGTAGCCGAGCCGCCCGCCGGAGGCCTCGCGGACCGCGGCCCGCTGCCGGGCGACCAGATCGTGATAGCGGGCCGCGTGCTCGCTCGCCAGCGGAACCACGACATTCCGCCGGTCAGCTCCGTCGCGCCGGAGAGTCAGCTCGACCGGCTTGTCGGCCTGGCCGGCTAGCAGCGCGTTCGGGCCGAGGCCCGGGTCCACCGGCCGCCCGTCCACCGCGACGATGAGATCGCCCGGCGCCGCGGCGACGCCCGGGGCGGCCAGCGGGGAACGCGCGCCGATCACCGAGGACTCGCCGGGCAGGATCCGCGCGATCCGCCAGGTCCCGTCCCCGGCGGGCTCGACGTCAGCGCCGAGCAGGCCTTGAGCCAGCGCCGGGTCACCGCCCGCGGCCGGCGGCCGCAACCCGGCGTGCGAGCTGCCCATCTCGCCCTGCAGCTCCCACAGCACGTCGTGCAGGTCATCCGTGGAGCCGATGCGGTCCAGCAGCGGCCGGTAGCGGCCGGCCATAGCGGCCCAGTTCACCCCGGCCATGTCGGCGCGCCAGAAGTTGTCCCGCATCAGCCGCCACGTCTCGTGGTACATCTGCGTCCACTCGGCCGCCGGTTCGACCGTCACCCGGATCCGGTCCAGATCGACGCTGACAACCTCGTCCAAGCCGGTCGGCTTGATCTGCAGCGACTGCGCCGTCCGGTAGGCCAGCCGGGCCCCGTCGGCGCAGACCGCGTAGTCGTCCAGGGCGTCGACCTCGACCGAGCGCTTGCGCTGAGCCAGGTCATAACGGACTAGCCGGGATTGCGGCTGCTCCTCGGCCGCGCCGATCACGGTCTCACCGAGCTCCCCTGCGCGCGGCAGTTCCAGCCAGACCACGCCGTCCTTGACCGCGCGGAGCTTGTCGTAGCGCCCGGCCGCCACGGGGAACGGCACGATCCGCCCGGCCAGCCCGGCGACGTCGAGACCGACGGTCGCGGGGACCTCTGCGGGACCTTCCGGTTCTGCCGGACGGCCATTCAGCTCCGGAGCGAACGGCGATGGCGTCGTGGCCAGCAGCGGCACCAGGTACGGCCGGACCCCGGGCAGGAACCCCAGATCAAAGTGGTGCGCGTCGCGGACCGGATCGAATGCGCGATTCGACAAGAACGCCAGGTACTTGCCGTCCAGGGTGAACGCCGGCGAGCTGTCGCCGAACCGGGGCGGGGTCACGTCGGTTACGGTGCCGTCGGCCAGCCGGGCCAGCCGTATCTGCGCGGCACCGTCCTCGGGTCGCCACGGCTGCGACCAGGCGAGCAGCGCGGAGTCGGGAGAGTACGCCAGGCCCGCGACCTCCGCGTTGGTGCTGCGCGCGATCTCGGTGATGACCGGCTCGCCATCCAGCGCCACCGTCAGCAGCCGGCCGTCGGCGCACGCGACCGCTGCCATGCGCCCGTCCGGCGCCACCGCCAGCTCCAGGATCCGGCCGAACTCGCCGGGCCCGATCCGTCTCGCCGCCGAGCCGTCAGCGGGGATCACGTCCAGACCGTCTTCGCCGCCGTTATCTGATGCGCAGGCAACCGCGTCCGTGCCGGGGATGACCACCGGAAGCCGGCCACGCACGCCTGGCTCGTCGAGCAGGGCCCTGGCCGGCCCGTCCCGGCCGGGCAGCCAGTGCACGGTACCGCGCACCTCGGCGCCAAGTACCCGGCCGGTGGAATCAAGGGTGAACGACCCCAATTGCGACTTCGCGGACACCGGATAGCAGGCCCGCCCGGAGCGGACTCCGCTGAGCCGTATGTCCAGGCGGGCCGGCTCGGCGCCCAGTGACTCGAGCATCCAGATCTCCCCGGCCCGCTGGTAGACCACGCGCTGGCCGTCGGTCGTCGCGTGCCGGGCGTAGTACTCGCCGAGGTCGGTGTGGCGGCGCAGGTCCGTGCCGTCCGGGAGCGCGGAGTAGAGCGCGCCGGTCCCCTCGTGGTCCGACAAGAACACGACCCTGCCGCCGGCGAACATGGGGTTCACCAGGTTGTCGCCCACCTCGGCGAAGATCCGCGCGTACTGCGAGCCGTCCGGCGAGTACCAGATCTTGCCGCCGGCACCGCCGCGGTAGCGCTTCCACTGAGCAGGCTCGGCCGGCTCGAAGTTCATGGCACTGCCAACCAGCACAGCACCGTCGCGTACCGCGACATCGCCGCCGGCCCGTAGCCGAGCCGGCGAGCCGGCCCGCTCAGCGGCACCGCGAACGCCCAGGTCTTCATGCTGGAATGCTGGCCGGTGCGGCTGAGCACGAGCACCTCGTTGTCGCTGACCCAGCCGCGCACGGTCGCGAACCGGTCACCCCAGTAAGTGAGCCGCCTGGCCGGGCCACCGTCCGCGGACACCGCATACGCCTCCCGCGGGGCGGCCCCGCCGAGCGACCGGGTGCCGTCACGAGTCGAGGTCCAGGCGACATGCGCAGCAGACGGGCTCAGCCGCGGATGCAGCACCGGGACCTGGTCAGCAGTCACCCGCCACGCCCGTGCGCCACGGCCGTCCGCCGCCTCGCTCAGCGAGGCGAGCCAGACATCGTCCTCAGCCGCGAACGTAATCAGATCGCCTGCAACGTGCGGGTAGCGGAGGTAACACGATTCGGCCACGCGCCGACCCTATCCATCCACCGCCACATCCTGGTTAGAGCGACACGACCATTAACCATTTTGCCCTTATGCTGCTCTTGACTGATAGCGGCGTCAGGTGCCGTGTGGAACGCGTAAACGGGGAGCAGCTAGTGACTGCAAAGCTTGATCGACTGCGTCGCGGGGTGCCCGCTTTGGCGGGAACCGCAGGATTAGTGCTGGCTGGAATGCTGGCCGCCGGATCCGGTGGAGCAGCAGCGGCACCGGTTACCGCTGCCGCTCCACCTGGGACGATCACTACTGTGGCCGGTGGTGTCGGCGGACCGCGCACGGCTACGGCGGCAGCTCTCGGAGGTTTCGGGAATGGTGCGTACCCGTGTGGCGTGTCTTACGGCGCGAGCCGACTCTATATCGCCGACACCTTCACGGTCCGCGAGGTGAGCCCGGTCAGCGATTGGCTGTCGACGCCCGCAGGCACCGGCAGCAGCTCCGGCCCTTCAGGAAATGGCGGCCGGGCGACGAAGGCTGCCCTCCAGTCGTGTGCTGTCGCGATCGACCATTCCGGGAACCTGGTGATCGCCGACACGCTCAGCAATACGGTGCGCGTGGTAGCTGCTCACACCGGCAAGTTCTACGGGCGGTCCATGACCGCAGGAGACATCTACCGGGTCGCCGGTGGCAGCACAACCGAGCTGGGTAACGGCGGCCCCGCGACCAAGGCGGCACTCGGCCAGCCCGCGGGCGTGGCGGTGGATCACTCGGGCAATCTGGTGATCGCCGACACCGGGTACGACCAGGTCCGGGTGGTGGCGGCCCGGACCGGAAGGTTCTACGGGCGGTCGATGACCGCGGGCGACATCTATGCCGTCGCCGGCAACGGCGAAGCGGGCTCGTCGGGTGACCGTGGGCTAGCGACCAAAGCGGAACTCGACTCGCCCGAGGGCGTAGCGGTGGACAGCGCCGGGAACCTGGTGGTCGCCGACACCTTCAACAGCCGGGTGCGGGTGGTGGCGGTCCGCACGGGCAGGTTCTATGGCCGGTCGATGATTGCCGGAGACATCTACACCAGGGCTGGTGGCGGAACAGGCGGCCTGGGTGACGGTATCCCGGCGACCGACGCCGATCTTTCCCTTCCTCAAGGCGTGGCGCTGGACGGCGCGGGCAACCTGGTGATCGCCGACAGCGTCGACAACCTCGTCCGGGTGGTGGCGGCGACCACTGGCTCCTTCTATGGCCGGCCGATGACCGCCGGGGACATCTACACCGTCGCCGGGAGCACCATTCCCGGGTCTCCCGGGGACGGCGGCCCGGCCACCGGTGCCTATCTCGGCCGGCCGGCCGGTGTCGCCGTGGACGGCGCCGGGAATCTGGTGATCGCCGATCAGTACAACCACGGGGTGCGGGTGGTGGCCACCCGCACTGGCACGTTCTATGGGCAGTCGATGACCGCCGGGGACATCTACACCGTGGCCGGGAACGGCACCGCCGGGTTCTCCGGGGATGGCGGCACGGCCACCAAAGCTACCCTTTACACGCCCAGTGACGTGGCGGTGGACGGCGCGGGCGAACCTGGTGATCGCCGACGAGACCAATGGCAGGGTCCGGGTGGCGGCGGCCAGCACCGGCACGTTCTATGGCCGGTCGATGACCGCCGGGGACATCTACACCGTGGCCGGGAACGGCCAGATCGGGTTCTCCGGCGACGGCGGCCCGGCCACTAAGGCCACTTTCTGGGGTCCTGACGCTGTCGCGTTTGACCACACCGGCAACCTGGTGGTCGCCGACTTCCTCAACGGCAGGGTTCGGGTGGTGGCCGCAAGCACCGGCACCTTCTATGGACAGTCGATGACCGCCGGGGACATCTACACCGTGGCCGGAAACGGCAAAGCCGGGTCTTCAGGAGACGGCGGCCCGGCCACCAGCGCCGCGCTCAGGGACCCGGTGGCCGTGGCAGTTGACGCCACCGGGAACCTGATGATCGCCGGCCTCGACCACCAGGTGCGGACGGTGGCGGCCAGCACTGGCACGTTCTATGGACAGTCGATGACCGCCGGGGACATCTACACCGTGGCCGGGAACGGCACGGCCGGGTTCGCCGGGGACGGCGGCCCGGCCATCAGCGCCGCGCTCAGGGATCCGGCGGCCGTGGCAGTTGACGCCACCGGGAACCTGGTGATCGCCGACGAGGGCAACAACAGGGTTCGGGTGGTGGCCGCACGCACCGGCACGTTCTATGGACAGTCGATGACCACCGGGGACATCTACACCGTCGCCGGTAACGGCAGCCATGGAATCCCCGGGGACGGCGGTTCGGCCATCAAGGCGAGTATCTGGGGTCCTGCGGGCGTGGCGATAGACGGCGCCGGGAACCTGGTGATCGCCGACGAGGGCAACGCCAGGGTTCGGGTAGTGGCGGCGACCACCCGCACGTTCTATGGCCGGTCGATGACCGCCGGGGACATCTATACCGTCGCCGGTACCGGCACGCGCGGGTTTTCCGGCGACGGTGGTCCCGCGACAAAAGCCGAACTGGATCCATATGGCGTGGCGCTGGACGGCGCGGGCAATCTGGTGATCACCGATGACGATGCCGAGCGGGTGCGGATAGTGACAGGCTGATAGCACCTGCCTGAGGCGGCTGGCCGCGTGGACGAGCGAGTCGAGTCAGCGGCGCGTCGCTGACGAGATTTTGACGTCGCCGCCCTTGAGGTGGTGTCCGTGTCTGCGCAATCGGCGAGATGGGCGCTGCAGTTCGTGGCTGGCACGCTGGGGAGGGCCTTGGCTGTTCGAGTGGCTGCTGAGGTTAGGAAGGGCAGGGCAATGATGCAGCGTGGGGCGATCGAGGCACAGGTCCGCTGGCCAGCCGAGTCGGGTACACCCGGTCTTCACGCGCAGATCCTGTCCGGGCTGGTCTGCGGATCTTGCTGTGACGGGCGGCGGTTCGCCGGCGTCGCGTCGTGACGTCGCTGCCGCCGTCAGCGCCTGCGGCCTCGCCGGCGGCCGGTGCCGGGCACCGGGTCGTGCTGGGGGGGACGGGGTGGAGCGTGTGGCGGGACGTGTGCCTGCGCAGTGCTGGCTTCCCTGCGGAGATGATGCTGGCTATCTGTGATGAGCCGCTGGCCCGCAGCGCGGACCTGGCTGAATCGGACCCGGCGGAGCGGCCGGCGTATGACCTGGCGTATGGCGGTGCTGTCGGGCGGCTGTCCCGTGGTATCGCCGGCATCCACGCCGACCCGGTCTTCCAGGAGGCGGTCACCTGGCAGAACCCCGGGCTGGCGCAGTTCCTGCATGATCACGACGCGGGCCCGGATGCGGCGCGGCGCAGCAAGCAGCGGCAGCGGGAGCTGGTGATCGCGAACTACCTGCAGCGGTACTGCCTGAAGAACGACACGATCGGGTTCTTCGGTCCGGTCGGCTGGGCGTCCGCGGATCCTGGTGCCGCTGGCCTGGTGGTGAGGCCGGGGGAGCAGGTGATCGCCCGCCGGAGCACGTATTTCGAGGTGTGGGCGATCGATAAGGTCGCCGCTGAGATCGCCCGGCGGGGGCGGGTGCTGGGCTGGCTGCGGCCGCGGCGGACCCGGTCGGTGTTCGTGGCGGGGAACGTGCTGCACCGCCCGCACCGCGGGCCGGTCACCCTCACCGGCGCCGAGCTGCGGGTCCTGGCGGCGTGTGATGGCCGCCGGACGGTCAGCGAGGTGCTGGGCGGCGCGGGCGGGCCCGGCGGTTCCGCGGTGCTGGCCCGGCTGGCCGGGCTGGGGGCGCTGCGGCTGGACCTGGAGGGCCCGATGCACGCGTGGCCGGAGCGGCTGCTGCGGGACAAGCTTGAGCTGATCGCTGACCCGGCGGCCCGGGCGGCGGCGCTGGAGCCGGTGGAGGCGATGGTCAGGGCGCGGGACGCGGTGGCCGCCGCGGACGGGGACCCGGCCGGGCTGCGGCGGGCGCTGGCGGGCCTGGCTGAGACGTTCGAGCAGGTCACCGGGTCGCCCGCTACCCGCAGGGCGGGCGCGAATTACGCCGGGCGGACGCTGGTCTACCAGGATGCCGTCCGGGATGTGCGGGTGGAACTGGGCCAGGCGGTGATGGGGGCGCTGGCGGCGCCGCTCGGCCTGGTCCTGGACAGCGCCCGCTGGCTGGTCAACGACATCACCGACAGGTACCGGGTGTACTTCGCGGACCTGCTGGACCGTGAGAGCGCCCGGGCGGGCGGCGCGCCGGTGCCGCTGCCGCGGCTGCTCGCCAGGGCGTCACCCTACCTGGTCGCCGGCGGAACCGGCCGGGGGGTGGGCGAGCTCGCCCCGGCGAGCGTGGCTGAGCTGCAGCGGCGCTGGCAGCAGGTGCTCGGCCCGCCGGCTTCAGGCCGCAGGCACCAGGTCAGCGCGGACGCGATCAGCGCGCGGGCGGCCGGGTACTTCCCCGGGCGTCCGGTGGCCTGGAGCGGCGCCCGGCAGCACGCACCGGACATCATGATCGCGGCGGCCTCTCCCGGCGAGGTGGAACGCGGCAACTTCCTGCTCGTCCTCGGCGAGATACACCTGGCCACGAACACCCTGGACCAGCGGCTCTTCGTCGAGCAGCACCCCGACCCGGCCCGGCTCATCGCCGCCGAGCAGGCCGACCGCGGCCCGCGGCGGATCGTCTCCATCCTGGAGAAAGACCACCCGAACGTGACATCCCGCCTCAGCCCGCCGACGGCGGTAGCTGGCGCCAGGCCAGCTCTACTGGTCCTCCGCCACCGTCGACTCGCTCGACCCCCCGGCATCGGACACGGTACTGCCCGGCGCCGCGATGACCGTCACCCGCCGCGGCGACGACCTGGTCGTCCAGCACCTGCCGTCCGGCACCGAGCTGGACTTCTTCGAGGTCATCGGGGACGCGATGAGCGGAGTCGTCGTCGACGCGTTCCAGCCGGCGGCTCCGGCCGCGCACCGGCCGCGGATCACGATCGACCGGTTCGTCCTGTGCCGGGAGCAGTGGGTGTTCCAGGTCGCGGACTCGCGGCTGGGCCTTCGTCAAGGACGAGCAGGAACGCTACTACCTCGCGCGGCGCTGGCGGGCCGAGCATCAGCTGCCCGAGCGGGTGTTCTACCGGGTCCCGGTGGAGCTCAAGCCCTCGGCCGCCGACTTCCGCAGCATCGTCCTGGTGAACCTGTTCGCCAAGCACATCCGCCAGACCGAGGCCGCCGGGCATGCCGAGTTCACCGTCACCGAGATGCTCCCCGACCTGGGCCAGCTCTGGCTCCCTGACCGCCAGGGCCGGCGGTACAGCTCCGAGCTGAGGTTCGTCGCCTACGACAGCCTGACCGAGGATCAGGCGACGTCTGAGTGAATGTCTGATCGATCGGGGCTCGGGCCGGGGTTCGGGGTGACGGGGCGTATCTGGCCGGTCGGCGGATCGTGGAGGCGATCTTGTAATTGAACCGGGCCGGGTGCGCCTGGCGGTACTGCCTCCGACTTCTAGCTTAGGCGGAAGGGCTAGTGCGCAATGTTGAAGGTGCAGGTGGGCGGCGCGGATTGCGAGGCTGCCGTTCGGGAGCCTCAGCTGAGGCGGCCGGCATGCGCGGACCTCTCGGGCGGCGTCCGCTGCGGATTGCCTCGGAGAGTCATGCGCCTGTGGCATGGCCCATCGGAATGAGGATCACTATGGCCACTCCCTTTCGACCAGAACCGTCCGGGGGGAGCGCGGCGGGGGCGCTGGCGCCGGCGGAGCTGGGGCGGGTGCTGGCGGGGTGGAACGACACGGCGCGGGATGTGCCCGCAGGTGACGCTTGGCGGAGTTGTTCGAGGCGCAGGCGGCGCGGACGCCGGGTGCGGTGGCGGTGGCGTGTGGCGATGTGGCGCTGTCGTATGCGGAGCTGGATGAGCGGGCGGGCCGGCTGGCCCGGTACCTGATCGTCGCTGGGGGCGGGTCCTGAGCGGCTGGTCGCGGTGGCGATGGAGCAAGTCGGCTGAGATGTTCGTCGCGTGGCTGGGGGTGGCGAAGTCGGGGGCGGCGTTCCTGCCGGTCGACCTGGCGTATCCGGCGGAGCGGATCGGGTTCATGCTGGCCGACGCGCGGCCGGATCTGGTGGTCACGACGGTGGCGGCGGCGTCGTCGCTGCCGGCGGCTGGCGGGCGGGGGGCCGCCGCGGGTGGTGCTGGATGATCCGGTGGCTGGCGGCGGTGCTGGCCGGCGCGGATGGCCTGGTGGTGACGCGGCGGCTGCGCCGGGCGGAGCTCGCGGCATCCGGCGTACGTGATCTACACGTCGGGGTCGACGGGCCGGCCGAAGGGGACGGTGGTGACGCACCGGGGGCTGGCGAGCCTGGCCGGGTCGATGGCGGCCGCGTTCGGGATCGGGCCTGGGTCGCGGGTGCTGCAGCTGGCGTCGCTGAGCTTCGACGCGGCGGTGATGGAGGTGCTGATGGCGTGGCCGGCCGGGGCGGCGCTGGTGGTGCCGGAGCCGGGGCCGCTGGCCGGGGAGATGCCTGGCGCGAGCACGCTGAACGAGCTGCGGGTCAGCCATGCCCTGATCGTCCCGACCGCGCTGGCCAGCGTCCCGGCGGGGCGGGTGCGCGGGCTTGAGTGCCTGATCGTGGGCGGTGAGGCGTGCCCGGGTGTGCTGGTGGCGCAGTGGTCGGCGGGGCGGCGGATGTTCAATGCCTACGGGCCGACCGAGGTGACGATTGCCGCGACGCTGGCGGGGCCGTTGTCGGGCTGGTGGTTCCGCCGATCGGCCGGCCGATCTGGAACACGCGGGTGTTCGTGCTGGACGAGGGGCTGGGGCTGGTGCCGCCGGGGGTGGCGGGGGAGCTGTACGTGGCGGGGGCGGGGCTGGCGCGGGGGTACCTGGGCCGGCCGGGGCTGACCGGGGAGCGGTTCGTGGCGTGCCCGTTCGGGGCGTCGGGGGAGCGGATGTACCGGACCGGGGACCTGGCCCGGTGGAACGCGGCGGGTGAGCTGGAGTACCTGGGCCGCGGCGATGATCAGGTGAAGGTGCGGGGGTTCCGGATCGAGCTGGGCGAGGTCGAGGCGGTGCTGGCCGGGCTGCCGGGGGTGGCGCAGGCGGCGGTGGTGGTGCGGGAGGACCGGCCGGGGGACCGGCGGCTGGCGGGGTACGTGGTCCCGGCTGGCGGGGCCGGTGCTGGATCCGGCGGGGCTGCGGGAGGCGTGCGGGCGGGTGCTGCCGGGGTACATGGTGCCGGCGGCGGTGGTGGTGCTGGACGCGCTGCCGCTGTCGCCGAGCGGGAAGCTGGACCGGCGGGCGCTGCCGGCCCCGGAGTACGCCGCGGGCGGCGGGCCGGGCGCCGGCCACCGCCGCGGGAGCAGGTGCTGTGCGAGGTGTTCGCGCAGGTGCTGGGCCTGGACCGGGTCGGGGTCGAGGACAGTTTCTTCGACCTGGGCGGGCATTCGCTGCTGGCGACGCGGCTGGTGTCGCCGGGTCCGGGTCGGTGCTGGGGGCGGAGCTGCCGGTCCGGGCGGTGTTCGAGCACCCGACGGCGGCGTTGCTGGCCGGGGTGCTGGACGGGGCGGAGGCGGCCCGGCCGCCGCTGGTCCCGGTGCCGCGGCCGGAGCGGCTGCCGTTGTCGTTCGCGCAGCAGCGGCTGTGGTTCCTGGAGCAGTTCCACGGGCCGGGCACGGCGTACAACCTGCCGTTCGCGTGGCGGCTGCGCGGGCGCGCTGGATGCCGGCCGCGCTGGCCGCGGCGCTGGGCGACGTGGTGGCCCGGCACGAGTCGCTGCGCACCGTGTTCCCCGTCGACGGCGGCCAGCCCTACCAGCACATCATCCCCGCGGGGGAAGCCACCGTCCCGGTCACGGTCACCGCGGCCCGTCCTGGCGAGCTGGCCGGGCTGATCGACGCGGCGGCGCGGCACGAGTTCGACCTGGCCAGCGAGCTGCCGGTCCGGGCGTGGCTGTTCACCCTCGCGCGAGCAGGAGCATGTGCTGGTGCTGCTGTGCCATCACATCGCCAGCGACGGCTGGTCGATGCAGGTGCTGATGGCGGACCTGGCCGCGGCGTACCGGCCCGCCGCGACGGCCGGGCGCCGGGCTGGGCGCCGCTGCCGGTGCAGTACGCCGACTACGCGCTGTGGCAGCGGGACCTGCTCGGCGGCGACGGCGACGCGCGACGGCGGGGTGCTGGCCGGGCAGGTGCGAGTACTGGCGGCAGGCGCTGGCCGGGCTGCCCGAGGAGCTGGAGCTGCCGTTCGACCGGCCGCGCCCGGCGGAGCCGTCCCGGCGCGGCGGCGCAGGTCCGCTGGCAGCTGGCCGACGCCGGCCTGCACGCCGCGCTGGCCGGCGCTGGCCCGTGAGCATCAGGCGACCATGTTCATGGTCGCTGCAGGCCGGGCTGGCCGCGCTGCTGTCCCGGATGGGCGCCGGGACCGACATCCCGCTCGGCGCCCCGGTGGCCGGGCGGACCGATGAGGCGCTGCACGACCTGGTCGGGTTCTTCGTCAACACGCTGGTGCTGCGCGCGGACCTGTCCGGCGACCCGAGCTTCGCCGAGCTGCTGGGCCGGGTCCGGGAGACGGTGCTGGCCGCCTAGGCCCACCAGGACGTGCCGTTCGAGCGGCTGGTCGAGGTGCTGAACCCGGTCCGGTCGCCGGCCCGGCACCCGCTGTTCCAGGTCATGCTCGCCGACGAGGACGTCGGCGCCGTGCGACTGGCAGCTGCCCGGGCTGCGGATCGCGGCGGAGCCGGTACCCGACGTGGCCGCCAAGTTCGACCTGACCCTGGGGTTCCGGCAGGACCGCGACGCCGACGGCGCCCCGGCCGGGATCAGCGCCTCCTTCGAGTACGCCGCGGACCTGTTCGACCAGGCCACCGTGCAGGCGCTGGCCGCCCGGCTGACCCGGCTGCTGCGCCAGGCCGCCGCCGATCCCGGCCGCCCGGTCAGCCAGCTCGGACCTGCTGACCGCCGCCGAGCGGCGCAAGCTGCTGCGCGACTGGAACGACACCGCCCGGCCGGTGCCGGCGGCGACGCTGCCGGAGCTGTTCGAGCAGCAGGCGGCCCGCACCCCGGACGCGGCCGCCGTGATCTGCGGCGACGCCGACGCTGACCTACGCGCGAGCTGGACGCGCGGGCGAACCGGCTGGCCCGGCACCTGATCGCCCTCGGCGCGGGCCCGGAGCGGCTGGTCGCGATCGCGCTGCCCCGGTCGCGCCGACCTGATCGTCGCGCTGCTGGCCGTGCTCAAGTCCGGCGCCGCCTACGTGCCGGTCGACCCCGGCTACCCGGCCGACCGGATCGCGTTCATGCTCGCCGACGCCCGGCGGCGGTCGCGCTGACCACGAGCCGGCCTGGCCGGATCCCTGCCAGCAGCGGCGGCCCCGGTCATCCTGGACGACCCCGCGCTTGCGGAGGTGATCGCGCGCTACCCCGCCGGCGACGTCTGCCGACGCCGAGCGCGGCGGGCCGCTGCGTCCGGCGCACCCGGCGTACGTGATCTACACCTCGGGGTCGACCGGCCGGCCCAAGGGCGTGGTGGTCACCCATGCGAGCCTGGTGAACTACCTGGCCCGGTGCCGGGCAGGCCTACCCGCACCTGGCCGGCCGCACGCTGCTGGTCACGCCGGTGTCGTTCGACGCGAGCGTCACCGTGCTGTACGGCTCCCTGCTGTCCGGCGGCCAGCTGTGCCTGGGCGCGCTGGATGAGGACGACTGCCCGCGCTGGCCGCCAGGGCCGGCGGGTTCACCTTCCTGAAGGCGACGCCCAGTCACCTCCCGCTGCTCGCCCGGCTGCCCGCGAGCTGCGTTCCGTGCCGGGCAGCTGATGGTCGGCGGGGAGGCGGTGCCGGCGGCGCTGCTGCGCGAATGGCGCCAGCGGCATCCCGGTCTCGGCCCTGGTCAACCCCTACGGGCCGACCGAGACGACGGTGGGCTGCCTCGACTACCAGATGAGCCCGGATGACCCGGTCCCGGACCTGGTCGTGCCGATCGGCCGGCCGATGTGGAACACGCGGGTGTTCGTGCTGGACGGCGGGCTGGGGCTGGTGCCGCCGGGGGTGGCGGGGGAGCTGTACGTGGCGGGGGCGGGCGCTGGCGCGGGGGTACCTGGGCCGGCCGGGGCTGACCGCGGAGCGGTTCGTGGCGTGCCCGTTCGGGCGGGCCGGGGAGCGGATGTACCGGACCGGGGACCTGGTCCGGTGGAACGCGGCGGGTGAGCTGGAGTACCTGGGCCGGGCTGATGACCAGGTGAAGATCCGCGGGTTCCGGATCGAGCTGGGCGAGATCGAGGCGGTCCTGGCCGGGCTGGCCGGGGTGGGCGCAGGCGGCGGTGGTGGTGCGGGAGGACCGGCCGGGGGACCGGCGGCTGGTCGGGTACGTGGTCCCGGCCGCCGGGGCGGTGCTGGACCCGGCGGGGCTGCGGGAGGCGTGCGGCGCGGGTGCTGCCCGGGTACATGGTGCCGGCCGCGGTCGTGGTGCTGGACGCGCTGCCGCTGACCGCGAACGGGAAGCTGGACCGGCGGGCGCTGCCGGCGCCGGAGTACGCCGCGGGCGGCGGGCCGGGCGCCGGCCACCCCGCGGGAGCAGGCGCTGTGCGAGGTGTTCGCGCAGGTGCTGGGCCTGGACCGGGTCGGGGTCGAGGACAGTTTCTTCGACCTGGGCGGGCATTCGCTGCTGGCGACGCGGCTGGTGTCGCCGGGTCCGGGTCGGTGCTGGGGGCGGAGCTGCCGGTCCGGGCGGTGTTCGAGCACCCGACGGTGGCGTTGCTGGCCGGGGCGCTGGAGGGGGCGGAGGCGGCCCGGCCGCCGCTGGTCCCGGTGGCGCGGCCGGAGCGGCTGCCGTTGTCGTTCGCGCAGCAGCGGCTGTGGTTCCTGGAGCAGTTCGACGGGCCGAGCACGGTGTATAACCTGCCGTTCGCGTGGCGGCTGACCGGGCGAGCTGGACGCCGGCGCGCTGGCGGCGGCGCTGGGTGATGTGGTCGCCCGGCACGAGTCGCTGCGCACGGTGTTCGCGGTCGACGGACGGGCAGCCGTACCAGCACGTGATCCCGGCCGGGCAGGCCAGGGCGCAGGTCGCGGCGGGGTTCACGGTGGCGGCGGCGCGGCCGGGTGAGCTGGCCGGGCTGGTCGCGGCGGCGGCGGGGTACGTGTTCGACCTGGCCGGCGAGCTGCCGGTCCGGGCGTGGCTGTTCACGCTCAGCCGAGCGACGAGCATGTGCTGGTGCTGCTGTGCCATCACATCGCCAGCGACGGCTGGTCGATGCAGGTGCTGCTGTCGCGACCTGGCCGCGGCGTACCGGCGCGCCGCGAGGGCCGGGCGCCGGGCTGGGCGCCGCTGCCGGTGCAGTACGCCGACTACACGCTGTGGCAGCGGGACCTGCTCGGCGGTGACGGACGGCGACGGCGGGGTGCTGGCCGGGCAGGTGCGAGTACTGGCGGCAGGCGCTGGCCGGGCTGCCCGAGGAGCTGGCGCTGCCGTTCGACCGGCCGCGCCCGGCGCAGCCGTCCCGGCGCGGCGGCCTGGTCGCGTGGCAGCTGGCGGACGCCGGCCTGCACGCCGCGCTGGCGGACCTGGCCCGTGAGCATCAGGCCACCGTGTTCATGGT
The DNA here is from genome assembly GCA_963788895.1 of uncultured Actinomycetota bacterium. Taxonomy (GTDB): domain Bacteria; phylum Actinomycetota; class Actinomycetes; order Streptosporangiales; family Streptosporangiaceae; genus DATBGO01. The sequence continues at coordinate 527,089 of CAWBJA010000012.1, read as the reverse complement.
GCTGCACGCGGGGCTGGCCGTGCTGCTGTCGCGGATGGGCGCCGGGACCGATATCCCGCTGGGTGCCCCGGTGGCGGGGCGGACCGATGAGGCGGTGCATGACCTGGTCGGGTTCTTCGTGAACACGCTGGTGCTGCGCACGGACCTGTCCGGCGACCCGAGCTTCGCGCGAGCTGCTGGGCCGGGTCCGGGAGACGGAGCTGGCGGCCCAGGCCCACCAGGACGTGCCGTTCGAGCGGCTGGTCGAGGTGCTGAACCCGGTCCGGTCGCCGGCCCGGCACCCGCTGTTCCAGGTCATGCTCGGCGATGAGGATCATCCGCCGACGACTGGCAGCTGCCCGGGCTGCGGGTCCGGGCCGAGCCGGTACCTGCCGTGGCCGCCAAGTTCGACCTGACCCTGGGATTCCGCCAGCGCCGCGGTGACGGCGGTGCCCCGGCCGGGATCCAGGCGTCCTTCGAGTACGCCACCGACCTGTTCGACCAGGCGACCGTGCGGGCGCTGGCGGGCCGGCTGACCCGGCTGCTGGGCCAGGTCGCCCGCGATCCCGGCCGCCGGGTCAGCCAGCTGGACCTGCTGACCGCCGCGGAGCGGCGCAGGCTGCTGCGCGAGTGGAACGACACGGCCCGGCCGGTGCCGGCGGTCACGCTTGCCGGAGCTGTTCGAGCCGCAGGCCGCCCGCACCCCGGACGCGCCCGCGGTGATCGGCGGCGGCGCTGAGCTGACCTACGCGCGAGCTGAACGCGCGGGCGAACCGGCTGGCCCGGTACCTGGTCGCGCTGGGCGCGGGCCCGGGCGGCTGGTCGCGATCGCGATGCCCCGCTCCGCTGACATGATCGTCGCGGTGCTGGCCGTGCTCAAGTCCGGCGCGGCCTACCTGCCGGTCGATCCCGGCTACCCGGCGGACCGGATCGCGTTCATGCTCGCCGACGCCGGCGCCGGTGGCGGTGCTGACCACGGCGGCGGTGGCTGGCGGCGCTGCCGGGCGGGCTGCCGGTGCTGGTGCTGGATGACCCGGCGACGGCGGCGGTGCTGGCCGGGCTGGACGGGCGGGAACTGTGCCGGGCGGCGGCGGGGCCGCGGGATGTGGCGTACGTGATCTACACGTCGGGGTCGACCGGCCGGCCGAAGGGGGTGGTGGTCGAGCATGCGGGGGTGGTGTCGCTGGCGTGCTGGGCGGCGGCGGCGTTCGCGGCGGCTGAGCTGTCGCGGGTGCTGGCGTCGACGTCGCTGAGTTTCGATGTGTCGGTGTTCGAGATCTTCGGGACGCTGGCGGCGGGCGGCTGCCTGGAGGTGGTGCCGAACCTGCTGGCGCTGGCTGAGCGGGGGGCGGCGGGGCCGTGGCGGGGGAGCCTGATCAGCGCGGTGCCGTCGGCGCTGGCGCAGGTGCTGGCCACGCCGGGGGTGCGGGCGCGGGCGGCGGTGGCGGCGCTGTGCGGGGAGGCGCTGACCGGGCCGGTCGTCGCGGCGATCCGGGCGGCGGTGCCGGGGGCGCGGATCGAGAACATCTACGGCCCGACCGAGGCGACGGTGTACGCCACGACGTATGTCGTCCGCCGACGGCAGCGAGGCGGCTGCGCCGCCGATCGGCCGGCCGATCTGGAACACCCGGGTGTTCGTGCTGGACGAGGGGCTGGGGCTGGTGCCGCCGGGGGTGGCCGGGGAGCTGTACCTGGCCGGGGCGGGGCTGGCGCGGGGGTACCTGGGCCGGCCGGGGCTGACCGCGGAGCGGTTCGTGGCGTGCCCGTTCGGGGGTGCGGGGGAGCGGATGTACCGGACCGGGGACCTGGCCCGGTGGAACGCGGCGGGTGAGCTGGAGTACCTGGGCCGGGCTGATGATCAGGTGAAGGTGCGGGGGTTCCGGATCGAGCTGGGCGAGGTCGAGGCGGTGCTGGCCGGCCTGGCCGGGCGTGGCGCAGGCGGCGGTGGCGGTGCGGGAGGACCAGCCCGGGGACAAGCGGCTGGCCGGGTACGTGGTGCCGGCGGCCGGTGCGGTGCTGGATCCGGCGGGGCTGCGGGAGGCGTGCGGGCGGGTGCTGCCCGGGTACATGGTGCCGGCCGCGGTGGTGGTGCTGGACGCGCTGCCGCTGAACGCGAACGGGAAGCTGGACCGGCGGGCGCTGCCGGCCCCGGAGTATGCCGCCGGCGGCGGCCGGGCTCCGGCCACGCCGCGGGAGCAGGCGCTGTGCGAGGTGTTCGCGCAGGTGCTGGGCCTGGACCAGGTCGGGGTCGAGGACAGCTTCTTCGACCTGGGCGGGCACTCCCTGCTCGCCGCAGTGCTCGTCGCCCGGCTCGGTGCAGCGGCTCGGCGTCAAGATCAGCCTGAGAACCTTCATGAGCAACTCCTCCGTCCGCGCCATCGACCGATACCTGGACCGTCAGGACAACTAGCGGGCAGCCGCGGATCGGATGCCTGGCCCGCGGTGCCATCGGCGATGTGCCCGTCACGAGCCCCGTGGAGCTTCCAATGGAATGCCCGGCAGGCACGGTTCACCGCCGCCCGGCCCGGCCAGATGCGCCGCGGCGGCTGACGAGATGACCGAGGCTACAGGGCCTTCCAGTCCTGGTCGGGGTCGCGGACGGCGCTGGCCAGGATCCGCCGCAGGTCTGCGGCCCAGCCCGCGACGGTGCTCTCGTCGAATTCGTCGAGGTTGAACATTACGCCGCCGGATAGAGTGCCAGAGGGTGGCATGTCAGAAACCACACCGTGCCGCTGGGGATATCGCGATGCCCGTCCTCCTCCAGCCAGCGCACTTCTATCTCACGGGCGCCCTCGGCGATGGGGAAGATGAGATCGTCGCCGAGCTGCGACTCGTGGTAGGAGATGATGAACTGGGACGTGCGCAGGTCATCGCGTGACTTTATGAAGTCAGGGAATGTCTGCTCGATCACGTTGACCGGGAGTTCGTGCGCGATGGCGTCGATGAAAGTTTCCTTGGTGTGCACGACGATGTCGCGGAAGCTCGTGCAGTCAGCGATGTCGGTGCGGAAGGGCACGCAGTTGAGGAACAGTCCCATGGTGTTGTGGAATTCCTCTACGTCGCGGCCGGCGGTGAATGCCCGGATCGTCAGGTCGGTCGCGCCGGTGAGTTCGTGAGCCAGGACGTAGAAGGCCGAGAGCAGGACCGTGAACAAGGTGGTGCGAGAAGCCGTGGCCAGAGCGGATGCCTTGGCTATGACGTCGGCCTCGATGCCGTGGCTGTGCATTGAGTAGGGCCTGGAGTAGCTGTCAGGGTGGCCGTGGTCGTTCGGTACGGTGAATTCGACGTGCGCCGCGGAGCTTGTCCCGCCAGTATGCCGGTGCGCCGTCCTCAGCTGTGCTGGTGGCATTGGCTCGCTGCCATTCGGCGTACTCGCGGTACTGCCGCACTGGCGGCAGCTCCGGCCGGGATGCCCGTGCGCCCGGGCGGCGTAGAACGCGCCGAGGTCGCGCATGATCACCTCGAGCGACCAGGCATCGGATGCCGAGTGGTGCACCGTCAGGAACAGGACGCTGTCGCGGTCGTCGAACTTGCACAGCCGGGCCCGCATCAGCGGCACTTCCCGCGCGCTGATCGTGTCGGTCTGCTCGAGGAGTTCCTGGAGGACCATGTCCCGGGACTTGCCGGTGACCGGTGGCAGGTCCCTGACCTCCAGCGGTACCGGGCACGGCGGGAACACCTGCTGGTAGGGCGGGTCGGCGTCCCTGACCACCACGGTGCGGAGCAGCTCATGGCGCGCGACCACGTCGTCGAGCGCGCCCTGCAGCATCGTGAGATCCACGTGGCCTGTGATGCGGATCGGGCGGACCATCAGGAACCGGCGGCCGAACGTCCCGCCGTCGTCACCCTGGTCCAGGGTGAGGAACCATTCCTGGGTGAAAGACAACGGGTAGCGCTGCCCTTGCTGGTCCGCCGCGGGCGAGGATTCTGTCATTGCCGCCATTCCTTTGCCTTACTTCCGCGCGCTAGCCATCAGGTCGAGCCGGCCGTCCAGGTAACCAATCGTGGGCGCCTTGAACAGGTCTGCCATCGATACCTGGGCGCAGAGCGGGTTCTGCATCAATTACCCGACTGGCTCGCGGCCACGCCCTTACGGTCGCAGGGCGGACCGGCCGCTGCACCTTCCAGGTTGCGCGGACCGACGTTGTCCATGCCGGAAACACCATCTGCCCAGGTGGGAGCGGTCGCGGCGGCTGCGGCTGGCCTTTTCGCCTGGGGCGCTAACACTGGCCGGGTCGGCCCGCAGGCCGCCAGGCGGTTAGATGGCGACCAGCGGCGCGATCCGGACCGCCAGGCTGTAGAACCCGCCGGCGGAGACCTGGGTGGCACCGGTCAGGGCGGTCACCTGCACGTGTCCGGCGTTGCCGGTGGTCATGACGCCGTTGCCCAGCTCGCCGAATTCGTCGTCGCCCCAGGCCAGCCAGCCCGGACACCTGGACCGGGGTGAGCTGGGACGTGCTGATCACCCCGTTGCCGAGCTGGCCCGAGGCGTTTGCACCCCACGCCCAGACGGTGCCGTCCGAGCGCAGCGCGAGGCTGTGGGCCGAACCGGCCGCCACCTTGATGACCCCGGTCAACCCCGTCACCTTGACCGGCACTCCGCTACTGGTGCGGGTGCCGTTGCCCAGTGCTCCCGCCGAGTTGTGTGCCGCGGTAATGGCAGCGAACGCGACCATAGAACACCAGCGGCCAGCGGGAAAAGGGAAGGGCTCCCTATGGCCGCGGATGTTGTGGGGTGGCCGGAATTTTCCGGCCACCCCACATGATCATGCTCGGCTAGTGATGGATCGTCCAGGTAAAGCTGGCCGATCCGGCAGCGCCGGTGGTGTCCGTCACGGTCACCTTGACACTGGTTGTCTGAGCCCTGCTGGGGACTCCGCTGATCAGGCCAGTGGCGGAGTTGATGGACAGGCCGCGGGGCAGGCCGGAGGCGCTGTAGGTCAGCGTCTGGCCCGAAGCCGAGTCCGTCGCATGAATCTGCAGGCTGACCGAGGTGTTCCGGGTAGTGCTCTGGTTGCCGGGGTTGGTGACAGTCACGGTATTGCCGCCGCCGCCGCCGTTGGTGACGATCGGGTGGCTGCCCTCACAGGCGCCGCTGCCGCCGTTACCGTCGTTGGCCCAGGTGGTCTGTACCGCGAAGCTGCCAGTGGCCAAGGACAGGTCGAATACCCCGCCGCTGGTGCCCGGGGTGATCCACGCGCACTTGTCGCCGGTCTCCTCGCCGCCGGAGTCGGTCCAGCCGCCGGGCGGGTTCTGGTCGGTGATGGTCTCGGCGTATTCGTGGCCTTCCACGATGGAGACGCCATCGAGGGTGCCGGCACCGCCGGAGTTGATGAAGTTCTGTCCGCAAGAGGCGCCCGCGTCGGTGATATAGGGCAGGTTGGTGAGGGCGATGTCGCCGTAGGGCGAGGACACGCCGAGGTCGACGTTGTAGTCGTGCCAGGCGCAGAAGCCGTTCTGCAGCCAGCCGTCAGGGTCAGTGCCGTGCGGGGAGATGATGACGTACTGGGAGTCCCGGTTGGCAGCCGCCGTGGTATTGCCGAAGTGTCCGGCCGCGTTGATGGCCTCTGTGGCCAGCTGGGGTTCGGTGGCCGCACTGGGCGCGGCGGTGCTCTCATCCACCCAGACGCCGGCCAGGTCGCCGCCGCCGGTCGGATAGGCGACGTGCTCGCTATTGCTGGCCGGGCAGGACTGGGCGCCGGTCGCGACGCCGTCGCAGTACTGCGTCATGACGCCGGACCACAGTTCGTTATTGGTGCCCAGGCCTTTGATGAACTGCTGTGTGTAGGGTGCCATGCCGGACGGGTCGCCCGACAGGGTCACGTTCCCGTTCCCGTCGGTGCCCTGCGTGCCCCACTGGGATCCCCAGAAGACCAGGTAGACCTTCTCATGGCCGGTGGTGACACCGATGCCGTCGATCCCGCCGCCGTAATTGAGGTCATTGGCGGACGCAGCGGGCGCGTTGGAGTGCGCGGCAGCCCAGCTGCGCATCTTCGCGTACTGCCCCAGGGTCGGGACCGCGCCATAACGGTAAGAATGGTGGTAGGCGGGCGAGTACGGATTCATCACAGGTGCGGTGACCGAGGCTTGCCCCCCGGTGACCGAGGCTTGCGCTCCGGCGATGGCAAGCTGCATGCCGGTCGCGACCGCGACGGCTGCCACCGCGGCAGTACTGGCGCGAGTGGCCCATTGACGGATGGGGCTGCGGGGTCTCATCCTGATCCCTCCAGATAACAAGCGGTCTGCGCTGCCTCGCTGCAGCGCAGCTGAGCACTCCTGTCGAAAGGGGCTCATGCGCGTAAGATAACTTCCGGCTAAATGGTCGTCAATGTCCATTACGGGGAGTGAAGTATTGGGCGGCGATTTACTGGACCCGGTTGGCTCGTCATAGCCCTCTCGCCGATCTCGAAAGCGGCCTTTTAGCCGGATAATCAGCTGCGGGCGAGATATCTTTACTACTTCTTAACTATTACTCTCGGTCAGGAACCCTGTCGGTTCCGAGAGCCGGCCCAGTACTCCAGCCGATGCACGTCAGCAGTGCGACGCCGGCCATCGCGCCCTCGAAGCCCGCCTCCCCAACGTCGACGTACGGCACCCGCGATGTGCTCGTTCAGCGCGGCGCAGAAGGACGCTCAGCAGAGTGCTCCGAGCGACTACTGGGGTGGATCGGGCCGCGGACCAGAGCACCGGCCAGTGATTACCACGGGCGCGGTGCGCCCCCCCGGAGCGCGACGCTGAGACACGTACCACCCTGCAGGTCAATCGGCCGGCGCCTCGCCCCCCAGGGGCGCCGGCCATCCCTGTTAGCGGAAGGAAATCCCATGCCCGCCGTCACCGTCGGCCAGGAGACCAACGCCGACATCGAGATCTACTACGAAGATCATGGCGCCGGCCAGCCCGTCGTGCTGATCCACGGCTACCCGCTCAGCGGCCGCGCCTGGGACAAGCAGGTCCCGGCCCTGCTGGACGCCGGGCACCGGGTCATCACCTACGACCGGCGCGGGTTCGGCAAGTCCAGCCAGCCGACATCCGGGTATGACTACGACACCTTCGCCGCCGACCTCAATACCCTGCTGGAGCACCTGGACCTGCGCGACGCCGTGCTCGCCGGGCACTCGATGGGCACCGGCGAGGTCACCCGCTACCTGGGCCGCTACGGCTCGGCACGGGTAGCCAAGGGCGTGCTCGTCGCCCCGATCCCGCCGTACCTGCTGCAGGCTGACGACAACCCCGACGGTGTGCCGCAAGCCCTGTTCGACGGGTTCACCCAGGCCGCCCGGGCCGATGCCCCGGCCTGGATGAAGGGATTCCTGGACAACTTCTACAACATGGACACTCTGCGCGGCACCCTGATCAGCGACCAGGCCTGGCAGGCCAGCTGGAACCTCGCCGTCACCGCCTCGGCCACCGCCGCGGTGGCCTGCATCAGCACCTGGAGCACGGACTTCCGCGACGACCTGCCCAAGATCGACGTGCCCATTCTGGTTATCCAGGGCGACGCGGACCAGGTCCTGCCGCTGGACAAGACCGGCCGGCGCCTGCCGGGCCTGATCAAGGACGTGCGGCTCGCCGTGGTCAAGGGCGGCCCGCACGCTATCCCCTGGACGCATGCCGACCAGGTCAACACCGCCCTGCTCGACTTCATCCGCAGCTGACACCCCGGCCCAGCGCACCCCACTACCCAGAAGGAGGGAACACCCATGTCGAACCACTTCAGCGCCGACAAGCTCAAGTTTCCCGGCGACGACCGCCGCCTGGACCTCACCGACGTGTTCGTCTTCCAGGCGCCCGACAGCCCGGAACATCACCTGCTTCACCGTCATCACCCGGGCACGACCGTGCTGATCATGGACTCGAATCCGACCAGCGCCCCGCCGCCCATCCCGGCCCCGGTGACCGGCCCGGAGTTCTACCCCGGCGCGGTCTACCGGATCAATATCGACACTGACGGCGACAACCACGCCGATGTCGCGTTCACGTTCGAGTTCTCCGCGTTCGAGAACGGCATGCAGACCGGGACCGCCTGGTACGCCACTGGCGCGCAGGCCCGCCAGCCCGAGCCGGCCGGCGAGGTGCTCAGCTCGGATATCCCGGTCAGCTTCGACGGCACGGTGCGGCCCGTCCAGGCAGGCCGGATCCGGCTGTTCGCCGGGCTGCGCAGCGACCCGTTCTTCGCCGACGTCGAAGGCGCCCTGCACGGTTTCCAGTGGACCGGGCACGACGACTTCGCTGACAACAACGTCGACTCGATCGTGCTGGAAGTGCCCAACGACATGCTCGGCGGCCAGGTTATCGGCGTGTGGGCCTCGATCAGCCGACGCACCAACGGCGTGCTCGAGCAGATGGACCGCGGCGGGAACCCGACCATCAACCCGTTCATTAACCCCGACGGGGAGAAGAACCTGTTCAATTCCCGCCAGCCGGCCGACGACGTGGCCAACTACCTCGAAGCTTGGTCGGCGATCCTGCAAAACGCCGGCGGCTACACGCCCGAGCAGGCCAAGGCGGCCGCTCTGCAGGTCCTACCCGACATCCTGCACTACGACCGCACCCAGCCCGCTGCCTACCCCAACGGCCGGGTGCCCACCGACGACGTGTACAGCGTGCGCTTCGCCTGGCTGACCAACGGCAAGGTCCCGCCGTCCGGCCTCAAGCCCCACGACGATCTGCTGGCCCACTTCCCTTACCTCGGCCCGCCCAGCCCCTAGCCGCCCCGTTGCCGGACCCAAAGGGACCCAGGTGCTGCCGCTCAGGTGGGTGTAGCCAGACCCGCCCAGCCGGCCGGTGCGCCGAAACCCGGCAAGCCCGGCCCAGGCCGATCGCCAGGATCAATAAAACCGCCGCCGCACATCCCGCTACCGCTATGCGGTGACGCGTTCTGCGAGATGCGCCGACAGGAACTGTCCGGCTCTGTCCAGTGCCGCGGCGGCTTCATCGAGGATCGGATAGAAGGTCTGGAAGACGTGCGGCACCCGGGGGGTGATGTCGAGGGTGATCTCGACGTCGGCGGTGGCGGCTTGCCGCGCGAGGCGGACGGCGTCGTCGAGGAGAACCTCGTGAGTTCCAGCCTGGATGATCAGGGGCGGCAGGCCGGACAGATCAGCGAATATCGGGCTGATGAGGCCAAGAGCGGCATCTTGTCCCGACGTATAGTCGGTGACCCGGGATTGGAGGTTTTCCCTGCTCATCAGCACGTCGACCGCGCCCTTGGTTTCCATGGTCGTCCCGGCCAGGGTGAGGTCGGCATACGGTGACATGACGAGGGCCGCGGCGGGCCGGGGCAGCCCGTGATCGCGGGCGTTGACCAGGGTGGCGACGGCGAGCCCGCCGCCGGCGGACTCTCCCGCGAAGACGATGTCCGAAGGGGCCGTGCCGTTGTGCAGGAGGGCTTCGTAGGCTGCGAGAGCGTCGTCGACCGCCGCCGGATACGGGTGCTCGGGGGCGAGCCGGTAGTCGACGGAGATGACCCTGGCGCGCGCCCGCCGGCCGACCTGCGAGGCCAGGTCAGCGGCCCCGAACGCATCCCCCAGTACGTACACGCCACCGTGGAAGTAAAGAACAACGTGACGAGTTTCGATTCCGTCGATGGTGATCTCGGCGGCTGGGACGCCGCCCAGCGTGGCTGCGGTCACGGTCACGTCGGCGGGCAGCGGCTGCGCCGATGTCAGCTCTCGCAGCAGCCGCCGCTGCTCGCTCACGCTGGTGCCGGCCGGGAAGGCTGACTGCCGCAGGACTGCTTCGAGGTTCTCTCGCTGTTCGGTGCTCACCGAGGATCTCCCTTCGGTTGGAGTTGTTTTGGCAGCGCTCCCGGGCGGGCCCGGCCATGCCAGTCCACAGCTGAAATATCCCTGCCGGGAGGAGGGCCAGTTTCAGCGTTGCCTCCTGCCTGGCGATCCCGCAATCGGGGTGATTACCGGCGAGCAGCCGCACAGGGCGACGGGAATCGCTTCGGAAGCCGGCTGCTGAGCGGGAGCGGCGGGCGCTGGGGGCGGGGCGGGCGCGGGCGGCGGGGCGGGTACGGCCGGGGTGGCGGCGCTCGCGGCGCTGAGGTCGGCCAGCCGACGCCGAGACGGCAGCAGGACAATCGCGAGGATGAAGCCGAGTCCGAGCAAGCCCGCTGACACCCCGAAGGCAAGCGTGTAGCCGTGGGTGGCCGCAATCGCCGGGGCCAGGGGACCGGTGTGGTGGGCGATCAGGTAGCTGGCCGTCGCGCTCAGCGCGATGGTGCTGAGCGCGGACGTCCCGATCGAACCGCCGACCTGCTGCATCGTGTTGACCAGGGCGGAGGCCACGCCGGAGTCCTCGCGGGCGACGCCGGCCGTGGCGGTGTTGATGGCCGTGGCGAAGATCATGCCCAAGCCCAGGCCCAGGATGAGCAGAGCAGGCAGCACGGCGCTGACATAGCTGGAGGTCACGGTGACCTGGGTCAGGTACGCCATCCCGCCGGCGCCTAGCAGCATGCCGGCCGCGATCAGGGCGCGCGGTCCCAGGCCAACGACGCTGGACAGGTTCGAGCTGATCAGGATGCAGCCGATCATCGGCAGGAACAGCAGCCCCGTCACCAGCGGGCTTTCTCCCTTGACTACCTGCAGGTAGAAGGTGAGGAACAAGAAGGTGCCGAAGATCGCGATTCCGGAGATACCGACAGCGACATAGGAGCCGCCGCGGGTGCGGTCGACGATCACCCGCAGCGGCAGCAGCGGGTGGCGGACGCGCCGCTCAGCGACGACGAACCCGGCGAGCAGCACAACGCCCACGGCCAGGGAGCCGATGGTCAGCACGGCTGTCCACCCGGCGGTCTCGGCGTGGGAGAAACCGAAGACGATGAGGAACAACCCGGTGCAGGCCAGCACAGCGCCGGGCCAGTCCATCCGCGGCCGGTCGGCCGGGCGGCCGCCGCGGATGTAGGCCACGGCCCCGGCCAAGGCGATCGCGGCGAACACCAGGTTCACGTACAGGCACCAGCGCCACGAGAGGTACTGGGTGAGGACCCCGCCCAGGATCAGCCCGACGGCACCGCCGCCGGCCGCGACCGAGCCGAACACCCCGAACGCCCTCCCCCGCTCACGCGGGTCCCGGAACGTGCTGACCAGTGTGCCGAGCGCTGCGGGCGCGAGGACTGCGCCGAACGCCCCCTGCAGCGCCCTGGCCGCGACCAGGATGGCGAACGAGCCGGCGGCGCCGCCGATCGCCGACGCGACGGCGAATCCGATCAGGCCCGTGATAAACACCCGCTTGCGGCTGAACATGTCACCCAGCCGTCCGCCCACCAGCAGCAGGCTGCCGAACGACAGCGCGTACGCCGTCACCACCCACTGCCGCTCGCTGTTAGCAAATCCCAGCGCCTGCTGGGCGGACGGCAGCGCGATGTTCACGATCGTCGCATCTAGTACCACCATCAGCTGGGCGACGGCGACGACAGCCAAGACCAGCCAGCGCCGGTCAGCCGGCGCGGTCCGCCGAACCTGAGCGGCGGAAGACGTTACCGATGACATCTGGCCTGTACCCTCCGCTTCGCTTGGCTGAGGCTCGCACTGCCCTGACCCAGCCGGACCCAGCCGCACCAGCCCGGACGCCCTGGTCCCGCCCGACGGACCCAGACTTGCCGTCAGCCAGGTGAAAAGCCGTCACCCGATCCTGGTGATTCACGCGCCGAGGCATCGGAACAGGCCGGGCGACTCCTCCTCGGCCAGCACGCCGAACAGAGGCGAGCGATCCACGAGACCGGTCAGCGCGGTGTCAGTGCCGTCACGTTGGGCGGCCGTCTCCGGGCTGGCCTGCACGTCAGGGCGCACGAGCCGGTCATCGCCGCACGGGGCGAATCACCAGGATCCGGTGACGACCTTTCACCTGCCTGGCGGCGAGCCTGATCCCGTCGTGAACGTGCACGGCCGTCAGGGGCGTGCCCGAGATTCCAGGGAGATAAGGTGACATCACCAGCGACCGGCGCGACCAGCGCTGAAGACCTGCCTGAGTATGCCCCCGTTCCGCGGTCTGCGCTGGGCCCGGCCCTGAACGATCAGGGCTATTACGTCGGGCGGGTCGAGCGGAACCTGTACTGGGTGACGGACGGCGTCTACCAGTCGGCGTTCCTGACCACCTCGGACGGCGTGGTGCTGTTCGACGCGCCGCCGAGCATCGGGCACAACCTGCGGCGTGCCGTGGACGAGATCGCTGCCGCGAACGGCGTGAGCAACCGGGTGACCCACCTGGTCTACTCCCACCATCACGCCGACCACAGTGCCGCGGCGTCGCTGTTCAGCGGGGACGTGGTCCGGATCGGCCATGAGGAGACCCGGCGGCTGCTGCTGCGTGACGATGACGCAGCGCGTCCGGTGCCCGAGGTGACGTTCCGGGATACTTATGCCCTTGAGGTCGGCGGTGATCGCGTCGAGCTGGCCTGGCGCGAGCCCAATCACTCGCCGGACAACATCTACATCCACTTCCCGGACCATGACGCCCTGATGTTCATCGACGTGGTCAACGCCGGCTGGGTGCCGATCTACAACCTCAACCTGAGCGAGGATGTGCCCGGCTACATGCAGGCCCCGGCCATCGCCTTGTCCTACCCGTGGACCCATTTCATCTGCGGCCACCTGGGCAGGCTTGCCACCCGCGATGACGTGGCGGTGCACCAGCAGTACATCGCCGACATCGAGGCCAGCGCCAGGGCGGCGCTGGCCTCGGTCGACCCGGTGCCGTTCTACATGCGGTACGGGGAGAACGTCTGGGCCGGGGTGAAGGGCCACCTCGACACGGTCACCGACCGCGCCGCCGCGCCGGTCATCGCGAAGTACACCGGCGTGCTGGCCGCCGCGGACATCGAGGTGTTCACCAGGACCACCACGTTCGCCATCATGCAGTCACTGCGCCTCGACAGCGGGCCCAGCGGCCCTGTTCATCCCTGACTCAACGCGCGCCAGGGCCGGTCCCGGCCCTGGCGCTACCACTCGCGGCGCTACCCATGCTTTGCATCCGGTGCGTTCGACCCTTCATGCGGCCGGGTCGCGGCGGGTGAGGATCGCGTAGGCAGCTGCCAGGATCGCTACGACGGTCGCAGCCTGCACGGCCAGGCCGAGAGCGATTCCGCCGCCCCCGCCCTGGAACAGGCCTGTGTAGCGAGGCCAGTAGTGAACCGGCATGACCACGACAAGGTCGTGCACGGACTTGACATTGTCCATGATGACGGAGCCCACGAGGAAGGCGAGGGTGATCCCCAACGCCTCCGCCGACCTAGGCAGGAGCAGGCCCAGGGCGAGGGCAATGGATCCGATGCTCAGCAGGCAGACCATCACGTAGCCGCCCGCCTCGAGCACTCCGCACGAGGGCAGTGGTCGTGGACAAGGCAGCGATACCGCTGCGGTGATAGGGATGCCACCCGAAGACGACTAGCCCGGTGACCAGCGCGAAGCCGAGGTAGACGACGATGGTCAAGGCGCAGCACACCACTAGCGCCCACCACTTGCCCGCGACAAGCCGCGCCCGGCTCACCGGCCGCACGTATAGGTACCGCAGCGTGCCCCAGTCACGGTCGGAACCCCCGATGATGCTGCCAAGCAGGGCAACGACTAGGCCGAACAGCACCGGATCCATGAAGTTCAGGCCGGATTCGGTGAAGTTCAGCGCGGAGAACGTCGCCGGGCCGCCCTTCCCGCCGGCCTTGGATGCCTCGGTCACCCCAGCGAGCATGACGATGCCGGCGAGCGCGCCGAACACCAGCAGGCTCCGCAACCGCCGCAACTGCGTGGTCAGTTCAATCCGCAGCACTGTTTCGCTCCACCAATCCGAGGAATACCTCTTCGAGACTTCGGGTCGGGCGCACGGCTCCGACGCCCACGCCCGCCATGACCAGCGCTTGATTGAGCTCGGTCACGGTGCGGCCCGGCGCGGAGACCACGAGTTGTTCGCCGCGCGTGTCGACCGAGTTCCACGCCGTCCACCGCGCGCAGTGCCTCTTCGGCTCGGACGGCGTCGTCTACCTCGAACTCGTATGAGCCGGTGCCGAGCAGCTCCTCCAGCCTGCCCGCCGTGATCACCGCGCCCTCGTTCATAACGACGCAATGCGTCGCGAGCAGTTCGATCTCGGCGAGCAGATGACTTGAGATGAGAACGGCCGCGCCGCCGGCCGTGAGCCGTCTCAGGCACTCGCGCAGCGTGCGGACTTCGCCGGGGTCGAGCCCGTTGGCGGGCTCGTCGAGGATGAGTACCTCGGGGTCGCCCATGAGCGCCTGGGCGAGCATGAGCCGCTGCCGCATGCCCGTCGAGTAGCCCTTGACCTTACGGTCGAGGGCGTCGCCGAGGCCGGCCAGTTCCAGGCTCGGCCTGAGCGCGGGGGGAGGCCAGCGTCGTTTACCCGCCCGCCACGCGAGTTCCAGGTTGCGACGGCCGCTCAGGTGCGGGACGAAGGCGGGGCCATCGATGGCCACGCCGACCCTGGCGAGTACCCCGGCGGCGAGCCGGCTCGGCTCACCGAGCAGCTGCGCGGTGCCGTGGTAGGGCCGTGACAGGCCGACCAGCACGCGCATCGTGGTGGTCTTTCCGGCACCGTTGGGCCCGAGCAACCCGCATATCTGCCCGCGCTCGACGTTGAAACTGACGTCCTCGATGGCGCGGTGCCGGCCGTAGCTCTTGCTGAGCCCGTGCGCGGCCACGGCGACCGTATCGATCATGATTCGCTCCGGTTCGTTGGCATGGCCGATCCGGGGCCGGCCTGATGCCGGTCCCCATCGGAGTGCATGTCAGCCTGCGGTGACGCGCTCGATGCGTTGCCCTGGGGGTTACCGGGCGCCGGCGTAGCGCGCCCACCCGCGCATCAGGTGCCGGATCGCCGGCCGGGCCTTGAGGCCGTACCAGAGCGCCGCGACCGCCGCGACGATGGCGCCGCTGAGGTATGTGCCGGGTCCCTGGGTGATCGCGAAGCCGGTGAGCTGGGCCAGGGCAAGCCCCAGGGCGCCGGCGCCGAAGACGCCGACGGCCACCAGCGGGAAGTAGCCGGCCAGCACCACCACCGGGCCCCGCTTGCGCCGCCGCTGCAGGTAACGGACGACGCCATAGGCCACGAGCAGAGCGGCCCCGATCACCCCGGCTCCGACCCGCAGGACGACCGCGTCGCTGCTGGCCTCCAGCATGCGGGCCGTGGCACAGGTGTGTGCGCCCGGCCACAGGCTCATCCAGTAGGCGCAGTCGGCCTTCTGGAACGACACGCCGGCCGGGGCCTGGCCGGTGAACGCGCGGCCGAACGCGAGGTTCATGAGCAACACGACCAGCCCGCTGATGCCGACCGCGATCAGCCCGGTGCCCGCCAGCTTCCAGCCCGCCAGGACCAGGTCGCCGAAGATCGCCGCGGGCGTCCTGCCCCTGATGAAGCCGGCTGGCCGGGACGCGTGCGCGCGCACCACCACGCTAACCGATCCGAAGGCCGAGATCGCAGCCAGCTGCGCCTCGTGCTCGGTCATCCCGGTCGCCAGCCCGCAGGCAGCGGTCTCGCGCAGGTGATCCTCGGCCTCGGCCACGACGAGCTCGGCCTCCTCCGGAGCGAGCTCAAGGCTGGCCCGCAGGTCGCTGCAGGTATTCCTCGATCCGGTCGCGCGGGCCGCTCATGCCGGCCACCCCACCACGGCCTGAACACCGACGGCGAACCTGCGCCACTCGGTCTGCTCGGCGGCCAGGGCCGCCGCTCCCTGTTCGGTCAGCCCGTAGACGCGCCGCCGCCGCCCGTTGACATCAGCCCACGAGCTGGCCAGCAGCCCCGCGTCCTCGAGCCGGTGCAGCGCCGGGTACACCGTGCCCTCCGGCAGGTCAAACGTGCCACCGCTGCGATCACGCAGCGCCGAGATGATCGCATACCCGTGCCCGGGCCCGGCAGCGAGCACCGACAGCAGCAGCAGATCGAGGTTTCCCTTCAGCCGTTCCCTGTTCATACCCAGACAGCCTATGCATCGCGATTCTAGGTGTCAACGGCCCGGGCGTGGTGGACTCGGCCGCCCGAGCGTGGGCGGGAGCGCATCCGGCAGGGTCACGGGGACGGTCAGAAAGATGGCGCTGTCCGGGCGGCAACCTGGAGCACGGGCCTGCCCGGCAGGAACGTGCGCCGCGACCTCAGATAAGCCGCAAATATGAGCTATGGTGACATACTATCGAGACGCGCTGGCCTGCCGTTTCGACCCGGGGAGCCGCCAATGTCTGGCCGAACGCGTTGAGATCACCGATGCGCTGCCGAACACCCATGGGGCCGGGTCCGGCAGTTACGTCCTGCGGGCGAATCTGGACTTATGCGCTTCAGCTTCGCTGCTGATCAGGAATCTCTCGCAGAGCAGGCTGCCCCGTCAGCGGCATCCTGGCCGCCCGCGGAACGCAGCAGCAGGATCGCTGGCGGGCCGCGATCGCGACGGCGGGGGCAGCCGGGGCTGCCTGCCTGAGCCTGACGGGCGCGCCATCATCGGCAAGTACGAGGAGGGGCGATGAGGACACCGAGCAGCTTGCAACCGGCGTACCGGACAGACGGCTGGTGGCGGGATGAGGGCTTCCTGGACGATCTGCGGCGCAACGCGACGGACCGCCCGGGCCAGGTCGCGGTGATACAGCGGTCTGCTGCCAGCGGCCAGGTCACCGCGATCGACTACGCCGCGCTAGCCCGGCTGACCGACGCGATCGCCCGCGGCCTGCTCGGCCTGGGCGTGCGCCCTGGCGAGTACATCGGCCTGCAGTTGCCCGGCTGCCTTGAGGTGCTGCCGCTGGCGCTTGCCTGCATCAAGACGGGGATCCGGCTGGCCCCGGTGCCACCGGAGTACCGGCGCAGCGAGCTTGAGTACATGCTCAGGCTGACCGAGGCACGCGTGTTCATCACCGTCGCCGAACTGCATGGCAGCAGGCCAGCCGACGCCGCGGCAGGCATCGCCAAGGAACTCGGGTTTCCCGAGCACCTGGTGGTGATCGGAGAGGGCGGGCCGCCTGGCGCGATCTCGTTCCGCGAGCAATTCCTGGCCAGCGGCGATTCAGGCGGCCCGGGTTCCGACGGCCACCAGGCGCAGCGCCGCCCGCTCGGCCCGGACGAGCCATTCCTGCTGTTGTTCACCTCGGGTACCACTGGCGAGAACAAGGGCGCCATGCACAGCCAGAACACCCTGTATGCCGGCATCCGGGGCTACGCGGGCGCTCTGGGCCTCGATGACACGCTGGTCAAGACGACGCCGCACACCAGCATGCACTATGTCGGCCTGGTGCAGGGCCTGCTCGCGCCGCTGGTCCTCGGCGGCACCGCGGTCTGCGCCGATACCTGGGATCCTGCTGTCACCCTGGAGCTGATCGAGCGCTGCGGCGTCACGATGTTCTACGGCTCGCCGCCGTATGTGCGCGAGCTTCTGGAGGCTCAGCGGGACCATCCTCGCGACGCCAGCAGCCTCAGGTACATCGTGGCGGGCTCGGCGCCGGTGCCGCCGACTCTGCTTGCCGAGGTGAGCCAGACGCTCGGCGCGCGCATGTACTCGCTGTGGGGCATGAGCGAGAACGGGCCGGTCACCCTCACCCGGCCTGATGACCCGCAGGACTGGCCAGCCCACAGCGACGGCCGGCGCAACCGGAGGGATGGAGATCCGGATTGATCCGATCGCCGGGCGGTCCGACGGTGCCGGGCCGCTATGGGTCCGTGGCCCTGCGCAGTGCCTTGGCTACTACAAGCGCGACGAGGCGTACACGGCCGATCTTGACGACGCCGGCTGGTTCAACACCGGTGACCTGGCCCGCGATGACGGCCGGGGCGGCATCAGGATCGTCGGCCGGACCAAGGACATCATCATCTACCGCAGTGCGAACGTGCCGGTATTGGACATCGAGACAGCGCTCGGCAGGCACCCGAAAGTGCGCGACGTGGCGCTCGTCGGGATCCCGGACCCGGCGGTCGATGAACGGGTCTGCGCGGTAGTGACCGCCGCAGGCCCTGAGCCGCCCACGCTCGAAGAGCCAGGGACTTCCTGTGCGACGCCGGAGTCAGCAGCTGGTGCTGGCCGGAGCGGCTCGAGGTGGTGGAGGCCATGCCAAGGACTCCGACCGGGAAGATCAGGAAGATCGAGCTCAGGAAACGGTACGCGGCGGTGTGAGCCGCCGCCCGCCCGCCGATACCGCGGCCTGAGAGGACTCGATCGTGTTCAGCCGAGCGAGACGGGCTCTCGGCCCTTACCCGGGGCTATTCGCCATACCCGGGCCTAAAGGGTTCGTGGCGGCGGGCTTCGTCATCCGGCTCCCGGCGGCGATGATCGACGTCGGCCTCGTCCTGGCGATTACCGCAGGGGGCGGCAGCTATGCCGCCGCCGGTGTCGTGGTGGCGGTGGTGCCGCTGGTCTTCGGGCTAGCCTCGCCTGCATTCGGGCGCCGCTTCGACCGTTACGGCCAGCGCCGGGTGCTGGTGCCCACGGTGCTTGCTTTCACCGCCACGATGCTCGCGCTGATGGGAGCCATCGCGGCCGGAGCCCCGGCGTGGCTGCTGTGCCTGCTGGCCGCTGCCGTCGGCGTGGTGCTGCCATCGGGCGGACCGCTCATCCGGGCCAGGTGGACCAAGCTCTATGAGGGCACGCCGAAGCTGCGCGCCGCCTACGGATTCGAGAGCGCAAGCACCGAGGTCATCTACATCGTCGGCCCGATACTGGTCACCGCGCTGGCCACCGGCATCGGCCCAGAGGCAGGCCTGGGCGCCGTTGTGGCCTGCGCGCTAGCGGGCGGGCTCGCGCTCGCCGCCCAGGGCAGTACTGAGCCGGTGCCGTCCGGCCGCGCCGCGCACCGTGGCGCTGGCCCGATGCGGATTCCCGCCCTGCGCGCAGTCTTCCTGTCCCGGTTCTGCATCGGCGGCGTGCTGGGAGCGGTACCGATTGTGACCGTGGCATACGCCACCGCGCAGCACGAACGCGGGTTCAGCGGGCTGCTGCTCGGAGCCTGGGGGCTGGCCAGCATGGTCGCCGGGCTGGCTTACGGCGCGCTCGGCGAAAGCCCCCAGCTGTACCGGCGGCTGCTGATCACCGTGGGGCTGTTCGCCGCCGGTTTCATCCCGCTGCTGTTCGTGCGGGGAGTTGTCAGCCTCACCGTGTTCATACTGATCGCGGGCCTGGCGATGGCACCCGTCGCGATCAGCGTCATGGAGGTCATCCAGCAGCTGGCCCCGGGATCGATGCTGATCGAGACCTTGTCGTGGGATGGCACCGCCATGGCTTTCGGAATGGCAGCCGGAGCCCTTCTCGGCGGTGGTGCGGTGCGCCACATCGGCATCGATCACGTCTACGCTGTGCCGGCCGGCTTCGGGCTGCTCGCGCTGGCCGCCGTTATCGCCGGCGGCCGCCAGATCCGCGCGGGCTGTGCGCCGGTGAGTCAGCACGAGACGGCTCCCATGATCGCTGATCAGCCAGACCCAGCGCCATGAGGCGCCGATCGCCGCCGCGTCAACCGCCTCAGGTCAGCAGCCGGGCTGCAGCTACCAGTGGCGGAGCGAGCCGGTCCCGGTGCGACATGGCGGCGACGGGAAGCGGCCACGGGATGGCCAGCTCGGGGTCATCGAACGCGACGGACACGTCCTCGGCTGGGTCATGCGCACGGTCGATGCGATACGACACGTCCGCCGGGTCGGTGAGGGCCTGGAACCCGTGCGCGCAGCCGGCCGGCACGTAAAGCGAGACCTGCTCATCGCCGTTCAGTTCCAGGCTCTCCCAGTTGCGATACGTCGGCGAGGCGGGCCGCAAGTCCACGACGACGTCAAAGATGGCCCCGTACGAACATCGCACGAGCTTCGCCTCTCCCTCCCCGCGTCGCACGTGCAGGCCTCGGACCACGCCGCGTGCCGAGCGGGAGAGACTGTCCTGACCGAACGCGGCCGGATCGATTCCGGCCGCTTGCAGCACGTCCGCGTCGAAGGTGCGGCAGAAGAAGCCGCGCTCATCCACGTGCGCGGTCGGCCTGAACAACAGTGCACCGGCAATGCGTGAGACATGGACGACTTTCACACGGCGCCCAGCGCGGGGAGAGGACCGCTGGCTTGCGGGCGCAGCATTTCATCGAGGAGCCCGGCGGACAATAGCTCGCGGATCCGCCGCAGCCGCACGAACCGCGAGGAGGTGAAGTCGCGGTAGGTGAAGCCGTACTGGGCGTAGGCGGCAACGAGTTCATCGACCCCGCCCCGCACGCTCCAGCACAGTTTAAGATCCGGGAAGGTGTCGTTCAGCTTGGAGAAATCAACGCGGTAGTTGCGCAGGTCCGGCCCGGCGCCGTCGGCGAACGACACGCTTCGATCCTGGCACCGCGTCGCGGACCATCTCGGCGATGTCGCGAACCTGCACGTTGTCCCAGGAACGGCCGACGTTGAACGCCTCGTCATGGACCAGCTCGCGCGGGGCCTCCAGCGCCGCGAGGAACGCCCGGCAGATGTCCTCCACGTGCACCAGCGGCCGCCACGGCGAACCGTCGCTCTCCAGGCGGACCTGCCCGGTCGTCACCGCCACGGCGGTGAGGTTGTTCACCACGATGTCCAGCCGCAGCCGCGGCGAGGCGCCGTAGGCGGTGGCGTTGCGCAGGTAGGTCGGGCTGAACGCGTCGCCGGCCAGCAGCGACAGTTCACGCTCGGCCGCCACCTTGGCCTCGCCGTACGGCGTGACCGGCAACAGGTCGCCGTCCTCGGCCACCCCGGCGGACCCGGCCGCGCCATACAGGCTGCACGACGACGCGAACAGGAAGCGCTCGACGCCTGCCTCCCTGGCGGCCCGGGCCAGGCGCCAGCGTCCCCTCCAGGTTCACCGAATACGTTGCCGCCGGGTTCAGGTCACCCAGCGGATCATTGGACAGGGCCGCCAGGCACACCACCGCGTCAAAGCCGGCCAGCTGGCCGGCCTCGGCATCCCTGATATCACGCGGTGCCCGCGCGTCGGTGTTCTCCGGGCCAGGGCCCAGATCACACCCCTCATAGAGGCCTAGGTCAAGTCCGCCAACCCGTGCCCGCTGTGCACGCAGGAACGGAACCAGGACAGCTCCGATGTATCCCCGATCACCTGCAACCAGGACCCTCATGCCGCCAGCACCCCAGATCTTCTGGACAAGTCAGACAGGGCGGCCTGCCGGGCCGCCGCGCTCCAACACAGGACCCGCAACCGCACCGCCCTGATACCAAGCCGGGGCGACTTGTTTCGCAGGGTAAGCGCTCATGCACTCGCCGTATCAGGGCGGTCGGCCCGCGGCTCTTATGGGCACGGCTTTGCGGCGCAGCGGACCAGGTAGGAAGGCAGGCGACACGATGAAGGTGGCGGTGGTTGGCCTTGGCTATGCCGGCACCGTAACGGCAGCCTGCCTGGCCGCCAAGGGCCATGACGTACGGGGAGTCGACGTCGACGCCGCCAAGGTCGACGAGATCCGCGTCGGCCATAGCCCGGTAGCAGAGCCGGGGCTCGATGCGCTCGTCGCACAGACAGTGGCCGATGGCGCTTTGCACGCGACCATGTCGTGCACCGAGGCTCTTGACGAGACTGACGTGTCATTCGTTTGTGTCGGCACGCCGTCGACGGCACGCGGCGCGACCGACTTGTCCTACGTCATGCGCGCCGTGAGCGACATCGCCGCGGCGTTGCGTATCGTCAGACCGCCGCCGTCCCGCCACCACAGCGTGGTCATCCGTAGCACCGTGCCCCCGGGAACGGTCGAGGATGTCGTCGTTCCAGCGCTGGCCCGTGGTCTGGCCGGCACACAGATAACGACCGGCGTCGCGATGTGCCCGGAGTTCCTCCGCGAGGGTTCCGGGATTGCCGATTTCTTTGCCCCGCCTTTCGTTGCCATAGGAGCCTGCGACCCTCGTGTCGCCGAAACGGTCACCAGCGTCTTCGGCTTCGCTGAGCACCCTGCGCGGGTCGTTGACATCCGAATCGCTGAGGCACTCAAGTACGCCTGCAACGCCTTCCACGCCACCAAGGTGTCCTTCGCCAACGAGCTGTCGCGCCTGCTGCGGGTCCTGGGCGTGGATTCCCGTGAGGTCATGTCCCTGTTCTGCGAGGACCATGCCCTTAACATCTCACCGGCCTATCTGCGCCCCGGCTTCGCGTTCGGCGGATCATGCCTGCCGAAAGACCTCAGATCGCTGCTGCATCTTGCGCGCATCAACAGTGCGGACCTGCCTCTGCTGGCCGGCGCGCTGGCCACGAACGAGCTAGTGATCAACGAGGTAGTCGACCGCGTGGTCGCGTGCGGCGGGCGCACCGTGGCGCTGTTCGGCTTGAGTTTCAAGACGAGCACCGATGATCTGCGCGACAGCCCGAACGTCGAGTTGGCGGAGCGATTGATAGGTAAGGGGTTCGACGTCAGGATCTACGACCCAGTCGTCAATCCAGCCCGCCTGGTTGGCGCCAACCTCCGCTACGTCGAGTCGAAGCTGCCCCACCTGGGGCGGCTGCTCGTGCAAGATCCGGTGGAGGCGCTGGGCGGAGCCGACGTCGCTATTGTCTCCGACGGCAGTGCCGCGGTCCTCGATGCGCTGCTCATGACCCCGGCGCGCTATGTGATCGACCTCAGCGGGCGGCTGGGCACCGAGGTTGAGTCGCTTCCGGGCTACGAAGGAATCGGCTGGTGACCCGCGTCCTGATCATCGTCCAGAACCTTCCGGTGCCATTCGACCGGCGGGTGTGGCTGGAGTGCCAGGCGCTCGTCGCCGACGGCTATCAGGTCACCGTCGTGTGCCCGAAGGGCAACGGGGACCCGGCGTACCAGGTCGTCAATACGGTGGAGCTGCACAAGTACCGGCCCTATGCGCCCGGCGGCAGCAAGCTCGGTTTCATCACCGAATACGGCTACTCGTTCCTCGCGACGGCATGGCTGACGCTCAGGGCACGACGGTCCGGGCGGTTCGGGGTGATTCAGGCCTGCAACCCGCCCGACATATTCTGGCCGATCGCCCTGGCCCTTCGCGTGCTCGACCGCACCCTGTTCGTGTTCGACCACCACGACCTGTGCCCCGAGCTTTATGAGTCTCGTTTCCCTGACGGCCCGAAGCTGCCCTACAAGGCATTACGAGCCCTGGAGCGCAGGACCCACCGGACGGCGGACCACGTAATCTCCACCAACGACTCCTACCGGAACATCGCAGCGACGCGCAGCGGCAAGTCGGTCAGTGACGTCACGGTCGTCCGCACCGGCCCGGACCCGCAACGGCTACAGCGCGGCCCGGCCTGCCCCGAGCTGCGCCGGGGCCGGCCGTACCTGGCCGCCTACATCGGCGTCATGGGCCCGCAGGACGGCGTCGACATCGTCCTGCGCGCGGCCGACATAGTGGTCCACCAAGCTCCGCCGCGACGACATCGCCTTCACCCTGATCGGCTCGGGCGACTGCTTCGACGACCTGGTGGCACTGCGGGACGAGCTGGGCCTGGCCGGGCATGTGGAGTTCACTGGCCGGGCGCCGGACGAGCTGGTCGCCCGATCATGTCCACCGCGGACCTGGGCCTGTCGCCGGATCCCAAGAACCCGCTCAACGACGTGTCGACGATGAACAAGACGATGGAGTACATGGCCTTCGAGCTTCCCGTGGTCGCGTTCGACCTGCGCGAGACGCGCGTCTCGGCCGGCGATGCCGGCGTGTACGTCACGCCCAACGACGTGCACGACTACGCCGACGGCGATCGTCGACCTCATGGACGACGAGCCCAGGCGCTCTCTGCTCGGGAAGCTGGGACGTGCCCGCGTCGAGCAGGAGCTGGCCTGGAGCCACCAGCAGCGCGCCTACCTCGATGTCTACCGGGGCCTGGTCGGCGACAGCAAGGCTCTCACACGGACCGCGGGCTGAGGTGTGGAGCGACAGGATTGACCAGCGCAGCGTAACGTCGGAAGACCCGCTGCACGTAGCTAGCTCCGCACGGTACGAGCTACCCACGGACCAGAGGACGCGATGAAGCAGATAGCTCAGAACTACAAGTCCGGGGAGCTCAGCCGTCCTCGACGTGCCGGCCCCGGTGTGCCGTCCCGGTGGCGTCCTCGTGCAGTCGCTGTTCTCGCTCATCTCCACCGGCACCGGAGATGATGAAGCTGACCGAGGCCAAGATGTCGATGGTCGGCAAGGCGCGGGCGCGGCCCGGACCAGGTACGCAAGGTCCTCGACTCGGTGGCGCAGCAGGGCGCGGTCACCACCTACAAGAAGGTCATGAACCGGCTCGACTCCTACACGCCGCTGGGCTACTCGCTGTGCGGCGTGGTCACCGAGGTGGGGCGCGGCGCCTCGGAGTTCCACGTCGGCCAGCTGGTCGCCGCAGCGGGCAACGAGTACGCCCTGCACGCGGAGTACAACTGGATCCCGGTCAACATGTGCGTCCCCGTCCCGCGGGACGTCTCGCCCGAGCACGCGGCCTTCTCGACGGTCGGGGCGATCGCCATGCAGGGCGTGCGGCGGGCCGAGGTCCAGCTGGGCGAGACCGCGTGCGTCATCGGCCTCGGCCTGGTCGGCCAGCTGGTGGTCCGGCTGCTGGTCGCCGCCGGGGTCCGCGTGGTCGGGCTGGACATGATCGAGGACCGCTGCCAGCGGGCCGAGAAGGCCGGCGCGGTGTGCTGCGCCGCGCCCGACGACGAGGGCCTGGCCGCCGTCCAGCAGGCGCTCGCCGAGATGACCGGCGGGCGCGGGGCCGACCACGTGCTGCTGGCCGCCGGCGGGCACTCCAACGGCCCGGTCGAGATCGCCGCCAAGCTGGCCCGCGACCGCGCGCGCGTCGTGGACATCGGCAAGACGCGCCTGGACCTGCCGTGGAACGCCTACTACGACAAGGAGCTCGACGTCCGGTTCTCCCGGTCGTACGGGCCCGGCACGGTATGACGACCGGTACGAGCTGGAGGGCATCGACTACCCGGCCGGCTACGTCCGCTGGACCGAGCGGCGCAACCTGGAGTGCTTCCTGGACCTCCTCGCGCACAAGGACATCGAGGTCGAGTCGCTGATCACGGGCACCTTCCCGATCGAGAACGCGACCGCCGTCTACGACGACCTGGCCTCCGGCGCGCTGCCAGCCGTGGGCGTGCTGCTGGAGTACCCGAAGCCCGAGGCGCCGCACTCAGCCGCCTGCGACGAGCCGGGTGGTCTCGGGCGGCCGGGCCTCCGCGCCGCGCGCGGCCAAGCAGGGCCAGCTGGCGGTCGGGTTCATCGGCGCGGGCAACTACGCCACGTCCATGCTGCTGCCCCACCTGGCTAAGAACTCCGCCGTCCGGCTGGCCCACGTCGCGACCACCCGGTCGCTGTCGGCGGTCAACGCCCAGAAGCGCTTCGGCTTCACCACCGCGTCGACCAGCGCGGACGCGGTGCTGGAGGACGAGTCGCTGGACGTGATCTTCATCGTGACGCGGCACCACACCCACGCCGACCTGGTCTGCCGGGCGCTGGAGACCGGCAAGACGGTCTTCGTGGAGAAGCCGCTGGCGCTGACCAGGGACGAGACCGACCGGATCCTGGACATCGTCGAGAAGACGGGCAACGACCGGCTCATGGTCGGCTTCAACCGGCGGTTCGCGCCGCTGCTGACGGACATGCGGTCGCGGTTCGGCCCGCAGGCCAGCACCTCGGCCACCCGCTACCTGGTGAACGCGGGACGGCTGGACTCCGACAGCTGGTACCTCAACGAGGAGCTGGAAGGGTCGCGGTTCACCGGCGAGGGCGGCCATTTCATCGACACGCTCAGCTGGTGGGCGGACAGCCTGCCCGAGGAGGTCTACGCCGTCTGCCGGCGCCGACCCGAAGACGTGCAGGCGATCGTGCGGTTCGCCGAACGGAGCGAACGGGACCATCAGCTACGTCACGACCGGTAACTCCCGCTTCCCCAAGGAGACGCTGGACGCCGGATCTGGCGGCTGCAGCGCGCGGCTCGACAACTTCGCCGAGGCCTGCGTCTGGAGCGGCCGCAAGCGCCGCACCAGCAAGGCGCGCGGCGGCCAGGACAAGGGCCAGCATTCCGAGATAGAGCAGTTCATCGAGGCGAGCCGGACCGGCTGCCGCGATGCCGATCTCGCTCGATTCCCTGGTGGCCACCACCCGGGCGACGATCGCCGTGGCTGAGAGCCGGGCCAGCGGCCGTCCGGAGCGGCGTGTGAGCGAGGCTCGCACCTCGCGGCTTGGCCTGGTACGCACGGCGGGTAGCCCGGATGTCGCCGGCCGAGGTGGCCTGGCGGGCCCGGGACCAGGCGCTCCAGCTGGCCTGGGCCCGCCGCCAGGTGAGCCGCGACCAGCTGTCCGGCCGCTGCATGCTGCCGCCGGGCGAGCGGCGCTTCACCGCGGTCCTGCCGCCGGAGGCCGCCGCGGCCGTGCCGCCGGAGGCCGGCGCCGCCATCCTGCGCGCCGCGGACGGGCTGCTGCGCGGTGAGTGGGAGGTGCTCGGCGTGGCCCGGACCGACCTGGCCGCGCCCGACTGGTTCCGCGATCCGGTGACCGGGCGGCGGTCCGCGCCGGATCGCTACTGCTTCCGGATCAATCACCGCTCCGAGGAGCAGGTCGGCAACGTCAAGCAGGTCTGGGAGATCTCCCGGCTGCAGCACCTCACGCTGCTGGCCACGGCCTGGTACCTGAGCCATGACCCGGCGTACGCCGAGCGGGTCGCAGAGCAGCTGCGGTCCTGGTGGCGGGAGAACCCCTTCCTGTCGGGCGTGCACTGGACCAGCGGCATCGAGATCGGCATCCGGCTGATCAGCTTGGCCTGGATCCGGCGCCTGCTGGACGACTGGCCCGGGGTCGCCGACCTGTTCGAGGACAACGCGCTCGCGGTGGCGCAGATCCGCTGGCACCAGCGCTATCTGGCCGGATTCCGGAGCCGGGGCTCGTCGGCCAACAACCACGTCATCGCCGAGGCCGCCGGGCAGCTCGCGGCCAGCTGCGCGTTCGGGTGGTTCCCGGAGAGCGAGCGCTGGCGGCGGCAGTCCGCGCGGCTGCTGGAAGACGAGCTCATCCGCAACACCTTTCCCTCGGGCATCGGCCGAGAGCTGGCCTCGGACTACCACGGCTTCGTCGCGGAGCTCGGGCTCCTCGCGGCCGTCGAGGCGGCGGCCGCCGGCCACCCGCTCAGCACGGCCGCCTGGCAGCGGCTGGCCGCCATGGTCGACAGCGCGGCGGCCCTGGTCGACGAGCGGCTGCGGCCGCCGCGCCAGGGTGACGGCGACGAGGGCCGGGCGCTGCTGCTCGACGCCCCGGTGGCCAATCGCTGGCCGTCCCTGCTGGCCGCTGGGCGAGGCGCTGTTCGGTCGGCTCGACTGGTGGCCCCCGGTATCGCCGGACGCGAGTCAGTGCTCATCGGCGCCCTGGCCAGGGCGCCGCGTGCAGCCGCAGGCACGGCCCGCGCAGCGGCCGTCGCGCTTCGCCGACGCTGGCGTGACGATCCTGCGCACCGCACCGGGAGATGCACCGGAGATCTGGTGCCGGTGCGACGGCGGCCCGCACGGCTTTCTCAGCATTGCCGCGCACGCGCACGCCGACGCCCTGTCCGTGGAGGTCCGGCACGGCGGCGTGGACATCCTCGCCGATCCCGGCACCTACTGCTACCACGGCGACCCGCCCTGGCGGGCCTACTTCCGCTCGACGATCGCGCACAACACCGTCGAGCTGGCCGGCCAGAGCCAGTCCGGCGAGCGGCGGCCCGTTCCTGTGGCTGCAGCACGCGAACGGCCGGGAGACTCGAGGTCCGCGACGACCGGCGACGTCCTGCAGCTGGACCGCGGAGCACGACGGCTACCTGTCGCTGGACCCGCCGGCCCGGCACCGGCGCCGCGTGCGGCTGGACCAGCGCGGCGCGCACCCTCGAGATCGTCGACGAGATCGAGGGCGGCGGCCACGACATCCGGCTCGCCTTCCACCTCGGCCCCGAGGTCGAGGCCGAGCTTGTCTCGGACGGGTCCGGCAGCGCCGCCGCGATCCTGCGGTGGCCCGGCGCGACGCCAGGCGCCGCCTGGCTGGAGCTGCCGGCCAGCCTGCGCTGGAGCCTGCACCGCGGCGAGACCGACCCGATCCTCGGCTGGTACGCCGAGGGGCTCGGGCGACGCAGCCCCAGCTACACGCTGCTGGGCTACGGACCGTCGCGCTTTCCCCTGTCACCCTTCTCACGCGAATGCAATTTCTTGACATGCTCACGCGCGTCCAAGCGGTAAAGACGCCGGAAGTCCATGCGGAGGCCGGATGAGCGAGCAGGCGCTGGACCTGAAGAGGTTCCTGCAGATTGTGCGGAGGCACTGGCTAGTTGTCTGCGTCTTCGCGGTACTGGGCCTGGCCGCGGGCGGCGGGTACGCCGCGTTGCATCCGCCCGCGCTCTCCAGCACCGCGCTCGTCCAGGTCGCTTTCCCGCAGTCCGCGTCCACTGACGGCGCGTCCGCTAACGGCGCGTCCACCCTGGTCGTCATCGCGAGCAGCGATCCTGTCCTTACGCTTGCGCTGCCGGACATCCGACCGCGGGTGTCGAGGCCAACCCTGCGACGCGAGCTTCAGGTCAAGAGCCTGACGTCCGACATCTTGTCGATCCGCGCCGAGGGCCGGACCGCTGCCCAGGCGGAGGATACCGCCAACGCTGTCACCAGGAGGTTTGTTGAGTACGTCAGATCCCCGCAAAGCCTGAGCGGGCTGACCGGGGCGCTGGTGCTGCAGCCGGCGTCTACCGCTACCGGGAGGCCGCTGGTCGTTTCCGTCGTCATTTTCGCGACCATTGGCTTCTTGCTGGGCGCTGCGCTGGCAGTGATTGGCGTCCTTGCGATCGCCCGGCACGACCGGCGGCTGCGGCAACGCGACGAGATAGCGGATTCCATCGGCGTTCCCGTCCTGGCATCGATCCACGTCGGTCACCCGTCTGACGCCGCAGGGTGGGTGAAGCTGCTGACCGAGTATGAGCCCGCCGCAGTCGATGCGTGGCGGCTGCGGGGCGCCCTGGAGCACCTGGGTGCTGGGGGCAGCGGCCCGGCCGAAACGGGCCATGGCGAGGGGATATCTCTCGCCGTCCTGTCGCTGCCATCCGATCCGGGCGCGCTGGCGATCGGGCCTCAGCTCGCAATCTTCGCCGCCTCTTTGGGAATCCGCACGAATCTCATGATCGGCTCGCAGCGGAATCCGCAACCGACGGCCACGTTGCGGGCCGCGTGCACCGGGGCGGCGGCACTGGAATCGAGATGGCCCTTTCTGCACGTGACCGTCACAGACGTGGACAACGCCCGCGACCAGACCGCTGCCGCGCTGACCGTTCTCGTCGCCGTCGTCGACGAGCAGACACCGCGGACGGCCGGGAGGATGCGCACGACCGTTGCCGTGCTGGGGGTATCGGCGGGAGCGGCGACTGCCGAGGATCTGGCCCTGGCGGCGGCTAGCGTCGCCGACAGCGACCGCCCGATCGCCGGGATCCTGGTCGCCGACCCAGACCCTGCGGACCGCACTACGGGCCGCCTTCCGCAACTGGCCCGGCCTGCAGCCCGGCGAGGCCCTACCCGCCTGAACGGGATCCCGACGGAGACACGACAGTGGATGACACAGACCTCACGGCCATAGGGAGGCAGGCTGTGCACAGCGAGCCGCCGGTGAGCCCCCGGGCCAGCAACAAGCTCGCCGATACTGACGCGGAGGCCGGTCCCGCTGCCGATGCCGCGGCGGGCCTGGCCAGCTTTTCCTTCATCGCCGCAGCCATCAGGCGCCGGATGCGATTGTGCTGGGTAGCCGCTGCGCTCGGGCTGGTGCTGGGGGCCGGCCTGTACCTGGTCCGCCCGCCTGCTTATCAGGCCACCGCGGAGGCGCTGCTCACTCTCGGTCCTAACGAGGATCTGAACACCGCCATGGATACGGACGTGGCGCTAGCCCACAGCCGCCCGGTTGCGGCCAGTGCCCTTCAGAAGCTGGGGCTACCTGAAAGCGTCAGCGCGTTCCTCGACAGCTACGCGGCCACACCGGTGACCAACCGGGTCATTCTCATCTCCGCGAGCGCGCCGTCGCGCGGCGACGCGGTACGCCGCGCGAATGAGCTAACCGCCGCATTCCTTCAGTTCCGGGCAGATCAGCTGACAGTGTATGAGCGCCTTGTATCCACCACGCTTAATCAGGAGATCGTGAGCGCCAGGGCGCAGGCCAAACCGATTGCCATTCGGGCCAGCGCGCTCTCGGGGAACGCGACGTCAGCTGCGAAGAGAGCAAAGCTTAATGATCTCCAGACTCAGCTGAGCGTGCTAGCCAATCAGCAGCAATCTGCGCTTTCCGCCCTGGGGACCGTGCAGACCCAAACGGATACCGCGGTGCGTGGCAGCTATGTCATCAATGCCGCAGCGCCGGTCCTGCAGTCCCGGAAGAAAACTGCCGGCATATACGCACTCACCGGGCTTATCGCCGCGCTGGCCCTCAGCGCTGGCTTCGTCGTTGTCAGCGCGCTGATGTCCGACCGCCTGCGGCAGCGTGACGACATCGCGCACGCGCTGGGTTCATCGGTCCGGCTCAGTGTCGGCCGGGTGCGCCTGCGCCGCCTGCTGCCCGGCCGTCGCGGGCTCGCCGCCATCAGCAACCGCGACGTCCAGCGCGTCGCTGGTCACCTGCGCGGCTGCCTGACCGGCTATCCCGCTGCGCTGGCAGTTGTCCCCGCAGACCGGGCCGATGTGGCGGCGCAAGCGGTAGTGGCGCTGGCCCTGTCCTGCGCAGAGCAGGGCAAACGGGTCATGGTGGCTGATCTGTGCCCGGACGCGCCTGCGGCACGACTGCTCAGGGCGGTGGTTCCGGGGGTCCACGAGATGGAGGTGGAGGGCACCCGACTGGTGGTGGCGGTTCCCGAGCGCGGCGACGTCGTCCCAACGGGGCCCGTCAGGCCGGCCATGGAGTCGGCCCAGCCCGTGGCCGCTAGCGCGGATGTATCCGCCGCGTTCTCCTCCGCCGACGTGCTGCTGACCCTCGCAGCACTGAATCCCATGCTCGGCGCGGAGCACTTGGACACCTGGGCCACCGATGTCGTCGTCACGGTGACCGCGGGGCAATCATCGTGGATGAGGGTGCGGGGCGTCGGCGAGATGATCCAGCTGTCCGGTACCCGCCTGGCCTCCGCCGTGCTCATCGGGGCCGACAAGACGGACGAGAGTCTCGGCATATCCCACCCGCCGGAAGCCGGGGATCATAGCCAGGCCGCGAATGAGGGTGCGCAGCCTGCGGCGGATGGTTTCCGCGTGCCGGTCGAGGTTCATTCGGGTACGGACCCGTCCGACACCGGATGATCGCCGGTGACCGTCCGGGGTCTGGGTGGTCGCCGGCAGCCTGCTTCCGCCGGCTGCGAAGCCAGGCGGTCCGCCGGGTTGGCTGGGGCGTCGCGGACCAGGCTGTCTCCAGCCTGACCAACTTCGCCGTGAGCATCTACGTCGCCCGAACGCTGGGGGCCGCGCAGTTGGGTGCGTTCAGCCTCGCGTACGTGACCTACGGGTTCGCGCTCAACGCGTCGCGTGGTCTGGCCACCGACCCGCTGATGGTCAGGTTCAGCGGCAAGGACCTGCCGACGTGGCGGCGTTCCGTCGCCAGCTGCGCCGGGACTGCGGCGATCGTGGGCGTCGCCGCCGGTATCTGCGTGCTTTGCGGCGGCCGCGCTGGTCGGCGGCACGGCTGGGGGCGCATTTCTCGCGCTCGGACTTACGCTGCCGGGACTGATGCTGCAAGACAGCTGGCGTTACTCGTTCTTCGCGCTCGGCCGTGGCGGCTGGGCATTTCTCAACGACACCATCTGGGCGGTGACCCTGCTACCCGCCCTGGTGCTCCTGCGGGTAACTGGTCACGCGAACGTGTTCTGGTTCGTCCTGGCGTGGGGGGCGGCGGCGGCCCCCGCTGCCGCATTCGGCCTGCTGCAGGCCCGGGTCGTGCCCAGGCTCTCTGGCGCGGGGGGCTGGCTGCGGCAGCATCGTGACCTCGGGCCGCGTTACCTCGCCGAAGGTACCTCCAGCAGCGCCGCGATCCAGCTTCGCAGCTACGGAGTAGGCCTCTTCCTGGGTCTTGCCGCTCTCGGCTACGTGCAGGCTGCCACCACGCTCATGGGTCCCATCACGATCCTCTTTCTCGGGATGGGGCTGGTTCTCCTGCCGGAGGCGGCCCGGCTTCTGCGCCGCTCTCCGCAGCATCTGTCCGCTGTTCTGCATACTCATCAGCGCTGGGCTCGCGGCAGCGGCTCTCGCCTGGGGAGTCGCGCTGCTGGTGGTGGTGCCGAGGGGATTCGGGGGCTGGCTGCTCGGCCCGATCTGGCGGCCAGCCTATCCGCTGATCCTGCCCCAGATGCTCTTCGTCGCGGGCCAGGCCGTCGCCAGCGGTGCGGGCACGGGCCTGCACGCTCTGGGGGCCGCCCGGCGGAGCCTGCGCGTGGCCGTTATCGCATCGGTTCTTTTTGTCGTGTGCGGGCTGGCAGGCGCTGCTGAGGGCGGAGCCGCCGGGACAGTGCGCGGTGCCGCAATTGCCGCCTGGATTGGAGCGCTGCTGGCGTGGTGGCAGCTGCGTGCGGCGATGCGGAAAGGCCGGCCAGATGCGCGCTGATAGCCGGCTTAGGCCGGGCCGCAATCGCAGCCGCGGAAAGCATCGCGCCGCGGGTCGTCAGCGTAATCCAAGGTCACTATCAGGGTCTTCGGGTAAGACGGGGGTGAAGTACGGCAGCAATGTATCAGCGTGCGGCCCGAGTGCTCTTAATAGGAATGAGGAACAATAATGACCACCCGTCGAGCGCTGGTGGCCGATCACTGCCTGATGATGCTTTCGTGCCGCTGGTCATAGCCACCATCCTCAGGGAGGAAGGCACCACGGGTGTTCACACGCATTTCCGGCAGCTACTGCGATACCTTGACGAACGAGGTTCGAAGACGACGACCGTCACGCCATTCTCCTGGGGCGGGGCGCTGACCGTACCCGTCTTCGGCCTCCGCCTCGCACTGGAGCGGTGCAGTACGGCTGCCAGCGTCGCCTGGTACCGGCACGGGCATGAGCTATTCCTGCACCGGGCGCTGCGCCGGACCCTCGACGGAGTCGGCGATTGCGTCGTGTACGCTCAGTGCCCGCTGGCGGCACGGGCCGCGCTGCGGGCGCGGCGGGGGCCGCACCAGCGAGTGGTCATGGCCGTTCATTTCCGGGTCTCTCAGGCCGACGAGTGGGCCGACAAGAAGCAGATCAGCCGAGACGGGGCTGTGTTCAGGGGAATCCGGCGCCTCGAGCGAGAAGTGATCCCTCAGGTCGACGGCCTCATGTACGTATCCAAGTGGGCGCGTGATGCCCTTGTGAGCTGGCTTCCCGAGGCCGCCGCCGTGCCGTCCACTGTCATCGACAATTTCGTAGCGCCGCTGCCCCGGCAGCCCGGCCAGACGCCGCTCGGGGATCTTGTCACCATGGGGCACCTAGAGCCGGTAAAGAACCACCGTTACCTGCTGGAGGTCCTGGCCGAGGCTCAGCGGGCAGGGCGAACATTCACCCTGGATGTGTACGGCGAGGGACCGCTCTACAAGGACCTCCTGCGGCAGGCCGGCTCGCTTGGCCTGGAAGCACAGGTTCGCTTCCGCGGCTTCCGGCCCGATGTGCGCGACTTCCTGTCGCGCTACCGGGCCTATGTCCACGCTTCATACTCGGAGTCATCGTCGCTGGCGATCATCGAGGCGATGGCCGCCGGTCTTCCCATCGTGGCCGGCAACATCGGACCCATCTGCGAGCTCTGCGATGATGGCGTCGAGGCTCGCTTCTGGCCCCTCAACGATCCAGGCCAGGCGGCGGCTACGCTGATCGGCCTGCTGGACTGTGGCCCGGCCAGATTGATGGCAGCGCACGCGGCGAGCGAGCGATTTCACCGTGACTTCGATGCCGAGGTCGTCGGCCCCCGACTGCGGTCCTTTCTGCTGCGCATGGCCCCCCGCCAGGGCGAGCCCGAGCCGCTGTTCATAGCGGCAGGTGATACGCCCAGCTAACGCAGGAGGCCGCTCTTGAGCCGCTCGTTGGTGCTCAGCGCAGTGGTGGTTGCCGCAAGCGCGCTGGCCGTGACGGTTGTGCTGGCCGTAGGCGGCGAGCATCCGCACGGCAACCCCAGCCGCCCCGTTGCCGAGAGTGCTCCCGCCGCCGGCACGCCCATCTGCGGCCAGCCGATCCTTGACTCGCCCTGGCGGTATCAGGGGGCACCGGGCACCTACACCACCAGCGGCAGCCCGGCCGGACTGCCCACTTTCGGCGCCGCCGGCAGCGAATTCCCGGCGGCCAGGTCCGTCATGGTAGTCGCCCCAGGCGACAACACATCCGCGGCAAGTTCAGGCAGTTATAACGCAAATAACACGGTCGTTTACTTCGAGCCCGGCGTTCACCGCATCCGGGGTGTCATGTATACGGGCCACGGCTCGGCCTATGTCGGCGGCTACACCGTTGCCGCAGGGAAAGCGATTATCGACGGGGTCGACGGCGCCACGGACGGCACCGGGAAGGGCGGCTCATTCCTCAGCTACAGCACGCCTTCGTCCGGAGACAACGTTTACAATGTATGGAAGTACCTCACGATAAGAAATTATGCTGCGAGTCAGAACAATTCAGTTATGGGCAATGTCAATGGTGGCGGAAGCGACAACGGCGACCTTTATGAGTATGACACCATAGGGCCAAACGATTATGGATACCGCGCCAGTAACGTCGTCCCGGGTGCCGGGAAGAGCAGCGGGGGCGGGTACGCGATCGATGCGGGCAGTAACACCACTATCCGGTATAACTGCCTCACCCAGAACGCACAAGGCGCGTTCAACGTCGCTGGCGCCGTCAACCTTAACATTGCCCATAACGAGATCAGCTGGAACGGACTCGGCGAATACCCTGATACGGGTCAGAGCCCGGGCGCAAGCCCTTATTCCTGCGGATGCTCTGGCGGCGGCAAGATATTCTTCTCGTTGAACGCCAACGTCGTGTGGAACTATATTCACGATAACTACAACGCCGGAGTCTGGTTCGACTTCGATAATGCCGGCGCAGATATCTCCCACAACTACATCGCATCCAACTGGGGCAGCGGGATAATGTACGAGGCCAGCTACAACGCACGTATTTCCGGGAATACGCTCGTCGGCAACGGCTGGGCATCGCACGGCGCATGGCCAGCCGGAGTGGGCGGCGGGGCCTGTTACGGCGGCATCTCCTGCCGGGGCGGCAACGGCCCGGTCACCGGAGCCGGAGGCGGCAACCCCTACGCGGCAGTCGACCTCTCCAACTCCGGAGGCAGCAGCGACCTGAGAATCGTGCCGATCCCCGCTGGCACAGTCCCCGGCTGCAGCTCGCCTTGCACAGAAAAGTCACGGTACATAGGCACGCTGCTAATCCAGGACAATGTGCTGGATAACAACTTTGGCGGCGTTAAGGTCTACACGGACACGAATCGTTACCCTGGAAACGTCGACAACGACTCCGCCTGCAGCCTCCCCCTCGGAGTGCTCGGCCAGTCCAACAGCACCACCTATTACAGGCAGGCCAAGGTACTTACCACAAACGCAGACACGGCCATCTCGGGATCTACGGTTAAAGCTGCCGGCGGAACGCAGACTATATGCGCCAGCTACGGCAAGATCGCGGATGACGGGCCGGGAACTGCTCGTCGGGCTCCTTCGGCGGGCATGGCCGTATATGATCAGGGTACCGGAGCCTTTCTGGGCACCGTGGCCAGTGTGATCAGTGCCAAGGAATTTACCGTCAGCCGCTCACCCGGCAACCGGACGGGCGTATCACTGTTGCTGTCCGCCTATGGCGGCTGCGGGCCGGCCGATTACTACGGCGGGCGGCCTGGCGTGGCGTCAGGGCGCCCGCCGGCTGATTACTGGGACAATTGCATCTGGGGCTCCAGGAACGCCGCGATATCTAATAACAGGTTCTCGATCGACGCCGCAGACGTCACCGGGTGCGAAATACCGAGGAACCTGTGCGGCTATATGGCCGCGGTGGCCTTCAACGCGGGCGTCCCAGCGCTCATGCGGTACTGGGGCACGTATGACAGCCGCATCGCGAAGGCTTCCGGCGGCCTGGGCAACACCTGGTCTCATAACGTGTACCTGTGGTCCGGCGGCGGGCCGGGAGGATGGCAGTTCCAGGCCGGAGCACAAGGCAATCAGGTCACCCGGGCTCAGTGGCAGGGGACTCCCAACGGGCAGGACGCTGGAAGCAGCTTCCGCTAGTCAGCTCGGCCTTCCCGCGATCTCACGGTAAATCTGAGTGGCGGCGGTCACCTTCGCGGGCCAGACCCAGCCGGCGGCCCAGCTAACCGCGGCGGCGCTGCGCGACTCCCATTCCCCGTCGGACAAGATGGTGCGCAGAGCCGAGCCAACGCGGGCAGGTAGATCAGGTGGCTCTGGCGGGAGTGCGACCTTCACGGCCGCGGCACCCACGTCCATGTCGCCGATTCCGTGCAGATCCAGGGCGACGGTCGGCAGACCCCGGCCCAGGGCCTCGAGGAACGGCGCGCCGAAGGACTCGCGCAGCGAGGTGAACAGCATGACGCTGGATGAGTCATAGAGAGGCTTGACGTCCGCCAGGTCGACTCGTCCGAGCAACTGCACATCCCGGGCGATCCCCAGGCGCTCGACGGCGGCGCGCACCTGCCGTTCACCAGGGCCGTCGCCCGCCATGATCAGGCGAGCGGGCATGACCCGCCGAAGGTGAGCGAATGCCTCGACCGCCAGCAGGGGCGACTTGCGCGCCAGCATCCGCCCCACCCAGAGCACCACCGGAAGGGCCGGCCGCACACGGGCCTCACCAAGCCAGTCGCTGGGCAGGCCATCGGCGAGCATGAACCGAACGTCCCGGGAGCCGAGCCGCTTAGCCGCGGCCGCCGTTGCCGAGTTGCACACCAGGGTTACCGCAGAGTTCCTGACGGTCTGCCTGACCCGGCTGTTCAGCCTGAGCAGCGACCCAGTGGATGCCGTCCGCATCATCTCGGCGGGCCAGTCCCGGCCGAAATAGCGCCAGTAGTCGGCCGGGGCCGTCTGGCCCCCGCCGACCGGGCCGAAGACCAGGGGTACTGGCAGCTGCCACAGCTGGCTGCCCAGGTGCAGCCCTCCCCATGTCACGTGGTGAGCCACGTCGTACTGCTCCGCCTGGGCGGCAACGTGCCTGAGCGCCTCGTCCTGCCAGCGCCGGTAAACGTCGTAGACCGCCAGCGGCGGTGCGAGCTGGCGCAGGGGCGACACGGGGCGATCGATGTAGCGGAAGTCAACCCCCCGGGGTCCGGCCGCGACGATATTCTTCCGGTAGTCAGACGACGTCAGGACGGTCACCTCATGGCCAAAGTCCGCGAGCGTCGTGGCCCAGTGCCATCCGGTCGCAAACTCACTGCCGGCTCCCGGGCAGCACTGAAATGCGGAAACCAGGACCTTCACGAAAAACCGCCAATCAACTTGTATTCCCGTGCAATATTATTGATCGCTCATTCTCGTACTGGCCTCCAGCCCGCGCTGGACGGCACGAGCAGTGATGCCGCGATGGTGAGATCCAGAAGGTACGTCGAGGCGCCGGTGATACCGACTTCCGTGAACGACGCCACCAAGCAGTAGGTCACGAGGAACAGGGCGAGTGCGCGCTGCATGCTGCGTGGCTGGAGGAAGGCCGCCACCAGCACGAAGAGCAGCATCGCCGCGCAGAGGGCCACGCCGAACAGTCCCTGATCCTGATAGGAGGCTATCCAGTTGCTGTCGATTGGCAAGCCGTTAAACGAGTCGTTGGACAGACCGAAACCGAAGATTTCCTGGAATCTGTCGCGCGGAAAGGCAAGAAGAGGAGCCCAGAATCTGGTCCGGCCGCTGAGGCTCATCAGCTGCTCGGTACCCTGGCCACGGGCTAGCCAGGTGGTGATGAATCCGGATAGGCCCAGGATCGCTCCCATCGCCACGACTCCTGCGGCGGCGAACACCTTGCGCACCCGCGCCTTGGCCAGGACGAGGCTCAGGCCGGCGATCAGGATGCCCGCGATCATGGCGACCAGCGCGGTTCTGGTATGGGTGAGGAGCAGGATGGCTCCGGCAACCGCGATGACGAGCATGGTGGCCGGGCCACGCTGATGGTTGCAGAGCCACATTACGATAACGAGCCCGAGGGTAACCGCGGCGTAGTGCGCGACCTGCGTGGCCGGGATGGGCCAGAGCGCACCGCCCAGCCTGCCCGCCGCGATGGCGTGCCCCGGAGCGACCAGGAGCCCCAGGATCACCGAGCCCAGCACGACTGACATCGCCTTCAGATGGCAGCGGACCAGCAGCAGGTCGCGCCGGCCCCAGAAGGGCGACAGCAGCCACAGCGCGACAGCGAACTCGGCGAGCCGGAAAGTGCGGTACCAGGTACCGCGAAGATACTGGGCCTGCAGGCTCGTCATGATCGCTTCGATCACGAGCAGGCCCACGAGGCACAGGAACACATTCGGGCGCACGACGAGCCTGCGGTTCAGGGTCAGCGCCACGATGATCGCCAGCGGCAGGGCTCCCTGCGTGATGATCTGGCCGGCCGTTGCCGGGATCGGGAACACGGACTGATCGGGTGCGAAGGTAAGGACGTTGAGGAACAGCAGGCCCCAGGCGAGGCCGACCCGGCGTCGTACCAGCGCGATCAGGCCACTGCGCGGAGGCTAGCGACCTGATGATGCGCTGGGGGGGCAGCAGCGCAATGGCGGACCCTGTCATCCTCGCTGCACCCGCCACCGTGGTCTCCCGCCTGATCCTGTCGCCCGCGCCTGCGCATCCATATGATCGCTGGGCGGGTGGCGGTGATACGGCCAGCGCCCGCAAGCCGGACTTCGGCCGGAATGCCTGGCCAGTCAGGAGCGCTCCGGCCCGGCCATCCAGAGCCAGTCCGGCAGCTCCCCGGCCCGCTCATCGGTGCTGGCTAGATCACTCGCGGCAATCTGGATCGCCGAGACCACAATCATGTCCCGGACGGGGTACACCGCTGGCTGACTGGCCACGATCCGCCCGAGGGCTTCGCGATACATGGTCGAGTGCGCCTTGTCCCTGAACAGGGTCCTCGAATACCGCTCGATCCCCTCCGACCGGATCCGGAGTTTCCAGAGATCGTCGATGGTGATGGTCGTCCGCCCCCGGCGTATCTCCATCTGCTCCTGCACGCCACGGATATCATCGCCGCGAATCGTGGCGAGGACGGTCAGCAGCGACCCGTCCTCGAAGGTCACGGTAAGGACGCGCTCCTCATCACTGCCGGGTTCCGATCCGGGCATCCGTGGCGACATCGTCAGGGAAACGGGCATCGGGCTGCCCTCGATCAGAAAGACCGCGAGATCGATCCAGTGGCAGAGATTCCCGGTGATCCGGGTGCCCTGGTTGGGCCAGAAGTACCAGTGATCGGGCTGGAAGGCCAGTTCCTTGACCGTGCAGGAGATGGAAATGGGGCCAGATTCCTGCCGCAGCCGGGCCCGCGCCCGGCGAACGAGCGGGTGATAGCGGCGGTTGAACCCGATCTCGACGGAGCCGGGCGCAGAGCGCATCCCGGCCGCCAGGCGGTGCACGTCCTGCGCGGTCACGGCGGGCGGCTTCTCGACAAAGACCCGGTGCCCGGCCTTGAGCGCCGCGCAGGCCAGCTGAGCATGCGAGTCGTGCGCGGTCGCGACGACGACCAGACCGGGGGCCGGCAGCTCGGCGATGGCCCGCTCGGAGTCTGTCGTGGCCAGCGCAAAGCCGTACTGGTGGCCGACCATGGCGGCGATGTGCGGTTCGCGATTTGCGACGGAATAGAGGGTAAGATGCGCCTTCCGGAGCGCCGGGATGATCTCCGTCCTGCTGTAGTCCCCGGCGCCGAGGACGGCGACAGGTATCCCCGCTGAGCCCGCTGCGGGTTTCAGCCGCAGGACCGTGTCTGCCGCCCGCCGGTCGCCGGCCGGGGGCTTGAGAATCTCCGCTGCCCGGGCGGATGCCGCTGGGTAACGTGCATCGCCGGGTCGCAGTGCCTGCTCAAGCAGCCGCACGAGCTCGGCCGGCGGCTCCATCGCCGAGTAGAGGAAGCCCTGCCGGCCGAGGCGGGCGAGCGCATCGGCCTCCGGCAGCAGGCGAGATGCGACGCCTTGGAGATCATCGGCGGAGAAGGCATCCGCGACCTGCGTCACGAGGCTGCGATTGATTACTAGCTGCTGGGACCCGGCAGGCACCCGGGTGGCCAGACCTACGACGCAGGCCCCGGAATCGATGACGTCACCGAGGACCAGGCAGATGCGGAAATCACCGGTGAACCGAGGCTCGTCACGCTTGGCGCGGGCTTTGCGCAGCATCCTGCGCGGCCCGTCGGTGAGGAGGAAGGTGGCTGCCTTCCGGTACGGTCGCCTGGTCACGCGCCCCGAAGCATTCTCCACCCGGACGAGCGGCACCACGGCCGCCACCTGGATCAGCAGCCCGCCTTGGGGAACCTCGTAACCAGGAGTATCCATCCAGGCGCTATGCCAGAACAGCTTCACGCCGAGGCAGCTTAGGCTAACTGGGGCCTGCTGCGCATGGCCGGCCAGGATTCCCAGTTATCCGGGTACTAGATGTCTTAAATGACCCATGCATGTATCAAGGCTGGCCCGTCGGGGGTCTTATCAGTGTGAACGCGATACCCAGGCTGAGCATCGGGCTTCCCGTCTACAACGGCGAACAGTACCTGGCCGAGTCTGTGGAGGCACTGCTGGGGCAGAGCTACCAGGATTTTGAGCTGATCATATCGGATAACGCTTCGACCGACGGCACTGCCGACATTTGCCGTCGTTACGGGAAACAGGACCCCCGGATCCGCTATATCCGCCAGCCCAGGAACATCGGTCTTTCCCCGAACCACAACTTCGTGGTGCAGCAGTCGCGTGGCGAGTTCTTCAAATGGGCGGCCGCCGACGATCTGTATGGTCGCCACCTGCTCGAGCGCTGCATCGACGCGCTCGACGAGGACGCTGACGTCGTTCTCGCGCACGCCTGGGAAGCGGCCATCGACGAGGCCGGCCACGTCACGCAGGCGATGGACTACCCGCTATTCACAGACTCCCCGAGGGCGCCGGACCGCTTCCGGAGCATACTGTTCGGCAGCAGTGGCCTGTTCGAGAGCAGCGATCCTGAGGTCCGCGGCTTCATCCGCGTGGACAACCGTGGCATCCTACGGGCCTGCGATGAATACGGCGTTATCAGGACCGCCTCCATGCGGCGGATTGGCCCGCTCGGCAGCTATCACCACTCAGACCGGATAGTTGTTTGTGAGCTCGCCCTGCATGGCCGGTTCCACATGACGCCGGACTGGCTCTACTTTCGGCGCGACACCCCGGACCGAACATATAACGCATCCCCGAAGCTTCGGCACCGCTGCGAGGTCATGGATCCAGTCCGGGCGAGCCGGCTGCTGCATCCAACCGCCCGCCTGGTGGCCGAGTATTTCTGGGGTTATGCCGGCGCTATCCGGCGTGCACCTCTGTCGGCAGCGGACCGGCGGGAGTGCTATCGCCACCTGACCCAGTGGATGCTGGACCGGGCGGCCAGCAAGGTCGTCTCCAGGCACCTTGTGCCAGTTGAGGATCAGCTTTCCGCCGCCGACCAGAGCAATGCTGTCTCGATCCGCGCGGTCGTGGCCGGACAGGAGACGAGATCGGCGTGAGCTTCCTTCGCCCCGCCCGGTGGCGCACCCGCCCGCCAGGTGCACCTCCCAGGATCGGCTTGTACGGTCTCCTGGGCCAGGGCAATCTCGGCAACGATGGCTCGCTGGAAGCCGTGCTGGCATATCTCAGGG
Organism: uncultured Actinomycetota bacterium; assembly: GCA_963788895.1. Lineage (GTDB taxonomy): Bacteria > Actinomycetota > Actinomycetes > Streptosporangiales > Streptosporangiaceae > DATBGO01. The sequence continues at coordinate 485,430 of CAWBJA010000012.1, read as the reverse complement.
CAGCGCATCCTGACGCAATCCTGGATGTCCTGTGCACGGGACCGGAAGTAACGACGGCGCGATACGGCATCCCCGCGGCCCGCCTGCGCTGGTATGACCCGCAGCGCCCGCGGGCGTCCGGCGTGGTCGGCCTGGGCATGAGATGCCTGGGGCTGGGCACGGGAATGGCCGTCGACGCGTTTCGCACGGCGTCCTGGGTCCGTCGCCACGACGGCGTGATCGTGCCCGGCATGGGCGTACTGGAGTTGACCGTCCCCATGCGGCCCTGGCAGACGCCCTATCTGATGTTCCTGCTCTGCGCATCGGGAAGGCTGGTCGGCACAAAGGTCGCGCTGGTGAGTGTCGGGACGAATGTCATTGATCAGTGGCTCACCCGATGGCTGGTCATTTCGGCCGCGCGGCTGGCGCACTACCGCTCTTTCAGGGACACCGTGTCCAGGGACGCGATGCGGCGGATGGGCGTGCACGTCCGCGACGACGCCGTCTTCCCCGATGTCGCGTTCGGGCTCCCAGCGGGGCCGCACTCCGGCAGTGCCACCGCGCCTGTCGGTGTCGGTGTCGGTGTCATGGACTACTCCGGCACGAACACCGATCGCGCCGGGGCGGACCAGATCCGTTCCGCCTATATCGAGAAGATGACCAGTTTCGTTCTGTGGCTGGTCGCCAGCGACCGCCCGGTCCGGCTGTTCACCAGCGACTCGGCCGATCAGCCCATCGTGGCGCAGATCCTGGCCGGCGTGCGGGCACGACATCCGGAACTCGGCCCATCGCAGATCATCGCCGAACCGGTGACCTCCATGGACGAGCTGACGCGGCAGACCGCGTCCGTCGGCACCGTCGTCGCCACGCGCTATCACAACGTGCTGTACGCACTGAAGCTAGCCCGGCCCACGATGGCGATCGGCTACGCCGCCAAGCACGATGTCCTGATGGCGGAGATGGGGATGTCCAGGTACTGCCAGCACGCCAAGTCGCTGGACGTGGCCAGGCTGATCGAGCGGTTCACCGAGATGGAGAGCCGGTCCGCGGAGCTCCGGCAGATGATCACGGAACGCAGTTCCGCCAAGGGGCGGCTGGTCGACCGCCAGTTCGCAGAGCTGTCCGCCGCTCTCTTCGCAGCTAGCCAGTCGCCGGCCCGGGCACCAGCCCGCTCGCCCGGTTTCCGGAAACACCGGTGCCCTGAGAGGAGATGATGATGAACGAATTCGCCCATGGCCAGGGAATCGTTCCTGACGAATGCGCCGCGAACGCGCAAGAGTATTATAAGCGGGATTTCTGGAGTAAAGAGAACCTGAAATTCAGCCAGCCGCACTACCGGATGGAAAAGGCCGCACGGATTATCAGCAGGATCGCTCAGGACAAGGAGTGCGAGCTCCTGGACATTGGCTGCGGGCCGGCCGCCTTGATGCACCTGCTGCCGGCGAACATTCACTACTACGGCATTGACATGGCCATACATGACCCGGCGCCGAACCTGGCCGAGGCCGACATCGTCAGTACCGCCATCAGGTTCGCCGACAAGCGGTTCGACATCATCATTGCGCAGGGCGTTTTCGAGTACGTACCGGGCGTGCAGCTCCAGAAATTTGATGAGATAGCGGAGATTCTCAAGCCCGGCGGCACCTTTGTTGTGACCTACTGGAATTACGCTCACCGCAACCCGAAGGTTTATCACGCACACAGCAACGTGCAGGCCTTCGGCGGCTTCCGGCGGGACCTAGGGCGGTACTTCACCGTGGACCGGTTCTTCCCGGCGTCACACAACTGGTTCCACGGCTCGCCGAGCCTGAAGCTCAATAGAGCCGTTAATATGTATCTAAACATAAACATCCCGCTCATCAGCCCGCTGCTGGCCGTGGAGTACTTCGTCCTCTGCTCCCCCCTGGCCTCACCACGGCCGCGGTCCGGATCCTGAAGGCCCGGAGCGCTGCGGCTCAGGACCAGATATCGCGTGTCACGTTCATCATCACGCGCGAGCCGAGACGGTCCAGCTTTACCGGGAATTCCCGCATGTGAGCCAGGCTGCGCCGGACGGCGCGCTGCCGCTCCATCGGGCAGATGACGAGCAGGAAGCCGCCACCGCCGGCGCCGGTCAGCTTGACACCGGTCGCGCCCGCGTCGAGCGCCCGGGTGACCGCCTGGTCGATCTGGTCGTTCGATACTCCCGAAGCCAGTTTCCGCTTAGCCTCCCAGCTCTCGCGGATGGCCGGGCCGATGGCGTCGACATCACCGCTGCGCAGGCGCTCAGCCGCGAAGCCGGCCAGGTCGCGCAAGAGATCCAGCTGGGACAAAGTGGTCTCGATGTTTGCGTTCTGCTCGGCCAGGATCGCATCCGCACTCCGCGTGATACCCGTATAGAACAGCGTGATCTGCTGCTGGAGAGCCCGGCGCTCGGGCGCCGTAAGACTCAGGTCCTCGGCCACCACCTCTTGGCCGGGCCCGAAGCGGATGTCGCGAACGCCGCCGAACGCGGCGATGTACTGATCCTGCTTCCCGATTGGCTTCCCGCAGCGGTCGATCTCGATGGCGCAGGCCAACTCGGCCAGTTCCGCGGCGGACACCTGCCGTCCCTGGTACGCGTGCAGCGCGTGCAGCAAGCCGACGGTCACGGCGGACGAGGACCCGAGGCCGGAGCCCGTGGACGGGATGTCGGCCAGCGTGGTGATCTCGACGCCCGTCGTCACACCGGTCATCAGCATGGCCTCCCGGACGAGTTCGTGCTCAATGTCCTCGACCCGCGAGACGATCTCCTTCCGCGAGTAGTTGACGTAGATGTCGTCATCGAAGCGCTCCTTGACGATGACGTAGATGTACTTGTCGATCGCGCAGTTGAGCACCCGGCCGCCGTGCTCGGCGTAGTAGCCGGGCAGATCGGTCCCGCCGCCCAGCAGGCCGATCCGCAAAGGGGTCTGGGTAATGATCATCGCGAGGCCGCTGCGGGCCACTCCTCTCTCGCTCGCCGGTACGCGTCCGCGGTACCGATATCGCGGAAATACCCGGTCACCAGCACCGCCCTGGCCCGGCCCACGAGCCGCGGCAGCAGGTCATAGCCAATGTCTGTGGGTGGTGTCCCGTCGATCTCGCCGAGCACGCTCGGGTGGAACGCGTACATGCCGGCGTTCGTCAGGTCGCAGGCCGGTGCGCTCGGTTTCTCGGTGAACCCGGTGACGCAGCCGCCGGCATCTGACTTCCAGGACCCCGCCGGCTGAGGGGTTCGGCGAGTGAAATGCCGTCAGGGTCGCGACAGCGCCGCCCTGCCGATGGGCATCGGCCAGGGATCGCAGATCGAAATCGGTGAGGTTATCGGCGTTGCAGGCGAGAAAGAAGTCCTCGCCGTTCACCCACTCCCGGTTGGCTCTTAGCGTCCCGGCACTGCCCAGCAGTTCCGGCTCGGCGAACATCCGAACGGCGGGCGGCGCGCTGCGATCAGCCACGTAGCGGCGTACTACGTCCGGCAGGTGGTGCAGGTTGACCAGGACCTCGTCGACCCCGGCGCGGGACAGTTCGTCCAGCCAGATGCCGATCAGCGGGCTGCCGCCGATCTCCAGCATGCACTTCGGGGTGGTGTCAGTGATGGGCCGCAGGCGGCTGCCGACCCCGGCGGCCAGCAGGAATGCTTTCATGCGCCGGCCCTCCTGACCACTCCGAGTGCGCGCATCCGGGCGTTCGCCTCGGCCAGCACGCCGTCCAGGCCGTCCATCCCCTTGAGCCATTCTGCGTAGGCCGCGACCGAGTCAGCCGGCCTGTGCTGCGGTTCCCAGCCCAGTTCCCGAAGCGCACCGATGTCGGACAGGATGTGGCGTGTGTCGCCGAACCTGTACTCTCCGGTGACCACCGCCGGCTGGCTAGAGCCGTACTGCCGCCGGACGACGTCGGCGAATTCGGAGGTGGTGACCGCCTTCCCGCCGCCGACGTTGAAGACCCGGCCCGCGGCCCGGTCATCAGTGAGCACGAGCACGTTGGCGTCGACAACGTCGTCGATGTTGACGAAGTCGCGGATCGCCTGGCCGTCCTCGTACAGGGTCGGTGGCACGCCGAGCAGGTAGCTCAGGCAGAAGATCCGGCACGCGCCTGAGTAGGCGTTGTAGACCGACTGCCGCGGGCCCTGGACGATGCTGTAGCGCAGCGCGGTGGTCGGGATGCCGTACCGGCGGCCCAGGTTGATGGCCACCATCTCCTGGGCGTATTTCGACATGCCGTAGGCGTTCTGCGGGTTGGACACCCGCTCTGCAGTGGCCTGCAGCTCAAGCGGGCCGCCGCAGACCGGGCACGGGATGTCCCACTGACCTGCCGCGACGGCGCCCTCCGGGCGCATCCCGGGGGTCTGCTCCCCGTCGGCCGGGCACACATACAGCCCTTCGCCCATCGCAGCCTGCGACGACGCCACCACGACCCGGGCCAGGTCGAGGCGTTCCGCCACGGCGATCTCGTACACCGCAGCCGTCGAGACCACGTTCACCTCGAAGAACCGCGCGAAGTCGGGCAGGTAGTCCTGGTAGGCAGCCAGGTGATAAACGGCGTCGGTCCGGCGCAGCAGGTTGGCCAGCAGATCCCGGTTGCGGACGTCCCCGTGATAGAACTCCACCTCAGGCGGCAGGTTCGCGGGGCGGCTCGTGCGGTGCACGGGCGGGGTGAGAGCGTCGAGCACGGTGACCTCATGCCCCAGGGCCAGCAGCCGGTCGCAGGTGTGCGAGCCGATGAAGCCTGCTCCGCCGGTGACCAGGATCCTCATGCGCGATGGTCCCTTCCGGTTCGCGGCAGCTTCGCGGTACACGTCCAGGGTGGACGCGGCCGTCGCCGCCCAGGTGAATTCGCGCGGCCCGCTTGAGCCCCGCCTCCCGCAGGCGATCCCGGCTGGCCGACCGCCTCGACGATGGCCCGGGCGATGGACGCCGGGTCCTTGGGGTCGGCCAGAACCGCGGCGCCGCCAGCGGTCTCCGGCATGGCGGTGGTATCCGAGGTCACCACCGGGCAGCCGCAGGCCATGGCCTCCAGGATCGGGAGCCCGAAGGTCTCGTTGAGTGACGGGTACACGAATACGTCGGCCGCCCGGTAGAAGCCGACGGTCTCCTCCAGCGGGACCCCCCCGGTGAAAACCACGTCGCCGGAGATGCCGAGCTCATCGGCGAGGGAGTGCAGCCCGGCGTAGTACTTCTCGTCTCGCCCGGGCGCCGACGACGACAAGCTGGTGGCCCGGCAGCTCGGCGCGGGCCAGCGCCCAGGCCCGAAGCAGCCCGTCGCAGTTCTTGTACGGCCACATCGACGACACGAACAGCACATACGGCTTGGTGACGCCATAGGACCTGACCTGCGCGCGGGCCTCTTCGCGATCACCGGGCCGGAACAGCTCGTGGTCGACGGCCTCGTAGATCAGCTTGAGCTTGCGCGGGTCGACCTGCAGGTAATGCTCGATCTCCGAGCGGAGGCTCTGGGAGTTGATGATGATCGCATCCGCGGCCCGCGCCGAGCGCGGGTAGTTCAGCCGGCGGTAGGCGCGAGTCAGCGGCGCGACTGACCCGGGGGCCGTGAATGCATGCATCGTCTTCATGTGCAGGACCAGCGACCACGGGATGTTGACCAGGGGCGCCATTCCGGTGTTGAGCACATCGATCCGGCTGAGCGGCAGCCGCACGGTGAGTAGAGATGCTCGCTGAGCGTGCGTAGCTTGCGACGCTCGTTCGACCACGGGAAGGTGATGTAAGAGACACCTGGCCCGTAGTCCTGATGAAGCGGTCGTGATTTCGGGCTTACCAGCAGATGGAGTTCCTCGCCGGATTCGAGCCGGCTGGCCATCTCGGGGATCACCCGGGTCCAGAACCAGTGGGCCCCTGACGGGTTACCGGGATCCTCCGACAGGAGGTTAATCGCCACCCGCATATGTATCCGCCGGATTCATTCGCCTGGCCCGCACGGGGGCCTGACCGGCACTGGTTCGCTGTCATGATCTAGAACACGCTCGACGAGATTACGTCCGGTGCCATCCGGGATTGCCGGAGGTACTGGGCCAGGGCATGCGTGATGGCCTGGTGCAGATCCTCGATGATGCCGTAGTTGGCGCTGTCGACGTGGATGGCGACATCAGCGACCGTCCGTGCGCCGCCGCCCGTGAAGCCGGTGAGCGCGATAGTCTCCAGGCCGTTGTCACGAGCCCAGGTGAGGGCGCGCACGATGTTGGGCGAGCGGCCCGACGACGACACGGCGACGAGGACATCGCCTGGCCCTGACTGCGACTGAAGCTGGTACGCGAACACATCTTCGTAAGCCAGATCGTTGGCGATCGCGGTCAGGACCTCGACGTTCGAGCTAAGGCTCACGAACCGGGGGGATAGATCAGTCCCGGTTCGGAGGCCTTTCACATGGTCGCATTGCATGTGATTGGCGATCGCGGCCGAGCCGCCGTTGCCGCACGAGAACACCCGCGCACCGCGTGTGTAGGCGTTCAGCAGGATCGAAGCTGCACGGTCGAGCGCGGCGGGCTCGACCGTGCTCGCCGCCTTGGCCAGTTCGCGGGCGTAGGCATCGAAGTACGATGCGGCGCCCTGGTACGCTGTGGCCGGGAACTTCCCGTTCTCCCCGAGGTCCCGCCATATGCCGCTGATGAGGTCTCCAGATCACGCAGGGTGCTCATTTCGCAATGCGCTCCAAGATGAATGGTGCGGCGGCAGCGAGGCTCGGATACGACCAGACGCCTGGGCAGCTCAGGAGCGGCAGGCCCGAGGTAGATCGCTGATGCTCCGACCGCCTCCGCGAGGCCGATGTCTTCGGGCCGATCACCAACGACCCACGACGCGGCTAGGTCGAGGTCCAGCGCCGCTTGCGCCGCCTTCGCCATGCCGGGCCTGGGTTTGCGGTCCTCGCTCGACCGGGCGAAGGCCTCGACGACTCCTTCGGGATGATATGGGCAGTACAGAAACAGGTCGATGTGAGCCCCGTGCTCAGCCAGCCGGTCCGCCATGTACCGGTGCACCCGGGCGACGTCATCGATCCCGTACAGCCCCCGCGCGACCCCAGCCTGGTTCGTCACCACCGCGACCGGGATGCGGGCCCGGTTGAACCTGGCGATCGCCTCAGGCGACCCGTCAATGAACTCGACGAGTTCGACTGAGCCGACATATCCGTAGTCAACGATGATCGTCCCGTCCCGGTCGAGCAGGATTCCGGGCCGCGAGGACGGACCGCGGGTATCAAGCGTTAACCCGCCCTGACCACCTGGCAACGTCTTCAACGCAGCCTCGCCAGGGCAAGCGACCCGTGCTGACTGGGCCAGCAGCAGGATCTCCAAGCTCGCCACCCGCCGACCCCAGCCGACAGCATCGCGTCACCTCACCCGACTCGCACGCGTAGAGATCAGTCCTGTATGCATATGAGCGCCGAACGAGTGGCCGTGATACGGCGAACGGCCCGGCACTGGCAGCCGCCACACGCCCGGGGTCTTTACCCCCCTTTGCCGGACCGGCCCCGCGGAATGTGATCGAGCTTGTAATCGCGCCATACGGTCTTAGCTACGCACCACCCGCCCTTAGCCGAGTGTTTCAGCGCGAACTTGACCGAGTGTTTCAGCTCGGACTGGTTACGGTGCCCGGACGCGTCCTGCACCGCGGCCGGGCAGAACCGGGCTGACGCGGTGCGCAGAGCCTGATACTCGCCGCCGGTGAGTTCGATCTCGGCAGCGGCAACGTTGCTTTCAAGCTGCTCGACGCTTGATGCGCCAGGGATCGCCGCCACGGCAGGGCTGCGGATGACCCAGGCGAGCGCGATCTGCGCGGGGGTTGCGGAGTGCGCGTCCGCCAGTTCCCGCAGGACTGCGATCAGGTCGTTGGTGCGTTCGGTGTTCTCCGGATGGAAGAGCGGGCTGGTTGCCCTGACCCGGTTCAGGGGCCGGTTCGCCCCGTGATACCTGCCCGCCAGCAGCCCCTGTGCCAGCGGGCTGAATGCGATGATGACGTGACGGTGCGACTCGGCGAACGACAGGAGGTCCAGCTCTGGCGAACGGTCCACGAGACTGTACTGGACCTGGTTGCTAAGGACCCGGCCGCGCAGCGCAGCCTCGGCGGCCTGCCAGCGCTCCAGGGAGTAGTTGCTGACTCCCACTTCGCCGACCAGCCCTGCTCGCTGGAGGAAGCGCATGCCGCGCATGATCGCGACGTCGCCGGCCAGCGGGTTTGGCCAGTGCGCCTGGTAGAGGTCTATGCGCCCGGCCCCGAGTCGGTTCGCGCTGGCCACGGCGCGCCGCTTCACGAGCAGGGCACTGGGCACGATCGGGAACATTTTCGTCGCGAGAAAGACTGACTCCCGGCTCTCCCCGAGCGCCCGCCCGAGGATCCGCTCGCTGTCGCCCGAACTATAGATCTCGGCAGTATCGAAGAGGGTGACCCCTAGTTCAAGCGCGCGGCGGACGATAGCGTGCGCCTCCTGCTCGGCATACGGCTCGCCGTAACCCCATTCCGGGGACCCGAATTGCCAGGTTCCAAGTCCGATCTTGGAAATCTTCTTCGCCGTGTCAATGTCCAGGTAGCGCACGAGTAAAGTATGAACTTCGCTGTGGAGTCTCGAACCTCAAACGCTTGAAACGTCCTCAGGTTAATACTTGTCCTGAGACAACGCGGCCAAGGCTATGGGGACCCAGCCGCTGTCCCAGCGGTGAGCCATGTCCGTCGGCGTTTCTGTCGAGTGAATTATGCCTTCTGAGGTCAAGCAGGTTATCATAGTCCGAATCGTCGGCCTGGTACAATGAGTACCCGCCTATCCAGATCCGGTTATTAGTCAGGAACGGCGCCCTTATGGGCGTCCAGGAAAGTTGTCGTCAGACGGTAATTGGCCTGGAAATTCGCATCGGTGCCGTAGCCAGCTGCGGAATCAGCGCCGAATTGGTCGTACGACGACATATCGGCCGGGAAGTCCCAGGACGCCGCCAGGGCGAAGATGTCGGGATGCTTCAGGATGAGATCCTGGGCCCCGAGGCCGGACTTTGAGAACCCGATCAGCCAGTTCTGCTCGGTGCCGGTGGTGGCCAGGTTCTGCTGCGCCCAGGGCACCAGTTCCCTGGTCATGAAGGTCTCATACTGGACGAAGGGTCGGTGGGGTTGTCCGCGTACCAGGGATCGATCCCGAACGAGGGCTCGATGATCGTCAGGTTGTACTTGTTCTGTGCATTGAGTGAGCGCAGGGTCTCCAGCCCGTCTCCGAATTGGTTACCCAGCCCGGGCTCGACCGGGAGCACGAAGAGGAAGTTGTGCGGCGATCCCGGCGGCCGGGTTCGTAGGACGCAGGACCCGCAGCACCTGGGGGCCGTCTGAGTCGTTGGCCGAGATGACGTCGTAGGACGCGACGCCGTTGGCGTCGGTACTCAGGTAATGAACCGCGAAACCGGCGGCGCCCCCCGCCCAGTTGTCGGCCTGCCCGGTGCCGTAGGCCATGATGCCCGGCGCGCCGCCGGACAGGCTGGTGTCACCGGCTGATGATCCGCTCGACGCCGTTGTCCATGAAGGCGATCGTGGAGCCGACCACCATGAGCTTCAGCTGGGTCCCGGCGGCCAGCGGCCCGCTGTTGTAGGTGCTGCCGAGCTGGGTCCAGGTGCCGCCGCTTCGCTTGAACAGCATCAGGTCCGGGCTGCCGTTGTTCCAGTAGTAGATGCCGACGTAGGCGTCCTGCCCGCCATTCTGGGCCCGCACCATCGGCCCGATCCACTGGCTGCCGGTCAGCTGCGTCGAGGTGACTTCTACCTGGGAGTACTGGTCGCTGGGGTAAGACTCAGCCGTCCGGATGTCACCGGAGACCCCCGGCCCGCGGTCCCGGCCACGGCCTGGGACGTGATCGCCAGCCCGCCATCGCTGATGTCGGTCCAGTTCGGGCCGAGGCTCCCGTTCGCCCGGTTGAAATCATCGGTGCCGCTCGTCGCTGAATTAGCCGTGCAGGCGACCGCCACGTTGGTGACGTTGGCCGCGGTGACGGTACCGGAGCCGCTGGAGACGGTGCAGGTCTGGCCGGAAGGGTTGGTCTTTACCGTCACGTTGTAGGCCACGCCGCCGGCCAGCGCTGGTGGCGAAGGTGAAGGGGCCGCTGGCGCTGAGGCTGAGGTTGTCACCGCCGTTGTCCTGCAGGACCACTGTCCCGGATCAGCCCGGAAACGGTGCCGCCAACCGAATAGGCTGGCGCCGGCCATCTCCCGCCTGACCAGTTGTCGGCCTGCCCGGTGCCGTAGGCCATGATGCCCGGCGCGCCGCCCGACAGGCTGGTGTCGGTGGCTGATATGCGCTGGACCCCGTTCAGCAGGAGGGAGATCGTGGAGCCGACGGCCTGCAGCCGAAGCTGAGTTCCCGCACTGAGCGGCCCGCTGTTGTAGGTGCTGCCGAGCTGGGTCCAGGTGCCGCCGCTTCGCTTGAACAGCATCAGGTCAGGGCTGCCGTTGTTCCAGTAGTAGATGCCGAGGTAGGCGTCCTGCCCGCCATTGCGGGCCCGGACCATCGGCCCGATCCACTGGCTGCCGGTCAGCTGTGCCGAGGTGACTGCTACCTGGGAGTACTGATTGCTGCTATAGGACTCAGCCGTCCGGATGTCACCGGAGACCCCCGAGCCCGCGGTTCCGGCCGCCGCCCCTGACGTGATCGCCAGCCCGCCATCGCTGATGTCGGTCCAGTTAGGGCCGAGGCTCCCGTTCGCCCGGTTGAAACCATCAGACGCGGTCGCGGCGAGAGCTTTCTGTGCCAGCACGAGCAGTGGGACCAGGAGAGCGCAGAAAACCAGCAAGCTCAGCGGCCAAAGGGTTTTGGACCTTGAATTCCTGCGGGCAGTTCTTGTCATTCCGCTCATCCAGCCCTTTGGTGTGCTCAAAGATGCCGCCCCCCGATACTTTGCTCTCGTCCCGACTGTGCATCGCTGCTTCCCGGTGAGTCAAGTCTCCACACGTCAATTGCTACGCCAAAACCATGCGTGCATCGCCGCAGATATAGATATTTACGACTCAGCCGGACAGGGCGCGGCCCCGCCGGTCGCGGGGTGATAGCGGATCAGGGATTTTGAGCAGCTGAACGCCTCGGCATACGGTGCCCTGCATTCGACGCCGCGCAGCCGGGCCAGCCCGAGGAAAACCTCATCGTCCCACCAGTAGCGCTCCCGCTGGGACGGAAAGCACTTGTGTAAAAGTTCTACCTTGCGGCGCGCGTTTTCTGGCGATAGCGGGAAGTACACAGACGGGCGGCCGAGGTCACCGTCCCACTTCGGGATCTCGTACGCGAGGTGGAGCCGGTCACGGAAGACGGTGGGCACGATCTCGCCGATCGTCCGGTGATCTTGATGCGCATCGTCTCGCGAAGGTGCGATGATGACGTCCGGCGTGCAGCGCTGGGCTATCTCCTCAAGTGCGTCCTTGGCCTGGCCCCAGGCGGCGGGCAACCGGCCCTCCGGCAAATCGCGGAGGTCGATGGCGAGGTCCGCGGCCGGCAAGAAGGCAGTCGCGGCCTTGCGTGCCTCCAGCTGGCGATTGGCCGTTCCAGTCAGCACAACGTAGCGGACCTGCAGCCCAGGCTGGCTGCCGGCGAGGCTGAGCAGCATCCCGCCCGCCCCGATCTCGATGTCGTCAGGGTGCGCGCCAATCGCCAGCACGGATAGTGGCCGACCCGATGGCGCCGTCAGATCCAGCGACAGCATGGGCGAATCATCGCGATGGCGAGCTAGGAGCCGGGACACTAGCGGTCTGCGCGCCAGTTGGCGGCGCGGTGGATATGGCCGCGGAGGCCCGATCGTCGTCGGGCTGAGCCAGGCCGTCCGCCGCGGAGCGCACGCCGGACCGTTCCGGATCCCAAACCATCCAGGGGCAGTTTCCCTGGTGGTACATTTCCTCCAGTTGCGCGCGTTCCTTCACCGTGTCCGCAGGTGACCAGTAGCCCTTGTACGGGTAGGCAAGGACGCCTCCTTGCGGGACAAGCCGCACGAGCGCATCCTCGACCAGGTCTTCGCCCTCTTTAAGGTAATTAAAGATTTCTGGCCGGATCAAGAAGTAGCCACCGTTCTCCCACTGCCGCAGATCCCGCATGGGAGTCACCTGGGTGATAAGCCCGGTGTCGCCGATTTCCACCACGTGGTGCGACGACTGTGGCGGCACCGCGAGCAGGCCAGCGACCGCGCTGCTTGCTTCGAACCGATCGATCATGTCGGGCAGCGACGCGCTCGTGAGAACGTCCGCATAGTTGGCGAGGAACATCTCTTCGTCCTCGACGAAACGGCGAACTCGCCGTAGCCGCTCGCCGATCGGGGAATTCAGGCCGGTGTCGACGAAGGTGATCCGCCAGTCGGAGATGTCGCGGCTGAAGAGCTTCATCTCGCTGGCGCCGTTCTCCAGGACGAAGTCGTTAGATCTCGTTTCATCGTAGTTCAGGAAGAAGTCCTTGACCGCCGAGGCGCCGTAACCGAGGCACAGCACGAAATCCGTGTGCCCGAAATGGGCGTAGTAGCGCATTACGTGCCAGAGCAGGGGCCGCTCCCCGACCATCGCCATCGGCTTCGGAGCGTTGGTGACGCCGTCGCGCATCCGCATCCCCAAGCCCCCGCAGAACATGACTACCTTCACGGTTCACCCCTTTAGATGACCTCAAGTTCCGGGATCGGGAACACCAGGCGGCCGCCCCAGGACCTGACGTAGCCGAGTTGCTGGATGATCTCGTCCCGGAGGTTCCATGGCAGGACGAGAATGTAGTCGGGCCTCCTCTCGGCTAGCTGCTCGGGCGCAAAGATCGGGATATGCGTGCCTGGCAGGAACTTCCCCTGTTTGACCGGGCTTCGGTCAACGGTGTACGAGAGCAGATCCGGCCGGATGCCGCAATGGTTTAGCAGCGTGTTCCCTTTGCCCGGGGCGCCATAGCCAGCGACCGACCGGCCTTCCCTGGCCGCGTTGAGCAGGAAGCCGAGCAGGCCGCTCTTGATCTGCAGCACCTCGCCGGCGAACCCCCCGTGGCCGGCCACCGTGTGCAGCCCAGCAGATTCTTCGGCGTCGAGCACCGCCTTGACCTGTGGCGTCGGGTCACCAGCGCATTCCTCGGGCCGGGCGAAGACGCGTAGTGATCCGCCATGCGTATCAAGCTCGTCGACGTCAACCACGCGCAGGCCAGCCGTAGCCAGGGCACGGGACGAAGTCAGCAGGGACAGATATGAGAAATGCTCGTGATAAATAGTGTCGTATTGCCGCCGCTCGATCAGGCGAAGCAGGTGCGGGAATTCCAGTGTCACCAAGCCCGTGTCCTTGACCAGAGCACGTAGGCCACGGGTGAAGCCGCGGATGTCAGGGACATGGGCGAAGACGTTGTTCGCGGCTACCAGGTCGGCTCGTCCGTAACGCTCGGAAATCTCCTGGCCGGTCTTGGCTCCGAGGAACTCAGTCACCGTCCTAATTCCTCTGGAGCGGGCAGCCTCGGCCACATTCGCGGCCGGCTCGACGCCAAGTACTGGGATTCCCTGTGCCAGAAAATGCTGCAGGAGGTAGCCATCGTTGCTTGCCACTTCGGTGACCAGGCTGCCGGACGTGAGGCCGAGATCTCCGACCATCGCCTGCGCATACCGCCGCGCGTGGGCCACCCACGAGTCTGAGTAGGACGAGAAGTACGCATACTCAGAAAAGATGTGCTCACCGGAAACATAAGCGGGAAGCTGCACAAGCAGGCAGGAGCTGCACATTCGCACGTGCAACGGGTAGAAGACCTCAGGCTCGTCGAGCCGCTCCGCTGGGACGTAACTTTCACATAGCGGAGACATCCCCAGGTCAACGAACGTAAGGGTTAGGTCCGCGCCGCAGAGGCGGCAAATAGGTAACGGCGACATGCTTCCCCCAGCCACAAGTTCATCAGGACGCCGCAGTGGCCGCTAACGGCACGACGGTTCGACTCAGAGCGCAAACCATACCAGTCTTTGGAGCGCGCCAAATAGACGCCCGTCTGAGTCAGGTGGTTGACGCGTCCGGCCAGGTAATTAGGCGTTATGGACGAAAGGGAGACACTACTCATAAAAGGCCACGCCTCTCCGTCACCATCCCCTCGGCCCGGTGATCTGGTATCTGTTAGGCACGGCGGGGAGTTTAGAGGGGGCGTTATGGGGAAGCATGTCTGCCGAGCATGTCATGGCCGGGCTGGCCATCTGGTACTTGACCTGGGGGAGCAACCGGCATGCGACTATTTCCCCCGGTTCGATGATCCAGGGCCTGACCCTGTGTACCCGCTGCAGATGTGGCTTTGTTCGATTTGCGGTCTGGCCCAGCTGGTGGCCGACCCGACAATGCCCGAGGAGCCAAGGGGTACCCGCCGGCTGCACTTGTCGCACAGGCGGCTGACGCGGTGGAGCGGGTCGCCGCGGCCGGGTTGCTGGCCGCCAGCGGCCGGGTCGCCGAGTATGGCAGCCCGCATGGCGGCTCTTGGCTAGGGTTGCTGACCCGTCGCGGGCTCAGGCCAGTGACTGATGGCGAGCCAGCCGACCTGGTCCTCGACTGTTTCGGCTTGATGCACTCCGCCGATCAGGCCGCGGCCATTGGCCAGCGGGCGGCTCGAGTGGCCACAGGCGGGATCCTGCTGCTGCAGTACCACTCGCTCGAGACGATCATCGGCCGCGGACAGTGGAACGCGCTGCGGCACGGGCATTATGCGTACTACTCGACAACCGCTCTGGCCGGGATGCTGGCCGCTCATGGATTCAGCCCCTGCCTGGCGTGGCACTTCGAACTTTACGGCGGCACGGTGCTGCTCGCCGCCAGCCGGGACGCCGACGCGACTGTCGAGCGGGATGGTTCGGTGCAGCTGATACTGGCGGAAGAAGCGCGGGCCGGCGTCCTGGACCCTGCTGTGCTCGGCGGCCTCCAGCGCCAGGTACAGACTCGCGCCAACGGACTGCGCGACTGGCTTGTCGCTCAGCGGTCGGCCGGGATCAGCGTTCTTGGGTATGGCGCCGCCTCGCGCGCGGTCGCGCTGTTGCGTCGGGCGGGAGTGGATCGCACGCTGTTGCCCGCGGTGGCGGACGCGTCGCCTGCCAAGCAGGGCCTGCGGATGCCCGGGACAGACATCCCGGTCGTCAGCCCAGCGCGGCTCGCCGCAGACCCGCCAGATACCGTGCTGCTGTTTCTCGCCGACCTGCTGACAGAGGTCCGTGCCGCGTTCCCCGAAGTTGAGGCCGCTGGCGGCCGATGGGTCGACACCGAGACATTCGGCTCATGCTAAGCCTGCGGCCGGCAGCGACTGGCGGCGCGCGCCGGGCCCGCTGGCCTGTCGCACTGATGCTGGCCTGGGCGACGCTGGCCATCGCTGACATGGTTATCTTCCACCCGAGCCTTGGCTCGCCCGCATCGGCGATCAGTCAAGGGGTCCCGCCCGGCATCGCTGCGCACACGCAAACCGGGGCAAGCTCGCGGTCGCGTCCGGCGCCGGCCAGAACTCGCTTACCCGCGCGCCCCGCCCGGGTGCTCGTTCCAGTCGGTGCCTCAGCCGTCGGACCTGCCGGCTATGGCTCTGGCAACAATCCCCAGCTTGCGCCTATGGCGATCGACGCGAGCAGGGCTACGGCATGGATCAGTCATTGGCGCCGCAGCGCGCAGTTCGGCGGCTGGCAAGCCGGCACGGGCCTGCTCATCGACATGGGCCGCCCAGTACGGATCACCAGAGTCAAGCTCATACTCGGCCCCGCGCGCGGCCCGGATCTCCAGCTGCTAACCGCAACGGCGTCTGCCCTGGCCACGCAGCGGGTGCAGGCCAGCGTCAGTGCTGCGGGCGGCACGCTACGGCTGCACCTGGCCAGGCCGCAGCGAGCACGTTACCTGCTTGTCTGGTTTACCTTGCTCCAGCCGGACTCAGCTGGCTCCTTCCAGGTCCGCGTCCGCAACATCAGGCTTTACGGCAGGCCATAAGAGCCGCTCCGCGATGGCAGCCGCAGGTCAGGACACCTGCAATAGCACGCGCAGCCGCTCCAGGCATCGTCCGCGGGTAGGCCCGATGCTGCCAACCGGAAGCCCTAGCTGGTCCGATATCTCAGCGTAGGAGGCTGGAGGGTCAGCCATAAGCAGCTCAACCAGCCGCTGCCAACGCCAGGGAAGACGCGAGAGAGCCTCCCGCACGGCTTGAGCGCGCTCGTTGGCGAGAAGGCGCTCGTCGATCTCCGGCTCATACGCGAGATCCCCGATAGCGGCGTCATCATGGACCAGCACGACCCTCTTACGCGCAGCCAGCGTGCGCAGGCACTCACGCCGCGCGGTGATCGCCAGCCAGGACGCTATCCGAGCCGGGTCCTTAAGACGGTCGATATGCTCAAGCAAGCGCAGCCACGTCGCCTGGGCGACGTCATTGGCGTCACTCTCCATGAGCTTGAAGTCACGCGTCATGGCCCAGATGAGCCTGGAGTACTGGTCGACGAGACGCTCCCACGCCCATCGGTCACCGTCAGCAGCGCGTCGCACCAGCAGAGCGACGTCCAAGGCGGCAGCGTCTTGCTCAGGTATCGCGGTCGCGGGCCGGCCGCGGCCGGCTGAGGCTGTCCGGCGCAGGTGCGCACTAGTCCGGGGAGCCGGAGGCCCGGCAGATAAGGGAAGGTGGCCCTCGTTATGGTGGTGTAGCGCACTTATTCGGCCAGTCACGCCAATTCCCCCTTTTCCCAACTTCCTTATGGCGCTGTGTCGGCTACATACACCGTTTGCGGCTATTTAGTCGCAGCCCCTTATGCGCCATGTCCGCACGCACAGAGGGGACGCCCAGCATAGTCGCCTCGGTTGACGTGCTGACCATTGCTTGCATGGTTCAGACACGTTTCTTGGCCGTGTGATCATTGCGCCCTGGCCCCGCCTGTGCGCGCCCCGGTGAGAGCGCCGTGCCGAAAGCCGCCTAAAAGATCTCGATCCGCAGGTTTTGACAATAGCTTCTTAAAGCTGCGGTCAGCACTAGCAAAATTCGTCAACCAAGGCTGCTAGGTCGCGCGTCTTTCCGTATGCGTCCTGGTCCAGCGACTTGGATAAAGGGGATAGAAAATTGGTGCACAGGGGACAATATGACCGTACCTCACGACGTGGCAGTTTCGGACCGCAGACCCCGGCTGGCCGCCCGGGCACCTATCCCCTGGACAAGGAGCTATTTGCGGCGGGCGGTGCTTACTGACGGCATCTGCGGTCTTGTGGCGGGTGGTCTGGCGGTCTATGCGCGTTTCGCCGGTGAGGGCAATCTGCCGATTTCTTACCTCTCCTTTACCGCGGCGTTGCCAGGTTTGTGGTGCGCCTCGGTGGCTTTGGCGGGGGGGTATGGGTCCCGTTTGTTCGGGGCGGGTTCTGATGAGTTCCGGCGGGTGCTGAACGCCGCGGTGGGCCTGGCCGCGGGCGTGGCCATCGTCTCCTACGTGCTGAAGATTGACTTTGCCAGGGGTTATGTCGTGTTCGCCCTGCCAAGTGCGGCGGCGTTCGACCTCGCGGCCCGGTACCGGCTGCGCAAGCGCCTGCACCGGCTGCGCACCCTGGGGGCCTGCATGCAGCAGGTGGTGGCGGTGGGGCATGCGCCCGCTGTGGCCGACCTGGTCGACATGCTGCGCCGGGACAAGTACAACGGCCTGAACGTGGTGGGCGCCTGCCTAGCGGGCGAGACCATGCTGGGCGAGGTCGCGGGGGTTCCGGTGTACGGCGGGCTGGACGGCGTATCGGCGGCTGTGGACCTGCTCGGCGCGGATACCGTGGCCGTGCTGGCCTGCCCCGAGATGAGCGGCATCCGGCTGCGTGAGCTGGCCTGGGAGCTGGAAGAGACCGGCACCGACCTGTGCGTAGCGCCGGCCCTGATCGACGTCGCAGGGCCGCGCACGACGATCCGGCCGGTGGCCGGGCTGCCGCTGCTGCAGCTGGATCATCCGGAGCTGGCCGGCGGCAAACAGGTCATCAAGGCGGTGTTCGACAGGCTGGCGGCCGGGCTAGCGGTGATCGTGCTGGCGCCCCTGTTCGCGGTCATCGCGGTGCTGATCCGCCTGGATGACCGGGGGCCGGTGTTCTTCACGCAGACCAGGGTCGGCCGGGATGGCCAGACGTTCCGGCTGTTCAAGTTCCGGACCATGGTCGTGGACGCCGAGCAGCTCAGGCTGGAGCTTGAGGCGCTCAATGAAGGCGCCGGGGTGCTGTTCAAGATGCGCAAGGACCCGCGGGTGACGAAGGTGGGCGCGAGGCTGCGGCGCTGGTCCCTCGACGAACTCCCGCAGTTGCTGAACGCACTGATCGGTGACATGTCCCTGGTGGGCCCGAGGCCGGCCCTGCCAGACGAGGTCGCACGGTACGGAGATCACATGCGGCGCAGGCTGGTAGTCAAGCCGGGCCTCACCGGCCTGTGGCAGGTCAGCGGGAGATCTGGCCTGTCGTGGGAGGATGCGTTCCGGCTCGACCTGCGCTACGTAGACAATTGGTCGATCATGCTCGACCTGCAGATCCTCTGGAAGACTTTCTCCGCGGTCATCCACGGACACGGCGCCTACTAGTGTTCCGGGTGGCCGGATCGAGTTCTAGGGCACGACAACAAGGGGTACTGGCGAGTGGCGGGCCAGGCTGACGGCGGCCGACCCGACGACACGGTGGGTGAGGTGAGACGAGCTGCCGACCACGATGACGACGGTGGCGTCAGAGTTCGCTGCGCGCAGGTCGTTGGCGGCTGCGATCAATTCTTCTGCGATCAGACCCTGGCGCCGCTCGAAGCCCCAGCTCTGCTCGCTGCCGCGCAGTCGCTCGGCGGCCATCGTCCGGAGTTCTCGCTCGATGTCATCGAAGTCTGTTTCCAGTTCGGCCACGGCGTCGGGCGACAGCGCGGCCATGCTTGTCAGGTGCGCCACATACACCAGCTCAATCCGGCCGGTCCGGCCCTGGAGCAGGTTGACTGCGGCATCAAGTGCCCGGCTGGCCGGAGGCGATCCGTCGTAGCCGACGACAAGATGCAGATCCGCCGCGGGCGGTGGGGGAGTGCTCATCGT
The DNA here is from genome assembly GCA_963788895.1 of uncultured Actinomycetota bacterium. Lineage (GTDB taxonomy): Bacteria > Actinomycetota > Actinomycetes > Streptosporangiales > Streptosporangiaceae > DATBGO01. The sequence goes on along the minus strand of CAWBJA010000012.1, from coordinate 466,484 downwards.
CGGAGGATAACCCCAATGCCTTCGCGCAGGCCTAGCTGGCCCGGGCGGCCGCCTGACCCTGTCCGGCTGCCACTGGCGGACAACAGCCAAAACGCCCCGGCGGATCGCTCCGCGCGGGGCGCTTGGTGGCTGGGGCGCGCTAGCTAGTTCACGAAGAAGACGTAGAAGTAATCCGTCAGCTGAAGCCCGTCCTTGGTGGTGCCGAAGACATCGAGGAAGTAGAAACCGCTCTGGCTGGGTGTCCAGGTGACCTGGGCCGTGCCGTTGGCAGCGGCGACCGTACCGCCCGTCCCGTCGCTGAACGCGTACGTGTAGCTTGTAATGCCCTTGACCTTCGGGGCGAACGTGAAGGCGCCGGGGACTCCGGGGCCTCCGCTGGTCTGGTTCTCCAGGTAAACGTCCGAGCTGACCGTAGGCGTTGTATCGACCTCGTGGTTCCAGAAGGAATTCTGGCTTACCCAGCCGTCCGCGCTCGTACTGGTCACCATTATGGAGTCGCTAATGGGTGAGTCAAGCGTCAGCCCGAATACCGCGCTGCCGTCCGCAGCGGCCTTGACGGTGAACGTCTTTCTGGTCTGACCGATGAAGGTCACCGTGTAGCTGGTCACTGGGCTCGCTGCCTGCAGCCCCAGGTCCGGCGTGAGCTGAAACTCCGCGCGCTTGTCGAAATTGACGTTCGGATTCAGCTGCGTGACTGTGGGGGCGTCGGGCTTGACGAAAATGAAGAAAGTGGTTGGCGGAGACTGGTTAAACGCCCGGTCCAGGCTCGCCACCGTAAGGACCAGCAGTCCCGAGTTGGTCGGCGGGATCAGGCTTGCCGTCGCCGAACCGCCCAGCGTGGAAGCGGCGGCGAAGTTTGCCGGGTCGCTGGTGTATGGATCGATTGGCTGAGGAACTCCGTTGGGACCGAGATCCGCGACACCCGCTACCGGGAGCGTTCCGCTCCAGTCGAAGACGTAGCCCGCCACGTCGCCCGCGCCATTGGCGCCGAAGGTGAGCTGGATCGGGGTCCCGCCCTGGTCCTGCTGCCCCGGCGGGTAGTTGGACGAGGTGACCGTCGGCACGCTCGGTGGGGAGGTGTCGTCGACCGTGAAATAGCACGGCGCGGACGATGCGGAGGTTCCGCTCGCCGCCACAGTCTGGACGTCCCACGCGTAGGTGAGGCCGTCGGTCAAGTCGCTGCCCGGCACCGAGACCGACTGCTCGATCCCCGGGAATGCGAACTGGTTGGAGAAGGTGAGCGCCTGGGACGGGTCGCTGACCGGCCACACTTGGAACTGCTCCGTGACGTTCGGATGGTCAACGGTGTCCGGCGACAGGGCCTCGAGAGGAAGGTCCTCGCGCGCATCGACGTAGACGGGCGAGCTCGCGTCGGCTGAGCACGCCTGAAAGTTGTTGAAAAGGTCGATTGGTGTCGGGGGACCCGACGCGGCCATTGCTGGGGCTGCCGTGGCGAGCGCTAGGGCTAGCGTTGCGAGAGAAATGAAGGCGGCACGTGAACGCCCGCCTGCGGACACGGTCAAGACGACTCCCTCCGTTGGAAGCCCAAACGCGGCGCCGATTCGCGCTGCCATTTGGGCGACGGGGAATATTAACATCTTTTACCCGTATGCCCGCATTTATGCTCCTGGGCGTTCGCCGCGGTCATCGCCGTGGCGGCGATCCCGGCGACGGCGTCAGCGGGAGTGGCTAGGCAGGGGGAGCGCGCCGGAAGACCGGCATCTGCGGAGAAGGAGCCTGCTCCGGGGAGACATACGATCTGTGCATATCCAGGCCTGCCCGTTCCCAGCGATCGAGGGAGTGGCTGATGGCAAGCAAACGGATGACGACGGTGCTCGGGCAGCTGGGGCTGACTCAGGTCCGGTACGTGTCACCGGTTCGCCCCGGCGCGGCGCAGGGCCTGGTCGGCCGCGTCTACGAACAGGTCGAGCGGGAGTTCGGCGTGCTGGCACCGTCACTCGTCCTGCACTCCCCGGCGCCGCAGGTGCTCGCCGCGAGCTGGCTGATGCTGCGTGAGACCCTGCTGGTGGCCCGCAAGGTTGAGAGGGCTGCTAAGGAGGCCGTCGCCACGACGGTCTCGCTCGGCAACGCCTGTCCCTGGTGCGTCACCGTGCACAACACCATGCTCTCCGGGCTGGCCGGGGGACTGGTACTCGCGGACCATCCAGCCGAGCCGGTCGCCGACCCCCGGCTGCGGGCGGTCACGACGTGGGCGCGGGACTGCGGGACCGAGGAAGGCGCCCTGCGGCATGAACCGGCCTGCCCCGCCGAGGAGGCGCCGGAGCTGATCGGGACCGTGGTGCTGTTCCACTACTTCAACCGCATGGTGAATGTGTTCCTGACCGAGGTCCCGCTACCACCGGGAGCTCCGAAGATGGTGCTGGGACCGGTCATGCGGATCCTCGACCGCAGGATGGGGCCGGCCGCCGGCCGCTCGTACCAGCCGGGCACGTCGCTGGATCTCCTGCCGGCGGCGTCGCTACCCCGCGACCTATCCTGGGTGAGCGGCGATCCTGTGACACAGGACGCTTTCGCCCGGGGCTGTGCCGCCGTCGATGCGGCCGGCGCCCGGTCCGTACCACCATCGGTCCGCGGCCTGGTCATGACGGAGCTGGAAAACTGGCACGGCGAGCGGCGCGGCCCGAGCCGTGCGTGGCTCGACAGTGCCGTGTCCGCCCTGCCGCCAGCGGACCGGCCCGCTGGCCGTCTCGCGCTGCTCACCGCGCTCGCCTCCGCCCAGGTCGACCGTTCGGTCGTCCAGATGTTCCGGGCCAGCACGCCCGGCGACTCCACGCTGGTCGAACTGACCGCGTGGGCCAGCCTCGCGGCGGCGCGGCGAGTCGGCACCTGGATTCCCCGCGGCGCGACCGAGACAGACCGCGACAGCGGTACCACCGGCACGCACCGGGCCGGCCCCTGAGCCTGCGCTCCGTTCGACTTGGCACTGGCGATCAGGATGTCGCGTTACCGTTCCTCGGGGATCACCCACTCAAGGATGGCCATCGCGCTCGCCAGCTTCATTCTGGCCTGGGTCCACGCGATCGACCGAGGACCTTCGAGGACGGCGCCTGACACCTCCTCGCCTCGGTGCGCGGGCAGATCGTGCATGAACTTCGCGGCGGGCCACCGTCGCAGAAGAGCCTCGTCAACATAGAAAGGGCGGAAGCTCTCTCGCCAGTCGGATGCGGCTTTCACCGTGCCTGTCGTCTGCCAGCGTGTCGTATACACAACGTTCACATTGTCGGGCAGGTCGTTCATGTCGTGAACCTGCCTGACCGTGCCTCCCCCGATGCGTGCCCGGTCTGCGGCCTCGCCGAGGATCCCGGGGTTAAGTCCGTAACCAGGCGGAGTCGCGAACGTCACCTCGCATCGCGGCATGCGGCAAAACCCGTACGCCAGCGCCGCGGCGGTGTTGTTACCTTCCCCGACGTAGAGCACCGATAGCTGACAGAGCGAGCCAAATTCCAGATACATCGTGGCCAGGTCGCATATTCCTTGCGTCGGGTGTTCCTCGGTGCTCATGGCGTTGATGACGGGCAGGTCGCCAAACCGGGAAAGCTCTCGTAGTTCCTCAGCCGGGCAAGCGGTGCGCGCAACAAGACCATCGAGCATGCCGCCCAGGACCCGGCCAGTATCCTGGATGGACTCGCCTGTATTAGTTTGCAGGTCTCCCGGACCATACATGATGGGAAAGCCGCCAAGTCTGACCGTGCCAGCGCTGAAGGCGGTCCTCGTCCGAGTCGATGTCTTGCTGAACAAGATCCCGATGATCTTTCCACTCAGCGGCAGGCTGTGTGCGCGCTGGTCACGAAAGAACTCACAAGACCTGGCCACCAGGCTTTCCAGCTCTTTACCGTCTAGGTCAGCCAGGGTAAATAGTCCGCGTTCGACAGCTAACGTCATTGGTCGCTCGCAAAGACCCGAACGCGGCGGCCGAGCTCGATCGCCTTGGCCGTGTCCGCCACTCGTGCCAGCAGCCCGATGTCGAGAATTGACATGCCAAATGGGTTGCTGACAATCACGCCCTCACTGGGACGGATTGCCTGCCGCCGCCCCAGCAAGACCTCACCCAATGTGCCGGTGATGGCCCTGCCCCGCGGACCTTCCGTTGCTGGCGGGGACGGCTCGCAGACCTTTCCGTCGGCCATCAGGCGCCCCAGGATCCGGCGCGGATTATCCCGCACTAGCTTCAGGTCGTCCACGAATACGGCCTCGGCTTTGAGGAAGACCTGTTCTGTCACGTCGTCGAGGGAGACATGCGCCACAAAACTAGGCGGCCGGAACCAGTCATACTCGATGTAGGGCTGCCGCGAGGTGGTCAAGGTAATCAGGACGCTGCTCGCGGCCACGGCCTGCCGGGCCGTAGCGCACACCTTGACGGTCAGGGTGCGGAGGTGCCGCGCCGCCCATGCTTCGAGCGTGTTTGCCCGATCGGGATCGCTGTCGTAGACATAGACATGCGACAGTTCGGGCTGGTGCCGCGCCAGCATGCGCAGGTGCGCCCTGGCTAGCGTGCCGCAGCCAATGATGGTGACGGACTCGCACTGCTCCGGCCCTAGGTGCCGCAGGCTGGCTAGCGTGTACGCGGTGGTGCGCAGCGCGCTCAGGTAGCCGGCGTCGGCTAGCAGCCAAGGACGGGCTGTCTCTCGGTCAAAGAGCACAGTCAGGCCCCCGGCCCGGTCGAGCCCGATCGCGGGATTACTGACGGACGCGTTAATAATCTTCATGCCATACGCGGGTTCGTCTTGGATCCATACTCCGCCGGGCATGGCAATGGACCGGCATTCGGCCCCGGCCCTGTTGCTCCACTCCATATACGCCTCGGCGGGCACCACCGCCCGCCCGCTCGCGTGACTCCTGAGTACGGATTCGACAACATCGAGCACGTCCAGCTCGGCAACGCAGCGTTCAACCGCGGCCCGGTCAAGAACGCATAGCTCTGGTTCAGGCATGGGTCCCCTTAGCTGTCAGGTGAGGTGCTGCACGCGCGGGAGCTCGACGCCATAACCCACGTGAACGTCTGTGACGCCGTGGGTCTCTCGCCAGCTCGGCTGATAGATCGTGGTCAGGTAACGGTCTGCGCCATCCGGGCAGATGCAGACGAGCTCGCCTGCGTCCGGGTCGTCCCGAAATACGCCCAGCGCGGCGGCGACGGCGGCCCCCGAGCTTCCGCCGACGTCAACCCCGGCGCGTTCGGACAGCCACAGACAGGCCGAGATCGCATCCGTGGCGTTGACCCTCACCGCCTCCACCTCGGCTGGATCCAGGAAGTTGGAGGGGCAACTGGCGCCTATTCCGGACAGCAAGCGCGGCCCGGGAGGCTGGCCGAGAGCGGCGGAGCCAGCTATGTCGACGGCTATGAGCCGCCAGCACACGTTCTTATCCCTGGCAAAACGGGCCAGGCCGGCGAGAGTGCCGCCGGTGGAAACCGGGACAAGCACCGTCGCGGGACCGGGCACCTGCTGCCAGAGTTCGGGCGCCGTGCTTATGAAATGGGCAGCTGGGTTTGCTTCATTTTTATATTGATTCGTCCAGATTAGTCGAGGACGGGACGCCAGCTGCTCGTGAACATATCGTAATCGGCTCAGCAGATAACCGCCGGACGAGTCCGGTTCGCAGATGACGGTAACCTGAGCATTGAGCCTGCGCATTCGCTCGATCAGCACCGGGCTCGTCCGAGGATCAACGACGGCACTAAACGGAATGCCACGCTGATCGCACACAGCGGCCATCGCCACGCCAAGATTCCCCGACGTCGATTCGATGATGCCGGTTTCCCTGTCCACCAGGCCCGCTACCTGATCGATTAAGGCAACTGCTATGCGGTCTTTCAGTGAGCCACAAGGGTTATACGACTCAAGCTTTAGCTTCAGCAGGCGCTTGATTCCGTTCACGCTGAGGGCAAGCTCGAAGATAGGGGTACGGCCAGCAGGCAGATACCTCCGGTGCCGAATCGGTGTGGCTTCCATGATTAACGACAATCCAATCTCCTTGGGTTCCTAAGCCCGCCTGAAATCCTCATGCCGCCACTTCATGTTTCGGCTTGCAGCGGGTGGTGAGAACGGCCGTCCGCTGCGGGGGAATCCTGTGAGCCAGGCGACGCGATTCCGATCCACATTCCTATACCGGCGACGAGACCCAGGACAAGGCACATGAGCCACATCCCGGAACCGATGAACTGGAATAGCGCGGTCCCAAGGGCTGGCCCGGCGGCGTAACCCAGGGTCTGGCTGGTATTGAGCGCGCCGATGTAGCGGCCACGCAGTCGTGGCGGTGCGATCAGCGCCGGGTACGCGCTGGTCGACGGTGCGCTGATAATCTCGCCGGCGGTCCACACGATGGCGCCGGTTATGAACAGCCATGTCCCTGCGGGCAGGCCGAACAAGGACATCCCGAGGCCGATCAGGATGGTGCCGGTAGATATTGAGGTGCGGATTGGCAGTCTTCGGATGTAAGCCGTGGACGGCAGTTCGAGCAGGATGACCATCGCGCCGTTGATCGCTAGCACTGCCGCGTACAGGACGGTCGGCAAACCCCGGGCCTTAATCTGGAGCGGGAGCACGGACTGGTACTGCACTTCGGCCAGTGCGATCGCGAGCATCGAAGCGATCACGATCAGGAAGCGGCGGTCGCGCAGGAGCGCGCGGTATCCGCCGTCGGCTTGGCCGCCGTCGGCTTGGCCGGCTTCGCTGTGCCGTTTCGCGGATTCTGGGGCCTGGCGGGGGAGAGCGAGCAGCGCAACCACCGAGAAAGCCAGCGAGGTAGCCGCGTCGGTCAGGAAGACCAGAGTGTAGCTGCGGGCGGCCAGCAGGATGCCGATGAGCGGCGCCAGCGTCACGCCCACGTTAAGCCCCAGCCGGTAGGCAGCCGTGGTAATGACCAGACGGTTGCGGGGAGTAAGAGAAGCGAGCATCGCCAGCGAGGCCGGCCGGTAGAGCTGTGCTGCCGCGCCCGCCCCGATGCAGAGGCCGACGAGCGGGGCGTAGGCGTGGACCAGGGGCAGCATCGCGACGAGAACGCCCGAGCCCACCATCGCCGCGACGATGGCCTGGCGGGGGCCGATGCGGTCGCAGACCAGACCGCTCGCGAAAACCCCCGCGATGGAGCCAGCTCCGTAGGCCGTCAGGGCCAGGCCCGCCCGGGCGGGGCTGAAGCCGATACTCGTCAGGTACAGGATGAGGAAGATCTGGACCAGACTGCCCATGCGGTTAACCGCGACGCCGGTCAGGAGAACGATGACCGGCCGGGGCAGCTCTCGGAGCGTGCGCCATAACGGCTGCGGCGGCTCCTCGTCCTGCATGAGGCTCTGCTCCTTATGATCGCGGTCAGCGAAGGTCTCGCGGCGGGGAAGCTGCTCGCTGGCTCATGGCCCGGCCCGCAGGGGGTCGCCTGCGCAGGAGGATCTGGCCGCTGCCGCGCTGAGCGCGGCCGTGCAGGATCGAGCATCCGTTCCGAGCCCGATCAGGTACCCGTAACGCGATGTGTAGGCACCGGGCGGCAGCCGCAGTTCGCTGCCTGGCTCGACCATCACCGTGGCCTGATGCAGACCTGGAATGTCCGCGGGCCGGGGCAGGGTCACTTCGCGGACGCGGCAGTCGGCAGGCGGGTAGAGAAACCGGATCCCCGCCGCGCCCTGCCGCCGTGGCTCGAGTTGCGGCAGCTGGCCCTGCGCGACGTCGACCGCGACCTGGCCCGCGTCGATACCTGTCGCGAGCTGCCCGACGTACGGGATGAGATCACCCCCCAGGCGACCGTTGATCTCGACCGTCACTGGCCCGTGTGAGGTGAGCTTCACCTCGGCATGTGTCATGCCATTGCGCCAGCCCACCGCGCGGTGCGCGTCCGCGAGCATCCGCATGAACTCCTTGTCGGACAACAGCGGGTCGTCGCTGGCGACGATATGACCGATCTCCTCAAAGAACGGCTCATGGCCTAGTTCCTTGCGGGCCACGAAGAAAGGCAGGTAGTCGCCGTCGACGATGGCCGCATCGATGCTGACCTCAGGTCCGGTCAGGAATTCCTCCAGCAGGACCTGCGATCCGGTAGCCATGCCGCGCTGCGTCGCTGACCGCGAGACCGCCAGGGCCCCGGCAAGCTCGGCCAGTGTGTTGACTCTGACGACACCCTGACTGGCGCCAAGACCGCAGGGTTTGGAAACGAGCGGGAACCCGAGGTCGCGGGCCGCCGCCTCAGCCTGCCCGGTGCTCGTGACCACGGCGTACCGAGGCTGCGGGAGGCCGGCCCTAGTGAGCATTTCCCTGGTGCGGCTCTTGTCGCGGACGGCCGACACGGCGGCCACGGACGGGCCGGGGACGCCGAGGGCGGAGGCGACATGCGCGGCCGCGAGGATGACGGCCTCGTGATAGCAGTACACCCCCCGGATCGGGTGTGCCCGGGCCAGATCCATCGCCTCGGCGACCGCTGCCGATGGGTCAAACACGTCAAGCACGGTGCTGCCGGCGAGGTACTGGCGCTGCCAGGTCGCGGGGTCAGGGTCGAAAAGCCAGAGCCGCTGCCGCCGTGCCGCGGATGCCATCAGGTACTCGCGGTAACGCACGTCGCCGCTGCCCATGACGAGCAGCAGCGCTTCAGGCGTCGTCATCTTGTATCCCACGTCCCGTTCTCTGCATCAGTGTCCTGGTCCGGCACCACGCGGTCCGTCAGGAGACCAGCGTCAGCGAATTGCTCGCTGACGCCGGGCATATCCAGGATGCCGTGTTCGGTGAACAGGCGGATCGTCTTCGCCGACGTGGTGCGGATAACGGCGAGGGTGGAATCCCTGTCGTAGGACTCGGCGGCAATCCGCCGTGCGGCCGGCTCGTCGATGCCGGCCTGCCGCAGGGCGGCGTGAATCGGCGGCATGGCCGGCTGAAGCGACCGCACGATAAGGCTCGGCAGGTACGTCGCCATCCGCTGACGGGTGGCTGGATCGAGCTGACCCCAAAGGTGGGTGAAGAAGGAGGCGAAGAAGTCGTGGTGTCTGCCTTCGTCGGCCGCGTGGTCCCGCACGATGTCCCGAACGACAGTCATGACGCCCTCGTCACCGGGAATATCGCGGAGCAGGGACGTGATAAGCGTCTCGAAGACCACGACCTGAAGAAGCTGGAGCAGAGTGCGATGCTCGTGTGCCTGAGAACCGACATCATCGAGCCTTTGCAGGAAAGGCGCAAAATCGTACGGAAGAACGTCGATCCCAGATCGCGCCCTTAATTGCTCTGTGACGTCTGCGCTGTAAAGAGAGTGATAGCACTCGTCGACGATGATGCGGTACGCGGTGAGGCGCGCCTCGGCTGGCAGATGCACGCCGCTCGTGCCGTCGGCGATACGCTGCGTCGCCCGGTTAACGACTGAAATCTCGAAATGGGTAGTGAACTGGAGCCATTGGTAAAGGTGCTGCGCAGTCAGGTACCGGCGCAGTTGATGATCCTCCGCCTTGATGAGCGGGTGGCTCAGGTGCGGTATCAGTTCTTCGGGGAAGAAGGCCTTATGGATGTCGTCCTGGCCGGCCAGGAAGCGCCGTGGGCTCGAGCGCACGCCAGCCCGCTCGTACCAGGATCCAAACGCCTGCAGCCCGGAGAAAGACGGCTGCCTGGCGTCACTCACTCAGCTCTCCCTTCCTCATACCTTCAGTACAGTGTTCGCTGTCTGCCGACGGAAAGCGTCAAGTGGTGAGCGGCACGGATGCCCGGCCGGGACCTCGTCCTGGTCGACTTTCGAGACGAGCCATCCCTGCAGATACAGGTAATCGATCCTGGTGCGGCTGAAAGTACACAGCGCATGCAGCGGGGTCTCCACTATGGGCTCCCCGCTGTCGTTGAAGGACGTATTCAGCACCAGGGGCACACCCGTCAGTCTGTGGAATGCGCTGATCAGCTGATGGTAGGGCGGATCGATGTCGGCATGTACCGTCTGCACGCGCGCGGTTCCGTCGACGTGGGTGATAGCGGGCACCGTGGCCCGGCGGTCTTCGCGGACCGCAGGGACGAGCAGCATGAAGGGGCTCTGTCCGCTGAACTCAAACCAGTCCTCGACGTACTCGGCCAGCACGGACGGCGCATAAGGACGGAACGGCTCCCGGTGCTTGACCTGCACGTTGAGGTAGTCCCGCATGCCCGGATGCCTGGGGTCGGCCAGGACGCTGCGGTGTCCAAGCGCCCGCGGGCCTACTTCGGATCCGCCACTGAACCAGCCGACCACATAGTGCTGAGCGAGAAGCTCGGCGACATCTGTGACCTCCGCCCGCCGGGCCTGCAGCTTTCCCGCGAAATCATCTCGTTGCAGTACCCGGGCAACCTCCGAGTCCGCATAGGGCCGGCCCAGCGCCGCTGTCCGCATTATCGTGCGGCGCTTCCCGCCGTGCAGGGTGTGCCAGCCATAGAGTGCGGTGCCGATAGCATTGCCTGAATCACCCGCTGGCGCTGGTATGAAGACTTTGCCGAACGGACCTTCGGCGGCGACCCGCTGGTTAGCGACGGAGTTGAGCGCGACACCGCCTGCCAGGCACAGATTGCGCTTTCCGGTCAGCTGGTATGCCTGGTCAGCTAGATGCAAGATAGCGCGCTCAAGTTCGCTCTGTACCTTGAAGGCCACATCTTTCGCGAAGGGACAATCCCATGAGCCGGCCGCCTTCGGTTCATATCCGGTGCCTTCTTCGCGAAGGAGCGTGGTCCAGATCTCCTCGAGCTCTGCCTGCGAGACCCGGACGTCCAGGCCGTCAAGCTTGAGCCAGTCACCCCACTGCGGCCGTGGGCGGCCAAACGGAGCCAGGCCCATGGTCTTACCAGCTTCGGGATAGCCACCGCATTCGAAAACGCCAAATGCGGCGTTGCCGTAGCGGGTAACGAAATTGAGCCTGGTAGTGAAGAAATCGTAGAAGAGCCCGAGGCTCAGGTCCGAATAGTCCGACGGATACGTCGCGGCCGCGACGCTGGTAATCTCTAGGCCTTCTCCCGCGAATACTGTGTGCTTTTCGATATCGCGGGTAGCTGGGAAACGGCTCCCGGCCTGGTCGATGATCAGGATAGCGGAATCATCGAATCCCGAGGAGTAGTATGCCGTCGCGGCATGTGCCAGATGGTGGGACGGTATCGGTAATTCACGTACTTTGCTCTTATCCCGGATCGGGAGTTCTCGCAGGGTACGGCGTATTCCTCCATCGCCGAGCGGTCGATTGGCCACAACGAGATCCAGATCGTCGATACCAATATCGGCGGTGTCGAGACAGTACGCGACGGCCTTCATGGGAAGCGTCTTGGTTAAACGCTCAAAGTGGCCTTGTACCAGGAAGCCCTCAGAATGCTTAATTCGGTCAAGGCGTTCCTCCTCGACTGCCACGATCACCTCGCCGTCGCGCACGATCGCCGCCGAGCGATCATGGCTCAGATTGAGCCCAAGGACATACGCCATAATTTTTACCTTCCCTTCAAGCCTTACACGCCAGCAGGCGGCATCATGTTCGTGTATGCAGACGGCGTTGGCGGCTCGTGCGCAAGGTATTCATCGCGTCGCGGCCTGGCCCCGCTGGCCCGTGCCAGCCCACCCTCGGCTCAGTGCTTCCTCCAGGCCATTCAGGACGGCGTAGCAGTCCCTTACCAGCGTCGGCGCGTCGCTGGCCTGGACAAAGAAGATCCCGCCGTAAGTGCCGATCCCGGCCGCGCGATCGTAGGCGGGCATAGCCGTCCCGTCCGGGATGCTGAGCCCGTGGACTATCTCGATGGTGCTTCCGGCGGACAGCAGCTGCTCCCACTCGACGAGCGTCGAATCCCAGATCATGCGCCGCCGCCAGGGCAGGCCCTCGGCATTTGTCGCTATCAGCGAGAGGAGCCGGCCGCGCCTTTCGCGTCGGCGTGGGTGAACATCACCGGCGGGAAGTCCGCCGGCTCGCCCAGGAGCACGTCGACCAGGGCGCCAAGCGCGTCGTAGCCATATACGCGCTCGATTTCCGGTACGACCATCACGCCCCCGAACCGGCCCGCGGCTTCCAGCACCGCGAGTTCTCCGTGATCTTTCAGCTTGAGCTCGGTATGCGTCCCGCAGCTCTCCAGCCCTAGAGCATCTACTGCCGCGGTGGCCACGGCCTCAATCTTGCGCTGCAGGGGCTCGGCGAGAACGCACGGCGCCAGGTTGCTTACCTCGGTGAATGGCGGGATGGTCGGAAGACGCGAGGTAATGCAGAGCGGATGATAGGTGCCGGCCGCCACAATGCCCTCGACGCTGAGGTAGTCGCCGTATCCGCTGTCTTCCGGCCACCAGCTGCGGATCGACCCGGGAATCACCTCTTCGACGAGGAACTCACCTGCGGCGCCAGGCGGCAGCAACCCGATCACCCCGGACTGGTGCGCCGTCGCCACGGCCGCGGTGGCCGCCTCCCAGGTTTCAGTAACGTCACCCTCGCTCCGCAGGACGAGCTGCCCGACAGAGCCGGTTCCCCAGGCGGCTTTCAGCAGCATCGGGGGAGTTAGCTGCCGGAAGGCGGCAGCTGACTCCGCTGCGCTCCGGACCGCCCGGAAGCGCGGACTCGGTACGCCTGCCATGTCCCAGGACGCGCGCATGAGCCGCTTGTCCCTGGCTCGGACCGCGTGGCGGCCGGCCCGGGCAGCCCGAGATAGCCCGCCGCTTGCGCCACGGGTATCACGCAGACCTCCGAGAGCGTGAGCAGTCCGTCTGCCCTGAGCCGCTGAGCCTCCGCGATGACCCGGCCAGTGACCGCGTCCTGCGAGTGGCAGGCCTCCCGCCCGTCGATGATGCTCGCGCAGTACCTTCGGCAAACGGCCTCCAGGTCCGGTGCCAACGGCTGCAGCGTCAGCATGTGGACCTCAGCGCGCGCGGCAATCCGCGGCATGGCGTATTCAAGCGGCGCGCCGCCCCGCATGAATACCATAAGGAGCCGCTTGCGCCGCGATGTCCCCGCGCCAGTCAATGGCATTGAGTAGTCCTTATGCCTGGAAAAACAGGAACGCCGAATCCTTATCTCTAACCGATAAGCGCTTCGTCAGATTTAACGAAACATACCTGTATCGCACGGATACGAAATCCTGAAATTCGGTTTTGTGATAGCCTGCCTGGCCTGCCCGCATTGGTACGATAACCGCTAAGAACCAAGCCTGTCAACCCACTTCTCATACTTCGTCCATATTGCGATGATCGTTCTCAGGGCTCAAGGGAATGGCAGCCGTCGCTGCTCGCCTTACGTGAAAATCATGGAAAGTAATTTCTGACTGCTTTCCCGCTCGTAGTAAAGGCGTCGTCGTCAGGTCACATGCCCGCGACGGCGGCCCTGGCGACGATCAGGGCCGCCGCGGTCGGTGTCGGCGGCTTCGAGCCGCTCAGGATGATCGACACCATCGTGGCGCCCTTGTAGAACTCGACCGAGGCCACGAGCCCGCCATGGGAGACGAAGGCCCCGTCGCCCAGGCCGCTCACCTCAGCCCAGGTCCCGGCCGGCGCGCTCTTGATCGCCGCTCGTCCCTGGTCGTACGCCGTCTTGCCCTGGGCATCGGTGGACACGATGAGAGCCCCGTTGCCGTAGACGCACCGTGATAGGCATGTGCTCTCTTTCTGAGGTGGCCGGCTTTGTGAGGTGGCCGGCTTGTGAGGTGCCCGGCACTTTCTGACGAGCCCCGGGCCGCGATCGGCCCGGGGCTCGTGGGTGCTATCCGGTGGCGCCAGGCCACGGAAGTCAGGCGGGCGGTCCCGGCGGGATGATCGGAGTGAACACCACGGTGGTCCCGCTGGTAGCGACGCGACACGGGCCGGGCGGGTGGATGGAGATGATCGCCAGGTTCGGCCGGGCGAACAGGCCTAGCGGTCCTGGCGGGATCAGGAACGTGTCAATGTTCACGACTCCGCCGGCGGTTGTGATGCTCGTGCGCGTGTAGCCCGGGAAGCGCCGGCGGGCCGGGCGGGATGGCGAACGGGATCCCGAAGACCAGGGTGTTCGGGGCGGTCGGGGTGAGCTGCACGGTGACGACGTTGCTCCGAGCTGACTGTGACGGTGACCGGGCCGAGCGGCGTCTGCACCGTGTCCGGGACGACGACGCAGATGTCGGTGCCGGGGTCGCAGACGCTGGCGGCGCTAGCCGGAGCGGCGAAGGCGGCCACGGCGCTGGCAGTCAGCCCGACGGACAGCAAGAGCGAGGCGACGCGGAGGCCAGGCGGCTTGCCGGGCTGTTTGGCGGGCCAGTTGCCGAGTAGGTGCGGGCGGCGCGGGATGTGTGACACAGGATCTCCTTTTCTTTGCGCCCTGCAGGTGCGGGGCTGTGGCGACGTGCGGGTGGTGAGTGGCGGCGTCGGGCGGGCATCAGCGGAGTCGGTCTGGGCGGGATAACATCCTGGTTCGGCCGCCGATAAACACGGTCAGCGGGAGTGCACCGCGAGGATCGTTGAGTCCCGGCCGAGGAACATGGCGTGGCGCTCAGTCCGCCCCCGGCACGGATCCGCCCCGGCTGCCGTCATGTCGATTTGGTTCTGGTATTTCCGGGGCTCGTCAGGTGCTGGGCTGATCGGGTAGAGCAGGACTGCGGCTGTGATCCGGTCGAGCGCGAAGTCGGCCTCGTCGTTCAGGGCACGGACAGCGTCAGCCGTCGCCGCCTGGAACAGGCAGAAGCAGGTGTCCTCGGCGGGCAGGTATGCGGAGTGCAGGTACTGCACCTTGTCGGCGGATCCGGACTCGGCAGAGAGCGCGCAGAGCTGGGCGGTGCGAGAGACCGAATCCGCGAGTTTCCCGGCCGCCGCGGGCGGTAGGTACCGCTCCACGAGGAAGACCGGGCTGGGGCCGTCCGAGTCGCGGAGGCGCTGTGTGGTCATGCTCGGACGCTACGAGCATGCGGCGCGGCGCCGCGTCGGGGGAACTACCTAACTTTGGTCCGGCTGCTTCACGCCGGTGGCCGCGCAGCGAGTTCGGTGCGCGATCGGATCCCGAGCTTGCGGTAGATCCGGCCCAGATGGCTCTCGACGGTCCGGACGCTCGTGAACGTCGCGACGGCGACCTCTCGGTTGGTCTGGCCGGCTGCCACCAGGTCGGCGATCCGCTGCTCGACGGGGGTGAGCTCGTTCTCCAGCCGCCGCCGGCCGCCGATGCTGTCCAGCTCCGTGCTCGCCTGCCGCGCCTGGATCGGCGTCCCGAGCCTTAGCGAACATGGCGCGAGCGGCCTCCAGCTCGCGGCGGGCGTCACTTCGATGGCCGGCTCGCCGGAGCACGCTGCCGAAGCAGCAGGCGCGTCCGGGCCTCCTCGAAAGGCATGGGCAGCCGCTGATGATCGGCGAGAGCGCGCTCGAGCAACTCGACAGCCGCGGCATCGGTCGCCGTTCGCGGCCTTGAGCAGGCCGTGGCAGCGCGCGGCCATCACCGTCGACCACGGGTGGTGGTTGGCCTCGGTGGCGGCGTCGAGCTGCTCGGTCAGCTGCTCCGCCTCGTCGAAGCGTGCCAGCGCGACCAGTGCCACGACCGCGTCCGGGTGCAACCGGAGGATGGCCGGCTCGTTGATGCCGATCTCCTCGGACGAGATGGACAAGGCGCGGAGCAGGTGGTCGGCGGCCTGCTGGAAGGTCGCCGGCCATCAGCTCGGCGGTGCCGAGGCTGCGCAGGTCCAGCGCCACCGCGGACATGAAGCCGACGGACTCGTCCGCGGCGAGGTCACGCTCGCCCAGCGCTCGTGCCTCCCCGACGTGCGCCCTTGATGGGCCAGGGCCAGCACGTGCACCGAGGCTGGCATGGGAGCGCGGATCCCCATCCGCTCGGCGTGCTCCCGTCCCTCGCTGGCCAGCGCGATGGCGAGGTCGTACTCACCCGCCCAGCACTCGAGGGCGGCGAGGTGCCCCAGGGTGATGGGCAGCGCGCTGTCGTCGCCCTCGTCGACGGCGCAGGTTCGCATGGTCTCCAGCCAGGCGCGTGACTCCTCGAAGCGGTCAACAACCTTGAGGTACATGCCAAGGCCGAGACCGGCCCGGTCGCTGACCGGGACGGGCTCCGCCTGCGCCTGCAGGGCCACGGCGCGCTCCAGAGTCGAGACGGCGAGCCCTCGCCCCAGCCGGAACTGGTGCATGGCGACGTTCGTCAGCGCGTTCGCCAGCAGGCCGCCGGGCGGGGCGGTCATGGTCTCGAGCAGCTCCACGGCCGCTTCGGCGTGGAACAGGTCGACAGCGGCCCCGGACGGGCTCGTCTCGGCGAACGTGGCGTGGCAGCGGGCCAGCAGCAGCGCGTCGTCGCCGGCCTCGGCCAGTGCCTGCTCGCACCAGGGCGCGACGGTCGCGTCTCCGCTTCTCCCAGGACGCGATCGATGCGCCCAGCAGCAGTGCGTCCACCCGCGCGGGCCCCGGCGGTGTCGCATCGAGCCCGACTGCCAGCAGCGCTCGCGCTCGTGCCGGGTCGCCGAGCAGGAAGAGGTACCGTGCCGCGTCGACGGTCCGGCGCAGCTGATCCTCCGGGTCGCTGGCCGGCGTCCGGCTGACCGCCAGCTCAGCGAGCTCGGCGGCGGCGTCGATGCTGCCGCGCCGGCGGGCGTGCCGGGCCGCGGCGTCGAGCGCGGCCGCGACGACGGACGACGGCTCGTCCGAGCCCAGCGCGGCATGCCGGGCGTGCTCCTCCGGATCGGTCACCGTCGCCGCCAGCCGCTCGTGCAGCGCCCGCCGAGCCGCCGACGCTCAGGTCCGCGTACGGGATCGACGCGATCAGCGGATGGGTGAAACGGACCCGCTCACCGTCGACCTCGAGGACGCCTGCCGCGACCGCTTCCTCCAGGCATCGCGCGGCCTGAACCGCGTCCCCCGCCGCGGCGGACACGGCAGTCACCGTGGGTTGCGCGAGCGCGGCACGTCAGCAGCAGCGCCTCGCGGGTCTGCGGTGCGAGCCCGCGCAGCCGCTCAGTGACCAGGACCCTGAGGTCGGCCGGGACGGGCAGGGGCTCGGACGCGGAGGGCTCGGCGCCCCGGCGTTGCAGCGCCCGGGCCATCTCCAGGCACATCATCGGGTTCCCGCCGGTGGCCCGGTGCAGCCGGGTGAGCGTCGGCCGAGGCAGCGTCTGGCTCAGCCGGGTCTGGATGATCCGCTGCATGATGCCGACGCTCACCGGACCGACCACGAGCCGCTCGCCCGGCAGTCCCAGGTCCGACGTGATATCCCCGCGGTGCCCGTGCGGCAAGACGTGATCAGCCGGACCGGTTCGTGGTCCAGCCGTCTGAGCGCGAAGGAGAGAACGCTGCGGGAGCTGGTGTCCAGCCACTGGACGTCGTCGACGGCCAGCAGGAGCGGCCCAGACCGGGCCAGCGCGCGAAGCACTCCGAGCACGGCGACCCCCACGACCCTGCTGCCCGGCTCACGGTCGCCGTCACCGGAGATCAGCAGCGCAGCGGACAGCGCGCTCTTGCTGGACGGCCGGCAGCGCCGCCAGCTCCGACGGGTCCAGCCCATCGAAGCAGATCACCGAGACCGGCGAAGGACAAGGCCGGCATCCGACTGGCTGCACCGGCAGGTCCGCACCGCGACGCCCGCAGCCTCGGCGTCCAGCAGGGCCTGCGTCCAGATCGCCGTCTTGCCGATGCCGGCCTGCCCGTCGAGGGTCAGCGACGCCGGACCGGCGCCGTGGTCGCGCCACGAAACGCCGCACGACCGCCAGTTCCGCTTCGCGGCCAACGATCGCCCCTTGGACAGGCTTCACACAGTCGCCTCCGCGCGTCGGCGACACGGACCCGCAGTCCAATGCCTCAGGTCGAGACGCTATCGCAAGGCCGGGATCGCCGTTCAGTCGCTCTCGTCGCCCTCGAACCCGACGAGCCAGTGCAGGCCGTAACGGTCGATGACTTGCCCGTCGGATGCGCCCCACGGCCGCTTCTGCAGGTCGTCCACGACCCGGCCACCTTCGCAGAGACCGGAAAACCAGTTGCGCAGAGTCGAGGGAGCGGCAGTACCGAGCAGGGCCAGCATCATGCCTTCGGACCGCAGTGGCGGCTCATCCCCGGACACGTCGGCACCAAACAGCGCAACGGGTCCCCCGGCGAGGTAGCCGTGGGCAATGGCCTCGGCCGGACCGTCGGCCCGGTTGAACTCCGCGAAGGTGTGCAACTGAACCGCACAGCCAAAGACCTGACCATAGAACGTCAGGGCCTCACGAGCAGTACCGGGGAAATGGACATAGGGCGCCGGGCCGGTCATGGATCAAGGCTAGCCCAGGCTCAATTGCGGTCGGGCTTCTGGTGGGGCTTTGTCCCGGTCTGGGAATTTTGGCCGACCGCCATCATGGCCCGGTCGATGAGGCCCCAGGCATCCGCGATGGTTAGCGTCTCCAGGCGGTTGCGAGCGCCGAGCTTACGGAAGAGCCGCGCTTGGGTATTCTCCACTGTCTTCGCCGCTATCCCCAGTGACCGGGCGGTCTGCCTGATGCTGTGGCCGCTGGCTATCGAGACGAGGATGTCGCACTCCCGGCCGGTCAGCTGGGGCGCGATCGATGACGGATTGGGCGCCCACTTCAGCAGGGCCTCGGCGTATTCCCAGCTCATCACCAGCATGCCCTGCGTGACCGCGCTCAGCGTCGCGCCCAGGCCGGTGGCGACTTCAGTCTCGGCGACCAGTCCGCTGGCCTGGTGGGCCAGCGCATCGGCGATGACCAGTTGCTCGGGGACGTCGCGGCTGCGGACCACCACGATGGAGGCGCCCAGCGAGATGGTCGGTGACCAGTCTTCCGGCTCCGGATCGACGAGCACCACCACGATCGGGCCGCGGTGCCACGACACCCAGTGATCGCCGGTGAGGTCGGTCCGCTTCAGCGCGACCACGAAAGGCGTCTGCTCCGATACGAGCAACCGCGCCACCTGGTCCCGGGCCCGGCCGGCCGGGCCCAGCAACACCACGAGCGTGGGGCGTCCTGGTTCGCCCGCATACGGGGGCCGGCCCGCGGCCCGCGGCGGGACAGTGGCCGGCCGGCCGGTCTGGAGCAGGCCGAGCCAGATCGCCTTGGCGACGGCATGACTCTGGCTGCCGACCCCGAGCTTTTCGTAAATCTGCCGCTTACGGTTCTCCACCGTGCAGGGTCGTAAGTCGAGCAGATTCGCGATCTCAGCCGTGGTATGACCTGCGCTCATCAGGAAGACGATCGTCAGCTCCCGTTGGGTCAGGGGCTCGATCGCGGTGAGCGGGGATTGACCATTGGGCATGCGGGTCTCCGAGATGACAGCTCCATTGCTGCTGGCGGCGGGCGAGGAATTGACGTGCCGAGCGCCCGCCCCGGGCCAGCCGGTTCGGGTCAGCGAAACACGTGCCTGGGGGTCGGCTTGACCTGCGTGAACCACGCGGGATCCACTATTGTCCGGTGGACGGTTATGAGGCGGGATCGCCAAGCGCCCGGTCACGGCGTGCGGCCCGCCAC
This sequence comes from uncultured Actinomycetota bacterium, assembly GCA_963788895.1. Classification (GTDB taxonomy): domain Bacteria; phylum Actinomycetota; class Actinomycetes; order Streptosporangiales; family Streptosporangiaceae; genus DATBGO01. Next base: position 447,126 of record CAWBJA010000012.1, on the reverse strand, counting down.
CGGCCAACTCAAGTTGAGCCAGGGTAACGGGGCTGTCTCGATCGGCCGAGTCGAGGCGCGCGAGCAGGCCAGTGCGCAGGCCGGCGGCCGAGGCAATCCCAGTACGCCTGCGGCAGCCACGACAGCCCCCGGGCCCCCGGTCCCGGATATGCCGTCGCACCGGGCGACCGGGCTGTGCTGTGCGGCCTTTAGAACCTTTTTTTGTGAATTCTGCCGACTTCCGGCGTTGACAGAACTTACCACGGCGGCCTCCGGGCGGGTCGGACGGACGCGCCGAGGCCGGTTACGGTCTCGGACGGACATAGGTCTTCGGACGGACATATTTGTCTGGAACGGATGGGGAAAACTTTATGACTATTAAGTAACATCTTTGCGTTTGAGTAAGGCGGACGCAAGCGATGGCCGGGACTAATCACCCCTAGGGGGTCGAATCACCATTGGATGCCGAACAGGCCTCACCCCCGCCCATTGTTGACATTATGGTCAGCCAAAACCCGGTCACGGCCTTCCGCGGGTCAAGTCGGCCCAGGTCCCGCTGGAGGCCAGCGCCGTGGTGCCGTTGGGGGCGCTGCATGCATGCCGCCGGTGGCCCCACCCCTAACGGACTGTGACGGGGACGTAGCTGGTGGTCTCATCGAAGGCGTCGCTGCGAATGGTAATCCCCAGCCGCCATTGTCCGGCGATACTCACTGTGACCGGCTTGCTGATGTACCGCCCCGGGCCGGCCGGGGTGAGCGAGATGGCCAGCGGCCCGAGGTGCCGGGCGGGCAATTCCAGGAACGCCTCGATCTGCTTGGGCCGGTATGCCTTTCCCGCGCTGCTCGTGACGGACACGGCGATCTTGTTAGGACCAAGCACGGCGGGCGTCATCGTGACGCTGACGTCGCCGCGCCCGCCCGGGCCGCCGGTATTGAAGGCGACGGCGGCGCTGGCCGGCGGGTTGAAGGTCTCCCGCGCGGTGGCGGTATTGACCAGCATGGCGGTGACGCCGAGGACGAACGCCGCGATCGTCGCCTCGAGGGCGACAGACCAGCGCAGCCTGCGCAGCGTCACGACCGCGCGGTCGGCGTCCGGCAGCACGCTGCCGGCGCCGCCATTGGCGGCACTGCCGTCTGCGAGGGCGCCGTTAGCGGCGCCGCCATGGGCAGCGGCGCCGTCAGGGACGGCTCCGTTACCGCCGCCGCCGTTACCGCCGCCATTGTGCGGCCGCCCGCCTGCCGCTGGCCGGTAGCGGCCTGACCTGACGCCAGCGCCGGCCCGCACCCTCGGCAGGCCCGCGGTGACCAGTTCCATGGTCGTGACCGGCGCCGCCGATACCGGGGCCCGGAGTGCGGCGACGCGGATCCGGGCCAGGTAGCCGAGCCCGATGAGCACGCACATCGCGCCGATCTTTATCAGCAGCAGGCGGCCGTAGACCGTGTCGACGAGCGCGGGCCAGGTGCCGACGCCGCGCCATGCCTGGTACGTGCCGGTGGCCAGGATGGCGCCGACGCAGCCGAGCGCGACCGGGGAGAATCGCTCGACGGCCTGCGCGGCCTCCTCAGTCGCCTTGCGCCTGTTGCGGTCGGCGCGGCTCGCCGCCAGCCTGGCCCTAGGCGCCCGGGGCTGGCGGAGCACGATGGCGGCGAGCATCGTCAGGCCGCCGAGCCAGAGGGCGACCGAGCAGAGGTGGATCGTGTCAGAGACCAGCGACAGCGGTACCTGGCTGCCGACCCCGGCGTGATCGGCTGCTGCCCAGGTAGCCGCCAGCGCTGCCGCGAGTATCCCCCAGGTGACCGACGTCCTGATGGGCACCCGCCGGCCTTCGGCCCGGAGGCTGCCCAGTATGTACGTGAACACGAAGAGCGAGACGATGACCAGGATCAGCCGCACCCCGAGCGACCGCCCGTAGCGGCTGGACAAGGTGGCGTGCAGCACATTGGGCCAGAAAACCTTGGCTACGCCGTCCCCCGCGCCGTAGACACCCTGCAACAGCACCGCGGCGAGGACGGAGCCCGCGAGCCCGCTCCACGCGCCCATGGTCAGCCGCAACACCAGCGGGCTCGAAGCCCCGGCCGGCCAGCACCAGAGCACGAACCCGACCGCGCCGGCCAGGAGCGCGAAGCAGCAGAAGGCGAGCCACCGTACGACGCCGAACGCCAGGCCGACCAGCGGGCTGGCGCTGTGATTGAGGGTGGACGGATTGACGGAGGTACTGCTCGGCGCGCCGACCGAGAAGGTCCACGCGCCCTGAACCCGGTGCGAGTCAGCGGAGATCACGTGCCAGCCGACGGTATAGGTGCCGTGGCCGAGGCCGGACCGCAGGCCGACGGCGATTTCCTGCGGTTTGCTGCCATGCGTCGTGCCGCCGGTGTCCACCCGGCTGCCGTTGGGCGCGAACACCTGCAGGCTGTCCGGGCTGACGCCGACGGGCTCGTCGAACGTCGCCGTTACCTTGGCCGGCGCGTGCTGCACGATCGCGCCGTCGGCCGGGCTCTCCGCGACGAGCGTGGCGTGCGCCAAGGCTGCCGGGGCGCCGGCCATCAGGCCTAACGCGGCAAGAACGAACGCCGCCGCCAGGTAAGTGAATCTGCGGGCCATCGTCGTCACCCTCCTGGGAGATGGATTGGGCAGCCTTGGCGCGATCAGTCAGCCGCTACGCCCCGACTGCGGTCGTTTTGCGGGTGTCTTCTTGCTCGCAGGCACCTGACCCCGCCGGGTCGATTTGGCGCCCGACGGCCCCTGGTCCCGCGGTGCAGCCGACTTCGGGCCGGCCAGCTGCCCGTTGGCGGCACCCTGACCGGCGTCGGCCAGCCGCCGCCGGTCCCGTCTGGCTACCATCAGCGCGGCCAGGCTCGCCAGCAGGCCGACGACGAGGCCGGCCACGCCGAGCACCCGGGCCATGTTGTCCGTGCTTGAGCCGCCGCTGGCGGTGCTTGAGCCGCCGCTGGCGGTGGCGGTGCTGACGGCGCCGGCCGGTGCCTGATTGGCCGTGGTGAGGGTGATCGCGGGCGCGGGATGGTCCGGTTCAGGCTGGCCGGGCTGCTGCAGGTCGATCCAGCGGACGATGTCACCGTTGGAGTATGTCTGGATCGCCTTGAACACCAGCTTGCTGACGTTCTCGGGCAGCGGGTCAGCGGAGATCGTGAAGTCCTGGAACTGCCCGGGCTGGATCTGCCCGCCCGACCAGATAACTTCTGAGACCGCCGAGTTGAATGTGCCGTCGTCGGTGGTGACCGGCTTGGCCAGCGTGATGGTCTTCACCGAGATGCTCCAGCCGGGAACCGGCTTGACGAGCAGCTGGGCGATCGGGTCCGCGGTCGGGATCTGCACGTCCACCTTGACGGTGCTGGCCTTCGCTTCCTCGTTCGGCACGTGGAAGGTCAGCACGGCGGCCGAGCCGGCCGGTGCCGAGTCAGGGGTCACCGTGATGTGAGCCAGGGCGGGCCCGGCGAGCAGCAGCACAGCCGCGGCCGTGGTGGCGCCGACGATGGTGGCGCGGCGCAGGGGGCGGGCACCTAAGAGTGATCTTGACGGGCGGAGCGCGAGGTACATGTGATCTCCGGTTATCGGTCTAGTAGCCAGACAAGTCAGGGCGCTGCCGTCCCGGACCACGAAGATCAGGGACGGCAGCGTGCGAGCCCGGGTGAGAGCGGACGCTGCCGTCCCGGGCCCGCGGGGCCCGGGACGGCAGCGGCTAGCTGGCCATCAGCCAGCTGATCAATTCAGCGGTCGGAGGGAGCGGCCAGTGTTGGGACTGGCGGTACCGGGCGGGAGCACCCGCATGATGCCCCAGTCACCGGACTTGATTATCGGGTCGCGGCCGACGTTGTACTCGTAGTCGCCGGTGGCGTTGGTCGCGCCGCCCGCACCGTTGACGAGGTAGGCGTCGAACGTCTCGCCAGCGACGCAGGGTCCTGGCCTCGATGATCTGCGATCCGGTCAGGCCGTGATCCAGCGGGAAGGAATGGCCCGACGACCTGGAAGGAAATCGGGTCGTCACCGGCGGCGTTGACGACCCGCCAGACCGGACCGGATCACCAGCCAAGGCCTCGAAAAGCGGCGTGGCCGGATCAGCTCCGCCGGCGACGCTGTCGCTCTTGGCCTGCCAGAGGGTATCGCAGTGAGGTTATCTCCTTCCCGTTGAGTGAGCGATTCCTCGTTGTAGTCGATGTAGGAGTGGTCGGAGTCGAGGTAGTAGTCCATGATGTTGTGGCCGAGCAGCGGTTCCCGGTCGCTGAAGATCGTCGCGTACTCCCGGAACGAGGTGCCGCTGCCCGGGAAGATATCGGCGAAGATCCCCGACGAGATCCGCCTGCGCCGGTGAACGGGTCCTCGTACACCGAGCCCTTGGGCTCCGCGATGAGGGCGCCGTAAGCACCCGCCCGCCAGGTCGACTCGTTGCCCATGTTGAGGATCAGGTTGGTGCCGAGCTCCTTGTCGACGTAGTAGGAGTAGATCCGGGTGCCGCCCGGAGGCCACGGTCGAGTCGGGGTCGTACCCGATCGCGGCTCCGTAGGACGGTCTGCGGGTCGTAGATGACGTTGCCGATATTGAACCCGGCTCTGGTTGAGCCTGACCCCCATGTCCAGGTGAAGTTGTCGGCCGGCAGGTCGTTGTGCAGCGTCACCTTCAGGCAGTCGCCCGCGTCGGCCCGGATGACGAGCGGCACGACTGGCTTGGTCCCGGCCTTGATCGCGCCCTCGTCCCTGGTGAGCGCGTACATGATCGCCCAGGAGCCCGCCGGTCTCAGGTGCCGCGTCGCTCTCGCCCGGCATCCCCTGGTCGAAGGTGATCGCCGTTGAAGATCGACACGTCGTAGCTGCGGACCGGTGCGCTGCTCGGGCAGACCGAGCTGCTGGTCCGTTGGGTGCGGCAGGCGGCGCCTTGCCGGTGGTGGTGAGTGTCGGGAACCCGGTCCCGGACGGTGGCGCTGTCCGGTCGGGCAGCGCCTCCAGGGCGTTCGATCCGGAGGTGTGCAGCGTGTTCATCACCCGGAAGATGCCCCAGGCGCCGCTCTCCAGCTCCAGGCTGCGGCCGGCGTAGTAGAGGTAGTCGCCGGGGGACTGGACCGCCCGCACCTCCTTGGATGACGTAGTCCATCTTCTCGGAGATCCCGGCCGTGCCCGCGTCGGTGAGCACGCCGTTCGGGTTGAAGCGTTCCTCGGCGAACCGGTGACCGGTGATCCGCAGGTCACCGACCTGCTTCGTCCAGGCCGACCTGCCTGATCACCACCGGGTCGCCCACGTAGGCCTTCAGCATCGGTGTCGGCGGATCACCGTGGGCGACCGACGAGAACACGTACGGATCGTTGGACGTGCCGATGGCCGTACAGTCGGCCTCGTCCGATCCGGCGGGTTCCTCGTGCGCCTCCAGAAGCCCATGGTGTAGTTGCCGACCCCGTCCGGGACGCTGACGTCCTCGTCAGCCGGAATGGGTGTGTTAGCGGCGTTGGGATCTCGGCTGATCAGCGGCGCCGCCCGCAGGTTGAAGCTGGCCAACTCGCAGCCCTGCGGGGCGCCACTGCTCCTGATGCCTTCGTGCTGCCAGAGCACGAACTCGCGGAAGTCGCCCTTCTCGCCGAAGCCCGCCGAGCCGGTGGTGTAGATGTCGGCGATCGGGCCGCTGCTGATCGGCGCCCCGGTCACCGGGTCGTGGAAGGTCGAGCCCGCGGGCTCGATGATGTGCGCGCCGAACAGGCCGTGGCCCCAGGAGCTCAGCGCGTCCACGTGGTCGTGGAAGAAGACCGTGCCGTCGTCGACGTCGCTGTACCACCGGTACTGCACGAACTCGACTCCGGTCCGCTCGCCTGACGCGTGCGCGTTCTGCAGCGGCGCGTTCCAGCGTCAGCGTGTTGCCGTTGATCGCCGTGATCTTGGTGGCGATCTCGGTGTCCGGCTTGCCCTGGCCGATCTCGATGCTGACACCCGGGCGCAGCCCGGCGGTGCTGGCCACCGAGATCTGGGTCGCGCCGGCCGGCGCGGCCGCGGTCAGCGTGGTCTCCCCGTGCCTCTCCGTCGGTGATGGGCCGCACGGACTGCTCGTAGGACAAGCCGGTGATCACGCCGTCAGAGGCCTGCGGGTCGAACTGCACGAAGTGGATGTGGATGTTGACCTTGCGGAAGACGTTTTCCTCGGGAGTCGCCTCCAGCGGCGGCCGTGGACGGGTTCAGTGTCGTTGGTCAGCGTCACGGCCACGCAGTCGCCGACATCGGACCTGAGGGCCAGCGGCTGCGCCGGCTTGGCGCCGCTCTTGCACCGCCGCCACGTCCTGGTTGAGGACGAAGATCTCCCCGTTCGGGTCGGTCTGTCGGGTCGATGGGGCTCCCGCTCGGCGTTCTCGCCCGCTGTCGGTCTGATCCGTGATGGGGGTCTGGATGGCGGTGATGTTGTAGGTGCGCACCGGCGCGCCCGCCGGGCACAGCCCGTCGGGGCGGGTCGAGCTGGTCGTGTTGCCGAGCCAGGGCGCCCCGCTATGGCCGTTGGGCGAGAACGGCGGTCGTTCGCCCAGGTGGGGTTGCAGCAGCGGCCAGGCGTATCTGCCGTTGCTCGGATCGAACATGATCTGCGGTCTCGCTGCCCGGGGTTGGGCGCGGTGTAGTCGGCCCAGGCGTGTGGTGTCCTCCGGCTCGCCGAGGGCGATCGGCTGGGTCGCCGTGCCGCCCCATGTCCAGTCCCAGACCGTCGCGTCCTGCGAGTTCGAGCCGGACGCCCTGCGGCGGGAGCTGGCCGCGACCAGGCTCTGCAGGGAGACCTGGGTACTCGGGTTGGTCAGCTGGTCCGCGGGACGACGGTCTTGCCCTCGATGACCTTGCCGATCAGGCCGGCCGAGGTGACCGCGGCAGGCCTGGCCGCGCGGCCAGGCACCGTGGCCAGGTTCGGCTGCGCGGTGTCGAACACCCGGATGAAGCCCACCATCCCGGAGTCGTAGTGAGCCGCGATGTGGCAGTGGAAGAGGAAGTCGCCCGCGGCCTGCTGGCAGCCGCCGGCGCCGCACTCGGTCTCCAGGTTGTAGGACTCGCCCGGCTCGATCGTCTGCGAGTCCAGCCTGATCGAGTCCTTGGTGACCGGCGGGAACTTCTCCAGCCCGCCCGCGATGTCCGGGTTGGTGGCACCGGGGTTGCGCAGCCAGCGGATGGCGCCGCCGTGCTCGTGGAACACGTGGCCCATCTCCGAGCCGGCGTTGATCAGCCGGATCTTGTAGGGGTCGCCGACATAGAGCTCCGGCCGCGGCGTGGCCATGTCGCCGTTCGATGTACGAGCCGTAGTCCTGCGCCTCATCGGGGGTGAAACCGGCTCTCTTCTGGGTGAGCTCCCGCTCGAAGAAGCACTCGCTGCGGTAGTTGATGGCCTTGCTGCAGGGCCGGTAGGCGTCGGTGAAGCTGTCCACCACGGGAAGCTCGCATCCAGCCGGGGAAACACCGGCAGGCGACGGGACCTCGTCCTCGCGGTGTCGCAGGTGGCGCCGGTCTTCTCGTAGATCTGCCGGTACCCTTCGTCGCCGATCTCGTGGAAGAGCAGCGCGAACTCGCGGAAGCTGGGCCCCGGCGGCATCTGGATCGTCGCGTCCCAGCCGCTGGCGAGCGGCGCGTTGTTCGTTGTTCGGGTCCAGCCACTGCGACCCGGTCGGCTCCTCGATGATCGCGCCGAACAGGCCGTGGGCCTGAAGCTGCCGGATGTCGCCGGTGGAGTGGAACACGTGCGCTCCCTCGCCCAGCGCGGGGTCCATGTAGACGGTGTAGCTCACCGTCTTGCCCGGTGCCGCGGTGTTGTCCGCGTTCTGTGCCGACCGCGCTGGACACGTTCGCCGCCGACCCGACGGCCGGCAGGCCGTCTGCGTTCCAGGCGATGTTCTCCGGCGCGGTGCGCACCAGCGCCCCGTTGCAGTCGGGCGGCGTCGTCGCAGTCGTCCCCGACGTTTTCTATGGGCGGCTGGTCCATGGCCTGGACCCCGAAGGTGGTCGCGTTGGTGAGGTTGACCGTGACGCAGTCGCCCTCGTGCGCGCGGATCACGAGCGGCTGGATCGGCGTCGTCGCCTTCAGCCCGCTCGAGACCTGCCGGGACGCCTCCTCCGCGCGCACCGCGGAGATCTGGGAGTTGAGCACGTACATGAACGAGTTCGGGTCGTGCATCCCGTACTGGTTCAGCGGTCATGTCGACGTTGATCGCCGAGATGTTGAACGTGTCGGGCGGCGCGGTCGTGCACGGGTTGCTCGAGGTGGCAGCCGTGGTCGCCGACTGGGTCATCGGAGGCGCGCTGCCGTTGGCGGCCCCTGCCGCCGTGGCACCCGGCCCGACGAAGTAGCCGGCGGCGGCCAGGGAAGCCACGACGGAGACGAGCCGGGAAGCGCGCCGCAGGCCCAGCCGCTGCGCGGCCTGCCTAGCCCCGCCGAGCAGCAGCGCGGCCGCCAGCAGCAACGGCAGCCCGGCTGCCTGGCCCAGCAGCGCGTCGCTGACGCTGCGCAGCGCCTGCGCTGCCAGGCCCGGGCTGACCGGTGCCGGGGCCAGGCCCGCGATGATTGTGGTGCTGGCGCCCGCGAAGAACCGGCCGAGGAGGGCCGTCGGGACGAACAGCACCATGAACGTGAGCGAGATCAGCGCGGCCCGGTTCAGCGCCACGCCGAGGCGGCCCCGGTCCTGGTCAGGCCGGGGCGCGAGCCGGAGGCCGAGCCAGGCGGCCGCCAGGGCGGCCGGGACCGAGAGCAGCATGTCGCGCGGCGCGTGCGCCAGGCCGCCTCCGGCCCGGCCGAACATCGCGTCGATACCGAGCTGGAAGCCGACGACGCCCGTGCTTAACACAAGCGCCAGGAGTGCAATCTCCCTGCCCCGCCCGGAGCGCGGGAGGGCAGGTCTTTCAGGAAATGACATTTGATTTTCCTCTCGGGCCAGCCCGCTGGCTGGCGAAACGTGCTCGACTGCGTTTGGTGTAAAGGCGTGCTGGCGCCTCCTACATCTTCATTCCGCGTGGCATGGTGCCGGTGTTGACCGGGATGGCCACCGTAGTGCCACCGCGCGACCACCGAAGGGTTAGATGCTTGCTGTTTTTGGCCGGGATATCGAAATAAATATCGATGGTCGTGCCGAACCCGGGCTCAAGGCCGGCTGACGCCGGCAGGGCACTGTTCCCCTGGCCGTCGACCTTCCAGGTCTTACCGTCCGGGCCAGCCAGGCTGAAATCGGTTGTCGAGTACCGCTGCAGGCTGGGAGTGACGTTGCCGAGGCTGACCTCGACGCGCAGCCGGTCGTCGCCGAGCGACTGCATGCCGGGCATCATGGACTGGGGCATCTGGTAGCCGCCGGATGACGGCTTCATGTTCATCATCCACAGCATCGTGTCGACGTTGAGCGCGAGGCCGCCCGCCCGGTAGCCCGTCTGGCGGGCGTTGGCGGCGGCTACCTGGCCCTGGAACGAGCCCATGACCAGCGCGCCGATCACCGCGGCGAGCACCGCGAGCGGGATCGGCACCCAGCGCAGCCCGCGCAGCCCGGGGCGGGGGCCAGCCCGGCTGCGGCCAGTTCCCGGCCGCCTCCGGGCGGCGCCGCGCGGCTTCATTTCCGGGCTCCGCCGGCCGTTAGCTGCCATGGCATCCGTCCTGGCGTTCAGGCGGCGGCAAGCCGCCATTGACTAGGGCATTCGTGGGAATGATTCGCATCGCATCGTCCTTTCCTGCTGCCTAGTCCGGCACACGGTAGCTGCGGACGACCGGGAGTAAGGCCGGCTCCGCAAGGCAGCACTAACAGCTCAAGATGGGCTGCGGGAATTCTCCATCCTTCCTGAAGAGTTGGTCCCTGACGCGAACGCTATCTCCGAACGAGGCCTGACGATATTGACAAGGTTCCCCCGGGGGCTAAATACCCCTAGGGGAAATGGGCGATCACAGCGACGCCGTACAGCTGCGGGATGGTGGGGTCAAATTCCCTTGGGGGTTAAATTCCCCTAGGGGAAGTGCTCGTCAGGCCGGCAGTTCGCCGGGCGCGTCCTGCGCCACCGGCGCCGCGGGCTCTGCTGCCACCGCGTGCTGCTCGCGGCGGATCGCGCGGACCAGCGGCGGGCTGAAGATCCCCACCACGGCGAGTCCGGCCAGTCCGCAGGCGACGATGAGGCTGCGCGGCGACGCGATCGTGAGCAGCGCACCGCCGAGCAGGAAGCCGAACGCGTTGGCACCCCCGGCGATGCTGTTGAACATCGCACTGGCTTGCCCGCGTACCTCGGGCCGCACCCGGCTGCCGAGCATGACGCCGATCTGGACGTTCTCGGCGCCGTTGAGCGCGCCGCCGAGCAGCCAGGCCAGGCCCGAGCCAGCCGATGTCAGGCACCAGGCCGGCCGCCCCGATTACCACCGACGTGGCGGTGCACGCGACGAGCATCGCCCGTGCGTTGCCGAGGTCGCTCTGGCGCTGACGGGACCAGACCAGGGCGCCGATGATCATGCCGCCGAGCCACACCGCGCCGATCAGCCCGTACCCGGCCGGCGAGGAGTGCAGCGTGTCGCGCACGAAGAAGACGTCCACGACGTCGACCGCGCCGATCGCCGCGATCGAGGCGCCGACCATGGTGAACAGCGGCCACAGCAGCGCGTCAGAACGCATCCGGAAGACGGGCTGCCTGCCGCCGGGGGCCGCCGCTTGCGTCCCGGCCTGAGCGCGGAATCGCCCGCCGCGACGGGTGTGGATGAGCAGCCCCGCGGCCGGAATCGCCAGGTAGCTGGCGGCGTCGATCAAGAGCGGCAGCCTGGATCCGAACGCGCCGACGAGTACGCCACCGAGGGCCGGCGCCGCGAGCATGCCGATTGTCGACGCGGTCTGGCTGATGGCGGACGCCCTGGCCAGGTTCTCCCGGCCGACCATCAGCGGCGTCAACGCGGCCAGCGTCGGGCTGGTGATCGCGAGACCAAAGGACAGGACCGCGACGAGCCCGATGAGCACGACGGGCTGGCTCGCGAACGCCAGCGCGACGCACAGGCCAACCTGGGCGAGGCCGGTCGTCACGAGCAGCGTCCGGCTGTCCACGCGGTCAGCGATGCGGCCGGCGAACGGCCCGGCGACGGTCACCGGCACCGCGGCGGCGAGCAGGATGCCGGCCACCGCGAGGCCGCCCTCGCCGCGCCCCTGCAGGATCAGCGCAAGAGCCGTCGCCGCGAGCAGGTCGCCGCATTGCGAGACGGCGCGCGCGAATGCCCTGATATAGACGTCGCGCCACCGGGGCGTCGGCGCCGCGGAAGCGGGAGAAGCACTGCTGGCAGATGCAAAGGCCATACTTCGAAGTTATAACTTCATACTCCGGCTTTGGCAACTTCAGGCCGGCGCGAGTCGGCGATATCACGGCATCAGCGGGGCGTGCGCTCGCCGCGAGCCGTCAGCGCTTGGCGGCCCGGGTTCGCAGCTGCGGCCGCATCGAATCAGGCCGGGTCCGCTCAGTGCTGGCCGGTTTCGGGAGCGCGCGGAAGACGACCGACACCGGCTCGGCGTCGTCCGGCGCCTGCCGGGCGTCCTTCTTGTACCGCTCGCACAGCCGTCGAACCTGGCTAGCCAGTTCCCGCAGTTCGGACGCGGTCGCGACGATCTTAAGGCCGTAGACCGTGCTCGCGTCCTGCCACGCCCGCGGCAACTCCGGCAGGTCCGCGCAGTACCGCTGCGCCTGGGCATCCTGCCAGGCGAGAATGGCGCCGAGCAGGCCGTACGCTTCGCCGCGCTCCTCCTCGTCGCTGAGGTCGTCGCTGTCGTAGCTGAAGCGGTCGGCGACCCCCTGCCACACTCGCTCGCGGCCGTCGCCGCGCCCCTCGGCCTCGCGGATCAGGCCACCGCGGGCCAGCTCACGCAGGTGATAGCTGGTTGCGCTCGGCGACAACCCGACGACCTCGGCCAGCTCGGTCGCCGTCGCTGTCACGCCGTTCCCGAGGTGCTCGATAATCGCGAGCCGCGCCGGATGCGCAAGCGCGCGAATGCGGGCCGCGTCGTCGATCGCGATGACGCTGCGGGCGGGCGGATCCGGCGAGGGCACCATGGCCACAGTGTAGGCGGCGGTACTGCTGATGCCGCGGGGCAGCAGCGAGCCAGGCCGGGCGGGCCAGGATCAGGCCAGCGGCTGCGCACTACTCAGCAAAATGCCGCCGGACAGGAGCCTTAGCCTGGACTCGTGGCTCTGTTCGAGCGCGAGCAAGAACTCGCCGCGGCCGGTGCGGTGGTGCGGCGCGGGGGCGTTGTTGTCCTTGAGGGCGGCGCGGGGATCGGCAAGACGGCGCTGCTGGAGGCGATCTGCCAGCGGGCCGCCGATGGCGGCTGCGAGGTGCTCCGCGGCCGGGGATCGGAGCTGGAGACGGAGTTCGCCTTCGGGGTGGTCCGTCAGCTGTTCGAGCGGTATCTGATCAGCGCCGGGCCGGATGAGCGTGCTGGGCTGCTGGCGGGCCGGCTAGCGCGGCCCGGCTGCTGCTGGACGCTGAGGCTGGCGGGCTGTCCGCCCCTGACATCTCGTTCGCGGTGCTCCACGGCCTGTACTGGCTGGCGGTTAACGTGTCCGCGCGCAGGCCGCTGCTGGTCGCGGTCGACGACGCGCACTGGGCCGACGCGCCTTCGCTGCGTTATCTGGCCTATCTGGCTGCCCGGCTGGCTGGCTTTCCTGTCGCGGTGCTGGTCGCGTTGCGTCCGGCCGGCCCGGGCCCTGGCGATGCCTCGCTGCTGGCGGTGCGGGCCGAGGCGAAGCTGATCACCCGCCTGGGCTTGCTCAGCCAGGCCGCTGTCAACTCGATCGCCAGGGACCGGCTCGGCGCGCGGGCGACCAGTGAGCTGTGCCAAGCCCTGGGCCATTCCAGCGGCGGCAATCCGTTCTACCTGACCGAACTGCTGCGGGCGGCGGAACTCGAATCCGCCGGCCCAGGCGAGGCCGGCCCAGGCGAGGCCGACCCGGCGCAGCTGGTTGCCCGGGGCGGCCAGGGCGTCGCTAGCCAGGTGGCCCTGCGGATACGGCGCGTGGATTCGCGCGCGCTGGGCTTGGCGCAGGCGCTCGCGGTCCTCGGCGACGGCTGCGAACTGCGGCAAGCGGCGGCTTTGGCCGAAGTGGACATGGCCAGCGCGCGGAGCCTGGCCGCTGGCCTGGTCCGGCTGGACGTGCTGGCCTGTGCTGATCCGCCGCGGTTCCTGCATCCGATTGTCCGCGAGGCGGTCGAAGCCTCGACGGGAAGCGCCGGGCAGCAGGATCTTCACCTGGGGGCAGCCCGGCTGCTGCAGGAGGACGGGGCGCTGCCCGGCCGGATCGCCGCCCACCTGATGCGGCTCCAGCCCGCGGGCGATCCGTGGGTGACTGATCGGCTGCGGGCCGGCGCGGGAGCGGCGATCCAGACCGGCGCGCCGCGGTCGGCTGCGGTGCTGCTGCAGCGAGCCCTGGCCGAGCCGCCTGAGCCGGGCGAGCGGGTGCGGGTGCTTCGGGAGCTGGCCCGGGCCGAGGCCAGCGCCGGGCGCGAGACCGCCTGCGGGCGGCTTGAGCAGGCACTGGCCCTGACCGCCGGCCAGCGGGCCCGGGCGGGGATCGCCCTTGAGGTGGCCGAGGCTTACGCCGCGCTGTTCCGGTGGGCGGATGCGGTCGACCTGATCGAGCGCGCGCTGGATGAGCTGGGCGATGCTGATCCCGGCCTGGCCGCCCGGCTGGAGGGTGAACTGGTAGTGGCCGGGATGCACGACGCAAGCCGGTCCTCGCGGGTCGCGCCGGTGCTCGAACGGCTGGCCGCCCGGCCGCTGGCGGGAGCGCCGGCCGAGGCGCTGGCCGTGGGGAAGGGGATGGCCGCGATTTGGCCGGCCGCCCGGCGCACGAGGCGGCCGCCCCGCTCGAAGCAGCACTCCGGGCCGCAACGCCGCCGGTAGAGAACTGGGACACCCGGGCGGCCTTGCTGTGGAGCCTGGTGGTGGCCGAGCGCTTCGGCACGGTCGAGGCGGCGCTGGAGCCGATGCTGGCCGAGGTCAGCCGCTCGGGAAGCGCCCGGGGGCTGGTCGCCGTCTACAGCACGCTCGGGCTGCTCAAGCTGCGCCTGGGAGCGCTGCCCGAAGCCGATGCCGCCGCCCGTATCGCGCTGCGCATCCTGAAGGATGGCGACTTCGCGCCGGGGCTGGCGTTCGCCGCGACTGTGCTGGCCGATATCGCGGTCGAGGCCGGAGATCTGGCCGAAGCCCAGGCCCTGCTCGACATGCTGCCCCAGCAGGACTGGCCGCCTGGCATCGGCACGGTGCTGATCCCGGCGGCGCGGGCGCGGCTGCGGCTGGCGCAAAGAGACCCCGCGCGGGCCCTCAGCGACTTCCGGGCCTGCATGTCGATGTTCAGCCCCGAACTGTGGAACATGGAACTGCGTGATGTCGGCTACCTGCACGCTCGCGCTGGCGCCGCCCAGGCGCTGCTGACCCTTGGGCAGCGCGAGCAAGCCCGGATGTGGGCCGATGACGAGCTCACTGACGTGCGGGTCTTCGGGACGCCTCGCGCGCTGGGGGTGGCCGCCCGGGCCGCGGGGATGGCGCAGGCTGACGGGGCCGGACTTGAGCTGCTGGGGGAGTCAGTCACCACGTTGCGGAGTTCGCCGGCCGTCCTGGAACGGGCAAAATCGCTGGCGGAGCTGGGCGCCGCGCTGCGCCGCAGCGGCCAGCGGCGCGCGGCGCGCGATCCGCTGGCCGAGGCGCTCGATCTCGCCGCCCGGTGCGGCGCCCGGCCGCTGGCTGCCCGGGCCCGCGAGGAGCTGACCGCGGCGGGGGCCCGGCCCCGCCGGGAATGGCGCCGCGGCGCCGAAGCGCTGACGCCCAGCGAGATGCGCGTCGCCCGGCTGGCCGCCCAGGGACGCACCAATCGCGAGATCGCCCAGGATCTTTACGTCACGCTCAAGACCATCGAGGGGCACCTGGCCAGCGTCTACGCCAAGCTAGAGATCGCCGGGCGACAGGCCCTCCCCCAGGCTCTTGAGGAAAGACCACGTTAGCGGCGCGGCGCGGGCGGATCTGACCGTGCGGATCCCATCCGCCGGGCCGCCCGGGGGCCGGGCGGCCCGTGACCCCGGGATGTCCGCTGGTCGGGAGGCTTCGGGCCGGCCGAAAAGACCAGGGTGGGCACCCTGTCGTCCGGCAGGCCGGCGTCGGCTGATGATCGATGACATCACCCGATCCGAAGGAGGCCGAAGATGGCTCATCCCAACGCCGAACTCCTGCAGCACGCCTATGACGCGTTCGCGGCCGCAGATATGCCCACGGTTCTGGCCATTGTCAGTACGGACATCAGGTGGCACGTGCCCGGCCGCAGCCCGCTGTCGGGAGACTACGAGGGTCATGCCGGCGTCCTGGACTTCTTCGGCCGGTGCCAGGAGCTATCCGGCGGGACCCTCAAGGTCGGGGTGGATGAGGCCTTCGCTGACGGCGACCAGGTCGTCATACTCAGCACGGTGTCGGCTGAGCGCCACGGTCAGTCATGGTCCTCACCGGAGGTCCACGTCTGGCGCGTAGTAGAAGGCCGGGCCGTCGAGTTCCGCGAGTTCCAGGGCGATCAGCAGGCCGAGGACGAGTTCTGGTCGGCCTGACGGCCACCTTCAAATCGTGGGCCTAGTGTCGATCGCTGGAACAGGCAGAGGAGGCCGCGATGGGAATCCGCCCTGGCCTGAATCCTGCGGGGTGCACCGTACGGCCTGGTTCAGCTCTCCCAGCGGACCACGATCTGGCGTCCGAGGGGCAAGGACTCCGCCTCGGCCGTGACCGCGTCGCGTTCCGCGGGCGTTAGCTGCCGCCAGGGCGCAACGGTCAGCATCGTGTCGGCGCGCCGCCACGTCCCGGCGATCTCTCCGCTAATCAGGAGGGCGCCGGGCCAGACGCGCGAGGTCCACAGCGCGCCGCGGTGGCCGGCGTCAGGGACCAGCAGGTCTCGGTCGGCGCCGTGCAGCAGGAAGAAGGAGTCGCCGCTCGGGAGCAGCCGGGCTGGCGCCGGGGGCGGCGGCGCGGCGCGCAGGGCCGCTTCGTCCTCGGTGAGGATCCATGCCGCGCCGACGGGGGTCTGCGCCGGCGTCAGCGACTCGCCCAGCGCCTCGAACGCGGCCGCGCCGTACTGCGGGCCGATACCTGCCCACTTGGCGAAGGAGCCGGGGGTGGCGGGACCGTAAATGTGCAGGTAACGACGCGCGAGTTCGAGGCGTGCGTCGCGCGGGTCGGTATCGGGCCGAGGCCCGGTCCAGACCGTCGCCTGCCGCGCGCCGTCCCACCGGATCAAGACCGTTCCGGTAGCCGCCGCGTACCGGAGCAGGTTGGGGTGCACGCCGAGCGCCCGGCCCGCGTCCCCGTACAGCATCCGGCGGCCGCCGAGGACAGCCGCGAGCCGTTCGGCGAGGTCCTCGGCCCGGCGCGCGGCCTTTGGCGTGGTCGAGCAGGGTCCCGAGCGAGAAGACGGCGAGATCACGCGCGGCGACCACGAAGACGCTGTACCGGGGCCCCCAGAGCTGGACCAGCGACGGGTCCTCCCAGGTGGACGGCCCGGTCCCCGCGACGCGCGCGTTGACCGACAGCAGCGCCGCCCGGGGCATGCTGTCCTGAAGCCCGGCCCAGGCCGCGCGCCGCAGAGAATCCGGCCCGCGCGGAAGCCGCTCGTCAAGAGCGCCGGACTGCCGCCGGAACGCCAGTATCTGCGCCCGCGTCAGGCGGAGCCGCGTCCCTGTCATGTCATATCACCATGTCAAGCATGGCCCAGGATCCACTGCGGCGCAGATCAAGCACCAGGAGCGTCATCGCCACGGCGAAGATGCCATCGCTCACCGTCGTCAGCCGCTCCAGGCTCTGCCCGGCGAAGCGACTGTAGGGCGTGCTCATGCGTCCATGATGGTCGTCGCCCCGAGCTGAGGCTCACTGCCACCCCGAGCACGCCGGTGGTGGTATAGGTGATATCGGTCGGATCGCCGGGGTTGGCGATGCTCATCACCGTGGCCGGCGGACACGACCTGAGACAGGGTGGTCGCCCATGCCAGTAGCGCTGGAGTTCGGCCTGCTCGGTCCGCTGGTGGTGCGCAGTGGCGGAACCGTGGTAGCGGTGCAGCGAGGTCACCATCGGGCGCTGCTGGCGACGATGCTGCTGGCGGCCAACCGGGCGATGCCGCCGGAGAAGATCATCGAGACGCTGTGGGGAACGGCGCCGCCGCCGTCGGCTCCGGTGACCATACGCAACTACGTCATGCGGCTGCGCCAAGCGCTGGGCGACGCTGGCCGGGCCCGGATCCGCACCCAGCCCCGTGGCTACCTGATCAGCGTCGGTGCCGGCGAGCTGGACACTCGCGGTTCGAGGCCCTGCTGGTCGCGCGCGCGCGGCGGCCCGCGACGGTTGCTGGGACGCCGCGGCCGCACAGGCGCAGCGTGGCGCTGGCGCTGTGGCGCGGCGAGCCGCTCGCCGACGTCGAATCCGACGCGCTGGCGCTGCGGGAGATCCCGCGGCTGGCCGAGTTGCGGCTGCAGGCGCTGGAAGTGCGCATCGACGCCGACCTGCACCTGGGCCGTCACGCCGAGGTGACCGCCGAGCTGCAGGGCCTGGCGCGCGCGCACCCGCTGCGCGAGCACCTGCACGCGCTGCTGATGCTGGCCCTCTACCGGTGCGGCCGCCAGGGCTGACGCGCTGGCCGCCTACCAGCACGCCCGCCACGGTCCTCATCGAGGAGCTCGGCACCGAGCCCGGCGCCGAACTGCAAGAGCTGCACCAGCAGATACTGGCCGCCGACCCGGCCCTGGCCGCGCCCAAGACCTGGGGCGGCCGCGGTCGGGCGGCACTCCCGTGCGGCTGCCCCTCGGCAGCTGCCGGCGTGGCGGCGCATTTCACCGGCCGCGGCGCGCGAGCTGGCGGAACTGTCCAGGATGCTGGACCGGCCGGCGAGCAGGAGCCGGGATCGCTGGTGATCAGCGTGATCAGCGCGATCGGCGGCATGGCCGGGGTCGGCAAGACCGCCCTGGCCGTGCACTGGGCGCACCAGGTCGCCCACCGCTTCGGTGACGGGCAGCTGTACGTCAACCTGCGCGGCTTCGACCCCGTCGCCAGCCCCGCCACGCCCGAAGAGGCCATCCGCGGGCTGCTCGACGGCCTGGCCGTACCCGCCGCGCAGATCCCGCCCGGCCTGGCCGCCCAGGCCGCCCTGTACCGCAGCCTGCTGGCCGGCCAGCGCATGCTGATCGTGCTCGACAACGCCCGCGACGAGCAGCAGGTCCGCCCGCTGCTGCCCGCGGACCCCGGCTGCCTGGTCCTGATCACCAGCCGCCGCCAGCTCGCCGGCCTGGCCGCCACCGACGGCGCCCGCCTGCTCACCCTCGACGTGCTGTCCCCCGCCGAAGCCCGCCAGATGCTCACCGCCCGCCTCGGCGCCGACCGCGCCGGCCGCCGACCCCGCCGCGGTCACCCAGATCGCCGGCGCTGTGCGCGCACCTGCCGCTAGGCCCTGGCCATCGCCGCAGCCCGCGCCGCCGCCCGTCCGCACCTGCCCGCTGTCCGCCCTGGCCGCCGAGCTTCGCGACGCCGCCGGACGCCTGGACGCCCTCGACACCGGCGACCCGGCCGCCAGCATCCGCGCCGTCTTCTCCTGGTCCACTCCGTCAGCTCACCCCCGCCGCCGCGCGCATGTTCCGCCTGCTCGGCCTGCATCCCGGCCCCGACATCACCGCCTGCGCCGCCGCCAGCCTGGCCGGATCCCGCGACGACGGCCCAGCTCGCGACCTCTGACCGAGCTCGACCCGCGCCCACCTGATCACCGAGCACATGCCGGGCCGGTACGCCTGCCACGACCTGCTCCGGGCCTACGCACCGAGCAGGCTCAGCGCCACCGACGACGAGCCTCCGCCGCGTGGCCACGCGCCGCGATGCTCGATCACTACCTGCATGCCGCTCACGCCGCCGACGCGGTTGCTCCAGCCCGGCACGCGGCCGATCACCCTGGCCGCGCCCGCGGCCTGGCGTCACGCCCGAGCAGCTCGCCGGCTAGCCAGCAGGCGATGGCCTGGTTCGAGGCCGAGCGCTACGTCCTGCGGGCCGCCGTCACGCTGGCCGCCCAGACCGGGTTCGACGCCCACGCCTGGCAAATCTCCTGGGCCATGTGGTACTTCCTCGACCGGCAGGGGCACTGGCACGAACACGCGGCCATCCAGCGCACGGCCACGGCCGCCGCCGGGCGCCTGGCCGACCCGACCGGGCAGGCCGTGTCCCACCGTCTCCTGGCCATCACCTGTACCCGGCTCGCTGAGTACGACGAGGCCCGGACGCACCAGGCGGCGTGCCTGGAGCTTTGCCAGCAGCTCGGAGATCACGTCGGCGAGGCCCGCGCCCACCAGACCCTGGCCTGGATAACCGAACACCAGCAACGTAACGGCGACGCGCTTGGCCACGCCGAGCAGGCCCTCCGCCTGTTCCAGGCCATCGGCCACCAGACCGGGCAGGCCGAGGCCCTCAACGCCGTCGGCTGGATCCACGCCCTGCTCGGCAACTACCAGCAGGCTCAGTCATCGTGCCGGGCAAGCCCTCGTCCTTTACCGCGATACCGGCTGCCGCAGCGGCGAGGCATACACCTGGGACAGCCTCGGCTACGCGACGCACAAACTCGGCCACACCGCCGCGGCCGCCGAGTACTACCAGCACGCCCTCAGGCTCTTCGCCGAACTCGGCGACCGGTACGCCGAAGCCGACACCCTCGCCCGCCTCGGCGACACCCATCAGACGGCCGGCGAACTGCAGCAGGCCCGGGAGGCCTGGCAGCAGGCCATCTGCATCCTCGACGACCTGCAGCACCCCGACGCCGGCCAGGTCCGCGCCAAGCTCGCCAGCACCGACGTCCGGGACCCGGTGAAGCCGCTGCGTCAGGGCCAGGCGCGCTGAGAGCGGCACATTACGCGGAATATACGGCGTACTTACGCCCGGAGGATAGCTTGGCCGCGTCATCGTGCCGTGAGCCACCCCCGCAGCTAGGAGTCCGCCCATGCCCTCCGCCACAGCCGAAGAAACTGTAGAGCTAGACCTGACGATCCACGCTCACCTGCTGCCCGCACCATCCCGGCGTTCCGCCGAGACCGGCATCGACTGCAGCGGCAGCCAGAACCCTGAGCTGGGCAAGGTACCGCTGACCCTGGGGACCAACTGCGGCACGAACGTCTGGGACTGTACCGCCCCGTGGGTGTGCGGCTGACCAGGGCATGAGGTATCCGGCGCGGGATCAGGCGACCCATGATGGCCGTCAGGTACGGGGCCGCCCGACCCGGCGCTGGGATATTCACGTTTTTCACATTCCGTAATATCCGGGCCAGCCATCCGGCCGAGGAATGAAAAGCGCATCCGCCCCGCCGAGAGTTGTGCTGCTTCGCGTTGCGGCGCTTAGCGTCACCGAAATGTCTCGCACGCTGGCCCGGCCCGGCCGGGTCAGCGACGGGCTGATACGCAGCGCGATCACGCATGCTGCCGGGCCGCGTCTGCTGGAAGCCGCCGAGGGGGCAGGCCCCGCGGCGGATCGGGCCCGAGCCCAGGAAGCGGTCCGGCGGTATGTCACCCGCATGGGCGGGCGCGCCACGCCGTTCGGGCTCCTGGCGGGAACCTGCGTCACCGAACTCGGCGATCAGACCACGCTGCGGCTCACGGGGCGGACCGGGTATCGCGTTGGTGCGTCTGTTGACGTTGCGGTCCTTGAGCGGATTGTCGGCGAACACATCTCGGCGATATCTCCGCGGAGAGTTCCGCTCCGGGTGAACCCTACGCTCGTCCGCAGAGGAGACTACTTTTCTTTCCGGAAAGAGGATTCACCCTTTGACGTCGTCAGGGTGAAGTCGACGCCGGCCATATCGATCGCCCTGTCCTGCTGCGAGCATTCGTGCACCGGCGAAAGGCTGGCCGCTGGCTGCGCGGCCACCTCAAGACGGCCGACTACGACAAGATCGAGATGTTCGTAGCTGATCTTGTCGACCAAGGCTTGCTCAGCCCCGACACCGGCCTCCTGCGTCATGGGCATACGCCCACCCAGGTGGCAGTCGGCTTGCTCGCGGGCACGGGCGGCGCCAGGCTGGCCGAGAAACTCACCAGCGTCGCGTCAGTCATCGAGCCCGAGCAACCTCTGACGCCCGGATTCCTGGCGAATCTGGATAGCTCGTGGGACAGTCTGCGGAGCGAGAGCCACGGGCTGCGGACGGTCAGCTTCGCGGAGCGCTATGACCTGCGGCTTGGCGTAACGTGCCGTGGCGCGCTGGACCAGAACATTGTCCGCGACCTCGAGCGAGCTGCCGATCGCCTCGTTCAGGCCTGCCCGCCGCCCGCCCGGCTGAGCGATCTGCGCGCGAGGTTCGAAGCCCGGCATGGGGATGCCGCCGTCCGGCTGCTCGAAGTCGCCGATCCTGAGGGCGGACTGCTGCCCTGGACCGTGCGGTGCCGGTCGGCTATCGCAGATCTGGCTCAGGCCCAGGTCCAGCCGAGTTCCCGGCACCCGGAAGTGAGCCCGGTGCAACTGGCCGCCCTCGATCACTGGCTCAGCACCGGTGAGCCATTCGACCTGGCCACTGACGCCGTCCCGCCGCCTGATCCTGAAGTCGCGGGCCGGGAGCCGCGACGGCTCAAGGCGAAGGGAGTACTGGCCGCGCTGGTCCGTGACCCTAAGGGCGCTTTTCATAGCATGCTGACCGGGGCCGGCCTGGACGGAGCTGGCGCCCTGTTCGGGCGGCTCGCGGCATCTCATCATGCGCTGGCCGAATGCATGCGAATGGAGATCGCGGATTCGCATCGGAGTCCGGACGGAGCCAGCATTTCGGCTGAGGTGATGTACAGCCCGGGCGGGCGGGCAGGTAACACGCTCATCCGGCCGCGCGTATGCAGCGAGGCAATCGCCCTGGCCGGCGCGACCGGAGGCACCATCCATCCCGGCCGGCTCCTGATCCGCGTCGAGGGCGGCGAATTCGGGGTATACGACGCGCTGACCGGCGCACGTATCAGGCTCTACGTGGGCTCCGCCTATCGCGCGTCACTAGCAGCAAATGATCCGCTGTACGTTCTGCTGGCCACACTGGCCGAGTCGAGCCTGGGGGTGACGTGGCAATGGGGCTCGCTTCGCGGCCTGCGGCGCCTCCCGCGAGTTGTGTGCGGCCGGGTGATCGTGACCCCGGAGCGCTGGGTGCCAAGTAAGGAAGATCTTCTCGCCTGCACTCAGGCCGCAGATCCTGCGCACCGGCTTCGTTCCTGCCTGCCGGGCCTCGGTCAGCGAAGATGGATCGGCGGCCGCGAGGGTGAGGGTGACAGGGTGCTTCCTGTTGACCTGGACAGCCCGCCGGACCAGCTACTGGAGCGGCTGACCTACCTGAGCAGGCGGGGCATCACGGAGTTCATCGAGCTGCCGCAGGTGGAGCATCCCTACATCAAGGGGCCGCGCGGCCATCACGTTACTGAGATCTGCGCCTCATTCAGCAGTCCTGCCGATGACAGCCGCACCGCCCTGGCGGACAGCCGCACCGCGCTGGCGGACGGCCGCACCGCGCTGGCGGACGGCCGTACCGCGCTGGCGGACACCCGGGCCGTCTGCCGTCCAGTGCCTGGCGATGAATGGTCGTATGTCCAGCTGTTCTGCGGCATCGGGGCCGCCGACACGGTCGTTACTCGCGCTCATGCGCTGGCTAACGCGCTGCGGGCGGACGGTTCGGCGGGGCAGTGGTTCTTCGTGCGCTACGACGATGGCGGATATCACGTGCGAGTGCGCGTGCGGGCCTCGAATGTGCGGGAACGGCATACGGTGACATCCGCCCTTCATGATCTTGCCGCAGCGCTGCGCACCGAGGGTCTTATTACGTTCATGCGCCAAGAGCCGTACGTACCGGAAGTGCGCCGGTACGGCGGCCCCGATGCGATCGCAGCCGCCGAGAACCTTTTCTGCACTGATAGCGATTCAGTCGCGGAATACATAGGCACGCAGCCGGGCGAGGTCCAGCGCCTGGCCGTGGCCGGCCGGACCATCTGCTCGTGGTGGCAACATGCCGCCCGGCGGCGAGATGACCTCTACCCGGCGATGCGCGCGGCGCAGCGAAGGCTGTGGCCCGGCGGGCACTGGCCGAGCAAGGGCGTTGGCCGGGTATGGCGTGGCTATCAGGCTGAGGTGACCAAGGAGATGCGATCGCTCGGCGGGGCACGGTGAGCAGGAACTCACGGCTCTGCTCGGGCGAGTTCGGCATGGGCGCGATAAGCAGCTAGCTGAGATCATCGCGTCGGCGGTTCACATGCATTGCAACAGGCTGTTCGCGTGCGACAACAGGCGCATGGAGGCTCTGGCCTATGAGTTTGCCCTCAGGGAGATGCTCCGCGCTGACGCCGTGTCCCCTGGACAGAGCTGCAGTCCTGAGTAAGCCCGGAGGAAAGCTGAGTGCCCTCGATGTGCCCCGGTGATCCCAGCGCGGCAGATCTTTCCCGCGTACTGCTTGGCGACGCCCAAGATCTGCTGGCCACTAACTGGAATCCATTTGACGCCATAGATCTGTCGATTGCCATGCTCGCGGCACAGGAAGCCGGCCTCGGCGAATTCAACCCGCTGGGCTGCTTCATGGACGGCCTAGAAGCCTTGCGCTATACCAGCAACATGCGTCCCTGGCTGTACCAGGGCGCCGCGCGGATCGGGTGGACCGCGACTCAGCTTCACCGGGTACTCGGGTGCAAGCTGGGAAATTTGCAGAGTATCGACGAGCTGATCCTGTCATGGATCGATAGCTATCCCGCAGCCGAAGATGCTGAGCTGCTTTTCGGGATAGCCGGGCTGGGCGTTTACGGCCTGGATCATATCGTCCCGGCGATCAGCCGGCGCATCGTTTCAGGAGCGGTGCACGTCATAGACGAACGCCTGGAAAGCAGTGCGGATGGTTCTTACGTCCGCTTGAGAGCAGGCCGGTGGGATGACCCGCAGACCTCCCGCCGCAGTGGCTGGAAGGCGGTTGGTGTCGCGCACGGTAATGCTGGAATAGCAGCCTTCCTGGCTGCGGTGGCCAGCAGCGGCCTAGGTCTGGCCGATAGAGTGCAGCCCATGCTCAGCGACATGGCGCGCTGGCTTGTGAATGTTGCCTCGCCCAATTCTGTATACGTGTATGACGCCTTTCCAGAGCCAGCCGGAAGCCGAGATCAGAAGTCGGCCGTGGGAAGGGGCCGGAGTTCATGGTGCCACGGTGATCCCGGAGTCTCGCTGGCCCTGGGGAGCGTGGCTCGCTCGCTGGATGATCCGGACCTGAAGGCACAGGTCCTCGCCTGCTCACAGATGGCGGCCAGGGCTGTCATAGTCCGCCCGGTCTCGCTAGCCGGGATTCAGGACTGCTGCGTGTGCCACGGTGCGGCGTTCCTTTACTACTTCGGGCAGCGGATGTCGCACCTTGGCCGGTACGAAGCGGCTGCGTTTGCCGAAAAATGGTATTCGTACATCAGGGAACGCCGGGCGCATGGCAGGCTAACTTATCAGCGGCCGGACGGCATCGGGCGAGACGCATCGTTCCTGAACGGTGACAGCGGAGTCGTGTGCGTACTTACCCGCTTTATCCATCACCAGGCCGCTGGCTGGGAACGCCTGCTGCTGATGAGATAGAACTCCAGCGCCAGCGGAGGTAACCGTTGACGGATGACCCGCCAGCCGGCCTGGGAGCGATTTTCTGGCGAGGAGTAGCCTCGCCTGTGCCGCTGGAGGTGGTTCGGCGCACGCCGAGGCCCAATCTGATCAGCTGCCCAGCTCGCCACCGCGCCTGCCGTGGCCTGGATGGTTCAGTGTGGTGCTGGCTGGCCGGGGCTGGGGTGGGACCAGGGCCTGCCTGCTGGGTTGAGGGGCGAGGTCCTGGAGTTTGGCACGGATGGCGTCGGCGTCGGGGTGCTGAAGGTCGTCCAGGATGTCGAGGGCGTGGTGCCAGGCGTCGCGAGCGGCAGCCTGGTCGCCGACGGCGTGCTGGGTATCGCCGAGGTGGGTAAGCGTGTTGGCCTCGGAGTAGCGGTAGACGGCCACCCGCCTGAGCCGGAGGGCGAGCTGATAGTGGGTGATGGCTTCGGCGTGGCGGCCGAGATGGTGGTATGCGTAGCCGATGCTGTCCAGGGTGCTGGCTTCGATGTACTGATCACCAAGCTCACGGGACAGCCCGAGGGCGGGCAGGCAGAAAGTCAAGGCCTGTTCGTACTCTCCGAGCAGGTCATGACACCAGCCAATCTCGTTCAGCGCCCACGCCTGCCCTTCCTGGTGGCTGGCGTTCCGGTAAAGCTCCAGGGCCCGGCGTGCGTGCGCGAGGGCCTGGACGGGGTGGTTCTGCCGGTCGAGCGCAGAAGCGAGGGACAGGTGGGTGCTGCCGTGCTGGGCGTCGTCGCCAAGCGTGTCGTACAGCGTGAGCGCCTGCCGCAAATGGGCGTCGGCCTCCTGGTAGGACCCTTGTTCCGCGAAGGCATTGCCCAGCCGGCGGTGAGCGTGGGCCAGCCCGGTCAGGTCACCGCTGCGCTGGGCGGCGGCCAGCGCGGTCTTACTGGCCGCGAACCACTCCGGCCAGTGTCCCTCCCTGGCCAGGAACGTCGCCACCGTCGTCAGGATCTGCCAGGTGTGGGTGTCGAAGCCGCCTTCGACCGCGGCGGCGATAGCGGCGACGAGCACGGCGTGCTCGGCCTGGTACCAGGCCAGTGCCTGGTCCCGGTCGCCCGGATGCTCGTATGTCACTCCCGGATGAGGTGCCGCCAAGGCCAGCGCCAGCCAGTCAGGATAGACCAGCGCGCAAGCGGCGTGGGCGGAGTGCAGGTAGTGATCCAGGACCCGGTGCAAGGCGATCTGGCGTTCCGCCTCGCTGTCGGTGCGGTGGGCCTGCTCGGTGGCGTAGTCGCGCAGCAGGTCGTGGAACGCATACCGGCCGGGGATGTGCTCGGTCAGCAGGTGCGAGCCGGTCAGCTCGTCCAGCGCGCGGCGGGCCTGGTCGGGGTGGAGGGCGGCCAGGCTGGCCGCGGCCGGCCCGCTGATGTCAGGGCCCGGGTGCACCCCCAGCAGCCGGAACAGGCGAGCGGCTTCAGCGCTCAATGTCCGATACGACCAGGAGAACACCGCCCGGACGTCCGCGGCGCTGTCCCGGCTGGCCAGGATGTCGAGCCGCCGCCTGGCGTCACGCAGCTCGCCGACCAGAGTGCCAAGCGGGCGCTGCGGGTGTACGGCGGCGTGGGCGGCGGCGATATTAAGCGCCAGCGGCAGGCGGGCGCACAGGTCACCCAGTTCGCTGACGGCCTGCTGATCGGCGGCCAGGCGCTCGGCACCCAGGCGGCGGGTCAGCAGTTCGCGGGACTCCGCTGGCGTCAGCAGGTCCAGGGTCAGCGGGCAGGCCCCCTCGACCGCGATCAGGCTGGCCAGCTGATCGCGGCTCGTGATCAGCACCATGCTGCCGGAAGCGCCAGGCAGCAGCGGGCGGACTTGCTCGGCGTCGCGGGCGTTGTCGAGCACCACGAGCACGCGACTGCCCGCCAGCAGACTGCGGTAGAGGTCGGTCTGCGCGTCCAAGTCGGCCGGGATGCGGGCGGGCGGTACCCCGAGCGCGTTGAGAAACCTGCGCATCACCGTCTGGGCCTCCAGCGGCGGGCCGACGGGCCCGAAGCCATGCAGGTTGATATATAGCTGCCCGCCGGGGAACCGGTCGGCATGGTACTGGGCCCAGTGCACGGCCAGGGCGGTCTTGCCGATCCCGGCGGCACCGCCGATTGACGAGATCACCACCATGCCCGCGTCCTGCGCCGTCCGGTCCAGCAGTGCCGACAGCGTCTTGAGCTCGTCGGCCCGGCCGGTGAAGTGCCGCACGACAGCGGGCAGTTGCCGTGGCACCGTCCCGCCGTCGTGCACGCCATCAGCGTGGTCTGCCGGGTTGCTGCCGCCCGGTGCTGGCGGCAGCGCCAGCGGTGCCTCGAGCGCGGGGTCGCCCGTTAGCACCTGCTGGTGCAGGCGCTGCAGGCTGGCCTGGGGTTCGATGCCGAGTTGGTCGGCCAGCACCCGGCGGGCGCTGCGGTAGGCGGCGAGCGCGTCGCCTGGCCGGCCGCTGCGGTACAGGGCCAGCATCAGGTCCGCGTGGATGTGCTCGCGGAGCGGATGCTCGCCTGCCAGCGCCAGCAACTCGGGGACGAGCTGTTCGTGGCGGCCCAGGTTCAGGTCGGCTTCGACCCGCCATTCGACCGCCTGCAAGCGCAGCTGTTCCAGGCGCGGGACGTACGCGTCGCACAGCGCCTGCGAGGGGGCATCGCTGAACGGCTGGCCGCGCCACAGCCCCAGTGCCGCGGCCAGCAGGTCAGCGGCCGGCCGCCAGGCGCCGGACCGCACCGCATCGCCACCTTCCCGGCAGAGTCGCTCGAAGTGCAGGAGGTCAAGTTCGTCGCCGGTGACCCGGCACACATAACCCGGATCCTGGGTCAGGATCCGCCCGGCGACCGCGGGCCCGACCGCCTGGCGCAAGCGCGCCAGGTAAACCCGCACCGTCTTGGCCGCGCCCGGCGGCGGGGCGCCGTCCCAGACCAGTTCGGCCAGCTCGTCAGCCGCGACTATCCGGTTCGCGCGGGCGAGCAGCGCGGCCAGCAGTATCCGCTGCCGGGCGGCCGGCACTGGCAGTTCGGTCCCGGCGTCGTCTAAGACCGACAATGGCCCGAGTATCCCCAGCCGCACCGCACTCACCCCCGCGCCAGCACGGCCCAGGCGGCATCACTGGCGCCGCGCGGACCGCGCGCCCTGAGGCCAGGCTAGCCAGGGGACCGCCGGATACGCCTCGTATTTTTGGCCGGGCAGGCCGCTGGGGGAACATCGTTAGTGGCTAGTTATGCCGTTGTAATGCGACGTCGGCCGGGCCAGCCAGCTCGGCCCGGTCAGCTTCGTCGGGATCGTCGGCCAGCCATGCGTCGACGGCGGCAGGGGCCTGCCGCGGATTCCGCGGCAGGCCCCTGAGGTTCTTCTGAGTTTCGGCGGGCGGCAGCGCTGGCGGCGGAGTGCTGATCCGCGGGACGCTGCTGGCGACCCCCTTAGCAGTTGGCCGTGCTGTTGCCGATCATCACGCCGTCGGGGTCCTGGAATCTCGTGTCGACGATGTTGCGGGACGTTTTCGGGTTAACGCAGTCCGAAGTTCCGTTCGCGTACTGGAGATAGACGCGATACTCGCAGTTATTCTTTACGGACAGGACATGGGTGAGAAATGGCCAGCCGTCTGATGCCAGGTAGTCACCACCCTGGACGCACGCATATCCCAAGCCGTCTCCGGTCTGGCCTTGTCCGTCGTACGTCCAGAAATTATTGACGTCCGGGGTGATCGCGGAGGGCCGGCTGGCCGACATCGTGCTCGGGCTGTCTTTGATGACGTGAGCGCCGGGTGTCGCCGTCGTCGCGCTGGCGGCAGCCGGGATAGCCAGAGCCAGGCCGACAGCTAGTGCCGGGCCAGCAACGGCGAACCGGATCGTTGCTCGGATGCTCATTTTCTGCCCCTCTCGGTTACTTCGTTCCTGCGGGAAACCGAGTGTTCCGGCCAGGCGCTACGCCGCGACTACGTTTGGACAACGCGCTGGCCAGGAACGTGCCACGGGGCCGTGGTTCGCTTCGCCGCCGCAGCATGATCGGGATCGTCGCATACGACGGATTGCCCTGACTGTCGCCCGCCACGATCGCCCGGGCCACACGGCCGCCGTCTGACTGAAGAAAGCCGACGTCGCGAGCGCGGCGAACAGGTACCGGGCCCGTCCCGCCTGGCTCGGCGGGAACGAGCGAGCGGCTAGCAGGCGTCAGCCCATGTTGATGAGCTCAAGGCCGGGGCTGACCGAGGAGACATAGCTGTTGTTGCCGAGGAATTCGTTATTATAGATGTCGTCATCTCCGGGCAGCACCGTGACCTTGAAGGTGACTTTGCCGCTGCCTGTTTGTGGTGGCGTGCTGCCCGACGATCGAATTTTCCGCTAGGTAGACGACGGCTCCCGGAATGACTTTCCCGCTCGACTTGACCCTGAGCACGCCGCTGACGGCCACCCAGAAGGGGCCGGCCTGATGAACCATCCCGAGGCGTCAGGAGCTCGTGAGGATGACGAGTTGCTGGGTCGCCCGGGTCATCGCGACATAGCGGTCGACCGCGCCTTCGATGCCCTGGCCGAAGGCCGCTGGGTCGATGAGGACGACCAGGTCGAACTCGAGCCCCTTCGACAGCTCCGGGGTCAGCGACCGGACGCGGGATGTCGCAGGGAAAGTGGGATCGCCGATGACGCAGGCGATCCCTTCGCCATGCGCGGCGAGCCAGGTGTCGAGGATCGAGCCCAGATCCGCGGCAGATCCGTGTCCGACGGGGACGCCGCTGCTGCGGATGGAGGTCGGCACGTTGGCGTCAGGGAGGACGGCCCTGATGACCGGCTCGGCTTCGGCCATGACCTCTTCCGGAGTCCGGTAGTTGATGCTCAGCGAGGCCAGGCTGATCCGGTCGAGCCCGATCCGCTCCAGCCGTTCGTGCCATGGCTCGGAGAACCCGTGCCGGGCCTGGGCCCGGTCCCCGACGATGGTGAAGCTCCGGGACGGGCAGCGCAGCAGCAGCATCTGCCACTGCGCGTCGGTCAGTTCCTGAGCCTCGTCCACGACGATGTGCGCGAACGGGCCGGCGAGCCGGTCCGGATCGGTATCGGGCAGTGCGGCCTCATTGACCAGGGCGTCCTGGAAGTCCTCGCCGCGCAGCATCGTCACCAGGCCTACGCCATATTCGTCGTCCGCGGCCTCGATCAGGTCGTCGACGATCCGGGCCATCTGCTCGCGTTCAGCGGCGACCGCGGCGTCGTGCCGGCGCTTACGCCGTGCTGCCTCCGGGTCGCCAAGCCGCTGCCGTGCCGCGTCCAGGAGCGGCAGGTCGGACACCGTCCAGGCCTGAGCGTCCGCGCGCTGCAACTGCTGAACGTCATCGGGGCTGAGCCAGGGAGCGCATAGCCTCAGGTAGGCGGGAACCGACCACAGGTCTGCGACCAGGTCAGCCGCCTCGATCAGCGGCCATGCGCGGTTGACGGCCGCGTGCAGCTCCCGGTTCTGCAGCAGCGACTTGCGGAGCAGGTCAGCCGGGACGTCGCCGTCGCGGGAATCGGTCAGGATCGTGAGCAGCTCGGCCCAGATCTGGTCGCGCGCCTCGTTGTGCGCAGTACCGGGATCTGGTGCTTCGAACGCCCTGGCCCAGTCCTCAGCGCTCAGCCAGAAGTCAGACCAGGGGGTCTCGACCGTCATCCCCTGGGCGGGCGGCTTCTCGTAGAACCTGACGGCCGGCTCGATCGCCTTCACCAGCTCCGCGGACGACTTCAGGCGGGCCACGTCCGGGGCGGCCTCGATCGCAGCCGCGGCTCCCTCGGCGACCAGATCCCGCAGGGTGCAGGTCTGCACGCCCTCCTCGCCGAGGCTGGGGAGCACGTCGGCGACGTAGGCCAGATAGGGCTGGTGCGGGCCGACGAACAGCACGCCGCCCCGGCGGTGACCGAGGCGAGGGTCGGAGTACAGGAGGTAGGCGGAGCGGTGCAGGGCGACGACGGTCTTGCCCGTACCAGGACCGCCGTCGACGACCAGGGCGCCGACCGATCCGGCCCGGATGATGGCGTCCTGGTCGGCCTGGATGGTGCCGAGCACGTCTCGCATCCGGGCCGACCGGTTGCTGCCCAGGCTGGCGATGAAGGCGGACTGGTCGTCAAGCGCGGCGTGCCCGTCCAGCCCGTCCGAGGTGAACACCTCGTCCCAGTAATCGCTGATCCGGCCGCGGGTCCAGCGATACCTGCGGCGGCTGGCCAGCCCCATCGGGTTGGCATGGGTCGCTCCGAAGAACGGCTCAGCCGCGGCGGAACGCCAGTCGAGCAGCAGCCGGCGACCCGCGCGGTCGGTGAGGCCAAGCCGTCCGATGTACACGGGCTCAGGGTTGTCGGCACCGACGATGCGCCCGAGGCACAGGTCCAGGCCGAAGCGACGCAGGGCGCGCAGGCGAGCGGCCAGCCGGTGGATTTCCATGTCCCGGTCCATCGCCGCCTGCCCGATGCCGCCGGGCGCCTTGCGCATGGCATCGAGGCGGCCGGACAGGTCGGCGATCGACTGCTCCAGGCTCTCGGCGATGGCCGCGAAGTGCTGCTCGTCAGCGGCGATCAGCGCCGGGTCGGCCTTGACGCAGAGGCGGCCGGGAAGGTCAAACGCGCTGGCAGTCAAGGGTTCACCTCATCAGCTCCGATCTGAGGCCCGCCACTTTAGAGCCAAATTGCGGCCCTCATGAGCCCGGCTGGACTCTGCTATAAATGAAGCAACGGGGGATTCGCCTGCCATCATTGCGCGCCCGGCGTCAGGACCGGCGTGACGCCGTCCGTGGGAGCTGGCCGCAGCGGCGACGTCATCCCGAACTTGAGCAGGTCCTCGGGCATGACGTCGGCGAACTGGTCGGCGGTGATCCGGTCGGTCCGATCACCTGTGCGGTGGCCGGCTGATCCTCGGCGTCGGCACTGACGGCTATGACGTGAAGGTCAGCCTCAGCGACCCCGCCAGGCTCACTGCGTGCGCGGCGGCCTGCCCGACCTGGGCTAACCGCTGGATCGCTACGGGCCCGCGTTCCGAAACCGAGCACGTCATAAGCCAGGGGCCTGCGCATTGAGCCTTCGCCCGCAGGTCCCTTAAGGAACGGCCTGATCTGCGCGGCCGCGTGCTGGAGGCCGGTGATCATGACGGCTCAAGGCAACCGGTCGTGTCCTGTTTACCTGCTTGCCATTCTCCTTTCGGACAATGTCGCGGACAATGGAGCCGGAACCAGCCCGACTGCCCTCAGCATCGCAGGAGAATACTGTGCTCAAACCCCGACCTCCCCTCGCTACTACGGTCACCCTGGTCGCGGTCGCGGCCCTGGCCGCGGCGGGCGGCGCGATCGCCCCGGCCTCGCCTGCGGCCGCTGTGTCAGCCGGGGTGGTGCTTAACGAGGTCTACGGCGGAGGCGGCAACAGCGGTGCCACGTTCAAGAACGATTTCATCGAGCTCGCCAACCGGGCCGGCGCCGCGCAGAGCGTCGATGGCTGGTCGGTGCAGTACATCTCGGCGAGCCCGGGCCCGACAACGACCTGGCAGGTCACGCCGCTGACCGGGTCGGCCGACGCTGGCGGCCTGTACCTGGTGGGCGAGGCGGCAGGGGCCGGCGGGACCACCGACCTGCCCGGCACGCAGGCCACGGGCTCGATCAACATGTCCGCGACCGCGGGCACGGTGGCCCTGGTCGACAACAGCACCCCGCTGACCTGCAAGACGGCCGCTGACTGCGGCGCCGATCCCGACATCGTCGATCTCATCGGCTATGGCACTGCCGTGATCAACGAGGGCAGCGCGGACGCTCCAGCGCCGAGCAACACCACCTCCGACCAGCGCACTAGTGCCGCGGATACGGACCAGAACGGGACCGACTTCACCGCCGCCGCGCCCACGCCAGGCGCGGCCAACGGCAGCGGATCAGGCGGGGGCGGCGGCACTCCGGGCCCGCTGCGCATTCATGACATCCAGGGCGCCGGCTGGCTGTCGCCGCAGGCCGGTAACACCGTGACCAACGTGCCGGGCATTGTCACCGGCGTCCGCGCGGCCGGCTCCGGCAAGGGCTACTGGATCCAGGACCCGGCTGCTGACAACGATCCCGCCACCAGCGAGGGCATCTTCGTCTTCACCGGCAGCGCGCCGAGTGTGCAGGCGGGCGACAGCGTGCTCGTCTCGGGCAAGGTCTCCGAGTTTTACCCGCTGGCCAGCGGCGACACGGTCGCAGCGACCTCCAACCTGTCGATCACCGAGATCGATCAGAGCGGCGTGATCACGCTGTCGAGCGGCAATCCCCTGCCCGCCCCGGTCGTCCTGGGCCCGGACACGGTGCCCGATGTCTACGCCCCTGATCTCGGCGGGGCAAATATCGAGTCGACCCAGATCACGCCGTCCCGCTCGGCGCTCGACTTCTACGAGTCGATCGAGGGCATGCGGGTCGAGGTGGACAACGCCAGAGTTGTCGGGCCCTCTGACTCCTTCGGCGAGCAGTACATCACCACGAAACCAGGCCAGAACACCAGCTACCGGGGCGGCACGCTGCTCGAGGCCGAGAACGCCACGCCGTCCGGGCGGCTGGAAGTCGTGCCGGTGGATGGCAGCAACCCGGAGGTCAACGTCGGCGACACCTTCAGCGGCGCGACGATCGGCCCGCTGGACTACTCGCTGTTCGGCGGCTACCTCATCGCCGCGACCACGCTTGGCCAGGTCGGACGGGGCAACCTGCCGCCCGTGGTCGCGGCCGGCCCGGCCAGCAAGCAGCTCTCGATCGCCACCTACAACGTCGAGAACCTCGCGCCCTCCGACCCGGCCAGCAAGTACCAGGCGCTGGCCAACGGCATCGTGACCAACCTCGCCGACCCGGACATCATCGCGGTGGAAGAGGTGCAAGACAATGACGGCGCGACCGACGACGCAGTCGTGGCCGCCGACCAGACCCTGACGAAACTGACCGGCGCGATCACGGCGGCCGGAGGCCCGGCCTACGCCTGGCGCGAGATCGACCCGGTGAACGACCAGGATGGCGGCGAGCCGGGCGGCAACATCAGGGTCGTCTTCCTCTTCAACCCGGCCGCGGTGTCATTCGTTGACGCCGGCGCTGCCGACGTCGACCGCTCCACGACGGGCACGCAGGTCATAAAGACCAAGGGCGGGCCAGCGCTGACGCTGTCTCCCGGGCGCATCGACCCGACCAACCCGGTCTGGACGGCCAGCCGCAAGCCGCTGGTGGGCGAGTTCTTCTTCAACGGCAAGGACGTGTTCGTCATCGCCAATCACTTCGACGCGAAGCTAGGCGACCAGAATGCCGACGGCCGCTTCCAGTACCCGGCGCAGACCTCCGCGGTGCAGCGTGCCGGACAGGCCCTTGCTGAGCACGATTTCGTCGGCCAGCTGCTGGCCATCGACAAGAAGGCCGATGTGGTGGTGGTCGGCGACCTGAATGACTACCAGTTCAGCCCGGCTCTGTCCGTGCTGAGGACGGGGACGTCAGATGGTTCCCGAACGCCAACGCTGACCGACCTGATCACTACGCTGCCCGCTAACCAGCAGTACACCTACGACTTCGACGGCATCTCCGAGGTGCTCGATCACATCCTGGTGACCATGGACATCACCAATTACACCTACCAGGTCGTCCACGTTAACTCGGAGTACGCCAACCAGGTCAGTGACCATGACCCGCAGGTCGTGGACATGACCCCGTAACCGGCGGCCGAAAGCCGGTCGCTACCTGTTACGGCTTCAGCCGGGCAGAAGCCGTTAGAAGATGTGCGGGCTCAGCGGGGTTCCGCCATGGCCTGCACGCCGGCGATGAACAGGTCGACGCCGAACCGGTAATGGAACTCGGGATCGCTGGCCGACATCGGCCCGGCCGCCTCCACCAGGCACGGATAGCGGTCCGGCGGCAGCAAGGCGAGCCGTACCCGGCTCTTGCGCTGCTCCTCCGCCCGCTCGGCATCGGTCATCCGCAGCTGGAACCCCGGCTCGCTCATGGTCAGCATCAGGCCGGTCCACAGGGCGTTCCGGGTGATCACGGCCGCGTGCTCCGGGTCGAAGCCGCCGCGGCGCAGGACCTCCAGCGCGGTCTCGCTGGCGACCAGCGCGGAGTCGCTCTGCTTCTCCCCTTCCAGGATGAGCTGCGAGGCGCACGGATGGGACCGCAGCACGTGCAGCAGTGACTCCAGGAGAGCGCGCATCTGCAGGTGCCACGGCGCGGCCGGATCGACGTCGGTGTCGAGCTCGCTCCATACTTGGTCCCCCACCGCGGCGAGCAGCTCCTCCTTGTTCCTGAAGTGCCAGTACAGCGCCATCGGCGTCACGCCCAGCTCGGTCGCCAGGCGCCGGATGGTCAGCGCGGCGACGCCCTCCGCGTCACCCAGGGCCAGGGCGCGCTGGACCACGACCTGCTTGGTCAGCCGGGTCCGATCCGCTTCTCGTTCCTGAGTTCCTGGCATCGCTTGACAACTATACGCCGTACAAGCCAGAGTAGCCATATACAACGTATAAGAACGACGTACGCGAGCAACGTACAAGAACACAGTACGTGAGCGGAAGAGGAGCCCGGCCCATGTCCAGACGCTGGTGGTCCCTGGTAGCGGTGTCACTCGCTACCTTCATGACCTACCTCGACAACAACGTGACCAACGTCGCGATCCCGACCATCCAGCACAGCCTGCACCTGTCCCTGGCCGGCCTGGAATGGGTCGTCAGCGGCTACATCCTGGTCTTCGCCGGGCTGCTGCTCGCCGGGGCCGGCTGGCCGACCTCTACGGCCGGCGCCGGCTCTTCCTGATCGGGCTGTCGATCTTCACGCTGGCCTCGCTCGGCGCGGGCCTGGCCGGCAGCGGGGCCGTGCTGATCGGCGCGAGGCTGGTCCAGGGCCTGGGCGCGGCGATGGTCGTGCCGACCACGCTGGCCATCATCATGGCGACCTTCAAGGATGCCAGGGAACGCGCGACGGCGATCGGCGCCTGGACCGCGATCGGCGCCATGGCGCTGGCCTTCGGCCCGCTGATCGGCGGGTTCATCAGCCAGCACCTGCACTGGGGCTGGATCTTCTTCATCAACGTGCCGATCGGGATCCTCACGTTCGCGATCGCGGCCATCGCCACGCAGGAGTCCCGCGACCCGTCCGTGCTGCGCCGGCTGGACGTCCCTGGCCTGATCACCTCGGCGATCGCGCTGTTCTCGCTGACCTACGCGCTGATCGAGGGGCACGATAAGGGCTGGACGTCGGCGCTGATCCTCGGTTCCTTCGCCCTCGCGGCGGCGGCCGGGGCGGGTTTCGCCGTGATCGAGTCACGCACCGCGCACCCGATGGTGGCGATGCGGCTGTTCCGCTCCCGCGTGTTCGCCGGGGGCACCGTGACCATGATGCTGTGGGCGTTCGGGATCTTCGGCATTTACTTCTTCACCTCCATCTACCTGCAGACGATCCTCGGTTTCTCGCCGACCAAAGCCGGGCTGGCTTTCGTGCCGATGGCCCTGTGCATGGCCCTGTTCGCCGGGCTGGCCCCGCCGGTCTCCCGGGTGCTGCGGCCCAACCAGACCGTCGCGATCGGCATGGCCATCATGGCCGCGGGACTGTTCCTGTTCTCTCGGCTCGGCGGCGGCGCCACCCTCGCCAGCCTGATGCCCGGCTTCCTGATCTTCGGCGCGGGCGCGGGGCTGATGAACGTCCCGCTGACCAACGCGGTGCTGCACTCGATGCCGCCGGAGCGATCCGGCGTCGCCTCCGCGCTGCTGAACGCCTCTCGTGAGGTCGCCGGGCTGCTCGGCATCACGATCATCGGCGCGGTGCTGCGCTCGCGCCAGGGTGCGGCGCTGCGCGGCGGCGCTCACCCGGCCGCCGCCTACCTGGACGGCTACCACACCGGCCTGATCGTGACCGTCGCCCTGATCGCAGCCGGCGCGGTGGTCAGCTACCTGGCCCTGCGGCGGCTTCCGCGGCAGCCGGCCACGGCAGGCACGGGGCCGGCCATCGCGGCCGAGCTGTCCGGCTCCGCGGAGCCGGAAGTCGCCCGGGAGTCCGCCCTCCGCTAAGGATCATCCGGCGATGCCTGGCCCGGCCGCTCCATGAGTGGGCGGGCCAGGCTTTATGGTGCCGAGAGGTGTGCGCGGGACCTTGTCCGGCATCGGGCGTTTCCTTTAGCGTAATTGGTGGCTTGCTCGATGATCAAGGGCCAGGGCTGCGAGGCAGGCCGTTCATTTCAGGAGGCAGTACATGGTCGCCAGACCACTTCTCATCGCTGGTGTCGCCAGCCTGCTACTTGCCAGTCCGGTGCTCGCCGCCCCGGCGCTGGCAGGCGCGGGGGCACCGCCCGGCCAGGGCGCGGGCGTCCCGCCGCCCGCGGATCGGATAGCCGCGACGACAGCGACGTTCAACGCGATCGAGGCGAAAATCGCCGCCGGACAGTCGCTCCGGCTGCGTTTCCCCGATCCGACCGCGGCCGAGGACATCATCGACTACGGCGTCAACGGCCTGTGGCAGCAAGGGATCGACGGGGCCGGCGTGACCGTGGCTTATGTGGTCACGAACCCCGACCCGAACCTGGTGGCGTCAATGGCGTCTTACGACGCGGCGATGGACCTGCCGCCGGCGGACATCAGCGACGTGGCGCTCCCGGCGCCGACCGACCCATCCGCGGTCTGCCAGATCGAGTGCAGCCCGGGCGAAGATCAGCTCGACGCAGAGGCGATCCACTCGATGGCGCCCTTCGCGAAGATCATTTTCTTCCACCCGCCGGTGCCAGAGACCATCGGCATGCAGGGCTGGCCCGAGGTAGCCCAGGCCATCAAGATGATCGCCGACCAGCACCTGGCCGACATCATCACG
This sequence comes from uncultured Actinomycetota bacterium, assembly GCA_963788895.1. Taxonomy (GTDB): domain Bacteria; phylum Actinomycetota; class Actinomycetes; order Streptosporangiales; family Streptosporangiaceae; genus DATBGO01. The sequence goes on along the minus strand of CAWBJA010000012.1, from coordinate 409,816 downwards.
GTCAGCCTGGGCGACGGCGAGGACTCGTTCATCAACGACCCGACCAACCCGACCGCCGCCCAGCAGGCAGCTGTCCGCTCGCTGGATCCCGCATTCCTCGACGCCGCCGCGCACAACATCCCGGTATCGTTCGCATCCGGTGACTGCGGCCCGACCGCCCCGCCGGTACTCAACGACACCGGCCAGTGCACCCCGGCGACCGGTGTCACCGCCGGCCACCCGGCCGACAGTCCCTGGGTCACGGCAGTCGGCGGCACCATCCCCAACGCGGGCCTGGCCACCGCGACCGGGCGTACCGCCCCTGACGCGCTGTGGACCGCCAGGAACAACCACTCCGACGCGGGCGGGGCCGGGGTATCCACCGTCTACCCGAAGCCGTGGTGGCAGCAGCAGAACCCGGCGCTGAGCGGTGTCACCGGCCGCGCCTATCCCGACATCTCGATGGATGCCTCGGACGGCACATCGCAGGCGTCACCCACCTTCGCGGGCATCCTCGCGCTGGCCACCCAGCTACGCGGGGCCAAGCTGGGCCCGGTGAACCCGGCTCTGGCCGCGCTCGGACCTCAAGGCCCGGCAGCGGGCATCGTCGATGTCCCGGCCGGCTTCACTAACAGCGCATACAACGTCACTGGCTTCCCCACTGCGACCGGCTACGACATCGCGTCCGGCTGGGGCACCATCTCCGCGCCCGCCTTCGTGCCCGCCCTGGTTCACCAGATCGACACGCAGCACGGACCGGGCCAGCCGAGCAGTCGGGCGCAGTTCTTGCTGACCAAGCTGCAAGCCGGGATCAGCGCATCGGCCAGCCTGGTGGCCAGCGGGCAGACCGTCACGGTCACCGGGACCGGCTTCATCCCGGGCAGTTCCCCGAACGGCACGACGATCGAAGACGGCTTCGGGGTGTTCCCGCCGCTGCCTGGGCAGTTCGGGGTGACCAGCGGCCCGTTCGCCGACCCGACCTCGACGGTGCCCGGACAGAGCTGGGACGACGTGACGGCTACCGTCACCGGACCGGGGAATCAGTCGCCGGGGCAACCGCTCGCGGTGACCGGCCCGGACGGCAACGGCGCCGTCACGGCCACCATCGACACGACCGGAATGGCGGCCGGCCTGTACCGGGTGACCATTACCGGCCGGGTGCTGACCCAGACCATTACGTTCGTGGTCACGGACACTCACTCCGGCTAATCCGCCGCAACCGCTGAGGACCCCCGGGACACGGTGCGTTCCGCGCACCGCGTTCCCGGGGGGTCGCTTCGTGCTCGTGCCCGGCCGGTAACCGCCGGGGGAGCGGGGGGTGGCCGGGCTGATTTCGCCGCGACCGCCGGTTCGGGCGAAGCAGGCCCATCACCCGGCGAACTCGCGTGCGGCGCGGGCCGCCGCGCACGGGGCGCATAGCGGCACGTCAAATTCACCGAGCAAGTCCGAGCTGTGCTGGCCGGTGATCACCGCGTCGAACGTTTCGCAGATGCCGCGGTCAGCGGGATGCGCCCGCCAGCAGAAGCACAGGCAGGGCCTGCGCCGCAGGGCGCGGTCGGCGCGCTCCATCACGGCCCGGACCTCAGGCCGGCTGGTCACCTCCGCGAGCGCATCGAAGGCCGGCCGGATGCGCTCCAGCGCATCCGTGATGGCCTGCCCGACCCGCGCCGGCCTCGGCCATGGTGTCAGCCAGATCCGGGCCCCGATCTTCGCCCACACTCGCATCCTCCCACCAGCACAGCGCCAGGGCCAGGGCGGACCCCCGCCGGACGGTGCAGGCCAGTCAGGCCCGTCCGCGGGACGGCCGCCGCTAGCTTCGCCAGCTAGCCGCGGTGACGGGGCGGCAGAGACCGGTCGCCTGCGCCCGGTACTACGGGCTGTCCCGTACCCGGCCGCCGACGGGCCTGCCTCGACGCCACCTGCGCCGGTGAGCTTCCCCGGCCTCATCTGGGCAGACGTACCTGCCTGACGTCCTGTGCCGGGCCGTCAGGGCGGCGCCCGCGGCACCTAGCAGCCAGCTAGCGGGCCAGAACACACTGTGCGCTATGAGGTTCCGCCAGCTCCGCGCGGCCGGCCCGGCCCGCGGGGAGGTGGTCAACGTGGCCGCTCGCCGGCCGCCTCCGCCCGCACCGGCGGGTCGGTGCGTCCTCGCGCCTGTCGCGCCCGTCCGCCCGACCAGCCTGGCTCCATGGAAGGAGAGCACGCTCATGAAGAAGGTCCGCTACGCGATCGGGGCGATCGGCGCGGTGCCAGCCCTCGGGCTGGTCATGACGCCGGCCGCCCATGCCGCGCCCGCCCACGCCCAAGCCGCTCAACCCGCCCGCGACGCGGCCAAGCGGGTGTCGCTGACCCAAACCGGCGCGACCGGGGGAGTTACTCCCGCCATTACCTGCGGAACGGCCAACACAGCGACGGCAACGGCCAACGGACTTCATGCTCTTGACAAGTACACGGGCACTTGCGTGCATTGGCAGCAAGCCTGGATCAGCCACTCACAGACGGGGCTGACTGAGCACGTCCAGTTCTACAGCCGTTATGGCACCCGCATATACCAGGCCTGGAGAAACGGCACCATCTTCGTTACCACCTCGTTCTGGTCGACGGCCAATATCGCGGGCGCCACCAGGGTATGCCAGACCCTGGTGGCGAACGCCAACCACGCCGACGTCAAGTACGGCCCGGTATGTGAGCCCGGCTGACCATCGAAACACGCGGCCAGCGCCGCTGTGCCGCTGGCGCGTGAAGGCTCGCTGGGGCAGGCCCGGCTGACCAGGATGCGCCGTGCCGCGTCACTCCCGCCCACATCCAACCTGGCTCATGGAAGGAAAGCACGCTCATGAAGAAGGTCCGCTACGCGATCGGCGCGATCGGCGCGGTGCCAGCCCTCGGGCTGGTCATGACGCCGGCCGCCCATGCCGCGCCCGCACCGGCCCAGGCCGCTCATCCCGCCCGCGACGTGGCTAAGCGCGTGTCACTGACCCACACCGGCGCGGCCGGGGTGGTCACGCCTGCCATTACCTGCCAAACCACCACGATCACTACGGCGACGGCCAACGGGCTGCACGGCCGGGCCGCACACAACGGCACCTGCCTGGCCGTCCAGTCGGCCTGGATCACCCATGCGCAGACGGGCCTGACCGAACGGGTCCGGGTCTACAACACACACAACAGCCTGGTATATACAGGATGGCTGCACGGACGCATCTATACGAGTTCTAATAACTCACTTACCGCCTTCGGTTCCTCGCCCAACATCCCGAACGTCGGAAAGGTATGTGAGGCCCTGGTGGCGAACAGCAACCACAATGTCGTCAAATACGGTCAGGTATGTGAGACCGTCTGAACTGAGCCAGTAGCGAACGGCGGTCCGGGCGGGCCGGCCGCGAGCCTGCGACGATGCTTGTTCGCGAAGGCCGCTGTCGGCCCCGACCTCAAGCCGCCCGGCCTGGCCCGCCCTGGCCGGTCCGCCGCCCGAGGCCGAGTGGATCTAAGCCGAGCCCAGCGGCTCATAACCTAGTCGCGCGTAGAGTTCGCATATCTTCGTCAGGAGCTCTTGCGGCAGCCCGTCGACCTCCGCGAGCGTCTGTTGCTGATCGGCGCCATCGGACTCCTGCGGTCCCAGTGCACCGGACTGAGCGGGCAGGAGATGAAGCTCTCTGCGGTCGAGCCCGAGGAACTCGAAGATCGCCCGAGATTCCCCGGCGAAGTCGCGGTCGAGGTCCTCGCGCCTGACACGCCGGCCGGAATGGGGATGACGGTCTTCGAACTCCAGCAGCATCTGGGTCCTGACGATCCAGTACCTGGCCGCTGCGGCGGCGCCGTCGCGCGGGCCGGGGGCGGCGGGGGGTGGCCCGCCCGGGCTCTCCTGCTGTTCCTGCGGATGGGCGGCGGCGCTCTCGGCCAGGACGCCATGCAGGCTACGGTGCAGGCACAGGAACGTCGTCGCGGGCGAGATACGCAGGAACGTCTGGGCCGCCGCCTGGCCGGCGAACGCGACCTCGCACCACCGCGAACCCCCGCTGTCGGCGACGATGGCCGTCGTCATTGTCTCCAGCAGCCGGCGAACCGAGTTAACCGCCAGGGCGGACGGTGACTGCCGGCCCTCGATGCTCTGCCACGTGGCGATCGCGGAATGACACAGCGGCACAATCCCGGTGTTCGAGGTCCAGGCCAGCGACGAGCTGGCGGAAAGCGCCTGCATGAGCAGCTGCCACCCGGAGTGCGCGTACGTCAGCACGATCACCGGCCCGCGCACCGGTGACCCGATTCCGCTGACCCGGGCAGCGGCCAGTCGGCCAGTGCCCGCGCCCCGGTCGATCACGATATGGCTCCGTTCACCAGTCGGTAACTCCCAGGAGATTGGCGAGGATTCCCAGCCGGGCCTCAGAAGCCAGCGGGCCTGCCTCGGCGCTGTCGCAGTACCGCAGCTGGCAGGTGCGAAAGGCAACCGAGAGATTGAGGTCGCCGCCCGTGACGCGCTCCCACGCGTCAGCTGACCCGATGACGTCCCAGTCCGAGTCCTCCTGGGCTGCGCTGCTCGCGAGGGTCACCGTTCGTCCCTTGAGGTCGACCAGCCAGTACTCAGTGGCCTCGCCATGACCGCCAGGCACCCAGACCACCACGATCTTCTCCGCTTCGTGCGGCTCCCACCTGGCGGCCAGTCTGGAATCGGCGCTGGCCAGCCGGGCCAATAGCCGCTCGCTCAGCATTCCCGAGCGCGGCGCGTCGCCACTGCTCCGGCCCGTTCCCTCGCTAGCGGGCTGCTCGGCCAGGTCGACTCCGCTACCGTTCACGGCGCTACCGTTCACGGCGCTACCGGTCGCGGCGCTACCGTTCACGGCGCTACCGTTCACGGCGCTACCGTTCACGGCGGGCGCGGGCGGGCTGGCCTGGATACCGGCGACCCGCACATCCGCCGGGGGCGCCGTGGTCCCCCAGCTGTCCCCGACGGCCAGGTAGCCCAGCTGGGCGGCCAGCTCGTTCATGGTGGCCAGCACCTGCGGGGCGATCAGCGTCGTCGGGACCGACCAGCCCCGGCCGATCGAGTCCGTCGAGACCTTCGAGGTGTACCAGATCTTGTAATCCGCGGGACCGGACCGCTCTCGTCCCGCCGAGAAGCAGGCCTCGGAGACTTTCGGGAACGGTGCCACACCCAGGAACTCGAAGACGCCCGCGGCAATGCCCTCAGGATCGCTGACCAGATCCTCATAGCGCACCCGCAGGCAGCAGCCGGGAAACTTGGCCTCCGCCGCCAGCGTCATCTCCACGTTGTCGATCCAGAATCGTGCGAGCGCCATGACGGCGTTGCCGGGAGCGGAGGCGATGTACGGATCGAACCCGTAGCCATTCAGGCCCCACGGGCAGGCCTCAAGCCCGGAGGCGATCACATCCATGGGATGCCGGTACAGGCAGATGAACCGCGCTTGCGGGTAGACCCGGGTCAGCAGCTCGGCGAACCGGGCGGTGCCGAGGCTCTTGTCGCAGTAGCGGCTCTTGTGCCGGCGGTCCAGGTATGACCCCACCATTCGATCCATCGTCGCGCGGACCCCGGCTATCGCGGCATCGGGGATCGCCGGCGGCTCGTCACCCCGGTTCGCTGACAGCGGTGCTCCCTCGATCAGCGACCACACCGTGGCCAGTTGCGCGCACAGGGCCGGGAGGTTCGTCTCGGGCGGGCACGCGATCTGCGGGTGGGCGTCGAGGAGGAACCGCAGCAGAGTCGAGCCAGAACGGCCATTGCACAGAACGAATACCGGGTCGGCGAAGCGACCCGGAGAATCAACGGCCTCGATAGCTGTCACTTCCGCCCTCGCATTCTCAGTCGGCGCCTGCTGATCGTCCGGAATCCGGCTGATATGGCTACTCATTCAGTGCCTCCGAGTAAGCGCGCCAGATACGTCGGCCCGGCGCGATTCCAAGATCATGCTCTAGGCGCTGCCTGAACTTTTCGAACACCTGGACGGCCTCGGCCCGCTGACCTGATCCGGCCAGCGCGACAATCAGCCGCTGGTGAATGGCCTCGCTGAGCGGCTCATCCAGGCTCGCCTGACGCAACTGCGGGAGGGCCAGCTCGTGACGGCCAATCGAGGCGGCAGCGTCGGCGTACCGCATGATCACGCGCGAGCGGCTGAGATTCAGCAGGACGACCGACGGGTGCCAGCCCAGGTCGAGATCGGCGAGTGCCTCGCCGCGCCAAAGTCGCAGCGCGCCGCCGTAGCACTCGCAAGCCTGGCGCGGGTCACCGGCTGAAGCGGCGGCGTCACCGTGCTCAGCGAGTGTCGCGAACTGAATGCTGTCGAGCTGGCGCTGTGTGCCATGGCCTAGCCGATAGACCCGGCCGTCCCAGGCCAGCGGCTCGGAGCCGGGCGTGCTGGTCGCGCTCCTCAGCAACTGGCGGATCCGGCTGACATGGCCCTGGAGGATCGTCATCGCGCTACTGGGGCGGCGGCCGGGCCAGAACAGGTCGGTCAGCTCGCCGGGGCTTACGCCCAGCTCACCACGCAGCGCCAGCAGGGCGAGGACGATGCGGTCGCGTCGCCAGCGGATTTCCATCGGAGCGCCACGCCACACTACGCACAGCGGTCCGAGGATCCTGATCTGCCCGTGATCTGCCTGGCCGGCCGGCCAGCGAAAGCCGGGCCCTTCGTCGTCCCCGAACGCTGTGAAGCAGGCGGGGTGCGGCAAGTGATCCGATGCGGGGACGGGAGGCTCAAGCGCCAATTCCAGCGCGGCCAGCGAATTAGCACGGGGGAACCTGGTCCGTCCCTGCTCGATATCGCGCAAGCAGCCCAGGCTTATCCTGGCCAGATCGCAGAGCCGCCGCTGGCTCAGGCCGAGAGCTATCCTGCGCTGGCGAATTGTGCGGCCTATCTCGCTTAGTTCGTTGCGGTCTAGCATGTCGTTCGGCGCGGCCTCCTCGCGAATGCCGGGATCTCGGCCAGCCCGCGTCCGGGATAGGGAAGGCCCGGAAATGGTCCTGCGCATTCGCTGGGAGCTTGCGCGAGTCCCGCGCCTGATGCCGCTGGCTGATCGGCATCAGCCTCACGGCCGCCGGTAGGGTGCCGGTAGGGCGCCGGTAGGCTGCTCGCGGGAGGGCTAGTGACGGCCGAGATGGAGTTTTGCGTGCTCGGGCCGCTGCTGGTGCGGCGGGATGGGATAGCACTGCCGACGATGCCCGGCAAGCTGCGCGTGCTGCTGGCGGCGCTCCTGCTCAGCGCGAATCGCCTTGTGCCGCTGGATGAGCTGTCCGCCGCCATGTGGGGTGATGACCCGCCTGCGTCGGCCCGGGTCACGCTGCGTAACTACGTCAAAGAACTGCGCCAGGCGCTGGGAACTTCTGGCCGCGCCAGGATATGCACATCCCCGGGCGGATACCTGATCCGCGCCGCCGCCGGCGAGCTGGATAGCTCCAGGTTCGAGGCGCTGTGCGGCCGCGCCAGGCAGGCGGCAGAAGGCGGTCACTGGGCTGAGGCCGTCGCGCTGCTTGAATCGGCCACAGCCTTGTGGCGCGGCGAGCCGCTCGCGGACGTGCGATCGGAGCGGCTGGCGTTGCGGGAGGCAGGGCGGCTGGCGGAGCTGCGGCTGCAGGCCATCGAGGCCAGGATCGATGCCGAGCTCCAGCTGGGCCGCCATGCTGACGCCATCGCCGATCTGCGGCAGCTGGTGGCGCTCCATCCGCTGCGGGAACGGCTGCACGCGCTGCTGATGCTGGCCTCTTACCGCGATGGCCAGCAGGCTGCGGCCCTGGCCGGCTATCAGCGGGCCCGCGAGGTGCTGGTGGCCGAGCTAGGCGTGGAGCCAGGGCCTGAGCTCCGTCGCCTGCAGCAGCAGATCCTGACTGCTGACCCGACCCTCGCCATGCCGGTGAGCGGGCCGCGCCGTGTTCCTGGCGATCCGCGGCCGGTTGCAGCCCGCCCGCTGATGCAGCTGCCGGCCGATCTGAGCGACTTCACCGGCCGCGCCGAGCAGACGAGCTTGCTTGCGGCCAGCCTGCGGGCGGGACCGGACGGCGGCCGCGCGGCGGGCGCCGTAGTGATCTCGGTGCTGACCGGTCCCGGCGGTATCGGCAAGACCTCGCTCGCCGTGCATGTCGCGCACATGGTCGCGGCCCAGTTCCCGGATGGGCAGATCTTCCTGAACTTGCGCGGCTCTAGCCGGGAGCCGGTCACCGTGGCGGAGGCGCTCGCCCGGCTGCTGCGAGATCTGGGCGGCGACCCGTCGGCTGGCCCAGCTGACGAGGGCGAGCTGGCCGCGCGGTTCCGGAGCCTGACCGCGGGCCGACGCCTGATGCTGGTGCTCGACGATGCGCGAGATGCGGCAAACGTCCGGCCGCTGCTGCCCGGGGCGGAGGGCTGCGCCGTCCTGGTCACCAGCAGGCGGTCGCTCGCGGACCTGGAGTCGGCCGGGCAGGTCGATCTCGGCATCCTGGCGGATCAGGACGCGGACGCGCTCTTCTCGCGTATCGCCGGGCCCGCCCGCACCGAGGCGGAGCCGGAGGCAACCCGCCGGGTGCTGGCCGCGTGCGGCGGGCTACCGCTGGCCATCAGGATCGCGGCCGCCCGGCTCGCCGCCCGGCCCGGCTGGAGCATCACGGCGCTGGCCGACCGGCTGGCCGACGCACAGCGACGGCTGGACGTCCTGCAAACAGGGGACCTGGCGGTGCGCACCAGCTTCCTGGCCAGTTATGTCAGCCTGCGGCCGCTGGCACCGCGCCTGGGAGTGGCCCCCGATCGCGCGTTCCGGCTGCTCGGGCTGGCCGAGGGCCCCGACATCAGCCCGCCCGCTGCCGCCGCCCTGTTCGGCGTGCCCGTCGACCAGGCCGAGCAGGCCATGGAGACGCTGGTGGACGGCCACCTGCTGCAGGCCCCGTCGACGGCGCGGTACCGCTTCCACGACCTGCTGCGCGTCTACGCGGCCGAACGGGTCATAGCCGAGGAGCCAGCGCCAGCTCGTGACGACGCGGTTCGCCGGATGCTGCAGTGGTACCTCCATACGGCGGCGCGGGCGTGCCGGGTCGTCAACCCGCACCGCCCGCACGTCACTGTCGCTCGGGACGAGCCTGCCGTGGTCCCGCTGGCATTTGACAGCTATTCTGACGCGCTGAGCTGGCTTGATGCCGAACACATCAACCTGTTGTGCGCCGTCGACCAGGCCGCCCGCCGGGGTGAGCACGAAATCGCCTGGCAGCTGCCGCACATTCTGTGGGACCTGTTCAACCTCCGCGGCCACATTGGCGACTGGCTGGGTGCGCACCGAAGCGGGCTGGCCAGCGCGCGCCTGCTTGGTGACGTGGAAGCAGAGAAGCGGATGCTGGGCGGCCTGGCTGGAAACTATGTCTACCTGGGACAACCCACGGCAGCGCTCGACTGCATCGGGCAGATCCTGGCTATCGCTCGCGGACTTGGTGACACCGGCGGCACCGCCGTGGCGCTGGTGAATCTGGGCGCCAGCCTCACCCAGCTTGGCCGCGCCGACGAGGCTATGGCGCATCTGCAGGAGGCGCTCGGCCTGTTCCGCGAGATCGGCGAACTGAACGGTGAAGCTCATGCGCTCTGCGCGATCGCCGCGGTCAATGGCCTGCGCGGTGCGGTGCCCGACGCGGTCTCCGGCTACCGTGCGGGCCTCACCATCCTCAAGGAGATCAACAACCTGGCCAGCGCGGCAGAGTCGCTGGTCGAGCTGTGCCACCTGCGGCTCAAGCTTGGTCAGCCGGACCCTGTCGTCCATGAGGCAGCTGAGGCCGTGGAGCTCAGCCGCCTGGCTGGCAGCCGCCGGGTCGAGGCGGAAGCACTCATGGTGCTGGGCCAGGCCCATCGCGACCGGGATCAGCCCGGGCGCGCGCACCAGTGCTGGCGCGACGCGCTGGCTATCTGCACGCAGATAGGTCATCCGCAGGCGGCCAGCCTGAGAGCTGATCTGCACGCACTCGAGGCCGCCCGGCCGGGCTGAGTCCCGGCCCCTCATGACAGCGGATTGGAACCGATCCGGTCGGTTTCTGCGACAGGGAGTGCATGGGCGCGCGTGAACGGCTTCGGGCATGAGGCCGGAAGCCGACGACCGCGATGACGCGGCGCTGCTGCGCGGCGTGGCGCGCGGTGATGAAGGGGCGCTGGCCGCGCTGTATGACCGGCACGCCGGCTGGCTGACCGTCCGGCTGACGCGGCGGTGCGCGCTGCCGGACGTCGTCGACCACGCGATCCAGGACACCTTTCTCGCCGTGTGGCGGGATCCGGGCGCCTACCGGGGGAGTGGCGACGTGGCCGCGTTCATCTGGGGCATCGGCGTCCGCCGCCTGATCGACGTGCTCCGCCGCGAGCACGGCGCCCGCCGGGGGCCGCCGTGGCGGGCCGCGGAGCCGGAAGTGGTCGTCTCGGCGGAGGACCAGGTGCTGGTCGGCATCGAGCACGGCCGCCTGGGCCAGGCGCTGGCCGGATTGTCGCCGGAGTTGCGCGGCGCCATCGAGGCGACCGTGCTGGACGGCCTGACCTGCGCCGAGGCGGCCGTCCTGCTGGGCGTAGCGGAAGGAACCGTCAAGTCCCGCTGTCACCGTGCCCGGGTGGCGCTGCGCGCCGCACTCGCCGAGCAGCCAGCGGGACCCGAAACACCGGCGCACCGCCGAGAAGCCTGGGGAACATCATGACCAGCTCATTTCCCGATGCGGCCGGGCCCGCCGCCGGAGCGGCCGGGCACGCGGGCGCCGACCTCCTGGCCAGCTATGCCGCCGGGACGGTCGAGCCGGTCGCCGTCTGGTCGGTGGAGGCCCACCTGACCGGATGTGTGTCATGCCGCTGCGCCCTGTCGGCTCAGGTGGACGCCGAGCGGCTGGCCCGCAACCGCTCCGTGCTGCTGGTCCGCGCCGCGATCGGCGACGGGGGCCGGGCCCGGCGGCTGCTCGGCCGGTGCGGCCTCCCCGACCACCTGCTTGGTCTGCTCGCGGCGACCCCGTCGTTGCGCAGATCCTGGCTGCTGGCGGTGACCGGTGTGCTGGCCGTGGTGGCCGGCGAGGCCGCGGCAGTCAGGTACGGGTGGATCCCGGCCCGCGGGCCCGCGGGCCGGGCCGGGTATCCGGACCCGGCGGGGGTGGCGCCATTCCTGCTGCTGGCTCCCCTGCTGGTGCTGGCCGGGGTGGCGGCGGCGTTCCTGCCCATGTTCGACCCCGCTCAGCCGGCTGGCGGTCGCGGCGCCCTTCTCCGGCTGCACCCTGCTGCTGGTCCGCACGGTCTGCGCGCTGGCCGTCGCGCTCGTTCCTGTGGTCTGCGCCGCGCTCGTCCTGCCCGGACCGGGATGGCTGCCGGTGGCGTTGCTGCTGCCGTCGCTGGCGTTGTGCGCGTTCGCGCTCGCGGCGGCGACCGTCATGGACCCCCGCGCCGCCGCGATCACGGCCGGGGCGGCGTGGGCGCTGCCGGCCCTGCTGCTGACGCTGAGTCACCTTCCGCTGGCCGTTGTGCAGTCGCACGCCCAGGCGGCGTCCGCCGCCGTGCTCTGCGCCGCCGCCTTGACCCTGTTCCTGCGCCATGACCGCTTCGAGTGGGGATGGATGAGATGACCGTGAACGTGCGCGCCGCAGCCGTCCGCGTTGACGGCCTGTCCCGGCGGTACGGCGCCACCCGGGCGCTGGAGAAGGTCGATCTCGGGTTTGACCGGGGTATCACCGGGCTGCTCGGGCCGAACGGCGCGGGGAAGACGACGTTGCTGTCGATCCTGGCCACCGTCAACGAGCCCGACGCGGGGCGGGTGTCGGTGTTCGGCCTGGACCCGCGGGATGCGGCAGAGCGGGTGGAGATCCGCCGGCGGCTCGGCTACCTCCCGCAAGAGCTGGGGTATCACCGGCACTTCACGGTCGCCGGGTTCCTGGACTACGTCGCGATCCTGAAGGAGATCACCGACCGGCGCCGCCGCGCCGAGGAGGTGGCGCGGGTGCTGGCCGCCATCGGGCTGGAACGCCGCGCCCGCACCCGGATACGGGCCTTGTCCGGCGGGATGCGGCAGCGCCTGGGGATCGCCCAGGCCCTGCTGGGCCAGCCTGACCTGATGATCCTGGACGAGCCGACGGCCGGCCTGGACCCTGAGCAGCGGCTGCGGTTCCGTGAGCTGCTGTCGGGCCTGCCCGGCGATCCGGTGATCGTGCTGTCCACCCACCAGGCCGACGATATCGCCGCGATCTGCCCTCAGGTCGTCGTGCTGCTGCAGGGGCAGGCCCACTTCCGCGGCACACCGGCCGAACTGGCCGCCACCGCCGCCGGGCGGGTGTGGGCGGCCGGCCAGCGCGACGACCGCGCCCATCTGTCCTGGCGTGGTGGCGACAGCCGGTGGCGGCACATCGGCGACCACCCGCCGGCTGCGCCGAGCTTGTCGCGCCGACGGTGGAAGACGGCTATCTGCTGCTGTCCCACGAGTCAGGATCGCGATGACCGCGGCCGGGGGCGGGCCCGCGCTCCAGGGCGAGGGGACCGGCGCGCTGGCTGCGCCCGGCGGCGGGGCAGGCGTCGCCGTGCGGCCTGCGGCTGGCCGGCTGCGGATGGTGCTGGGCCTGGCCATGATCGAGGCGTGGCTGCTGGTCCGCAGCGCGCTGGTGCTGGCCGGGCTGCTGGCCGGCGGCGTCGTGATCTGGAGCTTGATTCACCCGGCCGAGCCGTTGTGGTGGAATGCCTCCTGGCAGATCGGCGGCGGGCAGCTCATCCTCGCCCTGGCCGTCCTGGTGGCCGCGCAGCTCGCCGCCGGGCGGGCCGCCCGGGACGCCCTGGCTGACCTGTACGCCAGCTTCCCGGCCCCGGCCAGCACCCGCACCCTCGCCCACCTGGCCGGCCTGGCCGGAGCGGTGCCCGCCAGCTTGCTGCTGCTCGGCGCCGCCGCCGCCGTGGTCCAGGCGCGCGGCGCCATCGGCGCCCCGAGTATCCCGGTGCTGGCCGGCGGGCTGCTGCTGGTGATCGCCGCCGGCGCGGCCGGGATCGCGATCGGCACCCGGTTCCCGCATCCGCTGGCCGGGCTGCTGGGCGCCCTGGTCTTGTTCCTGACCTCCGCGACGACCCACCTGACCTCGGGCGGGGGCATCTGGCTGCTCCCGTGGACCATCTTGCAGAATCAGCTGGGCAGCCTGCCCGGCCCGCTGGCCGGATATCCGCCCGCCGGCCCGCACGCGCTGGAACTGGCGGGCATCGCGCTGCTGGCCGGGGTCGTGGCGCTGGCGGCGACGGCCCGCCGGGCCCGGGGCTGGCTGGCGACAGCCGGCGTCATGGCCCTGGCGGTGATCTGCCTCGCGGGAGCCCTGCAGCTGCGGCCCATCCCCGCCGCCGAGCTGAACCACCTCGTAACCGAGGTCGCCGATCCGGCCTCGGTGCAGCGCTGCACCACTGCCAACCAGGTCAGGTACTGCCTCTACCCCGGCTTCGGCCGCGAGCTGCCGTCGCTGGAGGCGCCGGTCAACGGAGTGCTCGCGCACCTGCCCGCCCGGCCTGGCCAGCCGCTGACGGTCAGGCAGGTCGCACCGCTGTCCCTCCCCGACGCAACCCTCACCCATGGCCATCCGCAGCGGCTGGTGTCCCGATGGGACGCGCAGGTGCGCAGGGCGCCGGGTAACGTCGCCGCGGCATCGGGGATCGACCTGCCGGTGGGTGCGTGGCCCGCGGCTGGCGCGGGGCTGACCGACGCGCATTTCAACGTGGCCCTGGCCGCCGCCGAGTGGGCGGTCCGCATTCCGCCCCAAGCCACCGGCAGCATCAACAGCAGGTTCTTCCTGCCCTGCGTGCCGCTCGGCCAGGCGCGGGAGGCCATCGCGATCTGGCTGGCCATCCTCGCGGCCCGCCCTCCGGCCACCGAGCTCCAGGACGGCCTGCCCGTCGTCAAGAGCGGCCAGGGCTTCGCGGGCGCAGAAGTCCGCAACACCTTCGTCCCCCTCTGGACCTTTCCCGGCGGCGACGCCGGGCAAGTCGACCCATCCGGGCCCGAGCCTGCCACCACCGCCGCCGGATACCTGCTGGCCCGGGCGATGACCAGCCTGGCGCCGCAGAAGGTCAGCCAGGTACTGAAGAGCGCCTGGCCCACCTGGATGAACTGGCACACCACCGACGCCCAGCTCGCCGCCGCGCTCGGCCTCCGGATGCCGAGTGTCCCCCTCCCTCCGTTCCTCAGGCCGGGCTTCAAGCCCCCGCCGGGGGCGACAATCGCGCGCCAACCTGGCCCCCAGCCGCAGGCCCCGCTGTGCACAGGCTGATCGCAAGCCGGAACGCCCGGCCACGGCCAGGTCCATTGAAACCGCGAGACCGGACCCGGAGGTGCCGGTGACTGTGCCGTCTGCGGACAGCCTGCACGCCGAGGGCGCGCCGCCCGCCTCCGGCCAGCCAATCCGGCCCCCGGGCCGGCCCCGCCGGGCCTGGCTCCGCGCGCTGCCCATCCTCGCCTGGCCCATCGCCCGGACGATGCCGTGGGTCACGCTGATCACCGGCTGCCTGGCCGGCATCGTCTTCCTCGCCCTCCTGGCCCATGTCGCCGACACCTCCCACCGGCCACTGGACCAGGGCGCCGTCCGCCTGGCCTTCCTTCCCGCCATCGCGGCGCTGGCCTTCGTCCTGCGCGCCCCGTTCCGGCCGCTGATCCAGGCCACCCCGGTCCCGGCCTGGGTGGCTCCGGCCGGCCACATCCTGCTGGCCGCCCCCGTCCTGGCGCTGACCTGCTGGGCGCAGCTGGGCATCATGGCTCACACCGCCGCGCCGCACACCATCGGCCACCCGGCGGCCAGCTACCCGCTCATCGCCCAGCTCACCGGGTGGAGTGCGGTCACTGTGGCCGCCGCTGCCTGCGTCGAGCGCGGCCGCTTCCTCGACCTCGGCGGGGGCATCGCCGCGCCCGTCAGCTTCGCGGCCATCGCGCTGGCCTGGTACGCGCCCGTCAGTGCGAGACTCCTCGTGGAACCGCCTAGCACCGCGCACGCCGTGACCGTCGCCTGGTCCGTCATCGCAACGGCCGCACTGGCCCTGACCTGTGCGGCGATGCGGGACCAGTGGCACCGCTACACCCGCAAGCTTCGCTGGCCCGCGGGAGACCGGTCCGGCGCGGTCAGGTTCCCGGCGCGGTCAGGTTCCCGGCGCGGTGAGCCGGAATGACGAGCCGCTGCTGCCCGCGGCCCAGGCGTCGGGCAACGCGGCGGCGAGTGCGTGCTGGGCGCGCCAGCCCGTGCAGTGCCCTGGCACGACGAGGTCAGGCGTCATCCGGGTGAGCGCGTCGACGGTGGGGCCGATGATGGGCTCGAACGCGGGGCCGCCCAGGTGCAGGCCGCCGAGCAGGGCGTGCAGGGTGGGCACGGCCGTGAGCCGCTGCGCATGGCGCACGATGTTGATGGCGCCGGCGTGCCCGCAGCCGGTCAGCACCACCAGGCCGCGGCCGCGCAGGTGGGCGACGAGGGCCTGATCGTCAACGACCAGGGGGTCGTGCTGCCAGTCCGAGCCGGTCCACTTCTGGTGGGCCGCCGGCATGCCGCGTTCGAACTCAGTGGTCCGGTCGACCTCTCCGGTGATCAGAACGCAGCCGTCCACCAGCAGGGAGGGCTCCCGGCGCTCGACCACCGCGAAGCCCTCGGCTTCCAGCGCCCGCTTGCTCAAGGTGGGCAGCTCGTCGGGCTCGCGGCCGGGCCCGGCCAGGCGCCGGCGGGTCCAGATCATCGGGTGGACCACCATCGGCAGCGACCGGGTCCCGTGTTTCGCGGCCAGGCCGGCCAGGCCGCCCGCATGGTCGAAGTGGCCGTGGCTCAGGACCACCGCCTGAATCCGGGAGAGATCGGCGCCGAGCCGGCTGGCGTTGGTGACCATCGCGTCGGGCGACAGGCCCGTATCGAAGACTGGCCCGGATCCGCTGGCGAGTCGCACATCAGGAGCACGCTGTCGGCGTCGGCACCGGGCTGGTCTGGAACGTGATCCAGGTGTCGGGCGGCCGGCCATCGACTGGCGGGTCGTCGTAGCTGCGCCAGGCGTCGCCCGCTGCCTCGGATGCCACCTGTGACCAGAAGCGCTGCGCGCCCGGGTTATAGGTCTGGAAGCCGATGCTCCAGCGTCCGGGAAACATGGCGATGACCTGGCGGGCGGCCTGTCGTCCGACTCCGGTGCGCCGCAGTGCGCGGACGACGAAGAAGTCGCTGATGGTGGTACCGGCGTCGGCCGGCGCCGTCATGACGAACCCGCCTAGCCCTCCGGCGACGTTGATCAGCCAGGCTCGGCGCAGGGGGTCGGTACGGAACAGGTCCAGGCGGCGGTTGTTGAACGTGCCGTCCGGGTTGGGCAGGTGCCCGTAGGCCTCGGATAGGTCGTGGCGGTAGAGCTGGCCCAGGTTTTCCAGCACCGCGCGGTGTGACCGGTCCACGGGCACGAGTTCGACCGGCCCGGACGGCGGGCGCGCAGGCCGCTGCGGAGATCCGGTGGCCACCGGCGAGGCGTCTTCTTGAGTCACCAGTCCAGTATCGCCCGTCCGCTCAGGTCGCTTCCGCCGGCCGAAGTGAGTTCGCAGTGATTTCGAAGCGGCCGCGGCGAGCATGAGGGCAGTCCGGTCCGCCCTGAGGGGAGGTGGCTGTACACGAAGATCACCGTCGCGCAGTGCGAGTGGATCCTCCCGGCCCGCCGGGTAAACCCAGCCAGCGGAGAGCACGGGTCGCTGCCCGTCACCGAGGTCGGCGACGTCCGGGCGCAGCTAGCCGCGGCGGCGGCGGATTCTTCTTAAGCCATCGGCCCTTCTAGCGTTCCGCGCCGGTAATTTCGCCTGGTCGAGTAGATCTCCGCGGGCTGGTTATGGCCAGGCCGGTCAGGGGTTCTGATCCGTCGATGAAAGCCTGGGCCAGCTCGGACAGCCTGCGGTTGCGGGCCCGGGCGTGATCGCGCAGGAGGCTGAAGGCCTGGGCCATGTCCAGGCCGAAGCGCTCGGCGAGCTTTCCCTTAGCTTGTTCGATGACCACCCGGCTGTTCAGCGCGGTCTGCAGCTGCTCGTTAAGGGCGTCGGTTTGGCTCATGCTGCGCTCGTGCAGCAAGCCGATGGTGGCCACGTCTGCTAGCGCCTGGCCGATGCGCACGTCCGCGGGGTCGAACGCTCCGGGGTCGGCGCGGAAGAGATTCAGGGCGCCGATCACCTGGTCACGCAGCCGCATCGGCAGGGCCTGGACAGCAGCGAAACCGGCCTGCTGGGCCGCGGCGGTGAACCGGGGCCAGCGCGTGGCCGCGGCGCTGAGGTCTGGCATGGTGACGGGCTGGCCGTCCCTGAAGCAGTCCAGGCACGGACCCTGATCGTTCTGCAGCTGGAACAGCTCCAGCAGCCGGGCGGCTTCGCTAGAGGCGGCCACCACCCGCAATTCCCCGCGCGGGTCAGCCAGCAGCAGCCCGGCTGCGGAGACGTCCAGCAGCTGGACGCTACGGTCGGTCAGCACGTGCAGGAAGTCGATCACGTCGAAGTCGGCGACCATGGTGTCGGTCAGCTCGACGAACGCTTCCGAGAGCAACTGTCCGTCCAATCCGCTCACCTCCTCAGGAAACGCAAGCAAGGTCCGCCGCGAAGAGCCGGCCCGGCAGCCCGTCCGGCCGGGTGCTTCATGCCTCCCCCTCCCCGGACGGGCCGGGGTCAGGGTACAGGCGCAAACGACGGGTGACGATATCGCGAGCCACATCGGTCAGCCGCAGATCATTGACATAAGCGTAGGCCCGCAGCCGCACGAATGCGTCCGCGATACTGTTGCCGAGCTGCTCGGCAAGCATCCCGGTGGCCTGGTCGATCTCGGCTCGGTGCAGGGCCAGGTCCCCGGGCTGGCCGCGAGGGCCTGATCGTGCCGAGCTGCCGCCCATCCCCTGGTCCTGGGCGTCGAGCAGCAGCAAGGTCGCGGTATCGGCGAAAATCAGCGCATCGCCCAGCTGTGCGGAGGTCAGCGGGCCCGGCCGGGCCCGGTACAGGCTCAGCACCCCGGCCCGGATCGCCCCGATCCGCAGCGGGAACGCGAAGATCGCCGCCGCCCCGGCCGCGCGGGCGGCCGGCCCGAACGCGGGCCACCGGCCAGCCGCCTGCGCGGTACCCAGGTCCGAAGTCAGCACCGGGTCGCCCGAGGCGGACGCATCTAGCGACGGGCCCTCCCCCAAGGTCAGCTGAAGCTCGGAGAGACGCTCGCTGAGCGCGTCCGTCACCCGCATCACGTGACCCGCCTTCCCGTCGCTGGCCGCGCTCAGCCAGGCGCCGGTCACCTCGACCGTGGCCACGGCCACCGCGCAGGCGTCCGCGACTGAAACGCGCGCGCCGTGAGTGGCGGCCCGCGCGGCCACTAGGCCCCAGATCCTTCCTGGCCGGCTACCTGTCATCCGCCCGCCAGCCAAGGAACTGTCGCATGACGATCCGGTCCGGGCGCCTCACAGGCATCCGCCTGGGACGCCCAGCCATCCTGCCCGAGGGAGCCGGCCATGCTGTTTCATCGGGCCCTCATGCCCCTACCCTGGCCCGCCAGCGGCCCGTCCTAGGCTGGTTCCCGGCCGCAGCGCGGTCAGCATCCGTTTGCGCTGTCTGCGCTACGACGTCGGCATGCTGTCTTCATGGCCCGGCCGGCGACGTCAGGCGCCTGTTCCGTGCTGGCCAGGATGGGAAAGACATCGGTCAGGCCGGTGGCATTAAGGAACCGCAGCACCTGTTCTCGCGGCGCGGCCAGCAGCAGGTCGCCTCCGCCGCGCCGGGCCTCCTTGCGCGCCAGTACCAGCGCCGCGGCGCCGCTGGAGTCGATGAACTCTAGGCCCGCCAGGTCGGCGATGATCTGCGGCGCGCGGGCCGCGACGGCCACCAGCGCGGCCGCGAGGCTCGCTGCCTCCATTACGTCAAGCTCCCCGCGCAACGCTACGACCGCCTGGCCGTCGCGTTCGCGGGTAGTCAGTTGCGCGCTGAACATGGGCGTGCCTTCCTGCTACAGCAGCAAGGCGAGGTCCTGACCCAGCGGCTAATTCGCCAGTCCTGGCCAGAACACTACGCTGCATGCCCGCCCATGTCCCGGCTGGATCGTTCCCGCTGGCCCACTCGGATGCCCCGAGCGTTCAAAACCTGGATGCGCGTTATGGCTGTCGGCGCGGGGCCGGTGAGCTCGGGGGGACAGGAGCGAGGGGATCCGGTCTGGCGCCAGGTGGCTGGCCCTTTGCGGGCTGCCGCAGCGTTTGCAGCCCGGCCAGCAGCGTGTCGAGGCCGAAGCTGAACCGCTCGTCGCGGTTGTCGGCCCAGACGCGTTCGCCGAGGACGGCCAGGGCCGGGAAACGGTCGGTCGGCAGCGAACGGAAGAACGCGTGCAACTGGTGCCTGGTCGCGGTGTCCTGGACGCGCCGCTCGTTCACGGTGGTGCGGTCGCTGAGCGCGAAGCCGAGGGAGTAGTCGTAGATCAGGGAGAAGGCCAGGGCGGCCTGCGCTGCGGGGATGTCGGCTGCCAGCAGCGGCGCCAGAAATGCCTCGGCCAGGGCGAGAGAGTGCGGCCCAAGCGGGTCTCGGGTCTTGAGCAGGCTGGCGATGCCGGGATGGTCTTCCAGGACAGTGCGCAGCCGCTGCGCGAGCACCCTGACTTGCCCGGCCCAGGCCAGATCGCTCTCGGCCCGGGTGTCGATCTCCGCTAGCACCCCGTCGACCACCAGGTCGCAGAGCTGTTCCTTGCTGCGCAGGTGCCGGTACAGCGCGCCGGGAACCACGCCGAGGCGCGCGGCGAGGCTGCGCATGCTCAGCGCGTCCACGCCGTCCGCACTAATGACCTCCAGGGCCTCGGCTACGACCCGCTGGCGGGTCAGCGCGCGGCGCTGTGGTTCATCGCTGCCGACGGCGATGAACCACAGCGGCTGCGGATCCTCGCCGGTTGCTGCCCGTGGCTGATCCGCCAATGGCCGCCTCCTGCAGAGTTGACTGTGAACAGCATTCACTATACTGTGAACATAGTTCCTTAGAGGCGAATGTTGTTCACTCGGACTGCATTTTTTTCTCGGGTCGCCGGGTCGCCGGCCGGGCGAGACGCACGAGGGAGAACGACATGACAGTCATGACAAGCTGGGATCTGTTCGATGACCTGCGCAGTGCGCAGGATGAGCTGGTCCGGCGGAGCAGGATGCCAGGCCAGTTCGGCCAGGAGCCAGGCACCGCCAGCCAGGCGTGGGCTCCAGCGGTCGACATCTCCGAACGCAAAGACGCTTACGTGGTAGCCGTCGAGCTGCCCGGCATCGGGACCGAGGACGTCGAGATCACGTTCCAGGACGGCCTGCTGACGATCCAGGGCGAGCTGCGCGTCGCGCACGACCCGGCCGCTGAGAAGGTCCACCGCGCCGAGCGGCGCTACGGCACATTCCGCCGGTCGATCACGTTGCCCAGCCATGTCATGGCCGACGCGATCGAAGCCTCAGCCCACGACGGGGTGCTGCAGATCCTGGTGCCCAAGGCACCCGAAGCGCACGCCAAGCGCATCCAGGTACGCCGCGGGAAGGCCGTCCTGGCCGGCGCAGCGGTCAATAACGGCGCCTGACAGAGCCTGGGCGGCGCACGCCGCCTGGCACTAACAGCCTCCTGCGGCCACCGTTCTCTGCTGGCCGCAGGAGGCACTGTCCTGCCTGGCCTGGGGGGAATTCGACATGCCAGACGCTGGCCTGGGAGGGTGCGGCCGACGTAAGTGCTGACGGGCCATATCTGGTGATCGCCGCTGGGCTTATGGCGGTGCCCCGCAACCCTCCAGGATTGCGGGGCACCGTGCTAGCTGGCCCCACCCGTCGTGGCCGGGTGACCCGTTGCCCGCTTGTTGCTGCCCGGCCGGCCGTTCAGGCGAGCGGCAGGACGTGGCCGTCGGAGTTGCCGGGCGCGGCGCCGACCGGGTCCTCCTGCTGAGGCTGCTGCTGGCTGGCGGGGTGCTCTGGCAGCGGCGTGTCGGAAGGCTTGCCTGCGCGGGCGGGATGGCCGGGGAGGACGTCAGCTGCGGGGGACACGCGGCGGGCGTGCAGCAGGCCTAGGCCGCCAAGTATGAGCATGACCCCGGCGGCGATGAAGGCGGCGATGGCCGCGAGGCCGGCGATCGTGCCCATGGTGCCGAAGGCGTAGGCGTTCAGGAGCAGACCGCGCAGGGTCTCGCCCTTGAAGACGAGTTCGACGGTGGCGGCGAGCTTGGCGTTGCCGGGGCTCGCGATGGATTCGGCGCTGAGCTGGGCGTAGGTCTTGCCGCCGCCGATGACTTTGAGGTGGTTGGCGATGAAGTGGTCGGCGTAGACCTCGGCCTGGGCTCCGGTGGTCAGCTGCTGCCCGGCGTACTGGTGCATGGCGGCGAACTGAGGGGCCTTGATGGCGGCGCTTCCCGCAGGCGGGAAGAAGATCTGCTGGGCGGCGAGCTGGGTGTGTACCTCGCTGGTGATGAAGTTGTGGGCCCAGGTGAGCAGCAGGGCGGATGTCAGCAGCATGGCGGCCAGGAACAGCCCGGTGATGCTGGCCAGCAGGTCGAAGGTTCGGCGTCTCACGGGGGTTTCTCCTTAGCGCGGCGGCCAGCTGTCCATACGCAGGTCGCTGGAATGGTGCGGCATGCCTGAACCAATGCCAGCACACCGAAATGACGCGCCACTGTGATGTGGACGGTAAGTACTCTTTCCTGCATCGTCCGGGCCCGAAAAAAAATCCGGCCCCGCTGCGTTCCGCGAATATTGCGGCGGCAGTTACCTGGGTCCGGAGTAACGTTTCTCACACTACGCGCCTTTTCCTCCTAGAGGAAATCCCGCAGCTTAGTGTGGGCCGGGCCTCTTGAGCCTGCCCCGGCCCCGGCTGAGGTCAGGCGGGCTGCGCAGCCAGGCGCGGGTTACGCAGTTGGCGGGCACGGTTGCGGCTAGGGACGAGGGCTAGCCTGCGGTTATTTGTGAGCGGCCGCGAACCGCGCTAGGCGGAGCGGCTCGCCGGGGCTTAGAATGGTCGTGTTGCTCCGGACCCCGGCAGCTATCGGCGCGGAAAGCGTAGCTGCACTGCGGTGCGGAGCTTGTTTTTGCCCGTGCGCGGCTCGGTGACCTCCATCGGGCCAGGGGCCCAAGGGCAGCGCACGGCGGGAGCCGTGCAGGCGCTTATCCGTCGCGACACGTCAGGCGACTGATTCAGGAGCAAGCATGGGCATCATCGAACCGGCCCGCGGACCGGCCGCCTGGCTCATCGTCAGAGCGGGACCAGCCGTCCTGTCCGTGGCCCCCCGTCTTGGCGCCGGGCGCCCTGATGACCGGGCGGCCCGGCAGTGAGCATCTCGGCCGGGCCAGGCCGGTCCCTGCGACCACCCGCCGGCCGGCGCCGCAGCATGAGCACCGGCGCGGGCCTGTTCCTCATCGCGGCCGGTGCCATCTTGCTGTTCGCTGTGTCGGGAGGCTCGCCGCACTGGCTGAATGTGCACGTCGTGGGGGTCGTCTTGATCGTGGCCGGGATACTCGGCCTGCTCATACCCCAGGCGCCCGGCCGCGTCCCGCGGGACCGGCTGCGCCGCTGGGTCCGCCCCGGCCAGAATCCAGGGCCGTCATGGGGAAGGCGCTCACCACGCGAGGCCAACATCCAGAGGGCCGCAGCTGCTGACGTAGCGGAAATGGAAGAAGATGACGAAGCCTTCCGTCCGGAGGGGCCCGGACGCCAGAACGACAACCTCTAATCCCATCTAATCCCATCTCTAATCCCATCTCTGCGTGCCGGGCGCCGGGGAAGCCTCGCGAAAGGGAGCGCTGATTGACGGGCGTATTTTTCGAACGAGACAGCTGCTGTCATTGGGTGTAATGTTCAGCTGCCGGAAGCTGGCGAACTAGCCGCCGGGTCCAGACCCCGCCTTGCTGCTGAAGCGGGAAGGCACGCCCATGTTCAGCGTGGATGTGATTATCCGCGAGCGCGGCGGCCCAGTGGTGGCCGTGCTGGCCGGGGAGCTTGATGTAGCGGGGCGCATGTCGCGGCTGCGCTGGCGGCGGTTCGAGACCGCGAGATCATTGCCGACCTGGCCAGGCTGGATTTCGTGACTGCAGCGGAATCGCCGCCCTGATGCGCGTGCGCCAGTCAGCTCGGCACGCGGGAGGTGATCTGCGGCTGGCCGCGCCGCAGTGGCGGGTGCTGCGGTTTCTTACCGCTACCAGGCTGATCGTTGTCTTCTCCGTGCACAATAGCGTGGCGCAGGCGGCTGCCAGCGCGGAACGCTCCCGGATCGCGACTCGTTCGGGTCTCGCGGGGTCATAACTGGAGCCGGGTCCTCCATGAGGTGGCGGCCGGCACCGGCCGTAGCCCCGCCTGCGGAGCTGTTGCTGTTGTGATCAAGGTGCCCTAGCGTAGGGGCTATAGGCGAAATCGTCGTCATGCCCGCATTTACGGGCGGACGTGCCTGTCTGCTCTGGACCCCGGCAGTCCGTATCTGGACTGATATGAGCCGAGGCGGGCATGGTAGCAATTTCTTCGGAAGTGATATCTCCACGGCAGCGCGGAACCGTTCCGGTGGTTCCGGCGGGCCTGGTCGTCAGGGGATTGGCCGGGCAGAATGACCGGGAGCTGCTGGAGCTTTTCGGGTCGCTGCCGCCCAGCAGCGAACTGCGCGCTGCGGCATGCGAGGTGCTGGTGACCCGCTACCGGCGCCTAGTCGGTTCGTGTGCGGGGCGCTACCTGCGCAGCCCGGAGCTGGCCGAGGATCTGATGCAGGTGGGGTATATCGGCCTGGTGAAGGCGATCAATAACTTCGATCCGGCTGTAGGCGGCAGCTTGGCCGCTTACGCACAGGTCACCATCAGCGGTGAGCTGAAGCGGCATTTCCGTGATAAGCGCTGGCTGATCCATGTCCGGCGCTCGGTCCAGGAACTGGTTCTGGAAGTCCGCACGGCTACCGGGCAGCTCACCCAGGAACTGGGCCGGGCACCGAACGAGTCTGACGTGGCCCGCTACCTGGACGTCAGCGTTGATGAGCTGCGAGAGGCCCAGCGCGCGGAGATGGCGTTCGTGCCCCTCTCACTGGACGCTCCAGCGGCCGGCCGGCCTGACGGTCCCGCCGCGGGCGACTGGCTCGGCGCTGAGGACCCGGCGCTAGAGCGCATGCTGAGTATGCAGGCCGTTGCCGCGCACTGGGGGGAACTGCCCGCCCCTGAGCGGAAGGTGCTGGTGCTGCGTTTCTACGGCGACATGACCCAGGCCCAAATCGGCCGGGAACTCGGCGTCTCCCAGATGCAGGTTTCCCGGCTGCTCGCCCGCGCGCTTGGCTACCTCCGGCCGCGGATCCTCGGCCTGGACGAGCACGCCACCTGGCACCGTACTGCGCGGCCAGATGGCGACGCTTGGCGAGGGCCACGGCCGGTCGTGGCGCAGAATTGAGCTGTGGATGTGGATCACGAGAACCTCGCCGTTATCCTCGCTGACCGGATCGCTACGATCGTCCCGGCCGGATTTCACGTCCAGGCGGCAGACGGGATGCTGTGGTACTCAGCTGAGCCGGGCAAGTTCCCTGGTCAGCTGGGGGACTATCGAGTCGGCAGATCAGGCACCCATGTACGGGACAACCTCGCTGCGCACGGCGAAACCACAGAGGATCAGATAGCCGGCGTTGCCGCTCAGGCTCTCGATGAGCGTCCAGGACTACATCGACGAGGCCTCGCACGATCCATGGCCGGGGGACAGAACACCGCCGCGAGCCTACGCACAGGTACGCGGCCTGATGCTGCACCTGTGGTACGGCGGCTCTGAAATCACCAGCGACGTGGTGCTGGCCTGCGAGCCCATTGCACTGGCCAGCCTCTACCGGCCGGTCTAGATCCGCTTGATTGTCACGAGGAGGTGGTCCCTTCGGCGGCGGCCAGCGCCAGCAAGGTCATCGCGTTGACGGCTTCGGGGTCGGACAGGTGATGGTCCAGGCACAGGGATCGCCAGGTCCAGAATGACACCGCGTGGCCGAGGACAGCGCTCAGCGGCCTTCGGTTTGGCCCGAGGACGGCGAACGCCTGGAGCAGCACGTCGCGGTACGACGCGTCGGCCGCGTCGGTCCGCTCCCGAATTTCGCTGGGGACCCCGTCCCGGTCGCGCCGCACGTTGGTCAGCATGGGCTCGGCGGCCCGGTAGAAGCGGTAGAGGTCGGACAGCCCGGCCTGCAGGCGCTGCGCCGGGTCGGCGATCCGGCTCCAGGCCTGCGGGTCGGGCATGACCTGGCCTGAGGCCCAGTGCGCGCTGCAGGCGGTGAACAGCGCCAGGTCGTCGGGGAAGTGGCGATAGACGGTCAGCCGGGTGACTCCGGCCTCGTCGGCGAGCGCGGAGATGGTGGTCGCGGCGGGCCCGATCGTCCCGTGCAGGCGCACGGCCGCCTCGACGATGCGGCGGCGGGTCGCGGCGATGTCCTCGGCTCGCTTGCGCATCCGGTAGTCCCTGGTACCTGGCGGTTGGCTCTGCTCGTTCACGTGCTGGCTTCCAGCCTTCGCGGGAGGGGGCGGGTATTTTGATGATACAGTGCTGTTCACTGATATACGGAGAGCAGGCGAGCCGCTGTGACGACGACCGAACCTCCGCACCTGACAGTAATCCAGCCCGGTGCAGGACAAGCAGGTGATCTGGGGTCCATCGGCGTGGACTTCAAGCTGTGGGGCCACGACACCGGCGGGGCGCTGTCCGTGGTCGAGCACCCGTTCCCGGTCGGCGCCCTGGTGCCGCCGCACCTGCACACCCGCGAGGACGAGTACTCCATCGTGACCGAGGGCGCAGATCGGCTTCCGGTCCGGCGACCGTGAGGTCGTCCTCGGCGCTGGCGGCTACATCACCAAGCCGCGCGGTGAGATGCACACCATGTGGAACGCGGGCGATGTCCCGGCCCGGATGATCGAGATCATCAGCCCGGCAGGCTTCGAGCACTTCTTCCGCGAGCTAGCCGCCCTGGTCGAGGCCGGCCCGCCGCAGGGCGAGCAGATACCCGCCCTAGCCGGGCGCTATGGGCTGGAGTTCGGCGAGCCGGAATGGCTGCCCGGGATCATCGCCCGCTTCGGACTGACCGACCCGCGCTAGCCGGCCGGCCTCCTTGCCGCCGGGCGGGGACGCCAGATCCCGGTAATCGAGCCCTACCGGGGCGGCTTGGCTTCGTCCGGGCGGGACGGCTGAAGGCCTGACCAGGGTCCAGGCGAGCCCGGCCGCCGCGAACAGGCAGAGGCCAGATAGCAGCAGGGCATGGTGGAGCCCGTGGACGAAGGCCTCCCCCTGGGCGGCGTTCAGCCGGCCGCCGACGCGGAACCGGGCAGGCCGGCGTACACCAGGGCGCGCCGAGCACCGCTAGATGAGCGCCAGGTACTGTGCTGGGCATCCTGGGCGACCGGGCCCTGACCGTCGGCCGGGACGGGCAGTGCATCATCGCGGACAAGAACTACTACGGGCACAGCTTCGAGCCCACTGTTTGCTGCCAGTTAATCGAATGCCTGATCTATCCTCAAACCATTCTGTCAGTGGCTGTAGTTACTATGGTCGATAAGGGTTGATGAACGCGAGACTCGCTGGATGCGGGATTTGCCGGGCGCGAGGGCCCAGCGGGTGCGAGGGCTCAGCCAGGACGGAGTTACTTCCCAGGTGGCTGAGTCACTCAGGTAAGGAGGTGCTGACATGCCGGACGGGCCGTCCGAATCGCCCGAGTCCATGACTCCGCCCGAGTCAGCCCATCCTGACCAGTCGTCTGCCAGTGCCGGCCCGACCCTGGCCCAGGGCAGGCGGGCCTGTCGTGGTGCTGGGAACTCGACTACGCCCAGCTGCTCGAGGCACTCGACGACCGCGGCCCGGCCCGCGCCGCCCCGCCGCGCCGTCCTGCTGGATCAGGCCCAGCCCCGTCCGCTGAAGCCGGACCTGTTCACGATCAGCCGGCTCAAGCCCAGCCGGCTCAAGCCCAGCCGGCTCAAGCCCAGCCGGCTCAAGCCCAGCCGGCTCAAGCCCAGCCGGCTCAAGCCCAGCCGGCTCAAGCGCAGCCGGCTCGAAGCGCAGCCGGCTGAAGCCCGGTCTGAGGACGCCCGGCCGGCTGAAACGCGGCCGGCTGAAGCTGAGCCGGTTCATGCTCGGCCGCCGGCTGGCGGCGAGGACCAGGATGCGGTGCTTGATGAGATCCTGGCGGGCCAGGGCCGGGTGCTGTCTGCGGCGGAGGTCACTGGCCGGGTGGCTGAGTTCCTGCCGCCGGGGCCTGGCCTGGCGGGGTGGCTCGCCGCCGCGCCGGCTGCGGCGCTTGATGACGGGGCGCTGGGGGGTGTGGCGGCGTCCTGGCGGCGGCTGGCGTCGTGGGCGCAGGCTGGTGAGCTTGCCGCGGTCAGCCAGGTCGCGGCGCGTGCCGCGGCCAGGGATCCCGACATCGGGATTGAGGCTGACGGGCGTCCGGCCCGGGTCGGCGCTGATGCCACCGCGGAGGTCTGCCTGGCGCTGGTGATGTCGCAGTGCGGGGCGTCGTGGTGGGCGGATCTGGCCGTGACGCTGGCCTGGCGCCTGGCGCGTACCGGGGACGCGTTGCGCGGCGGCGTCATTGACCTGTCGCGGGCCCGGCTGATCGCGGAGGCGACCAGCGTGCTTGATGATGACGCGGCCCGCCTGGTCGAGGGGGAGGTGCTTGCGCGTGCTGGTGATCAGACGTTAGGGCAGCTGCGCGCGGCGCTGCGCCGGGCGGTCATCATCGCGGATCCCGACGGCGCGGAACGGCGCCGGGAGGAAGCCGAGCGCAGGGCCAGGGTCTGCCTGTATCCCGATGAGGAGGGCACCGCGACGCTAGCCGGGCATAGCCTGCCTGGCATCCACGCGGCCGCCGCGATGGCCCGGGTTACCGCGCTGGCCCGGGCGGTCAGGGCATCAGGTGCGGGCGGGGGCATCGACTTGCTCCGGGCCCAGGTCTTCACCGGCCTGCTGCTCGGCACGCTTCCCTATATCCCGCCCGCCCCAGGCAGCCCCCCAGACGAGCCCCCGGACGACGACGGCGGAATCGATCCGCACCCGCCCGCCCCCCGCACGCCCGCCCACCGTGCGACTGGTCACGGCCCCGCTGGCCGCGGCCCGGCCGGTGGCGGCCCGGCCGGTCAGGCCCCAGCTGGCGGCGGCCCGGCTGGTCACGGCCCGGCCGGTGGCGGCCCCGCTGGTCAGGCCCCGGCTGGCGGCGGCCCGGCTGGCCGCGGCGGGGCTGGCCAGGACGGGGCAGCGCCCCGCCGACCGCCGCCCGGCAGCGGTAGCGCTGGCCGGGCAGGCGGACGTGCGATCCAGCCCGCCCCGGTCACCGCAGCGCAGCCAGCGCGGGCCAGAGGCAGCCGGTTCCAGCGGCGCAGGTCCGGGACGAGCCCGTCCCGGCCCGCCGCCCGCAGATCTTCCGGCTCCTGGTCCTGATCCTGATCCGGTGCCCGGTCACGGTCCGGCTCCTGGCCCTCTTCCTGGTCCAGTGCCTGGTCCGGGCTGGCCTGGCGGTTGCGGGCCGTCCGCTGGCCCTGACCTGGCGCCCAGCTCAGGTTCGTCCGGCGGTTCTGGTCGGGCGTGTGGGCCTGGTTCGCCTGCTGGTATCGGTCCGGGCGCTGGGGCTGGCCTGGCGTCTGGCGCCGGCCTGGCCAGCCGCCAGGGTCCGGCCGGTGATCCCGGCGCCTGTGCTGCTGCCGGCCCGCCTGGTGGCTTCGGTCCCCGCAGCGGCATGAACCTGCGCGAGGGCACCGGGACGGATCCGCCTGGCCCGGGGCCCGGATCCGAATCCTGAGCGGCCGCCAGGCCCCGGATACGGCGGTCCGTGGGCGGGATTCCCAGACCCCGACGACAGTGACGCTCCTGACGATTGCGGTGCTCCGGGCGATAGCGGTGCTCCGGGCGATTGCCGTGCTCCGGGCGATTGCGGTGCTCCTGGCGGTAGCTATGCGGCAAGCAACAGGCGCGGGGCTGAGGATGAGCTGGCCAGCGGGGCCTTTGCCCGCGACGATGACGGTGACGACATGGACCGGGGATCGTCCGGGCGGCCAGCGCCGCGCTGGCCAGCCGTGCCTGCCGTGGCGGGGCTGGGGTCCGGCCCGGGGTCGCCCGGCGGCGGGGCTGCTCGACCTGGCTGTCCCGTTCGCGGCCCTGGCCGGGTTCTCCAGCGAGCCTGGCCGGCTGTCCCGGCTGGGACCCGTCACCGCCCGGCAGGCCGCCCGGCTGGCGGCGCTCGCCGCGGGCGATCCTGAGGTCTGCTGGCGGGTCATCCTCATCAGGACAGACGGTCCGGCTCTCGGCGTGGCCCGGGTTCCCAGCCGCCGGCCGCCTCGCCGGCCCGACGGCGG
The DNA here is from genome assembly GCA_963788895.1 of uncultured Actinomycetota bacterium. Classification (GTDB taxonomy): domain Bacteria; phylum Actinomycetota; class Actinomycetes; order Streptosporangiales; family Streptosporangiaceae; genus DATBGO01. Next base: position 380,627 of record CAWBJA010000012.1, on the reverse strand, counting down.
CGGCACCGGCACCGGCGGCGGCACCGGCGGCGGCGGCAGCGGCAGCGGCAGTAGCGGCGGCAATGGCGGCAACAGGCGGGACGGCGGCGTCGGTGGTATCGGCGGGGTCGGCGGCAATGGGGGCGACGAAGGCAGCAGTGGTGATAGCGGAATCGGCGGTGTCGGCGGCGGCAATGGGGGCGGCGGCCGCAGCGGGGACGGTGGTGTCGGCGGGGTCGGCAGCGGGGACGGTGGTGTCGGCGGCGGCCGCAGCGGGGACGGGGGCGGCGGGGGCGGCCGGGGCGAGCATCATGACCGGGGCGTGCCGCCTGCTAGCCGCGGGCTGGTGGCTCGGGTCACGGTCACTGTCCCAGAGGATCTGCTGGGGCAGGCCGCCTGTTCCGGCCCGGCAGCGGCGGCGAGCTGCCCGGCGCGGGAATCGTGCCGGGGCGGACGCTGGCGACCTTGATGGAGGCCGCGCTGCGGGGCGCGGAAGGAATAGCCGCGCGCGCGGCACGGGACGAGTCTGCCGACGCTGAAGCTGGCGGGTGTGCTCACCGGCGGGCCAGCCCGGGCTACCGGCCCTCGCCTGGCCTCCGCGAATACGTCACCATCCGGGATCTGACCTGCCGGTTCAGCACCTGCCGGCAACCAGCGATGCGCGGCGACCTCGATCACACGATTCCCTGGGACCAAGGCGGACTGACCTGTTCCTGCAACCTCGGCGGAGTGTGCCGGCATCATCACCGGCTCAAGCAGCGCCGCGGGTGGCAGCTGGCCCAGTCCGCGCCCGGCGTTTTCACCTGGGTCACGCCTTCCGGGCGGACCTACACCACCCAACCTGATCTGCACCACTAGCGATCCTGGGGGGCGACGAGCCCTGGGATAGCTCAACCTCGGCGATGTCCGCCTGGCTCGCCGCCTGGGCTGCTGCCTCATGCCGCCCTGCTAGTGGCACAGTTCGTAGGGCATACCGGGTGGATGCGCGCTCCCGCTCGACGGTCGGCTAGGCGCGGTCCTCGCCGCGCTGGGCCAAGCCCGGCACCCTAACCCGCCGGAACGGAACGGCAGCCAAACCGCTTCAGCTGGGCTGCCCGGTGCGGGAGGCCAGATGCGTCTGGCCGAGCGCCTGGATGACGAGCCCGGCGACCAGGGCGGGTTCTTCGTTGGGGGTGAAGTGGCTGGCGCCGGGGATGGTGATCAAGCTGATCTGGGGGCACGCCTGGAGGGTGCGGCGTTCCTGGCTGGTGATCCCGCCGTCGCCGCGTTCGCCGTGGACCACCCAGGCCGGCACGTCGGCCTGGCCCAGCCGGGGCGCGAGGGAGCGGTGGCGGTCCAGGTACCGCAGGTAACTGTGAATGGCGCGGCGGGTGACGCGCGGGTCGTTCCGGCGAAGGTCAGCGGCGAGCTCTTCGCGGCGGCCAGGGGGCAGCGGGCTGCCTTTCATCGCAGCACCGATGATCTTCATCATGGCAGCGAAGGGCAGGTGCCCCAGCACCCGGGCGAGCCGGTCCAGCACGCGGAGGAACAGCGACTCGTCCTGGCGCGAGAAGCAGGGTGCCAGTAGCACTAGCGGGCCCGAGAAGGCGCCCGAGGCGGCCATCTCCAGCGCCACGTTCGCGCCCATGCTGTGCCCCACCACCACGGCACATCCCAGGTCAGCAGCACACCTGGCGGCCAGCCGGGCATAGTTCTCGAAGCTGAGGTCCGCAGGCGGCTGGGTACCGCCGTGTCCGGGCAGTGTCACCGCGACCAGACGGAGGCCGGCCAGCTTCGGCTCGGCCATCAGCTCCTGGTATTGCGCCGCGGTGCACATGCCCCCCGGCAGCAGCAGCACTGCTGCCGCGGCGCCGGGCGGGCCGCATTCGCGGCGGTCCCAGCTCTCCCAATCGGCGGTCATGGCGTTCGCACCCGCGCCGGGAGGTACCCGGCCAGCCCGGTCAGCCCGGCCTGGCTGAGTCATGGTCATCATGGCCTCCATTTCGCCGTCCCTGACCTGACGTTAGGGCCGGCCGCCAGCGACGGTCATGAGGCATTCGCCTCATCTTCCGCGGGCGCCCCCGCGGTCAGCACCGAGCGACTTTGACGGCCCGGCCAGGCCGCGGCCCGGAGCGGGTCCGGCGGGCAGCGGCGCTGGCTTACCCTGGCTGGGCGACGCCGCGGTACGGGACCGCCGGCTGGCGCAGAACCTCAGGACGGACAGATGCCAGGGACGGGAACGGGCGAGGCGCTGCACCGCATCGCCAGCCTGCCGCGTGCCGGGGGCCTGTGGCAGCACATCTTCGATGTCCAGCCCGGGCCGCCGCTGTGGCTGATCCTGGGCAGCGGCGTGCTCGCGCTGGCCGTGGTGGCCTCCTCCACGGGTCTGGCGGGTGGCGCGGACTGTGGTGACGATCGTGCATGAGGGCGGCCATGCGCTAGCGGCGGTAGCCACGGGCCGGCGCCTGGCCGGGGTCCGGCTGTACCGCAACACCGCAGGCGTGACCGTTTCCGCGGGCCGGCGACCGGCCCGGCATCGCGCTCACCACCGCCGCGGGCTACCCGGCGCCCTCGCTGCTGGGCCTGGGCGCGGCGGCGCTGCTCGGCAGCGGCCACCTGGCCGCGTGCTGCTGCTCAGCCTGGTGCTGCTGGCCGGGTTGGCGGTCGCCATCCGGAACGCATACGGCCTGCTGGCCGTCGCGGTCACCGCGGCCGCGGTCACCGCGGTCGGCCTGTTCGCCACGGCCATGGTCCAGGCCGGGTTCGGCTACGCGCTGACCTGGTTCCTGCTCCTGGGCGGCGTGCGGCCGGTGGCCGAACTGCAGCGCGAGCGGCGGCGCAGCGGGCTCCGGCGCTCAGATGCCGACCAGCTGGCCCGCCTGACCCGGATCCCGGGCGGAGCCTGGGTCACGATTCTTCGGGCTCCTCGCCGTCGCCGCGCTCGCTCTCGGCGCCCGCTGGCTGGTCGGCTGACCGCGGACAGCCAGTGTGGCGTGCGGCTCATGAGCACCAGCGTGGGCCCGCTCGCTTTGACGATCGTCGAAACAATCCGGCTCTAGCGTCGATACCACCGGCATCAGCATTCTCGATCTGGGGAGGTCGATCTGGTGGGTCAGTCGGCCCTCGGAACCAGAACTGACACCAGCGCGCAAGCCGCCACCGCGAAGGGCCGAGGCTGGGCGCTGCTGGCGACCAGCCTGGGCTTCGGGGTGGTCCAGCTCGACGTGAGCGTCGTCAACGTCGCGATCAAGCCGATCGGCGCCGAGCTCGGCGGCGAGCGTCAGCGGCCTGCAGTGGGTGGTCAACGCCTACACGGTGGCCTTCGCGGCGCTGCATCCTCAGCGCCGGCGCGCTCGGTGACCGGATCGGCGCGAAGCGGGTCTTCGTCGCCGGCTTCGTCGCTGTTCACGCTGGCGTCGGCGGCCTGCGGGCTCGCGCCGAGCCTGGCCGTGCTGATCGCCGCCCGGGCGGTGCAGGGCATCGGCGCGGCCGTCGCTGGTGCCGTGCTCGCTGACGCTGCTCAACCACGCCTACCCCGACCCGGCGGGCCGGGCCCGGGCGGTCGGGCTGTGGGCGGCCGGCGCCAGCGTCGGCCCTGTCGGCCGGCCCGCTGGTCGGCGGCGTGCTGACGCGCCACGTTCGGCTGGCGCGCGATCTTCTTCATCAACGCTCCGATCGGCGCTGCTCGGCATCGTGCTGACCTTCGCGCTACGCCACGGAGACATCCCGCTCACCGGACCGCGGGTCGACCTGCCCGGGCAGAGTCGCAGCCATCGTGACGCTCGTGGCGCTGGCCGCGGCCGATGGTCGAGGGCGGCGCAGCGCGGCTTCGCGACCCGCTGGTCCTGGCCGGGTTCGCGGTGGCCGTCGTGGCCGCGGCGGTGTTCGTGACGATCGAGTCCCGCCGGCGCTAAGCCCGATGCTGCCGCTGGGCCTGTTCCGCTCCCGCACGTTCGCCGCGACCTCGGCGATCGGGCTGCTCGTCAACATCGCCTTCTACGGGCTGATCTTCGTGTTCAGCCTCTACTTCCAGACCTCCCGGCACTACTCGCGCGCTGGTCACCGGCCTGGCCTTCGCACCCACCACCGTGGCTGTCCTGGCCGGCGAACCTGATCGCTGGACGGCTGACGCAGGCCGAGGGGCACGCGCCGGGTGCTGGCCGGCGCGGCCGCGCTGATGGCGGCCAGCCTGGCCGCCCTGCTGATCATCGGCGCCTCGACCGCCTATCCGGCCATCGTCGTCCAGCTCGTCGCGCTCGGATTCGGGCTCGGGCTGATCGTGCCGGCCATGACCGCGGCCCTGCTCGGCAGCGTCGACACCTCCCGCTCGGGTATCGCCGCTGGCACCCTCAACACCGCCCGGCAGACCGGCAGCGTCATCGGCGTCGGCCTGTTCGGCTCACTCGCCGCGACCAACCTGGTGACCGGGCTGCACACCGGGCTCATCATCGCCGTCGCCCTCGCGGGCGCAGCCGGTGTCCTCACCGCCGGTATCGAGTAAAGGCGCGGCAGCCACCGGCGCCGGGAGGGTCAGGATGATCCGCAGGCCGCCCGGATCGTTCAGGCGCGCGCAGGCGGTCCCGCCGTGGACCGCGGCGACCTCCCTGACGATCGCGAGGCCCAGGCCCGAGCCCGGCTGCTGGGCGCCGATCCGGTAGAAGCGATCGAATATCTGCTCTAGCTGGTCGGCCGGGACGGCCGGGCCGGTGCAGCTGACCTCGATGCGGATCCCGCTCCCCGCCCGGACGGCGGTGAGCTCGGCGGCAGCAGCGGGGCCGGAATGGACCCGGACGTTGCTCAGGAGGTTGTCGACGCTGCGCTGCAGTAGCTCGGGGTCGCCGGTGATCACCAAGCCCGGCTCGATCCGGGCCTGCCAGGGCCGGCCCGGATCGGTGACCCGGGCGCGGTCCAGGCACCCGGCCAGGAGGGCGGACAGGTCGACCTGCTCGCGGCGGACCTGCGGGCGCTGATCCAGCCGGGCCAGCCGGAGCATGTCATCGACGAGCGCGCTCATCCGCTGGGCCTCCAGGCTGATGCGGCGCATCGCCTCGCGGACTGCGGCCGGCTCGGTGACCGCGCCCTGCTGGTACAGCTCGGCATTGGTGCGCAGCGAGGCCAGCGGGGTGCGCAGCTCATGGCTGGCGTCGGCCAGGAACCGGCGGACGAACTCCTGGCTGCGCTCCTGCTCGTCCAGCGCGGCGTTGATGCGGGTCAGCATCCCGTTCAGGGCCGAGCCCAGGCGGGCAATCTCGGTCCCGGCCGCGTCGGCCGAAACGCGGGCGGGCAGGTCGCCCGCGCTGATCCGGTCCGCCTCGGCGGCCATCGTCTCCAGCGGCCGCAGGCCGCGGCGCAGGATGAGAACCACGCCGGCCGCGATGAGCGCGAGCGCGGCGGCCGAGCCGAGGTAAACGATGTGCCGTACCTGCGCCACCGTCTGGTCGGCCTGGCGCAGGCTGGCGCTGGCCACCAAAGCGCCGCCGGGCGCCTGCTTCGTCCGAGGCCGGGCTGATCAGCGAGATCAACCAGCTGGGCACCAACCTGCTCACGGTGACCAACGGCCAGACGCTGTTCGGCCAGACGGCCGAGCTGCCTACCGCCGCGCCCGGCATGATCGCCCGCATCGGCCCGGTCGCCTCGGTGCAGGAGACTGGCGCCACCAGCGCGTCGGTCTTCCGGACCCCCTTCATCCCGGCTACCAATACCAACGCGCTCAGCGTGGATGCCGCCAGCCTCGGGCTGCCGGCCACCGTCGGCACGAGCATCGCGCAAGGCCGCTACCCCAACGCCGCGACCGCGGGCGAGCCGGTCGCGGTGCTCGGCGCGGCCGCGGCGCAGCGCCTCGGCATCGACCGTATTTACCAGGGCGAGCGGATCTGGCTCGGTAACCAGTGGTTCTACGTCACTGGCATCCTCAGGCCGGCGGTGCTCACGCCGGAGATCGACACCGCCGTGCTCGTCGGCTTCCCGGCCGCGCAGTCCTTCCTCGGCTTCGACGGGCACCCCACCACGGTCTACGTCCGCGGCCGACAATCAGGTTCAGGCCGTGGACAACGTCCTGGGCGCGACCGCTGACCCCGAGAACCCTGACGAGGTCGACGTGAGCCAGCCCTCGGCCGCGCTCGTGGCCAGGGCCGAAGCTCAGGCGGCACTGAACGGACTGTTCCTCGGCCTGGGCGCGGTCGCGCTGCTGGTGGGCGCGATCGGGGTCGCGAACATCATGGTCATCTCGGTGCTTGAGCGGCGGCCGGAGATCGGGCTGCGCCGGGCGCTCGGCGCGACCAGGGGGAACATCCGCGGGCAGTTCCTGGCCGAGGCGATCCTGCTGGCGCTGCTCGGCGGCGTGGTCGGGGTGAGCCTGGGCGCGGCGGTCACGGCGGTCTACGCCACCGCGAAAGGCTGGGCCGTCGTGGTGCCGGGCGTCGCCTGGGCCGGCGGGCTCGGCTCAGCCCTGCTCATCGGCGCCGTGGCCGGGCTGATGCCGGCCCTGCGGGCCGCCCGGATGTCCCCCACCGAGGCGCTGTGGAGCGTATGACGTCGCCCGCTGGGCACAGCTCGGCGGGCCCGGCCGCCGAGCCGGTCCGCCAGGTCAGCTGGCCCGGCGGCCTGCGTCACCGTCATGCTGCTTCCGCGGCGGCAGGTGCGGCTGGGCTAGGTTCCGCACCGCGGCGTCCAGATCGGCTTGCAACTGGCGCAGGACCGCCGCTTCATCGGTCTGGAAGAAGAAGTGCCCGCCGGAAAAGGTTCGCACTTCCGTTTCTCCTTCTCCGGTCAGGCACCAGCCCTGCGCGTCGGCGATGGTCACCAAGGGATCATCTGCCCCGATATAGGCGCGCACCGGGCAGCCCAGCGGCTGACCGGGCGTGAACCGGTACCTGCGGAGCATGGCGAGCTCGGCCCGGACCAGCCGCAGCAGCAGGCGGGCGTAATCGGGGTCGCCCAGGACCTCCGCCGAGGTGCCGCCCCAGGCCACCAGGAACTGGCTGACTTCGGCGTCGGTCATCCGGTCTGGGTCGGGTACAGGTTTCCGTGACTGCGGCCCGTCACTGCCCGCCGCTACGAAAAGCGCCGGCCTGAAGGGCAGGCGCTCGCTGATGCGCCGGCCTAGTTCCAGGCCCACCAGCGCCCCCATGCTATGCCCGAAGATGACCAGCGGCCGGTCGGCCAGGGCCGCCACCTCCTCCAGCAGCGGGCCGTCCGCCAGCTCGGATAGCTCGGTCGCCGGGGGCTCATCCATCCGCGCGCCATGCCCGGGCAACTCCACCCCGAGCACGCCGATGGAGCTGGGCAGCAGCCTGGCCCACGGGCGATATATGTGCGCATTGCTGGCCAGGCCGGGAATGCACAGCAGGCGGACAGACACCTCGCCCCCAGCCGACCAGTCGCGCAGCCAGACCGTCATCCGCGAGCTCCCTAGGTGACCTGCTTTTCCAGGGAAGCTGAAACGGCCTTCAGTTTATTTCCGCACATTGTGGACAGCGGCCGGGGCGGGCCGCCGGCCCAGGGCGATCCACCTGGTCAGGAGAGTTCGAGCAGCGGGAAGGACCGGTGCCGGCGCGGCGGGGCCAGGAAGTTCTGCCGCCTGGTGGCGGTGATGAAGCGTTCCAGGCCGTTGTCGTCGTCCTCGTCGTCGAGGAACTGATGCTGCAGGTCCTGTGCCGCTTGAGAGGTGCGCATCTGCGCGAAGAGGTCGGCGGTCGGCACGAACATCAGGAACTGGAGCTTGAACTGGTTGCTGCCGGCCGGGACGTCGACGCCGCCCGCGCCGGGGAAGGTGCGGAAGGCGGGAACGTCCATGGTGTCGACGCCGGGGCCGTCCATCCGGATGTGCAGCGGCGTGCCGTCGGTGGCCCGGGACACTCGCTGCAGGGCCGCCTCGTGACCGATGCGGCCCTCGCCGGTGAACGTGGCATTGATGGTCTGATTCCCCGGGGCGAAGACGCCGGCGCTGTCCTGGGCTCCGGCCGCGGCGGCGCCGGTGCCCTGGAAAACGTTGTTGACGAAGGCAGGCCCGCCACCGTTGGTGAACTGGTCGGTATTGCCGACCGTGGGAATGCCGTTGGTGGTGCCGAGCTGGTTGGAGCGGAACATGTACTGGCAGCGCTCGGTGAACGGCTCGCCATCTGGCCGGTTGGAGTCCTGGCCCGGGGTGGCATAGAACTGGTAAAGGTCCTGGATCACGTGCGAGAAGTGGGCGATGGCGCCGTTGTCGAAATAATCGCCCGCCTTGGCGTCGGTGAATTTGGCCGTTGAGTTGCCGACGAAGGTCACGATCGGGGCCGGCCCGCTTGAGTCAGTCTGCTGGTCGATGAAACCCATGGCCATCGAGGAGTCGGGGTTGACCCGGGGCGAGAACTCGAAGCCGTAGCTGTCGGCCACCTTGCGCGGCATGCCCTGCTGCATGAACTGGATACGCGCCGCCTGGAAGCTGAACAGCCCGTTGAAGTTCGGCGAGGGCACGCTGTGACCGTTGAGGCTATTGCTGCCCTGCAGCCACAGCGCGACGTCGCTGAGGTTGGTCATGTTGTCGCTGCGGAACTGGAACAGCAGGTCATTGGTCTCGATCTGGACGTTGACGTTGAACCGGTCCTTGGTGACGTTGGGGATAAGGGCACCCGGGCCGCCCACCAGCCCCTGAACGACGTCGGTGGGGAACGGGACCGCCTCTTCGAGCACGAACCGGGTGTGGTCAGAAGCCAGATGCGGCATGTGCGCGCTGACCACCGACTGGGACAGCCGGCCGAAGTAAGGCAGGCCGTAGGACACCGAGAAGATCAGCACCCCGGCCGGGCTGGCCGGGTAACTGGCCTCGATGATGGCCAGCGCATTGGCCAGCGTCGACTGCTCGGCCCTAGTCGGCGTGCGGGTCAGCTGGACGGGCAGGAACAGCGTGAAGACCACCGGGAACTGGGCCGTGACGTTGCCGGCCCCGTCGTTGTACACCTGAGCCGGGTGCACGAAGGCGCCCATGTTGAACTGGATGTCGGAGAACGCGGTGGCGGCTGAGGCCGGGCGCGCCGGGGCCAGCACCAGCTGCTCGAAGAGCGCGGCCTGGGAGAGCAGGAAGGCGGTTGCCGCGCCTCGTTTCAGTGCCGATCGTCGGCTTAAAGCCGCGCCCTTGAGTTGCTCTGCGTCCATGGCCAGACTCCTTTCAGCAGGCAGGTGCGGGATCCGAGCGGAACTCGGTCGTCAGCAGAACGTGGTCCTGGCGAGCTGGGTCGTCCACGACCCGGTGCTCGTGAAGTACTCCTGAGCGGTGAGGGCGGTCAGGCCGGCCGGGCAGGACGAGTTGAGCGCCGCCGGGTCAACCTCGGCCGATGAGTAACCGCCGAAGGTGGAGATGGACGACGTGGACGAACCGGTGACCAGGGTCAGATCGGCGTCGACCTCGTTGGGGACGCCCTCGCCGGGCGCGACGCCTGCCACCGTGTCAGAGACCGGAGTGCCGGCCGGTGTGTCGGTGTAGGCCCAGTTCACCCAGATGTAGTTGGTGCCGCCCCCGGCGTCGGTCACGGCGATGGAGGGGTTGAAGTCATCGCTTCCTGCGCCGTGGTACGCCTCGGCCGTGGTGGCCTGATTGGTCTTGACGCCGATCGCGCCGTAGCGGACGGTGGGGTACCCGCTGTCGTTCACGTCGTTGGCGAACCAGACAAAGTTGCCGTCCTGGACCGGCGCGGATTGGATCCGCCCGTCGAGCGGGTCAAGTGTCTGGGCGGTCCCGGGCTGATTCACCCGGCGCGTCGGGGCGCTGAAACTCGCCCTGATGACAGCTTGCAAAGTAATGGCGCCCGCCGGGTTGGTGGGCATGACGTAAAGGTCGTAGCCGGTGCCGGGCACCGCGGCGAGCCAGTAAGTGTTCGTAGTGGTAAAGGTCGGGATGCCGGCCACCGTGACCGGCGCGGTGGAGAACGCTACCGAGTAGGTGGTGAAGCTGAAGCCGGCCCCGGAATACGCGGCGGACTTTGGCATCGCGAAGGCCGCCGACCCGAGGTAAGCGCCGCCGTAAGCGTAGTTGTTGGTGGAGGACAGGATGGAGGTCTTGTCCTGGCCGAGATACGGGTAGTCCATCGTGGCGCCGAAGGGGTAGAGCGAGGAGCCGGTGAAGATCGTGCTGTAGACCCACCAGGCCCCGCACGCGTCGTCGGCCTGGCTGGCGGCCAGGTACTGGATCGGCACGTCCGAACTGGACTGCGGCACGGAGTCCACGACGAGGCTGAACCGCTTGTTGGCGTTGTCGTACTGGATCCGCGGCCTGGACAGCGCGGTGTACGCGCCGAGCAGGTCGCTCAGGTTCTCCGTGCACAACACGGCGCCTGAGGTCTTGTTGTACACCTGCAGGCTCAGGTTGACCGTCTCGGCGGTCTGCGTGCTGCTGATGGCCGCGCTGACGTCGGGGGTCAGGCAGGTCGGGCAGCCTGAGTTGCCCTCGCTGAGGCCGTGGAAGCCGACCACCTGCGGCGATGCGTCGGCGGCCAGAGCCGACCGCGTTCCTGGGGCGGCCACGCCGACCGGGCGCGGGCGCGCCGCGGCGGCGCTGGCCGGCTGTCCGGCATTCGGCCCGGCGGCCGTGGCCGCGCTGGCTTGGGCGGGGCTGGCCTGGGCCGGGCTGGCCGGCCCAGGACGCGCGCCTGAGCTTGGCCGGACGGGCAGGGCGCTGCCCGCAGGCGCTCCGGTGCGGCCGAGCGGGCCGGGCAGCGCGGCGGAGGCCGCGGCGCTGGGGCCCGCGGCCGAGTTATGGACCGTGACCGAGTGCGCCACGGCGTGCCCCGTCCCTGCGACGACCGCGGCGGCTCCCGCGCGGGCGCCAGGAGTGAGCTTCGCCGCTCCCGCGGGCGTCGCGGTGGCGGTGAGGCTGGCGGCTACAGCTAACCCGGCGGCGCTGGCCAGCACTAGGCGCATGTGCACTCTCATTGCTCCTCCTCATCCGCGCATGAACGGCTAAATGAACCGCTCGCTCGGGCGGTTCTCGGTAAAACGCCGGTTATTGACCGTTACAATGGATGCTTTATGGCAACCAGTCAATCCTTCTTGTGCCGCATGGGGCCTGCGGGGCCAAATGGGTTTGCCCGGCCGATAATCTGGTGGCTAGCCGTCACCTGAATTCAGTGTTCTCCCAGCTAACGGCGACATTGGCGGCTAAAGCGCGGCCAATTATCGGCTATTTTCGGAAGGGCAATACGGCGGGCCTTAATCCGCCGGGCCCTGCCTTAGCCCGCTCGCGATCGCCCTACCGGGCCGCGGCGGCCTGCTCGATCAGGCCGGCCGCCCGGCTCACGCCGTCACGCCGCTGGATCGCGGCGGCCGCGGCGGCCAGCCTGCCGCGCAGCGCCGCGTCGCCGAGCAGCCGGTCCAGTGCTTCGTGCAGCTGGGCGTCGGTGAACCGGTAGGTGTCGAGCCGGGTGCCCAGGCCCGTTTCCTGCATGCGCTGGGCGTTGTCGTGCTGATCCCAGAACAGCGGCAGCACGATCATCGGCTTGCCGAAGTGCAGGCACTCGGTGACCGTGTTGTTACCGCCGTGGGTGATGACCAGGTCGCACATCGGGATGACCGAGGTTTGCGGGAGGAACTCGGCGCCCGCCATGTTGGGCGCCAGCTTGATCTCATCGTGGCGCGGGCCCTGGGACACGATATAGCGGTGCCGGGTGGCCGACAGGCAGCTGATCACCCGCCGCATCAGCTCGACGTCAGCTGAGCCGAGCGAGCCAAGGGAGAAGTAGATCAGCTTGCCCTCGCCGTGGGCGAGCGCCTCGGGCAGCTCGAACTTCTCTTCGGTGCGCCGGATCGAAGAATCCAGCCGGTGCCAGGATGGCCCGAGCGGCCGGGACCGCTGGTAGTCGGCCAGCGCCGGGTAGAGGTACAGGTTGGCCGGGCCATCAGCGATGAATTCCAGGTCGGGCAGCCGCGGTGCGCCCTGCTCCATGACCCAGGCGTTGAAGTCTTCCCACAAGGCGCGGTGCAGCCGCTCGTACTCTTGGCGGAAGGCGCGCCAGCCGGACTGCTCGGCTGCGGGGTACCCGGAGAACGCGGGCGGCAGGCCCGGATCCTTGATCTCCAGGGGATTGCAGGACACAACCCGGATGAACGGGACGCCCGCGGTAGCCAGGGCCGGGAAGGCGACCACGTTGTCCTCGACAATCACGTCGGGCCTGGTCCGCTCGATGATGCCGGTGAGCTGCTGGTGACAGTGCCGCGCGCCGCTGATCAGCTCTTCCCACACCGGCCTGACGAACAACTCAAGCTGCTCGATCGCGGGCCTGCGCAAGTGCGGCGCGGTGTCGCGGACGAAGTCCTTCCAGAACTGCCCGGCATCGGGTCCCTCGGGGCCCGCCTCGGGCGCGGGCGCGAGGTCGACGAGATCTTCCTCGAAGCCGAGCGACTCCAGGCGCCCCCGCCAGGACGCTTCGGCCGCGAACACGACCCGGTGGCCACGGCGGCGCAGCACGTCGCCGATTCCGATGCAGTTGTTCGTCGGCCCGTACGCGCTTTCCGGCATGAACAAGATGGTCAGTGCTCGCTCACTCATCAGCAGCTCCGGCCGCCAGGCAGGGTACTCATCTGGTACCCCAGCTATAGGTCTGCTTGTGCAGTTTCAGGTAAACGAAAGTCTCGGTGCTGGTCACGGTGGGCACCGTGCGCACCCGGCTGAGGATCTCCAGCAGGTGGTCGTCGTCCTCGCAGACGACCTCCACCAGGAGGTCGAATGACCCCGATGTGATCACTACGTAATCGATCTCATTCATCCCCGCCATCTGGTCGGCGACCCGCCGGAGATCGCCTTCGCACTTGATGCCGATCATGGCCTGCCGGCGGAAGCCGACCGTCAGCGGATCGGTCACGGCGACGATCTGCATGACTCCCCGGTCGATGAGACGCCGGACCCGTTGCCGGACGGTGGCCTCGGACAGGCCGAGAGCCTGGCCGATCGCCGGATAGGACCGTCGGCCGTCTTGCTGCAGTTGCTCGATGATCTGCTTGGAGCCCCGGTCGAGTGCGCCCGGCGGGCCGCCAGGGCGGTGATCCCGGCGGCTGGCTGAGTTCCGCGGCCCCGGGCCCGGGGTCCGCGGCGGGTGAGCCATCGGGGTGCCTCCTCACCGGGAAACGCTGCCTGGCCGGCTGACCGGCGCCGGGCGGGCCGGGTCACAGCCACCGGGCGCCACAAGAATCTCACCGAATTCGTGGCGATGTGGCTCCATCGCCACTGATTCGGTTTATATCATCACATTCATTCGCGAGAATCAGCTCGTTCAGACGTCGGCTGAAGGCCCTGGGGGGCTGCCAGCCGCGATGGGCCCGGGAAGAGGGATAGCCAGCTGAAATGACTAAGAGGCACGTGCCCGCCCTGGCCGGATCCGGGCCCGTCACCCGGGCCGACTCCGTCGGCGCGCCTCCCGCCTGGCCCGCTGGCCAGGAGGCGGCGCTACCAGCGATCGAGCTAGCCGGCGTGGTCAAGGAGTTCCACGCCCGCGGCGAGGTGGTAACGGCCGTGGGCGGCATCGACCTGCAGATCCGGGAGGGAGAATTCTTCTCCCTGCTGGGGCCGTCCGGGTGCGGCAAGACCACCACCATGCGGATGATCGCCGGCTTCGATGAGCCCACCCAGGGCGCGATCCGGCTGCACGGCCAGGACGTCACGGGCATCCCTGCGAACAAGCGCGACGTGAACATGGTGTTTCAGTCCTACGCCCTGTTCCCGCACATGAGCGTGTTCGAGAACGTGGCGTTCGGGCTGCGCCGCAAGCGGGTGGCCAGGGACGAGATCAGCCGCCGGGTGGGCGAGATGCTCAGCATCGTTGACCTGGCCGGCCGCGGCCAGCGCCGGCCAAGGGAACTGTCCGGCGGCCAGCAGCAGCGGGTCGCGCTGGCCAGGGCGCTGGTGAACCACCCGCGTGCGCTCCTGCTTGACGAGCCGCTGGGCGCGCTCGACCTCAAGCTCCGGCAGGCTATGCAGGTCGAGCTGAAGCGGATTCAGCGCGAGGTCGGCATCACGTTCGTGTATGTCACGCACGACCAGAGCGAGGCCCTGACCATGTCAGACCGGATCGCGGTCATGAACGACGGGCAGATCGAGCATCTGGGCACCCCGAGGGAGATCTACGAGCACCCCAGGACCCGGTTCGTGGCCGGCTTCATCGGCACCTCCAATCTGCTGACCGGCACCGTCGCCCGGGTGGAAGAGGACCGCGCCATCATCGAGGTCAGCCCGCAGGAACGGATCATCGTGCCGCTGCACGAGACGGGAGTTTCGGCCTGCGCGGAGCTTGAGCTCACGGTCCGGCCCGAGAAGATCGAGCTGAGCCCGGCGGTGCCGGCGGGCGAGGGCTGCATGCTGCGCGGCACCGTCACCGAGGTGGTCTACCTCGGTACCTCCACCAACTTCGTGGTCACCACGACGACCGGTGCGGACATGATCATTTTCCAGCAGAACTCGGCGTCCGCCGACGTGATAGCCGGGCGCGGCGACAGCGTCTGGCTGTCGTGGCAGCCGCAGCATTCTTACCCGGTCGGCTAGCAGGCCGGCTCCAGGAGGTCAGAAAGAAATGTCAGACGAACACGGGACGCCCTCGGCGGCAGAGCAGGGCATCGACCCGTCCATTCTGCGGGGCATGACCCAGCGGCGGATATCGCGCAGGGAACTGGGCGCGGGCGCGGGCGCGCTCGGCCTCGGCGCGTTCCTGGCGGCCTGCGGGGTGAAGGGAGTCTCGACAACCAGCGGATCCTCGCCTGCCGCGGGGGGCGTCGGCTCGTCTTCATGGTGGGCCAAGCAGACGCTGCACAAGACGGTCAACTTCGCGAACTGGCCGTACTACATCGACGTGCTCAAGGGTAAGCACCCGTCGCTGGAGCGCTTCACCCAGCAGACCGGCATCCAGGTGAACTACACCGAGCCGATCAGCGACAACCTGCCGTTCTACGCCAAGATCCGGCCGTCGCTTCAGGCCAAGCAGTACACCGGCTTCGACATCATCGTGATGACCAACAACAGCCCGCCGCTGGGCTACCTGATGGACTTCGGCTGGCTGACCCCGCTCGACCAGGCCATGATGACGAACTTCAACCAGTACGCCGGCCCGCTGGTGAAGAATCCCGCCTGGGACCGGGGCAATAAGTACACCATGGCCTGGCAGTCGGGGTGGACGGCGATCGGGTACAACTCCTCGGTGATCAAGAACCCGGGCACGAGCGTAGATATCTTGTTCGACCAGAAATACGCGGGCAAGGTCGGCATGATGAACGACCCGCAGGAACTCGGCAGTGTGGGATTGCTCGCGATCGGCGTCGACCCGGCCTCCTCGACCGAGTCCGACTGGGCGAAGGCGGCAAAGAAGCTGCAGCAGCAGAAGAACGACGGCATCGTGCGCGCGTACTACGACCAGGGCTACATCGACCACCTGAAGAACGGCGACACGGTCGTCAGCCAGGCCTGGTCGGGTGACATCTTCCAGGCCGACCTCAACAGCAAGTACCGCGATCTCAAGCTGTTCATTCCGGATGAGGGCGGCATGTTCTGGACCGACAACATGTGCATTCCCATGTATGCCCAGAACCCCAAGGACGCCATGACGCTCATGGACTTCTATTTCGACCCGCAGTCCCAGGCCGTGGTGGAGTACTACGACGACTACGTCTGCCCGGTGCCGGCCGCCAAGCAGGTCCTGCTCGACCCGACCGGGTGGGCCAAAACAGCGCTGAAGGAGATGGGGCCGTCGATCGGCCTGGCGACGTCGGTGACCGCGGACGCGCCGACAGTATTCCCGACGGCCGATTACATCAAGAACTCCCGGCCTTACTACCAGTACAAGAGCCAGGAAGAGCTGAACGCGTGGAACAACCTGTTCCTGCCCATCACCCAGGGCGCATAGGCTCCCGCCGCGGCCGGATCAGGCTCGGCCGGGCGCTGGCGCCCTACCTGCTGAGCCTGCCCGCCGGCCTGTGGCTGCTGGTGCTGTTCTTGATCCCGATGGTCATCATGCTCTCGCTGTCGTTGCAGACCTGCAATTTCGGCACCGGGGCCTGCGTGATGACCTGGCACTGGGCCGAGTTCGGGCAGGAGCTGAGCCTTTACCACGCCCAGTTTCTGACCAGCATCTATTTCGCGGGCGCGGCCACGGTGATTGACCTGGCGGTGTCCTTCCCTATCGCGTACTGGATCGCCTTCCACGGCGGGAACAGGAAGAACTTCTTCCTGCTCATGCTGCTGGTCCCGTTCTTTGTCTCGTTCGTGATCCGGACCATCGTGTGGGAGTTCATCCTCTCGGACCAGGGCATCATCCTGGGCAGCCTGAAAAACGCCCACCTGCTGCCGCCGAACTTCCACGTGCTGGCCACCGGGTATGCGGTGGTCGCGGGCCTGGCCTACAACTACCTGCCGTTCACCGCCCTGCCGCTGTACGTCGCGATTGAGCGGATCGACAAGCGCATGCTGGATGCCGCCTACGACCTGTACGCGACCAGGCGCGAGGCGTTTGCCCGGGTGATCCTGCCACTTACCATTCCCGGCATCTTCGCGGCGTTCTTGCTCACCTTCGTCCCGGCCCTGGGCGACTACATCAACCAGCAGGTGCTCGGCGGCACCAGTGACACGATGATCGGGACGGTCATCCAGAACGCGTTCCTGGTGAACCTGGACTATGCGGGCGGTTCGGCGCTGTCCGCCGTGCTGCTGGCGATCGCGCTGGTCGGCATCTTCGCCTATGCCCGCCTGCTGGGATCGCGCTCGATCGAGGAGTACCTGTGACCGCCGTCGCCGCTGCCCAGGCTGATCGCCTGGCCGCTCCGGCCCGCCCGCCGCGCCGCCGCTGGACCCGGTTCGTCCTGCCCGCCTACTCCTGGCTGATCATCGCCTACCTGGTCTTCCCCATCGCGGTGATGGTCCTCTACAGCTTCAACAAGGTCACCACCGGCCTGCCGCAGGTCAGCTTCGCCTGGAACGGGTTCACCCTGCAGTGGTACGAGCAGTGGAAGGACATCCCGCAGCTCACCTCGGCGTTCTGGCTGTCGATCCGGCTCGCGATCGCCAGCACGCTGCTCGCCACGGTGGTGGGCACTTTGCTGGCGCTGGCCCTGGTGCGCTACCGGCCGCCTCGCTTCCGCGGCAAGGCGGGCGTCGAGCAGGTGCTGTTCCTCAACATCGCCGCGCCCGAAATCGTGCTCGGCGCCGCGCTGCTGGGATTGTTCGTGACCATCAACCTGGCCCGCGGCTTCGTGACGCTGCTGCTGGCCCACGTCGCGTTCAGCATCGCCTATGTCGCGATCACCGTCCGGGCCCGGATGACCGGCTTCGACCGGGCGCTCGAAGAGGCGGCCACCGACCTGGGCGCCAATCCCTGGGTCACCTTCCGGCTCATCACCTTCCCGCTGATCATGCCCGGCATCCTGGCCGGCGCCCTGATGGCCTTCGCCCTGTCGATCGATGACTTCGTCACCTCGAACTTCGTCAGCGGCTCGGCGGTCCCGTTCCCTGTCTGGGTGTACGGGGCCACCCGGATCGGCATCCCGCCGCAGGTCTTCGTGTTCGGCAGCGCGATCTTCGCGGTCGGGATCTTGTGCGCGGTCGCCAGCGTCGCGATCGGCTGGCGCAAGCCAGCCTGACCAAGACGGCGCAACCGCGCGGGGATCGCTCAGCCCCCGATAGCGTTCAGGACGTCATCGAGCGCCTGCAGGAGGAGATCGGCGTGCCCGGCCTGGAAGACGAGCGGGGGACGGATCTTCAGCACGTTTCCCGCCGGGCCGGTCGCGCTGATCAGGACCCCCCGCTCGCGCAGGGCCTCGGTGACGCGGCGGGCGGGCCCCGGTGCCGGCGCCCGGGTGCCGCGATCGCCGACCAGCTCGACACCGAGCAGCAGGCCCTCGCCCCTGACGTCCCCGATGAGGGCGTGGCGCTGAGCCAGGTCCGTCAGTCCCTGCCGCAGGTATGACCCGACCTCGGCCGCGTTGCGCACCAGGTCCTCATCCTCGATGACGGCCAGGACGGCGAGCGCGGCCGCGCACGCCACCGGATTGCCGCCGAACGTGCTGAACAGCTCGGTCTGCGCAGGCACGGCGGCCAGCAGCTGGGAGCGGACCACCAGGGCGGCCACCGGGAAGCCGTTGCCCATCGCCTTGCCCATGACCACCATGTCCGGCTCGATCCCGGCCGCCTGGAAGCTCCACAGGTGCGCGCCGGACCGGCCATGACCGGCCTGCACCTCGTCAGCGATCAGCAGGGCGCGGTGCGCCTGCGCGCGCCTGGCGGCTTCGCGCAGGTAGCCGGGCGGGGGCGCGAGGACGCCGTCGGCGGTGCAGGCGGGGTCCAGGTAGATCGCGGCGAAACCATGGTCGCCGAGCGCACCAGCGGCGTCATCGATGCGGGCGGCGTAGCGCTGCGCCCACCCGTCGGTGTCCCGGCGCTCAGCGCCCCGGTAACCGTCCGGCGCCTCAATCGTGGCGACATGAGCGGGCCGTTCCCCGGCCGCCCACTCCTCAGGGGACATGGCGTGGGTGGCGTCGGTCAGGCCGTGGTAGGCGCCGGCGGTCACGACCGCGCCGGTCCGCCCGGTGGCCGCGCGGGCGATCCGCCAGGCCAGGTCGTTGGCCTCGCTGCCGGAGTTCACGAACAGGACGGCGTCGAGCCCGGCGGGCATGGTGGCGGTGAGCTGCTCCGCGAGCTGCACGATCGCCTCGTGCAGGTAGCGGCTGTGGGTGGCCAGCAGCCGCTGCTGCTCGGTCACCGCCCGGACCACCCGGGGGTGGCTGTGGCCGACCACCGGCACGTTGTTGTAGCAGTCGAGATAGCGCCGGTCACCGGGATCGAACAGCCAGACACCCTCGCCCCGGACCAGGTGCACCGGCTGCTGGTAGAACAGCGGCGATCTGGGCAGCACCCGGCGGCGTCGCTCCAGCAGCTCAGCGGAGCCGAGCGGGCGGTAGGGAAGCCCCCGGCAGGCCTCGCGGAAGCGGCGCGCGACCCGGTCTATCCCCAGCGCCTCGATGCTGTCCAGGAAGGCGCGGGCGCCAGGCTCGCCGGCCGCGCTGTAGGCGGTGTTATCCGGGTAGAGCCCGTGCCGCCAGGCGGTGACCGTCACCTCGGTGGCCAGCCGGGCCGCGACCAGGTCCGCGATGATCCCGGCCTCCTCGGCCTCCAGGGGCGTTACCGAGGCATAGCCGCCGATCATCGCCTCGGCCGCGGCGATGGCGTCGTCGCGGCCGTGCAGCACGTCAGCGATCGCGACGGCCAGGTCGCAGACCAGCGGGGCATGAGTCATGTCCCCGAAGTCGACGATTCCGCTCACCCGCTGGGCCTGGTCGAACAGCACGTTGTCCAGGCTCAGGTCGCCGTGGATCACCTGGGCGCGGAGCCCGGGCAGCACCGGGGCGACCAGCGCGTCGAACCGGTCCAGAACGCGTTCGGCCTGGGCCCGCCGCGAACCGTCGGCGATGAAGCCGAGCAGCGGGCGGAGCTTGGGCAGGCGGCTGATGTCCCACAGGATCTCGTAGTCGGCGCCGGGATGGAAAAAGCCCCGTAGCGCCCGGCCCAGGCGGGCCGCGGTCTGCCCGAAGGACCAGATGGCCGGGGTGGTCAGCGCCGCTGTCGCGGTCACCTGGCCGGGCAGGAACGTGAACAGCCGGGCCGGGTAGGTCCGGCCGTCGGGCCCGGGAACCTCAGCCCAGGGCTCCCCGGCGGTGCTCGGCAGCGAGCGCATCACCGGCAGGCCCGGGTCCACCAGCTCGATGTGCCGTAGCGCCTGCGTCTGCATGTCCAGGACCGGCTGGCCGTCGGCAGGATTGGAGATCTTGAACAGGAAACGCCGCCCGTCGGCCGTATCGGCCCGGAAGTTCTGGTCTCGCTCGCCGGCCAGGGGGGTGAGGTCCGAATCCAGCCCGAAACGGCCGGCCAGGATCTGCCTGACCGCGTCCAGGCTGAAGCCGGGGGGCCTGCTCACGAGCGGATCAGGGCGCTCCACCATAGCCCCGAAGGCTATCTGAGCCCGGACCGGCGGCGGCCGCGGCGCCGGCCCGGCCCGCGGCCGGCCCGAACGTAGGGTTTCCCCTGATGCGGCGGCCGGCCCGCAAATCCTACCTTCTGAGCATGGCAGTGCCGGGTGGGCGGGAAGGCGCCTCCCATGGCGCCTTGCGCCCGCGCCGTCAGGGCGGCCCGGCGAACAGCCCGGATCCGGAAGGAACAACGATGCGACTCCACAGCAACGCAGCTAGCCGGCCAGTTCGGCTGGTGCTCGGCCTGACCACGGCGGCGGCCCTGGCGGTCACCCTGACGGCGTGCTCAGGCTCCAGCGGCGGCCCCACCACCGATACGACGCCCACCGCGGCCGCCCAGCCGAGTTCGGCCACATCCGCCGTGGCCGCCCCGGCTTCGAGCGCGTCAACGGCCAGCGACCCGCTCTCGGGGACGTGGTCGGGGCATTACAGCGGCGCCTACACGGGCACGTTCACCCTCACCTGGACGCAGACGGGATCGAGCCTGAACGGCACGATCAAGATCTCCGCGCCCGCGAACACCATGAGCATCAACGGGCACCTCAACGGCGATGCGATCAGCTTCGGCACCGTCGGCTCGCTCGGGATTACCTATACCGGCACGGTCTCGGGCACCTCCATGTCCGGCTCTTACAAGGTCGAGGCCCCGAACGGCTCAGTCGGCGGACCGTGGAGCGCCTCGAAGTCCTCCTGACCGCGTGGCCAGCCCGGCGTACGGCCTGCTAGCGGCGCCTAAGCAGACGCGGCTAGCTCAGGGCTTCCGCGCCGCGGCCCGCTGACCGGGCCCGGGCGGAAGCCCTGAGCGTGATCACGCTCAGCGTCAGGCACATGACCACCAGGGCGCCGACCACGAAGACAGACGCGTCGAAGATGCCGTGCGCGCGGCTGACCAGCCCGAAACCGAGGGCGGTCGGCACGAAGACGCCATATCCGATGGTGCTGACCACCGACGAGGCGCCGGCTCTGACCGTCGAGGGCATCTCGTCATGCAGGCGGCGGGTCAGGATGATGTTCAAGATCATGATCCCGATGATCGCGATCACCTGAGCGCCGATGACCACGACCGGCGTGCGGGCGAACAGGCCGCAGCTGATCAGGAGCGTGGCGCAGCCGGCCGCCAGCACGGTGCGCCCGTCCCCGAGCCGGTTGGCCAGCGCCCCGCCGCTCCAGGCGCCGGAATACAGCAGCGCGAAGCTGGGGCCGTACAAGACCGCGGGCAGGGCCAGGCCGAGATACCAGAGCTGGCAGAACTCGAATAGCAGCCGCATGGCCACGCTGTTGGCCACCAGGGCGATGACGATCCAGGCCACGTTCAGCCTGGTGGCCGCGCGCAGGATCTGGCTGAAGTGAGCCGACAGGCGCGCCTCATGCTGCTTGCGGTGCAACCGGGGCTCGCGGAACCGGTGCAGGGTAAAGAACGCGCAGCAGGTGAACGGGATGGTCAGGAAGTACTCCAGGCGCAGGTCAGCGAAGCGGGTGAGGCCCGCGCTGAGCAGCGCGCCGATGATGAACGCGGTGGCGTCGAACATCTGGACCCGGCCGTAGTAGCGCTCGAAGCTGGCGGCCGATCCAGTTTCCTCCAGGACGACGTCGTAGATCACTGAGTCGTAGGTCCCGGCGTAGGCCGCGTAGAAAAGGCCCCAGATCGAGATCCCGGCCGCGTACATGGCCAGGCCATGGCTGAGGCCGCAGACCAGCGAGCTGCAGATGAGCGCGCAGGTGGCGAGGTAGAGGACGCCCTTGCGGCTCCACCGGTCAGCGAGAATGCCCATCGGGATGTTGGCCACCATCATGAACACCATGTACACCAAGGTGGCGATGGTAATGAGGTAGTCATTCAGCCCGATGGACCGCATGAAGAGCTTCTCGATCGAATACCACAGCACGAAGCCGTGAATGAATCCGGTCGCGTACAGCGGCCGGAGCCTGGCCTCAATGGACTGCCGCGGGGCGTCAAGCGGCCGGGCCGTCAAGGTACTAGTCATGGCGCGCTACCGCGCCAGCTTCACCGCCCCCTGGCGAAGCGGCCCGCATATCAACTCTCCGCATGACCTGTCGCCTTCCGTTAGCTGGCTCGAGCCAGCGGCTTCCGCTACAGGAACTGCGGTCTTAGCGTGCGCTACCGAACCGGACGTCCGGATTGCACTAATCTTGACGCCCGCCTTTTGCCTGGTGGCGGGCTTAGGAACTGCGGCGGCTGAACGCGGGATCGATGGTCTCGATGCGCATCCGGGCCGACTCGGCCTCCGGCACGCCGAGCCGCTCGTAGATGTCCAGCGCCTGCCGGAGCACGATCCGCGCGGCGTCGGGCCGCTGGGTGCTGAGCGTCGTCTCCGCGATCCCTTCGAGGATCTTGGCCTCCTCGTACGGGTCGCCGATCTCCCTGGCCAGCCTGAGCGCGGCGTGGTAATGATCGAAGGCCTCGCCGTACCGGCCAGATCCGCGATGCACGTCGGCGATCCCGCGCAGCGCGATGACCTGCTCGGACAGGTTCCCGATCTCCTCGGCGATCAGCCTGGCCTTCTCGTGGTGGATCAGCGCCTCGTCGTAGCACTCCGCGCTCTGGTAAATGGCGCCGATGTCATTGAGCACGTCGGCCTCATCGGGCAGATCGCCGATGTCGCGGTAGATGGCCAGCGCCCGCCGGTAGGCGGCCAGCCCTTCCTCGTAGCTGCCCTTGTAGTCGATAGACGCTGCCGATGTTGTGATAGAGGATCGCCTGGTTCTGCGCGCCGCCGATCTCGGTGAAGATCTCCAGCGACTTCTGGTAGCACTCGAGCGCGTCCCTGTGATAGCCGCAGTACAGCTGCATCTTGCCCAGGTTGTTGAGGGTCTTCGCCTCGCCCCGCCGGTCGCCGACGTCCGGTAGAGCGAGAGCGCCTCGCGCAGGTGAGCCATCGCGTCCGGGTAGCGCCCGAGATGCCAGCAGGCGATCCCGGCATGGCTCAGCGTGTTGGCCACGCCGTGCTGGTCCGCGGCCTCGCGGTACATGATCCTGGCCTCGCGGAAGTAGGCCAGGGCCTCGCGGGACCGGGTCGCCCGCTGGTGGGCCAGGCCGATCTGGTCGAGCGCCTCGGCCTCGCCGCGCCGGTCGCGCTAGCGACCGGTAGATCGCCGCGGCGTCCTCGGCCAGCGGGAGCGTCGCCTCGTGCCGCCCGGTCTGCTGGCTCACCACGCTGAGCTCCAGTGCCGCCTGCGCGATCCGGGCCGGGTCCGCGAGGTCGCGGCAGGCCTGCAGGGCCAGGGTGTGGGCCGCGATCGCCTCGTCCCAGTACGCCCTGATCTCCACGAAACCGGCCAGCGCGTGGATTAGGTCGGCGCACTTGCGCTTCCATTCGTGCCGGCCCGCGTACTGCGCGGCCTGCAGGATGTTGCGCCACTCCGCGTCCAGCCAGGCCGCCGCGTCGTCCGGCGTGACCAGCGCCGGGCCGCGGCACGGCGGGCGGGCGACCGACACCGCGCATCCGGTGCCGGAACGGATGAAGAACCTGGTCGGCCTGGTCGGCGGTGTAGCAGGTAGTAGTCGAGGAGCCGGCCGACCGCCTGCCGCTGGTCGGCTCGGGGTCCTCCCGCGCGGCGCGCGACGGCCGCGTAACCGCGGATGAGGTCGTGGAAGCGGAACTGGCCGCCCGGCGCGCGGGTCAGCAGGTGATGATCGAGCAGGGCGGCGAGCGCCTTCTCCGCCTCGGCCAGGGTGCCGCCGCCCAGCGCGGCCGCGGCCTGCAGGCTGACGTGCGCGCACGGGCTGATCCCCAGTCGCCGGAAGAACCGCTGGTGGTCGGGCTCCAGGGCTCGGTAGGACAAGTCGAAGGCCGACATCACCTCCGGGCTCGCCGTGCCCGTGCCGCCACAGCCGGGCGGGGGACTGAGACAGCTCCTCGACCAGGTCGGCGAGCCTGGGCCGGGTAGCCCTGAGCGAGCCTGCCAGCGGTGAGCTGGATCGCCAGCGGCAGCCGCCCGCACAGCTGCACCGCGGCGGCGACCTCATCCTCGTCCAGGGCCTGGCCCGGCCCGGCGATCCGCCGTGAACAGCGTGACCGCGTCGTCCAGCGGAGAGCACGTCCAGGGTGAGCGCGCGGGCGCCGTCCAGCCCGGGAAGCCGTGCGCCGGCTGGTGATCAGGATCAGGCACCGGCCGGCCGGCCGGCAGGAGCGGGCTGATCTGGTCATGTCGGGCGGCGTCGTCGAGAATCACGACGGCGCGGCGGCGGCTCAGCTGGGCCCGCCACAGCGCGACACGCTCGCCGATCGCGTCTCGGGTATCTGGGTGGCCGGCACGCTCCAGCATCCGCAGCAGCCGGTGCAGCGCCTCGGCTGAGTCGAGCGACGGGCTGGCCGGGTCGTGGGTGTGCAAGTTGAGGTAGAACACCCCGTCCGGGTACTGGCCGGCGACCATCCGGGCGGCGTGCACCGCCAGCGCGGTCTTGCCCACGCCCGGCATGCCCTCGATCACGCTGACCTGGGGGGCGTCGCCGCGGCTCCGCCGGTGAGCAGGCCGAGTTCCTCGCTGCGGCCGACGAACTCCACCGTCTCGGGCGGAAGGGTGTCCGGCAGCGCGGCAGCCGGCCGGCGGCCGGCCGGCCGGGCCGCACGGCGAGCTCGGGGTCGCGGCGCAGGATGCGCTGATGGAGTTCGGACAGCATCGGCCCCGGCTCGGTGCCCTGCTCGTCGACCAGGCGGCGGCGGGTCTCCCGGTAGAGGCTGAGCGCGTCGCCGGGCCTGCCGCTCCCGTACAGGGCGGTCATCTGGTGGGCGATGAACGTCTCGTCCAGCGGATACTGAGCCAGCAGGCCGCGAAGCTCGCCGACCAGGTCGGCGTGGCGGCCGAGCTCCAGCTCGCATTCGACGCGCTCCAGGATGGCCGCCCGGCGCTCCTCTTCGAGGCTGTCGCGCATCCGGCGCCACCCAGTCGCCGCGGATCCCGGCCAGCGCCTGGCCGCGCCACAGCCCGTCCGCCTCGCGCAGCAGCAGGGCCGCGTGATCGTGGTCGCCGCTCGCGGTCAGCGCGTCCGCCTGCCGCCGCAGCCGGCGGAACTGATGCAGGTCGACGGCCTCCGGGATCGACGTCGAGCACGTAGCCCCTGGCGCGCCCGGCCAGCCGGACGCTGTCGCCGACGGCCTGCCGGAGCGATGCCCGCAGCCTGGCGATGTAGACCGAGAGGCTCTCCCTGGCCTTGGGCGGCGGCCGGGTGTCCCAGAGCCGGTCAATCAGAGCCTCGGCCGGCACTATCGTGCGCGGTGTCAGCAGGAGTATCGCCAGGACACAGCGCGCCCTCGCTGGCCCAAGATCACATTGCTGCCCAGCCGACCATAGCTCAATCGGTCCGAGGACCCGGAATTCCATGATCGCCTTGCATCTGGTACCGCCCGCCGACAAATCTGCCCGTGCCCCAAAGGGATGCCTGGAACATTCCACTTCGTGGATACCCGCTATAGCGTACTTCTCACCCGAATCCGGGGGAGAACTGGCGGGAACGGGAAAATGATCACGCTCGGCCGGGCCTCAGAACGAGTCGCTGAACGTCACGGAACGGGTAGCTGAACGTCGCGGAGCAGGCCGTATAACGGTCAGCCGAAACGGACGACCGAAACGGACGGCCGAAACGGGGCTGAACGTGGCCGGGCCGGGTCGTCGCGCTGCTGCGCCGTCCTGTGACCAATGTGACCTGAGTGGCCCGACTTCCCCCGGGCCCGGGGCCGGTAAGTAGCCGCGCCCCGCAGAAAGGTGCCCGGATCGGTCCGAATGCCATATGCCGTGCTGGATTGTGGTGTAACTTCGCACTCTCGAAGGGTCTGATACCTAAGTTATCAATAGGAGGAACTTTCGCAATGTCGACCCACAAATCCTTACGACATGGCATAATCCAGGCCGGCGGATCGATGAACGGCGCGCACCGGGCGCCGAAGCGGACGGCTCGCCGCTGGGCCTGGCGCGGGATTGCCGCGCTGACTCTCGCGCTGGCCAGCCTGACCGCGGTCGCCCTGGCCGTACCGGGCCACAGCAGCCCTGGCCGGACCCACACGCCCGCGGCTCCGACCGCGAACAGCGCTGATACCTCACCGGGAAGTGGCTCGGCGATTTCCTCAATCACCGGCGACCGGCCCTGGATGTACTGACCCGCGGGCCTGGCGGCCCGCGGCCGGCCCGGGAGTTTGCGCCTGGTGCCAGGTGACCGGCACCGGCGCGAGCGGCAGGAGCATCTCAAACACACAGCCGTGACCGACGGTGCTCTGAACCCGGACCGAGCCGTGGTGAGCCTCCGCGATCGCCTGCACGATGGCCAGGCCGAGGCCGAGCCCGCCCACCCTGCGGCTGCGCCGGGGCTGGGCTCGCGCGAAGCGGCGGAAGATCTGCTCCAGGTCCGCGTCCTGGATCCCGCTACCTGAGTCCTCGACCACCAGGACCGCGCGCGCGTCCTCCAGCCGGGTGCTGACCACGATCCGGTCGGCTGGCTCCGTGTGCGCGATGGCATTCTCGATCAGCGCGTCCAGCGCCGCCGCGAGGCGATCACGGTCGCCCAGGACGGTCGCCTCGGCGGCGGCGCCCAGGTGCCACCGGCGCTGGATGTGACCCCACCGGTCGAGCGCGTCGACCATCAGGGACTCGGCGTCGACGGGGGCCAGGTGCAAGAACTCAGGGTTCTCCGCTGAGGCCAGCAGCAGCATGCGCCCGGCCAGCCGGCGTAGCCGCAGCAGTTCGTCGGCGACGATCCGGGCGTCCTGCGCGACCACCGGGTTGGTGACCGCTCGCTCGATCAGTTCCGCATGCCCGAGGGCCACCGTGATCGGCGTGCCGAGTTCGTGCGAGGCGTCTTGCAGGAACTCGCGCTGCTGCTTCATCAGGCGCAGGTTCTCCTGCGAGACGCGCTGCACTTCCTCCAGGGCCGCCAGCCGGTCCTCCGTCGCCGCCAGCCGCCGCCGGCCGTGCCAGACCATGACCAGGAACATCAGCGCCACCAGCGGGACCTCGGCCAGGTAGTCAGCGTCCTGCTGGCCCTTGAGTACCTGCACCCCGATGACCCCGCCGGTGGCCAGGGTCACGGCGGCCAGGGTCAAGATGGTGGGCTGCAGCCGCCACAGCCGGAACCCGTAGATCGCGGTCAGGCTGACCCAGATGGCCAGGAACGGCACGGTCTGCCAGGCGGGCAGCAGCCGCATCGCGGCCAGGTTGAGCCCGACGAACCCGACCCAGACCAGGTCCACCCAAGACGATCGGCACCACCGGCGGATCAGCGCCCACCGCCGCAGCGACACGGTCCCTCCTTACCTGGCGCAGACGGGAGCGGGCAAGCTCACCCGCGCGGGGCCAGGCCAGCCCAGCCGTGGCTCTCGGCGCCCCGGGGTCCAGGCCGCTCCCAGCCTGCCGCCAGGGCCGATTCGAGTCAACACGCGGCCGCCGTCGGCCGGGCCCGGGTAGCAGCAGGATGCGGTGCTCGGTGACGGCCTCGATCCGCGCGCGCGAGTAGAGCAGCGGGATGCTCTCATCCGGGCCCAGGCCGCGTACAGATCCGCGTAGTGCGGGCTCTGCGGGTGGCCCGACTGGCCGGGCGAGTTCATCGCGAGGGAGTTGTCCCAGTCGCCCACGTCCAGGACCATCCGCATCGAGGCGCCGCCGGCCTGCGCGAAGCCGTCTATGTCGTAAGGGGCGTTGCCGACGGTGTCCCCGTTGCCCCCCCGTGGCTGCGAGCCGATCCGGGCCAGCGGGTCGGCGAAGGGACCGTCCTGGGCGGCCAGCGGATGCGCCAGGCGCGCTTGGTGCAGGCTGCCCCACTGCCAGCGGGCCGGGTCCGGTCCGAGCAGCTCCGCCAGCTGGCTCATGGCGCTGGCCAGGCTGGCCTCCAGCAGGTGCTCCAGCTCGCCCGCGCCCCGAGGCGACTGGTAGGCCCGATCGATCAGCGCGAGCTCGATCCGGGCGTCGGTGCGCAGGTTCAGCTGGCTGGCTAGCAGCTCCTGCGCTCGCTCCAGCTGACCGGCCGGCAGCTGCGCCAGCGCGCCGGCCAGCAGCCTGGGCCGCAGGTGAGACCAGAACCAGACCTCGAACAGCGCGGCGGCGGCGGAGCGGGCCGAGCCGGCCGTCCCAGCCCGACAGCAGCGCCGCCCCGCGCGCGGCCAGCGGGTCGTCACAGCGCAGGCGGCCCAGCGGCGCGCGCAGGCCGCGCGCGACCAGCGACAGGTAATCGACCTGAAGCTGGACGGCATCGGCGACCGTCAGCCGCCGGCTCGCGCGGAGCACTTCGGTGATCCGCTGGTAGCGGAACGGCGGCTCCCACTCGAAGCTGACCTGGACGCCGCCGACCTGGCCCGGCTCGACATTGTGCTGGTTCGCGGTGGCCAGCCAGCCCTGATCCGGGTTGACCTGCTCGGGGAGGTCGGCAGCGGTGATGAACCCGTCCCACTCATACCGTCCGTCGCCGGGCACCGGCAGCAGCCCGGTCCAGTTGCGGCGGACCGGAATCAGCGCGGCCGGCTGCCAGGCGATGTTGTCGTCAACGTCGGCGTAGACCAGGTTCTCGCCGGGCGCCCCCCACGCCCGCGCCGCCGCCTGGAACTGCGGCCAGTCGGCCGCCCGCATCAGGCCGATGCTGGCCGCGTAGGGCGCCATGCCGGGCTGCAGCCAGGCGGCTCGCACACTGAACGCGGCCCGCCGCTGCGGCAGTTCGTGCACCACCGGCCCGTGCCTGGTGAACTTCAGCGTGACCTCGGCCGCCGGGCCGCCGCGCACCGGGATGGTCTCGGTGACGGTCTCCATCTGCTCCCAGCCGTCCTGATACCGGTATCGGGACGGCTGCGCGGGATCGGTCTGGTAAACGTACAGGTCCTCCTGGTCCACCGGGAAGATGGTGAGGCCGAATGCCACCCGCTCGTTGTGCCCGATCGAGATCCCGGGCAGCGTCGGCTCGCCGCCGCCGATGACGTTGAGGCCAGGGCAGATCAGGTGGGCCAGGTAGCGAAGCGAAGGCACCGTCAGCGCCCGGTGCGGGTCGTTGGCCAGGATCGGCCGCCCGGTGGCCGTGCGATGGCCGCGGACGGCCCAGTTGTTGCTGCCGCCGGTGGCCTGCTCCAGGCCGCGGCCTTGGCCGCGCGGGGCGGCGCCGGGCGCGCCGGGCGCCGGGTGGTGCGCCGGGCGGCCGGGGGACCCGAGCGCGATGTCCGCGAACGTGGTGGCCAGCTCATAATCGCGCAGGATCTGCGGGGTGATCAGGGACAGGTCCAGGCCGGGCGGGGGGTCCAGGCCGGCAGCAGGCTCAAGCAGCACCCGGAGCGCCTCGACGGCCGGCCCGAAATCGCGCAGGACCGAGGCCCGGGTGAGCTCGCTGCTGACGTTGCGGTAGCGGCCATGACTGCGGATGCGCAGCACGTCGTCGGGCTGCCAGCGGCCGGCCGGTAGCCGAGCGCCGCGAACTCAGGTGGCAGCAGCTCGGGCCGCCGCTCAGTCAGCGCGATGTAGGCGTTGATGCCCGTGACGAACGGCTCGACGACGGACCTCAGGTCGCACCCGTAGGCGGTCCACTCTTGCTCCATCGGGCCGCGGTAGAGGAACAGCCGCGCGGCCCGGTCCCTGGCCACATAAGCCGGCCCCAGCGCCTGGGCCAGCAGGCCGAGGCCGCGACGGCGCCACAGGTCGATCTGCCACAGGCGGTCCCTGGCGGCGTTGAAGCCCTGGGCGAAGAAAAGGTCATCGGCGCATCCGGCGTAGATGTGCGGGATGCCCCAGCGGTCGAGCAGTATCTCCGCGGGCCCGCGCAACGGCAGCGCGGCGTGCACCTCGGCGCTGCCGGGCGCGCGGTGCCCGGCGGCCCGCGTGCCGTCCTCGGCGGCAGGCCCGCCCGCCCGGGAGGCGCCCTGCATCAGCTGGCGTCCAGCTGGTAGGTCTGCCGGGCCTCGGTGAAGGCGTACAGGCCGTCGCGTCCGTACAAGCGCCCGATGCCGCTGTGCCGGAAGCCGCCCCACGGGGCGTTCCGCGCCACCTGGCCGTGCGTGTTCACATACAGCTGGCCGGTCCGCAGGGCCTGCCTGAGCCGTTCGGCCCGGCCCTGGTCGCTGGTCCAGATCGTGGCGGCCAGGCCGAACCGGCTGTCGTTGACGCCCTGCACGATCTCGGCTTCGGCGCTGAACGGCCGGACCGACACCGCCGGGCCGAACAGTTCCTCGGTGGCCAGCGTGGTCGTGGCCGGGACCTCGCTCAGCACCGTCGGCAAGTAGAAGAAGCCGGGCCCGGGCCCGGCGGCGCGCTGGCCGCCGGCGTGCAGCCGGGCGCCGGCCCGCACCGCCTCGTCGATGACGCCCGCGACCCGGTCCCGCTGGCCGGCTGAGATCATCGGGCCGATCTCGGTGCCGGGGTCCAGCTGGTGACCGATCCGCAGCCGCGTCGCGCGCGCGGTTAGCTGGTCCAGGAAGCTGGCGTAGCACGGCTCCTCGATGAGCAGGACCGATCCGGCGTTGCAGGCCTGGCCCTGGTAACCGAAGCCGGCCGCGAGCGCCGCGTCCAGGGCCGCGTCCAAGTCGGCGTCGGCGAATACGGCGAAGGGCGTCTTGCCGCCCAGCTCCAGGATCACCCGCTTGAGCGTTTTCGCGGCCCCTTGCGCCACCGACAGGCCGGCCGCGATCCCGCCGGTGAAGCAGACCGCGTCGATCAGCGGGGACTCGACCAGGAGCTGGCCGATCTCCGGGCCGCCGGTGATGACCGAGAAGGCCCATCCGGGCAGGCCCTGCTCCCTGGCCAGCTCCTCCAGGGCGAGCAGCGGCGGCTGCGCGAGCTCGGATCCCTTGAAGATGCCCGCGCTGCCGGAGGCCAGCAGCATGGCCAGCCGCGCGCAGGCCTGGGAGAGCGGGAAGTTCCAGGGCAGGATGCAAGCCGCGATGCCGACCGGGACGCGGTCCACCACCTGCCGGGCGCCGGGCTGATCCGGCTCCAGGATCGTGGTGTACGGATCGGGATCGAGCAGCTGCGCGTAGTACCGCAGGATGGCGGCGCCCGCGCGGGCCGTGCCCTCCGCATGCCCTCGCAGCTTGCCCGTGCATAGCGCGTCGAGTTCGCCGAGGTCCGTGGCGGCCGCCTCGACTGCCGCTGCCATCCGGATCAGCATGCTCACGCGCTCGGCCCGCGCGGGCCGCGGGCCCGACCAGTAGGAGCCGTGCACCGACTCGACATGGCGGGCCGCCGCCCCAGGCCTGGCCTCCAGCACCCTGGTGAACGGCTGGCCAGAGCCTGGATCCAGCTGCTCGCGCCAGCGCCCGTCCGGCCCGGCGTCCTGGCCTGGCCGCCATTGCGCCCGGGCGGACCAGCGCCCGGACGGCGTGGCGGGCGGCGTTACTGGCCCGCCCGCGGGGCCGCGTTCTGCCATCAGTGCCTCCTGTTGGCCGCCTCAGCTCAGCAGCAGCCGGTGGTCCTTGGTGAAGTGCTCGACGGCCTCCAGGCGAGCCCGGCTGGCCGCCGGGCTGACCGCCGCCACCTCAGCCGCCAGCGACTCCAGCAGCCACATCGGGGCGACCATGCTGTCGTAGAGGGCCGGACCGTCCACCGAGGCGACCAGGACGTGATGCGCGTGCGCGGCCGACGGGTGGCCCCGGCCGTCGGTGATCAGCACGATCTGCCCCCGGGCGGCGGCGGTGGCGCGGAGCAGGTCGGCGGTCAGCCGTGAATAGCGGCGGAAATGAAACGCGATGACCAGGTCGCGATGGGCTAGGCCGACGATCGCGTCAGGAAAGCCGGGATCGACCAGCGTGACGCCGTCGCGTATCTCGTTCAGCAGCCGGTGCAGCTGCACCGCCAGGCCGTACGACAACCGGGAGCCGACGATGAAGACGCGCCGGGCGCCGGCCACCGCCGTGGCCGCCAGGGCCAGCGTGTCCTTGGCCAGGGCCGCCGTGGCCAGTACGTTCTTGGTGTCCTGGAGGGCCTTGCGTTCGGCCAGTGAATCGGGCTGGGTATTGGAGAAACGCGACAGCGGCGACTCCGGTGAGGTCAGCAGGGCCTGGCGGACGGCGGTGCGGAATTCGGTGAAGCCGGAATAGCCCAGCTTGCGCGCGAAGCGCACGATGGCCGCCCGGCTCACCCCGGCGCTGTCGCCCAGCGACTCAGCCGTATGGAACGCCAGGCTGTCCACGCCATCCTTACTTTCCCCGAAGTACGAGAGTATCCGCTGGTCAGTCACGGTTAGCCGGCCTCGGGCATCAGCCGCGCGCTGCGCCAGCTCGCCGTCGAACGCGCCCAGCCCCAGCGCTTTCAGCTCGGCCATCGTCAGTACCGCCCGGGCGCGGTGACGGCATTCCTCATCACATACCCGCCCTGTTTCGTAATCGCATTTGTGCTCACGTTTCAGTATCCCTGGCCCGGCCGGCTCGGCGGCCCCCGGCTGCGGGGCGCGGTATTCCCGCTCACGCCATTGCGCCGCGGGCTAGCACCGGCCATTCCGCGACCGGGACGCCAGCGCGGATGACAGTCAGGGTGTCGAAGTTGCTCACCACGGCGCAGGCGTGGTTGGGCAGGATCGCGGAGCCGGTCACCGATGCTCAGCGGGGCCGGCCCGGCCGGCATGGCCAGCCAGCCATGCTCCTCGGACAGGGCCGCCAGCTGGACGTCCGTCCGGCCGAGTACCTGCCCGTATTCCTCGACCAGGACGTGGCCATGCGCGCCCCGGTCCAGCGTGAGCACCTTCGACCCCGCATCGATGATGCCGCGGATCGGCGCGATCCTGCTCACCACCGTGGTCAGCACGGACAGCGCGCACTGCCCGGCCGGGACGACCCCGAGCGCCACCTGGATCGCGTCGTAGAAGACATAGTTGCCCGGCCGGACTTCGGTCAGCCCCTCCGATATCGATGACGTCCCTGACGGACGGGGTGGAGCCGCAGCTCACCACGTCGATCGGCAGTCCCAGGTCGCGCAGCGCCTGGGCGGTCCCGACCAGCTCCCGCACCTGCTCGCCTGGCCAGCACCCGGCGCCGGGCCGGATCCGGCTCGGTGTACACGCCGCCCTCGTGGATGCACACCCCGCGCAGCCGCAGGCCCGCCAGCCCGGCGACCGCCATGGCCAGGCGCTCGGCCTGGCTGTGCGGTACGCCGACGCGGTGCATCGCCGCGTCGAGCTTCAGCAGCACGTCAAGCCGGACGCCGGCCTTGGTCATCGCGGTCGCCAGTGCTTCGGCGGCGGCCAGGCTGTCCACCACCGTCGAAACGGTGGCTCGCCGGGCCAGCGCGGCCAGCCGGGCCAGCTTCAGCGGGCCGACCATCGGATAGCACACCAGCAGGTCATCGAGGCCGGCGTCAGCGAGGGCCTCGGCCTCGCCGATCTTGGCCACGGTCAGGCCCACCGCGCCAAGCTCGCACTGGCGGGCGGCGATCTGCGCCGTCTTATGCGTCTTGACGTGCGGCCGCAGCCGCTTGCCGTGCCGCTGGCACAGCCGGGCCATCTCCACCAGGTTGCGCTCCAGCTGGTCGGCGTCGACCAGCGCGCTGGGCGTGTCCACCCCGGGCGCCACCCTGGGCCGGGCCATATCGGCAGGTCATGGCCGACCACCACCTTGATCGCCTCGCCGGAGCGCAGCAGTTCGAAGGCCCCGGTTGATGCGGCGAGCGAGACAGATGGCTGACCAGCGGACCGACCGGCAGCTCAGCCAGCAAGGCGACCGCCCGCTGGAAAGTAAATCGGCGCAGCCATACCGCTTCGATAGTCAGGTCCCGCCGGATCAGGTCCAGCAGCGGGACCGGCGCGGTCGCGGCGGCCGAGCTGATGCCGACCAGCACGGCGGTGCCGCCGGGCGCACGGCCGCCAGCGTGTCCAGGACAGTGGCGGGCGAGCCGACTGCCTCGAACGCGACGTCGGCCCCGCGACCGCCGGTCAGAGCTGGCGGACCGCCCGGCACCGAACCCCGCGCCGGGCTCGACCGCCGCGTCCGCGCCGACCGTCAGGGCCAGGTCGCGCTTACCTGCCACGGGATCGCAGACCACCACCTGGCTGGCCCCGGCGCGCCGGGCGAGCATGGTCAGCAGCAGCCCGATCGTCCCGGCGCCGATCACCACCACCACGTCGCCGACCCTGATCCGGCCCCGGTCGTGCGCGTACAGCGCGCACGACAGCGGCTCAGCCAGCACGCCCAGGCCATCGGGGAGGCCGGGCGGCACCTGGTACAGGGCCCGCTCCGGCACCATGGTCCGCTCCGCGAAGGCCCCGAGATCGGCACCCGGCGCTCGCACAGCCCGTCCGCGCCGTCGCGGCAGGGAAAGCACGCCCGGCAGGGCAGGCTCGGCTCCCAGGTGACCTGGTCGCCGGGACGGAACCGAGTGACGGCGCTGCCGACCTGCCTCCACCACGCCGAGCGGCTCGTGCCCGAGCACCCGCGGCGGCACGAACTCCGGCAGGTCCCCGTCCACGATGTGCAGGTCGCTGCCGCACACCCCGCAGCCGTCCACCCGGACCAGGACATCATCGGCGCCCATCTGCGGCAGCGGCCAGGGCTCGACGGCCAGGCGCCGCTCCCCGTGCCATACCGCGGCCAGGACCGCGCGGGACGCGGCGGGCATCTAGCCTCCGACCCGTTCGCAGGCGGCGACGATCGCTTCGGTACTCAGGCCGTACTTGGCGAACAGGTAACCGGGGGAGGCACCTTCGGCGAAAGTGTCGGCGATGCCGACCCGGGCGCCCCGGCAGGCGATGCCCGCCTCGAACAGCACCTCGGCCACGGCTGACCCCAGCCCGCCGATGATCGAGTGATTCTCGGCGGTGACCACGGCGCCGGTCCGCTCGGCCAGCTCGCAGATCAGGCTGGTGTCCAGCGGCTTGATCGTGTGCACGTTGACCACGGCCACGTCCCGCCTCGGCGGCTCAGCTGCCGGGCCGCCTCCAGCGCGAGCGTGACCATCAGCCCGCAGGCGAAGATCACCGCGTCCGGCCCGTCGCGCAGCAGCTTCGGCCCGGCCCAGCTCGAACCCGGCATCCTGATGCAGCGGCCAGCACCGGGACCTCGCCGCGCTTGAGGCGCAGGTAGACCGGGCCGTCGTAGTCGGCGAGGGCGGTCACGGCGGCCCGGATCTGGCCGGTGTCCGCGGGCTCGACCACGGTCATGTTGGGCAGCGCGCGCATGAGGGCGATGTCCTCGATGGCCTGGTGAGTCACCCCGCCGGGCGTGGTCAGCCCGGGCATGAAGCCGATCAGCTTCACGTTCACCCGCGGATAGGCCAGCTGCATGGCCACCTGGTCGAAGGCGCGGCGAGTCGCGAAAACGCCGAAGGTGTGCACGAACGGCAGGTCCCCGGCCCGGGCCATGCCCGCTGCTACCCCGACGGCGTTGGCCTCGGCCATGCCGAGGTTGAAGAACTGGTCCGGGATCTCGTCCCGGAACAGGTCGGTCTCGGTCGGGGCGGTCAGGTCGGCGCCGACGCAAACCACCTCGGGGCGCGAGCGGGCCAGCTCGACCAGAGCCCGGCCGTAGGCCTTCAGCTCCGTGGGCGTATCGGTGGCCCACACCGTGGCGCTCACCGGCTCGGCTCCGTTCCGGCCTCTGCCTCCGCCTGCCCGGGACTGGTCTCGGCCAGCTCCGACAACGCGGCGTCGGCCTGCGCCCTGGTCAGCTTCGCGTAGTGCTCCAGGCGGCCGCGCAGGAAGGAGACCGGGTGGCCAGTGATGGTGCTGGCGATGATCACCGAAGGAACGCCGGCCGTGGCCCGGGCGCTAGCCAGCGCGCCCAGCAGCATCGGGATGTCATGACCGTCGACGGCCTGCACCGACCAGCCGAAGGCCTGCCACTTCGCCGCGATCGGGCCCATCGGCAGTACCCCGCTGATCGCCCCTTCGACCTGCATGCCGTTCAGGTCGATCATCAGGCACAGGTTGTCCAGCCGGTAGGCCGCTGCGGCCATCGCGGCCTCCCAGGTCTGGCCTTCCTGCATCTCGCCGTCGCCGAGCACGGCATAGACCCGCCAGTCCTGCTGGCGTCGCCGGTCGCTGAGGGCCATGCCCGACCGCGACCGATAGCCCCTGGCCCAGCGAGCCGAACGTGCCTTCGACTCCGGGCACCCGCTCCGAGGCAGATGATCTCCAGCGGATTGCCGTCCTGGCCGTAGCCGGTCCAGCTCGGCCGACCGGAAGAAGCCGCGCTCGCGAGCGTCGAGTACAGCCCCACGGAGTTGTGCGCGGTGCACAGCAGGCACCGGTCCGCGTCCGGGATCGACCGGGCCGGGCCGGATCGAGCCGCAGCTCGGTGAAATACAGGGCCGCGAGCAGGTCGGCTGCCCCGAGCCCCTGGAGCAGGTAGCCCTCTCCGACGCCCGCCACCGTCGTGATGATCCGCCGCCGGATCTGGCTGGCCCGCTCGGCGACGAAGCGGGCGTCACCCGCGGGCCGGGTGAGCGGCCGCGGTCCGCCGGGCCCGGCCGGACGCTGATCTCCTGGCGTGCCGCGCGCACCCGCCTGCACCGTCACGCCGCCGCTGCGCCCGTGGTGTCGAACAGGTAGTACGACTGGCCGCTGCGGGGATCAAGTACGCACTCGGTCAGGACGAGGCCCGCGCCGGTCAGCTCAGCGAACAGCGGCCGCGTCTTGGCCCGCCAGTCATGCGCCAGGTCCGGCGCATGCTGCACCAGGTACTGGAAGTCCGCAGGGACCTCGCACACCACCGGCCCGCCCGAGGGCACCGGACCGGTCTCCTCCAGCACCCGCCGCGGCGGGGTGCCGCTGCAGCGGCTGAGGCAAGGGAGCCCGGTCAGGTCGGGCGCCGCGGCGCCGTCCAGCCGGGCCCGCACCCGCGGTGACTCCAGGTCCCAGATGACCGCGAACTCATCCAGGGGCACCCCGCCCTCGGTGACCCAGTCGCTGTCGAAGGGCCCGCGGGTGTCGAGCACGTACTTCGGGGCCAGGCCGCCCAGCCGGGTGACGTACAGGTGCGCGTTCACCGCGCGCAGCGCGCTGAAGGTCCACCTGAGCTGCCGGTAGCCGCGTTCGATGGCCAGCCGGCGCTGCTCCGCCTTCAGCGCCAGCGCATGCCCGCCCGAGCGGTGTGCCGGGAGCATGCCCAGGCCGCTGGAGTACAGGTACGGTTCCCCGGCGTCCAGGCCGGCGAAGGCGTAGCTGAAGCCCACGGCCGCCTCGCCGTGCCACATTCCGAGTGTCAGCCCGCCGACCTTCGTCGAGTCCTCCATCAGCCAGGCCGGCGGGACCGCCCGGTCCGATAGCGCGAACACTTCCTGGAACACCCCGGCCAACTGCCCGAACTCCTCGATGTCGCGAGGCTCGCGGATCACGTAGTCGGCCATCAGCGACCCCGCTCAGGACGCAACATCAGCCGTCTCCGCCAGCCCGGGATCGTAGGCCCGGGCCGCTTCCGCCTTGGCCCGGTTCCGGCCGATCATGACCGCGCTCAGGGCGGCGACGATCGTGATGATGACCGCCACCAGCACGACGAGCCGGCCGTTCTTGAAGCCCGCGCCCCACAATCCCTGGAAGAAGCCCTTATAGAAGAAGTACACGGTGATCGCGACGCCGAAGGCCGGCACTACGCCGTTGCGCAGCCAGTTGAACTCACTTCGCGCGTAGCGGCGGAAGTACACCGGGTTGCAGAAGTTGATGGCCAGATACGTGATCAGGGCGAAGTAGACGATCATGTTCGAGAGCCAGAGCCCGACGCCGTAGTTCATGCCCTGGAAGAAACTCACCACGATGTCGGCCACTATGGACAGGCCGATCACCACGCCGATGGCGTTCCAGGGCACCCTGAACCGATGGTTGACCAGCCCGAGCCGGTTGTCCAGCACGCCATCGCGGCCCATCGCGAACATCACCCGGGTGGACCCGACCGCGGCGGCGATCAGCAAGCCCAGGCTGGCCTCCAGGCCCATGATGTCGATCACGTCCCGGCCGACACTGCCAAAAGCGGTGCTCGCCGCGGCGGCCAGCGGGAAGCCGCCGGCCGCGATGACCTTGGTGTAGGCGCTGGGCGGCAGCGCGTCGCTGAGGATCAGCGACATGATCACCCAGAACACGCCGACCAGCACGGTGGCCAGGATCGTGGCCCGGGGGATCAGCTTGCGCGGAGTGCGGGTTTCCTCGGCCACCGTCGAGATGGCGTCGAAGCCGGTGAAGGACAGGACGCCGAGGACGAGCGCCGGGATGAGCACGGAGACCCCGGGCAGCTGGCCCGGGTTGATCGGTGCGAGCGACGCCTGGTGCCCGGTGGCCGAGAACCAGGCCACGACGGCGATCACGGTCAGGATCAGGACTTCCAGGCCCACGAGGACATAGGAAGTCTCGATGCTGACCGTGATACCGCGGAAGATGATCGGCAGGGCCAGCGCCAGTGACCCGAACATGAAGAGCCCGAAGACCCAGGGCGACGTCGAGCGCACCAGGTCGGATCCGAGCAGCGCGATGGCCGGCATGTCATAGGGGATGATCGCGGCGTAGTAGAGCGACGCGCAGATCCCGATGAAGATCCCCAGCGACGGGCTGATCAGGTGGGCGGTCCATTTGTAGGCGCTGCCCGAGCTCGGCATCCGGCCGCTCAGCACCGCATAGCTGTAGGCGGTCGGCAGCGCCATGATCATGCTGATGATGAAGATCGTGCCGGTGCCGCGCCCCACGTGGGGGATCATGAACCCCCAGTTAGTGAAGATGGCCAGGGACGGTGCCATGATCACGACTCCGAGGATCATGGCGCCGAACAGGCCAAGCGCGTTACGCCGGAGCGACCGGTCTGCGGTCAGGGGTTCGCTGGTACGGGCAACAGAGTCACTAGACACGGGCCGAGCCTCCTGTGCTTCAGGAGTGATGGGGTAGCCAGTCGGGGCTGTGCGCGCGGACGCGGACAGCATCAGGCGATGGGTGGGCCGCCGGGCCCTCCTCGGCGAGGGCTACCGCAAACCGCCAGGCGACTCGGGAGAAAGAAGACGCGGAAGTCGAATGGAACGGCCGGTCCCGTCCGCAGACTGAACGAAACCGTTCACATGGTGAGTAAAGTTGAAACATAATGATCTGTCAATAGGTCGGGCGGTTTCGGAACTGGCGAGGTCCGGGCACCTGGTTCTTCGTCCGAGCCGTAGCCCAGACCCTGCCGCGCCCGGCCCGGCCCTGCCGCTAGGCCCTGTCGCTAGGCCCTGCCGTCCGCCCGTCCGCCCGCCCGTCCGTCCGCCCGCCCGTCCGTCCGTCCGCCCGGCGGCCCGGCTGCCCGCCCGGCGGCCCGGCCGCCCGCCCCCCGGTCCAGAAGTCGGCCGCTGATCCGGCCTATTTCGGTGCATAGTTTCCTGACAAGCGCGAATACCCTCCCTGGATCGATAAGACAGGAGATGATTTGCCTGGGGAACCTGGGTTGCGAGTGGATCGGGGCATTGGGCCATGGACGAGTCAGCCGGCGCGAGCGTGCCCGGCAGCGACGCCGAACTTCTGAACCGGATCAGGTCGGGTGATCCCGGAGCCGGTAACGTACTGCGGGCGCGGCATGCGGCGGCGGCCCGCCGCCTGGCCGGGCATCTGGTGCCCGGCTCTGCTGCGGCCGATGAAACCGTCGCCGTAGCGTTCCGCCAGGTCTTTGACGCCATTGTGCGCGGTGGCGGTCCGAGCGACGCGTTCCGGCCTTATCTGCTCAGCGCCGTCCGGCGGATAGCCCGCGACAACGTGGCGGGCCTGGTCAGCCAGATGCCCGCCGATGAGCAGCATTTCCCCGACCCCGGGCAGCCGCTGCTCGACCCGGCCTCCGGCTGGGAGCGTTCTGCCGTCGTCGAGGCGTTCCTGGCGCTGCCCGAACGCTGGCGCGCGGTGCTCTGGCACGTCGAGATAGAACGCACCGCGGCCGCGGATGTCGCGCCGCTCCTCGGGCTGGACGCGGCCGGCGTAGCCGAGATCGCGGGCTGGGCCCGCGACGGGCTCGACCGCGAATACCGTCAGATCCAGGAGGCTGGAGCCGGGCGGGACCAGGGCTGGCCTGACGGCCTCGATGTCCCCGACGCGCTGCGCCGCGAGGTCGCGCCGGTCTTCCTCGGCGAGGCGGCGCGGTCTTACCTGACTGAGCCCGCCCGGCCTGCCGGGCCGCGCCGGGCGCACAAGGCACCGGCCCGCGGCGGCGTCGCGCTGGCCTGGCTCACCGGCCCGGTGCGGCATTCCTCCCGGCCGCAGCGCACGGCCGCGGCCGGGGCGGGCGCGCTGCTGGCCGTCGCGGGCCTGGCCGTATACCTGCTGACCTCGAACCCGGCTACCGCGCCGGAATCGGCGACCAGCCACCAGGCGGCCACCCAGGGCTCAGGGACGCCCACGTCGCCCGGGCTGGCGGCGACCGTGGTCCCTGACCCCGGTCAGCCCGCGTCCGCCAGCCCGGGCAGCGCGTCGCCGGCTCAGACGCCCGGCAATTTCGGCGGGTCGCCAGGCTCGGCCGCGCCGCTGCCCAGTCCCGCACCGCCCGGCGCGGCGCCCTCGGCTCAGCCGACCCAGCCCACCAGCGTGCCGACCAGCGTGCCTATTTCCCGGCCGACCGAGCCCCCGCCCGCTCAGGGTCCGACTGGCCCTGGCCCGGCCCGGGTCACGGCTCAGGTCAGCGTGACTGAGCAGGGGTCCAGCCACCTGGCCGGGGTGGCCTTTACCGTCACCGACAGCGGTCCCGTCGCGACCTCGGATCTGACCGTGAGCATCTCGCTGCCGCCGGGTACCGCGATGACCGGCCAGAGCCAGTCGGGCCGGCCGCACGGTTCGCCCGCCCAGTGGAGCGCGAACGGCTGGACCTGCCAGGAGGTGTCGGCCGGCGTGAGCTGCGCGCACGGTCCGCTCGCCCCGGCGGCGCAGGCCGGCGGCCTGCTGGTGGTCCGGGTCCGCGGATCGACGGCCTGCGGCCAGCATGTGACGGTCCTGGTCAGCGCCGGCGCCGCCACCGCCAGCGCCCAGTCGCCCGGCACTATCGCGTGCCACCAGTCAGGCGCCGGCGCCGCGATGGCGGACGCCAGCCAGCCGGGCGCTAGCCAGTCGGACGTCCCGCAGTCGGGTGCCCCCTGGTCCGGCTCGTGGCCGGGCCTGCAGCAGCCTGGCGGGCTCTGGCCGGGCTGGCCGTATCCGGGCCAGTAGCGGCCCGGCGGCCGAGCCGTGACCGGGTCCGCGGTCTGCCACGGCGCGCGGCTGGGCTGCACTTGGATCCCCGGTCGGCCAGGATGAGTTCATGAAGGATTGGCTGGAATGGCACGCTGGCTACAATGACCCCGGATCGGCGCTAAGCGCTCGGCTGCGCCGGGTGAGCACGCATCTGTCCGAGGCGATTGACCGGGCCCCGGCTGGCCCGGTCCAGCTGGTCAGCCTGTGTGCCGGGCAGGGCCACGATGTCATCGGGGCGCTCAACGACCATCCGCGCCGCGACGAGGTGACCGCGGTGCTGGTCGAGCACGACCCGCGCAACGCGGACCTGGCCCGCCAGCGCGCGGCCGAGGCGGGGCTGAGCCAGGTGGACGTGCGCCAGGCGGACGCGGGCCGTCCCGAGCAATACGCGGATGCGCTGCCGGCCGGGATCTTGTTGCTGTGCGGCATCTTCGGCAACGTCAGCGACCGCGACATCGAGCGCACCGCGACCGCTGCGGCCGGCCTGTGCGTGGCCGGCGCGACCGTGATCTGGACCCGGCACCGCCGGGCCCCTGACCTGACCCCGCGGGTGCGAGAGTGGTTCACCGCGGCCGGGTTCGATGAGGTGGCATTCGACGCGCTGGAGGTCAGCACGCACGGAGCGGTCGGGGTCGCCCGGCTGCGCCAGGCGGTCCCCCTCGCCCGGCCCGGCCAGCCCCTGTTCACCTTCACCCGCTAGCCCCGCCGCCCGTGATCAGCTGGTCACGGGCAGCGGGTTCAGTGGCCGCGGGCCCGGCCGCCCTACGAGGGCAGCAAGCCGGGCAGGGCGGTCAGGGTGGCGATCTGCGGGACCAGGTCATCGGGCGCCGCGCTGGAGTCGCGGTTCAGCCAGGCCGCGTGCATCCCCGCGGTGCGCGCGGCCAGCGCGTCGGTGTCGCGCCGGTCGCCGATGAACAGGCAGTGTCGCACGGGCAGCCCGAGCAGGTCCGCGGCGAGCTGGAAGATCCGCGGGTCGGGTTTGGCGAAGCCCGCGTCCCCGGAAACGACCACCACCTCGAACCGGGCGGCGAGGCCAAGGGCGGCTAGCTTGGCGCGCTGCTGGGCGCCGTCGCCGTTGGTGATCACCCCGAGCCGAAATCCGGCCAGCGCGCTGAGGCACGGCGCCACATCGTCGAAGGCGGCCCAGCTCGCTTCATAGCCGGCCGCGTAGTCGCCGAACCAGGCGACTTCCGTGCCCGCGTCAACCTTGACGTCCAGGTGCTGAGCCCAGGACCGGATCCTGGCCACCTGGCTCTCATCGAGGGTCAGCTCACCAGCCAGATAACGGGGGAAGTGCGCATGGAAGGCCTCGCTCCAGGCCTGGAACGCTTCCGCTGGCTGGACCTGCGGGCAGCGGGCCAGCATCCGCTGCACGCCTGACCGCCACGCCACGTCGCCGTCCAGCAAGGTCTCATCGAGATCGAACAATACGGCCTTAATCTCGGCATTCATCTGCCCATCATGCCCGTTCCTGGTGTGGCGCCCGGATCGGGCCGGACCGGATCTGGCGGACCTGGAACCGGTGCGCAGCGCCTCATCGGGCGCTAGCGGCTGAGCAGCCAGTCGGCGGTCCGGGCCGCCGCGCGCCCGTCTTCGAGCCCGCAGAACCGCGCCGCGAACTGAGCGTAGGCGGCATGGTATTCGCGCTGCAGGCCGGGCAGGTCCCGCGCCGCGGCCATGACCTCGTCGTTGGTGCGCAGCAGCGGGCCGGGCGCCTCAGCCTCGAAGTCGAGGTAGAACCCCCGCAGCTTGTCGCGGTAGCGGTCCAGGTCATAAGTGAAGAACAGGATCGGCCGGCCGGTCAGGGCGAAGTCGAACATCACCGAGGAGTAGTCAGTGATCAGCACGTCGGCGACCAGCAACAGGTCGGTGATGTCGGGGTAGTCCGTGACGTCGATGATCTTGCTGTCCGCGGTCCCGGTGAGCAGGGTCTCTTTGAGCATCGGATGGGCGCGCACCAGGATGACGTAGTCAGGACCGAACGCCTCGGTGACCGCGGCCAGGTCGAGGTGCTGCGGGAAGCCGTACCCGTCGGCCCGGCTGGTCGCGTCGTCGCGCCAGGTCGGGGCGTACAGCACGATCTTGGCCGCGTCCGGCAGGCCGAGCTGGCCGCGAACCCGGGCGGCCAGCCCGCCCTGGTCCGGGCGGGCCAGCAGGTCGTTGCGCGGGTAGCCGAACTCCAGGATCTCGCCGTCGAACCCGAACGCCCGGCGGAAAATGGACGTGCTGAAGGTGTTCGCCGCCAGCAGCGCGTCCCACCGGCCCGCGTCAGCGCGAACCCGGTCATGATAGGCCAGCCCGCTGGCGAACTGCGGGTTCTCGACGTCCAGGCAGATCCGTTTCAGCGGCGTGCCGTGCCAGGTCTGCAGGTACACCTGGCCTGCTGGCTTGCGGTACCACTTCGGCTGCAAGGTGTTGCTGACCAGGATCCGGGCCCGCGCCGCCAGCTCGTAGTGCTCCTGGCTCTGATAGGGCACGACCTCGCCGCCGTCGGGCAGCTGGAACTGGCCGTCGTAGCTGATCCAGACGCACCGCAGCCCGGTGTCGCGCCGCCGCAGCTCCTCGTAGATCGCGCGCGGGTTGCAGGAGTACTGCTTGCCGCTGTGGCTGTCGAAGACCGCGATGTCATCGAGCTGGGGGCGGTCGAGCTGCGCGGCGTACGACTCCTGCAGCCGCCGTTGCGCGTAGCTGCCCAGCTCGGCGGAGGCCAGCTTGACGGTCAGCACGAGTGCGTCGCCCCGGTAGGTTTCCAGGCCCAGCAAGTGCAGGCCGACCTGGCGCGGTGCGGGCAGCCCGGTCAGCAGGCGGCGGTCGGCCACGACCCGGGTCTCGCCCGCCGTCTGGGCCAGCAGCTGCCACCGGCCCCGGGCCAGGGGCAGGTCACCGGCCTGGCCCGGGCATGGCGTCCGGCGTTATCCGGGCGCTGAATTCGCCATCCTGCCATCGCACCGGGACCGCGTGCTGGTAGCCAGACCCGGTGCTGCGCAGCACGATGGCCTGCGGTGCGTCGTCGGGGTCGGCGGAGTCACCGTGCAGGACCAGGCCGTGTTCAGCGGTCCAGTCGATCCGCCGGACGATCAGGCGGCGCGCTCGCTGTACGGCCGAGAAGCCGCCATAAGGCGTCTGGTAGCTGGTGATCTCCCGCCCGGCCGCGGTGAGCCGGGCACCGATGGCGGAAGGATCCCCGGCCAGCCGCTGCAGGCTCCCTGAGCCAGGATCGAGGCTGAAGTCCCAGTGGACTTCGTCGTCGGCGGGCGGGCTGGCCTGATCCGGGCCCGCCAGCGGGTTCGGGCTGGTGACGGGCCGGCTGTCCTGGGGGTGGTCCCGCTGGCGGGGCGGCGGCGGCGAGCAGCTGGGCCGCGGGCACGGTGGCGCGGAAGCCGTAACGGCCTGGCCCGGCGTCGGCCGCGGTGACAGCGAACCTCGCCGACGTGCCTTTGGCCTGCCTGCGGCCGATCACCACCGCGGCCTTGTCCCCGAGCGGGATCGCTGACCAGCCCTCAACCTGCAGGCTCTGGTCATCGGCCTGGCACCCGGTGACCAGCGCGGCGGGCCGGGTGGCCCGGATCAGGAACCGCCCGTCATGCTCAGGGGCCGGCTGCAGCCACACCCCGTCGGCCACCCAGCGGCCCGCGGGCAGCATGGCCGATCCGGGCCGGACGCTGCTGACCGGTCCGTCCCGCTGGACGCCGTGGCCGCTGACCTTGACCCGCAGCTCCCAGCTCGCCGCGCGCCACGTCCTCAGGTTGGACAGCAGCGCCGGGTTGATCTCGACCTGGAAGCCCGACCAG
This sequence comes from uncultured Actinomycetota bacterium, assembly GCA_963788895.1. Taxonomy (GTDB): domain Bacteria; phylum Actinomycetota; class Actinomycetes; order Streptosporangiales; family Streptosporangiaceae; genus DATBGO01. The sequence continues at coordinate 335,849 of CAWBJA010000012.1, read as the reverse complement.
TCGTAACAGGCGGCCGCCTGCCCGGACCTGGCGGTGGCCTCGGGTGCCAGGACGCGCCGCACCTTAAGCGGGATCGTCCGGTGCAGGGTGGTGTTGCGCAGCATGACCTCGATGCGGGTGTCTTCCTGCCGGGGGGCGTCCAGGCGTCGGATGTAGGCGTGCCCCTCGATCCGCAGCCGCCCGGCCTGCCAGCTGACCGCGCTCAGGACCACGTTCAGGGTCATCGAGGGCCGGCGTCGTAGACCGCGAGCGGGATCGCGCGCGAGCGGTCGCCGAAGAAGGGATAGCTGACGTACCACTTGCGCGCCGACCTGCACGGCCTGCGCCTCGACGTGCTCCCTGGCGCGCTCATACCGCAGCACCTCGAGCAGCTCGTCAGGCAGGCCCGCACGAATCAGGTGATGCTGCAGCCGCCGGAAGGCCGGCGACCCGCGAACACCGCGTCGTCGACCGTGCTGAGGTAGCCGCCGGCCAGCTCGACCAGCCGCTGGCGGTCGGCCTGGCCCGCGAACTCCACCGCCCGCAGCAGCACGCCCAGATGCGTGTCCAGCACGGCGCGGTCGTAATGCGGCTTGAGTGCGGGCGCCCGCGCGGCCAGGAAGCCGCTCGCGTCCAGCACCGCCGCCATCCGGGCCTGTACGTTCTCCAGCTCGCGGCCCCGCTGGTTCCTGGACAGGTCTCCCGATTCCCTGACCCGCCAGTAGTAGACGATGTCGCGCAGCACATCCACCGACCGGGCCAGCACGTAGCCCCGGATCGCCACCGCGTTGTCCTCATAGCGGGTCGCGGGGAAGCTCAGCTGGGCCCGGTCCCAGAACGACCGCCGGTACACCTTGTTCCATACGGTGCAGTCGCGCAGCATCATCGGGAACTTCGCGGCGGTGGTCCGCTTCAGCGTGTCCTTGAACACCTCGCCGTGGGCATACGAGGGATGGACGCCGTTGGAGTTGAGCCGCCGGACGCCGCCGGCGGCCAGCTCCGAGCCGGTCGCCTCGAGTGACCCGACCAGCAGGTCATATGCGTGCGGCGGCATGATGTCGTCGGCGTCGCAGAACGCCAGGTACTCGCCGGTCGCGTGGCGCGTGCCCAGGTCCCTGGCCGGGCCCTGGCCCTGGTTGTCCTGCTCCAGCAGCTGAAACCGGTCATCGGCAGCGGCGAAGGACTTCGCGATCAGCGCGCTGCCGTCGGTGGACCCGTCGTCCACCATGATCACTTCGAGGTCACGTAGCGTCTGCCCGGACAGCGACTCCAGCGCCTCCCGCAGATAGGCCTCGACGTTGTAGACCGGCACGACAACGCTGAGCTTGACCATCCTGCTCCGCCTTCCCCGGCCTCGAGCCGGCCCAGGACATGCTACCGGTTCGCAAACGATAGGCGTTTATTTAGTAAATTTTCACTATCTGACGGCGCCAGGTGACCGCCTCATCGCCGCATCCGGGCACTACGTCGGCCCGGGGGTCCGGCCCAGGCCCCGGCTCAGGTCAAACCCGGCGGGCTGATCCGGCCCGGCCAGCCGCAGGTAAAGATTCGACCACGCCCCCGGGGGTAAAGGTCAGCAGGTAGGGCGCCGGAGGCGGAGCATCGCGGCCGGCCGTGGCCGCGACGCCACAGGGGGCAGGTGAGATCGCGGGTGAACGAGTCCTGGGCCGAGCTGGGGAACAGGCCAGCTGTCGAGCGCGCCTCGGCGGCCGAGTTCCTGGCCCCGGTGATCGAATACGCCGCCAGCGAGCTGCTGCGTGACGGTCATGACCTGGCGCGCGCGCTGCCCGAGGTGCTGGCCAGGCTCGGCGCCCCGCTGGAGTGCCGGTGCGTGCTCGCGCTGCGCCAGGACGTCGCCCAGCCGCTGACGGTGATCGCCGCGCACCCGGCCGAGGTGGTGGCCGACGCGGCGCTGCTCACCGAGCTGAACGAGCTGACGGTGGTGCACCGGGGGCGGCCCGGGCCGGCCACTCGTTCAGCGAGCCCTTGCGCTGGGCTCAGCCGCTGCCTGGCGAGCCCGACGGGGACGTCCAGCTCAGCGTGCTGATGGCCTATTCAGCGCCGTCGGACGACCATCGCCTGTGCACGATCGCGCTGGTCAGCGAGGAGGGGGTGTGGACCGCCGACGCGCACTCGGCCAGCCGCGTCATCGCCGGCATCGTGGCCGCGCACCTGCGGCACGCCGCTGATCAGGCCCGGTTCTGGGCGCTGGCCAAGGCAGTGCCGGTCGGCATTGTGCAGCTGGACGCGGGCGGCCTGTGCACCTTCACCAACGACCGCTGGTCCGAGATGACCGGTATGACCGCGCAGGACGCGCTCGGCGCGGGCTGGGCCGCCGCCCTGCACCCCGAGGACGCGACCAGGATCGAGCGTGAATGGGCCGTGGCGGCCGCGCGGGGCACCGAGTTGCACACCAGCTGCCGCCTTATTGCGCCGGACAGCACCGAGATCTGGGCCGACACCACAGCGATCCCGGTGCGGAACGCCGCGGGCCAGCCAGCCGGGTTCGTCAGCGCCGTCATAGACGTTACCGACCGCAAGCGCGCCGAGTCCGGGCAGGAAAGCCAGTGCTCCAGCGACTGAGCCGCGCTTCACCGGGCTGAGCCAGCCTTCCGGCAGCTGAGCCAGCGCAAGCGGCTGGGCGAGCGCCCGGCCCGGGCGGACCCCCGGAACACCTGGCGCAGCCCGGCGTCGGTGACGGCGGGCACCAGCCGGGCCAAGTCAGCCCCGAACCCGGACAGCACGTCCCAGTCCGGCGCCGGTTCCAGCCGCTGCCCGATGCTGACCTGGCGCGGGTCAATGCTCAGCCCGTTCTTCTCCCACCCGCCGCACAGGATCCTGTGGCCCTCGGCGCGGGCGTAGAGCCGCAGGTCGGGGATGCGCAGCACTGGCAGCCCGCCGTGCCAGCCGGGCACCGGCTCGGTGACGAAGTACTCGTGCCGCACCGGCACGATCGGCAGGTCCAGGCCGGCCAGCGCGGACACCGCGGCGGCCCACGGCCCGGCGGCGTTGATCACCATGCTGGTCGCGGCGGCGCCGCGGTCGGTGCGGACGCCGGTCACCGCGCCCGCCTCGATCCTGATGCCGGTCACGGTGGTGTGGGTGACGAAGCTCACGCCTTGCTCCCTGGCCGCCCCCGCGTACGCCAGCACCAGGCTGTTGGGCTGCAAGTAGCCGTCGGTGGGGCACCACAGCGCGGCCGTGACGGGCGCGGTGTCGAGCACCGGGCACAGCCGGGCCAGCTGCGCGGCGGTGAGCATCTCGACCGCCAGCCCTGCTGACCGGGCCACCGCGGCCAGGTCGCCGAACTCGGCGGCGCGCCGGGCGTTCAGGGCAATGCGCACGCTGCCGGTCTGACGCAAGTCCGTGGGGTAGCCCGTCTCCCGCTCGATCCGGGTATATGCGGCCACGGACGCCATCGCGAGCCGGCAGCGCTCCGGTGTCGCCCGGACCTGGCCCACCAGGCCCGCCGCCTGGCCGGTGGTAGCGCCGGCCAGCTCGCCCCGCTCCACCACCTGGATGTCGCGGTAGCCCGCCCGGGCCAGGACGTAGCTGACCGCGCACCCGACCGCCCCGCCGCCGACGATCGTGATCTGCGCGTCCCTGACCGCTGCCACCCGGCCACCTCTCCCCGGCGGGGCGCCCGCCTGCCCGCCGCTGACCTCCAGCCTGCCAGCCCGGCCCGGAGCTAGCTGGCCGGGTCCGGTCCGGACTTCGGGACCGGGATGCTGACCTGCAGCGAGGTACCGCCGCCCGGCGGGCTGACGATGTCGATCCGGCCCCCGACGGCCTCGACGCGGTCGCTGAGGCCGATGAGCCCGGAGCCGCGCGAGGGATCGGCGCCCCCGGCCCCGTTGTCCCTGACCTGCAGCCGCAGCGTCTGGTCGGCCATGGCGACGTCGAGCCGGACCAGGGACGCCTGCGCGTGCTTGGCCGCATTCGTCAGCGCCTCCGACGCGACGTAGTAACCGGCCACCTCGATTCGTTCCGGCAGCCGCCCTGGGACCTCCACGCTGAGCTCGACCGGGATGCCGGCCCGGCGGACGAGCGCCCGCAGGGCCGGCCGCAGCCCGCCTTTCTCCAGCACCGCCGGATGCAGGCCGCGGGAAATCTCCCGCAGTTCCTCGACCGCGTCGGCCAGGCCCTGCGCGGTCCGCGACCACTGCCGGGCGATCGCCTGCTGGTCAGCTGGCTCGTGGCCCTCCGCGGCCCGCAGTTCGAGCGCGAGTGAGATCAGCCGCTGCTGCGTCCCGTCATGCAGGTCGCGCTCGATCCGGCGGCGGGATTCGTCGGCGGCGGTGACGACCCGCGCCCTGGAGGCCGCCAGCTGGGCCCGGCTCTCGGTGTTCGCGACCGCCATGGCCACCAGTTCGGTGAAGCCGAGCAGCCGGTCCTCGGCGTCGGCCGGCTGTGGCCTGCCCGGGCCGGAGAAGGCGAGAATCGCGCCCCACAGCCGCCCCTCGACCACGATGGGGCAGCCCACCGCGGAGCGGATCCCGTGCCGGCTGGCCCAGGACGATGCCGCCCCGTTCCCCGGGTCATATCTGGTCACCCGGGCGGGCCGCCCGGTCCGCAGGACCATCCCGGTCGCGCTGGTGGCCTCATAAGGCCAGCGTGATCCCAGCGGCGGGGCCTGCCCCTCGGCTCCGGGCCGGTCCCAGGCGCCCACCACGGTCCCGGTGTCATCCGTCTCGAACCGGGACACCGCCGTACATTCCGTGCCCAGTACGTGCCCGGTTTCGGCGGCCACCGCGCCGAACACCTCGGATGGGGAGACGCCGCGGGCGACGAGGGTCGCGACCCGCCGCAGCGCCGCCTGCTCCTCGGCGATCCGGCGCAGCGCGTCCCGGCTGGTCTCCAGCGAACGCGTCATTTTATTGAACGAACGTTCGAGTACCCCGACTTCGCCCGGCCCGCTCTCGGGCATCCGCGCGGTGAGATCCCCGCCAGCCACCTGGCCCGCCGTCGCGGACATCCGGCGGACCGGCCGGACCACCGACCGGTTCAGGTAGCCACCGGACAGCAGGATGAGGGCGATCGAGCCCGCGACGCTGACGCTGGCCGCGACGGTGGCCCGGTGCGCGGCCGCGTCGGCCCGGTCCTGGCCGGCCTCGAAGATGTGCTGCTCGAACGAGATGAACTGCTGGAATTTGTCCCGCAGCGCGTTGACGCGGCCCCTGCCCTCCTCGGTCACCGCCAGGGTCCGGGCCGAGTTCACGTCCCGCTGGGCCGTCCGCACCAGCGGGATCGCGTAGGTGTTGATGTAGTCGGTTCCGTCCGTCACGATCTGGCGGGCCCGGGCGTCCTGGCCCGCATTCCCCCGGGTGGCCAGCTGGTTTAGCGCGGCTGACTGTTGCGCGAATCCGGCCCGGGCCTGGTCCCATGAACCGAGGAACGAGGGCTCACCGGTGATGATGTACCCGCGCTGGGTCGTCTCGACATCGATGACCAGCCGCTCCAGCCGGTTTGCCGCGGCGAGCACTTCCAGGGCATGGTTCGCGCGCTCTTCGGAGTCACGCAGGGTGTTGATCGCCAGCACCAGCAGGGCGAACGCGCCGCCGATCACGGCGGAGAGCAGCAGGCTGACCACGACAGTCCGCCTGGTCAGGCGACCGCCGCCGCGCCGGAACCCTGGTATGCCAGGCACCCCCGTGCCCCCCCAGGCCTGTCCCCTGACCAGCGGGAATTGGCCGGTAGAGTTGTTCTCTAGAGTCTCCACTGTATGGTGACGAGGCAAAGTGATGGCAAAGTGGGCGTGACTCGGACCCGCATCGTGCTGGCCGACGATGACACCCTCCTGCGCGAGGGCATCGCGAGCCTGCTGGAACGGGCCGGGTTCGAGGTGGTGGGCCAGGCCCACGACGCGCCTGGCCTGCTGACCCTGATCCGCGAGCACCGTCCCGACCTGGCCATCGTCGATATCCGGATGCCCCCGGACAACCTGACCGATGGCCTGGACGCGGCCCGGGTCATCCGCGAGGAACTCCCAGGGACCGGCATCCTGGTCTTGTCGGCGCATGCCGAGGTCGAGCAGGCGATGGAGTTGCTGGCCACCGGCCAGCGGGTCGGTTACCTGCTCAAAAGCCGGGTGGTCGACGTGGCCGAGTTCGCCGATACGGTCAGCCGGATCGCGGGCGGCGGCTCGGTGGTGGACCCGGCCCTGGTGCAGGAGCTCATCGGGACCCGCCGTCGCGACGGCCTGGTGCAGCAGCTCACCGACCGCGAGCGCGAGGTGCTGGAGCTGATGGCCGAAGGCCGTTCGAACGCCGGCATCGCGCAGCGGCTGTGGATCACTGAGGGAACGGTCGAGAAGCACGTGCGCAGCATCCTGTCCCGGATGCAGCTGCCCGAGACGCAGGACGGCCATCGCCGCGTCCTCGCGGTGCTGGCCTACCTCGATTCGAAAACCGGCTAGCCGCCTTACCAGGTCGGCGGCCGGCTAGAGCGCCGTGTCGGTCGCGTGCGCGAGGATCCCGAGGATGGCCGCGCCGGAAAGGGCGGCTTTGGGCAGGAACGAGACGGCCGGGCTGTCCGCGACCAGATCCGCGAAATCTTCTCCCGAGTAGGAGGAGATGAGGATGATCCGCGGCGGCTGGGCCGGCATTTGGTCCGTGAGCTGACGGGCCACATCGAAGCCGTTGTCCTGGCCCAGGTCGATGTCGACCAGGGCGACATCGGGGGTCAGCTCGCGGCAGCTGCGGCACGCCTGGTCCCCGTTGGACACGACGGCAACCACGCTGATCCCCTCGCGCTCGAGTAGTTCCCGGGCCGCGAGCTGGAACTCGTGGTTGTCATCGACGATGAGGCAGCGCACAGACATGGGTTCAGCGTGCCTGATGAGGCCCGTCGCTGGCATTGCCGCTACCTGGAGTGTCGGACTGCCCGCCACCCGGCACGCAGGTTGGGTGCTAGCAGCGCAGACGGCGCAGGCCCCAAGGGAAAGTATAGAGAGCGTAAAGAAGTTCGCTGTTACCTGGCGTAGCTGGATTCGTATCGCCCCCGGCTTGCCTCAAGCGTCGCGGATGCGACGGGATCGAAGGGAGTGGAGATGAACCCCCCGAAGCCGAATTCAGGCGACTTCCTCCCGCCCGAGCTCCTGCATCTGCTCGGCGCCGCCCGGCAAGTGATCGACCAGCACCTCAATGATCACGGTAACTGCGCGGCCTGCGGGTTGAGCTGGCCCTGCCAGCGCGCCCAGCTGGCCGAGTTCGCGCTGGGGGCGCTGTGAGCGCCATCCAGCCGCAGGGGCGGCGCTGGGCCCGGGACCCCTTCCCCCCAGGTCCCGCGCGAAGCCAGTGCCGCCCCTGTTCCACCCCGGCCCAGCGGCGCCCGCCGGTCGCGGGCCCCGCACCCGGGCCAGTCAGGAGAGTTCCATGAGCCAGCAGGCCATGGCGCCGCCCGTCCGTTCCGGCGCCGTCACGACGAGCCCGGGCCAGCCGCCGCGCCGCGGCACCTGGTCCCGGCAGCTGACGATGACCGCTCAGCCCTCGGCCGCGCCCTGGGCCCGGCGCATGCTCCGGCACCTGCTGCGGGAGTGGCAGCTTGAGCCGGTGTCGGACACGGCGCTGCTGCTGGTATCGGAGCTCATCACCAACGCCGTGGCCGCCTCCGGCCCAGATGGCCCTGAGGCGCCGGCGGCGGGCCGGCCGATGATCGCGCTCACCGTGCGGTGCACCGCGGCGAGCCTGCTGCTGGAAGTCTGGGACCCTAGCCCGGCCCCGCCGGTCCCGCAGGAAGCGGACCTGTCCGGCGACTGCGGGCGGGGGCTGCTCATCGTGGAATGCCTGGCCGACCAGTGGGGCCACCGGGCCGCGGACCGCGGCAAAGTGGTGTGGTGCGAGGTCGCACTCCCCTGATCAGGAGATGTCCAGCGTTTCGTCAATAAAGCTACCAGAGATCACTTGGTAATCTTGTAACCGGCGTGACGGGTCCGGCCGGGTAAGTCCGGGCCGCGGCCGGGCGGCCGGACAGGGGAGTGATCGCCATGATCAAGCAGCCGCCCCCCGACGAGGTGCTCGGCCGGCCAGCCAGCTTGTTCACGCCCGGACCGCGGCTGGGCTGGGTGTTCCGCGATCATCGCCAGCTCGCTGCGGCATTTCCCGAGGCACCGCCCGAGCTGGAGTCGATGCAGGCCGCCGCGGCCCAGTCGGCCCGGGCGGCGCGGGCCGGTTACCTGAAGACCCGCAAGTACCTGGGCCGGCCCAGCGCCCTGCTGCTGCTCGTGCTGCTGCTGGCCGACGGGTGCCGGGCCAACCTGGGCGGCACCTCGCCGTTAGGCGCTGACCTTGTCGCACTGCTCATCTGCAGCCCCGGGATCGTGCTCACCGCGGTGAAGTGGCAGCGGTCCCGGCCCGCCGCCGCGCGGTCCGACCGGTTCAGCGAGGACTATCAGCAGGCCCTGGCCCGCTGGCAGGAGCGAGCCGCCGGGTGGCAGCAGGCCGAGCTGGCCCGGCTCCAGGACGCCTATGAATGGGGCAGCGCCGTGCTGCCGGCCGGGACGCGGCGGGCCGATGTGTTCGGCGGCAGCTGGTCAGGCTGGCAGGCCCTGGTGACTACGCATGGAACATCCGTGCTGGCCAGCCAGCCGCTGCTGATGCTGGACCTGACCGGCGAGCTGATCGGCACCGAGCTGGGCCGGACCGCGCGGGCCGCGGGGGTACCCGCCGTCAGCTGGCTGCTGCCCGCCGACCTGGCCTCCTGCGGCCTGCTGGCCGGGCTGGGCGCGGCGCAGTTCGCCGAGGCCTTTGCTGAGGCGGTGCACGCGGGCGAGGCCAGCACCCGGGGCGAGCGGGCCGTCGACACCCGGGTCCTGGAGCAGCTGCACGGCGCGCTGGGCACCGAAGTGACGCTGCCCAGGCTGGCCGCCGCGGCGCGCGCCGGGCTCGGCCAGGCCGACAGCGCCGGGCTGCTGACCCGGGCCGAGCAGTCGGTCATCGCCGGTGACCTGTTCCCGGCCGGCGACCGCCGCCAGATCGAGCCGAACCTGCTCCGGATCGAGGCCCTCCTGGCTGATCTCGCCCGGCCCGCGGACCAGCCTGACCAGCTGGCCGGACCGCCTGCGGGGCCCGCGTACCTGACCCAGCTCGCCCTGGCGCCGGCCGCCCGCAGCGCCCGCGTCGAGGTGCTCGCCGTCCTGGTGATCCAGTGGCTGACCGTGCAGGTGACCAGGAGCGACAACCCGGCCCCGGCAGTGATCATCAGCGGCGCCGATGAGATCAGCCTGAGCCACCTGGACCGGCTGGCCAGCGCCTGCGAACGGCGTGGTGTGCCGCTGACCTTGCTCTTCCGCCACCTGCGCGACCGCGCGCTGGCCGTGCTCGGCGGGGGGGCTACCGGGTTCATGCGGCTGGGTAACCACGCCGAGGCCGAGCAGGCCGCCCGCTACATCGGGCGGCCGCAGGCCGTGGCGCCCGCGGTCCTGCAGCACCTGCCCGACCAGGCCATGCTGCTGGTCACCAGCGGGCCCGCCGGGCCAGTCCTGCAGCAGGTCGAGTGCGACCCGGCGATCAGCACCCGGCCTCGGGTGAGCACCCGGCCGCTGCCCGACCCCGCCGAGACGGGCCGGGCCGCTGCGGCCAGGCCCGCGCGCGGGGAGGTCGCCGGCTCCGGCCAGCCCCGGCCGGCCCTGGGTCAGTCGGAGCCGAAGGGACTACCGCTGGGCGGGGATTAGCTCATCTGGTACCTGATGTTGCCGCGGCTGGCACCAGGTTCCGGGCCAAGCACCCGATCGGCCGATATGGCCGGACATTGACAGAACTTTACTCACAATTCGGTCGCGGCCCAGCATGTCCGCCTGAGGGCTAGTTGAGAATTACCTTATGGAACGCCGTAGGTTCTTCGCCGGGCTGGGGCTGATCACCGTGGGGGCGGTGGCGGGGGCCGGGGCCGGGTTAGCGGCCGAGCCGGCGCTGTCCGCCGAGGGGCCGACGGCGCGGACCGCACGCCCGGGGGGGCGGTCCGCCTACGTGGCGACGACGACGTTCCGGACCGCGCCGGCCCGCAAGGTCGTCGCGCTGACCATTGACGACGGCCCGACCAGCGAATGGACCCCCCAGGTCCTGCAGATCCTGCGGCGCCGCCGGGCGGCCGCGACGTTCTTCGTCGTCGGCCAGCGGGCCCAGGCCAATCCCAGCCTGGTCCGGCGGGCCGCCGCGGCCGGGCATGAGCTGGCCAATCACACCTGGGCCCACACTGACCTGACCCAGCACGGCGAGGCGTTCGACCGCGACAGCCTGGAACGCACCCACCACCTCCTCATCCGGCTGACCGGCCGGGAGCCGACTTCATGCCGGCCGCCCTACGGCCGCATCGACAGCGTCGGGCTGGCGGTCTGCGCGGGCCTGGGCTACGGCGTGACGCTGTGGTCTGATCACGTCACGGGCAGCTCCCCGCGCAGCGACGTGGACAGCGTGCTGCGGCAAGCCTCGCCGGGCAGCATCGTGCTGGCTCACGACGGCGGGCCCGAGCCGGACACCAGCTTCATCCAGCAGCTCGACCGGCTGGTGGCGTCCCTGACCGACGCGGGCTACGAGTTCGTGACGGTCAGCGACCTGCTGGCGGAGCCGGGCCGGGGCGCCGGGGCCCGTCTCCCGGCCTAGTGCGGCAGCCGCTACTCACCGCGGCGATTACCGGCCGGGCTGTCGTGGTGGCGCATGGACCGGGTTGACCCCCTATGCTGCCGCGCACCAAGGGATGAATTGAACAATTATAGAGGGTTATGCTAGCATATTGCTAGCTCTGCTAAATATAAGAGTAAAGAGCAGTTAAAGCCCACTATGCGGTAATAAGCGGCTGTGCGCATAAAAGCGCTGGCGAACTAAAGCTACTAGGGGTTTCGATGCAGGGGCGCGGCCCGCAGGTGTTCGGCGATTTATTACGCACGCATGCCGAGCGCATCCCGGATGAGCTGGCTTTTGGGTTCCTCGCGGACGGACAGGCCGAGTCCGCCCGGCTGAGCTTCGCCGAACTGGACGCCCGGGCCCGGGCGATCGCTGCCCGGGTGCTGGACGCGGGCGCCGGCCGGGCGCCGGTGCTGCTGCTTTACCCGCCGGGCCTGGACTACGTGGCCGGGTTCCTGGGCTGCCTTTACGCAGGCGCGATCGCGGTGCCGCTATACCCGCCGGACCCGGCCCGGGTCGCCCGCCTGCTGCCCAGGCTGAGCGCGGTCGTGGCCGACTCGCGGGCCCGGGTCGCCTTGACCACCTCCGGTATCAGCCAGCTGATCGGCGCGCACCTGGCCGAGGCGCCCGGCCTGCGCGGCTTGCGCTGGGTCACGACCGACGGCGAGCTGGAGCCGGGCGGCGACCGGCCGGCCGCCGCCGGGGACCTGGCCTACCTGCAGTACACCTCAGGCTCGACCGGCGACCCGAAAGGGGTCATGGTCAGTCATCAGAACCTGCTGGATAATTGCGCGGCAATTATCCAGGCCTGGCGGCTCGATGAGCAGACCAGGATGGTGTCGTGGCTGCCGCTGTACCACGACATGGGTTTGATCGCCGGCATACTCCTGCCTATCTATCTCGGCATTCCCGCGCAGCTGATGCCGCCCGTCGCCTTTGTGCAAACGCCGGCTAAATGGCTGCGCGCTATTGACAATTTCGGGGCGACCTTCAGCGGCGGCCCGAATTTCGCGTTCGACCTGTGCGTCAGCAAGGTCGGCGCCCAGGACCGCGAGACCCTGGACCTGAGTCGCTGGCGGATCGCGTTCAACGGGGCGGAGCCGGTCCGCGCGGCCACGTTGCGCCGGTTCACCGCCGCGTTCGGCTGGTCCGGCTTCCGCCGCGAGGCGTTCTGCCCGTGCTATGGCCTGGCTGAGGCGACGCTGCTGGTGGCGGCGGCGAAGCTGACCGAGGCGCCCCGGATCATCCGGGCCGATGCCCAGCAACTCGGCCAGGGCCGGCTGGTGCCGGCCAGCGCGCAGGCCGCCGCGACCAGGGAACTGGTCAGCTGTGGCCGCCCGGCCGCCAGCGGCGAGGTGGCCATCGTCAGCCTGGACACCCGGCGCGGCTGCGCCGACGGCGAGATCGGCGAGGTGTGGGTGCGCGGGCCCGCGGTGGCCGGCGGTTACTGCGGCCGGGCCGAGCAGACCGAGCAGACCTTCGCCGCGCGCACCGCAGCGGGTGAGGGCCCGTACCTGCGCACCGGTGACCTGGGTTTCCTGCACGACGGTGAGCTGTACCTGGCGGCCAGGCACAAGGACCTGATCGTCGTGCGCGGCCGCAATCACTACCCGCAGGATCTCGAATTCGCCGCCGAGCGCAGCGACCCGCTGCTGCGCCCCGGGTGCGTCGCGGCCTTCGCCACCGAGGACGACGACCAGGTGATCATCGTGCAGGAAGTGCGCGAGCAGGCCGAGACCAGCCGGTACGCGGCGGCGCTGCGGGCCATCAGGCTCGCGGTCGCCGAGCAGTGTGAGATCGTCCCCACCGAGGTGGCCCTGGTCGCCAAGGGCGAGGTGGCCAAGACGTCCAGCGGCAAGGTCCAGCGCGGCGTCTGCCGGTCCCGGTACCTGGCCGGCGCGCTGCGGGTCCTCGCGGCCGACGGGGACGGCGCGCCGGCGCTCGCCGCCGAGCTTCCGGTTGCCGTCGAGCTGCCGGCCGCCGCCGAGCCGCCTGCTGCCGTCGAGCGGCCAGATATTCCGGCCGCCGCGCCGGTGGCGGCGGCCTCGGTCCGGGACTGGCTGGCCGACGAGCGGCCCCGGCTGGCCGCCGCGCCGGGCGTCGCGCTGGTCGCGCTGGGACTGGACTCGCTGCGCGCGATGGAACTCGCGCACGAGGTGCAACGACGGTTCGGGGTGCGCGTCGACCAGGCCGAACTGCTCGATGGCCTGACCGCCGCCGGGCTCGCCGAGCTGATCGCCAGCCGCGGCGCCGTACCCGCCCCTGAAACCGGCCCGGCCCCTGAAACCGGCCCGGGCCCAGCCCGGACCGGGACCGGGGCCGCCGTGGCGCCGATGTCACCGGGCCAGCGCTCGCTGTGGTTCCTGCACCAGCTCGACCCGGATAGCCCGGCCTACAACCAGGTCTTCGCCGCCGCCACGGCCAGCCCGCTGAATATCGGCGCGCTGCGCTCCGCGCTGGCCCGGCTGGCCGGGCATCCGATCCTGCGCACGACCTACGGTGAGCGCGACGGTCAACCGGTGCAGCTCGTGCACCCGGCCGGGCCCGCCGCCCTGGACCACGTCGACGCCACCGGGTGGACGCCGGCCCAGGTCCAGGCCCGGCTGGACGCCGCCGTGCACCAGCCGTTCGACCTGGCCCGCGGCCCGGTGCTGCGAGTCCTGGTGCTGGCCAGGCCCGCGGGGGAGTCGGTGCTGCTGCTGTGCGCGCACCACATCGCGCTTGATTTCTGGTCGCTCGGCGTCCTGGTCGATGAGCTGGGTACCTGCTACCAGGCGGCCGTCGCGGGCCACGAGCCGGTGCTCCGGCCGCTTACCACCAGCTACCTTGACTACGTCGAGCAGTCCCGGCAGGCGCTGGCCGGGCCGGCCGCCGAGGAGCACTGGCGCTACTGGAGCGGCCTGCTCGGCGCCCGGCCCGGCGCGGCAGGAAGCCAGCTCAGCGCGCTGGACCTGCCCGTGGCCACCCGCCGCCCGCCGGTGTTCGGCCATCGCGGCGACGCGCACCCGTTCACCATGGACAGCGAGCTGGCCGGTCAGGCGGACGCGCTGGCGCGGGCCGAGGGCGTCACCTTGTACATGCTGCTGCTGACGGTGTTCGAGGCGCTGCTGCAGCGCTACAGCGGCCAGGACGACATCGTGATCGGCTCGCCGAGCTCGGGCCGGGCCGAGGCTGGCCTGGCCGGCACGCTCGGCTACTTCGTCAACATGGTGCCCGTCCGGGCCGACCTCAGCGGCGCGCCGAGCCTGCGCGAACTGCTGGCCCGGACCCGGCGCGGCGTGCTGGCCGGGCTCGCGCACCAGGCCCTGCCGTTCTCCGAGCTGGTCGACCGGCTCGGCGTCGAGCGGGATGCGAGCCGGTCCCCCCTGTTCGACGTGGTCTTCCTGGTGCAGCAGCCCTATCCGCAGGAAGACGGCGGGCTGGTCAGGTTCACGCTCGGCCAGCCGGGCGCCCGGCTGGCGCTGGGCGGGCTGGAGCTGGAGTCGCTCGCGGTGCCGCAGCGGGTGGCCCGGTTCGACCTGGAGCTGTGGGTGGCGCGCGAGGCAGACGGACTGCTCGGCTCGCTGCGCTATGCCACGGACCTGTTCTCCGCCGCGACCGCCGGCCAGCTGGCGCGGCATTTCGTCACGCTGCTGGCCCGGGCCCTGGCCCGGCCGGACGAGCCGCTGGCCGGCCTGCCGCTGCTCACCGCGGCCGAGCATCAGCTGATGGTGCAGACCTGGAACGACACCGCGACGCCGCGGGCCACCGACGTTGGCCTGCACGAGCTGTTCGAGGCGGCCGCCGACCGGGCGCCGGACCGGGTGGCGGTCCTGTCCGGCCGGTCGTCAGCCACCTACGCCGAGGTCGAGGCGCAAGCCAACCGGATCGCGAACAGCCTGCTGGCCCGGGGCATCGAGCGGGCGGAAAAGATCGCCGTGGTGCTGGACCGCGGCCAGGACCTGATCCCCGCGCTGCTGGGCGTGCTCAAGGCCGGGGCCGCCTATGTCCCGGTGGAGCCTGATCACCCGGCCGCGCGGACCGCGGCCACCCTGGCCCTGCTCGGCGTGCGCGGCGTAGTGACCAGCGCCCGGCACGCGGGATGGCTGGGCGCCATTCCCGGGGTGACCGAGGTGCTGTGCGTGGAGAACCTGCGCGACGCGCCGGCCCGGCGGCCACCGCGCCGGGGCGGTCCCTGTGACCTCGCGTACGTGATCATGACCTCAGGTTCGGCGGGCGCGCCCAAGGGCGTCGCGGTGACGCACCGGCCGGTGGTCAACACCATCGAATGGGTCAACGCCCGGTACCGGATCGGTCCCGCCGACCGGATGCTGTTCGTCACCTCGCCCTGCTTCGACCTCTCGGTGTACGACGTGTTCGGGATGCTGGCGGCGGGCGGATCGGTCCGGGTCGCGTCGGCTGACGACATCGCCGACCCGAGGCGGCTGGTGGACTGGCTGCGCTCTGGCGAGATCACGTTCTGGGACTCCGCCCCGGCCGCGCTGGCCCGGCTCGTGCCGCTGCTCGACCTGGTCACGCCTGAGCCCGGCGGCGGGACGGCGGCGCTGCGGCTGGTGTTCCTGTCCGGGGACTGGATCCCGGTGACCTTGCCCGGCCGGATCACCGCCGCGTTCCCGAACGCGTTCGTGGTCGGCCTCGGCGGCGCGACCGAGGCGGCCATCTGGTCGAACTTCCACGAGATCACCTCGGTCGATCCGGGCTGGTCCAGCATCCCTTACGGCCGGCCCATCCAGAACGCGCGCTACTACGTGCTCGACCCGGCTGGCCACCCGTGCCCGGTCGGCGTGCCTGGCGAGCTGTACATCGGCGGCGACTGCCTGGCGTTCGGCTACGCGGGCGACCCGGCCCGCAGCGCGCAGAAGTTCGTCCCCGACCCGTTCGGAACCCGGCCCGGCGCCACCCGGTACCGCACCGGCGACCGGGCCAGGTTCTGGGCCGACGGCACGATCGAGTTCCTCGGCCGGCTCGACACGATGGTCAAGATCCGCGGCTACCGGATCGAGCCGGGGGAGATCGAGACGCTGCTGGCCCGCCATCCCCGAGTGCGCGAGGCCGCGGTGGTGGCCCAGGGCGAGCGCGGCGATCAGCGGCTGGTCGCCTACCTGGCCCCGGCGGCCGGATCGGGCGCTGCGGTCCAGGCGGCCGGGCCCGGCGACGACGGCCTGGTCGGCCAGTGGCAGCAGGTCTTCGACGACGTGTACGAGGCCACACCCGCCGGGACCGACCCGTCGTTCAACCTGGCCGGCTGGATCGACGGGCATACTGGCCTGCCGTTCCCCGAAGCCGAGATGCGCGAATGGGTGGATACCACGGTCGAGCGGATCCGCGCGCTCATCGGCCCGGGCGCCGCGGTGCTCGAAGTCGGCTGCGGGACCGGAATGCTGCTGGCCCGGGTGGCGCCGGGCTGTGCCAGCTACGTCGGAACCGACGTCTCGGCGCGGGCCCTGGCCCAGGTCAGGGACCGGCTGCTGGCTGCCTCGCCGCAGCTGGCGGGCATCGTCGAACTGCTGCCGCTGGCCGCGCACGGCCTGCGCGCGCTGGCGGGCCGCCGGTTCGACCTGGTCGTGATCAACTCCGTGGCGCAGTACTTCCCTGATGCCGACTACCTGGTGGACGTGCTCCGGGCCGCCGCGAGCCTGCTGACGCCGGGCGGCTCGATCTTCCTCGGCGACGTGCGCACCCTGGCCCTGGAGCCAGAGCTGCGGGTCAGCGCGCTGCTGGCCCGGGCGCCTGACGGCGCCGCTCCCGGGCCGATCGCCGCGCAGGCCAGCGCCGAGTCCGGCCGCGAACGTGAGCTGCTGGTGCACCCCGGCCTGTTCACCGAGGTGTGCGCGCGAGTACCCGAACTGGCCAGCGCGCTGGTCCTGGTCAAGGACGGCCGGGCGGACAACGAGCTGACCCGGTTCCGGCACGACGTCATCTTGACCGCGAGGCAGGCCACGGTGGTCCCCGACGAGGCCTGGCCCTGGCCCGGGACGGGCCTGGACGAGCTCGCGGCCCGGATCCGGGCCCGGCTGGACGACCCGGCCCGGCCAGCGGCGGTGCTGGTCCGCGAGGTGGCCGACGCCCGGCTCAGCGCCGCCGTCCGGGCCAGGGAGCTGATCGAAGGGTGCGAGCCGCCAGCCACCGTGGCTGAGGTCCGCGCCAGGGCCGCGGCCGGGCCGCCGGGGATTGAGCCCGCGGACGCTTACGCCCTGGCCCGCCTGCTGCCCGGCGGCCAGGACAGCTGGCAGGTACAGGTGCGCTGGCCCGAGTCCGGCCACCCGGGCCGTTTCGACCTGCTGGTCGCCCGGCGGGACGCGGCGGGCGGCAGCGCGGCCGCCCCGCTGGGCGGGCCGGCCAGCGGCCGACCGTGGCGCAGCTTCACCAACGAGCCAGCCCGCCGCGACCAGGCTGACCTGCTGGCGTCCGAGCTGCGCGAGTACCTGCGGGCGGCGGTGCCTGACTACCTGGTGCCGAGCGCCTTCGTGCTGGTGCCTGACGGCCTGCCGGTCACGGCCAACGGCAAGCTGGACCGGGCCGCCCTGCCCGCGCCTGGGCCGGGCCGGGCCGGGGGCGCCGGGCGGTTCGTCGCGCCGGAAGGCCGGGTCCAGGAGCTGCTCGCCGAGATCTGGCGGGACGTGCTCGGCGTCAGCCAGGTCGGGGCCCAGGACCGGTTCTTCGAGCTGGGCGGGGACTCGATCCTCAGCATCCAGGTGGTGGCCAGAGCCGCCCGGCACGGCCTTCCGCTGGTGCCGCGCGACCTGTTCCAGCACCAGACCGTCGCCGAGCTGGCGGCTGCGGTCGGCGCCCGCGCGCCCGGCGCGGCCCCGCTGTCCAGCCCCGCGACCTCGGCCAGCCCCGCGACCTCGGCCAGCCCCGCGCCTTGGCCCAGCCCCGCGACCTCGGCTAGCCCGGACAGCCCGGTAACCCCGGCCAGCCCGATAACCTCGGCCAGCCCGGTAACCTCGGCCAGCCCGGGGCCCGGCCCCGGGCTCGGACCGCCCGGCGGCGAGATCCCGCTCACCCCGGCCCAGCACTGGTTCTTCCGGCTTGGCCTGGCCCAGCCGCACCACTTCAACCAGTCGTTCCTGTTCCGGGTGACCAGCCCGCTCGACGCCGACCTGGCCGCCCGCGCCGTCCGGCAGGTGATGGCCCGCCATGACGCGCTGCGCCTGCGGTTCCGGCCCGGTCCGGCGGGCTGGCGGCAGGACCTGGCCGCCGAGCCGGCCGTGGTCATCACCAGGGCGGCCGCCAGTGCAGGCCAACGGCCAAAAATCACCAGCCAGCAGAACGCGATGCTGGACCTGGCCAACGGCCCCCTGGCGCGAGTGGTGCTGCTCACTGACCCCCACGGACACTGCGGCGAGCTGCTGCTGATCGTGCACCACCTGGTGGTGGACGGCGTGTCCTGGTGGACGCTGCTCGCCGACATCGACGCCGCCTGCGGCGCGCTGGAGCGTGGCGAGCCGGACGGCGAGCCGGCCGCGACCGCCTTCTGGCAGTGGGCGCACGCCCTGCACCAGTACGCGGCCCGGCCGCAGTTGCGGGCCCAGATGCCGGCCTGGATCAGGCTGCTGGACGGTCCGGTGGATGCCTGGCTGGCCGGCCAGGACGGCGGCACCGGGCTGGAGGCCGACGCCCGCACGGTGACCCGGCGGCTGACCGAAGCCGAGACCGGCGACCTGCTGCACCGCGCGGGCGCCGCGTACCGGCTGCACACCGACGAGCTGCTGCTGGCCGCGCTGGTCCTGGCGCTGCACGGCTGGGCGGGCGGCACCCGGGTGCGGATCGACCTGGAAGGTCACGGCCGCGACGTGCTGGACGGGGTTGACGTGTCCCGCACGGTCGGCTGGTTCACCACGTTCACGCCGCTGCGGTTCGACCTGTCCGGGACCCGGCTGGCCGCGAACCCGGCCGCGGCGGCTGACGGTGCCGCCGCCGCCCGGCCGCTGGGCGGGCCGCCGGCCGGCCAGCTGCCCGGGGACGTCCTGGCCGAGGTGCTCACCGTGGTGAAAGAGCAGCGCCGGGCCGCGCCGGGCGGGCCGGCCGACTTCGGCCTGCTGCGCGAGCAGCCCGGTGCCGAGGCCCTGGGCCAGCTGCCGGCCGCCGAGATCGGGTTCAGCTACCTGGGCCGGCTGGACCGGCTCGGCGGGGACCGTTTCACGCTGGTGCCGGGCGCGGGGGGCCCCTGGCGCGGGCCCGCCAACCGCCGGCCTTACCCGCTGGAGGTGAACTGCCAGGTGCTGGCCGGGCGGTTCGAGGCCAGCCTGACTTACAACGCGAACCTCAGTGATCCCGGCCGGATGACCGCGCTGGCCGACGGGTTCGCGGCCGCGCTGCGCGCGGTGCTGGCGCACTGCCTGAGCGCCGTCCCCGGTCCCTACACGCCGTCCGACTTCCCGCTGGCCGGGCTGGACCAGCGTTCGCTCGCCGCGGTGCTGCGCCAGTTCCGCGGGCCCGCCGATCAGCGACAGGAAACCACCTCATGAGTGCCGCCTACCAGACCCCGTGGATTCACTTCGGCCCGGCCCGGCCCGGGGCGCCCCGGCTGCTGTGCGTGCCCTACTCGGCGCAGGGCGCGTCCTTGTTCCGGGACTGGCCGCAGCTGCTCGGCCCGGCCGCGGAGGTGGGCGCGGTCCAGCTGCCCGGCCGCGAGGACCGGCTGACCGACAAGCCGGTCGACCGGATCGATGACCTGCTGGCCGAACTGGTCCCGGCCGTCCTGCCCTGGGTCACGGCCGCGGCGCCGTTCATCTTGTTCGGGCACTGCATGGGCGCGCTGGTGGCCGGCGAGCTGGCCGTGGCCTTGCGCCGCGAGCACGGCGTCCAGCCGGATCAGCTCGTGCTGTCCGGCGGCATCCCGGCCTGGCAGGACACCTCGCAGTTCGACCTGAGCGGGCTGACCGACGCCGAGCTGATCCGGCAGCTGCGCCAGCGTGGCCAGCTCAAGCCGCACATGCTCGCCGAGCCGGCCTTGCTGGCCTTCATGCTGCCCGCGGCCCGGGCCGACTCGGCCCTGTGCGAGGACATCCGGCGCCGCGGCCTGCCGAGCCCGCCCTGAGCTGCCCGCTGACGTTGTACGCGGCCCGCGACGACCTGCGGTTCGGGCCCGAGCAGATGCGCGGCTGGGAAGCGCTGACCGGCGAGCGCGCCACCTTGCGGGTCTTCGACGGCGACCATGAGTTCCTGGATCACGATCAGCAGGCGGTGGTGGCCGCGCTGCGCCCGGTCCTGGCCGGGGCCCGCCGGTCATGACCGCGGGCCCGGCGGACATCGAGGACATCTACCCGCTGTCGCCGATGCAGCAAGGGCTGCTGCTGCACGGGCTGCTGGACCCGGACTCCGGGGTCTACCTGCAGCAGGTCGTGCTGTCGCTGCGCGGGCCGCTGCAGGCCGGGCGGCTCCAGGCCGCGTGGTCCGCCGTGATCGACCGGCATGCCGTGCTGCGCACCGGGTTCGTCTGGTCGGGCGTGGACGAGGCGCTGCAGGTGGTCGCCGCGCCCGGGGTCCGGCCGCAGTGGTCCGAGCACGACTGGCGCGGGCGCCCCCGCGCCGAACGCGACCGCGACCTGGCCCGCTGGCTGGCCGCCGACCGGGCCCGGCCGTTCTCGCTGACCGACCCGCCGCTGCTGCGGCTGGCCCTGCTGCGCACCGGCCCGGACGAGCACCTCCTGGTGTGGACCGTGCACCACCTGGTCACCGACGGCTGGAGCGCGCCCCTGGTGCTGGCCGACCTGGCGGCCTGCTACCGGGGCGAGCAGGCCCCGGTGACGGCCCGGCCCTACCGCGACTTCATCGCCTGGCAGCGGGCCAGGGACCTGACCGAGGCCAGCGATTTCTGGCGCGCGGAACTGGCCGGGTTCAGTGCGCCGACCCCGCTGCCCGGCGCCCAGGCCAGCCGGGACGAGGCGGGCCTGAGCGAGGCGGGCCTGGACGGGGCGGCCCTGGACGAGGCGGGCCAGAACGGGGCGGCCGGGCCCGGCGAGCGGTTCGCCGATCTGACGGTGGAACTCCCGGCCCAGCTCACCGCGGTGATGACCGAGATGGCCCGCCGCGAGCACCTCACCCTCAGCTCGGTCATCCAGGGCTGCTGGGCCGTCCTGCTGTCGGTGCACGGCCGGACCAGCGACGTGCTCTTCGGCGCGACGGTCTCCGGGCGCGCGGGCGAGCTGCCCGGCCTGGACGCCATGATCGGGCCGCTGATCAACTCGCTGCCGGTACGGGCCCGGGTGGACGGCGCGCGCCCGGTGGCCCGCTGGCTGCGCGAACTGCAGGACCACCAGGCCAGCGCCCGGCAGTTCGATTACGCCCCGCTGGTCCAGATCCAGGCCGCCAGTGCCGTCCCGGCCGGCACAGCGCTGTTCGAGACGCTGCTCGGGGTCGAGAACTACCCGGCCGGGCAGGCCGAGCTGCGGGCCCCCGACGGCACCGGCCCGGTGGCACTGCGGCTGGCCGGCGGCCTGTTCTACACCCACTACCCGCTGACCTTGCTGTTCGTTCCCGGCGACCGGCTGACCGTACAGGCGCTGTATGACCGCCGCCGGCGCAGCCCCGGGCCGGTCCGGGCGCTGGTCGGCCAGCTGGGCGCGCTGCTCAGCCAGGTGGCCGGCGCGCCCGAGCGGCCGGTCGGTCAGCTGTCCCTGGCCAGTGAGCAGGAGCGCAGGCAGCTGGCCGCGCGCGGCCAGGCCGCGGCGCCGCCGGCCCGGCCGCCGGCCAGGCCACCCTGGCTGACCTGGTGCGGGCCGCAGCCGGCCGGTGGCCGCAGGCCATCGCGGTCTGTGCGGACGAGGACCGGCTCAGCTACGCCGAGCTGGACCGGCGGGCCAGCCAGCTGGCCGGGCGGCTGCGATCGGCCGGGCGCGGGGCGGGTGACGTGGTGGCGGTGTGCGGGCCGCGATCAGCCGGGCTGATCGTCGCCCTGCTCGCGGTCGTCCAGTCCGGCGCCGCCTACCTGCCGCTGGACCCGGACACCCCGGCCGACCGGCTGGCCTTCATGGTCGCCGACGCCGGCGCGCAGACCGTGCTGCTGCACCGCGATCTCACCGAGCGGTTCCCGGCCCTGGCCGCCGCCGCGCTGCTGATCGACGACCACGGGCTGATCGACGGCCGAGGGCAGGCCGGCGGCCGGGGGCCAGAGGGCGAACCAGCGTCGGGGGCCGGCCCGGGCCAGGCCGGGGCGGGGCGGTACGACGCGCCGGATGACCGGCTGGCCGGCGGCCAGACCCGGCCGGGCCGGGCCGCCCGCGCCGACGACCTGGCTTACGTCATCTATACCTCCGGGTCTACCGGGAAGCCCAAGGGCGTCGAGGTCAGCCAGCGCAACGTGGTCGCGCTGCTGGCCGCGGGGCAGCGCCTGTTCGGCTTCGACGAGCGGGATACCTGGACGATGTTTCACTCGGCGGCGTTTGACTTCTCGGTGTGGGAGATGTGGGGGGCGCTGGCGTTCGGGGGCCGTCTGGTTGTCGTCCCGTTCGAGACCAGCCGGGATCCCGCACAGTTCGCCGAGCTGATGCGCCGGCACGAGGTCACCGTGCTCAACCAGACCCCGTCGGCGTTCGGGCCGCTGGCCCGGCGGCTGGCCGAGGCCGGGGACGCCGGGGCGCTGCGGCTGGTGATCTTCGGCGGGGAGGCACTGGACGTCACCGAGCTGCGGCCGTGGTTCGACCGGTTCGGGGCCGACCGCCCTGAGCTGGTGAACATGTACGGGATCACCGAGGCGACCGTGCACGTGACCTGCCACCGGCTGTCGCCGCGCAGCTGCGCGCGCGAGCCGCGCGCCATCGGCGCGCCCATTCCTGGGGCCTATGTGCACGTGGTCGACGCGCACGGCAACCTGCTGCCCGACGGGGTGACCGGAGAGATGTACCTGGGCGGCTCCGGCGTCGCCCGCGGCTACCGCAACCGGCCTGAGCTGACCGCGCAGCGGTTCGTCGCGGACCCCTGCGGCGGGGCGGGCTCGCTGTACCGCTCCGGTGACCTGGCCTGCTACCGGCCCGACGGCACGCTGGAGTTTCACGGCCGGGCCGACGACCAGGTGCAGGTGCGCGGGTTCCGGGTGGAGATCGGCGAGATCGAGTCCGTGCTCGCCGAGCACCCCGCGGTGCAGGAGGCCGCCGTGGTGCAGCGCCGTGACGGCAACCTCGCCGCTTACGTGGTGCCCTCGCGCCAGCGGGCCAGGCCGGTCCGCCGGCTGATCGAGGCAGGCGGCGACCGGCCCCTGATCGACCTGCCGGGCGGGGCCGCGGTGTACGCGGCCAACGCATCCGAAACCGAGTTCATGGGCCGGGAGATCTTCGCCGACCGCGTGTACCTGCAGGACGGGATCACCCTGCCGGACCACGCCTGCGTCTTCGACGTCGGAGCGAACATCGGCCTGTTCGCGATCTTCGCCGCGCAGGCGTGCCGGGACCCCCGGGTGTTCGCCTTCGAGCCGCTGCCGCCGCTGCTGGATCTCCTGCGCCGTAACCTGCACGCGCACGACATCCGGGCCGAGATACTGCCCTGCGGCGCCGGGGCCGCCGCCGGGACCGCGCCGTTCTCCTACTACCCCTACGCGACTGTGCTGTCGGGCCGGTACGCCGACGCGGCCCAGGAGCGCGCGGTCGTGAAGTCGTTCCTGACCGGGCAGCTCGACGCGCAAGGGGTGCGGATCGACGACGACGTCATCGACGAGCTGCTGATCGAGCGGCTGCGCACCGAGCCGCACGAGTGCGCGATCCGGCCGGTCAGCGACGTGATCAGCGAATACGGCGTGGAGCACATCGACCTGCTCAAGATCGACGTCGAGAAGAGCGAGCTGGACGTGCTGGCCGGGATCACCGGCGCGCACTTCCCCCGGATCGACCAGGTGATCGTCGAGGTGCACGACCGGTCCGGGCGGCTGGCCCAGGTCAGGGACCTGCTGCACGGCCACGGGTACCGCACGACCGTCCGGCGCGACCCGCAGCTGGCCGACACCGAGCTTTACAACGTGTACGCCACCCGGCTCGCCCAGGGAGCCACGGCCGGCCAGCCGGCCAGGATCTGGCGCGGCCCCAGCGCGCTGCTGGCCGACCTGCGCGGCTTCGCCGCGGCCACGCTGCCTTACTACATGATCCCGGTGGCCTGGACGCTGCTGCCTGACCTGCCGGTCACCGCGAACGGCAAGCGTGACCGCGCGGCGCTGCCCGACCCGGACGGCGGCGCGGCCCCCGCCGAGTACGTCGCGCCGGCCACCGATACCGAGCGGGTCATCGCCGGGATCTGGGCTGAGCTGCTCGGCCGGGGCCGGGTCGGCGGCACGGACAACTTCTTCGCCATCGGCGGGCACTCGCTGCTGGCTACCAGGGTCATCAGCCGGATCCGGCAGGAACTGGGCGTCGCCCTGCCGCTAGCCGCCGTGTTCGCCCAGCCCACGGTGACGGCGCTGGCCCGGGAAGCGGACCAGCTGCGCCCGCGCCCGCCGCGCGGCGATAAGGCCCGGCACACGTAGAGGCAGTTCTGCGGGCGCGGTGTGTCCAGCACCCGCACGTCGCCGAAGCCCGCGTCGGCGAGCATCTGGCCGGCCAGCTCGGTGCCCCACATGGCGCCGAGCCCGGCACCGCCGTCCGCGAGCGAGACGGGCGTGCAGTACAGCAGGCTGATCGCGTAGCACAGCGGCGCGAACGGGTTGCCGACATTGTTCTCCAGGTAGCTGGAGAACTTGGCGTCCACCATGATGAACACCCCGCCGGGGGCCAGCGCGGCCCGGACCCGCCGCAGCACCTGATCCGGCTCCCGCTGATCGTGCACCGCGTCGAACGCCATGATCACGTCGAAGGCCGGGCCCGGCTGGAACCGGGCGGCGTCGGCCACCTCGAACGCGGCGTTGGCCAGGCCGAGGCCGGCCCGTTCCGCCTCGGCCAGACCGACCGCCTCGGTGCTGATGTCCACCCCGGTGAACCGGGACCGAGGGAACGCCCGGGCCAGCACGTTGACCGCGTGTCCTGTCCCGCAGCCGAGGTCGAGGACCCGGGCGCCGGCCGCCAGCCGTTCCGGCAGCCCGCTGACCGCGCCGATGAACCCGTCCACCAGCTGCTCGTCGTAGACCCGCCGCCAGGTATCGCCGTTACCCGCGCCCGCCGCCGCGAAGTGCGGCGCGAACACCGCGCGGGTCAGCCCGCCGCCCTCGGCCAGGCACTGTTCCAGCTCGGGTAAGGCGCCTGCCAGCGCCCGCAGCTGCGCGGCCATCGGCGCGACGTTGGCGGCCCGGTCCCCGGCCAGCAGCGCGGCATGCGCCGCGGGCAGCGTGTACCGGCCGTCGGCCGCCTGGTAGTCGAAGAAGCCGCCGGTGACCATGGCGCCGAGCCATTCCCTGACGTATCGTTCCTGCAGCCCGGCCCGGTCGGCGAGCTCCGCGCTGGTCGCCGGGCCGCGCGCGGCGGCCTCGAACAGGCCGGTCCGGTACCCGACGCTGATCAGCAGGCTGAGCGCCCCGCCGGTCAGGACCTCCAGCAGGTGCCGGGCGAAGGCCGGGCCCGGTTCGTCGTCCATCCCGCTCACGCTACCCCCGGCCGGCCTGGGTCCGGCGCGGACCGGAACAGGCCCGGCAGGCCGGGCCCGGGGTTGTCCCGGCCTGATCGCCCAGGGCCGGCCGGGCGATCAGGCCGGGGGAAGGCTGGCCGCTAGGCGCCGCCAGGGTCGTAGGCGCCGTCAGGCTCGGCCGTGGTCTCCAGCCCGGCCGCCTCAGCCTCGGCCACCCGGGTCTCAGCGGCCACGTCGATCGAGCGGCTGAAGACGTAGTAGAGGATCCCGGCGACCGGCAGCCCGATGAAGAACGAGATATCGGCGCCGCTGAGCGCCTTGGCCGCGACCCCTTCGTAGAGCGTGCCGACGTCGAAGAACGGCGTCATGGCGGCGAAGCCGATGAGATAGGCCAGGATTCCGCGCCAGCCCCACCGGCCATACATTCCGTCCGGCTTGAAAATCTCGGCGATCGCGTAGTGGCCACGCCGCACGATGTAGTAGTCGACCAGGTTCACCGCGGTCCACGGGATGAACAAGTACAGGATGAGCAGCAGGAAGTCGTTGAAGTTGGTGAGGAAGTTCGAGGTCGCGGCCAGCGCCCCGACCAGCGAGAGCAAGGCGGTGATGGCCACCGTGACCACGCGCAGGCTGAGCGTGGGCCGTACCTTCCTGAACGAGTCGACCGCGCTGATCAGGGTCAGCGAGCCGCCGTACATGTTCAGCGCGGTGACCGAGATCAGGCCGAGCGTGGCCAGGATCAGCACCACGGCGCCGAAGCCGTCGAAGACGTGGTCACCGACCCGGTCGAGCTCGGCGATGCCGGACCCGTCGAAGCTCGCGCCCGCCCAGGCGGCGAGGACGGAGCCCACGATCATCATCCAGGCCCCGCCGATCGCCGAGCCCCAGTAAGTCCAGTAGAACGTCTTGCGCACGGTGACGTCCGGCCGCATGTAGCGCGAGTAGTCCGAGACGTAGATGGCCCAGCTGATCTGGTAGCCGGCCACCACGCCGAACTGGCCCAGGAACGGAGTGGCCTTGAACGTGCCCACGCCGAAAGTGCCCGCCGGGTAGTGGATGAAGAACAGCGCGATCGTGAAGATGCCGAAGATCACGATCATCAGGTAAGTCAGCCACTGCTCGGCCTTGTGGATCAGGTCGTAGCCGATCAGCGCGACGACCAGGGCGACGATCGTGGTGATGACGACCCACAGCTTGACCGAGCCATGCACGGTCCGGCTCATCGCCTCGCCACCCAGGATGGTGTTGAAGACGTTGAAGCCGGCGTACTGAACGTAGGCGAACAGCCAGACCAGCAGCGCTCCGACATAGCCGAACTGGGGGCGGGACTGGATCATCTGGGGCAGGCCGAGCTGCGGGCCCTGCGCCGAGTGGAACGCCATGAACAGCGTGCCGACCAGCGTGCCGACCAAGATGGCGAGCACCGACCAGAACAGCGAGCCCCCCTCGCTGATGCTGATCAGCCCGACCGCCAGGGTGGCGATCTGCGCGTTGGACATGAACCAGAGCGGGCCCAGATGCCAGATCTTGCCGTGCCGCTCAGCCAGCGGCACGTAGTCGATTGACCGGGTCTCAATCCCGGTCAAACGGGACTGCGTAGTTGTCATGCGAACACAGTGACGTGAGTTGCGCTCAAACGGAAGCTTTTTGTGATTTCTGCTATAGGGAATGCGCGAGCGGCGGGGGCTACTCAAACCCGGGACAAAGACGTAATATCTCGACTATGGCTGAGTGGTGGTCGATCGAGGTGATGCACGGGCCCGCCTCCGCCCTCGGATGGCAGGCCGAGCACGACGCGGCCCTGACCGAGACGGCGCTGACCAATGGCGCGCTGAACTGGTCGTGGCACCGGGACAGCTGGGGCGTGGTGTTCGAGGTGCTCTTCGAGAGCGAGGAGCAGTGGGAGGCGTTCCGGGCCCTGCCAGGCCGTGCGCGCGGCGCTGGACGCGGTCCCCGATCCGGTCAACGGGCTGCTGGTCTACCGCGGCCGCGGCGGCGGGGCAGGCGCCCGCCACCCGCGCAAGCCCAAGCCCGCCCCGAGCGCGAGCGCCGTCTCGCTGCCTCCCGCCGAGGCTGAGCCGTACCTGGACCTGGCTAGCTCGTCGGCCCCCGAGCCGGCGTTCCGCTAGCGGCGCCCCGCGCTCGGACCGCGGCCCAGGCTCTCGCGCTGAGCGCGGCCGCCGGCTTACACTCGCGCGAAGGGGGTTGCATGGACGATGCCGCCGACCGGTTCCTTGAGCTGATCCATAACCTTGAGGAGGTCAGGGATGCCGTTACTCCGGAGCAGGCCCACACCGAATTCGACGAAACCACGCTGCAGCTGTTCTGGAAGAAGTGGCCTGGCCTGTCCGCCTGGGCCGGGTCGCTGTGGCGGATGCTGTCCGAAGAGCTGGCCGGCCCGGCGACTCCGCATCGTGACCCCGAACTGGACGAAGCGGGCGGCAGTGACTGACGGCCCGCGGCCCGGCGGGCGGCGGCCGTGACGATCCTGCGCGATCTGATGAACCGGCAGGTGGCCTCGACCACGCCGGACACTTCGGTGGCCGCCGCGGCGGCGGGCATGGTGCGGGCGAGCGTCGGCTCGGCCATCGTCATGCAGGGGTCGTTCCTGGCGCGGCATCCTGACCGAGCGTGATGTCATGCGGGCCGCTGCCTCCGGGGAGGATCTGCGCGAGTCGAAGGTGTCGGCCTGGATGAGCCTCGACCCGCAGTCGGCCAGCCCCGAGACATCGGCGGAGGAGGCGGCCCAGATCATGCTGCTGAACGGATTCCGCCATCTCCCGGTGGTGGAAGGCCGGATGGTCTGCGGCGTGGTAAGCCTGCGCGACCTGTTCGCGGCCCGGATCCGCCGCCCCCGGGCCAGCCAGCCCCGCCCCCGCGGCTAGCCCCGCCCCCGCGGCTGGCCGGCCCGGCGGTATTCCATCCAGCGGCTAGCCGAACTGCGCGACGCGCTGGACCAGGAACGCTAAGTGGCGTCGGCCCCGATCAGAGCGGTTTGGTCGGCGGGTGGCTAATCGCGGCTGCGTGGCGGCGGACGCCGGGAACCGGTTCTCGCAGGCCGGCGGGTTGCGTGCGCACTCGGTCGCGAACGGCCGGGTCAGGTCAGGCAGCCGGTAGCTGCCCGGCCGGGGCGACACCAGCAGGCCCGCATCGACCAGGGTCTCCAGGGCGCTGGTCGCGTTCGCCACCGGCCAGGCCGAACGGGACGGCGGCGTCCGCCGAGGTGATCTGCGCCGACCGCCAGCGCCCGAGCAGCCGGAACGCGTCGGTCGCGCTGATGTCCGCGCCGGTGGCCGCGCCGCCCAGGGCCCGGTAGGCCGCTTCCAGGCTGGCCCGGACGGACGCGCTGCCGTAGGCCAGCTCATCCAGGCGGTGCCGGTCGTCGGCCAGCAGCCGGGCCAGGTGCCCGATCGGCCAGCTGGGCCGCGCGGCGAGCCGGGCCCCGGCGATGCACAGCGCCAGCGGCACGCCGGCGCACGCGGCCACCACCGAGGAAACCGCGGCCGGCTCCTGGCCGACCCGCTCGGCGCCCACCATCACCTGCAGCACCTCGCGCGCCTCGGCGTCTGGCATCTCCGCCAGCAGGCTCAGCCGGGCCTCGGACAGGTCGGTCAGGCAGCGGCGGCTGGTCACCAGCGTCCCGCACGAACCCGATCCGGGGATCAGCGGACGCACCTGGTTGGCGTCCAGCGCGTCGTCGAGCACGATGAGCATCCGCCGGGTGGCCAGCAAGCTGCGGTACTGGCAGATGCGCTCGGCCTCGTCCCTGGCCACGGCGTGCCGCGCGACTCCGAGCGCGCGCAGGAACTGCGCTATCACCAGGCCCGGCCAGGCCCGGCCCGGGGCGGCTGCCGCGCAGGTCGGCGAACAGCTGGCCGTCTGGGTACCCGCCCGCCACCCGGTGCGCCACCCGGATGGCCAGCTCGGACTTGCCGATGCCGGGAGACCCTGTGACCGTGGCCACCGGGGCCACGCCCGCCGTGCCGGTCCCGGCCGAGAGGAACCGGACCAGGTCATCGAGCTCGCGGGCGCGGCCCACGAAGGCCGCCGTACCCCGGGGCAGCTGGCGCGGGACGGGCAGGCCGCCGGTCGCCGTGACCGCCAGCCGCGCCCCGGGCTCGGCCGCCGCCGCCCCGGCATCCGCGCGCAGCAGCCGCTGGTGCAGGTCCGTTAAGAGCCGTCCAGGCTCCACCCCCTGCTCATCGATCAGGGCCCGGCGCAGCCTGCGGAACTCCGCCAGCGCGTCGATCCGCCGGTTGCAGCTGGCCAGCGCGGACATGAACAACGCGGAGAACCGCTCGCTGAGCGGGTCGTCTTCGGTCAGCCGCTGCAACGGGACGACGAACTCGGCCACCCGGCCCCGGTGCCGCGCCGCGGTCAGCAGGCCCTCCCAGACCTGGGTGCGCTGCTCTTTCACCGCGGGCACCACGCTGAGGTGCAGATAGTCCGACGGCACATCGCACAGCGGCTCGCCGCGCCACAGGGCCAGGGCGGCCAGGAACTCGCGCATGGCCTGGTCCCAGTCCTCGTGCCTGGCCGCGGACTTGCCCCGGTCCAGGCAGGCCTGCAGCTGCAGCAGGTCAAGCTCGTCCGCGCTGTCCAGGCGCAGCAGATACCCGGGCGGCCGGGCGGCCAGGCGCCCAGCCAGCGCCGGGCCCAGCACCCGGCGCAGCCGCATCACGTAGCTGCGCAGCGTCGTCTCGGCCCGGTCCGAAACCCGGTCGGCCCACACCGCCTCGCACAGGCTGTGCTTGGCCACCGGCTGGTTGGCCCGCAGCAGCAAGGCCGCCAGCAGGCTCCGCTGCCGGGCCGCCGGGACCGCGATGGCCTGCCCACGGCAGCGCACATCGAGCGGCCCGATCAGGCCGAACGTCACTTCCGCCACGCGTCCCCCTGGTTAGGAAGAGCCGGACCTAGCGATCTCCCAAAAGCATCACCCGCAATTCACCGCTGGGAAAGATGCTCAGGAGCACCAGCCGGATCTGCTGGCCCGGGACGGGGCGGGCGAACCAGGGCCGTGGGGCGCCCGCAGCGGCACCCCACGGAAAAACCTGCCTAAACGCTATTAGCAGTGCACCCCGCCGCTTTTGCAGACGCCGTTGCAGTTGAGGAAATACTGCGTGCACCACGTCTGGCCGCACGGACTGGCGCACTTGCAGGGCTGGCCCGCGCCAGGCACGCAGGCCCCCGCCTCGGCTCGGGGCAGAACGCACCTCAGTATCGCGTCGCCCAGCCTGACCGCTGCTGTCTTCATGATCGCCTCCTGTCTGAGCGTGCTCGGGCACGCCGCTGCTCGGACGCCCTCAGCATGACCACGGGCCGTGGCGCAACGGTGGCGCGGCGCGCACCGGCCGCCGGCGGCCCGACCTGCGAGCCAGCACCGTCCCCCGGGTGCCCGGGCCGGGCCCGGCCCGCGGCACGCCACGCGGACGCCACGGGCGGCCCGGATCATGGCCGCTGACGGGCATCGTTCCGGCGTGACGGAATAGGACGGTGAGGATGCGATGGTGGGAATTCTGGCCGCGGTCGTGGCGGTGGTCGGCGTCGTGGCCACTGCCGACCTGCTGCTGAGCTTCGCGGTGGTCCGGCGGCTGGCCGCGCTGGAGGCCCCGGGCGGGCGGCCAGGCGCGGCGGCACTGGACTCCCCGGCGGCCGGCGACCGGGTCGGTGAGTTCCGCGCGCGGCTGCTCGACGGCGGTGAGTTCACCCGGGCCGATCTGGCTGGCGCCTCGGTGCTGGTGGTGTTCGTGATGCCCGGCTGCGAGCCGTGCCAGACCGTGCTGGCCGATCTGCGGGCGCTGCCCGAGCCGCTCCCGGCGCCGTTGTACGTCCTGGCCACCGGGACCGAGCAAGACAACGAGATCGTGGCGCTGGCCGGCGGCCTGCCGGCCGGACACGCGGATCGGCGCGGTCCTGCCCGCGGGCGAGACGGCCAGGGCCTTCGCCGTCAGCGGTTTCCCGACCGTGCTGACCGTCGAGGACGGCATTGTCGCGTCGGTCGGACTGCGGGTGACGCCAGGCCGGACCTCGTCAGCCGGTGACGGCCCGCAGCAAGCGCCGCCCGGCTGGCGCGGGCCGGCACCGCCGCCCGCCTGGCCTGGCGGCGGCGGGCCGGTCTGGCTGGGCACGATCGGGCTGGCCGTGGCATCGGGCGCGGTCTCGCCCGGGTCCGCCTGGGTGCTCAGGGAACTCATCGACCAGCTCAGCAGGCCCGGGCCTGACCTCGGCCTGATCGAGGCCCTGGCCGCCGCGAGCGTGCTGCTCAGCGCGTTCGGCCTGGCCCTGGGCAGCCTGTCGGCGCTGACCGCGGCGGCCTGCCAGCGCACCATCTCGGTGGCGGTCACCGCGGACCTGTCCGCGGCCGTGAACCGCATCCAGGGCCTGAGCCGGTTCGAGCGGCCCGCGTTCCAGGACCAGCTGCGGCTGGCCGAGCGGGCCGCCGAGGAGACACCGGCCGGGCTGTCGGCCATGTTCGGCTCGGCCCTGCAGGGCACCGCCACGATCGCCGGGTACACCGGGATACTGCTGGCCACCTGGCCGCCGATGGTCGCGCTGCTGGCCGCGGCGGCGCTGCCCACCGCCGTCGCGCAGCTGTCGCTCATCCGGCGCAGCGCCCGGACCAGCGAGGCCATGATGAGCCGGTACCGGAAATGGTTCCTGCTGCGCGGCCTGCTGTCCGATCCGAAGGCGGTGATGGAAAGCCGCCTGCTCGGCCTGGGCGAATTCTTCAGGTCCCGCCTGGTCACCGCGCTGCACGAGGCGACCGGCGGCGAGTACGCCGTGCACCGGCGGATCGCCGGCACCCAGAGCGGGCTGTCGGTGCTGGGCGGCGCGATCACCGCGGCCGGCGCGGCCGTGGTCGCCGCGCAAGCGGCCCGCGGCCGCCTGAGCCTGGGCGACCTGGTCATGTTCCTGGCCGCGGTCAGCGGCACCCAGGCCGTCCTGGTCGCCACGATCAGCCAGTCGCTGTCGCTGGGCGCGTCCTTGCGGCTGCTGCGGCACTACGCGGCGGTGCTGGGGGCCGGGCCGGACCTGCCGGTATCCGGGCCGCGCCCGGTCGCGGTCCCGCCGCTGCGGCGCGGAATCGAGCTGCGCGACGTGTGGTTCGGCTATCAGCCGGGCGGCTGGGTGCTGCGCGGAGTGAGCGCGGACCTGCCCTGCGGCCAGGCGGTCGGCCTGGTGGGCCGCAACGGGCGGGCAAGAGCACGCTGATCAAGCTGCTGTGCCGGCTGTACGACCCGCAGCGCGGCGCGATCTTGTGGGACGGCATCGACCTGCGCGAGTTCGATCCGGCGGCGCTCCGGCAGCGGCTGGCGGTCACGTTCCAGGACTTCCTGACCTATGACCTGACCGCGGCCGAGAACATCGGCCTGGGTGACCTGCCCGCCAGCGCGGACCGGCGGCGGATCGTGGCCGCGGCCCGGCTGGTCGACCTGGACGACTGCCTGTCCGCGCTGCCGGACGGCTACGACACCATGCTCAGCAGCATGTTCACGGCCGACAACGGCACGCAGGGCGCGCTGCTGTCCGGCGGGCAGAGCCAGCGGCTGGCGCTGGCCAGGACCCTGATGCGCGATGACGCCGAGCTGATGGTCCTCGACGAGCCGAGTTCAGGCCTGGACGCCGAGGCCGAGCACCGGATCCATCAGCGCCTCCAGCGCCAGCGCGGGCACCGCACCAGCCTGCTGGTCTCGCACCGGCTGAGCGCGCTGCGCGCGGCCGACCGGATTCTGGTGCTGGACCGGGGCCAGATCATCGAGCGAGGCAGCCATGACGAGCTGATGTCCGCGGGCGGCAGCTACGCGCGAATGTTCGCGCTGCAGGCCCAGGCCTATCAGGACGACCGGCTGGGGCCGGTCGTCCAGCCCACCAGCTAACCAGCGGCCTGAGGAGGAACAGCGGGATGACCAGCCTGGAGATAGCGTTCCGGATCCTGCTTGTTGTCGTGTTCGGCGTGGCCTGCGTCTCGAAGCTGAGATCGCGGGCGGCGTTCAGGCAGTTCGCCGAGTCGCTCGGCGATATCGGCTGGCTCGGCGGCCGGCGCCGGGCCGTGGCGGCGCTGGCCCTGCCCGCGGCCGAGGCGGCCGTGGTCGGGCTGCTGGCCTGGCCGGCCTGGCGCGGCCTGGGGCTTCGCGGCCTGCGCGCTCCTGCTGGCGGCGTTCACGCTGGTCACCGCCCGGGCGGTGGCGCGCGGCCAGCGGGTGCGCTGCCGGTGCTTCGGCGCTGGCCCCAGCCGGATCGGGCCCGCCCAGATCGCGCGCAACCTCGTGCTGCTCACGCTGTCGGCCGCCGGGCTGGCGCTCAGCCCGGTCAGCCATGGCGGCGCCGGCGCCCCGCAGCTGGTGCTCGCGGCCGGCCTGGCCCTGCTGGCGGGCCTGGCCGTGGTCCGCTGGGATGACCTCGCCGCCCTGGCCGGCCCGCGGTGAGCGGCCCGGTGCTGATCGCGGCCGGGGCGGGCCTGGCCCTGCTGGTGACCTGCGGCGGCGGGCTGGTCCTGGTGCGGCGGCGGCTCGCGCTGGTGACCGTCAGGGGGCGCAGCATGGTGCCGGCCTACCAGGACGGGCAGCGGCTGGTCGTGGTGCGCGGCGGCCGGTTCGGGGCGGGCGATGTCATCCTCTTCCGCACCCCCGGGTGCCTGCCGCTGGAGGTGGACTGGCTGGTGAAGCGGGCCGCGGCCGTGGCCGGCCAGCCGGTGCCCGCGGACCTGGCCCGGCGGGTCGGCCCCGGTGTCGTGCCCGCAGGGAAGCTGCTGGTGCGCAGCGACGCCGCCCAGGGCCTGGACTCCCGGCAGCTGGGGTTTGTCGACGTCGCGGCCGTGGCCGGGGTGGTCCGCAGGCCGCTGTCGGCCCGGGCGCGGGCTACCCGGCCGCGGGTGCGGCGGGCCCGGGCAGGGCGCTGGCCAGTTCCACGCCGAGGTCGGTCAGCTCGCGCAGCGCGGCCTCGGTCGTGACCGGGTCGACCCCGGCGCTGAGGGGGAGCAGCACCCGGGTGGCGAAGCCCGCCCGCGCGGCGTCGGCCGCGGTGGCCCGCACGCAGTAGTCGGTGGCGATCCCGGCGACGTCCACCGCGGTCACGCCGTGCTCGCGGAGCCATTCGGCCAACGGCTGCCCGCTCGCCGACAGGCCCTCGAACCCGCTGTAGGCCGCCGCGTACGCGCCCTTGTCGAACACCTCGCCGATCCGGCTGGTGTCCAGGCCGGGGTGGAAGTCGGCGCCGGGCGTCCCGGCCCGGCAGTGCGGCGGCCAGGTCCCGGCGAAGTCGGGCTCGGCGGAGAAATGCGCGCCCGGGGTCGATGTGGTGGTCACGGGTGGCCACGACGTGCTGCCAGCTGCCGTCGGAGCTGGCCAGCCTGGCGCTGATGGCCCGGGCGACGTCGCCCCCGCCCGCGACGGCGAGCGAGCCGCCTTCGCAGAAGTCGTTCTGCACGTCCACGATCACCAGAGCCCGCATGCCCAGCTCCCGTCCCGGCCGCCGCTGATCCCGGCCCGCCCGTGTACCTACCGCACGATAGCGTGGCGGCTGCGATGGCCGGCTTGCTCCGGGCTGGCCACGCTCCGGCAGCTCCCGGTCCGCATCGACTGCGGCCGCGACGACCCGTTCGCGGCCCAGGACGCCGTGCTGCGCCGCGAGATCGGCCAGCCGGCAGGCGCGATCGCCGCTGGCTGCCACGACCCCGCCTTCTGGCGCCGCGTCCTTCCGGCCCAGCTCGCGTTCCTCGGCACGCACCTGCACTAGTGGCGCCGCTCGCATTCAACGTTCAGTCGGGTCCGCTTCGGCCCTGACCCGAGGTCGGCCGGTGACGCTGGGCCGGGCTCACCGGTCGGTCGAGCCGTCGATGGCCTCGCGGATCAGGTCGGCGTGCCGGATAGTCCTCCGAACGCTCGACGTCGGGTGCGATCCAGGTCATGGCGGCACCCTATCGACCAGCACTGGCAGGTCAGCCAGCATTTGTCCGGATTTAGCCGGCCTTGGTGGTCCACGCTCACTGATCTTGGGCCGCTGCGCCGGGCCCGTCCGCTAGCGGCCGTGTTCGCCCGGTGAACCTGGGTACCAGGTACCAGAGTGGTCGATGGCCGGTGACCTGGGGGACTTCGCCATCGGGGGGTGGTCAGGGATGCTCTCTGCCAAAGCAGTCTTCGATGAGATCTTCGACAACGATGAGGCGTTCGCCCTGTTCTGCTCGATCGCTTCCAGCGGCGAGGCGCAGGGCGGCTGGGAGAACGGCCGGATCGCGGCGCTCGTGCCGGAATCATGTCAGGAGCTGGCTCCGAAAATCGCCCGGCACGGCGCCGATGAGGACAAGCACGGCCGGATCTTCGACGCGCTGCTGCGCAAACGGGGCCTGCAGCACGTCAGCGTGCCCGAGGACACGAACTACACCATGCGCCTGGAGGACAGCGGCCTGGGACTGGCCCATAACCAGCTGCGGCGCCAGGAGAAGCTAACCGAACGCGACATCGTCACCTACCTGGTGCACAGCCGGGTCACCGAGCAGCGCGCCTCCGAGCAGATGCAGACGCTGCGCCGGAACACAGGGGATCACCAGGACATCGCCCGGGCGATCAAGATGATCTCCGGCGATGAGGACAACCATCTCGCCTACTGCCATGAGGAACTGCTGCACCTCGCCGCGGCCGGGCACGAGGACTTCATCAAGCCGACGCTGCGGGCCACGGCCCTGGCCGAGATCCGCATCTACCGTGACGTCAGCCAGGCCGTCATGCTGCACATGGGACACATTCTGCGCTGGCCCAGGCCGAAATCGGCCATGCTGGCCGCGGGCATCGAGGGCTTGTACGCCTACGAAAGACTCGGCGGCTGGCGGCGGATGGTGTCGCTGAGCGAGCCGTCGCGGCGCAACGCGCTCGGCGAACCGGCGCCCGTCGCCCCAAGCTGAGCTAGCCAGCCAGCTCCGGGTCACCGTGGTGTTTTCGCCTCCGGCGCACTGAGCCGGGACTGGACCTGGTCTGCCTCGGGTGCGCCGAGCTGGCTGTACAGGATGAGTGCCTGCTGCCAGTGGTGGCGGGCTGGTTCGTCCTGGCCGGCGCGGTGGTAGCTCTCGCCCAGGTCGCGGTGCACGCTTGCCTGCTGGTAGGTGTGGCCAGCCTCGGCTGCCAGCCGGAGCGCTGCCGCCAGCTCGGCCTGGGCGGCGGCGGGCTGGCCGACCCCGTCCAGTGCCGCGGCCAGCGTGCGGAGCGTCAGAACCTCGCCGTGCTGATTGCCGGTTTGCCGGAACAGCGCGAGTGCCTGCCGCAGATAGCTGATGGCCTTCCCGTACTCGCCCTGGCGGAGGCTGACCTCGGCCAGCTTGAATAGCTGGTCGGCGACGCCGGTCCGGTTATCAACGCGGCGCAAGATCGCCAGGGCCTGTTCGAAGTGAGCGGCAGCCTGCGTCAGCTGGCCGCGGCGGAAGCTGAGCTCGCCGATCCGCGACAGCGCCCGGGCTTCGGCGGGCTGATCACCGGCCTTGCGGAACGCCGGGAAGCGCCCGCTGCAGATGCGCTGACGCCTGGTCGTAGGAGCCCAGCTCGGTCTCCACGGCGGCAAGTTCAGCCAGCGCGCGCGCCGCGCTGAGGCTGTCCCCGGCGTCATCGAACGCAGCGATGGCCCGGCGGAAGTAGGCGGCCGCCGACCAGAGGTTGTGCCGCAGGTCCTCAGTCTGGCCGAGGTTGTAAAGGACCCGGGCTTCGCCCGGCTGGTCGCCGCACGGCGGTAACGCTCCAGCGCGGCCTGGTAGTGGCCGACGGCTTCGCGGAAGTGGCCATTCATCATGGCGATGCTGCCCAGGCCGTTCAGCGCGCTTGCTTCCGCCGCCAGGTCGCCGGACCGGCGGGCGGCCTGCAGAGCGCGGCTGTAGATCGTGGCTGCCTCCGGCAGGTGGTCGCCGGTCATCAGGTAGCGGAGCAGCGTGCCGCCAGCCAGCCGCGTGCCGGGGCCAGCCGTGGCTGGCGCAGTGACGCGACCACCGCGACCAGGTTCGCCCGCTCGCGGTCGAGCCACGCCCGGGCGTCCGCCTGGCCCGGCATTTCCGGCAGCGAGCGGTCTCGGTGGGACGGTGCGCGCCGCCCGCGGCCGCTTCAGCGGGAAACACGATATCCATAGCGGCGGTCGCCGCGGCCAGGTAGTAGTCGAACAGCCTGGTCAGCGCCCGCTCGCGCCGCCGCCGACGTCGCGTGCGGTGGCCTGCTCGCGGGCGTAGGCGCGCAGCAGGTCGTGCATGCCGTACCGGCCAGTACCGGCGGCCTGCAGCAGGCTGGCCCGGTGCAGCCGGATCGAGCACCTGGCGGGCCTGCCCGGCCGTGGTGCCCGTCAGCGCGGCAACCGCGTGCGCGTCTAGGTCCGCGCCCGGATGCAGGCCGATCAGCGCGAACGCCCCGGCCTCGTCTCCGGCAACTGCCGCAATGACCACGAGAAGACCGCCCGGAAGTCGGCGCGGTCCTCCCCGGCATCCAGACCGTCGAGCCGGTCCGCCTCCAGCTCGGCCACCAGCCCGGCCAGCGGCACCGCCGGCGGGCCGCGGCCAGCTCGGCGACGATCCGGAAGGCCAGCGGCAGCCGGGCGCACAGCCCGGCGAGCGTCGGTGGCGCGTCCGGGGTCGTCGTCCGACCCGCCCGCCGATCAGCGACCGCAGCAGGCCGACCGCGTCGGCTGGCGGCAGCACATCCAGGTCCAGCCGGCCGGGCGCCGTCCGTGGCCACCAGCCCGGCCAGCGCATCCCGGCTCGTCACTATCGCCACGCACGCGGGATCGCCGGGCAGCAATGGCCGGACCTGATCGCCGTCGCGGGCGTTGTCCAGCAGCACCAGCATCCGGCGGCCAGCCAGCCGGCTGCGGTACAGCCGCTCGGTCCTCGCGACCTCGTCCGGAAGTCTGGCGCCGGCACGCCGAGCGCCCGCAGAAACCCGGCCAGCGCATCGGTCGCCTGCCACCGGTTCACCCGGGTCGTAGCCGCGCAGGTTCACATACAGCTGCCCGTCGGGGAACCGCCCGGCCACCCGATGCGCCCAGTGCACCGCCAGGGCAGTCTTGCCGACGCCCGCCGTGCCGGCGATCGCGGTGATCAGCGCTGTTGGTGCTACCTGGGCTTGCGTGGTTGCGAGCCCATTCAGGGTGGCCAGCTCAGCCTCTCTGCCGGTGAAGCAGCGGACGGCCGCGGGGAGTTGCCGAGGTGGATCCTGGCCCCGCGGCCCGGCCTGCTCACCAGCCTGGGGCGCGGCATCCGGCGGCGGGGCCAGGGCAGGGTCATCGTGGAGGATCTGACGATGCAGAGCCTGCAGCTCCGGCCCGGGTTCGCCCCCGATCTCCTGGACCAGGACATCGCGGGCCTGCCGGTACGCTTCGAGCGCCTCGGCCCGGCGTCCGCACCGGTACAGGGCCAGCATCAGCAGCGCGTGCAGGTGCTCGCGCAGCGGACTGGCCGTGGCGAGCTCGCGTAGGTCGGCCACAACCTCGGCGTGCCGGGCCATTTTCAGGTCCGCTTCGATCCGCAGTTCGCGGGCCTGCAGCCGCAACTCGGTCAGCCGCGGCACCTCTCGCTCAGCCAGCACGGGAAGGTCTACGTCACACAGCGGCTCCCCGCGCCACAGGTCCATCGCCGCAGCGGCATGCCGGCCAGCCTGCTGCCATTCGGCCGCCCTGGACGCGCGGCGCGCGGCGGTCAGCTCGTGCTCCATCCTGGCGATGTCCAGCTCACCGTCGGCCACCAGGATCAGGTATCCGCCCGGCCGGGTCACGATCCGGTCCTGACCGGCAGCGCCGAGCGCCTGCCGGAGCCGCTTGACGTAGTTCCGCACCGTGGCGGTCGACGACGGCGGCGGCGGCGCCGGGGCCCATAGCAGCTCCGCCAGCTGACCGGCCGTCACGGGCTGGCCGGCTCGCAGTAGCAGCACGGCCAGCAGCGCGCGCTGTTTGCCCGGCGGGACCGGCACGGCCACGCCGTCGCGCCGCACCGTGAGCGGGCCGAGCAGGCAGAACTCCAGGCAACCTGGCATCGCGGCCTTCCAGCGGCGCTATGTCCGCGCTACCCCGGCGCTAGTACCACGTGAGACCGTAACACAGATTGGCATGCCAAATGCCATGGCGTTCAGCCAGCAGGCGCCAGCAAATAGCCGTGACGCGGCAGCTGGCTCGTCCTGCCGAAAGGCACTCGGGCCAAGGATCGGGGGTTAACCGATGGTTGGTGGAGAGTCGTCACCGAAGTAATGGCCCATGGCCATTCTGAGTTCAACGGAGGAAAAGGATGCTAAGGACATGGCGCCTGCTGGCGCCGGCGCTAGCCGCGGGGATGCTGACGGCGGCCACCACCGTGCCGGCCCAGGCGGCCACCGTTATCGCGCCCCCGACGATCACCGCGCCGCTGGGCGGACTCGGGCCGTATCCGGTCGGCGTGCCGGTCACGTTCACGTTCTCGCCCGGGACGGTCGGCACGCCAGTCGCCTATGAGTACACGCTGAACGGCGGCACGACCCAGACGGTCAGTGCCCCCTCGGGCACCGCCAGCGCCGCGATCACCCCGACCCGCCAGACCAGCTTCCTGGTGGCGTACGCCGTCGCTGCCGACGGCACGGTCAGCGGGGGGACGACCGACATCTTCAAGGCCCGCTCGGCCACGCCCGCCGCGGACGAGGACATGAACGGCGATGGCCTGCCTGACCTGGTGACCGTCGGCGGAACGACGGGCCTGAGCTCAGGCCTGTGGCTGGCGCCTGGGCCAGCCAAGAATCTCAGTGCCGCGCATAAGGGCCTGGTCAGCGTGCCGGCCACGAACATCGGCGTTAACGGGGCCGGCTTCAATCCTGGCGCCCAGACCCCGGCTGACTTCGACGGCGCCCAGGTGATCACCGGGCTGTTCACCGGCGATGGCTTCCAGGACGTCCTGCTCTACTTTCCCGCCGGGATCCGGGCCGGCGCGGGCGCCGTGATCGCGGGCAGCGGCGACGGGTCAGCGCTGCAGAGCCAGATCTCGGGTAACGGCGATTTCATATCGTCAGGAACGTTCACCGACATCAACGGCGACAACCCGCTGCAGGTCGTCAACGCCCACACCGATATCAATGACAGCGGCCTGCCCGATCTGCTGGCCACCAGCGGCGATCCGGTCCACGGCTACTACCTCGACTACTACTCGGCTTTCGAGCCCGGCCTGTACAACTGGGAGTTCTCGGTCCGGACCCCGACGCCGGACGGCACGGCCGACTGGAACGACTGGACGCTGGCCACGGCCAGCGAATCCGGCGGGAACGACATGTTCTTGTGGAACAAGAGCAGCGGAGCGCTGTACCTGTGGGCTGGCCTGACCGTCACTAACAATGGCGACGAAACCGGGACCCTAGGCTATACCCAGTACCACATCTCCGCCGGCTGGAACAAGGGCGTGGCCCTGTCCACGCTCGAAGCCGCCGACTTCAACGGGGACGGCGTTCCTGACCTGTGGACGGTGACGCCCGCCGGCCAGGCCCGGGCATACCAGATCAGCAACCTGTCGGCCACCGGTCTGGCCACGGTCACGGCCGGCCATAAGCAGAACCTGTCCTGACCCGGTTCGGTGCCCGGCCGGCCTGGACCGGCCGGGCCCGGCCACGGGCCTGGTCGGGGCGATCCGCGGATCCGGGCCAGCGCTGGAACCGCAGTGTCAGCGATGGCCTCTTGCGGCCGCCCTGAGACAATGTGGCGAGTGCCAACACCCGCTGGAGCCAATGACATGCCATTACCAGACCTGGCCGTCCTCGCTGAAGGCGACCTGCCGACGGGCCAGCACTGGATCCTCAAGGCCGGCGGCACCAGGGCCGACTTCTACACCTTCCTGGAGACGATCCACCCGGACGGCCACCGCGACGAGGGCGGCATGGGCGGCCCGCCGCTGCCCGCAGGCGGCCTGATGAACACCTACACCGGCGGCGCCGACCGGGGGCTGCGTCGCGTCGTGGTGCGGGCTGACCCGCACGTGGCGCGGGTGCGCGTGCAACTGGCCAGCGGGGAACAGCTAGACCTGGCGCTCGTGGCCACCCAGGCCGATCCCGGCCTCTCGTTCTTCGTCACCCTGCTCCCCCCTGGCGCCGACCTGGTCTCCGTCGTCCCGTTCGGCGCGGACGGCCAGCCGCTAGAACCGCAGGATCTGTCCGGGCACGAGGCCGCCTGGCAGCGCTTCCAGCGGCGGCCCGGCCGCCCGGAAGCGTGAAGAACGCAAGCACCCGGGCCGGGTCAGCAGGCGACGTCCACGGTGACCGCGGTCCCCGGAGCGTCGGATTCCGCGGTGGTCTTGCCCCGCAGGTGCGCGGTCCTGGCCCCGTTCGACAACGTGAGCGTCGCGCCGTCCACGAAGTAGATCTGCCCGCCCATCAGCAGCTGGATCGTGCCGCCGCCGGAGCTGTTCTTGTTCACCGACACCACGTCGACGGGCGGGCCATGGTACGTGCCGGCCTGCGTGATCACCCCGGCCGTCACCGACCACACGTCGCCCGCGGACTCGCACTGGCCGCCCACGAAGTCCTTGGCGATCGTCCCGACCTTGACCTGGATCCTGGCCGTCCCGTTGCAGAACACCTGCACCACGCCGGGCTCGCTGCCGGTCAGGCCGCCGGTGCACGCCTTCGATCCGGCCTGCGGGGCAGCTGCGCCTCCGCTGGCGGCCCGCTGCTGGCGGCCGGGCTCGACCCGGCCGGGCCTGCCGCGCCGGTGCTGTCGGCGCCGCCCGCCGATGACGAGCCGCCGCAGCCGGCCGCGAGCACAACAGCCGCCGCCGCTGCGGCGGCCGCCAGCAGCGGGGTACGGGCACGGGTCCTGGTCTGGTGAGCCACGGGTCCTCCTTCTCCAGCCGTCCGCCGGGCCGGCTTGGGCTGCCGGGCGGGCCTGCGGACGGGGCGGCCCATCCTGCCCGGGCGCATTCAGATTCCGTTCACAGCCGCGGGCGCGCCCCCTCCGGGCCCGGCGGGCTCACTGGACCCGGCTGAGGATCAGCTTGGCCAGGCGGATCATCCTGTACTCCTTGAGGTCGCCGGGCCCGATCTCGACATAGACCCGCCCGGACAGGGCCGCGACGACCTCGTCGGTGCCGTCCTGGTACCCCTTGAGCGCGGACTGGCCCACGCCAGGCAGCGCGGTGAAGGTGTAGCCGCAGCCGTCGCAATTGCTCTGCCGCTCACTCAGCGGCATCTTCTTGCTCTGGGTCGCGGCGAACTCGGCCGCCGCGCTCTGGCCGTCCAGCGGGTTCGTGCCCACGATCAGTGCCACGTCTTCCTGCGCTCCGCCGGCCGGGGTGCCGAACTGGTACCGGCAGTCCTCGTACCCCTGGTAGGACAGCGCTGACTGCGTGTCCGGCATGGCCAGCGTCACCTTGAACCCGACGGCCTGGCTGATCTGGCTCAGGCTGACGGCCGAGCCCGCGCTCGACGCGAGCCCGCCCTGCGCGGTCACGCTGGTGCAGGCCACAGGCCGGGGCGAGCCGGACGCCGAAGGCGTGGGCAAGGCCGCGATGGGTGCGGAAGATGCCGCCGAACGCGATGCCGCAGGCGTGGTCTGCGTCGCCGGGCCAGCCGCTGCGCCGCAGCCGGACAGCAGCCCCGCGCTCAGCAATCCGCAGCTGGTGATCGCGGCGGCGCGGGCCCGCCGGGGCCGGGCGGCCCGTTGATGTCCATCGCTCACAGGTGTGCTCTTCTCGTCATGACCGCGTGCTGGTCGCCTGCCGCGTGGCCGCGCGGCAGGCCGCGACCGGGGTCTGCCATGCTGCCGGGGGCCGATCAGAGTCCGTTCATGGTCTGCGGTGATCGGTCTAGGATCGCGAAGATGGGGCTGAAACTTCGGCTGCTCGGGCCGGTGGAGGCCTGGAACGGGGACCAGAAGATCGATCTGGGACCACGTAAGCAACGGCTTGTGCTGGCCGTGCTCGCGCTCGAAGTCGGCCATCCGGTCGGGGTGGCGCGGCTGGTGGACCTGGCCTGGCCGCAGGACCCGCCGCGGACCGCCACGCACGCCATCCGGGTCTGCGTGTCCGCCCTGCGGGCCGCCTTCCGGGCCGTGCCGGACCTGGAAATCGCGCTGCAGGGCTCGGGATACGCGCTCCTGACCGACCCGGCCCGCATCGACGTGCACTGCTTCAGGTCGCTCGTCGCGCAGGCCCGCGGCAGCGGCGACGATGTCGAGCGAGTCGCGCTCCTGGATCGCGCGCTGGGGCTGTGGGCTGGCCCTGCGCTGGCCGCGGTGGCCGCACCCGAGGTCCAGCAGCGGGTCTGCGCCGGCCTGGAGGATGCCCGGCTGACCGCGCTGGAGGACCGGCTTGACGCGCGGCTGCGCCTGGGCCGCCAGCATGAGCTGCTCGAAGAACTCGCCCGCCTGGCGGCCAGGTATCCGCTGCGGGAACGCCTGACCGGCCAGCTCATGCTCGCGCTGTACCGGGACGGGCGCCCGGCCGACGCGCTGGAGGCCTACCGGCGCTACCGGGAGCACCTGGCCGACGAACTCGGCCTGGACGCTGGCCCGGCGCTGCGGCAACTCGAGCTGGCCATCCTGCGTCAGGACGAGGCCGCGCTGGCCCCGGCCCCGCAGAGATCCGCTGGCCCGGCCGGCCCGGTCCCGGCTCAACTGCCGCCCGCCGCGGCGGGTTTCGCCGGCCGCGCGCAAGCGCTGCGTGACCTGGACGCGCTGCTGACCCCCGCCGGGAACATCGTGGTGATCACCGGCACCGCGGGGGTGGGCAAGACCGCGCTGGCCGTGTACTGGGCGCACCGGCATCGCGCGGCCTTCCCCGACGGGCAGCTCTACGTCAACCTGGCCGGGCCCGCGCCTGGCTCGCCGATGCCGCCCGAGCGGGCCCTGGCCGGCTTCCTGCGCGCACTCGGCGTGCCGCCGGAACGCATCCCGCTGGACCGGGACGAAGCCGCGGGGTTGTACCGCAGCCTGCTGGCCGACCGCCGGGTCCTGGTCGTGCTGGACAACGTCCGCAGCCCCGAGCAGGCCCGCCCGCTGCTGCCCGGCGGTCCCGGCTGCCTGACCGTGATCACCAGCCGGGACCGGCTGGCCGGGCTGACCGTCCAGGAGGGCGCGCGCCCGCTGAGCCTGGGCGTGATGCCGGCCGATGAGGCCCACGCGCTGCTGGCCGGACTGCTCGGTGCGGCCAGGATCGACGCGGACCCGGTGGCCGGGGCCGAGCTGGCCACGCTGTGCGCCTGCCTGCCGCTGGCGTTGCGGATCGCCGCCGCGCACCTGATCCGGCATCCGGCCCAGCCGGTCGCCGACCTGGCCGCCGAGTTGCGCGGCGGCAACCGGCTGGCGGTGCTCTCGGTGGTCGGCGACGAGCAGTCGGCCGTGCGCGCCGCGTTCGACCTGTCGTACGCGACGCTCAAGCCCGCCACCCAGCGAATGTTCCAGCTGATCGGCCTGCACCCCGGGGCCGAGCTGAGCGAGCGGGCCGCCGCGGCGCTGGCGGCGGCCAGCGCCGGCCAGGCTCGGGCGCTGCTAGCCGA
The DNA here is from genome assembly GCA_963788895.1 of uncultured Actinomycetota bacterium. Classification (GTDB taxonomy): domain Bacteria; phylum Actinomycetota; class Actinomycetes; order Streptosporangiales; family Streptosporangiaceae; genus DATBGO01. The sequence goes on along the minus strand of CAWBJA010000012.1, from coordinate 291,310 downwards.
CCTGGCCAGCGCGCACCTGGCGGATGAGCCAGGGCCGGGCCGGTTCGCCCTGCATGACCTGCTGCGCCTGTACGCGCGAGAGCGCGCGGCCGAGCAGATCAGCGAGCCGGACCGGGCCGCGGCCGGGGTCCGGCTAGGCGAGTTCTACCTGCGCGCCACCGACGCCGCGGCCCGTGTCCTGTACCCGAACATGCAGCGCCTGCCCCTGCCTGTCGCGCGATGGCCGGACGAAGACATCGAGTTCGCCGCGCACGCGGACGCGCTCGGCTGGCTGGAGACCGAACGCCCCAACCTGGTCGCCATCGTCACCGCCGCAGTCACCCCCGCGGTCACCCCAGGCTCGCGCGAGGCGGCCTGGCTGCTCGCCGACGCGTTGCGCGGCTACTTCTGGATGCGCCGTTATGCGGCTGACTGGCTGACCGTCGCGGAGGCCGGGCTGGCCGCGGCCGCCGCCGAGCGGGACCCGCGGGCCATGGCGGCGGCGCACCTGTCGCTGGCTCAGGCCCAGCGCTGGCTGGCCCGGTACCAGGCCGCCGCGGATCACCTGACTCAGGCCCGGGCGCTGGCCGAGGAGGCCGGCTGGCAGCAGGGCGCGGCGGCCGCGCTGGGCAGCCTCGCGAACGTCTACCGCGACCAGGGCCGGCTGGCCGAATCGGCGCGTCACCATCAGCGGGCCCGGGATATCTACCGGCAGACCGGCGGTCTCGGCGGGGAGGCGACCAGCCTCGGCAACCTGGGCAACGTGCTGCTGGAGCTGGGCCGGCTGGCCGAGGCCATCGACTGCCTGACCCAGGGCCTGGCGCGCTACCGCCAGATCGGCGCGCGGCACGCCGAAGGCAACATGCTGAACAGCCTCGGCTGCGCCTACACCATCCAGGGCCGCCTGGAGCAGGCCCGGGACCAGCTGGAGCAGGCCCTGGCCCTGCACCGCGAGACCGGCAGCAAGGAAGGCGAGGCCGACGACCTCAACAACCTCGCCGAGCTGCACCTCGACGCGGGCCAGTATCAGCTGGCCAGGGAACTGGCGCAGACCAGCCTGAGCCTGGCCCGCGAGTCAGGCGACCGGCGGATCGAGGTCGACGCCAGCAACACGCTGGGCCGCCTGGCGCTGCGGCTGGCCGAGCCGGCCGCGGCGCTGCGCCAGCACCAGGACGCGCTGCAGTCCGCCGCCGAGGCCGGATACCGCCAGGGTGAGGCCGCGGCCCTGATCGGCCTGGCCCGGACCCAGTCCGACCTGGGCCGCCACGCGCAGGCCCGGGCCACCATCGAGCGAGCCCTGGACATCACCAGGCAGACCGGCCTGCGGGTGCTGGAAGGCCACGCGCTGACCGCCCTCGCGGCCATCGCGATCGAATCCGGCCCGCTGACCGAGGCCGAAGCGCTGGCCCGGCAAGCCCTGGCCGTCCAGCGTGAGACCGGTCACCGGCTGGGCGAGGCCGACGCGCGGCTCAGCCTGGACCGGGCCCGGGCCGCCCTCGGCGCCCGGCCCGCCTGACCCGCACCGCCCGGCCCCCGTCGGCCCTGACCGCTTTGGAACGGCCGCCGAGTGCTCGAAGCGAGAATGGGCGGAATCCGGCCATTATCATCCCGTCCGGACCTGTCCCCGCGGGCCGGGCCGGCCACCGCCGCGGGCCGAGGGGGGATATCCCCCAGGGCCAAGACGGGCAGTAGCCCCGTTCCGCGCCGCGCGGCTGGTCTCTAGCGTGCTGACTCAGCGGGCCCGCAGCCGGCGGGCCCGACCCCGATGGCCGGCTGCCCCGTAGCCGGCCGCCCCGGCACGCAGCAGGGACGGCCAGGGCTCGCGGCCGGCGGGCCGGCTCTGGGAGGTTAGATGATCGAGGTCCGTGAGCTGACCAAGCATTACGGCCGCACGGTCGCGGTCGACGGGCTCAGCTTTGACCTGCGGCCCGGCGCGGTGACCGGCTTTCTCGGTGCCAACGGGTCCGGCAAGTCCACCACGATACGGCTGATTCTCGGCCTGGACCGGCCGGACGCCGGGCAGGTCCTGATCGGCGGCCGCCGGTTCAGTGAGCTGCGCTGGCCGCTGCGCGAGGTGGGGGCCATGCTGGAGGCCAGGGCCGTGCACCCGGGCCGCAGCGCCCGCGATCATCTGGCCGCCCTGGCGGCCAGCAACGGCATCGGCCGCCGCCGGGTAGCGGAGGTGCTCGACCAGGTCGGGCTGGCCAGCGCGGCCCGCAGGCGGGCCGGGAAGTTCTCTCTCGGCATGGCCCAGCGGCTGGGCCTGGCGGCGGCGCTGCTGGGCGATCCGCCGGTGCTGCTGCTGGACGAGCCGGTCAACGGCCTGGACCCGGCCGGGATCCGGTGGGTCCGCGACCTGCTGATCTCGCTGGCCAGGCAGGGCCGCGTGGTGTTCGTCTCCAGCCACCTGATCAGCGAAATGGCGCTGCTGGCCGAGCATCTGGTGGTGATCGGCCGGGGACGGCTGCTGGCTGAGGGCTCGGTGACCGGGCTGGCCGCGGGCGCGCCATCGCTGGAAGAGGCGTTCCTGCGGCTTACCGAGGCGAGCGCCGAGTACACCCCGCGCGCCGGGGCCAGGCGGAAAGGAAGCACGTCATGACCGGGTTCAGCGCGCGCCTGGAGGCCGGTCACTACCGGTTCAGGAACGTGGCGCGGATGGAGTGGATCAAGCTGCGCAGCCTGCGTTCCACCTGGGTGACGCTGGTGATCAGCGCGGCCGGCGCGATCGGCATCGCCGCCGCGGTCGGCCTGAACACCCGCAGCGCCGCCGGGGACCTGACCAACAACGCGCTGGCCGGGATCATCCCCGCGCTGCTCCTGATCGGCGTGCTCGGCGTTCTGACGATGACCAGCGAGTACTCCTCGGGCCTGATCAGGGCCACGCTGACCGCGTGTCCGAGCCGGCCGGCGCTGCTGGCGGCCAAGGCGGGCGTGCTGGGCGCGACGGCGCTGGCGGTGGGGGAGGCTACCGCGTTCCTGGCGTTCGGCATCGGGGTGTGGACCATGCGCTCCGGACTGCCGGTTCCCGCTCTCGCCCAGCCCGCGGTGCTGCGCGCCGTGGGGCTGTCCGGCCTGAGCTTCGCGCTGATCGGGGTGCTCGGACTGGGGCTTGGCGCCATCATCAGGCACACCGGCGCGGCCGTGGCCGTGCTGGTCGGCGGGGTGTACCTGCTCCCGTCGTTCGTCGGCGCGGTCGCTCCTGCGGCGGTCACCTACACCCCGATCCTGATCATCGCCAACTCGATCAGCACGACCAGGGCGATGTCGTGCGGGGGAGCCGCGCACTGCCCGCACTTCCTGTCGGCCTGGGCGGGCCTGGGCGTGCTATCCCTGTACGCCGGGGCGGCGCTGGCGGCTGGCTGGTGGCTGCTCGCCCGGCGGGACGCTTGAGCGGACAATAGCCAGGTGGGCACCTCCGGCCCGGCGTACCCGGTATCAGCTCGCGCGGCCGTGGCCGCGCCGTTCCTCGCGCGGTCCCGCCGGGAGCTGCTGTTCTGCCTGGCGGAGCTGCCGCTGGGGGCCGCGGCCCTGGCCGGGCTGGCCGCGGTGGCGGGGCTGCCGCTGGCCGGGGCGGCGCTGGCCCAGGCGCTGCAACCGCGACCGTCCGGCGGCCACGGCCAGCCGGCCGCCGGTCATCTGGCCGGACCCGTCCTCGGGGTCAGCACCGTCGCCGTGCTCGGGCTGCTCGCCTTCCTGGTGCCGCGGGCGGGCCGCGGGCTCGGTGCCGGGCACCGGCGGCTGGCGGCCCGGCTGCTGGGCCAGGTGATCGCGGCACCGCCGCCGGTCCGCCGGGCCCGGGGGTTCTGGCCCCGGCTGGCCGCCGGGCTGCGCGATGGCCCCGGCTGGCGGGCGGCGGCCTACCTGCTGCTGAAACTGCCGGTCACGGTGGCCGAGGGCTATGCGGTCTTCCTCGCGGTCTTCGGCCCGGTCGCCCTGACCTACCCGCTGTGGTGGCACCTGTTCCGCAACCACCCGCCGGGGGTGCGGCTGGGCCCGGCGGTGGCGCTCACCCCGTTCGGGGCGCTGCCCGTGGCCACCTTCGCCGGCACGTTCGCGGCGGCGGCGGCCGGCGCGGCCATGACGCTGGCCGCGCCCTGGGTGGCCCGGGCCAGCGCCGCGGCGGACGGCTGGCTGATGCGCGGCCTGCTCGGCCCGGGCCGGCTCGCGCAGCGGATCACCGCCCTGGAGCAGACCAGGTCGCTGGCCGTGCAGGACTCGGCCGCGCTGTTGCGCCGGCTCGAACGCGACCTGCACGACGGCGCGCAGATGCGGCTGGCCACGCTGGCCCTGAATCTGGGCCTGGCCCAGGAGAAACTCGGCGCCGACGGCGACCCGGCGGTGCGGGAACACCTCGACGCGGCCCACCGCGGCGCCAAGGACGCCCTGGCTGAGCTGCGTAACCTGGCCCGGGGCATTCACCCGCCCGCGCTCGACACCGGCCTGGCCGACGCGCTGGCCACCCTGGCCGCGGGCAGCCTCACCCCGGCCGGGCTGACGGTCGCACTGGCCCGCCGCCCGGCGCCGGCCATCGAGACCATCGCCTACTTCTGCGCCGCCGAGCTGCTGGCCAACGCGGCCAAGCACAGCCAGGCCGGCCGGGTCACGATCGAGGTGGCCCAGCGTGGCGAGCGGCTGGTGCTGCGGGTCAGCGACGACGGCCGCGGCGGCGCGGACCCGGGGGCCGGCACCGGCCTGGCCGGGCTCGCGCAGCGGGTGGCCGTGGTGGACGGCGGCCTGCAGATCTCCAGCCCGGCCGGCGGGCCGACCCGGGTTACCGTCACCTTGCCGATGCAGGCCTGAGGCCGGTGCTCATGGCCCCAGTGCTCATAACCACGGTGCTCATAACCACGGTGCTCATAACCACGGTGCTCATAACCCCAGTGCTCATAACTACAGTCGGGCAGGCCGCCGGGGGTGAGCCGTGCGGGTCGTGATCGCCGAGGACGCGGCGCTGTTCCGCGCGGGCCTGACCCGGCTGCTGACCGACCGCGGCCATGAGGTCGTCGCCGCGGTCGGTGACGCGGACGCGCTGCTGGCCGCGGTGGCCCGGCATGAGCCGGATGTGGCCGTGGCGGACGTCCGGATGCCGCCCACGCACACGGACGAGGGGCTGCGCGCGGCCATCCAGCTGCGGCGCGACCACCCAGGGACCGGCGTGCTGGTGCTGTCCCAGTACATCGAGACCAGGTACGCGGCCCGGCTGCTGGAGACCAGCGCAGCCGGGGTCGGGTACCTGCTCAAGGACCGGGTCGCCGACGTGGCCGAGTTCGCCGACGCGCTGACCCGGGTCGCGGCGGGCGGCACCGCGCTGGACCCTGAGGTGGTCAGCCAGCTGGTCCGGGCCAGCCGGCCGCCGCGGGCCTGGCCACGCTGACCCCGCGGGAAACCGACGTGCTCGCGCTGATGGCCGAAGGGCGGTCCAACGCGGGCATCGCCGCGGCCCTGGTCGTCACGGGCGGGGTGGTCGAGAAGCACGTGGCCAGCATCTTCGCCAAGCTGGGCCTGCCGCAGTCCGAAGCCGACAACCGCCGCGTGCTGGCCGTCCTGCGCTACCTGGGTCCCTGACCGGCCACGCCGCCCGGCGGGTGATCCAGGCCCTGCGCGGGCGAAAACTATCCGGGCTCCACGCCAATCACACGCCAGCCGGCCAGCCTGGGCCGTGATGAGCCATTCAGCTGGCCGCCGAGGCCGTCCGGTCCTGCTCGTCCTGGACGATGACGCCGGGGTGGTGCGCGCGCTCCGCGATGATCTGCTCCGGCGGTTCGGCGAGGACTTCCGGGTCATCGGCGAGTCCTCGGCCGCCGCGGGCCTGACCGCACTGTGCGAGCTGGCCGCGGCCAGCCAGCAGGTGGCGCTGCTCATCGTCGATCACGACATGCCCGACATGCCCGGAGTCACCTTCCTGGCCCAGGCCCACCAGCTGCACCCGCTGGCCAAGCGGGTGCTCCTGGTGGAGCGGGACTACTCCGCGCGCAGCCCGGTGGTCGAGGCCATGACGCTGGGCCAGGCCGATTATCACCTCACCAAGCCCTGGCTGCTCGAACCGGATCTGTACCGGCTCATCAGCGAGTTCCTGGCCGAGTGGGCTAAGGATCAGCAGGCCGGCTTCGACCTGTTCCATGTCATCGGGGGCCGGGATCAGCGCACTCATGAGCTGAGGGAGCTGCTGACCCGGTTCAACGTGCCGTTCAACTTTCACGCCGCCGGCAGCGAGCCAGGCCGTCGTCTCCTTAAAACCAGGGGCCTGAACGCTACCCGCCTGCCGGTCATGATCCGCCATGACGACTACACGATGGTCGAACCGACCCGCGCCCAGATCATCGCGTCCGTAGGCGGGAGCATCTGCAGTGACCTGGACCAGTGCGACGTGGTGGTCATCGGCGCGGGACCGGCCGGCCTGACCGCCGCGGTGTACGCCGCGTCCGAAGGACTCCAGACGGTGGTGCTGGAGGACACAGTCTCCGGCGGCCAGGCCGGCAACAGCCCGATGATCCGCAACTACCCGGGCTTCCCGCACGGCGTGAGCGGGCACGAACTCACCCGCCGGGCCTGCGAGCAAGCCTGGATGTTCGGCGCGCACATCGTGTTCTCCCAGTCCGCCGTGGGCCTGGATTACCGCGACGGCGAACATGTGGTGCACCTGGCCGACGGCCAGCAGGTCGCGGCCCGGGCGGTCATCGTCGCGACCGGAATCGCCTGGCGCCGGCTGGGCGTGCCGCAGCTGGAAGCGCTGATCGGCTCGGGTGTCTTCTACGGCGCGGCCGGGACCGAGGCGGCGGCGATGGCCGGCCGGGACGTGTTCGTCCTGGGAGCGGGCAACTCGGCCGGACAGACCACGCTGCACCTGGCCCGGCACGCCCGGCGGGTGACCATGCTGGTGCGCGGCGACAGCCTGGCCCGGTCGATGTCGGACTACCTGATCAAGGAGATCGAGGCCACGCCCAGCATCACGGTGCGGCTGCACACCGAGGTCACCGACGGCCACGGGGCCGGGCAGCTCGACGCCCTCACCGTGCACGACCGGCGCAGCGGCCGGACCGAGCAGGTCCCCGCGGCCGCGCTGTTCATGCTGATCGGCGGTGAGCCGCGGACTCAGTGGCTGCCCGAGGCGATCCAGCTCCGCGAGGGTTACCTCCTGACCGGGCGCGACGTCGCGCGCGACGGCGGGCTGGCGTCGCGGTGGCCGCTGGAGCGGGTCCCGCTGCCGCTGGAGACCTCGATGCCCGGCGTTTTCGCGGCCGGAGATGCCCGCTACCGCTCGATCAAGCGGGTGGCCTCCGCCGTCGGCGACGGCGCCACGGTCGTCCGCCTGGTGCACGAGTACCTGAGGGCCGCCGAGCTCGCGCCGGTACCCGCCGGTTAGGGCCAGCCCGGCCGGGTCCAGCCGCTGACCTGCCGTCCCGGTGGTCAGCCAGGATTCGTCCGTTACGCGTAACATGGCGCAGTGGCTGACGTCAGGAACTGTGAGCAGTGCGGTGCGGCGTTCGCGCCCCGGCGCGAGCACGCCCGGTTCTGCTCGGCCCGGTGCCGGGTGGCCTGGAACGGCGCCCATACCGGCGACCGCGGGGCCGAGGTGAACGCGCTGCAGTGGTCCCTCACCGCGCTGCGCGAAACGGCCGAACGGCTGCCCAGGATCCGGGCGTCGGACCGGGCCCGGGGGTTCGCGGTGATCGGCGAGGCGGTGTGGTGGGTCACGATCGTGGACGCCACGCTGGTCCGTTATGTCCCGGATACTTATGACAGCGTGCTGGCAGGCCAGAGCCCGGCCGAGCGCCAGCTGATCGAGGACACCCTGGCCGGACTGCGCTTCGTCCGGAACCAGATGGGCCAGGACTTCGATCACGTGGAGTTCATCTGCCCCCAGGAGCAAGCCGCGGACCCCGACGACGCCCCGGTCACGTCCTGGACCTGGAAACAGGTCCGCGAGCCGGACTTCAGCTCGCTTTCCCCTGGCGGCCTGGACTGGGAGCTGACCCGGTACCGGGCCTACCAGACGCAGCTGTCGGGTCATACCGTCGGCGAGGTCTTCAGCCGGGCCGCGGCGTTCCTCGAACTGGCGGCCGCGGCGGCGGCCGCCGACAGCCCGGGCCCGGCCCGGGCCCGGGCCCGGTGACCTGCGGCGCCCGGCCGGGCTGAGCCGGGCTGAGCCCGGCGGCGGTCCGGGAAATTGCTTCTGCGCTAAACCTGCCCTGCGGCACTGGCCCTGGTTAACATGCAGGCATTTACACCTAATTAAGGGGTGGACTGCACGTGACCGAATCCAGTCGTGCCAACACGGCACTCATCGAGGCAGAGGTACGCGAAGGTACCTACGGTGACAAGGTAGCCGCGGTGGAGCCGGGTGGCGCGGAGTTCATCCCGCTCGGCGACCGGCACGGCCAGCCGCATCAGCAGTTCTGGACCTGGGTGTCGCCGAACATGGAGTTCGCGACCATCTTCGTGGGCATCATCGGCGTCTGGTTCTTCGGTCAGTCGTTCTGGATGGCCACGCTGGCGATCGTGCTGGGCACCGCGCTCGGGTCGCTGTCCATGGGCGCGCTGGCCGCCCGCGGGCCGTTGTTCGGCGTGCCGCAGATGGTGCTGTCCCGGATCGGCTTCGGCTTCCTGGGCAACATCCTCCCGGCCGGCATCAACGCGGTGGTGGCCGGCATCGGCTGGTTCGCGGTCAACAGCGTCAGCGGTGCGTTCGCGCTGAACGCGCTGCTGCACTGGAACTCCAAGATCTGCCTGCTGATCATCGTCGTGCTGCAGATCGCGGTCGCTTTCTTCGGCCACAACCTGGTGCACGTGTTCGAGCGCATCTCGTTCCCGTTCCTGGTGGTGGTGTTCATCATCGCCTCGGTCGTGATCGTGTCCAAGGCGCACCCGAGCGCGCACGTACGCCGGCTCGCCCGGCGGTTTCCTGGTCACGCTCGGGGCCGCGTTCGGCTACGCGGCAGGCTGGAATCCTTACGCCAGCGACTACACCCGCTATCTACCGCCTGACACCAACCGCCGGGCCACCGGGCTGTGGGCGGGCCTGGGTGTGTTCCTGTCGTGCGTTCTGCTCGAAGTCGTGGGCGCGGCCGCGGCGACGGTAACCAACGTCGGCAAGTTCGCAGACAACCCGACCGCGGGCTTCACCAGTCACCTGCCGACCGGGCTGGCCGACGTGACCTTGCTCGCTATCGCTCTCGGCGCCATCTGCGCTAATGCGCTGAATGTCTACTCGGGCTCGATGTCCTTCCTGGCCCTGGGCATCAAGCTGCCGCTGGCCCTGCGCCGGGCTATCGTCGCGCTCGTGTTCGGCGTCGTCGGCTTCTTCCTGGCGCTGTCGGGCCTGCACGACGCTGGCCTGAAGTACAACAACTTCCTGCTGGTCATCGCGTACTGGATCGGGCCGTGGCTCGGGGTCTTCTTCGCCGACCAGCTGCTGCGCCGGGGCAAGCGGGTCGACGGGTTCCTGTTCGACCGCAAGAACAACCCGTGGGGCGGCTTCGCCGCGATGGTTATCGCGGGGGCGGTCTCGATCTACTTCTTCGCCAACCAGACCGAGTACATCGGTGTGGTGCCCAAGCACAACGCGAGCTTCGGCGACATCGCGTTCGAGGTCGGTTTCGTGCTCGCCGCGCTGCTCTACTGGGCCTTCTTCAAGCTGCAGCGCGACAGCGGCCGGGAAGAGGCGCTGGTCATCCCGGGCGAGGAACCACAGCCGGTGGCGGCCGAATAGCAGCGCCTGGCCTGCTCAGGCAGGCGCCCGCCCGGCTGGGGCGCCTGCCTGCGGGCGGTGGCCGGTCACTGGCGCAGGAACGTGACCGGTTCCTCGACGCCGTCCCAGACCACGGTGTGCTGGGCCGGGGTGGCCCGGGCTACCACCTGGCCGCCGCGCAGGACCAGCGTGCGCGGCGCGACCAGCCGCAGCGCGTCCGCTTCCGACGGCGCGTCGAAGACGACCAGGTCGGCGGGCCCGCCCGGGCGCAGCCCGTAGCCGGACAGGCCCAGGGCGGCGGCCGGGTTCGTGGTGATCATGTCGATGAGCCGCCGCAGCTCGCCGTCGCCGGACATCTGGCCCAGGTGCACCAGCACGAACGCGGCCTGCAGCGGATCGCCGTAACCCAGCGGGTACCACGGGTCCATCACCGAGTCGTGCCCGATGCACACGTTGACGCCCGCTTCGTGCAGCTGCTTCACCCTGGTGTGGCCGCGCCGGATCGGCCCGGTGTCGAACCGGCCCTGCAGCACGGCGTTGTCCAGCGGGTTGGTCACCATGTGCAGCCCGGCCCGGGCGATGTTGGCGATCAGCCGGTAGGCGTAGGCGTTGTTGTAGGAATGCATGGCCGTGGTGTGGCTCGCCGTGACCCGGCCGGACATGCCGCGCCGGATGGTCTCGGCCGCCATCACCTCGACGAACCTGGAGTGCTCGTCGTCGGTCTCGTCGCAGTGGATGTCTACCTGCGAGCCCGTGCTCGTCGGCGAGCGCGAGCACGAACTTGACCGACTCGACGCCGTCCTCGCGGGTCAGCTCGTAGTGCGGGATCCCGCCGACGACGTCGGCGCCCAGCTCAACGGCCTGGCGCATCAGCTCCCTGCCGCCGTCGAAGCCCAGGATGCCCTGCTGCGGGAAGGCGACGAGCTGCAGGTCGATCAGGCCGCGTACCTCCTCGCGCAGCTCGATGAGGGCCCGCAGCGCGCGCAGCTGCGGATCGCACACATCGACGTGGCTGCGGACATGCTGGACGCCGCTGGCCAGCTGCCAGCGCAGGATCTGCCGGACCCGCGACTGCACGTCCTCGCGGGTCAGGCTGGCCACCCGCTCGGCCCACACCGCGATGCCCTCGAACAGCGAGCCGGACACGTTCGGCCTCGGCTGACCGACGGTTAGCACCGCGTCGAGATGGATGTGCGGCTCGACCAGCGGCGGCGTGACCAGGCGCCCGCCCAGGTCGATGAGCTCGGTCGCGGTCATGCCGTCGGCCACGGCGACGATCTGGCCCTGATCGACGCCGAGGTCGGTGAGACGGTCCTGCCCGGCTACCCGGGCATTGCGGAGAATCAGATCGATCATCTGGCCATCATGGCCGGACCCGCCCGTCGAAGCGACAAGTCAGTCAAGACGGTGCGCGGCGCCATTAAGGAAATCCAGCAGGTGCTGGTTAAATTCACCCGTCCGCTCCAGGTTCGGCAGGTGCCCGGCCCCGGCGATGACCACCCGCTGCGGCCCGGCCAGGCAGCCGGCCAGTTCCTCGGTGACGGCGGCCGTGGACCAGGAATCATGATCTCCGGTGCACACCAGGGCCGGGGCGCGCAGCGTCCGCAGCAGCGGCCGGTAGTCCGGGCGCTGGGCCCGGCCGCGCAGCGCCGCGGCGGCCCCGAGCGGGTTCGTGGCCAGCATCATGGTCATGATCCGCGCGGTCAGGGCCGGGTCAGGGCCGGGGCCGTACAGGCGCGCGGCCATTTCCTGCGCCAGCGGCGCCATTCCCTGCTCTTCGGCGGTGCGCGCCTTAGCCAGCCGGTCGGCGCGCTCGGCCTCGGTAACCGGCTGCGCGGTGGTGGCCACGAACGCCAGCGCCCACCAGCGCCGCGGCTCGGCCACGGCCAGCTCCATCAGGACCAGGCCGCCCATGCTGAGGCCCACCAGCGCGGCCCGGTCGGCCCCTTCGCGGTCCAGGACCTGGCGGACGTCGGCCGCGAGCTGGGCCATGGTCACCGTCCCTGGAGTGACCGGGCTGTCTCCATATCCGCGCAGGTCGGGGACGATGACCTGGAAGCGCTCGCGCAGCGCTGCCAGCTGGGGCTGCCACATGCTCCGGTTGAACGGATGGCCGTGGATGAGCACGACCGCCGGCCCATGGCCGGCGAGATCGTAGGCGAGGTCGATGGCGGTCACGCCTGCGATGTTAGCGGGGGCCCTCTTGTACAGTGGCCTCCCCGGAAGGAGGCGGGCTTGACCGACATCGGGCAGCTTCGCCAGCAGCTCGCGCAGCTGGATACCGCGTCCGTATGTGACGCAGACAAGTCGCTGCGGGTGCTCGACCCGCTGATCAGGCCGGTCCAGCAGGCAGCCGCGATCATCGGGTCGGCGTTCCCTGTCTCCTGCCGGGACGACTTCCTGCCCGTGCTCCAGGCCCTGGCGCAGGCGCAGGCCGGCGACGTGCTGATCATCGACGCGGGGGCCCGCACCAGGGCCGTCGCGGGCGAGCTGTTCACGACGGAGGCGGGCCGCAAGGGCCTGGCGGGCATCGTCGTCGACGGCGCCATCCGCGACGCGGCGAGCATCCGGGCCCTGCCGGTGCCGGTGTACTCGCGCTATATCTGCCCGATGGCGGGGTACACGCAAGCCGCGGGCCTGCTGCCGGATGAGGTCCAGTGCGGCGGCGTGGTGGTCCGGCGCGGCGAGACGATCTTCGCCGACCAGGACGGCATCGTGGTGCTGTCCGCGGCCGAGCTCGGCGCGGTCTGCGCGCAGGCGGCCGACATCCAGCGGGCTGAAGCGCAGATCCTGGCCCGGCTGGCCAGCGGGCAGAGCCTGCTGGCGCTGACCAACTTCGAATCACACTGGGCCGACCGGCTCGCCGCCAGGGACAGCACCCTGCAATTCCGGCTCTGACCGGCCATGGAGACGAACGCCGAAGGATTCGCGGAATTCGAGCGCACCAGCTGGGCTCGCCGCAGCGCGCACTACGACCAGGGCTTCGGGCGGCTGGCCGCCGGGGCGCACGGTGCGCTGCTGGACGCGGCCGGGGCGGGCCCGGGCGTCCGCCTGCTGGAGGTCGGCTGCGGCACCGGGCGGCTGGCCGCCGCGGCGCTGGCCCGGCGCGCGACCGTGGTGGCCACCGACGCCGCCCAGGCCATGACGGTGCTCACCGCCGGCGCGGCGCCTGGCGCATCGGTGCTGGGCGCGGCCCTGCCCGACCTGCCGTTCGCGGCGGGCAGCTTCGACGCCGCGGCCGGGGCTTTCGTGATCAACCACGCGGCCGACCCGCCCGCCGCGGTCGCCGCGCTGGCCCGGGTCGTCCGCCCGGGCGGCGCGGTGGCGCTGTCCTGCTGGGATGCGCCCGCGCGGAACCGGGCCCAGGGCGTCATCAGCGACGCCATCGAGGCGGTGCGGGCCGCGGCGCACGGCCTGCCGCGGGTCCGCCCGTTCAGCGCGTACGCGACACCGGACGGGTTCGCCGGCTTGCTGCGTGCGGCCGGGCTGCGCGAGGTCAGCGTCACCCCGGTCACCTGGACGCACCGGGTCGAGCCCGGCCGGTGGTGGCAGGACGTGCTCACCGGCACCGTGCTCACCGCGGAAATGATCGAGCTGCAGGACCCGGACGTCCAGGCCAGGGTGCGCGCCGTCTACACCGAGCTAGCCCGTGGCTACCTCAACGGCCAGGGCCTGGCTGAGTTGCCGGCCGTCGCCCTGGTCGCGTCCGGCCGCCGGTAGCGCGGGACCGGCCGGGCTCGTCAGGCCCGGCCGGCGGCGGCTACCCGGCCTGGAAGGTGTTCACCACCTGGGCGCAGCCGCGCTCCATCTGGGCGGCTCCCGCCGCGGTCTGCTCGCAGTTGATGAGGTACTCCGTCGAATCCTTGAAGGCGTAGGTCACGGTGTCCTCGAAGCGGCGCCCGGCGATGAGGAGCGTGCCCAGGAACCGCACGGCGGGCAGCCCGCCCACGGTGATCCGGTCCGGTCCGCCCCGCAGCGCACCGCCAGCGTTCTGGTAGAGGCTCGCGGTCAGGTTCTGCAGCGCCGGGATGTTGGCCGCGAGGTTTCCCTGCGTGATCGTGAAGTTCAGCCCGTAGGCCGCGATGATGACCGTGCCGGCCGTCCCGGGGCTGACCTCGACGTCCCACAGCTTGTCCTGGCTGCCGGCCCTGGCCGTCACGCGCACGGATCCCGCCTGCCATGAGGTCGGATACCGGAAGGCGACATAGTGACCCTCGTAGGTCCCCGGAACCGAGAGCGAGAGGGTACACAGGCCGATGACGACCAGGGTGGCCATGGTCAGCACGGCCGCGAGCCCGCCGCGCGGGGCCGGCCGCAACTGGACTACGTCGGTGCCGGCCGCGAGGTCGCCGAGGCGCCGGCGGCGCTGGCCGGTGGCCAGCATCGAGATGAAGCCGACCAGGTAAAAACCGGGCAGCCAGTCGATCAGCCGCAGCACCGTGCGCCCGGCGATCGCCCCCGCCGACGGCCGGCTCGCGTCCGGACCCAGGACCCGCAGGCCGGCCAGGGCCTTGCCGGCGCTCTGCCCGGTCGTCACCTCCAGCACGAAGAAGTACCCCAGCATGAGAGCCAGGTACAAGACCAGCCACCAGCCGCCCAGGCTGGTATGACCGACGGTCACCTGTGATCCGGCGATCCGGACCAGCGTCACGCCGCCCTGAATCGCTGGGCCCGGGGCTTGGAGTGGCTGGGGCACCAATGGTGCCGCCCCGGCCAGGGCGGCGGCGACGCCCAGGACAAGAACAGCACGATGAGTATGGCGGTGTCGATCAGGGCCGCGACCACCCGCAGCCCAAGCGGGCGCGGCCGGCCAGTCACGTCGGGCCCTGGCGGCTCGAATCTCGCCGCAGGGGCTGGTTCAAGCCCGGCGAACGGCGGTAGCGGCTCTGCTCCAGCGGGCGATGCCGCCTCAGGCGCGGCGAACGGCGATAGCTCGGGATTGCTCTCGCCTGGGTCAGAAGGTGAACCGGTATCGCTCACGGTCGCTCCTCGAAGCCATTCAACTACCGGCGCCTGATTGGCTCCGGTGTCCATGATGCACCATTAGTCCGACCTGTCGGTCGCCGCCGCCCGACTTGCCGCGGAAGAAAACCGGCCCCTGCGGGGCTAGACGTGGTGGACTCGCCTTAACCCCCGAAAGGCCAGCATGACCAGCCGGATCAGCCAGAAGGTCGCCGTCAGCGTGGTGTACGTGGCGGCGATGTTTATGACGATCATGGACGCGACCATCGTCAACGTGGCCCTGCCGACCATCGGCCGCAACTTCCGGGTCCCGTCGACCTCGGTGGCCAGCGTCTCGATCTATTTCCTGGTCAGCCTGGCCGTATTCATCTCCGCGTCGGGCTGGCTCGGCGACCGGTTCGGCGGCAAGCGGGTGCTGCTCGGCGCGATCGCGGTGTTCACCGTCGCGTCGGCCCTGTGCGGCATGGCCGGATCGCTGCTGGAACTGGACATCTTCCGGGTGCTGCAGGGCGTCGGCGGCGGGATGATGGCCCCGGTCGGGCTGGCCATGCTGTTCCGGGTCTTCCCGCCGGCCGAGCGAGTCCGGGCGGCCAGCATCCTCACCGTGCCGACGACGCTGGCGCCCGCGCTGGGCCCGATCTTCGGTGGCATCCTGGTCACCGAGCTGTCCTGGCGCTGGGTCTTCTACGTGAACGTGCCGCTCGGGATCGCGGCCCTGGTCTTCGGCGTGCTGTTCCTGGAGGGCGGCCAGGCGCTGGCCCCCGGGTCGTTCGACGCGACTGGCTTCCTGCTCGCGGCCACCGGCCTGGGGCTGCTCATGTACGGGGTGTCGGAGGGGCCGATCCGGCACTGGGACTCAGCCGTCGTGCTAGCCAC
Organism: uncultured Actinomycetota bacterium; assembly: GCA_963788895.1. Classification (GTDB taxonomy): domain Bacteria; phylum Actinomycetota; class Actinomycetes; order Streptosporangiales; family Streptosporangiaceae; genus DATBGO01. Next base: position 275,805 of record CAWBJA010000012.1, on the reverse strand, counting down.
CACCGCTGCCGGGGTGATCTTGCTCGCGGCGCTGATCCTGGTCGAGCTGCGCAAGCGTCAGCCGCTGATCGACCTGCGGCTGCTCGGCAACCGGCTGTTCCGGTCGGCCAACGGCGTGATGGTCCTGTCGTCCGCGTCGTTCATCGGAACGCTCTACACGGTCTCGCTGTTTTTCCAGGACGGCCGCGGCCTGTCCGCGCTCGGCTCCGGCCTGAGCACGTTCCCTGAGGCGATCGGGGTCATGGCGGGCGCCCAGCTGGCCAGCCGGGTGCTCTACCCGGTGCTCGGGCCGCGCCGCAACATCGCGGTCGGGCTGGCCGGAGTGGCCGTGTCGATCGGGCTGATGAGCCTGGTCGGCGCGCAGACCAACCTGTGGTGGATGCGGCTGCTCATGTTCAGCCTGGGCGTCGCGATGGGCCAGGTCTTCGTCCCCGCGCAAGCCGCCGCGTTCGCCGGCATCTCCCCGGAGGCCACCGGCCGCGGCTCGACCATGTTCAACGTCATCCGCCAGATCGGCAGCGCGCTGGGCGTCGCCGCGTTCACCTCCGCGATCGTCGGGGTGGGGGCGACTACGGTGGTAGCGGGCCGGCTCGCGCCGAGCCTGCTGGCCTATCACGTCGCATTCCTGCTGGCCGCCGGCGTCGCCGCGGCGGGCATCGTGATCGCGCTCACCATTCACGACGCTGACGCGGCCGCCACCATCGTCCGCCGGAACCGCCCGCCCGGCCCGGCTGGCCGCCCGGTCGTCCCGGCCGCTGCTGGTCCCGCCGCCCCCGCCGCCGCCGCCCCCGCATCGCCCGGTGCCCCGGCGGCGGCCGCCCCCGGGCCCCAGGCCACTCAGCCGGGCTGAATCTCCACCCGCTCAGTCTGCCCGGTCCTGGCCCGGCCGGGCGTGGCGAACCCGGGCCCGGGGGAGATGAGTACTACAATACGTAGTAATGCATGGAGCCAAGGCATTGGCGCTGCTGGCGGCGGGCCGGGTCGCGGACCCGGTGGCGGCCCGTTCTCAGATGGGCTTCTCGCTGGCCTGGCACATCATCCTGGCCTGCTTCGGCGTCGGGCTGCCGGGGCTCGTCCTGTTCGCGGAGTGGCGGGGGCTGCGCACCGGGGACGTGGCCTGCCGGCTGCTGGCCCGCCGCTGGGCCAAGGTCCTCGGCGTGCTGTTCGCGGTGGGCGCGGTCTCCGGCACCATCCTCTCGATTGAGCTGGGCGTGCTGTGGTCCGGGCTGATGGCCAACTACGGTCAGGTCATCGGGCTGCCGTTCGCTATCGAGGGCATAGCGTTCTTCATCGAGGCGATCTTCCTCGGGCATCTACCTGTACGGCTGGGACCGGCTGCCGCCCAGGGTGCACCTGCTGTCCGGGATCCCGATCTTCGTGGCCGGCGTGGCCAGCGCGTTCTTCGTGGTCTGCGCGAACGCGTGGATGAACACGCCCACCGGGTTCACCATCAGCCACGGGCGGATCACGCACGTCGATCCCTGGGCCGCGATGTTCAACCCGGCCACCGGGCCGGAAACGGCGCACATGATCCTGGCCGCTCTCATGGTGACCGGTTTCGGCGTGGCCAGCGTCTACGCGGTCGCCATGCTGCGCGGCCGGCGCGACCGCTATCACCGGCTGGGCCTGCTCATCCCGCTGACCGGCGCGGCCATCCTGACGCCGGTCCAGATCGTGGTCGGTGACTGGGCCGCCCGGATGGTGGCCGACCATCAGCCGACCAAGCTGGCCGCCATGGAAGGGCTGGCCAAGACCACCACGGGCGCGCCGGAGTCGTTGTTCGGGTACTACAGCGACGGGGAACTGCACGGCGCGATCCGGCTGCCCGACGGGCTGTCCCTGCTGGCCAAGCTCAACCCGCACGCGACCATCCAGGGCCTGGACGCCGTCCCGGTCAGCGACCAGCCGTCGCTGGTCACGCTGGTCCACTGGTCCTTCGACTCGATGGTCACGATCGGGTTCGGCCTGCTGGCGCTGGGCGCCTGGCTGGCCTGGTCCTGGTGGCGCCGCCGCCAGTTCCCTGATACCGCCTGGTTCCTGCGCGCCGTGGCCGTCTCCGGCATCGCCGCCGTGGCCGCGATGGAACTCGGCTGGATCACCACCGAGGTCGGCCGCCAGCCCTGGATCGTCTACCGGGTCCTGCGGGTCGCGAACGCGGTCAACCCCGAGCCCGGCATCCAGTACGGCTTCTACGGGGTGCTGGCCATCTACGCCGTCCTGACCGTCACCACCATCGCCGTGCTGCGCCGGTTCACCCGGGCCAGCCCGGTGCCTGCCGCCCCGCAGGAACGCGACGTGCGGGAGTACCCGATCACATGACGACTCGCGCGGGCCGCCGATGAGCCTGGCCGACACGCTGGCTGCCGTGATGTGGCTCGGCGTCACCTGTTACGCCCTGTTCGGCGGGGCGGACTTCGGGGCCGGGTTCTGGGACCTGGTCGCGGGCGGGGCCAGCCGTGGCGCCGGGCAGCGCCGCCTGATCGAGCACTCCATCGGCCCGGTCTGGGAGGCCAATCATGTCTGGCTCATCTTCGTGCTGGTGGTCATGTGGACGTGCTTCCCGCGGCTGTTCGGCGCGGTTTCGTCCACGCTGTGGATCCCGCTGACCCTGGCCGCGTTCGGCGTGATCATCCGGGGCTCGGCGTTCGCATTCCGCAAGACCGTCACGCAGACCTGGCAGCGCCGCTGCTTCGGCGCGGCCTTCGCCGCATCCTCGGTCATCACTCCGTTCTTCCTCGGCGCGGCGGCGGGCGCGGTGGCGGCCGGCCGGGTACCGCCCGGGGTGGGCGCGGGCCAGGCCGTGGCCAGCTGGTGGAACCCGGTTTCGGTGCTGACCGGCGTGATGGCCGTGGTGGTCTGCGCCTACCTGGCCGCGGTGTACCTCACCGCGGATGCCCGCCGGGCCGGTGCGGCGGCGCTGGTCGGCCAGTTCCGCTGGCGGGCGCTGGGCGCCGGGGTGGCGGCCGGCGCGGTCGCCGCGGGCGGCCTGGTCTTCGCGCACCAGGACGCCCCGGTGCTCTATCACGGCCTGCTGCACCGCGGGCTCCCGCTGGTGATCGTCTCGGCCGTGGCCGGAGTCCTCTCGCTCGGCCTGCTCCAGCGCCGCCACTTCCTGACCGCGCGGTTCACCGCGGCCGCGGCGGTCACCGCGGTGCTGTGGGCCTGGGCGGTCGCCCAGTACCCGAACCTGCTGCCGGCCGGCCTCACCATCAGCCAGGCGGCTGCGGACCGGCCCGTCCTCATCGCCACCGGTGTCAGCCTGGCCATCGGTGCCGTGCTCCTGGTCCCGGCGCTGACCTGGCTCTATCTGCTCTTCCAGCGATCCGCAGCCACCGATTCGCGCTGACCGTGCGCCCGCTGGCCCGCCGGAGCCTCGCCTTATCTCAGCTGAGCCAGCCGCGTTCGGCGGCAATGCGCTGGGCTTCGGCCCGGTTCCTGGCCCCGGTCTTCTGGATGCAGGCCGACAGGTAGTTCCGCACCGTGCCCTCGGACAGGTACAGCCGGGCCGCGATCTCCGAGACGAGCGAGCCGTCGGCCGAGGCCGTGAGCACGTCGCGCTCGCGCTGGGTCAGCGGGTTGATCCCATCGGCCAGCGCGGCCGCGGCCAGGTCCGGGTCGATGACGCGGCCGCCGCTGATCACCCGCCGCACCGTCTCCGCGAGCTTGTCCGCGGGCGAGTCCTTGACCAGGAACGCTGACACGCCCGATTCCATGGCCCGGCGCAGGAAACCAGGCCGCCCGAAGGTGGTCAGGATGACGACCTTCACCTCCGGCCTGGCCCGGCGCAGCTCGGCCGCCGCGGCCAGGCCATCCAGGCCCGGCATCTCGATGTCCAGCAGCGCGATATCGACGCCGTGCGCCGCGGCCGCGGCCACGACCTCATCGCCCCGGCCGACCTGCGCGACCACCTCGATGTCGTCTTCGAACGACAGCAGCGCGGCCAGGGCCTGGCGGATCATGGCCTGGTCCTCGGCCAGGAGCACCCGGATCCGCCGACCAGGGTCCGCCCGCAGGCCGCCCCCGGCCGGGGTTCCGGTGCTGGTCATGGCCGGCCGGCCGGTCGCGAGCGGGTCAGGGAGGCCGGTTCAAGCGGTCCGGCGGCCTGCGGCCCCGGCCGGACAGGTGCCGGCCGCCCGAGCGGTTCGGCCGCCTCGGGCCCGGCCGGTACGGATTCCTGCGGCATTGCCGGTGTCGGTGTCTGCGGCGTCGCGGGTGTCGGTGTCTGCGGCGTCGCGGGTGTCGGTGTCTGCGGCTTTGCTTGGATCGGTGTCTGCGGCACGGTGGCGACGAGCCGGAAGCCGGAGCCGGTTTCGGCCGGGCCGAGCGAGAGCCGGCCGCCGACCGCGGCCAGCCGATCGGACATCCCCCGCAGGCCCGTCCCGGCCGTACCCGCCTCGGCGCCTGGCCCGATCCTGGCTGGCCCGATCCTGGCTGGCCCGATCCTGGCTGGCCCGGTCCTGGCTGGCCCGGTCCTGGCTGGCCCGGGCTCGGTCGGCCCGCTGAACCCGCGGCCGTCGTCGCTCACCGCCACCGACCACTCGCCCTCGGGCTGGGTCAGCACGATCTGGCAGCTCCGCGCGCCGGAATGGCGGATCACGTTGGTGACCGCCTCGCGCAGGCACCAGGCCAGGGCCGCCTCGGCGTCGGCGTCGAAGGTCCCCGACCGCAGCGTCAGGCCCGGGTCGTCGTCAAGCTCGATGCCGGCCGGCTCCAGCGCGGTCCGCGCCGTGATGATCTCGATGGCCAGCGTCGGGCGCAGGTACCCGCTGACCACGTCCCTGATGTCATGCAGCGTCTGCCTGCTCACCCGGCCGATGTCGGCCACCTCGGTGAGCGCCGCGTCCCGCTCGCCACCCGGCGGGAGCCGGGCCAGCAGCTTGCGCACCAGTTCCGACTTGAGCGTGATCAGCGACAGTGACTGCCCGGTCAGATCGTGCATATCGCGGGCCAGCCGCAGCCGCTCCTCGTTCGCGGCCAGCTTGGCGACGGCCTCCCGGGCCTGGATGAGTTCCCTGGTCAGCAGGATCTGCATGCGGAACCCGTTCATGGCCCAGCCGATCAGCACCACGGGCAGCGCCATGATCAGGAAGTTCGTCGCGCTGACCCCTTCCACCAGGGACAGCAGCGCGTAGCAGCCGGCGATGCCGACGATGGCCAGCATCGGGGTGCGGCGGCCAGGGATGATGAAGCCGGCCGCCGCGGACACGTAAATCCACAGTGGCAGCCAGTCCGATCCGTAGACGGCGCAGGCCACGACCGCGAGCGCCAGCAAGACCGCGAGCCAGCGCTGGGCCAGCTGGGGCCGCAGGTCCCAGCTGCCGACGACCCCGACGTAGATGACGCAGAACGCCGCCGCGAGTACCAGCCCGCAAGCTATCCACCACGCCGGGTGGTGATGAGGCCCGAACAGGTCGGCCACCGGGCCGATCAGGTAGACGAGCCAGACGCCGGAAAAGAACCACCGCAACGGGCCGCCGCCCCACCGGGTCGGGTGCCCTGCTCCCGGCCAGGTCAGGCTGGCTTCTGGCCGGCCCGCCTGGCCCGCTGGACCGCAGTCGGTCGCGCTCATCTGTCATCACCTCGCTGAAGCTGCGTCACGTCCATGCTGTCATGTCCCGCTACCGGGGCGGATTCACCGATACGCCCCGGTAGCGGGTCCCGGCCCCCGTCGGGTCAGATCGTCTCGGCCGTGGCCCGGACCGCCAGCACGGCCAGGACGATGAAGCCAGCCAGCCAGCCCAGGATCGTCCCGACGGACGCCAGCGGGATCGTCCCGCCGGCGATCACGTCCGTGCCGATCCTGGTGATCTGGTACGTCGGCAGGACCTGGCCGATCTTCTGCATGATGCCGCTGAGCGGGAACCACAGCCCGCCCAGGATCGACATCACGAAGTACACCAGCATGGTCACCGGCTGCACCGTGTCCGGCATGAACCGGTAGCCGATGGCCACCGCCAGCGCCGCGAACGTCATCGCGCCCAGCCACACGGCCGCGCCGATGGCCAGCCATCTCCAGGGCGCGAGCTGAACGCCGCCGTAGAACCGGCCGAGCCCCAGCACGATCACGACGGCCGGCACCGTCACGGCCATGGACGCGATGATCTTGGCAATCACATAGGACTGCGGCGGCAGTGCGGTCAGCCGGAGCTGGCGGATCCAGCCATCCTTGCGTTCCTGCGAAATACGCTGCGCGTTGCCGTTCAGCGCGCCGCTGAACGCGCCCACCGACGCCATCCCGACCATATAGAAGGCCTTGAACGCCACGCCGTAGCTGGTGCCGCTGGCCTGGTGGCCGAACACGAGGTAGAGCATGGCCGGCAGCCCGATCGAGAAGATCAGGTAACGCTTGTTGCGCGTGAGCCGCACCAGCTCCTGGCGGGTCAGCGCCACGGTACCGGTCATCGCACGGCCTCCTGAGCTCGGATCGGCCCCGCCCCGCCCGGCCCGGCCGGCCCGGCCGCCCCGGCCGCCCCGGCCCCGGTCCCGGCCGCCCCGGCGGTCGCGCTGGTCTGGTTGTCTTGGCCGGTGATGGCCAGGAACGCCTGCTCCAGGCCCAGGCTGGAGACCTCGATCTCGCGCGGCCGGTAGCCGGCATCGAGCAGCGCGTACAGGGTGCGGTCGGAGTCCGCGGTCTGGATCTGCACCAGGTCGCGCCGGATCTCCAGGTTCACCAGGGCCGGCAGGCCGAGTATGGCCGTCTCGTCCAGCTGATCCAGCCGGAACGAGATCCGGCGGGCGCCCGCGCGCTGCTTGATCTGAGACGGCGTGCCGTCGGCCAGCAGCCGCCCCTTGTTGATGACCAGGATCCGGTCGGCCGCCTGGTCGGCTTCCTCTAGGTAATGCGTCGCGAACAGCAACGTCCGCCCCTCGGCCGCCTCGGCTCGCATGCTGGCCCAGAACGACTGGCGGCTCGCCACGTCCAGGGCCGCCGTCGGCTCGTCCAGCACGATCAGGTCGCTGTCACCCACGATGGCCAGGGCGAACCGGACGCGCTGAGTCTGCCCGCCGGACAGCCGGTCCACCCGGCGGCCGGCGATGTCGGCGATACCGGCCCGGTCCAGCGTCTGCCCGACCGGCAGCGGCCGGGGGTGAAAGCCCGTCACCAGTTCCACCAGCTCGCGTACGGTCACCTCGGACATCAGCCCGCCGGACTGGAGCATCGCTCCGATCCGCCCGGACTTCACGCCGGCCCGCGGGTCGCCGCCGAACACCCGGATCTGGCCTGAGGTCGGCTTGCGCAAGGCCAGGAGCATGTCCAGCGTGGTCGACTTGCCCGCGCCGTTCGGGCCGAGCAAGGCCACGGTCTGGCCCTGATGCAGTTCCAGGTCGAGGCCATCGACGGCCCGCACGGGCCCGTAGAACTTGCTGACCCCGTCGAAGGACACCACCGGCGCCGCGGCCTGACTGGTCCCCCGCTTACTCATAGCGTTTCCTTTCTGACGATTCCCGCGCCGAATCGGGCGGGCGAGATTCATCAGATCACCGGGACCCCGCCCGGCGGCAGTGCCGGATCTCCGGTCACCGGCATGACATCTGTCACCCGGCCGCCGGTGGGCGGCCCGGTATGGCGGCGGTCGTGGTAGCGGCGGCCTCGCCGGCCAGCCGTACGGTCGGCTCCGCGATCGGCCCGGCGGCTCGGCGATCAGTTGGCCGGCAGCGTGATGGGTCTGGCTCACTCCGCGATCGCCCGGCGGAAGCTAACCGCCGGGGCGGGCCTGCTCGCGGGAGCACCACCAGGTGGACCGGCCGCCGACCGTGGCGTGCCGCATCTCGGCGCCGCAGCGGGGGCAGGTGCCGCCGGGGCGGCGGGCCGCGATGACCTCGCCGGTATGCACGCCGCCATTGGCGATAGCGGATTGCGCCGCGGACTGCAGGGCGCGGTAGAGCCGGTCGGCATCTTTGCGTTCCAGGCGGCAGGCCGGCGCGGAGGGGGAGATCCTGGCCTGCCAGAGTGCCTGGTCAGCCAGCAGGTTCCCGACGCCGGCGATCTTGGACTGGTCGAGCAGCCTGGCCTTGACCGCGATGGTGCCCTTCATGATCAGGGCTCGGAACTCGGCCAGGGTGACCTGCTGGGCGTCCGGTCCGAGCGCGTCGATGTCCGGGTTGAGCCTGATCCGGCCCAGCCGCCGCTTGTCGAACAGCGCCAGCTGGCCGCCGTCGGCGAACTGCAGCGTAAACCGGTTCCACTGGGACTGGCCGGCCTGCTCGTGGCGGCGGCGGGGCTCCCCGCCCTCGGCAGCCTGGCCGTCAGCCGACGTGATGACGATGCGTCCGCCCATGCCCAGATGAATGCCCAGGTCCGGGCCGCCCTCGGTTGCGCCGGCCGGGGCTAGTTGTCTGGCACCATATGGTCTTGCCCCGCCGGTGCGCCGCGCTGAGCACCCGCCCGGCTAGCGCCGCGTTCAGCTCCCCGGGCGGATGCGGCCGGCACACGAACGTGTCAGCGTCGTCCACCCTGGTGATTTGCCGGTTCAGGGCCTGCTCGGCGATGACCTTGCGAGCCGTCTCGACCTCGGGAAGCTCGGGCACGCACCAGTTCTACTCGCCCGCGGGCCAGGCCGGCAATGACGGTCTTGAGCGGGGTGCCGTCTCCGTCAGCTTGGCGGCCGCCGCCTGGGCGAACTGAGGCACCCCGTACATGCCGTCGTGATCAGTGATGGCCAGCGCGCTCAGGCCGCGTGCGGCCGCTTCCGCGATCAGGTCCGCCGGGCTGGAAGCACCATCGAGGAAGCTGTAAGACGAGTGACAGTGCAGTTCGGCCCAGCCGGCATCCTCGCCGCTCTGCGTGTGGCCCGGCGTTCCCCCGTCACCGTCCGGCGAACTGACCGCCGAATGGCGGGGCAGCCGAGACACCGGTCTGAGCCGCCGCCCCGCCGCCGCGCCCGGCGACTCAGCCGCGCCCGGTGACTCAGCCGGGTCCGGTGACTCAGCCGGGTCCGGTGGCTCAGCCGCGCCGCTCTCATCGTTACGGCTCCAGGAGAGGAGCTGCTCAAGTTCGTGCCATGGCTTTGGCGGGTTGTCCCAGCCCATTGCGGATTTTCCTTTCTCCTGGCCCCGGGGGCTATACGGGGTGGGTGTCGGGGGTGGCGAGGTAGGTGCGTCCGGTGGGGGTGGTCCAGTGGAAGGTTCCGGGTTCGGGCTGGCTGAGGTGCCAGCGGGGGTGCTGTTTGAGGATGTGGTGGCGGCGGCAGAGTCCGCCTAGGTTGCAGGCGCAGGTGCGGCCGCCTTGGTGGTAGGGCTGGGTGTGGTCGAGGTCGCCGCGCCAGGCGGGCTGGCGGCAGGACGGGAACCGGCAGGTCAGGTCCCGGGCGGTGACGGTTTCGTGCAGGCGCGGCGGGGGCCGGTAGGCGGTGGTGGCCCCGGTGTGGGCGCAGCCCCCGGCGGCGTGGTCGGCGTCTGCCTGGGCGGCGGCGCGTGCGGCGGCGCGGCCCGCCGCGCGCAGGGCGCGGGTCAGGATGCCGCCAGACGGATCGCCGCCAGACGGATCGCCGCCAGACGGATCGCCGCCAGACGGGACGGCGCCGGGCGGGTTGGTGCCGCCGCCGGGATCAGCGCCGGGGTCGAGGGCGAGGAGGTCTTGGGGGATCGTCAGGGTGACCCGGCCGACCAGCCCGGTCCACCGGCCGGACCACAGGCCGTTTCCCGGAACGGTCCGCGCGCCGGTCCCGGCCCTGGGGGCCATCCCGTTCGGAGGTGTTTTCGAGCCCGTCTGTGTGCCGGGCTCGTCCTGCTCCTGACGAGCGCCCGACCTGGCTGCGTTCTGGCGGGTAGCGAGCTTTCCCGCCGGGAGCCCTCCCGGCTGGGATGCGGCGCCGGCCCGGGTGTCGTTGCGGGCGGGCGCGGGCGCGGGCGGGGCCTGGCGGGGGATGCGGGTGACGGCGAGGGCCTGGCCAGCGGGAGTGGTCACGATGATCCGCCATTGGGCGTCCGGGTTGGCAGTGGCCAGGCCGGCCAGCTGGCTGGCCTGCGCCGGGCTGACCGGCCCCAGGCGGCCCAGGCGGCCGGGCTCGCTGGATATCCCGGCCAAGGTGGCCCAGGGCAAGGTGAGATCCAGCGTCCCGGTCACCGGCCGGTCCCTCACCCCGGGAAAGTCGCTCCGCTCAGGCGAGCCGCACCGTTCTGGGGAATCCCTCAGCCCAGGCGAGTCGCCCCGCTCAGGGGGATCCCCCAACCTGGGCGAGCCGCTCCGCCCGGGCGGGCCGCTTTGTCCGGGCGGGCCGCTTCGTCTGGGCGGGTTGCCAGGCCTGGGCGGACGGTTTCGCCCGGGTGAGTTGCCTGGTCCGGGCGGGGCGCTGGCCGGATGCCGGGTTCGGGGGGCCGGGAGCAGGCCGGGCGGGGCGGGCCAGCGGGGTACGAACGCGGGACTGCGCCAGTCATCGTCCCGGTCCGGGCTGGCCAGGGCCAGGCGCCCGGCGGCGGGGTCGCCGTGGGGATAGCAGTCCTCGGGAGCGTCCCGGTCCACCGGATCAGGCAGGCCGTCCCACGGCCCGGCCAGCAAAGGCGCACCCGGCGCACCCGGCGCACCCGGCGGCGAGCCACCCGCCGGCGGGCTCGCCGCAGGAGTACCAGCGCGAGCCGGGCGGCCTGGAGGCGGCGAGCCTGGCGCCGGGACGTCACGCGGCGGCCGACGCCGGGCAGGCACGCCGCGACCAGAACGCTGACCACTGGCAGACGCGCCGGCAGGCGGATCACCGGCAGGCGGATCACCGGCAGGCGGATCACCGGGAGACGCGCCAGGAGGCTGATTACCGGGGGACGCGCCGGGAGGCTGATCATCGGGAGATGCCTGGGGAGGCGGATCGCCGGGGGGCGCGCCGGGAGGCGGATCGCCGGGAGATGCCGGGGGAGGCGGATCGCCGGGGGACGCGCCGGGAGGCTGGTCGTCGGGGGGCGGGTCATCGTCTGGGGGCGGGTCGTCGGGGGGTGCGTCGGAGGGGGGCGGGATCAGGGGGAGGGTGCCGCACAGCAGGCCGAGGAAGACCTGGGCGCGCAGCAGGTCGATCCCGCCGCCGGCGCCGGATGCTTTCAGCGCCCGGGCCAGCGCGCCGATCCGGGCCATCGCCGCGACCGCGCTGACGCCGGGCAGGCTGTACCCGGCCAGCGTCGCGGTGCCCTCGGCATCGGGATACAGCATCACCTTCGCCCGCGCCTGCGCCTGTTCCCGCCGCCGGTCCGCGCCGGCGGGGTCCGCGGCGATCACCGCCCGGCGCAGCGCCGCCCGCAGCCCCCCCGTCGTCAGCTCCCCGGCCCGCGGCAGAACCTGCGCTTCCACCGCCCGCGCCGCGTCCCGGCCCAGCACGCCGGCCGCCTCGGCGATCAGCCGGGCCCGGGACAAGTCAATAACCCCCGCCGCCAGCGCCGCCCCCGTCGCCGCCAGCTGCCACCCCAGCATCACGCCCAGATCGGCCCACCACGCCGCCTGGCCCGCCGACATCACCAGCGCCAAAGACACCTGCGCCGCCGCCTCATCAGGAACCCGCGCCGGGCAGCCCGCCGCGTCCGCGCCGATCCTCTCGTCCCGCGCCGCCGACCGCGAGGCGATCTGGGCCACCGCCGCGAGCTCCCCGGCCTGCGCCCAGCCCGCCAGCCGCCGCCACGACGCCGCCACCCCCGCCAGCGCCCCGTCCTCCAGCACCCGCGGATCAGCCGCCGCCGCCAGCCACCCCGCCAGATCCGGCCCGGGCGGCAAACTCTCAGCCACCCGCCCCGCCACCACCCCCAAAGGCACATCACGGACCCGGCCCGCCAACTCAGCCGCAGCCAGCACATCAGCCACCACATCCTGATCACCGGCATCCACCCCGCCGGCATCCACCCCGCCGGCATCCCGCCCGCCGGGTTCCGGCTCGCTGGCGTCCCGCCCGCCGGGTTCCGGCTCGCTGGCGTCCCGCCCGCCGGGTTCCGGCTCGCTGGCGTCCCGCCCGCCGGGTTCCGGCCCGCCGGCGTCCCGCCCGCCGACATCCCGCCCGCCGACTTCCTGCTCGCTGGCGTCTGGCTCGCGGGCGTCCGACTCGCTGGCGTCCGGCTCGCGGGCGTCCTGCCCGCCGGGGTCCTGCCCGCCGGGGTCCTGCCCGCCGGGATCCTGCTTGCCGGCGTCCTGCCCGCCGGCGTCCTGCTTGCCGGGGTCCTGCTTGCCGGGGTCCTGCTTGCCGGGGTCCTGCTTGCCGGGGTCCTGCTTGCCGGGGTCCTGCCCGCCGGGGTCCGGCTCGCCGGGGTCCGGCTCGCCGCTTTCGCCGCGAGCCACCCCGCCGCGCTGACCCAGAGCCCCGCTGCCAGTGCTGCTAGTGGCGTCGTCATCACGCGCGCTGCCGCCGTCACCGGGAGCGCCGCCGTCATCGGATGCGCCGTCATGGCGGGCGCTGCCGCCAGGCGCACCGCCGCCAGGCGTGCTGTCGCCAGGTGTGCTGTCGCCGGGTGTGCCGCTGACGTCGGATATAAGGACTGCCGGAGCACTGCCGCTGGTCGTGTTGTCCGTAGTGCTGCCGCTGCGGACGGCGGGACGGCAGGGCGGCCGGTTCCAGGGCGCGGGGCTGTTCAGGGCGGACATGAGCGTCTCGAAGTCCAGCTGCCACGACCAGGACAGACCCGCCGCCGCAGCGCCCGGGCACTCACCACCGACAGGAACCGAGATAACTGAACGGTCCGCGGCTAAACGGTCCGCAGCTAGACGGTCGGGGACTGGGCGGTCGGGGACGGGGCGGCCGGGGACTGGGCGGCCGCGGTGTGAATCGCGGTGACCTGACTTGTCCTGGTCGGGCATGGGGTCACCTCCTTGGCCGTCTCCCAGGGTCTGCTCCTGGGCGGAGATCCAGCGGAGTTCCTGGTCTTCGACCATGATATCGATCAGCACTGACAAAACTCGAAGAGAATCGAAATCGTATTCGTTAAATGTCCCTCATCATATGTAGAGTCAGCTTGGCTAGCAGGCCGAGGTTGAGCCCGCCGGGCTCGGCTTAGGGGCCTGGACGGGCCGCTGAGTCGGGGACCCGGCCGGACCTGCCTGCCTGCCTGCCTGCCTGCCTGCCTGACTGACTGGGCTGGCCGGGCTGGGCTGGGCTGGCCGGCTGGGCTGGCTGAGCTGGCTGGGCCCGCCTGGCTTTGGCCTAACCGGGCATCTGGTGAGCCGGCTTGTCATTCGTAGCTGGCCTCGATCAGCCAGCGGCCGTCGCGGACGGCAGTGAGCCAGGCAGCTCCGTCTTCGGTGACCAGCTGGAATCTGGCCTGCCTGCGGGTCCGGCCTGGATCCCGCCAGTGTTCGGTAACCGGCCAGGGTCCGGCCCATGAGGTGACGGCCAGGGGCGGCCCTTCGGCCATCGATAGCTGGGCCGGCGGGGCCGATACCAGCGCGCGCCCGGTCACCGCCACGGTCGCGCCGTCGTCATCAGTGATAACGGCCGGCCGCGGCACGGGGTACACCGTGACCGGGGCGGGCGCAGGGATCTGCCCGGGCCAGGGCCCCGCGGGGGACCTAGGACTCGGAGGGTCCCCGAACGGCACCAGCGTCACCTGCTCAGCGGGGCCGCGGCCACCGGACAGCACCGGGCGGGTTACGGCGCCGTGGCCGACCGCCTCGGCGCAGCATCGGCCGCCGCTTTATCAGCCTGGCGACTGGTACATGAGCGAGCCGGGCGTGGTGAGCAGCTGGCCGGTCTCCAGCCAGGTCTTCAGGCCTGACAAGATCATCGGCCAGCCGCCGTAGATCTGGTCGCTGGCGCCCTCGCGCAACTGGTCATGGACTACAGTCAGGCGGCACGAGTCGGCGATCGGCTCGATCTCCCAGGTGACCCGGGACGGCCGGCGCTGCGGACCTCATCGCTCCACAGCGCGGTCATGGTGTGGACCAGGCGGCGCGGCGGGTCGGCGGCCAGCACTTCCCCGTCAGCCAGCGAGCCCGCGCCCGGGGCGGTCAGCTTCAGGCTTGATCCCGGCGTCCAGTCCGAATGCGCGGCGGCGCCGAAGTTGTACTTGGCCCTGATCTGGGGATCAATGATGGCCTCCCAAAGCTGCTCGGGCGTGGTGCGGATGTAGATCTCGAAGACTTTCTCCATCGCAGACTCCAGTCGTTGCTTGATGTCGCTGAGCGCCTCAGTCCAGGGCTCGGCGTACTTGCTCACCCAGCGGTCGTGGACCAGCCGGATCGGGACCGGGTTCAGAAAGTGCAGCTTCTGACGGCCGTGCCGCCTGGTCACCACCAGCCCGGCTGCTTCGAGCAGCTTCAGGTGCTTCATTACCCCGAAGCGGGTCATGGCGAAGCTCTCCTCCAGCTCGCTCAGGGACTGGCCGTCCCGGCGGAACAGCTCGTCGAGCAGCCTGCGGCGGGTCGGATCGGCCAGCGCCTTGAAAACCGCGTCCATGTCCGGAGAATAGGTGACCAAAAAGTCACCTGTCAACCTGACCCGTCGTCGTGATCATGAAGACGGGCAGAAAAGCCAGTGCGGGCCTGGCCCGGTGACCAGAGGATGGTGGGGCGCCGAGGCCGCGCCGCACGGCCCGGCCTACCGCAGGAAGGACACCGGTGTCAGGACTGCAGCGTTACCAGGCCCCGCCGGGGGTGGCCCCCGGTCGGGGGTACAGCTATGCCGTGGCCGCCGAGGCCGCGCCGCACGGCCCGGCCTACCGCAGGAAGGACACCGGTGTCAGGACTGCAGCATTATCAGGCCCCGCCGGGAATGGCCCCCGGCCGCGGGTACAGCCATGCCGTGGCCGCCGAGGGCCGAGTGATCGCCATCGCCGGGCAGGTCGCGCTGGACGAGGCGGGCCAGCCCGTTGGGGTGGGTGACCCCGAGGCGCAGATCCGCCAGGTGTTCGCCAACCTCGGCCGGGTACTGGCCGAGGCCGACGCCACCTTCGCTGACGTCATTAAGCTGACCTACTACCTGACCGACGTTTCCGTGCTGCCGGTGCTGCGCGCGGTCCGGGACGAGCACATAGATACGGCCCGGCCGCCCGCGAGCACCGCGGTCGGCGTCTCGGCGCTGTTCCGGCCCGAGCTGACGGTCGAGATCGAGGCCTGGGCGATGCTGCCACCGGACCGCTGACGACAGGCCGCCGTCACCCGCGGGCCGCGTCATTGGGCGGGCCGCGTCATTGGGCGGGCCGCGTTATCGGGCGGGCCGCGTTATCGGGCGGGCCGCGTTATCGGGCGGGCCGCGTTATCGGGCGGGCCGCGTTATCGGGCGGGCGCGTCATGGGACGGACCCGTTCGAGGCGGCCGCAGTGCGCCCGGCGGGGCCGGCCGATGCCGGCCCGCCGGGCCGACGTGGTCAGGGCCGGATCCGCCAGGACTTGCCGTTCCAGTGCTCACGCAGCGGGCTCTGCGTGAGGCTGCCTGCGTAACTGCCGACCGCCCAGGCATTCCTGGCGCCGGTCGCCGCCACGCTGAACAGGCCCAGGTCGTGGGCAGGGAAACCGGGGCTCGGGCTGGACACGTGCGTCCAGGACCGGCCGTTCCAGCGCTCGATGAGGGTGCGGTCCAGGTGGCTGCCCGGATCGGTGTAGTCGCCCACCGCCCAGAACGCCAGGGACCGGGGGATGGCGGCCACCCCGATCAGCTCGTCGCCGCTGGCCCCGCCCGGGTTCGGGGCCCTTACCTGCCGCCAGGACCGGCCATTCCAGTGCAGGACCATGACCTTTTCCCTGGTGGGAGACGGGGTCTCGATAGAGCCGACGGCCCAGGCATTGCCCGGCGAGCTGATGGCCACGCCGCTGAGCACGCTGGCGCGGACGGTGCTGCTGAGCCCGGGGCTGGCTACCTGCCGCCAGGACCGGCCATTCCAGTGCTCGATGAGCGTTCGCGCGCTGCCGCCGCCGTTGACCGAGTACTCACCCACCGCCCAGGCGTTACGGCGGGAGATGGCGGCCACGCCGCGCAATTCGGTGCCACCGATGTCACCCGGGCTGGCGGCCCGCACCCGCTTCCAAGAGCGGCCGTTCCAGTGCATGATCAGGGCCACCCGGCGCTGGGAAACGCAGGAGCCAGCGTTGCCCGCGGCCCAGACATCGGCCGCGGACGTCGCGGCGACGGACTCGAGGAACCCGCCGGTGGCGGCGCCTGCGCAGGGGAAAGGGACCGCGACTCGTTTCCACGACCGGCCGTTCCAGTGCACCACCAGCGGGCGCGTGATCGTGGCCGTGGCGTAGTCGCCGACCGCCCAGGCATCGCGAGCGGAGATGGCGGTCACGCTGAGCAGTTCGTCGCGCCCCTGGCTGCCGCCCGGCTGGGGGCCGGGTACCTGCTTCCAGGACTTGCCGTTCCAGTGCTCGATCAGCGTCTGGCTGGTGGCCGGGCCGGTGCGGACCCCGACCGCCCAGGCGTTGCGCGCGGATGTCGCGGCCACGCCGAAGAGGATCTGATTCGGCGTGGCCGCGGCCGATGCCGGACCAGGCAGCGCGGTGAGCAGCGCGGCGGCGATGGCCGCGGTGCCAGCGGCAGCGCTCGCGCGGGCGAGCCACAGTTTCTTGGGCATGTTTCCTCCAGGCGTTCCTGAGGCGGGTGACGGTGGCCGGCTCGCTAGCCGAGCCGGATGGTGATCTCGTGCCGGGTCTCGGACAGGTCCCGGGCGGTCAGCGTGCCGCGTGCGCCGCGGTAGGCCCCGGTACCCCCGGTGACCGCCCACTGGTGGACGGGGTCTTGCGCGCGGGACAGGCCAGCCATCTCTAGCTGGCCGGCCGGCAGCGCCCCCCAGGCCAGGCACTCTTCGGCGTCGTCCTGGACTGCGTCGTCCTGGACTGCGTCGTCCTGGACTGCGTCGTCCTGGACAGCGCCGCCCTGGACAGCGTCGCCTTGGACGGTGACCGAGACCGTGGTGCAGGTGAAGCCGAACGTCCCGGCCACCCGGCCCGATGCGCGGTACAACCGCCCGCTGGCGACCTGCTCGTCGCCCACGCTGACCCCGGTCGGGCGCACGTCAATGTCGCGCTGCTGACTGATCAAGGCGCGCAGCCGCAAGATCACCGGGTGCTGGGCCGCCCCCGGGCCCGCTGCGGCCGGGCTGGCTACCGCCGCGCCGCTGCCGGCCAGGAACAACGCGGCGATGCCGGGTGCCGCTGCCGCGACGGCGCACAGGCTCAGCTGGGCTCGGCGATCCATCGGAACCTCCCTGGATCGGTGTCTGAACTGCCTGGGAACACTTTCGGTCCGGGCGGGCTGGCACCGCATCGACGGCCACACTGATTTCGGCGGGTCCGCGGCCGCCGCGATTCGTCATTTCTGCTGATCCGGGATCAGCGGGCGGCAGGCCGTTCGGCGGCGCGAAGGTACCAGCGTGCTGGCTGGCTTCGCAGAGCTCGTCAGCCCCGGCGGCCGGTCAGCAAGCCTGGCCCGGCGGCCCTCAGGCGGCCGTCAGCCGCCGTCCGGCCCGCGCGGCCCGGCGGTGTCGTTGAGGTAGATCAGCACGGCGTGCACCCGGCGGTTGTCGTGGTCGCCGCCCGGCAGGGCCAGCTTGGTGAAGATGTGCCGGACGTGGCTGGCCACGGTCCGGGGGGACAGCACCAGCCGGTCGCAGATGCCGCGGTCGGTCAGCCCCTGGGCCAGCAGATGCAGGACCTCAAGCTCGCGGGCGCTGAGCCCGGCCAGGCGGTGGTTGGTCGTCGCCGTGCTCATGGCCGCGTCGATGACGGCGGGATCCACGACCGTGTGCCCGGCCGCGATCCGGTACAGCGCGCTGACCAGGTGGTCGGGATGCAGGACGCGCTCCTTGAGCAGGTAGCCGCGCCGGGCCGGCGAGTCGGCCAGCAGCGTGGCGGCAAACGCGGGCTCGGCGTACTGGGACAGGATCAGCACCGCCAGGTCCGGGTGGCTGACCGCGAGCCGCTCGGCCGCGCGCAGCCCTTCGCCGCTGAAGTCCGGCGGCATCCGGATGTCCACGATGGCGGCATCCGGGTGGTGCTCGTCGATCGCGTCAAGCAGGCCGCTGACATTCCCTGCACTCCCCGCGACCTCGATCCCGCAGCTGGCCAGGACCCGGGTCAGGCCCTCGCGGATCAGCAGCGCGTCGTCGGCGATGACTACCCGCATGGCAGCTCCGCCCGCACCATCGTGCCGCGGCCCGGCGGGCTCACCACGCTTCAGCCGGCCGCCCACCGCCTCCACCCGGTCCCTGAGCCCGCGCAGCCCGCTGCCCGCCCCGGCGCCGGTGTCCGCGCCGCCGGTCCCGTCGTCGCTGACCTCGACCACGACCACCCCGTCCGCCTCCGTGACCCCGATCCGGGCCCGGCTGGCCTGCGCGTGCTTCACCGTGTTCTGCAGCGCCTCGCAGATCAGGAAGTACGCGGTGGTCTCCACCGAGCCGGGCAGCCTGGCCCCGATCCCGGCCACCTCGACGGGAACCGCCAGCCGCCGGGCCAGCGCGGTCACCGCGGCGGCCAGGCCCTGCTCGGTGAGCACGGTGGGGTGGATGCCCTGGGCCAGATTCCGCAGTTCCTCGATGGCCGCTACCAGCTCGCTTTGCGATTCATCCAGCAGCTCGGCCGCTCCGCTGCCGTCCGCGACCTCCTTCCTGGCCAGCTGCAGGGCCAGGCCGATGCTCAGCAGGCGCTGCTGCGCGCCGTCATGCAGGTCGCGTTCCAGCCGCCGCCGGGCCTCGTCCTCGGCCCGCACCAGCCGGGCCCTGGAGGCCTGGACGTCGGCCAGCCGGGCCCGCAGCCGCGCGTGCAGCTGCTCGTTCTCCAGGGCCAGCCGGGTTCCGGCCAGCACCGCGGACATGAGCCGCGGGTCATCGAGTACCGCCTGGTCGTGCACGAGAACCCCGAGCGGGCCGTCCGCCCCGCTGATCGTCGTCGCTACCCGCTCCTGGCCTGCCGGCGGCACGGTGAGCGGCCGGCCGGTGGCATCCAGGTAACCGCCACCCGCGTGGTCCCAAAGCCCTAGCCGCAGCCGCGGGTCGTGCAGCACCTGCGACAGCAGCGCCTGCACTTCGTCCGGCTCAGCCCCGGCCAGCCGGGCCAGCAGGTCGGCGACCTGGGAGCGGCTCATCCGGCTGGCGTACAGGCTGGCGAAGAACGTCAGCGCGATCGCCAGCTCGACCCCGTGATCTAGCAGGGTGCGCACGTTCCACGCGCCGCCGGCGTTCTGCGGCATGAACGTGTCGGCCAAGATGCCGGCCGTCACCACCACGGCCAGGACCGCGATCGGCAGGAACTGCCGCCGCCGCGGCTGCGACGAGCGGGCCAGGCGCCGCCCGACCAGCAGCAGGAGCCAGGCCACCAGCACCGCGTCGAGCCCGTTACCGACCGGCTGCAGCCGGTCGAACAAGCCCGGGTTGGCGGTGAGCAGCGGCGGGGTAGCCGGGCACGGGCCGGTCAGGCAGTCGCCGAACAGGTCGCTGGCCGGCGCGATCATCAGCTCGGCGACCGGGAAGGCCACCGCGTAGGCGTAGGCCACCGCGACGAACACCCGGTCCGGGCGGCTGGTCAGCCGGCCGCCCGGATAAGCCAGGACCAGATGGGCGAAGATGACGCTGACCGTGGGCTCCGCGACCCAGCTCAGGCTGATCCAGAACGGGCTGGCGATATACCGCACCGGCGAGCACAGGAACCACACCGAATTCGCCAGCAGCAGCGGGCCGGTCCAGTTGCCGGGATGCGCCTCCCAGACCGCGAAGCTGACCGCCACGACCGTGAGGCCGACCGCCAGGTCGAAAACCAGGTACAGCGGCAGCGTGCCGGCCCGCCACAGCACGCTCTCCGCGGCCAGGCCCGCCACCAGCGTCACCGGCCATAGCGCCCGCCGCAGCCAGGTGCTGAGCACCACCTGCCGCCCGGGGGCGGCCGCCATCAGCTCACCCATCGCCGGCCAGCCCCCGCAGCCGTTCCACGGTCAGCTCCGACTTGGTCAGGAAGGCCCGGCCCGACAGCGCCGGGCCCAGCTCGCCCGCGGACCGGCTGGAGGTGAGCAGCACGACTGGCGCGTCGATGCCGTCGATCTGCTCGGCGACGTCGATGCCGCTCCCGTCCGGCAGCAGCACGTCGAGCAGGACGAACGCGGGGCGGGACAGGCGGACGGCCCGGACCGCGCTGGCGGCGTCGGCTGCTTCCCCGACCACCTGGTATCCGGCCGCGGTCAGCAGCCGGCGTGCCATTCTGCGGAACGTCGGATGGTCGTCGACGACCAGCGCGGTAGGGCGCACGGCCTCAGTATCGCCGCCCGCCGCATCGGCCCGCATCAGCCGAAATGACGATCTGCCTGGCGCGGTCCTGGCCAGAAATCAGCGGAAGCGCCGATGTGCTAAGGCTGGTCCAGACGGCACCGTGAATCTGTCCGCACTCGTCACCGGGCCCAGGAGGATGACCGTGACTACGCACAAGATCCCGCTCACCGCCGCGCTGCTGGCCGCCGTGGCCGGCCTGGCCGCCTGCGGGCCGGGACACAGCCCGGTCTCGATGAGCCCGGCCTTCCTGCACCGGCTCAACCGGGTCTGCGCGGCGGACTTCGCCGTCATGGTCAATACCGGCCAGACCCCGTTCCCTTATCCCGACTTCAAGCCCGACGACCCGCAGCCCGCCCAGCTGCCGAAGGTGGGCCGGTTCTTCGCTCCCAACGTGAAGGTCTGGCAGCGCTTGCCCGGGCAGCTGGACGCCCTGGGCGAGCCCGCGGCGCACGCCGCCGCCTGGGACCGGCTGCGCCAGCTGGACGGGCAGCTGAACGCCAACGGCATCAGGCAGGTCAACGCGGCGCTGACCGGTGACGCGCACACGTTCACCGCCACCTATCACCGGGCGCACAGCACGTACGAGCAAATACAGGATGCGGAACAGAAAGCGGGCCTGCCGTCCAGCTCGCCCTGCCAGAAGGTCTTCAGCTAACGAAAACACAGGAGTCAGAACGCTATTCGCGGCCTGGTCCCGGCTCCCCCCGGCTCAGTCCGAGCCGCTGGTGCACGACCTGCCGGGCCAGCTCAAGGACGCTGGGGTCGTCGTGCAGCACGAAATTGGTGTCGGCGGCCAGGATGATTCCGTTCAGCTCGAAGGCCAGCCGGTCCGGGTCCTCGCTGGGGGGCAGCTCGCGGCGGGCCAGGGCGGTCGCCGCGAACGAGCGGATCATCGCCACGAACTGGGACTGGAACGCGGCGATCAGCTCCTTGACCGGGCCGGGCCTGGTGCCCATCTCCAGGGCCGCGCTGGCCATGAAGCAGCCGCCGGGAAAGGTACCGCGCCGCAGGTGCTCGAAGAACGCCTCGCACACCGCTACCAGCTGGGCCAGGCCCGGCGCGGCTGCCAGCGCGGGCTCGGCCACCTCCTGCTGGAAGATCCGGGCCGCCTCGGCCACGGTGGCCAGCTGCAGTTCCTGCTTAGAGCCGAAATGCGCGTACAGGCCGCTCTTGCTCATCCCGAGGGCGGCCGCCAGGTTCCCGATCGACAGGCCCTCTAGCCCGTCCACCGTGGCCAGCGACGCCGCGGCCCGCAGGATCGCGCTGCGGGTCCGTTCGCCGTCGGCGCGCGGGCGACGTTCCCTCCGGTCCGCCTGAGGTGTAATTTCCGTCATTGTCTTGACAAGATAGCACGATCGGTCGTACTTTCCCCAGTACGAACGATCGTGCTAACTGGGGAGGTGGCAGATGGCGGGAAAGGCAGTGATCAGTCTCACCACGGGCCTGGAGGATCCGGAGAAGGTCACCGTGGCGCTGCTGGTGGCGGTCGGCGCGGCGGAGTCCGGGCGGCCCACTTTGATCTTCCAGGCCAAGGAAGCGGTCCGGCTCGCCCTGGACGGCGTCGCCACCGCCGTGGCCTGCACTGGCTGCCCGCCGCTGGCCGACCTGATGGCTCGCTATGAGACGGCAGGCGGCAAGTTCATGGTGTGCCCCGTGTGCTTCAACGCCAAGCAGCTCGACCCGGGCGGGCTGCTGCCCAACGCCGAGCTGGCCGGCAGCGTTCAGCTGTGGGAATGGATTGGCGACGAGGGCGCGACGACTTTCAGTTACTAGCGCCCGGTCAGTCTGATCGCGCCTTGCCTGGCCCAGGGGAGCGGCCTGCGGGCGGTCGCCGGGCCAGCGCCCCGGCGGCGCCGGGCGGGACGGCGGCCAGACCGGATAGCCTTTTGTCCGGGGGCTAGACGCGGGTGATTAACCCGCGCCGGCTAAGCCCAGGACTACGGGCGCCGGGAGCGCGGCGGATGCTGAAGATCGAACTGTCGTGGCAGGCGGCAGCGGTTACCTCGGCCTGCCTGCTCAGCGCGACCACCGCGGTCCGGCTTCGCGCCCGGGCGCAGCGCCGCGCCACCGGGCCGGGCCAGGCCGGCCCGCCGGGTAAGAAGTTCACGCCTCGGCACCCTGGCGCCGCGGATCGGCCGCCCGCAGACTCGCAGCCCGGCCAGCGGCCTGCGCGGGCCCCGGGCCGGACCGGCCTGGAGGCCCCGGGCGGGCGACGCCGGATAGCCGAGGCCGTGGCGATCGCGCAGGAAGCCGGCATCGTCATCGGGCTGTTCGCGCTGTGGCAGTTCGCGGGCCACTACGCGGACCGGGTCAAGGGCGGCGCGCTGGACCGGGCGCAGTGGATCTGGCACGCCGAGCGGGTCGTCTACCTGCCCGATGAGGCCGCCGTCCAGCGGCTGTTCCTGCCGCATCCGTTTCTCGTCGAGGTGTTCAACCTGTACTACGCGAGCCTGCACTTCGTCGGCTTGATCGCGTTGCTGGTCTGGGTGTTCCTGCGGCACCGGGACAAGTACGCCGAGGTGCGCGCGATTGTGGTCATCCTGACCGGTTCCTGCCTGCTCATCCAGCTCATCCCGGTGGCGCCGCCGCGGATGCTGCCCTCGGACGGGATGATCGACACCGCGGTCCGGTACGGCCAGTCGGTGTACGGCTCGATCGCGGGCTTCAACCCCGACGAGCTGTCGGCCATGCCTTCGGTGCACGTGGCCTGGGCGCTGCTGGTCGGCATCACGGTGGTCCGGTTCTCGGCCAGCCGGTGGCGCTGGCTGGCCCTGGCCTACCCGGCGCTGACCAGCCTGGTGGTCGTGGTGACCGCCAACCATTTCTGGGCCGACGGCATCGTCGCGGGCGCGCTGCTGGTCCTGGCCATGCTCAGCTACCGCGCGGGCGCGGCCGTGGCCCGGGCGCTGCGCTCCGGCTCCCGGCTGCCCGCCAGGTGGCCGGCCTCACCAGCCGACCGCGACTATGAGGTACTGCGGGTTGGTGACCGAGATGTCTGAGAACTGCCCGGCGTAGTTGTCGTAGGCCAGCGCGGCCAGGGAAATTACCGTGCTCACGGGCCCGGCGGGCGGGTGGGCGTTTCGCAGCCGGGGGAGTGGCGGCAGGCAGCTAGACCGGGCGGTGCTTGGCGTTCAGCGTCGGTTTTAGCGGGCAGCCTGGGCGCGATGGCCGGATTACGAGG
This sequence comes from uncultured Actinomycetota bacterium, assembly GCA_963788895.1. Lineage (GTDB taxonomy): Bacteria > Actinomycetota > Actinomycetes > Streptosporangiales > Streptosporangiaceae > DATBGO01. The sequence continues at coordinate 252,477 of CAWBJA010000012.1, read as the reverse complement.
CCGATGTCGGCACGACGCCGCTGCTCAGCGTGCCGGGGTCAGCGGAGAACGCGCGCAGCACCAGGTGCGGGCCTGCCTTCGTGCTGGCCAGTGCGAAGGGCGCGCGAATGACATAGGTCGCGGTGGTGCCGGGCTGCAGCCGGCCCGGACCGGACTTGATGATCCAGGCCGCGGTGATCCCTGGGTTGCTGCTCAGCCCGAAGTGCGGCTCGATGGCCCGGCTGGAGGTGTTGGTCGCCCGCACCGTCAGGGTGTCGATGGTGCTCCCTGGCCGAGTCCCTGGCGGCGGAGTCACCGTGAGCCGCAGCGGCTGAGCCGAGCTGATGGCCACGGCCAGGCAGGCCGCCGCGGGCACGAACAGCGCCCCCAGGGCGACCGCGCGGCCCCTGGTGTCCAGCCGCAGTCGCTGGCGCAGCCGCCCGCCGGGCTGATGGGCGCGCTCGACGGCCGCGTAATCGATGGTGAGCAGGGCCACCACGAACAGCGCGACGAACAGGAAGTAGTAAGTCTCAATCGCGCGGGCCGAGAAGAAGAAGACCGTCCACGGCAAGATGGCCAGGGCCGGGCCCAGGCGCCGGAAGTACAGCACGAAGCAGGCGAACAGCGCCGCGCCGTAGGTCAGGGCGGCATAGTTGTAGAAGCTCAGCTCGCCGGTGCCCTTGATCAGGTAGTAGGTGATCCCGACCAGGCCCTGGCCCCACGGAACGGCGCCCTGGGTCAGCGGGGAGGTGATCGCGCCCAGCCACGCGCCGGGATTCCAGATCAGGAACGGCAGGTTCAGCACCGCGAACGTCGCCGCCGCGATGGCCGCGTACTGGCCGACCAGCCGCAGGCTGGCCCGGGCCGGCCAGTCGGCCCGGCGGACCAGGTAGATCGCGGTCACCAGGAAGGGCACGACGAACCAGGTCAGCTGCTGCGTGCAGGCCGCCAGCCCGAGGCAGACCGCGCTGATCCAGCCGAGTCGGCCCAGCCGTCGGCCCTGGCCGATGGACGTCCACCGGTACACCGCGAGGATGAGGAACGGCATCGCGATCACGGTCGGGTCGCCGCGGCGGGTCACCGAGGCGTACAGGCCGAGCGTGAGGCAGACCATCGGCGCGAGAGTCCGCCAGGGCGAGGGCAGCAGGAAGAACAGCAGCACCGCGGTGATCCCCAGGGCCGCGGTGGCCAGTACCCCGGCCACCGGCGGGCCGCTGAGGAAGGGCCGGGTCAGCGCGTTGAGCAGCAGCACCAGCGGCGGATACTCAAAGCGGGTGACGATGTGCCCGGACAGCAGGGTGGTGATACCGGTGTTCCAGCCCGCGAACGCGTGCGGCCAGGACACCGCGTACGGATCGGTTCCGTGGCTGAGGGCGCGGCCGGCCAGGTCGGACAGGGTGCCCTCGTCGCCTGGGTACCCGGTCCCGCCGAATTTCCCCGGCTGGGCCAGGCCCCAGAACATCAGTGCCTGGGCGAGCACGCCGATCTCAAGCCGCCGCATCGCCGCGTAGCCGCGCAGGGTCAGGGCCAGGACCGCAATCAGGGAGATCCCGGCGAAGCCGGCCAGCATGGCCAGCATGGCGGCCGGGTGCTCCCAGGCCAGCGCAGGCCAGATCGTGCTCACGCCGATGAACTCGGTGATGACCACGGCGAGCACGACGGCGCGCCAGGTCACGCTGACGCTGCGGTCGGCGGTCGCGGCCGGCTCGGGCCGGCGGCCGGGCCGGCCGGGCGGGCCCGCTCGCCACCGCGGTGCCGGACCGGCCGCTTGTCAGGGCCAGGGCCGGCCCGGCGGCCGGGGCTGTGGTGGCGGCCGGGTTCGCGGCGGCCGCTGGCTGCTCAGCCTCGGGGGTGGTCGCGGCGCCGGTGTCCGCGGCCGAGACCAGGGCTTGGCTGCCGGACCCGCCGGTCATCGATTCCTCCGGTATGGCTGATCATTGGTTCGTCTGGGTCTGGGTGCTTTTAGTCAACAGGGCTCCCAAAGTACCCGAGCGCCTCAGGCCCGGTGCCAGGTAAAGATGGCCAGGAACCGAATCCTGGATAAATACACGCTGACGGGCGGATGACCAGCCTGGGTCAGCCGCCCGGCGGGCTGCGGCCCTGGCGGTGGCCAGCCGCAAGGCCGGGGGTGGCTAGCGGGATCGCGGCGGTCAGCGGTTGACTAGCGGCATGAGTATCGAGGGTGAGCAGCAGAGCATCGAGGGCGAGTACGAGCCGAGTCCGTCCGCCTGGGTCCGCGAGCAGGTTCAGCTGTACGAGAGCTCAGGCGGGACCGAGGGCACGACGCTGCGCGATTCGGGCCTGCCCGTCGTCATCATCACCAACCGGGGCGCGCGTACCGGCAAGCTGCGCAAGACGCCGGTGATGCGGGTGGAGCACGACGGCAGTTACGCGGCGGTCGCCTCCCAGGGCGGCGCGCCCACGCACCCGTTCTGGTACTACAACTTCCGCGCCGACCCGGTCGTGGAACTGCAGGACGGCCCGGACAAGTGGATCATGAAGGCTCGCGAGGCAACAGGGGAGGAGCGGGCGCGATGGTGGGAGCGCGCGGTGGCCGCGTTCCCGCCGTACGCCGAATATCAGCAGAAGACGTCCCGGCAGATTCCAGTGTTCGTACTGGAACGGCCCGCGGCGGGCTGAGCAGCGGCTCGCCGTTCTGCTCCACGGCGAGATACGTGGCGTTGGCGATGATCAGCTCCCGGTAGGCGGCGGCGAGCTGCGGCTGCGCGGCGGCCTGCTCCAGCACCATCCGGTGCAGTTGCAGCCGGGTCAGCTGCAGGTCGGCAGCGGCCTGCTGGGCCCGCTGCCGTAGCTGCGCGTCCAGCTTCTTGAGCCGGTAGTCAAGCACCAGCCGGACCAAGCTGACGCAGGCCGCCGCCGCCCCGAGCGCGGCCAGCTCGGCCCAGGCCGCCATCGGCCGCCCTGAGGCCGGGGTAAGGCGCAACACGGCGAAGGCGGCCAGGCCCAGGCCGCTTGCTCCAGTGGTAGTGGCGGCTGCCGCGGCGACCTTACTGAGAGTGGTGGGTGATGGCACCGGTGCCTCCACTGGCTTCGGCCATTGCGCAGCGCGCGAACCTCGGCTGACCAGCCCGGATGTCTCTAAGTCGGGATCAGTTCAGCTATCTCCTGGTGGCACAGAGCGACATTTCTGTGACACTCTGTCGTCCATTGACAGCCTGTGATGTCACAGATAGCGACTGCCCTGGCACTACTGAGTGCATGCGGCGCTAGCGGCATGCGGCTTTGGGAGGCGAGAGCAGCCGTGACGGACATGAGTTCGCCGGCCCCCGGCGTACCGCCGGGCCACGAAGCGATCGCGGCCGGGCGGCCGGCCTGCGCCGCCGATGTCTCGCAGGTGGAATTCGCCGCCTGTTACGCGGCTGAGATGCCGGTGCTCGTGCGGTTTCTGATGAAGTGCGGAGCCAGCCAGGCGGACGCGATGGACGCCGCGCATAACGCATTCGTCCTGCTGTACCAGCAATGGCCGGCCGTGCGGAAACCCCGGCAATGGCTGCGCACGGTGGCGTACCGCATCTTCTTGCGGATGCCGGTCACCGGCGACCAGCCGCTCACGGAAGAGCATGACCGTGCCGTCGCGCTGCCCGCCTCGGCCCAGCTGGAACTGCACGAGGAACAGCGGGCGGTCCTGGCCACCTTCTTACGGCTCCCGTTGACCCAGCGGGCCGTGTTCGCGCTGTATTTCGACGACTTTTCGGTCCGCGAGATAGCCGAGATCCTGCAGATGAACCCGGACGCCGTGCGGCAGAACATCTCCCGGGCCCGGGCGGCGCTCAAAGTATGGCTCGGCCGCCCGTCCGGCTCGCCAGTTCCCGGGCGGTAACTCATATTCACCAGAAGGAGCAGTGGGCGCACATGACTGATAACGAGATGCACCCCGCTTGCGCCACCGGCGACGGCTGGCCCGCCGGGCTCGTCGACCGGATCGCGGCTTGCGACCAGCAGCTGCTGGCCGCGATCCGGCGCCACCTGGACCTGGCCGCCGGACTGGGGCAAATACTCGGCGACAGTACTGAGCCCTGGCGGGAGGCGATGGCCCAGGGATCCGGCTACCCCGGTCACCCTGGGCACTATGGCTACTCCAGCCATTCCGGCTACCTCGGCCATTACGGTGATCCTGTGCCCTCCGCCGATTCCGACTCCGCCGATTCCGAGTCCGGCTATTCCGAGTCCGGCTATTCTGACGTCGGCTATTCCGAAGCCGGGTATTCCGACTCCGGCTACCCGGGTTCCCCGCGGAACCCGGGTAATCCGGTGCGGGGCGACGGCAGCGACACTGGGCGGTCCCGGATGCTCCGGAGCGGGCCGAGCCTGGGCGAGGTCAGTACCAGGATCACCAGCCTCCGGTTCTCGCTGCTGGGGCTGGGCGGAACAGGCGGCCTGGGCCGGACGGGGCAGGGCTGGACGGGGCAGGGCTGGACGGGGCAGGGCCGGACGGGCCAGGGCCGGACGGGCCAGGGCGGCCGCGGGACACCGCGGCCGTGCTGATCGGCGGAGCCGCCGCCAGCCTCAAGGACCTCAACCGCGGGCTGGTGGGCGGCGAGCTGACCTGCTGTGGTGCGATCGCGCTGCTCGATCAGGTCGACCTGGCCCTGGAGAAGGCCCGTGACAATCAGCCGCCCGCCAGCCTGCCCTGGCCGGGCCCGAGCCGGCCAGGCGGGCCGGCCCGCAAGTCGTGGGCTTGGTTACTGCCCTGGCTGGTCAGCGGGCCGACCCGGCCCGCGCTGCTCGTCGTCACCATGCCCATGCTCGTCGCCGCGTCCGCCGCCGCCGCCATTCCGCTCTGGGCCGCCCGCTGGCTGTCGGTCGGCGTCCTGGCCGACGAAATAGTGATCCCGCTGGTCTGCGTGACCGCCTTCGCGATCACGCTGGCCGTGGGCTGGGCGATCGCGGGCCGAACCCTCCGGCAAGAGGCTAGCTGGCCCGCTGGCCCCGACGGCGGCCGGACCTGGCCGGCTGACATCCAGGATCTCCGCGTTCGGCTCAGCCAGCTTCGCCCGGACGTCGTCCGGCTGTTCGATGAGGTCGACCGGTGCGCCGCGCACGCCTGACCGCTGCTGGATGGCGAGTCCGCCGCCGAGATCTACCCGGACTGCCTCGCCCTGCTCGACCACCAGGCCTTCCGGCTCTTCGATCCCCCGCCTGAACGGTCGCCTTTCGCGGGCGGGCAAATGGCGGGAATGGCTCCGCTGAGCCGGACCCGGTGGCACGATATGTCCCACATCCGCAGGCGGCAGGCAGGTGACGAAATATGGTCAGCCCGGCAGTTGGATGGTGGATACCAGCGCGCTACCGGCCCGATGACCCGCGACAGGCGCTGGTCGACACCGCGCTGGCCACCTGGGTCAATCCCGGCGGTGATCATGGTGGCCGGGCCGGCCGTCCTGGCGATCAGCGGCGGACTTTAACTAACCGGTCCCGCAGACCTTAAGCTGCAAGGGATGCCCGTCTATGGCGGCAGCGGGCCTGCTGAATGGTGGCGCACATGGTGACCCGACCTGCGAGCTTGCCCGCCTCGTCGTATGCCGACTTCGGCGCGCTCCTGCGGGTCCTGCGGCGGCGGACCCGGCTGACCCAGAGGCAGCTTGGCCTCGCGGTCGGCTACAGCGAGGCGCAGATCCGCCGCCTGGAACAGAGCAAGCGGCGACCTGATCCGGACGTGGTGGCGGCGCTGTTCCTGCCCGCCCTGCGCCTGGCGGATGAGCCCGAACTGGCCGCCCGGCTGCACGAGCTCGCGGTGCTGGCGCGCGGCCAGGGGCCGGACCGGGGTCCGGCGCCTGAGGCCGGACCGGACGCGCCGCAGACGATGCGGAGTCCGAACGGGGCGGCCGCGAGTGCTGAGCCCGCCGCGGGGCCTGGGCCTGCCGCGGGGCCGGGGGATCGGGTCGGCCCCCGCCGGGCGGCGGACCGCGCGTCGGCCGATGACCTGGCGGCGATCCCGGCCCGGCCCAGCCATTACGTGCATCGCGGCACTGAGCTGGCCGACTTGCGCGAGCGCTTAACGGCCGACCAGCGCATCGTCGTCTGCGGGCTGCCCGGGGTCGGCAAGACCGGCCTGGCCGGCGCGCTGGCCAGGGAAGCGGCCCGAGACCGCCCGGTCTGCTGGATCACCATGACGGCCGGCATCACGGCCTCGGCCGAGGCGGTCATCCGGCTCATGGCCCGCTTCCTGGCCCGGCACGGTTATCAGGAGGCGGGCGCGCTGCGGAATCAGGCGCAGCTGGAACGCTCGCTGCCCCGCGACGAGCAGCTGTACCTGATCAACGCGGCGATGACCCGGGCTGACGCGATGATCTGCATCGACAACGCGCACCTGGTGCAGGAGGAGCCGGATGCCAGGATGGTCATCGAGCATTTAGCTGGCTCGTCGTCGAACCGGATGCTGGCCCTCAGCCGCCAGGATCTGCCGCTGGCGGGTTTCGTCCCGTTCCGGCTCGCGGGCCTGGCCCGGGCGCAAGCCCGGGCACTGGCCAGTGAGCTGGCCGGACCACAGCTGCCTGAGCCGCTGGCCGATGCCCTGGTCGACCGGACCGACGGGAGTCCCATGCTGATTAGGCTGGCTCTGGGCCAGCTGCGGCCGGGCGGCCCGGGCGCCGCGGTCCTGATCGACCGGCTGGAGGCCGAGCCGGGCATCGCCGGATATCTGCTGCAGGACACGCTGGCTGACCTGACCGAGCCGAGCCGGCGGCTCATTCGCCTGATGGCTGTCTTCCGGCAGCCCGTCGACCTGCTGAACGGCCAGCTGATCGAGGCGAGCGAAGAACTCGGCGGCCCCTTCGACGTCCTGGCCGGCCTGGACGAGCTGCGGCGCAGGCAGCTGGTCGAGCACCCGGCCCGGGCCGAGTTGCACCCGCTGGTCCGCGACCATGTCTACGCTGGCCTGCTCGGCGCGGCGGCCGGACGCCGCCAGCTACACCTGCTGGCGGCCCGCCACTGTGAGCAGGTACTCGATGAGCCACTGGAGGCGAGCTGGCATTACGCCCGGGCCGGACGGCCGGCTGAGGCCGCCGACCTGCTCGCGGCCCGGACCGTCGACCTGACCGCCCGGGGTAGCAGTGCCCGGGCCGCTGACCTGGCGGGTGAGCTCCTGGCGGCGGGCCGGCTGACCAGCGAGGCCGAGTGGCAACTGCTCGTCGCCCGGGGCGATCTGCTGCTGCATACCGAGCGGGCGGGCGAGGCGGAGGACGCGTACCGCGACGCGTTGTCTCGCTGCGGTCCCGCGGCGGTGCGCGCCGGGGTCGCCTGGCGGCTGGCGCAGAGCCTGCTCCAGCGCGGCCAGGTCGCTGAGGCGCTGGAGCTGTGCCGCGCCGCGGCGACCGCGCTGACCGGGAAAGAGGAGGTGCTGCGGGCTCAGCTGAGCGTGGTGCAGAGCCGGGCCCACCTGATGCTGTCGGAGTTCAGCGAAGCCGCCGCGCTGGCCGAGCAGGCCTGCGCGGCCGCCGAGCGGATGGCCGGGATTACGCCGGATATCGCCCGCGCGGTGCAGGCCAGGGCCTACTGGGTCCTTGGCGTGACGGCGCGGCTGCGGGGCAGGCCGCAGGACGCGGCCGACTGGCTGCTGCGTGCCACCGTGGCCGCCCGGACCGCCGGGCTCCTCGAAGTCGCGGGCCGGGCGCTGTTCAATCTCGGCGCGATCGCGCAGGAGCGCGGTGAGACCAGCCAGGCCGAGGCCAGCTATGCCGAGGCGCTAGCGCAGATGCGGCAGATCGGTGACGGATACGGCATCGCCCGCGTCCTGCACGCGCTGGGAATGATCCGTAGTCAGGCCGGCGAGCCGGACGAGGCGATCAGGCTGTACGACGAGGCCTGCGCGCTCAAGCTGCGCATCGGTGATCCGCTCGGCGCGGCCAGCAGCAAACATGCCCGCGCCCTGATCTTGATGTCCCAGGGCCGGACCGAGGAGGCCAGGGAAGGCCTGACCGCGATTCTGGCCGCGACCGACCGGCTGGGTGAGCGGGTGGCCCGGGCCAACTACCTCGATTCGCTGGCCATGGTCGACCTCACCGACGGCGATCACACCAGGGCCCGCCGTCATCTGGCCGAGGCGGCCAGGATCGCGGCCGAGGTCGACCACCCGAGCCTGGACACCATGATCCGGCTCCACACGGCTTTCGCGCTGCTCGCCTCGGGCGACCTGGCCGCCGCCGAGCAGGTGGCCAGCGGCTACGCGGAGCAGGCCGCCTGGGCGGACCAGTTGCCGGTGGCCATCGCCATCGAGCAGGCCGCCCTCACCGCTTTCCTGGCGCTGGCTGCCGGGGATCTGGCTGGCGCTCAGGCCGGTGCGACCGAGATGGCCAGGCGAGCCAGCGGCGTCGGCGACGTGCGCTACTACCAGGCCGCCCAGCGGATCTCGACGGCGATCTGCGCCCCGGCCGCCGCCCGTCCGGCCGCGGCCGAACTGCCCCGGCTGATCTGGGTTACCGATACTCGGTGATGGCCGCCTCGGCCGGCCCCGCCGCATCACAGCTGTCCGATCGCCGACGTCATGAGCCGCTGGACCTGATGATGTCCAGGATGACGGCGGGGGTAAATGAGTTGCCTCGGCAATGGCGGGCATGCCACTGTCGGCGCACAGGTTGACGCCGGCCCGGCCGGCCGAGCGGAAGGGAGGGTCACGGATGTTGGTGTCCGTTTCGCGGTTCACGCTGCCCGCCCTGCCCGCCCGCCCGAGGAGTACCACCTGTGCCTGGCTCTGCCCCCGACCGATCCGACCGTCCTGACTTCGACCGTCCTGAATTCGGCGGCTCTGACTTCGGCCGTTCTGATTTTGAGCGTTCTGATTTCGATCATCCTGACTTTGGCCGTCCTGACTTTGACGAGCTTGACTTCGACCGTTCGGATCCCCGCGGTTCGGACCGCTGGCCTCGTGCTTCGGGCCGTCCAGGCCGACGCGGATCGCGTCGGTTCGATGACGACGAGCCCTACTTCGCCAAGCGTGCCCGGTCCCGCCCGGCCCTGACCGCCGCCGACACCTCCAGCTCGGCGGACGGGCTGCCGGACGGCGCCCGCTGGTCCAGCTGGGACCAGCCCCCGGCCGGACAGCGCGGGCCCAAGCCCTATCCGGCCTGGCTGGTCACCGAGCTAGCCGCGGTCGACATCGAGCTGGGGATACTGAAGACCGGCAAAGAGGCCGACGTCTACCTGCTGCGCCGCGGCCTGCCAGCGGCCGGGCCGGATGCTGCGGGCCGGTCCTGCCTGCTGGCCGCCAAGCGGTACCGGTCGGCTGAGCACCGGATGTTTCACCGCGACAGCGGATACCTGGAAGGCCGCCGGGTGCGCGAGTCCCGGGATAACCGGGCCATGGCCAAGCGCACCGCGACCGGGCGGGAGATGATCGCCGGACAATGGGCCAGCGCCGAGTTCGACGCGCTCGGCCAGCTGCACCAGGCCGGTGTCCCTGTGCCCTACCCGGTGCAGGTGCTCGGCACCGAGGTGCTGCTGGAATTCATCGGCGAGCCCGACGGCACCGCGGCGCCGCGGCTGGCCGAGACCAGCCTGCGGGGCAGCGAGCTGACCGGGCTGTGGGACCAGCTGGTGCAGGCGCTGAGCACGCTGGCCGGCCACGGGCTGGCGCACGGCGATATGTCCGCTTACAACCTTCTGGTCCACAGCGGCCGTCTCGTCCTTATTGACTTCCCCCAGGTGATTGACGTGATCGCCCATCCGCGCGGGGCGCAGTTCCTGGACCGGGACGCCGCCAACGTGGCGAAGTGGTTCACCGCGCGCGGCCTGCGGGACGCCGAACCCGCGCCCGCAGATCTGGCCGCCCTGCTGCGCTACCAGGCCCGGCTGGGCTAGCCCGCGGGCCGGCTGACCCGCGGGCAGGGTGAACCCGAGCCCGCCGGCCGGCCCCGGGCGCGGGGCCAAGACGTCCTGCGCGCGCGGGAGCAGCGGCGACCCAGCCCGGGCCGTTGTCGACCCACTTTCCCTCGCAGACTTCAATGGAAGCTCCCCCCGCCGCGCCGGCCACGATGGCCGTGTACATGGCCACGCCGCGGCCTGGCGGCCCGGAACTCGGCGGCGCGCTGCCGGTATTAGCGGGTCATATCCGGCTAGCGGCCTTCGAGCGGGCGTTTGCGGACGGGGCGCGCTGGCCGGTTCGGATGAGGCGGCCTCGCCTGGGGTAAGGAGAGGTAAACGGGGACAGGGGGACGGCGATGTTCGAAGCGGGAGATATCAGGGAGTGGCGCGGCGAGGATGTCGTCGATGGCGCCGGCCACAAGATCGGGAGACTGGAAGCGGTCTACGTGGACACCGGGACCGACGAGCCAGCCTTCGCGACGGTAACCGTCGGCCTGCCGAGCAGGCACCGGCTGGTCTTCGTTCCTGTCTCGGGGGCTACGGTGGGTCCCGGGTACCTGAAGGTCACCTACCCGAAGAGGGTCGTGCGGTCCTCGCCGTCCATCGACACCGACGGGGAGCTGCTAGCCGGCGAGGAAGAGGCGGTCTTCCGGCACTACGACCTGAGCTACCAGGCGGGGAGCAGCGAGCGGCGGCTGGCTCGCCGCTGAGCCGGCCCGGCGCTAGTGAGAGCTGGCCAGCGGGAGCTGAGCCAGTGAGGACGGGGGGCGCGGGATGGTGCTATTCCTGCTGCTAGTCATCGTGGCGATCGCGCTGGGCATCGTCGGCGTGGTGGTCCACGGCCTGTTTTACCTGCTGATCATCGGCATCGTGGTGTTCCTGGCCGGGCTGGTCCTGCTGGGCGTCCGGATCGGCCGCAATAGCCGGAGGCGGCCGACCCGCTAGCTGTCCGAGGGCTAGCTGTCCGAGGGCGGCGGCAGCCGCAGCGCCTTGCGCAGGAGCTTGACCTCGTTCTCGACCGCCTCATCGGTGCCGCGGTGCGCCTCGTCGAAGGACTTCAGCTGGCTGAGCGAGCCCGACTTCGACTGGATGTCGGTCAGCCTGATCCGGTTCTGGTTGGCTTCGATCAGCGAGCGGACGATGGCCTCAATCGCGGGCGGGAACGAGATCTTCGCCAGATGCCGGTCGAACCAGTGCTCGGTCGCCGCCTCTGACTTCAGGTCCGCCTGAGCCGCGGCCAGGTCGGAGTGCTCGCTCTCGGTGAAACCGTCATTGGCGGTATCCAGGCGATGGTTGGCGGGCGTCGCGACCGCCAGGTACTTGCGAGCCAGCGCCTTCAGGTGCCAGGCAGGTACCGGGGTAGCGGCCGGCCGGGACCCGGTGTGCGAGACCTGCTGGGCGGATACGCCCGCCGCCCCGCTCCCGGCGCAGCCGGCCGCCAGCACCATCAGGAAAGCGGTCACCGCGAGCTGGCTGCCGGCCGCGGCCCAGCGCCGACGGCAGCGGCTGGTTCTGCTGAACATCATCCTGATCACGATCCACCTGTGGCGTAGGGCCCGCTCGCCGCGTGACGACAGCTGCGCAGACGGCGGGCAGCGTCTTCCTGGTGCACGTTAGCCGGGACGGCCAGGTTCAGCGGGCCGCCCGGCCCGGCCGCCCCGTCCCGGACTTCAGCAGGCCCGATCACCCACCCGGCGGCGCCGGCATCGGCAAGTGAACCACGGCGGGCCGCCGTCCGTATCATCTTGGAGATTTGATGCGTTGCACTCCGTTATGCCCCGATCGGAGGGTCTGGTGTAGGTATGGTCGCTGAGCCCGGATATCTGGCCCCCCCGGCCGGGTACGACCGGCCGCCGGCCGGTGCCGCCAAGCGGCTGTACCTGCCGACAGCGGTCGTGGCCGGGCTGGCCGCTTACCTGGGCTGGCGCGGCTGGACGGCGCTCAGCGGCTACGGGCACGCCCAGTCGATCCGGGCCGGACAGCTCGAGCTGGCCGGCCCGCTCGTGCTGGGCTTCGTGCTCGTGGTGTTCCTGATCGAGCAAGTCAGGCCCGCGCAGCGGCGGCCCCCGCTGGCCCGCGGGCACCTGCTCGACCTGCTTTACCTGCTGGCCTACGCGCTGCTGGTGGTGCCGCTGATCGTGCTGATCGGGGCGGGATTCGCCACGGAACTGGGCCGGCTCGCGCCGTGGCTGGTGCTGCCCCGGCTGCCTGCGGTGCCAGGCTGGTGCTTCGTGGTGGTCTGCGTGCTGGCCATCGACGCGCTGGACTGGCTGGCGCACCTGGTCAATCACCGGCTCACGGCGCTGTGGCGGCTGCACGCGGTGCACCACTCGCAGGAGGAGCTGAGCATCCTCACCACGTTCCGCGCGCACCCGCTGGTACACGTCAGCTTCCTGGTCGCCGCGGTGCCGGTGCTCACCATCGGGGCCAACGCGGTGACGCCGACGGTGGTGTTCACCGTCTACGCGTGCCTGGGCGCGCTGCCGCACGCCAACGTCCGCTGGACTTACGGGTCAGCGGGCCGCGTCCTGATCAGCCCGGCTTACCACCGGATTCATCATGCGGCGACCGGCCGGCTCGATATCAACCTCGGCACGGTCTTCACGATCTGGGACGTGCTCTCGCGCCGGGCGGTGTTTCCCGCGGCCGGGCGGGCGGCGTCGGTGACCGGGCTGTCAGGCCGCCCGGTGCCGGTCGAGCACTCCGGCGACCGGCCGCGTTTCGCCCGGACCTTCCTAACTCAATGGGCAGAGCCCTTCACCACAAACGAGGAACTGAGACTGTGACTACTACGAGCGCGACGCGGTCTGCCGGCCGCGGCCAGGGTCTGATGTGGGTGCTGTACCTGTGTGATGCCGGGCTGCTGATCGCATCCGGCCTGATCCACCTGCACCTGTGGGACATTGCCTACCGGCATGTGCAGACGCTGGATGTGCTGTTCCTGGTGCAGGTGATCGCGGCGTTGCTGGCCGCGGTGGCGTTGCTGGCCACCCGGTGGCTGATCGTCGTGCTGGGCAGCCTGGCCCTGATGGCCGGCACGATCGTGGGCTTCATTCTGGCCCGTACGGTCGGGATATTCGGATTCAAGCTGCCGTACTCCACGGGGCTGGCCAACACGGTGCTGATGATTGAGATCGCGGCAGTCATCCTGCTGGCCAGCACCGCGGCGCTGATGGGGCGCTCCGCCCGCGCCAGCCGCTAACTCAGCTGGTTGTGGCGGTCTGGCCGCGGGCCGCCCGGGCCTGGCTGATCAGCGTGAGGGCGAGCACCGCGCCAACGCCTTCGCCCGCCCGCAGCCGCAGGTCGAGCAGGGGCTCCAGGCCCAGTGCGTCAAGGACCAGCAGGTGGGCGGGCTCGGCGCTGCGGTGCCCGGCCACGAGGTAGGCCTGGACCTCGGGCCGGTACCGGACCGCGACCAGGGCGCTGACGCTGGTCAGCAGGCCGTCCAGGACGATCAGGCCGCCCGCCTCGGCCGCGCCCAGGCACACCCCGGTCAGGAAGGCCTGCTCGGCGCCGCCGAGCCCGCTGATCAGGTCCTCGGCCCCGGCCCGGCTGAGCGGGCCGCCGGGCGGAAGCCGCCCGGCCATCCGGGCCAGGGCCTGCTCGACTACCCGGCGCTTGCGGGCCACGGTGCCGGTGTCACTGCCCGCGCCCCGGCCGGCGACGTGCTCAGCGGGTACTCCTAGCAGCGCCGCGGCCAGCACGGCCGCGACGGTGGTGTTGCCGATGCCCACCTCGCCGAGCAGCACCGGGCCCGCCCCGGTCAGGTCGCGGCCGGCCTGCTGGCCGGCCGCGAGCAGGTGCCGGACGGCAGCTGGCTCCAGCGCGTCGCAGCGGGCCAGATCGCCTCGGGCTCCGGCCGGGCGGTGATCGCGCCAGCCGGGGACCAAGGCCCCGTCGAGGCCGCAGTCGGCCAGGTATACCGCCAGGCCCGCGGCCCGGGCCAGCGCCGCGCCCTGGCCCGCGCCGACGGCCAGCGCCTGGGCGACCAGCCGGGTCGTGCTCGCCGGGAACGCGCTGACGCCCAGGCTGGCCACGCGGTGATCGGCGGCGGCGATGACCAGGGTGCCCGGCCGGTCCGGCGGGCCGACGGCCTCAACCCGGATGAGGGCGTCGCCGAGCAGTCCCAGCGAGCCTGGCGCGGCCAGCAGCCGGTCCTCGGCGTCCCTGGCCCTGACCCGGGCGCCGCTCACCACATCCGCCGCGCGAGCCTGCGGGGAAGCGGCCGCGCGGGAGTCGGGTGAGGTAGCCGTCGGGGGGCGGGTGGCGGGCCGGCCAGCGGCCGGCCGGGAGGCCCGCGGGCACCGGGTGCGGGAGCGGCGGGGCGGAGCGGTCGGGCGGCGGGGCGGGGGCCGCGGCGGCGGGCCAGCGGTCGCGCAGGACGACATCGGGCAGCGGGAGCCGCCGCGACCAGCCCTGCCGCTCCAGGCCCGGGGCTGGCGGGCGCTCGTCCGGCCAGCCGACGCAGAGCCACCCCAAGGTGGCCACGCCGTCCGGCAAAGCCAGCAGGGCGTGCAGCTCAGCGGGCTCGAACAGGGTGACCCAGCCCAGTCCCAGGCCGTGCGCCCGGGCGGTGAGCCAGATGTTCTGCACCGCGCAGGCGCAGGACCACAGGTCGGCGTCGGGGAACGTGGCCCGGCCCAGCACGCCCGCGGGCCGGGCCCGGCGGTCGCAGCAGACGACCAGGCCGACTGGCGCCTCGCGGATCCCTTCCAGCTGCAGGCTGCGCAGATGACGTGCGCTGTCGGGGTCGAGCTGGCGGGCCTGGGCCAGCCGGGCCCGGTCGGCCATGACCGCCGCGCTGGCCCGCAGCTGCGGGTCCCGCACTACCAGGAATCGCCATGGCTGCGAATGCCCGATGCTCGGCGCGGCGTGGCCGGCCGCGAGCAGTTCGGCGACGAGGTCGTCGCTGACCGGATCGGGGCGGAACCGGCGGACGTCCCGGCGGGCCGCGATAACCTCGGCCAGCGCCGCCCGGGTGCTGGCGGGCAGAGCCCAGCTCGCCGGGTCGCTGGCTCGCTCGGCGCTGCTGGTGGTATCCCCGATCAGCGGCCGCGGCCGCGGCCAGGACCTCGATGCCATCGCTCCCCGGTGAAAGTGACGGACGCGCCGGGTTCCGGCGTCCGGGTTGACCGTCGTGGTCGTGACGAGACTGCCCGGCGCGATCCGGCCCGTCAAGTCAGCCGGACGCATCCGGAATGGCTAGGTCCGGGTCCAGGATCAGCCTTCAAAGGCCGCTGCCCGAATCGGCGCGGTCAGCGGATGGCCGTGACCACCAAGGCTGCCGCGACGGCCAGTTCGCAGATGGCGCCGAGGACATCCCCGGTGATGCCGCCGAACCGGCGTACCGCCCGGTGCCGCACCAGCAGGCCCGTGCCCAGCGCGGCGGCCAGCGCCCCGGTCAGCCGCAGCGCCAGCTGGCCGGCTGCCGAACGCGGCCGGCCCGAGCGTCCCGAGCAGCGCCGCACCGGTCAGCGTCCAGGCCGCCGGGCGGGAGACCGAGCCCGCGACGCTAGCGCCGAGGCCGTCCGGCCGGGCGGCCGGTACGCCGGGCAGGCCAGCCCAGGTCATGGCCAGCCGCCCGGCCACCACCGCGACCAGCAGGCTGGCGAACCCGCGGCCCACCATGATGTCGCGGGCCAGCGCGGCGCACTGAACGAACAAGGTGCCAGCCAGCGCGGCCACCCCGAACGCCCCGATGTCGGAGCGCCGCATCACGGCCAGCGCCGCGGCCGGGTCGCCCAGCGGGCCGAAGCCGTCAGCGGTGTCGGCCAGGCCGTCCAGATGCAGACCCCGGGTGGCCAGCCCGAGCAAAGCGATGACCAGCGCCGCCGTGAGGAACGCGCCGGCCGGGCCGGGGAACAGCCAGCGCCCGGCCGCCGCGCCGCCGCCCGCGACCAGGCCGAGCAGGAGCCCGACCACGGGGGCGAGTCTGAGCGCGGCGGACCGGCGCCGTGGCATCCGCCGGACCGGGATCACGGTGAGCAGGCCGATGCTCGCGAGCATCTCGTTCAGTAGCTGGGTTGATCTGGTTTCCTGGCTCATTTGACTCGCATCGGCAGGCCCGCGACCAGCAGCCAGACGGTGTCGCTGGCCGTCGCTAGCTGCTGGTTCAGCCGCCCGAGCAGGTCACGGAAGGCCCGGCCGGACCAGGTGCCTGGCACCACGCCCAGGCCCACCTCGTTGCTGACCGCCACCGCGGTCGCCGGGCAGGACCGCCAGGCCTCGACGGTCCGGTCCAGTTCCTGGTCCAGGGCGGGCGGCAGGCTCTCGGCCTGCCAGCAGTCGTGCTGGTCCATCAGCCTGGTCAGCCAGACCGCGAAACAGTCGATGAGGACCGGCGGGGCGGGTTCGGCCAGCACCGGCGCCACGTCGATCGTCTCGATGGTCTGCCAGCTGGCCGGGCGCTGCTGCTGATGCCGGCGGACCCGCTGCGCCCAGTCGGCGTCGGCGCCCGGCGGGTAGCCGGTCGCGACGTAACGCACCTGCGGGAACGAGTCCAGCAGCGACTGCGCGTAGGCCGACTTGCCGGATCTGGCGCCGCCGAGAATCAGGGTCCGTCCCGCAACCATAGAGGTCACGGCTGGAGCCTAATGGCTCACGGACGCCGGTTTCGGGGGTGGCAGGCCTCCGTCACGGTCTGGGTCAGCACGGTGATCGCGTCGGGCGGCGGGCGAGACGGCCTGGTCCGCGGCGGTCAGGGCGTGGCCCCAGGCTGTCCTTGGTCTAGCGGTCGGCCCAGCCGGGGCGCACCAGGCCCGACTGGTAGGCGAAGACGACTAGCTGAGCGCGGTCCCTGGCGCCGAGTTTGGTCATCGCCCGGGCGGCGTGGGTCTTCGCGGTGGACGGGCTGACGTAAATCCGGTGCGAGATCTCCTCGTTGGACAGCCCCGAGGCGATCAGCGTGACCACTTCGCGCTCGCGCGGGGTCAGTTCGCTGAGGCCCGGGAGGGTACGGGCCGTCCGGGAGCGCGCGGCGAACTCGGCGATCAGGCGCCGGGTGACCGTCGGGGACAGCAGCGCCTCGCCGCCGGCCACGACCCGGACGGCCCGGATCAGTTCCGCCGCGCCGGTGTCCTTGACCAGGAATCCGGCCGCGCCGGCCCGCAATCCCTCAAAGACGTACTCGTCCAGCTCGAACGTGGTCAAGATGACGACGTGCACGCCGCCCAGGCCCGGGTGCGCGGCGATCTGCCTGGTCGCCTCGATGCCGTCGAGCTCGGGCTGGCCGTGGGCGGGCCGGCGGCGGGCTGGTCGGTGACGGGCAGCGGCAGCCAGGCGCGGACGGTGAAACCGCCGCCCGGGCGCGGGCCGCGCGGGTCCGCTTGGCCGGATTCGGTCATCACTGGCTCTCACGGTACGCGTCAGCCTGCGCCCGGCGCGCCGGCGCTGCGGGCGACATTCCTGGCCGCCGGGGACCGCTGCCGCGGTACCTGAGCCCGCCGGGGCTCCGCGCGGGACGACCGGGATGGGGCTGGCTGGCCGGCGACCCGGTTCACCTCGCTGGAAGCGCTCAGGGCGGGCGGCGGCGGCCCTGGTCGCGGCGGCGGCGGCCGGCTTCGCGCTGATCGCCGCGCGGACTACCGTACGCCGCGACATCACCTGAGCGCCGAACCCGGACCTGGCCGCCGGGCCGCCAGCCTGATGGCGGTGCCGGCGGCCGCTGCGGTCGTCCCGACCTGCCGCGACACGAAAGCGTGAGCTGCGATCTGACACGCTGTACAGGTAACAGGGCAGATAGCCTCGCGTGGCGCGGGCAAGAAATGCGAGCCTAGGAACTGGAGGCGTGATGAAACACACCGGCGGGACCCAGGCGCGACTGTGATCAGCTACGTCTTCGCCCTGCTCGCCGCGATCGCCAACGCCAGCGGTAACGTGCTGAACCGCAAGGCGTCACGGGATGAGCCTGCTGAGGACCGGTTCCGGCTGCGGCTGGTGACTGACCTGGCCCGCACGCCGGTCTGGATCGGCGCGGTCGGGCTGATGACGCTGTCGTTCATCCTGGCCGGCGTGGCCCTGGGCACCGGGGAGCTGGCCTCGGTCCAGTTCATCGTCATCCTGGAGCTGCCGCTGACGCTCATCGGCGGGTCCTGGATGCTGGGCGCCCGGCTGGGCGGCAGGGAGTGGGCGGCGGTGGCCGCGATGACCGCGGGCGTGCTCGGGCTGGTGGCCATCCTGTACCCCAGGGCGGGCGCCTCAAGCACGGTGGCCCCGCTGCTGTGGATCCTGGCCTCGGCCGCCAACGGCGGCGCCCTGATCGTGGTGTTCCTGGTGGCCAGGGCTCAGCCCATCGCGGTGGTCCAGGCAATCATGCTGGGTGTCGCCGCTGGCCTTGGCTACGGGCTGACCGCCGCTTTCACGAAGGGCTTCGCGGACATGTTCAGCGCCGGCGGGCTGCGCGCCATCTTCTCGTCCTGGCAGCTGTACGCGACGGTGGGGGCCGGCCTGGTGTCGCTCTGGCTGCTGCAGAACGCTTACAACGCCGGCCCGCTCGCGGCGGCCCAGCCCGGTATCACGCTCGTCGACCCGGTCGTGTCGACCTGCTGGGGGGTGCTGGTGTTCAACGAGAGCGTGCGTGAGGGCCCGATCCTCTGGCTGACCGCGCTGCCGCTGATCGCGCTGATCGGGGGCGCGGTCATGCTGAGCAGGTCGCCGGTCCTGCACGTGGCGCAAGGCCGCCCCGGGCCCGGCGGCGCCCCCGGTGACCAGGCCGCGCTAGCCGGGGACCGCTGCTGATGAACATCGCCATCGGCCTGGTGGCCGCCATGCTGATCGGGACCGGCCTGGTCCTGCAGCAGCAGGCCGCCGAGCAGGCGCCGAAGGCTTACTTCCTGCGCCTGGCCCTGATCGGCGAACTGCTGCGGCAGCGTCGCTGGCTGGCCGGGGTGGCCATCATGGCGGCGGGCCAGCTCCTGTCGGCGTGGACCATCGGGCACCTTGACCTGACCGTGGCCGAGCCGCTGCTGGCCATGGAGCTGATCTTCGCGCTGATCCTGGCCGTGCCGCTGACCGGGGAGCGGCTGAACCGGTCTGAGCTGCTGGGCGCGGTGCTGCTCTGCGCCGGCGTCGCGGCGTTGTCGATCTCCCGGTCGGTGAACACCCAGGGGCTGCGGTTCGGGTCGGCCGCGTACTGGCCGGCCGCGGCCGCGATCGGCGCTCTGGCGCTCGTGCTGGTCCGGGCCGGCTGGCGGCGGACCGGGCAGCAGCGGGCCACGCTGACCGGGATAGCCAGCGGCTGCGTCCTGGGCATCGCTGACGCGCTGACCCGGCAGACGGTCGGGATGGTGAGCGGGCACTCCCTGCTGGTGGTCTTCTCCAGCTGGTCGGCCTACTGCCTGCTGGCCACGAGCCTGGTCGGCCTGTGGCTGATGGAAAGCTCCTTCAACGCGGCGCCGCTGCACGCCTCACTGCCGGGCATTACCGCGGCCGAGCCGCTCACCGGGATCCTGCTCGGAGTCATCATCTTCGGCGACGTGGTCCGCATCACGCCCGGGCTGATCGCGCTGCAGGCGGTCGGGATGGTGGCCTTGGTCTCCGGGGTGATCCTGGTGGCCAGGGCGCCGGTGCTCAGCAGCCTGCGGCCCAAGATCCCGCCGTTGCCTGGCTTGCCCCCGCGGACCGGTAACCAGGTGTTCCGGCGCAAGGCGGGTCCGGCCCCGCGGGCCGCGGCGATCCCGCGTGGCTCCGCGCCCGCCCCGCGCAACCCGCCGTTGCCGCGCAACCCGGCGCCGGTCCCGCCTGACCTCGACGAGCTTTAGCCGCCCAGGGACGGGCTGGCCCCAGGCCGGCCGCCACCGGAACGCGGTGGTTTCCGGGTTGGTCGGACTCTGTGCTCCGTTTGTTCACTGAACGCACCGAACGTCTGGTCCAGGGGTATTAGTGGAGTACCTCGAGGAACACGCGGGTAACTGCCGCTGCGCCCGCCGCTCCCGCACTGGCCGCCGCCACGGCTTGGCTGCACGTGCTGCTGCCGCGCGGGATGACCAGCGGCCCGGGAGGCGCGATGGCTGAACCGTCGGTGCAATTCCATCCGCTCAGCTTCATACCTGAGCCGGCCGATAACGAGGTCCTCGTGGGGCGGCCGGACACCGAGTCGTTCGCGGTCTTCGCAGCCGACGACGCGGCCCTCCTGCAGCGCATGTGGGCCGGCCTGCCGCCGGACCAGGCCGCCGCCTGGTACGAGCAGACCTACGGCCAGGCGGTCGACATGCCGGATTTCCTCGGCACGCTGGACGAGCTGGGGTTCCTGCGGCAGGCCGGCGAGGAGATCACGGCCATCGGGCCGGTGCGGTTCCAGCGGCTCGGACGCATCGTGTTCTCCCCGGCCGCCGGCTGTGGGCTGCTGGTCATCTTCGCCTGCTGGGTGGTAGTGATCGCACGCCACCCCGAGCTGGCCCCGAACCCGCGGCAGGTCTTCTTCACCGGCTCGGTCGTGCTCGTCCAGCTGCTCGTCGTCTTCGGCCAGCTGCCCTGGATCGGCCTGCACGAGGCCAGTCACGTGCTGGCCGGCCTGCGGTTAGGCCTGCCCAGCAGGCTGGGCCTGGGCACCCGGCTGTACTTCGTGGTGTTCGAAACGCGCATGAACGGCTTGCTCACCGTGCCCCGGCGCCAGCGGTACGTGCCGATCCTGGCGGGCGTGCTGGTTGACCTGTTCGTCATTAGCGCGCTCGGTCTGCTCGCCTTCGCGGCCGAAGGGCCAGGCGGGACCGAGCCGCTGGCCGGGCGGCTGGCCCTGGCCATCGCATTCCCGATCCTCGTCCGGCTGGCCTACCAGCTGCTGCTGTTCCTGCGGACCGACGTGTACTTCGTGGTGGCTACCGCACTGGGCTGCCACGATCTGCACGCCGCGGCGCGGGCGGTGATCCGCAACCGGATCTGGCGGGTCCTGCGGCGGCCGGAGCGCCTGGTCGACGAAGACCAGTGGACGGGGCGGGACCGGCGGATGGCGCGCTGGTACGCGCCGCTGTTCCTGGTCGGCGCCACCGTCATGATCGCGATCGGGGTGCTCGTGGTCGGGCCGATCCTGGTCCATATCGGTTTCCTGGTCTGGCAGGGCCTGACCAGTCGCCCGGGCGGCGCGCATTTCTGGGACAGTCTGCTCTTTTCCATACTGAACCTGGCCCAGTTCGCCGCCTTCGGCTTCATAGCCGTGCGAGACCGGCACCGTATCCGCCGCGCGGCGAAAATCGCGCCGAGCCTATCATAGTGAGCCCTCGGTGCTGCGATCAAAGCCATTAAATCGGCAGACTCGATCTGTTCTCGGCTTGTTCTTAGTCCATGACAAAGCTTGTGGCGAATGCTGGACTGCAGGCAGCGCAGGCCGGCCATCCAGACGCTACGACTATCCGCCCGCGATCAGTGGAGGGGAGGCCAAACATGAAGAAGATTAAGGTTCGCAAGACCGGTTCCGTCCGTCTGACCAGCCTTTGCTCAGGCTACAACGCGTACGTGTTCTAGTCCGCTAGAGCAAGTCCGCCGTGATGTGCCTGCGGGTAATTAGTCGCTGGCACGCAGGCACATCACTGGCGCTCAGATTGGCCACTCACCTGCGATGGGAATTCCGATGGATCTGACCGCACGCCACACCTGGATCGTGGGCCCGCAGTCGGCCGGCCGCGCCCGGCGGGCCGCCGCGTTAGGTCCGGCCGGCTTCTCGGTGAGCTGCCATCGCAACCTGCGCGGCCCCTACTCCGGCATCCGCGCGGGCCTGGCCGCCCTGGTACCGCCTGCCCAGGACCGCGTGCCCGACCTGGTGGCGCAGTACCGGGCCAGCCTGCTCTACGTGGCGCCCGAACTGGCCAGGGCCATCGGGCCGCCGCTGGCCACCTTGACCTCCTCCACGCCGCACGAGGAGCGGACCCGGTTCTACGGCCTGGGCCTGGGCCGCAGTGCCTCGCACGGCGTCATTACGTTCGTGCAGCGGCTGGCCGAGCTGGCGGCCCAGCCGCTGATCCTGTTCTTCGACAGCGCGGACCACGCCGATCCGACCGAGCACGAGTTCCTCGAACTGCTGCTGCGCCGGGCCCGCCCGGACCGGATCCAGGTCGTGATCGGGACCGCGGCCCAGGAACTGCCCGCGGGCCTGG
This sequence comes from uncultured Actinomycetota bacterium, assembly GCA_963788895.1. Taxonomy (GTDB): domain Bacteria; phylum Actinomycetota; class Actinomycetes; order Streptosporangiales; family Streptosporangiaceae; genus DATBGO01. Next base: position 230,593 of record CAWBJA010000012.1, on the reverse strand, counting down.
CCGCCGCTCTGCGCGGGTATGCCCGCCGGGTCGATGAGCCCGCGGCTGCGCCTGGCCGCGCCCCGCTGAGCCCCTCCGGCGAGGCGGCCCCCGGCGGCGAGGCCGCGCTGGCGCTGGCTTACGTGCGGTCCGACGGGACCAGCGACGACCCGGGGGAGCGGGCCGCCTACGACCGCGCCGATTCGTCCTGGCGGGCGGCGCGGCATGACGAGCGGGCGGCTGAGCTGGCCGCCGCCGGCGACCCGGGCTACGCGCTGGGCGCTATTCCCTACCACAGGGAGCGCGGCAGTGATCGGCTCGCGGCCTGCCAGGCGCTGCTCAGCGCGCTTGAGTACTGCGTGGCGATGGGCTTCTACCATGCCCTGCTCGATCTCGGGCAACGGGGCATGGCCGTGGCCGACCCGGTGACGCAACAGCAGGAGTACTGCCAGTTCAGTGCCAAGGCGGCCAGCGCCCTGGTGGCGCTGGGCCGGCCAGCCGAAGCCGAGCGCGGTTACATCAGGCTGCGCGAGATGTACGCGCTGCCCCGGGTGCACATGTCGACCAGTTACAACCTGGCGATGCTCTACACCCGCTGGTACAGCCAGGAACAGAAGGACCACAACCTGGCCAAGTCGTTCTGCAACAACGCGATCGCCCTGGCATCCCAGGAGCCTGACCCTGAACTGCGCGCCTTCTATACCGTGTTCCAGAGCAACGGGCTGGCGCTGGCCGAGATGCACCGCGGCGACCTGGCGGCCGCGCTGGCGCTGGTCAGTGACGGGATATCCCGGCTGGATCGCGAGCTGCCCGATGACCGGTACCTGGTGCACCGCTCCCAGCTCCTGCACAACCGGGCCCGGGTGCTGGTCGCCATGGGCCGGCTCGACGAGGCCCTGGCCGACTTCGCGAAGCTCCTGGTCATTGACCCGCATCACACCGAGTACTACATCGACCGGGGGAACGCCGCCCGCCGGATCGGCGACGACGACCAGGCGCTGGCCGACTATGACCGGGTCTGCCAGCTGGGACCGCCATTTCCCGAGGCCTACTACAACCGCGGCGATGTCCGCGCCGCGCGCGGCGACCTCGCGGGCGCCGTCGCCGATTTCGGCTACGTCCTGGAGATGGAGCCCGATCAGCTCGACGCGCGGATCGCCCGGGTCGAGCTGATGATCGAGCTGGATGACCTGGAGGGCGCCGCGGCGCAGGCCGCCTCCGGCCTCGCGATGCACCCCGGCCACCCGGAGCTGCTGACGCTGGCCGGCCTGGCGGCGCTGTTGACCGGGCAGCCCGCCCGGGCCCGCGGCCTGCTCGACCAGGCGCTCGCGCTTGCTCCTGACCTGGCCGCGGCCCGCGCGCATCGCGGCGTCCTGGCCGCCGGCAGCGGGGAGCACGAGCTGGCGATCGATGATCTCACCCGGGCGTTGTCGGTCATCGGCGACGAGCCCGGGCTGCTCTACCAGCGTGCGATCAGCCGCCTGGCCCGCGGCGAGCAGGCCGAGGCCGAGGCCGACCTGCGCGCCCTGCTCACCCTGGGTGACAGCGACCAGGCGGGCCCGGCCCGGGCCCGGCTGGCCGAGCTGGCTGGCCTGGAAGCGGCCCGGTAGCGGGCGGCGATGGCGGTCGGGCCGGAACCGGAGGACATGATGACGGTGACCTCGGCCAGCTTCCGCGAAGCATTCGCCCGGGTGCCCACCGCGGTATCGGTGATCACCACGGCGGACTCCAGCGGCCAGGCCTGGGGGGTCACCGTCGGCAGCCTGTGCTCGCTGTCGCTCGCTCCGCCGCTGGTGCTGTTCTGCATGGACCGGGACAACTCCTCGCACGACGTCGTCACCGGCACCGCCCGGTTCCTGATCCATGTCCTGATGGACGACCAGGCTGAGGTGGCGCGCTGGTTCGCTCGCCGCGACCGGCATGACTTCGACGGCGATCACCTGACCGTCCACGGGCTGCCGTCGGTGCCTGGCCCGCTCGCCTTACTGGCCTGCCGCCAGCACGCCCTGATCCCCGGCGGCGACCACACGATCGTCATCGGCCTGGTGGAAGCGGCCCACGTCCAGGCCGGTCGGCCCCTGCTCTACCACCAGCACGATTACTGCGGGCTGGCCGAGCCGCCGTCCGCCGCCCGCGCGCTTGCGGCCCGCAGCGCGCCCGCGCTGGCCCGGCTCGACCGGGTCAGCCCGGCCCTGCCCTAGCCCCGACGAACCGGAGATCCGATGGCCCGCCCGCGTCACTACCGGATTAGTGCTCTGCCGGGGCAAGAGCCGGTGACCAGCGCGGGCCTGCCGTCGCTGCTGCTGCCGCCGGTAGACGCGCACCGCCGGCTGCGCGGGCCCTACACCGCCGCGGGCACGATCATGCGGGCGCTGGTACCCGGCGCGCTGGAACGGGTGCCCGCGCTGGTGGCGGCGCACGATATCGAGATCCTCACCGCGGCACCGGAGTTACGCCACGTCATGACGCTGCGGGAGGATGTCCTGCCCGCGCTGGACACGCTGGATGAGAACACCCGATTCCTGCCAGGCACCAGGACCATCAGGACCGCGCACGGGCTGGCCGAGTTCATCGGCGGCTATCAGGCCGCGACGGGCGGCCCGCCCGCCGCGCTGGTGCTCCGGAACGTGGACGCGGCCGACCCGACCGACGCGGAATTCATCTCCGTGCTGCTGCGCCGGATCGACCCGGCCCGCCTCCTGCTGGTGGTGTCGGGCCCGAGCCTGCCCGAAGACGGCGGGCTGGGCCAGGCCCTGGCCACGCACGCGGATCCGGCCCCGGCCCGCGGTGCGGCCGTCCGGCCGGACCGGCGGCGAGTCGGCCAGCGCGTGGCAGCGGGCGGCCGCCTACGTGGCGGGCGATTGCCTCAGCGCTGACCCCGCGCTCAAGGCCGGATACCAGAGCCTGCCCGAAGCCGCCCGGCGTGATCTGCACGACCGCCGGACCTGCGAGCTTGACCAGGCGGGTGAGTATTCGCTGCGGCTCGGCGCGCTCCCTTACCATGCCGAACGCGGCCATGACCCGGCCGGACGGGGAACCAGGGCCGTCACCAGCGCGCTCAGCTACTGCCTGAACATGGGCTTCTACGCGGCGGCGATCGACTTCGCCCGGCGCGGCCGGGACCTGGTCAGCTGGGCGGCTGACCCGGAGGCTAGGTACCAGCTGACGACCAGGCTGGCCACCGCGCTGATCTCGATGGGCCGCCCGGCCGAAGCGGACCAGCTCTACCAGGAAATCCGGGAGAACAGCACCGACCCGGGCGCGCACATGGGCACCGCGTACGCCTCCGCGATCCTGCACACCCGGCACTACCCCGAAGCACAGCGCGACCACCAGCGCGCCCGGGGCTGGATCAACGAGGCGATCGCCATCGCCGGGCTACTGCCCCCCTCCGAGCGGCTGGACCTGCAGCGGGTGTTCAACAAGGTCGGGCTGGCCTTGGTCGAGAATCACCTCGGCCAGCGCGAGGCCGCGCTGCGGCTAGTCTCCGAAGGCCTGGCGCTGCTGCCCGCCGGGGCCGATCCGGGCCAGTACCGCCTGCAGCGGTCCGTGCTGCACCTGCGCCGGGTCCAGGTCCTGCTGGCGCTGGGCCGGATGGACGAGGCGGTAGCGGAGTACCGGCTGGTGCTGGCGGCGGACCCGCTCTACCCTGAATACCACTTCGACCTGGCCAATCTGCTGCGTGAGCTGGGCCGGGACGACGAGGCGCTGGCCGAATACGAGCGGGTGCTCGAGCTTTCCCCGCCGTTCAGCGAGGTCCACTACAACCGGGCCGATATCCGCATCGGCCTGGGCGACCTGGAGGGGGCGCGTGCCGATCTGGAATACGTGCGGGAGCTCGATCCCGGCTTCGCCGACGCGTCCGTCAACCTGGCCAGCGTGCTCCTGCAGCTGGGCCGGGCGGAGGCGGCCGAGCGCGCGGTGACGCAGGGCCTGAGCGCCGCGCCGGGCCACCCGCACCTGCTCTGCCTGCGCGGGCAGCTGGAGCTCGCGGCTGGCCGGCCGGGCCGGCCCGGTCCGTGCTCGACGATGCGATCAGGGCTGACCCGCGGCTGGCCGAGGCCTGGGCCATCCGCGGAATGCTGGCCTTCGAGGCCGGCGACCAGGACGCCGCGCTGGCCGACCTGACCCGGGCCTGGGAACTGAGCCAGGACCCCGAGGTGCTCTACAACCGGGCTGTCGTGCACCAGGCGATGGGCGGCTGGCGCCAGGCCATCGCCGACCTCGACCAGGTGATCGAGGCCGACCCGGCGGAGCCTGACGGCTGGCTGACCCGGGCCAGCTGCCGGGCCAGGACCGGCGACCAAGCCGGGGCCGCCGCCGACGCCTGCCGGTTCACCACCCTCGCTCCGCAGCGGGCCGCGGAGGCCGCCGGGCTGCTGCGCTCCCCGCCTGGCCCGGCGCATGCGCGACACGCCGCCGAATGAGCCGCGTGACGGCAGCGAGAACTAGGCCAGGAGTGGCAAGAGGTGCGCAATGTACGCGGTATTCCCGAATCCTCAGGCTCTAGACGCGCTAGCTATCGCGATGAAGACTCGGAGCAGGTCGGGGCCAGGCATAGCGCGGCTCGCAGCATATCGGTCGGCGACTACAAAGGAGGGCCAATGTCGAGCTATTACGCCCAGCAAGACAAAACGCTATCAGGCACCGATGACGATTGCTTACAGAAGTTCGGCCTCGTTCTCCGGCACAGCCGTCTGGAGCAAGGCCTGTCGATGCGGACGGTCGCGAAGCGAATCGGGCTGAGCGCCCATAGCGGGGTCGCCGAATACGAGAGCGGACGGCGCATACCACCGGAAGACCTGATTGACGCATACGAGCGGGCGCTCTGCGTACCGGTGGGTTATCTGCAGGAGCTGCGCAAGCAAGCGCTTAAAGAGCGGGCGAACCGGAACGCGACCGAGCCGCTAATACTCTCGGAGCAATTAGCGGAGCCTGACCTCAGGCCAGACGACTTAGCCAACCTGGTCCGGGAGGCCATGACCATCGCGCTGGCCGCGAGCAGCACCCTGCTGGCGATCGGCCTGGTACTGACCGCGCGGGTGATGTGGACCCTGCGCAAGGAAAGACGGGTCACGCTCCTGATCCTGGGCTGCGAGCACCGGCTTGACTAGCGTGCTGGCCGGTCAGGCCGCCATGCCCTGGTCGGCGTAGGAAAGCAGCCGCTGCGGGTCCAGCCGCAGCCAGGATGCGACCCAGGGCCGCGGGAAAGCCGCGGCCGCGGCGGCGGGAACCTCGGCTCCAGCCGCGATGACGCGGCCCTCGCCCTCGATGATCACTGCGACGTGCTCGGCTCCGTCTCCCTCAGCGATCACGAGCACCAGCCAGGGCTGTGCGCGCAGGTGAGCGGTCCGTATCGCGCCGGCCATGGTCGGCAGCCAGAACGCCGAGCCCAGCCGGATGTAGGACGACAGGGCCGAGTGCGGCCGGCCGTCGGCCCGGACCGAGCTGATGACCGCGATGGAGCGCTTATCGAGGTAGCGCGTTAACCGGCGGCCGCGCAGCTGCCGCTCTTGCGGGTAGGCGGTGCGCGTCGTCTGGGTGGCGCCCGCGAACGTCCGTTGCTGAATCTGGTCCAGATCGCTGTCGTCCATAACGGGCTTATACCCGGTTGCCTGGCTTGTCTGGCCAGCCGGCCGCGGGCGCCGCCGCGCCGACGGCGGCCAGGACGAAGGCCAGTATCTCCGCCTCATAGCCGAGCCGGTCGTAGCGCCCGGCGGGCCCGGTATGGGCGGCGGCGCCCAGCTCGGCCCGGAAGAGCACCCGGCCACGGCCGGGCCAGCTGGTCCGTCCAGTCCGGGCCAGCCGCGGTGGCCCGGAGCCTGGCCACCCACTTGGCCGGCTCGTGAATCAGCACCCTCGGATCGTGCAGGCTCCCGGTGACCAGCAGGTCGGGCCGGGGCCGGCGGGCACGTTGTCATAGGGGCTGTAGGAACGCAGGTAGTCCAGAATCACCGGGTCCCTGGGGTCACCCCATTCATCCCACTCGCTGATCGTGAGCGGGATGGTGGGGTCGAGCATGCTGGTCACGCAGTCCACGAACGGGACTTCGGCGACCACGGCCCGCCAGCGCGCGGGGGCCATCGAGAACACCGCGCCCTGCAGCAGGCCGCCGGCCGACAGGCCGCGGGAGGCGATCCGGTCCGGCGCGGCCCAGCCCCGCGCGGCCAGCAGGTCGGCCGCCGCGATGAAATCGGTGAACGTGTTGCGCTTGCGGGTCAGCCGGCCGTCCAGCCACCAGCGCCGCCCGCCTTCGCCGCCGCCGCGCACATGCGCCACCGCGTACACCAGGCCGCGGTCCAGCAGGCTGGGCGTGGCCACGCTGAACTCCGGCCACTCGCACGACTCATACGCCCCGTAGCCGTAAAGCAGGCAGGGCGCGGAGCCGTCCGGGCGCAGCCCGCGGCGGTAGGCGATCGTGACCGGGACGAGCGTGCCGTCCGGGGCCGGTGCGGTGACCCGTTCCGTCCGGTACCAGGCCGGATCGTACCCGGGCACCTCCTGCCGCTTGCGCAGCTGCCAGCGGCCGCTGGCCAGGTCCACGTCGTGCCAGGCGGGCGGGTCGATGAGCGACTCGGTGCGCACCGTCACCGCGATGGCCGGGTAGTCCTCGTTGACCGCCAGGGCCAGGGACCACTGCGGGCCCGCGGCCTCGATGACCCGCTGCGCGCCCGTTTCGCGGTCCACGATCCGCAGCTGGGGCGCGGCCGCGTGCCGCTGCTCCACGACCAGGTGGCGCCCGAACACCGCGCACGACACCAGGCGGGTGTCGGGTGACCCGGCGATGACCTCGGTCCAGCTGCGCTGGCCCGGCGCCCGTGCGGGCGCCCTGACCAGGCGGAACTCCTCCGCGCCGACGTTGGTGACCAGGTAGAAATCGCCGCCGTCCGGGCCGTCGCCGTGGTCGGCGCGGTATTCGGTGCCGGCCGTCCTTGGCTCCAGCACGGCGGGCGGGGTATCCGGCGCCGCAGCCGGGATGAGCAGGGTCTCGGTGGTGTCGCGGGATTCGGTCTCGATCAGCACGTACCCGCCGCTGCGGGTGGTCCGCACGGTGAGCTCGAACCGCTCGTCGTCCTCGCGGAAGGTCAGGACATCACGGCCGGGGCCGGCCCCGATCTCGTGCCGCCAGACTTCATGCGGACGGTAGGCCGCGTCGGTGATCACGTAGAACAGCGACCGGGAGTCCGCGGCCCAGGCCAGGCCGTAGTAGGTCCGCTCTATCCGTTCGGGCAGGTCCTGGCCGCTGGCCAGGTCGCGGACGCGCAGCTGGTACACCTCTTCGCCGGTGAAGTCGACCGAGTAGGACAGCAGCCGGCCGTCCGGGCTGACCTCGCGGACCCCCAGCGCCACATAGCCGCCTGAGCGGGCCGGATCGGCCAGCAGGAGGTTCTCATCCAGCAGCACCTCGGCGGGTGATCCGGGGCCGGCGGCCCGGCAGAACTGCTCGAACTCCTGCCCCGCGACCGTCCGGGTGAAATAGGAGTAGCCGCCCCGCGCCCAGCTCACCGACTCATCGGCGGCGGCCACCCGCGCGGTCAGCTCGCCCCGCAACTGGTCCTGCAGCGCCCGGCCGGGCGCCATCTGCTCGTCGTAGTAGGCCCGCTCGGCGACCAGGTACGCGCGCAGGCCGGGCCGGTCGCGATCGCGCATCCAGGCGTAGGGGTCCTGCGGCCGGGTGCTGTCGCGCGGCGCGGCCGGCGCCGCTGAGCCTGGCGGGTGCTCGGGCCGCATAACAGCCGTTCCGTTCTGGCCGGGTATCCGGCGGCGAGCCGGCCCAGCGGGGCGGCGGGCAGCTGGCAGGAGGTGTGGCCGTCGCGGCCGGTCACGGTGACCGACTGCAGCAGGCTGTTGATGACGGCTTCCTCGGTGGCCTCGGCCGCCGCCGCGAAGTAGTCGTCCAGCGCGCGCCCGGTGACCGGGGGCTGCGCGGGCCCGCTGCCGCGCGGCGCGCGCAGCCCGGTGGCCAGGGCCAGGAAGATCTCGCCGCTGGCGTGGTGGCCGGTGCTGCCGGTCCGGGCCAGGCCCAGCGCGGCCCGGCGGGCCACTCGCTGGCAGGCGGCGGCGTCCAGCGGGCCGTCGGTGATCACCACGACGATGCACGAGCCGGCCGGGCCGGGCCGGGCCGCCCCGGGGGCGGGATCGGGCAGCAGCTGGCCAGCCGGGATCCCCGCCACCGTGAGCCGGCTCCGGTCCCCGAAGTTCGTCAGGGTCAGGACGCCGACCGTGGCGCCGCCCGGCAGGACCCGCGACGCGGTGCCGATCCCGCCCTTATAGCCCAGGCAGCTCATCCCGGTCCCGGCCCCCACCGCGCCTTCCACGGCGGCCCCGCTCGCGGCGGCCCGGTGGGCGCTGGCCCGGGCGGCGGCCAGGGCCGCGCGGACGTCATCCCGGCTCACCTGCATGCGCCGCGCGTCGTTGAGGAAGCTGTCGTCGCACTCGGCCACCAGGGGGATGACCACGTCGTCAGCGCCGATGGCCGGCTGCTCCTCGATGAGCAGCTCGCAGGCCGCGTCGTAGACCCGGCCGACCTGCATGGTCGAGGTGAGGAACACCGGGGTCTCCGCCAGTCCCCATTCCTGCGCGGCCAGCAGGCCGGTGCACTCCCCGGCCCCGTTGAGCACGGCGGCGCCGGCCGGGACCGGGCAGGCGAACAGGTCACCGCCCGGGTCGAGCACGGTCACCCCGGTGCGGGCGACGCCCCGGCCGGCCGGCGGCGGCGCCTCGTCCCGCCAGACCGTGGCGTGCCCCAGGCCGACGCCGGGCACGTCGAGCACCGAGCCGTTCGGGCCTGGTGGCAGCAGCCCGATGGTGATGCCAAGATCGGTGACACGCGGCATGCCGGAATGGTAACGCCCGCCGCGGCCCAGGGGGTGATCGAGTGAACCTGCCGGTCCCGGTGGTGTGGAGTGAGGACTGCGTCTTGCACGAGCCGGCCGGCGAGGTCTGGCTGGGGGTGCGCGATCCGGGCACTGAGGTGCCGGCCCGGGCGGTCGTGCTGCGCGACGCGCTGACGGCCGCGGGCGCGCCCGTGGTCGCGGCCCGGGCGCACGACGACGCGATCTTGCGCGCGGTACACGACCCGCTCCTGGTCGATCACCTGGCCGGGATCTGGGCCGACTGGACGGCGGCCGGGCTGCCCGCCCGCTGCGGCCGCGACCGGGTCGTGCCGTACGTGTTCCCCACCCCGGGACTGCTGGCCGGGCTGCCGCTGCGCCCGCCGCCCGCGGTGCACGCGCGGACCGGGCTGTACTGCTACGACACGATGACGCTGGTCGGGCCGGGCAGCTGGGCCGCGATCCGGGGCGCGGTGGACGCCGCGCTGACCGCGGCGGACCTGGTCAGCTCGGGCCAGCGGCTGGCCTACGCGCTGTGCCGGCCGCCGGGACACCACGTGACCCGCGCCGCTTACGGCGGGTCCTGCTACCTCAACAACGCCGCCGTCGCCGCGCAGGCGCTGCGGGCCGGCGGGGCGGGCCGGGTCGCGGTGATCGACATCGACGCGCATCACGGCAACGGCACGCAGATGATCTTCTATGACCGGCCCGACGTCTGGTATGGCTCGGTGCATGTCGATCCGGGGGCGGGCTGGTTCCCGCACTACGCCGGGTACGCCGACGAGCGCGGGACCGGGGCGGGGCAGGGCGCCAACCGCAACCTGCCGCTGGCCCCCGGGGCCGGGGACGAGGACTGGCTGGCCGCGGTGGACGTGCTCTGCGGCGAGGTGCGGGCCTGGGGCGCGGACGCCCTGGTCGTGTCGCTCGGCCTGGACGCGGCGGCCGCCGACCCGGAGAGCCCGCTGAACGTCACCGAGGCCGGCTACCAGGAGGCAGGGCGCCGGGTCGCGTCGCTGGCGCCCGCGGTCCTGGTCCAGGAAGGCGGCTACGACCTGGTCTCGCTGGGCGGCCTGGCGGTAGCCGCGCTGGCCGGCGCCGCCGCCGGATCCGGCTGAGGCTGGCTCGCGGCCGGGCGCTGCAGCGGGAAATGGCAGGCGGCCACGTGCCCGGGCCCGAACGAGCGCAGCGGCGGCTCCTCGCTGGCGCACTGGTCCTGCGCGAACGGGCAGCGGGTCCGGAACCGGCAGCCCGATGGCGGCTTGACCGGGCTGGGCAGCTCCCCCTTGATCCCCACCCCGCCGCGCTGCCTGGCCGCCTCGGGATCGGGCACCGGGATCGTGGCGATGAGGCCGGCGGTGTACGGGTGCGCCGCCCGCTGATAGATGTCGTCGGCCGCGCCCATCTCGACCAGCTTGCCCAGGTACATGACGCCGATCCGGTCGGCCATGTACTTGACCACCGCCAGGTCATGGGAGATGACGATGTAGGTCAGGCCGTGGTCGGCCTGCAGCCGCTTCATCAGGTTGAGCACCTGCGCCCTGATCGAGACGTCCAGCGCGCTGACCGGCTCGTCGGCCACGATGACCTTCGGGCTCAGGGTCAGCGCCCGGGCCAGCCCGATCCGCTGCCGCTGCCCGCCGGAGAACTCGTGCGGGTAGCGCTCGACCGCGTTGCGCGACAGCCCGACCTCGTCCAGCAGCTCGAACACGCGCTCCTGCTGCTCGTGGCGGCTGCCGACGTGCTGGATGCTGAGCGGCTCGCGGATGATCGAGCCGACCCGCATCCGCGGGTCCAGCGACGAGTACGGGTCCTGGAACATCAGCTGCAGGTCGCGGCGCTGCCGGCGCAGCTCGCTGCCGCTGAGTGCGCCGATGTCCTGGCCGCTGAGCAGCACCGAGCCCGCGCTCGGGCGCTCCAGCGCGACGACCAGCCGCCCGATCGTCGTCTTGCCGCAGCCCGACTCGCCCACCAGGCCGAACGTGCCGCCCGCGGTCACCGTGAACGACACCCCCGACACCGCGTGCACGATGCCGACCTTGCGCTGGAGTATCGCCCCGGAGGTGACAGGGAACTCCTTGACCAGGTCACGCAGCTCCAGCAGCGGCGCTCCGGCCGCGCCCGGACTGGTACCGCCCTGGCCGGCCGGGCTGGCCGTATCGGCCGCACCCTCCGGCCCTGGCCGGTCCCTGGCGGTCAGGCCGCCGGGCCCGTCGAGCACGGCCGGCCCGTCGACCGGATGCCAGCAGGAGAACAGGTGCGCCGCGCTCTGGCCGGTCAGCGGCGGCTCGTACGCCCGGCATTTGTCGCTGGCCCGGCTGCAGCGCGGCGCGAACCGGCAGCCGGCCGGCGGCTCGGACAGGTCCGGCGGGATCCCGCCGATGCTGAGCAGCCGGTGCGAGCCGTCCTGGCTCAGCCGCGGGATCGAGGCCAGCAGCGCCCGGGTGTAGGGATGGTGCATGTGCGCGAACAGGCGGCCGGTATCGGTGGCCTCGACCATCCGCCCGGCGTACATGACCTGGACCCGGTCCGCGTGCCCGGCGATCACCCCCATGTCGTGCGTGATCAGCAGCATGGCCATGCCCAGGCGGTCCTTGAGATCGGCCAGCAGGGCCAGGATCTGAGCCTGGATGGTCACGTCCAGGGCCGTGGTCGGCTCGTCGGCGATCAGCAGCCTGGGCTCGCAGCTCAGCGCCATCGCGATCATGACCCGCTGGCGCATCCCGCCCGACAGCTGGTGCGGGTAGTCATTCAGCCGCTCGGCCGGCCGGGGCAGGCCGACCAGCCCGAGCACGTCCGTGGCCACCTTCAGGGCCGCGGCCCTGGTCGCTCCCTTGTGCAGCCGGACGGGTTCGGCGACCTGATAGCCGATCGTCTTGGTCGGGTCCAGCGAGGTGAGCGGGTCCTGGAAGATCATGGCCACGTCGTTGCCGCGGATCTTGCGCAGCTCCTGGTCGCTCAGGCTGACCAGCTCCCGGCCGTCCAGCTTGATCGAGCCGCTCACGATCTGGCCGCCCCGGGGCAGCAGGCCCATGATGGACAGGCCCGTCATGGACTTGCCGCAGCCTGACTCGCCGACGAGGCCGAGCACCTCGCCGGCGTCGATGGCGAGATCCACATTCCCGACCGCCTGGACGACCGACTTGGTCAGCTGAATGTGCGTCGACAGGTCGGTGATCTCCAGAACGGGGGCCATGGCGCCTCTTTCTTCGGTCAGCGGCGGGAGTCGGCGGCAGGGACGGTGACGGGCGGGCGGATAGCGTTCACGGCTGGTCTTTCCTGGCTCTTAACGACGGCGCAGCCGCACGTCGAGCGCGTCCCGCAGGGCGTCGCCCAGCAGGTTGCAGGCCACCACGACCAGGATGATGCAGGCGCCCACCGGGTAGACCTGCCACCAGTAGCCGTCCTGCAGGTAAGTCACGCCGTTGTTGAGCATGTCGCCCCAGTCGAAGGTGGGGTACTGCAGGCCGAAGCCGAGGAAGCCGAGGGTGGCCACGGCCAGGATCGCGTCGGCCACGCTGAACGTGGCGGTCACGATGATCACGCCGAGCGAGTTGGGCAGCAGGTGGCGGTTGATCAGCCGGATCCGGCCCGAGCCGGCCGTGCGGGCCGCGGAGACGAAGTCCCGCACCCGCAGGGTCAGCACCTCGCCGCGGACCAGCCGGGCCGGGACCTGCCAGGTGAAGAACCCGATGATCAGGCTGAGCCCGAGCACCGACGCCCCGTACTTGACCGCCACGATCAGCACGATGAACAGGAACGGGATCGACAGCAGGACGTCCACGATGCGCATCAGGAAGCCGTCGAGCAGCCCGCCGGCCAGGCCGGACACCGCGCCCCACAGCGCGCCGATGACGATCCCGATGACCGCGGAGAAGAACCCGATCTCCAGCGCGGCCCGCCCGCCGACCATCAGCTCCTTCAGCTCGTCGAAGCCGAGGTTGTCGGTGCCGAACGGGTGACCGGTGCCGGGCGGCAGGTTGGTGGAGGTCAGGTCGGAGGTCAGCCCGCCGTGGTAGACCAGCGGCCCCAGATAGCAGAACAGCACGAAGAAGATCAGCGTGCCCAGCCCGACGACCGCGAGCCGGTTATCGGCGAACTCCCGCATGGCCAGCCGCCAGCCGCTTTGCACCGGGCCGACCGCGCCGCCCTCGGGCGCGGGCGCCAGCTCCGGCGGCAGCGGGAGCTGGGGGGCGAGATTCGTCACGCCGGTGTCCTCCAGGCCAGGTCAGGTGAGCCGGATGCGCGGGTCGGCCACGGTCAGGGCGACGTCGGCGACCAGGTTGCCCGCGATGGTCAGGGCCGCGCCGACCAGCGTGTAGGCGAGCAGGATCGGGTAGTCGGCGGTGCCCAGGCTGTCGTAGAACAGCAGCCCGAGGCCGGGGAAGTTGAACACCGCCTCGGCGATCAGGTTGCCGGCCAGCAGCGCCGGGATCGACAGCCCGATCAGCGTGATCATCGGCAGGAAAGCGTTGCGGACCAGGTGCCGGTACAGGACTAGGCGCTCGGGCAGGCCCTTGGCCCTGGCCGCCTTGATGTAGTCCTGGGCCAGCGTGTCGATCGCCGCCGACCGCATGTACCGGGAGTACCCGGCCAGGTTTAGCAGGGTCAGGCAGACGATGGGCAGGGTCATCGCCCGCCAGTTGGTGATGATCGAGATCATCGAGGTGGTCTGCGGGCCCTCGTAACTGAAGACCGGGATGGAGATGGCCAGCGCCTGGATCGCTATCAGGTAGAGGAAGAAGTCGGGCATCGCGTAGGTCACGAACGCCCCGGTGGTGACGATGCCATCACCGATGGTGTTGCGCTGGATGGCCTGGTAGATGCCCATCGGGATGGCGATCAGGATCGAGAGCACCAGCGTGATGCCGGACAGGTAGGCGCTGCGCAGCCAGCGCTCCTCGAACAGCGCGGACACGCTCTGGTTCAGCTTGTAAGAAAAGCCCAGGTTGCCGTGCACGAGCTGGTCGATGTACCGCAGGTACTGCACGAACCACGGCTTGTCGAAGCCGTGCTGCTGATTCCACTGGTTGATGGAGAACTTGTTGGCGTGCGGGCCCAGCACGTCGATGGCCGGGGTCGGGTAGATGACGTGCAGCATCAGGAAGACGAAGACCGAGACGCCGATCAGCACCACGACCGCCGTGGCCGTCCGGCGGATGAGGTAAGCCGTCACGTGCCACGCCTCTTCGTTGCCTGCTCGCTACTGGCCTGCCGGGCCCGCGCACCGTGCACCCGCTGGTCAGCCGGTCTTGTACATCAGCTCGGTGTTCAGCTGGTACTGGGTCATGGCCTTGATGGCGGCCGGCTGGCCGGACACGTCGTTCTTCCACACGACGATGTAGTCCGGGTTCGGCTGGAACAGGCTGGGCTGCACCTGGGTCAGGTAGGACGCCTCGTTCTTCACCGCGTCCGGGTTGCCGCCGGTGACCGACTGGTTGACCAGCTGGTCGGTCTTCGGGTCCTCCCAGAACCCGCCGTTGTACGAGCCGCCCTTGGTGAAGATCCCGAGCGTGGTCGGGTAGGTGGTGTTGGTGAACCCGCCGTAGGACGACATGGCCCAGTCGTTGATGGTCTTGGGCGAGCCCGGGTCGTCGGTGATGTCGATCACGTGGTTGAACGTGTCGCTCTTGAGCACCACGTCGATGCCGACCTTCTTGGCCTGGGACGCCCAGTCGGTCAGCTGCTCGCCCAGCAAGGCGGGTGCGGTCGCGTACAGCACGTTGAAGGTGAGCTTGGTCCCGGCCGGGATGCCGGCCCCGCACTGGCCCGCCCCGGTGCCGGGCTTGGCGCAGGTGGTCTGGCCGCCGGGCACCACGTTCCAGCCGTGCGACTTCAGCAGGCTCCCGGCCGTACTGACGCTGAACGGGTACGGGTTCTTCAGCGCGTTCGCCGGCGAGTAGGGCGACACGGGAACGGCCGGGATCGGCCCGTAGGCCAGCCCGCCCGCGCCGTGGAAGAAGGCCTTGATGTAGCCGTCCTCGTTTTCCAGGTGGGCCAGGGCCTGCCGGATATACAGCTGCTTGATGATGTTGTTGAAGTCACCGGTCGTGTCGGCCATGTTGTAGTTCACGTAGCTGAAACCCCAGTCGGGGTAGCCGAAGACGTGATAGCCGGCTTTCTTCACCGCGTTCAGCTGCGGCACGTCGGTCAGCGGCATGTACCCGATGTCGATGCTGTGCGCCAGCACGGCGTTGAACTCCGCGGTGTCGGAGGTGTAAGGGACGCCCTGCAGGGTCGGGACCTTGGCCGACTTCGGGCCGCCGTAACCGGGGTTGGGCACCATGGTGAAGGCGCCGGTGGTGTTGTTGAACTCGGTCAGCCGGTAGGGCCCGTCCACGACCTGCCACAACGGGTTGGTGGCGTACGTGCTGGTCGAGCCGGCCGCCTTGGCCAGGTAGTCGTAGATCTTCTTGGCGTTGGCCGGGTTGGTGAAGTCCAGGACCGGGCCGTTCGGCGCGTCCTTGGCCCAGGCGTGCACCGGCATCGGCTCGATCAGTTCCAGCTCGTCTTCGGTCATCCACAGCGGGTTGACCGACTTGTTCAGGTTGAGCACCAGCGTCGAGTTGTCGGGCGTGCTGGCCCCCACGATCTGGTCGGGGATCCCGAGGCCGGGGGTGTACTGCGCCCAGTTGGACCCGCTTTCCTTCACCGCCGCGCGTACCTCGTCGATGAAGAACAGCGCGTCCTGCGAGGTCACCGGCTGGCCGTCGGACCACTTGTAGTTCGGCTTGATCTTGAGGGTGATGGTCTTGTCCTGGTTGGAGTAGACCGGCTCGTCGGCCATGCTCATCGACGGCGCCTCGGTCGGGTTGACGCCGTTGGTGAACCAGTACAGCGGCCGCCACATCTCGTACTCGAAGTCGAGTGAGTTGGTCACCGACGCGTCGGCGCCGAGCAGCACGGGGAAGATATAGGTCGGCGCGGTGCCAGGCGCCTCGGCCCAGGTGATCGTGCCCGCGTGCGCCGTGCCGCTGGCCGGCGGGACCGCGCCGAACGCGCCTGAGGTCCCGGAGATCGCGTTGCCGGAGCTGCCTTTGCCGCAGGCGGCCAGGCTCAGGGTCACGGCCAGGGCGCACGCCGCCAGCGACATGGCCCGCCTCCAGATCGTCATCGGCTGGCCTCGCTATCGTCGGGCCGCCCGGTCAGGACCGGGCCCCAGCTGCCGGGCCTCGCTGCGTTCGTTCGGGTCACCACTGCCACCTTCCGCCGTGACCAACTTCATGCCGGTGGCCCACGGCGGGGGACAAGCCCTGCCTGGCGGGCTGGCGCGAGCATAAGGACTCTTATGTAGCGATCTAGGGGCGAATATTGTCACAACTTTTTATCGATGGGAAGGCGGCGGACTCTTGCCCGCAAGATCCCTGATATCTGCGCAAAGCCATATATATACCCGCGAACGCTAACGGCGGCTAACCGGGTCGCGGTACCGGAACTGTGCGTTCCGGCCGCGCGGCGGTGGGCCGGCCGGGCCGCCAGGCGGATCAAGGCCCGGGCGGCCGGGACGGGCCGGGCGGGCCGGGCGGGCCGGGCGGATCAGGCCACGCCGCACAACCGCAGGATCGCGGTAACCGCCGCGGCCGCGATGATCACCACCGGCAGCGGCATACGCCGGATGGCCAGCAGCCCGCCCGCCAGGACACCGGCCGGCCGGGCCCACCCGGCGAAGCCGTGGCCCTGGGTCAGCGCGGCGGTGGCCGCCAGGGCGATCAGCAGCACCACCGCGGCGGCGGACAGCAATCCCTGCAGCCGGTCCGAAATCTTGATCCGGTGCCTGAACACCGGGCCGGCCAGCCGGAGCATGAAGGTCCCCGCCGCCAGCGCGAGCATGGTCAGGACCGGCATCAGCACGTCTCCCGCGCTCGGTCCGGGCCGGGGTAGTCCTGCTCTGGCTGGCCCGGCTGGGCGGCTGGCCCCGGCCGGCTGGCGGGCCGCCCGGCCAGGGCCAGCCCGGCCAGGGCGATCAGTATCGGCAGGCCGGTGGGCACGAATGGCGTGACGGCCACCGCGAGAACCGCGCCGAGCAGGGCCGCGCGCCGGATGCCGCGATCAGCGAGCGAGGGCAGGGCCAGGGCCAGCACCACGGTCGGGAGGGCCGCGTCCAGGCCGAAGGCGGCGGTATCCCGCACGGCCGCCCCGGCCAGCGCGCCGAGGGCCACGGCCAGGTTCCACACCGCGAACAGGCTCAGCCCGCAGGTCCAGAACGCGGCGCGGCGCTCCCGGCCGCGGCGGCGCAGCGCGAACGCCGTGGACTCGTCGGTGATGACGTGCGCCCCGGCGAGCCGGGTCCACCAGGGACCGTCGAGCACGTCGGCTACCGCGAGGCTGTAGGGCAGCAGCCGGGCGTTGAGCACCAGGCCGGCCAGCATGGCCGCGAAGGGACTGCCCCCCGCGAGCAGCACGCCGACCGCGGCGAACTGGGCGCCGCCCGCGAATACCAGCAGCGACATGCTGACGGGCAGCCACGGGCGCAAGCCGCCGGACACGCTGATGGCGCCGAAGGAGACGGCCACGATGGCGTCCGCGAGGCAGACCAGCGCGACGTCGCGCAGCGTGGCCCGGTCCAGCGCGAGCGTTCCCGGCCGGAGTGTTCGCCATGTCGAACGCATGTCCATTAGAATGAACACAAGATCGGTGTTCGTCAAATCGAATATTTGGGAGCGCAGACCGAACACGGCGGCCGGGCGGACGGTGGCCAGGGGCTGCGCGACACCGATACGGTGCGACGCGGACCCCGGAGCGAAGGTGGATGCGGGCGAACCGCAGTTGTGGAGCGAACGCATGGAAGCAGGCTCACTCGTCCCTCCAGCGGCGCCTGCGCGACAGCCTGGCCGCGCAGATCGCGGCGTCGATCCGGCACGAACGCGACCGGGCCGGCCTGTCCCTGACCGAGCTGGCCAGGCGCGCGGGCATCGCCAAGTCCACCTTGTCCCAGCTCGAATCGGGTACCGGTAACCCGAGCGTGGAAACCCTGTGGGCGATCGGGGTCGCGCTGGGCGTGCCGTTCAGCCAGCTGGTCGACGCGCCGCGGCCCGAGGTCCGGGTGATCAGGGCCGGCGAAGGCCCGGTCACCTACTCAGAGAAAGCCAGCTACGCGGCCACGCTGCTGGCCTCGGGCGCGCGCGGGGCCCGGCGCGACATCTACCGGATCGTGGCGCAGCCGGGTCAGCCCAGGACGTCACCGCCGCACATGCCGGGCACCACCGAGCACCTGATCCTGGGCTCAGGCCGGGTGCTGGCCGGCCCGGCTGGCCAGCCGGTCGAGCTCGGCCCCGGCGACTACATCACTTATCCCGGCGACGCCCCGCATGTCTTCGACGCGCTGGCGCCCGACACCGCCGCGGTGATCGTCGTGGAGCACGTCTAACCCGCCCCCCCGCCGCCCGGCCAGTTCCGGCCGCCCGAAAAGGACGCTTGACACTCTTTACTCAAGACTTAGCATAAGTAATAAAGTAACGTCGGCCCGCCTGCAGTGCGGCTCGTAGCCACGTCTGGCGCAGTGAAGGAGCAGTCGGCATTGTCCATGCGCTTCCCACCGGGTTTTCTGTTTGGCGCCGCGACCGCCGCCTATCAAGTCGAAGGAGCCGCTGACGAGGACGGGCGCAGGCCCTCGATCTGGGACACGTTCGCCGCCGCGGCCGGGGCCGTGACCCATGGCGATACCGGGGCCATCGCCTGTGATCACTATCACCGGGTCGATGGCGACCTCGATCTGGCCGCCGGGTTAGGCCTGGGTGCCTACCGGTTCTCGATCGCCTGGCCGCGGGTCATTCCGGACGGCACAGGCACCGTTAACCAGAAGGGCCTGGATTTCTACCGGCGGCTGACGGACGGCCTGCTGGCCCGGGGGATCGCGCCGGTGGCCACGCTCTACCACTGGGATCTCCCGCAGCCGCTGCAGGACGGCGGTGGCTGGGCCAACCGTGACACGGTCGGCTACTTCTGCGACTACGCCGACGTCGTGCTGGACAGCCTGGGCGACCTCGTCCCGCTGTGGGTCACCATCAACGAGCCGTTCTGCGCGGCCATGGTGGGCTACCTGCAGGGCCTGGCACGCGCCGGGCCTCGCCGACCTCAGCTCGGCCCTGCGGGCCGCGCACCACCTGCTCCTCGCGCACGGCCGCGCCGTCGACATCATCAGGCGGCGGGCGCCCCGGGCCCTGGCAGGCCTCGCGCACCTGCTGTCCGACATCCACCCGGCCACCGGATCGGCCGCGGACCTGGCCGCCGCCGCGCGCCTGGACGGCTACGAGAACCGCTGGTTCCTCGACCCGGTTTTCCAGGGCCGCTATCCCGGCGACATGCTCGCCTGGTACGCGCGGCAGGCGCCCATCGACTTCATCCAGGACGGCGACCTGGCCGACATGGCCGTGTCGACCGACTTCGTCGGCGTCAACTACTACGAGACCAAGACCGTCGCGCATGACCAGGCCGAGCCGCATCACCAGGCCCGGGTGCTGCCCGCGACCGGGCCGCTCACGGCCGGCGGCCTCGACGCGCGGCCCGCGGGCCTGGGCCGGATCCTGCGCCGGATCAGCGAGTACACCGAGCTGCCGCTGTACCTGACCGAGACCGGGGCGGCGTTCCACGACTACGTGGACCCCGAGGGCGGGGTCGACGACCTGGAGCGGATCTCTTACCTCAGCGATCACTTCGCCGAGGCCCGGGCGGCGATCGCGGCCGGGGTGGACGTGCGCGGCATCTTCGTCTGGTCGCTGCTGGACAACTTCGAGTGGGCGGACGGGTACAGCCGCAGGTTCGGCCTGGTGTACGTCGACTTCGGCACCCAGGCCAGGATCCCGAAGGCCAGCGCCCGCTGGTACCAGCAGCTCATCGCCGCCCACCGGGCCACCTGCATCAGCTAGCGCACCGAAATGGTGTGCCTGGCCCGGAGCTGTTCAAACAGCACCCGCAGCGGCCATCCACCCCAAAAAGTCGCCCGTCCGGCCACCCGCAGGCGGGTAAATCGCTGGCCTCTTCGGTCAGTACGGAATCCGGTCAGGATATTTGTCAGGCGGTCGGCCGTGTCCTGCGTTCTGGGCCAGGATGTCGATGAGGAGCCGGTCGGCTGGCGCCAGTTCTTCGTAGTCGCGCAGGTCGAGCAGATCTGGGATGGTGGCGCCGTAGGTGCAGGCGAGCAGGGCCAGCAGGCTGGGCTTGACCCGGCGTCCGACGGGCTGGCTTCCCTCGCCGGGCCACGCTTCGTGTTCGCAAAGGTGCCCGCTGGTCATCGCGACGGTGAGGCCGCTGGGATGCAGCCCGGCGTTATGGGCGCAGCTGTTAATCTTCTCGGCCGCCTCGGTCAGCGACCAGCCATTCGCGTGCCGCCAGGCCGCACGCGGTCGCAGCCGGTACCGTCGCCCGAACTCGATGGCGATCGCGTGCGTGCTCACCTTGGCCGCGTGCATCCGGGCCCGCAGCTGACGCTGCTCGGTCCTGAGGTTAGCCATTCATAACCCAATTCTGGGCAGAAGCAGTACGGACGAGCCGGTCCAGTGTGAGGGCCCGGGCCGGGGTCGGGGAGCTGGACGTGGCGGCCGGGGTCGCGGCGGACGGAAGGGAATAGGTGCCGGAGCCATGAGGGGAGCTACTCTCCCCGCCTCCGGGACTGTCACGGACATGTGCTTTCCTCGGTTCTTTCTGGCGTTCGCCGTCAGGGCTGACCTCTGGTTCACGGGCGGACGTCCGCGGCTCGGCCCCTGGGCCCGGCGGCTGCGTTCTCGATCCGGTCGATGTCGGCCAGCAGCTCGTCGCGGTCGCTGCCGCTGGCGGACGTCATCCAGGCCGGAGGCCGGAATTTCGGGTACGCGCGGAACCGGCGCTCACGCGAGAGCCAGATGACGACCCAGCGGGGCAGCTCGTCGCGGACCTGCGCTGCGACCTGCCAGAACGGCTGGTCCGCCGCATCCTGCGCAGGCTTACCTTGCTCCTTTTCGGGTGGCGCAGGCTGCCGGCTCATGCCTCTACGACGCAATAGACGACTTTTCCACCCTCGGGGAGTAAGTAGTAATTCCATTCTCTGCTCAGTGCCTCAACAATCATCAGCCCGCGCCCGCTTTCCAGGTCGCAAGATACGTCTCGGGCTCGGACTGGCGGCCTCGGGTCTGGGTCCCTGACTTCGATAATGAGCTGTCTCGCTAGCAGGCGGAGCATTACGGATATCCTGGCCAGCCCCGCGCCCGTGCCAGAAAAGCTCACGGCATTCGTCACCAGCTCTGAGACAAGAAGCTCCGCCGTGTCAATGAGCGGCTCAGCCCGCCACGACTTTAAAGCCGCCTCCGTATGGCGTCTGGCCCAGAACGGCGCGGACGGCAACGCCACCAGGTCAATACGAGCGACCGCTTCCGCGCTCAGCACCGTGCGCCCGCCCGCCACTACCCCAGTAGTTCCCTGAGTGACCACCACCGCTCCCCGCGCCGCGCTAGCCACCAGTCCTAGCTCTTGAGAGGTCGCCACCGCTCACCCCCGCGTCCCAGGCGGGTTGGTACAGGGCAACAGGGCCGGTCAGGATCCGCGCGGCTTGCCGGAACCAGCTCGTCGGAGGCAGCCAGCCTCAGCTCAGGGCCAGAATGGGGGATCGGGAGGCGGACGGGTCGGCCCAGGGCCGTGGGTGTCGGCATTAAGAGTTCGTGTCCGCTGTGCATCATGGCGTTTACTGTGCGCTTCGGGCAGCTAATCTGGAACTGTTGATGGGGCTACCGTCAACGCCGGTCAACAGGCTGGTCAACGCGATAGGTGTGGTGCGGTGGATTTCGCCGGGAGGCTCGCTGCGCTCATGGCGCAACGCGGAATTGGCACGCGGGCGTTGGCTCGCCGGGTGCCATGTGATGCTGCTTTGATTTCCCGGCTTTCCCATGGCAAGCAGCGCCCGTCTGCGCAGATGGCTCGTCGGCTTGATGAGGTGCTCAGCGCCGACGGCGAACTCGCCAGGGTAGCCGCCGCCAGTAGCGAAGTGCCGGGCAGAAGCAAGGACGCCGCCGAGATGGACAGCGCAGCTCGTGCGGAGCGGGCGACGAGGGCGCGACTGGGAGCATTCTCGGCAGCACAGGCCCAGGAACTGATCACTCACCTCAATGAGCAGTGGCACACACTTGTAAAAGCCGATAATCTGCTTGGGCCTCGTCACGCTCTGTCGGGAGTGATTAAGAATCTGGGCGTGATTGACGCCTTACTGCGCGCCGTACGGCTCCCAATTCGTGATGTGGTTCTCGGGCTGGCGGCGAGGTACGCGGAGTCGGCAGCGTGGCTCTATGAGGACTCCGCGGATATGACAGCTGCCCGGTTCTGGACGCGGCGGGCGATGGAATGGGCAATGGAGTGCAACGACCGGCAGATGGTGTCGTGGACGCTGTTCCGGCGAAGTCAGCAGGCTGCGCCAGATCGTGATTCCGCGCAGATGGCAGCGTTGGCAGCTGCGGCAAGGCGAGAGGTGAACGTCCTGCCGGGGCCGATGCTGGCGGCGATCCTCCAGCAGGAGGCACATGCCTACGCCTTGGATGGCGAGGAGCGGGCATGTCACGCAACGCTGGATCGTGCCCATCTGGTGGCCGCCGCTGCCGATGATCCAGGGGACGCTTCGGCCGGCCACGGCTCTTTCTGCACGCCTGCATACCTAGAAATGCAGAGGGGCGCCTGCTGGCTGACGCTCGGGAAACCCATGCGCGCAGTCACCGTGCTGGAACATTCCATACGCTCGCTGCCGCCCGCCTACCGGCGGGATTGCGGTGTGGCGCTGAGCCGCCAGGCTGCCGCACTGGCGGCCTGCGGTGAGCCGGCCCAGGCGGCCACGGTCGCCCTGAAAGCCCTGGATATCGCTCGCGCTTCCGGATCGGGCCGGGTGCTGGGCATGATCGTCCCGGTTTCCGAGAAATTGGCTCCGCACAGCAGGATTGAAGAAGTCGCTGGGCTGCGTGACGCCCTTGGCCGGACGGGGATCGTCTGAATGGCGACGCTGGCGGAGATTGCCGCAATGCGCCGGGCCATCGCGCTCTCAATGGCGGGTCTCGGCACGACAAGCCCGAATCCTCCCGTGGGCTGTGTCGTGATCGGCGCGGACGGCCAGATCGTCGGAGAGGGTTACCACGAGCGGAAGGGCGAGGCTCACGCCGAGGCGCACGCGCTCGCAGCAGCGGGCGACCTGGCCTACAGCGCAGCAGCGGTAGTGACCCTGGAGCCGTGCAACCACCAGGGACGTACTCCGCCCTGCCGACAGGCCCTGATCGACGCCGGGGTCCGGCGGGTGGTCGTCGCGCTGGCCGACCCGACGTCACGCGGGTTGGGCGGGATGGCGGCGCTGCGTGCGGCGGGCATTGAGGTCGAGACGGGCGTGCTGGCGGATGAGGCTATGACAGTGCTGGGCTCATGGCTTGCGGCCACCAGAACTGGGCGCCCGCTGGTGATCTGGCCTTACCTGATCTCCGACGGCAGCGTGTCGGCTTTGCCCCGCGACATGAGCAGCCGGCAGGTTCTGCGTGTTAACGCCGATGCGGTGCTGCATGCAGACGGTTCCGTGTGCGAGGCTGTCCCCGGCTCACACGGCAAGGACATCCTGAAGCTTCCGATGCTGATGCGCGATAACGAGCCCTTCCGGGTGGTTACCTCGCTTTATGAGGCGGGTGTCCGGATCCTGATGCTGAGTGGCGGGCTGAGCGTGGCCGCGCCCTTCCTGGCCGGGAAGCTTATCGATCGCGTGGTCGCATACCTGCCGGACGGCAAGGCATCACAGCGCCCCGATCTGTCTATGCCCTGGCCGCTCTTGCCGCCTGGTTTCGCCATCACCAAAATGGCTCGGGTCGCCGGATTCGTCAGGGTAGACGCTCAGCCTGACGGGTCGTTGTGACCTTGCCACTGACTTCTCGATCCGGCCCGCCCGGGGTTATCCCGAACCGGGCCGGTGGGTCGGCCCGCCTGGCTCGGGGCTGATGCTCATGAGTGGGTCACCACGTCACTGGGACCGCCGAAGCTGGAGCTGACCGCGGCCCCGGTGCCGTTGATCACCGACAAGATCCCGCCGGAGCCGTTCAGGAACCTGACTTGTGACACGCTTCACGGCCCGGAACGCTGTAGCTCGCTGGCCTGCGGGTTTGTGAGTCGTAGTGGGCGGATCTGCGCACTAAACCGGCTCTGTAGCACCTGCAGGCCGCCGCGCGCTACGGGCCTGCGGCACGGGCGCTGAGCGCGTGAAATGCTGGCCAGTCGCCGCAGCCAGCGCCCGGCCGGAAAGACCCGCGTCCTTACGGATCTCCCGCATGCGGGCACCGAGCGCCATCTGAGCCTGTTTGGCGGAGCTAGAGGGGCTGGTACTCACTGTGTG
This sequence comes from uncultured Actinomycetota bacterium, assembly GCA_963788895.1. GTDB lineage: Bacteria > Actinomycetota > Actinomycetes > Streptosporangiales > Streptosporangiaceae > DATBGO01. The sequence goes on along the minus strand of CAWBJA010000012.1, from coordinate 206,470 downwards.
GTATCGACAGCTTCCATACGGCCTCGAAGGCTGACCGGCACATCCGGATGTCAGCGGGGTCTGACGAGCTGATCTTGCCCGTGGCCAGCCCGTTTCCCCCGTACAGCAGGAACACGGCCAGCCGGTCATCGAACAGGTAGAAGTCGTTTCCTGGCAGCAGGACGGACGAGACCAGCCTGCGGGGCACCCAGCCGATATCCTCACCGGCTTCTACCATCGGGTAAGCGATGCTGTACGACCAGCGCTGGTAGTCGCTGAGAGGCTCGGACACGATACGGGCCCGGCGAACGCATCTCCCTGCCCTGACATGCTCGCGCAAGGTTCCGCACCAGCCCTGGAGCCATTCCAGGTCGTCGGCCTCACCGCGCGCCCACTTGGCCATGTGCGGCAACTCGACTGCCGTGCCGTATGCATCGCGGGTCTCAAGGTGAATGGCTTCCCTGCCGAAACAGGCCAGCAGATTCTCGAATTCGTCATCCGCTACCGGAGTCACGGCCCTCCTGCCTCAAGAACTGAAGCATCCTGCCCGGGATCTCCACGGCGGTCTCCCCAGCAGGAATGGCCATCTGCGCAAGCGCTTCCTGGTCAGTGACGTCCCAGCCTTGCACAAGGGGAGCAGAGCGTGTACCGCGACACCTACTACGACCGCCCTGGCAGAGACCTGACGGGCAGTGGGCGTGAGTTGCGGCTGCGGACACAGCAGACCGACGGCCGCAGGCGGTCGCGGCTGACTACAAGGAACCGGCGGCGGATAGGTGATTCCGCGCCGGGCGGGCCGGTGGGCCGGCCCGCCCGGCGCGGGGCTGATGGGCTAGCTCAGGAGTAGGTCACTACGTCGCTGGGACCGCCGAAGCTGGAGCTGACCGCGGCCCCGGTTCCGTTGATCACCGACAAGATCCCGCCGGATCCGTTCAGGAACACGGTCAGGATGTCGTGGAAGACCACGCCGGAGGTGTTCGGGGCCTGGAAGGCCATCGAGCTCTCGATCGCCACGCCCTGATCGAAGTAGGAGTAAACGCCCATCCCGTAGCCCTGGAACGTGGTCACGGAGTTGGGCACGAAGAACGCCGGGTAGCCGTCCTGGGTGGAACTGGCCATCCAGGACGCCTGGCTGGGTACCTCATAGGGATTCTCGTTCTGGAAGAAGATGACTTCCCCGCCCTGGCCGTTCCAGATGACCTCGTCCTTCTGGTAGTGCTCGACGGCCAGGCCGTAGGCGGTCACGTTGTTCCCGTTCACGATGAGCCCGGTATTGCCCTGGTCCGAGGTCCAGGACCCGGCGCCAGAGCCGTGGTCGGCCCGCCAGGCCCAGACGTCATCGATGATGGAGTTGTTGCTGTTGTCGATGAAGCTCGTCACGGCCGTCCCGGTCTCGGCCCCGCCGACCCGGAAGAACACGTCATCGATGGTGACCGGGTCGCTGGCGTGGCTGACGTTCGAGCCCTGGGTGCCGACCTGCAGCAGCGACGGCGAGCTGGTGGTCCCGGCGTCGAAGATCATGCCGGAGATGTTGACCCCGCTGACGTCGGCCACGTTCATCGTGGTGATCCCCCCGGAGGGGATCAGGGTCGGGTAGCCGAGACCGATGATCTTGGTGTCGGCCTTGGTGACGTTGATGGTCTGGCTGATGTTGTAGACGCCGGGGGTGAACAGCAGATTGTCCCCGGCCGCCAGGGCCGCGTTGATCTGGGCCACCGTGTTCGACGGCTGGATCACGAAGAAGGTGTTCAGGGACAGGGACGTGCCGGGGGTGTTCCCGCTGACCCAGGTCGGCCCGGACGAGCTGGTCCGCAGCGAGGGCACGAACACGTTGTAGGCACCGGAGGAGTTGGTGTACAGGTAGGGCGCCTCCTCGGTCACCGGGCAGGTGGACAGCGTGGTGTAGGAGCTTGGCCCGCCGCTGTCGCCGGAGTTGCCCGCGAAGCTCTGTGCCGGGGCCCCTGAGTCACCGCAGAAGACCTGGTTCCACACCGAGTTGCTCCAGCCGTCCAGGGAGCTGTCCCTGGTGATGAACTGCTGCTGCGAGCCGTTGGTGACGGTCCCGCCGGTGAACTCGGAGTCGGCGATGAAGCCGCCGCTGGCGTAGTCGGGTGAGCCGTTGCAGTAGTCCATCAGCGACAGGTTGCCGTTGATGTGGACCCGGCGCATCGGAGCGGCCTGGGAGACCGCCCAGAAGTCGTCGCCGTTCTCGCAGCCCGACTGGCCCGTGACGTTGATGGTGAGGTTGGACAGTGACCGCCAGAAATTGTCTGTCGCGTTGCAGGTGCCGCCCGAGCACTGGTTATAGACATCGACGGTGCCGTTGATGACGACCTGGCTGGGGTTCTGGCCCAGGCCGGCCACGCTGGTGTAGAAGCCGACCGTGAAGGTCAGCGGGCTCGCGGTGGACCCGTAGGTGCCCGGCTGGAAGAGCAGCGCGAAGCGCTGGGTGCCGAACTGGTTCGTGGTCTGCTCGCTGGAGATCGTGTTCAGGGTGCTCTGGATGGAGCTCTGCGACATGCTCGGGGTGAACACGTAGACGTTCGGTCCCAGGCTGCCGCCGCCGCCGCTGCCGCTGGTGAAGGCGGTGAATTCGGCGATGGACCACCAGTTGGTGGTGGTCCCGGCGGTCAGGACGACGCGGATGTACTGGGCGGTCTGGGCGGCGAGGGTGATGATTTCCGGTGAGGCGGTGCCGGTGCCGGTGGCGACGCTGGTGAAGGTGCTGCCGTTGGTGGAGACTTCGACGTTGTAGCCGCGGGCGTAGTCGCCGGACGAGCCGCCGGAGTTCAGCTCTATCTGGTTGAAGCTCTGCGCGGAGCCCATGTTGACCTGCCACCACATGCCCGAGGCCTGGTCGGCGTCGGAGCTGTACCTGGTGCTGGTGTTGCCGTCGATGGCGTGGGCCGGGGCGTCGCCGGAGCTGGAGTTGGTGCTCGCGCTGGCGGTCCAGCCGGTCTCGGGCAGCGCTGTTTCCGCCGCCGGGGCGGCCGGGCCCATGGGCGCGCTGGCGCCGGACCGGGCCGACGCGCGCGCGGAGGCCGCCGGGCTAGCCGGAACGGCCGGATGCGAGGCTGCGGCGGAGTTCGAGGTGGCGGCCGCAGGGGCGGCCGGGGCTAACCCGATGCCTGCCGCCAGCGCGGCGATCAGGCATCCGAACAGGCGGGCCTGCTGGCGGGGGTGACGCCTGCGGGGCCTGGCCGCGGGTGCCACGGCCCGGCGCCCGTTCCCGCGCCGGGCTGAAATCCAATCGCGTGTGATCATGCCAATGCCACACCCCTTCCTGGTGGCGAGCCCGACGTCACTCGGGCGGTCCGGCCGAGTTTGTCTAAGCCTTAAACTAACTTCTGACTTTACGCCTTACGCCGGGGGCTGCAAGGGGACGAAGTGACCGGGCGCCGCCGGGATCGTGGCGGCTTTCAGTAAGCAGGCGGGACGCGCCGGTCCATTGATCCATTGAAGGCGCTTCGTATACGTTCCCTTTACCCGCGAGACGGGTTCGCGGTAAAGGCTAGGAGGCGTCCAAATGCAAGTAGCAGCCAGATGGCGGACGGCCGCGCTGATCGCGGCCGCGCTCTTCGCTGGATCGATCATCGGCCCGCCGCTGGTGCAGGCGGCCACGGCGGGCCTGGTTACCATCCAGGGCGCGAACAGCACGAACCAGGCTCAGGTGAATGCCAGCGGGCAGCTGTCGGTTAACCCCAACCTGGCCAAGACGAACGCAAGCCAGCTCCTGGTCGCCGAGGCCGATCCGGCGAATGATGTCGTGATACGCGGCTTCGGCAACTGCACGGCAGGCTTTTACACCGTGCCGTCCGGCAAGGCGCTCATCATCACCGGAGTGACCTACTTCCTCGATGCGGACACCGTAGGCACCCGTGCCGAGATGGATGTGTTCATCGGACCCGCCGCCACTCCCTGCGTCAACTTGATTGCGGCGGGCATCTCCTCCGACGCCCGGGTGGCGCAAAGCCAGAACTTCCAGCCGGGCATCCCCGTGCCTGCGGGTGACGCCATCGGGGCGAACAACTTCAACAACACCTTCGGCGCGGCCGCCCTCTACGGGTACCTCGTGCCCGCGGCTGCCGTTCCGGCGAGCATTGCGCACGCCTATCCAAAGGCTTCGTCCCTGGCCGGGCTGCACCGCTAGCCGCCGGATACCACTGCGGACTGCGCACGGGGATCCTGGTCCGGGAGACGCGGCGCGGCACACCCGGGCCCATGCCGCCTTCGACCGCGTTCCTGGCCGGCGCCCTGGATCGAGGTTGATACCCGCACACGGCTACCAGCCGGGGCTGGCCGAGGTCTTGGCCTTCATCAACGCCGCGAGCTGAGTGTCGGGCCCCGGCCGTACCGCCGCGCGGCCGCGCCCCGCGCCGCCCGCGCCCCGCGCCGCGCGCGCCCCGCCCCGCGCCGCGCGCGCCCCGCGCCGAGCGAGGCTAGCGCGGGGGCAGCCGGTAACCTGGCCAGCCGCTGCAGCCCCAGCGCGCCCGACACGCCGGGTAACAAATTGCGCACCTGACATTAACGTCGGCCCAGTTCAGCGGAAGGGCGGGTATAGTCAGGCGGCAATTAGCCGCGAACCGCTGGTGGATAGCGCAAGCTACCCCTAAACTACTAATTCGCCGGTTGTGATTACTAACGGTTACAGTTGTGCATCGCACGCTATCGGCCGGTCATCGCTATCCGGGGAAACAGCAGTCTGCGGCGCCGTCGCCGGTCTGGGAGCGCCGTCGCCCAGCGACTGACGTCGGCAGGGAAACAGCCCGGGCCCGCATGCGCGGCCCGGCCGGATGACGCAGCAAGGGATGGGAATGAAGGCAAGGATCCTCCTCGGATTCACCGCGCTGGTGGTAGCAGCAGCGACGGCGACTAGCATCCAGGTTCCGCACGCCACAGCGGCGGCTGGCAAACCGGAGGCGGGCGCCCAGCAGGCCAGCGCCGCCGTCCTGAATCCGACCCCCAGCCCGAACATCAGCGACCGGGTCTCCACGTCCTGGCAGACCGGCGACACGGTGTGGGCGCTCGCCTACGCCAACGGCGTGGTATACGTCGGCGGCCAGTTCACGACGGTCCGCCCGTCCGGGGACGTGGCGCCGACCGGCAACGTCACGCGCACCTATCTGGCCGCGTTCAGTTCTACCACCGGGCAGCTGATCACTTCCTTTAACCCGGACATCACCGGATCGGCCGCCGCGGAAGTAACGGCGCTGGCGGTATCACCGGACCAAAAGACCCTTTATGTGGGCGGCATTTTCGACCACGTCAACGGCCAGTACCGCGACAATGTCGCCGCCTTCAGCACGGCGACCGGAGCGCTGACCGGCTGGGCGCCCACCGCGTTCGGGAAAGTCCTCACCATCGCCCCCTCGCCCAGCGGCGCGGAGATCTACCTGGGCGGCGCGTTCAACGAGCTGGACGGCGCGGCCCGCACCTACGCCGGCGCGGTGACCGCCTCGGGCACCGGCACCATCGAGCCCTGGGCCCCCGCCTTCGACAACGTGGTGACGTCGATCGCAGTAGCGCCGGACAATTCCCGCGTCATCGTCGGCGGTTACTTCAACCACGTCGACGGCGTCCTGCAGAACGCCATCGGCTCGGTGAGCACGACGACCGGCGCGCATGAGGGTTTTGCCGCGACCATCGTGCCCAATAACACGGTTTGCCAGTCATCGGTCAAGGACGTCATCATCGGCGGCGCCACCACGGCCGACCCGGCCGGCATCGCCTATGTCGCCGCCGAGGGCACTGGCGGCGGCTGCTTCGACGGTGACTTCGCCGCCTACGTCAGGGAGCCGATCCCGGCCACGGGCCAGACCGCCCTGCCGGCCGGCAAGCTGATCTGGCAGAACGACTGCCTGGGCGCGACGCAGTCGATCGTGCTGATCAACGGCTGGCTGTTCAAGGGCTCGCACGCCCACGACTGCGCCTACTCCCCGGGCGGCTTCCCGCAGGTCCCCCAGGGCAGCGGCTGGGTCGCCCACCACCTGCTGGACCAGTCACTGACCGACGGCTCGGTCGGCCACTGGAACCCGAGTACGTCCAGCCCGGCCGAAGGCCTGGGCCCGCGGGTCATGGCCACCGACGGGACGCGACTGTTCGTCGGCGGCGACTTCGACAAAGTCAACGGCCAGGACCAGCAGGGCTTCGCGATCTTCGGCCCGCTCCCGGACACCGTCGCCCCGCCGACGCCCGCCGCGCCCACCGCGATCAGCACCTCCAAGGGCGTCGACTCGGTCACCTTCCCCGCGGTGAGCACCAACGACATCGGGACGCTCAGCTACGCGATCTACCGCGACAGCGGCACCACGCCGATCGCCACCCTGACCGCCACGTCGTGGCCGTGGGCCCTGCCGGTCCTGCACTACCGGGACGCTGGCCTGACGCCCGGCGCGACGCACACCTACCGGGTGACGGCCAGCAACGGCACCAAGACATCGGCCAAGTCCGCCGCGTCCGCGTCGGTCACCGTGCACGGGACCAACCCGGCCTACAGCTACCTGACCACGATCAAGCGCGACCACCCCTCGTTCATCTGGCGCCTGAACCAGACCTCGGGCAGCACCGCCTACGACTCGACCACGCATGGCTACAACGGCATCTACGAGCCGGGCACCACCAAGGGCGCGGCCGGGCCGATCACCGGCGTCACGGGCACGGCCACCAGCTTCAACGGCAGCACCGGGCTGGTGACAGCGAAGACCAAGCAGACTAGCCCGGGCACGTTCTCGGTCGAGACCTGGTTCAAGACCAGCACCAACCTGGGCGGCCTGATCGCCGGATTCGGCAGCGGCCAGACCGGCCCGAGCGCCACCTATGACCGCCACGTCTACATGATGAACGACGGCCAGCTGGTGTTCGGCATCTGGAACGGCTCAGGTCCGGACACCATTGAGACCTCGAATGTCTATAACGACAACAAGTGGCACTACGTGATCGGCACCTACCAGGCCAGCACGAAGACCATGGTGCTGTGGGTGGACGGCCAGAAGATCGGCACCCATACCGCCACCGCGACCAGCTACTCGGGCTACTGGCGGGTCGGTTATGACAACCTGACCGGCTGGAACCTGGACTACTGGGGCCACAACAGCCAGGGCACGACCGAGCCGCTGCGCTACCACTTCAACGGCACCGTCGGCTACGTCGCGGTCTACCCGACGGCGCTGTCGGCGGCGCGGGTCGCGGCCCACTACGCGGCTAACTCGCAAAGTCACTAAGCCGCTCTGCGGCACAGCGGTTAAACCCGGCGGCCTTCGCCTCTCCCCGCACTAGGGCTGAGGCGAAGGCCGCCGCATTCCTGGTCGGCCTTACCTGCGCCTGGCTGGCCTGATCGGTAGTCTCGTGCCCGGCACAGTTCCGGGCTAGCCGAAGGTGAGCACACCCATGCCAGAGGCGACACGCGTGAGCAGCGACGGCCGGCCGCGCCGCACGTCCGGCGCGACCGTTCCTGATTCCATCGTGGAGATCTTCACCGATGGCGCCTGCCTGCGGAACCCTGGCCCTGGCGGCTGGGGCGCGGTCCTGCGCTGCGGCCGCCACGAGAAGGAGATCTACGGCAGCGACCCGGCCACGACGAACAACCGGATGGAGATGATGGCCGCCATCCAGAGCCTGGAACGGCTGAGCAAGCCATCCGAGGTCAGCGTCTACACCGACAGCACCTACCTGCGTAAAGGCGTCACCGAATGGCTGGCCGGCTGGAAACGCAACGGCTGGCAGACCAAGGACAAGAAGCCGGTCAAGAACGCTGACCTGTGGCGGCGGCTGGACGCGGCGGCGAGCGGGCACCAGGTGCAGTGGTTCTGGGTCAAGGGCCATGCCGGGCATCCCGAGAACGAGCGAGCCGACCGGCTGGCCGGCCGCGGCGCCGAACAAGCCGCCCGCGCCCTCTCCAAATAGTGTGGATGCGCCTGCGCTGTCTAAAGAGCAACAGCGCAGCGGCATCGACACCAAAGAAAGCCTCGGCCGCCGGGCGGATGGCAGGTGCGACCGAGTCGGCGCCGGGCGTCCGCTGTTTCCTACCCGCGCGGCCCGGGACCCTCGGAGGTCAGGCGGCTGGTGCCACCTGGACGTCAAGGGTGACCGTCTCGGCGTCGGAATCGTAGTCGCGCGGATCCCCTTCGAGGGCGAACGCGATGGCCGACAGGCACTCGCGCTCGGCGTCGGCCCGCGTCGGTGTCCCGCCGCCGTTAATGTGCAGTGCTGGCACGCGGAAGTGCCAGTTGCTGGCTTCCTGGTCGAAGAACAGCTCGACCCGCAGCATGCTCATGGCAAGATCGTCCTATAGTTTCCGCAGTTCAGCAAGTGTGTAGTCGTAGTCACGGGCAATCCTGGCCATGGCTGGTCCACCAAGATCCACGCCCTCATGTTAAGCCCAGATACGTTGCTGGTCTCCCCGCCCGGGCCGCCCGCCGAGGCGAGCCAGGATGGCGGGCCGTCCGGGGAGGCGACTCAGGATGACGGGCGCGCAGCCGGGGAGGCGACTCAGGCGTCGCGGGTAGCCATCCGCCAGGCGCCGATCACCGACCAGCCGACGATCCAGCCCACGATCACGGTGATCATCGCCCAGGTGGGCATCGGCGGTATGCCGAGGGCCCCGCGCCCGCCGAACAGCACGTGGCCCGGGCCGCCGCCCCCGCCGCCGGTCCCGCCGCCCGCCAGGCCCGCGGGCCGGAGCTGGTCCATGGCGATGCCCACGAAGACGCGCTGGCCATTGATGAAGTACGGGATCACGTGGGCCGCGAGGATCGGGGTCACGATGATCTGAAGCACGATCATCAGCACCGTGGACACGGTGCGCTGGCCGAGGAGGGAGCCGACGCCAAGACCGACCAGGAACCCGATGCCGATGTCGAGCTCGAGCCACAGCCCGATCTTGACCATCTCGTTGACCGGCGGGTTGAGCTGACCAGCCTCGTCGGAGATGTAATCACTGTAGATGGCGGCGATGTCGTTCACGGGCCCGGGGCTGGCGGACGGCGCGACCGGTATGCCAGGGGCCGGGCCGGACTGCGGGCCTCCGCTGGCGAAGGCCTGGTCGTACTGCTGTGGATGCTGCAGGATCCAGCTCTTGAGCTGCGCCTGGCTGAGCTGGGTCGGGACGGAGACCCCGTTGACGTTAATCGAGGTCGGCTCCGGGGTGCCCGCGTAGCTGGTCACCAGGCACATGAGGGCGAAGGCCACGGCGACCAGGGGCAGGACGATCGCCAGGCCGGCCGGGATCCGGGCCAGATAGAGCGCGAGGCGCGAGCGGCCGGTGATCACCAGGTGCCGGAACATCCCGTCGGCCAGGTCCGTCGTTCCCGCCGTAGCCCCGAGGGTCGCGGCGATGATGAACCCGAACTCGGCCATCGGCTGGCACAGGAACTGGAACGCCGACGGACTGCCGGCCGGCCCGAAGCTCTTCGGGTCGACCACGTGGAACAGCAGCCGCAGGCCCAGGACGAGGACCGGCAGGCCCACGATCAGCGTCGCGGCGACCACCATGAGGCCGCGCCGCTTCCGCAGCTCAAGGTGCTTCGTGGTGATCAGGCCCCAGCCTGGGATCCACGACCGATACCGGCCGGGGACGGGGGCCCGATCCGGCCGGGCACCGCCCGCCGTCGTTACGGCGGCGGGTAGCCCCGGGCCTGCGGGCGTGGTCGACGTGTCCTTGATCACGACTTCTCTCCTAGGCGGCTGGTCACCGACAAGAACCAGTCCTCCAAGGTGGCGTGAACCTCCTGGAGGCCGTACACCGAGATCCCGCCCTCGACGAGCCGGCGGTTGACCTCCGCCACCGTCTCGCGCGAGGCGCCGGGAGGAAGCGTCACGGTCAGCATCCGCTCGCCGAGGGCGACGCCCGCAGCGACCGCGGACTGGTCGAGTAGGCGGCCCGCGGCGGCGGGGTCGGAGCAGTCCAGCCGCACGGTGCGGGCGGCCGCGGTGCGGACCAGCTCATCGATCGTGCCCTGCCGGATGACCCGCCCGCGGTCGACGATAGCGACCGCGTCGCAGGTGCGCTCGACCTCGTCGAGCAGGTGCGAGGAGAGCATCACCGTGCGTCCCTCGTCGACCAGCGAGCGGATCATCGCGCGCATCTCGTGCATCCCCGCCGGGTCGAGCCCGTTCATCGGCTCGTCCAGGATCAGCAGCTCGGGATCGCCCAGCAGGCAGGCCGCCACCCCCAGGCGCTGGCGCATGCCCATCGAGTACGAGGCGACCTTGTCGTCGGCGCGCTCGGTGAGGCCGACCCTGGCCAGCGACCCAGGGATCCGCCCGTCCGCGTCGCCGCCCCGGGCGGCGCCCAGCAGGCGCAGGTTCTCCCGGCCCGTCAGGTGGTGATGGAAGCGGGGCTCGTCGACGATCGCGCCGACCCGGGCCAGCGCCCGGCTGCGCTCGGACGGTACCCGGATCCCGAGCAGCGACATCGTGCCGGCGTCGGCCCTGGTCAGGCCGAGCAGAGTGCGGATGAGGGTGGTCTTGCCGGCCCCGTTGGGCCCGAGGTAGCCGAACGCGGAGCCGCGGGGGACGAGCAGCTCGACGTGGTCGACGGCGACGTTCGGGCCGAACCGCTTGGTCAGGCCGTGGGTCTCGACCGCCCATCCGGCGGCCGGTGCCACGCTTGTGATGCGACCCGCGACGGCCAGGCTTGCCGGGCCCGAGCGGGCTGCATGCGGGGGGTCCGGGGGGCGGGCTTCGCCCTCCGGAAAAGCGCCTTCCTCCCCCGTGAGCTGAGGTGACGGCGGCCCGGCGGGATCCGGCGGGCCGGCCCGGTCTCCGGATGGCGCCCCGGCGCCCGCCGGGGAGGACCCCGGCCGTTCGGGACGCCAGGCCGAGTCCGCAACCCGGCCTCCGCGCCGCCGGCGGCGCAGGCGGGTGGCGCCGTAGCCGGCCGCGGCGATCAGCAGGACCACCAGCAGGAGGACGCCGGGCCCCAGTCCGTTGTCAGGCCGCACGACGGCCAGGCAGGGTGAGCCCAGAGTGCATGAGACGTTCATGGCAAGCAATCGTGGGCGATCGGCGAGGCGCTGTCATCAGGCCCGGGAAGCACGAGCGCGTCATTCCCGCGAACGACGCCCGGAGTCCGCCGGACCGGTCAGGCCCGGGTGGCGAGCCCCGACTGGTAGGCCAGGATGACCAGCTGGGTCCGGTCCCGTGCCCCGAGCTTGGTCAGGATCCGGCTCACGTGCGTCTTGGCCGTCGGGAGGCTCACGTGCAGCGCCTGGGCCAGCTCGGCATTCGACAGCCCCTCGGCGACCAGCGACAGCACCTCGCGCTCGCGCTCGGTCAGCTCCGCCAGCCCGGGGGGCGTTCTGGCGGGTGCTGCGGCCTGGCCGGCGAAGTGCGCGATGAGCCGGCGGGTCACGCTCGGGGCCAGCAGCGCCTCGCCGGCGGCGACGGTGCGGATCGCGCTCAGCAGCTCGTCGAGCGGCCGGCTCTTGAGCGCGAATCCGCTCGCCCCCGCCCTTAACGCCTCGAAGACGTACTCGTCGAGATCGAAGGTCGTCAGGATGAGCACCCGCGCCCCGCCGGGCCGCTGTCCTGATGTGATCTGCCGGGTGGCCTCGATCCCGTCCATCACCGGCATCCGGACGTCCATCACGACGACGTCAGGCGCGAGGCTCGCCGCGAGCTCGACCGCCTGCCTGCCGTCGGCCGCCTCGCCGACGACCTCTAGGTCGTCCTCGGCGTCGATCAGCGAGGAGAACGCGGTGCGCAGCAGTGCCTGGTCGTCGACGACGAGGACGCCGGCCGTCACGGTGACCGCCTGATTCGCTGCTGTCCCCGCCGCGTGCGCGTCGCTCACATCGCGCCCTCGATCGGGACCTCGGCGAGCACGCGGAAGCCGCAGGCGAGCGGTTCGGCCACGAGCCAGCCGCCGAAAGCGCCGATCCGCTCCCGCATCCCGACGATTCCGTGGCCCGTGCCCGGAATGTCGGGCCGTTCCTGATCGCCCGCCGTCCGCCCGGCTGATCCTGCGTCGTCGGCCACCTCGAGCCGGACCCGCTCGGCCGAGACCGTGAGGTCGACCGTGGCCCGGGCTTGCGGCGCATGCCTCACGATGTTGGTGAGCGCCTCCTGGACGACCCGGTACAGCGTGAGTTCAAGCGCCGGGGAGAGCTGACGATCGGCGCCCGATGTGCGCAGCTCGACCGGCGTCCCCGAGGCCCGCACGGTGTCCGCGAGTTCCTTGAGGTCGGCGAGCCTCGGCGCCGGCGCGAGCGCGGCGGCTCCGGCGTCCTCATCGCGCAGCAGCCCGAGCACCACCCGCAGCTCGTCCTGGGCGGTCCGCCCGATCATCTCGATCGATTCGAGCGCGCCCCCCGCCTCCTCCGGGCGTTTCGCCATCAGGCGCCTGCCCACCCCGGCCTGGACGGTGATCACCGCGAGCGTGTGGGCGACGACGTCATGCAGCTCGCGGGCGATGCGTACCCGCTCCTCCCTGACCTCCTGCCGGGCGCGCTCGGCCTCGGCGGCTCGCTCGCGCTCCGCCTGCCATGCCAGCCCGGCCACGTAACGTCGGCGCACCGCCACGCTGTCTCCGATAAACCACCCCGCCGCCAGCGGCAGGTAGCCCAGGACGGCCCCGGCCGCGAGCACAGCGGGCTCCTTCGTCATCCCGGCGTACAGGAGCGCCGCACCGAAAATCGCTGCCGCGGCCAGTACGGCGCGGATCGACAACCACCGCGGGACGCTAGCGGCCACTGTGTACCCAGCCACCACGAGCACCAGGCTTCCCAGCAGCGATGCGGTCCCCGACGCCATCTGCGCGGCTGCGGCCGCGCTGGTCAGGGCGAGGACTGGAAGCGGCCAGCGCCGTCCGAATGAGATCGCCGGGATGCACAGCAGGACCGCCAGATTGAGCCTCGCCCCGGGCACGTGCCCGAGCGGCCTGATCCCCAGCGCGATCGCGGTCAGGCCAGCGAGCGCCGCCAGGGCGGCGAGCCCGAGTCGCTGCCGCTCGGTGATGGCTGACAGCAGCGGCGGCCACGGCGGCCGCGCGGCCGGAGAATTGGTTAACACTTAACCGACGGTAGCCACCGCGCCCCGTTACCGCATCATTCCCGAGTATGACCCGACCGGCTCCCGCGCTGCGGCTGCCGTTCGCGGGGCCGCCGCCCGCGGGGCTCCTGCCCGTGCTCGCCCGCGCCGCGGCCGGCCCGGCGCGACGGCTGGCCCGCCCGCCGGGCCCCGGCCCGGCTAGTCAGTCTGGTCGTTGGTAAGTTGCATGATCGTGCGAGCAGGACGGCCTGAGCGGGACCGGCTGTGACGACTGGCGGAATGTGACGACCGGCGGCGCGGCCCGGCGCGGACTGGCGGCGCGGCGCGGCGCCCTGCTGGTCGCCGGGACGACCTCCGATGCCGGGAAGTCGGTGCTGACCGCGGGCATCTGCCGCTGGCTGGCGCGGCAGGGAGTCAGGGTCGCGCCGTTCAAGGCGCAGAACATGTCCAACAACTCGATGGTCACCCCGGACGGCTCGGAGATCGGGCGGGCCCAGGCCATGCAGGCCGCGGCGGCCGGGCTGGCGCCCGAAGCCGTGATGAACCCGGTGCTGCTCAAGCCGGGCAGCGATCACCGCAGCCAGCTGGTGGTGCTTGGCCAGGCGGTCGGTGACACCGGGGCGCGCGAATTCTGGGCCGACGGGGCAGGTCGGGCCCGGCTGTTCCAGACCGTGCTGGATTCCTACGACGAGCTGCGGGCCCGCTTCGACGTGGTGATCTGCGAAGGCGCGGGCTCGCCCGCCGAGATCAATCTGCGTCGGCACGACATCGTCAACATGGGCCTGGCCCGGGCCCGGCGGCTGCCGGTCCTGGTCGTGGCGGACATCGACCGCGGCGGTGCTTTCGCCGCGCTCTACGGCACCGTCGCGCTACTAGATGCGGCCGACCAGGAACTGATCGCCGGGTTCGCGATCAACAAATTCCGCGGCGACCGGTCGCTGCTGGTGCCGGGGGTGGACCGGATCAGCGCGCTGACCGGCCGGCCGGTGCTCGGGGTGCTGCCTTACCTGACCGGGATCTGGCTGGACGCCGAGGACGCCGTCGCCGTCGAAGGCCCCTACGGCGGCCCCGATACCGCGCCGCCGTACGGGGCCGAGGTGCTGCGGGTCGCGGTGGTGCGGCTGCCCCGGATCGCGAACTTCACCGACGTCGACGCGCTGGCGCTGGAACCAGGAGTCGCGGTGCGGTACGTCACCACGCCCGCCGAACTGGCCGACGCCGACCTCGTGGTGCTGCCGGGCACCAAGTCCACCGTGGCCGACCTGGGCTGGCTGCGCGCCCGCGGCCTGGACCGGGCGCTGGCGGCGCGGGCCGCGGCCGGGCAGCCCATCCTCGGGGTGTGCGGCGGGTACCAGATGCTCGGGCGGACGATCCACGACACCGTGGAGAGCACCGCCGGACAGGTCGACGGCCTGAACCTGCTGCCCGTGACGACCCGGTTCGCTGAGCGCAAGACCCTGGGCCAGGCCGGCCGGATACGGCTTCGGCGAGCCGGTGGCGGGATACGAGATCCACCACGGTCAGGTCGAGGTGACCGGCGGCGCCAGCTGGTTCACCGCCGAGCCTGCGGGCGGGGCCGCCGTGGACGGCTGCCGGGCCGGGGCGGTCAGCGGCACGCTGTGGCATGGCGTCATGGAGAACGACGCCTTCCGCCGGGCCTATCTCAGCGCGACCGCGCGGCAGGCCGGGCGGCGCTTCGAGGTCGCGCCCGATGTCAGTTTCGCGGCCGCCCGGCAGGCCCAGTTCGACCGGCTGGCCGACGCGGTGGCCGCGCACCTGGACACCGGCGCCCTGTGGCGGCTGATCACCGCCGGGCCGCCGCCCGGCCTGCCCGGGCTGGCCCCCGGCGCGTGCAGCTGACCTCTTACTGGGCCAATCCCAGGCGGCGCCAGTCGGATACCAGGACGACGGCGAGCTGCCGCAGCGCGAGCTGCCAGCCCGGGAAGGGCAGGCGGCAGCGGCGGGCTAGGGCCCGCCGGGCTAGCGGGCGCGGGTGCCCCGGGTCAGACGGCGCAGCGCGCGGTCGAAGCCGGTGCCGAACGGGTTGTCCTGCACCAGGTAGGTCCAGGTGGCGCTGGGCCGTTTCAGCCCGGCCGCATCGAGATCGGCGCCGGCGCTGGTGATCGTGACGATCTGGAAGGTCTGCGCGGAACGCTCTTCCACCTCTTCAAGCAGCCGGCCGAAAAGCTTGACCGCCTCGGCGTGGAATTCCGCCAGCGGATCGAGGGCCATGATGAACGGGTTCGGCCCGTGCCCGAGCGCGCGCAGGTGAATGCCCTCGCGGATGCCGGCCAGCACGGCTAGGTGATCGGCCCAGCCGCGGTCCAGGTGGCGCAGCACGATCTGGCGGGCGGCCTCGGCGAGCACGTCGGCGTCAATGCTCGCGGCCAGCTCACCGTGGCGGTCCGGGGCCTGGCGGGCCAGTGACTGCAGCGCGGCGTCGGTACGCAGCACCCGGTCGCGGTGCTCGAGTACCACCTGCCGCTGATCATCGATCAGCTTGTTGTACCGCCAGGTGTTCTGGTGGATCTCCAGGTTCGCGCCCTGCGCGGCGCGCTGCGCGTGACCGATGCCCCAGTGTGCCCGGGCGTCGCTGACCTGCCCGTCTTCAGCTATCTCCCGCGGCGCGCCCTGATCGCCCTGGTGGCTGGTGATCAGCTCGTCTTCCAGGCTGACGAAGAACACCGATCCGCCCGGATCGCCCTGCCGGCCAGCCCGCCCGCGCAGCTGGTCATCGAGCCGGCTGCTCTCGTGCCGCCCGGTGCCGATGACATAGAGCCCGCCCAGCCCGGCCACCTGGCCGTGGTCCCCGTCCAAGCCAGCGTCCCCGCTGCCCGAGCCGCTTTCGCCCGGGCCAGCCGGGCCACTGACGTCCGGGCCACTGACGTCCTGGCTGTTGCGGCCGGAACCGCCGAGGCGGATGTCGGTGCCGCGCCCGGCCATCTGGGTCGAGACCGTGATCGCCCCGCAGGCGCCCGCCTCGGCCACGATCGCCGCCTCCTGCGCGTCGTTCTTGGCGTTGAGCACGGAGCAGGACAGCCCGGCGATGGCCAGGGCCCGGGCCAGCCGTTCAGATTCGGCCACGTCCAGGGTGCCGATCAACACCGGCCGTCCGGTCGCGTGCGCGGCCTCCACCTCCGCGGTGATGGCCTGTTCCTTCTGGGCCAGCGTGGCGTACAGCCGGTCCGGCTGATCCTCGCGCACGCACGGCCGGTTAGGCGGGATCACCGCCACTTCCAGCTGGTAGAACTGGCGCAGCTGGGCGCCGACCGCGAGCGCGGTGCCGGTCATCCCGCACACTCGCGGATACCGGCAGATCAGCGACTCGATCGTCATGCTGTCGAGAATCTCGCCGCTGTCGCTGACCGCGAGGGACTCCTTGGCCTCCACCGCGGCCTGCAGCCCGTCCGGCCAGCGCTGCAGCTTGGCCACCCGGCCCCTGGACGCGCTGATCAGAACGACCCGGCCGTCCCTGACCAGGTAGTCGACATCGCGCCGGAGCAGGGCGTGCGCGTGCAGCGCCACGTTGATCCTGGTCAGCGAGTCGAGGTGCTCGGCCGCGTACAGGTCGATGCCGCCCAGCGCCCGTTCCGCGGCCCGGGCACCTGCCTCGGTCAGCGTGACGTTGCGGGCGTCGTCGTCGATCTCATAGTGCAGGCCGCGGCGCAGCCCGCGGGCCAGCTCGGCCATGCCGCGGTCAGCGTCGCCGCCGTCGGCCGAGCCCGCCAGCACCAGCGGCACCAGAGCCTCGTCTATGAGTACCGAATCGGCTTCGTCGATCAGCGCCACGTCCGGCGGCGGCACCACCAGGTCGGCTGCCCGGACCGCCAGCCGGTCCCTGAGCACATCGAACCCGACCTCGCTGACCGGCGCGTAGCAGACCTGCGCCGCGTACGCCTGGCGCCGCTCGGAGGCGGAGGAAGCCTGGCCGACGTAGCCGACCGTCACGCCGAGCAGGTTGTAGACCGGGCCCATCCACTCCGCGTCCCGCCGGGCCAGGTAGTCGTTGACCGAAAGCACCTGCACCGACCGGCCGCGCAGCGCATAGCCCGCCGCCGCCAGCGCGCCCGCCAGCGTCTTGCCTTCACCGGTGGCCATCTCGGCGACCTGGCCGGACAGCAGGACCAGCGTGCCGACCAGCTGGACGTCGTAGGGCCGCTCGCCCAGCGCGCGGCGGGCCGCTTCCCGCGCGCAGGCGCAGAACTCGCCGTCGTCGGTCGCGGCGGCCGCCCGGTCCCGCAGCGCCGCGTCCGGTATCTCGCGCAGCGCGGCTTCCCGCGCGGCGATGCCCGGCAGCTGGCGCTGGTACCGGCGGATGTCGGCCGAGCCGGGCTCCTGCAGGAACCGCCGGACCCGGCCGCGGATCCCGGTCACCGCGGACGCTGCGCTGAGGTAGCCATGAACTGGATCATTTACCGCCAGGTTACAAGGCCCGCACCCAAGCCCAGGCCAGGCCCGCCGCCGGGTCCAGGCCAGGCCCGCCGCCGGGTCCAGGCCAGGCCCGCAGCCCACTCCAGGCCAGGCCCGCCGCCGGGTCCGGGTCCAGGCCAGGCCCGCCGCCGGGTCCAGGCCAGGCCCGCCGCCCGGTCCAGGCCAGGCCCGCCGCCCGGTCCAGGCCAGGCCCGCAGCCCACTCCAGGCCAGGCCCGCCGCCGGGTCCGGGTCCAGGCCAGGCCCGCCGCCGGGTCCGGGTCCGGGTCAGGCCCGCCGCCGGGTCCGGGTCCAGGCCAGGCCGCAGCCCGCTCCAGGCCAGGCCGGCCGCCCCGGCCCGGGCCCTGACGGCGGCTAGCCGGGCCGGTGGTCGGACCGGATCTTGTGCGGGCCCCGTCTGGCCTTCTCGTCCTCGATCTGGCGGATCATCTCCTTGCGCACCTCGACCAGGGCGTGATCGAGTTCCCGGCCGGCCGACGTGGCGACCAGCGGCGGCCAGCCGGGCAGCCAGGCCTCCAGGGTCACTTTCTGCTCGACGCCGCTGCGATCTTTGACCGAGATCTCGAGATCCACCCGGTCGGGCCGCCAGTGCGCCAGGTGCCGGCCGAGGCTGGACAAGGTAGCCAGCACGCGGTCGCGGTCAGCTGCACCGAAACCGGCTCCGAGGCGCAGTCGCTGGTCCAGGACTTCCGCTGAGTCGTTCTCGATAGCGCTCATGCGTATCACTTTTCCATAACGGCCCGGCCGACATGCCGGCTGGCCCGAAAGAGCCGCAGCCGCGGGTCAGCAGCGACCGTTCGCTTTCTTGATCGTGGTTATTAGCTGGGCCGCCAGCCCACGCGAATAACCGTGATCAAGAAGCTGCCGTGTGGCCGGCCAGCGCCTCAGGCCCGGCGAACCGGTCCGCGTCGTTCCCGGGCCGCCGGATGTGGCGCGGGCCGGTAGCTTGGCGGCATGAGTGCGGGCAACCTCCCCGGCAGGTCGGCCGAGGCCGCCGGGCCTGCTGCGGCCACCGGGCCAGCCTGGGCGGCTGCGGCCGCCGGGGAAACCGGGCCAGCCAGGGGAGCCAGCCGGGCCAGCGGGGCCAGCGGGGCCAGCGGGGCCAGCGGGGCCAGCGGGGCCAGCGGGGCCAGCGGGGCCAGCGGGGCCAGCGGGGCCAGCGGGGCCAGCGGGGCCGGCCGGGGCGGCGGAGGTCCTGGGCCCGCCCGGGCCGCCGCCGGGCGGGTGCAGGGGCTGGCCGCGCTGCGGCCGTTCCGGTACCGCAGTTTCACGCTGCTGTGGGCCGCGGGCCTGATCTCCACGGTCGGGTCCTGGATGCAGACAGTCGCGGTCGGTGCCCTGGTCATCTCGCACACCGGCAGCGCCACCTGGGCGGCGCTGGTCGCGGCGGGCGCCTTCTTGCCGCTCGGCCTGCTCGCCCCGGTCGGCGGCGCGCTGGCCGACCGGCTGCCGCGCCGCCTGGTGCTGGTCGCGGGAAACCTCGCGGCCACCGCGACCGCCGTCGTGCTGGCCATCATCATCGCGGCCGGGCATGAGAGCCCGCTCGCGCTGGTCGTGCTGGTCACCATCCAGGGCTCGGCGCAGGCGGTGGTCGGGCCGTTCCAGCAGGCCATCCTGCCTGACCTGGTGCCCAGGTCGGAGTTCCTGGCCGCCATCTCGCTCAACTCCGCGCAGTTCAACCTGGGCCGGATCGTCGGGCCGGCCCTGGCCGGGGCCACCGTGGCCGCGTTCGGGTACCCGGCCGCGTTCGTCGCGAACGCCGTCTCGTTCCTGGCCGTGGTGATCGCGCTGGCCTTCGTCCGGGTGGCGCCGCCCGGCGGCCGCCAGGGCAGCCTGCTGGCCTCGCTGCGGTCGGGTTTCGCCGCGGCCCGGCGCGAGCCGTCCTGCCGGGCCGCGATCATCGCCATCGCCGTGGTGGCACTCATCGCCTCGCCGTTCATCGCCCTGGTGCCGGTGATGGCTCATCATGTGACCCACGGCGGCGCCCAGGCCGTCGCGCAGACCACCGCGCTGCTCACGACGGCGCAGGGGATCGGCGCGGTGCTGGGCGCGCTGGTGCTGGCCCCGCTGGCGATCCGGCTCGGCCGGGGCCGGGTGCTCGGCTGGTGCCTGGCGCTGCTCCCGGTGACGCTGATCGGTTACAGCACCTCGCAGACGCCCTGGTGGGCCGCCGCCACGTTGTTCGGAGTCGGCCTGGTGTACATCGGAGTGCTGTCCGGGCTGTCCACCGTGGTCCAGCTGTACGCCCCGGCCGCCTACCGGGGCCGGGTGCTCAGCTTCTTCCTGGTCGCGCTGGGCGTGGCCTACCCGATCGGCTCGCTGCTGCAGGGACCGGTCATCGACACGATCGGGGTGGGCTGGACCACGGCCGGCACCGGGCTGCTGCTCGCGCTGGTCATGGCGGTCGTCGCGGTCGCCCGCCCGGCCGCCGTGCGGGCGATCACCGCAGGCCAGGCCGGGGTCCCGGCCCCGGCAGGCCAGCCCGCCCCGGCCGCCCCGAGTAATTCAGAATTAGGCCGAACGGTATGCGCGGGCCAGCCGGACGGCTAAGCCACCCGGCCCCGGCGCCGAACGCGGCAGGCGGCTGAGCCCGGTGGCCCGCTGCTGGCGCCGCGCCGGGGTTACGGCAGCGCCCAGGCCTGGTTGGCGGCGCCGGTGCAGCTCCAGATCTGGACCTGGGTGCCCGGCGTGGTCGAGAAGCCGGTGTCGTCCAGGCATTTACCTGACTGCGGGTTGACCAGGGCGCCGCCGGGCTGCGGCTGCCAGTTCTGCCCCCGCCGGCGGTACAGGCGGACAGGTCAATCAGCGTCCCGTTGGCGGTGCCGCCACCGGTCACGTCGAGACACTTGCCGAGGGCCTGCAGGGTACCGTTCGGCTCGACGGTCCAGGCCTGCGCGGCGGTGCCGTTGCACGTGTAGACCTGCACCGGGGTGCCGTTCGCGCTGCTGGCTCCGCGCACGTCCAGGCACAGTCCCTGGTAGCCGGTGACCGGTCCGGCCGCGGCGGCGGGCGAGACCCAGGACTGGTTGGCCGCGCCGCTGCAGCTCCAGATCTGCACCTGGGTACCGGGCGTAGTGGACAGGCCGGTGTCGTCCAGGCACTTGCCGGACTGCGGGTTGACCAGCGCGCCGCCGGCCTGCGGCTGCCAGACCTGCGCGCCGGTGCTGTTGCAGGTGTACAGGTCGACCAGGGTCCCGTTGGCGGTGCCGCCGCCGGTTACGTCCAGGCACTTGCCGTCGGCCCGGACCGTGCCGTCCGGCTCGGCGGTCCACTGCTGCCCGTCGGTGCCGTTGCAGGTGTAGATCTCGACCTTGGTCCCGTCGGTGTTGCTGTCGCCGGCCACGTCGAGGCACAGCCCGTGGTAGCCGACCAGCGGCGTGCTGGCGATGCCCGCGCCGGAGGGGGCCACGGTCCAGGTGAACGCGGCCGTGGCGAACGCCCCGGTCGCGTCCTTGGCGGTGACCGTCACCGTGGACGTCCCGGCCGTGGCCGGGGTCCCGCTGATCGTGCCCGAGCTGGAGATCGAGGTCCCGGCGGGCAGCCCGGTCGCGGTGAAGGCCAGTGTCTGGCCGCTGGTGCTGTCGCTGGCCGAGACCGGCACCGAGACCGCGGCACCGGCGATGCCCTCCTGCGGCCCGGGGCTGGTGATCGTCACCGGCTGGCCAAGCTGGGCCGAGGTGACCGGCAGCGTCCCGGTCAGCGGCAGGTTCGCGTCGGAGTCGCCCACCTCGATGCCGTAGCTGCCGGCGGCTGTGGCCCAGCTGCCGGCGGTCGAGTTCCAGTACTGCAGGTTGCGCTGGGTGAGCTGGAAGGTGACCGGGGCACTGGCTCCGGGCTGCAGGCTGACCCGGGTGAAGCCCTCCAGCTGGCGGGGCGGCTCACCGGACGCGGCCGGGTCGGTGACGTACAGCTGAGCCACGTCCGCGCCGGCCCGGGAGCCGGTGTTGGTCACGGTGGCGGTGACGGTGGCCGCGCCGCCCTGCGTCAGCGCGCTGATGTTCAGGTTGCTGAACGAGAAGCTGGTGTAGGACAGCCCGTACCCGAACGGGAACAGCGGGGTGAGCCCGTTCGCGTCGTACCACCGGTAGCCGACGTCGAGGCCCTCGGAGTACTGCACGGTGCCGTTCTGCCCGGGCCACTGCGCCGCGGTGCTGGCCGGGACCTGGGACAGCGAGGCCGGGAAGGTCACCGGCAGGTGCCCGGACGGGTTCGCGTCGCCGAACAGCAGCGCCGCGATCGCGGTCCCGTCCTGCTGGCCCGGGTACCACGCCTCGAGCAGGCCGGCCACCGAGGACAACCATGGCATCGTCACCGCCGAGCCGGTGTTGAGCACCACGATCGTGTGCGGGTTGGCCGCGGCCACGGCGGAGATCAGCGAGTTGTTCGCGCTGGACAGGCTGATGCTGGACAGGTCGCTGCCCTCGGATTCGAAGTCGCTCACGAACACGATCGCCACGCTGGCGGCGGCCGCGGCGGCCGCCGCCGAGCTGGTCGACGAGCCGTCGTTGAAGGTCACGTTCACCGAGCTGCCGGCCCGGGCTGTGATGCCCTGCAATGGGGTGACCGTGCCGCTGGAGTTCACCCCCGCGCTGCCCCCGCCGTCGGTCTGCGGGCTGGCCGACGCGTCGGCGCCGATGACCGCGATGGACTTGGTGGATGCGGTGCTCAGCGGCAACACCGGGCCGCTGTTCTTCAGCAGCACGGTGCCTTCCTCGGCCAGTTGCGCCGCGTCGGTGGTGTGCGCGGAGCTGGTCGCGGGCTGCGCAGGCGACCCGGCGGGTGCCTTGTCGAACAGGCCGAACGCGAACATCTCGGCCAGGACCGACGAGGCCATGGCGTTCAGGGTGGCGGTGCTGACCGATCCGGACGACACCGCGCTTTGCAGCGCGCTGCCGAAGAACCCGTCGCTGCCGGGCATGTCCTGGTCCAGCCCGGCGTTCGCGGCCGCGGCGGTGGAGTGGGTGCCGCCCCAGTCGGAGGTCACGAACCCGCCGAAGTTGTCTTGCTGGCGCAGCACGGTGGACAGCAGGAACGGGTTCTGGCAGGCGTCGGTGCCGTTCACCGTGGAGTAGGCGCACATCACCGAGGACGCGGCGCCCTGCTGGGTGGCGGCGGCGAAGGCTGGCAGGTAGATCTCCTCCAGGGCGCGGGTGCTGACGATCGCGTTATCGGCCGAGGTGTTGCGGTTGGTTTCCTGGTTGTACACCGCGAGGTGCTTGACCTGGGCCAGCACGCCGGCCGACTGGACGCCCTCGATGTCGGCCGCGCCCAGAGTCCCGTTCAGGTACGGGTCCTCGCCGACCGACTCGAACGCGCGGCCCCAGCGCGGGTCCCTGACGATGTTGATGGTCGGGCCGAGGTCGACATTGGTGCCCTTCGCGGCCTGCTCGGCCCCGATTACCTGGCCGTACAGCTGCTCGGCGGAGGTGTCCCAGCTGGCCGCGACGTCCACCGGCGCGGGCAGCTGGGTAACGCCGGTCATGCCGTCGCCCACCCCGGCCGGCCCGTCCTCCAGGTTCAGCGCCGGGACGCACAGCGACCCGATGGCCGGGATCAAGCCCGCGTAGCTCGACCCGCTGGCCCCGGTGGCCAGCGAGACCTTCTGCGCGACAGTCATCCGGGCCAGCAGCTGGCCGACCCGCTGGCTGATGGGCGCGGCGGAGCCGACCCACGGGCAGGCGGTGGACGCGGCGGCGGCCTGCGGCGCGGAATCGGCCACAGCCATCAGCCCGGTAGCCGCGGTGGCGAGCGCCACGGCGGTGATCCGCGACCTGGTCAGGATCGAAGCTCTGCGGGTCGTGCGCATGATGCCTCCCGCCACCGGCCCGGACGCATTGGCCATCAGCCGGCTAAGGACAATGGCTTTCCCGCACAACATAATTTTGCCGATACCTCGGGTCCAGGATGTGGATCAGAAACAAACCAGAAAAATACAATGCAACCCGCGACGCCTAGCTTGCTAGGCCGAGCGGGTTGCATGCGGGGGGCGTGGGGGGCGGGCTATGCCCCCCGCGCAAGCACAGCATGCGGGGGGCGCGGGGGGCGGGCTATGCCCCCCGCGCAAGCACAGCATGCGGGGGGCGTGGGGGGCGGGCTATGCCCCCCGCGCAAGCACAGCATGCGGGGGGCGCGGGGGGCGGGCTATGCCCCCCGCACAAGCACAGCACTTCGTTACGGCCCGGTGATCAGGATGACGGCGAGCGTGGCGGTCAGCAGGAACGGCCCGAACGCCAGCAGTGACTTGCGGTTCGCCCGGCGCGCCGCGATCAGCCCGATCCCGGTGACCGCCGCCAGCAGGTAACCGCCCGCCAGCCCGTAGAACAGCGGGGCGGCGCCGAACCAGCCTAGGTACAGGCCCAGCACACCGGATAGCTTCACATCGCCCCAGCCGATGCCCGCCGGGTAGATGAATGCCTGCAGCACGAAAAGCAGCCACGCCACCGCCATCCCGGCCAGCGCCTGCAGGAAGTGCCGCCAGCCTGCGGCCTCGAACGGCGCGGCGAGCGCCAGCAGGATCAGTCCAGCCGGGTAGGACGGCAAGGTCAGCACGTCCGGCAGCCGGTGATGCGCGATGTCGATCCAGCCCAGCGCCACGCTGACCACGGTGAGGTAGGCCAGCGCCGGGAGCAGCGGGTCAGCCCCGAACCGCAGCCACAGCGCGGCCAGCAGCGCCGCGGTGATCAGCTCCGCTGCCAGGTACCTGACCCCGTAGCGGTGCTGGCAGGCCCGGCACCGGCCGCGCCGCCGCAGCCAGCCCGCACCGGGCAGCAGGTCGGCGCCGCGGACCGGGGCGCCGCACCGGGGGCAGCGCCACGGCGGGCGCAGGTTCTCCCGGCCGGGGACCCTGGCAGCCAGCACGCCCGCGGCCCATCCGGCAGCCAGCCCGGCGGCCACCACCGCAACCGCTACCGCCCAGGCCATAGTCGTACCTACGCCGTCGTGCCCGCCGTCACGCGGGTGACGGCGGGCACGACAGTGCGGGTGCGGTTGCGGGCATCAGCCGTTGTTGACGCTCTGGATCTCCCTGACCTCCAGCGGAACGCTGGAACCCTGCATCTGGATGTCGTGCAGCGGCACGCCCTGGTCAGCGTTACCCCAGGTCACGTGGTAGTTCACGCGAACTGTGATGATGGCGCCGGTGCTCGGGGCGGCCCACAGCACCCCGCAGTCCGGGAGCACGCCCGGGCCGCTGTCGGCCGGGGGATGACCCACGGGATACTTCGAGCCGTTCTCGCCGCAGTTATCGGCGACCGTGCCCGGGCCGTTGACGCTGATCGTCACCGGGCGCGGATTCGCGCCCGACACCGTCGGGTCCGCGGACACCCAGACGGTCTCCCGCCCGTCGATCGTCTGCAGGCTGGCTGACGCGCGCACCGCGCGGACGTTACCGGCCCAGGCGAAAGTCGCCAGGTTCACATAGCTGGCCGCGTTCGCGCCCGGGCTGGTCAGCACGGTCGGGGTGGGCACGATCATGTGGTTGAAGGCGTACTCGGCCAGGATCCGCGGCGGCACCGGCGCCATCGGCGGGGCGCCGCCCGGCGGCACGAACACGTACAGCGGCAGCTTCAGGCATTCGGCCATGCCGGCCGCGCCCGCTGCCGGGTTGACCGGAAGCTCATACCAGGTACCCGGCTGCGGCTTCTTCAGCAGGTCCTGGGCCTTCTTCACCGACTGGCCGATATGGAAGGGCTGGCTGGGGTCGGTGCTGGTGAACACCGACAGGATGGTCTCGCTGCCCTGGACCGCGCCGCCGATCGGGTTCCACAGGCAGGGCGGGGGCTCTTCCTCCACCGGGGCCTGGCCGGAACCCTGACCGTTCTTGCTGGCGCTGCCGCCATAGGTGATGAACTTGCTCAGGCTGACCGTGATGGTGCCGCCCGGGCCGGTGCCAACACCCGAGCCGGCCAGGGCCGGCGCGGTGCCGAGCGGGACCAGCAGGCCCGCGCCGACAGCCACGGCCGCCACCGCGATGACGCGTCGTATCATTTCTTGCACTCCGGTGCCCGGGGGTAATAAATCGTGGGCAAGATCGAGATCACTCGCCACTGACCGCTGGGGTCTTTCACTAGCACGTCAGAATTGCTGTAGAAATTCTGGTCGGTAGGCACCTGCTTGCCTTTAGGCAGCACCTTCCCGGTCCGCAGGCCGGTGTTCAGCGCGCGTGAGCTGTCCACGCACTCGGTAACGGTAACGCTGATCGTGCCCTTCGCGGATTTGAACGCGGACATGTGCCAGAACCGGATGGTCCCCTTGAATGACTCGGTGGTGATCCCCGGCTGCGACAGCGTCTGGGTCATCCCGGTCCGGACCCGCGACCCGGTGACGTAGTCCTTCCACCGGTGATCCTTCCCCCCGGTGTAGTCCGCGTACAGGACGGCGAGCAGGAAGTTCTTGGCCGCCAGCACCGCTTGCGCGGTATCACTGTCCTTGGGTGAGTACGAGGTCATGTCGATGTGCGCGTTGGCCCCGAACGGCGGCAGCACCAGGCCGCCGGCCGTCGTCGACGCGGGCGACGGCGCCGCGCTGGTGGCCGGCGTGGCGTCGCCCGCGGGGTGGAAGATCTTCGGTTTGGGGGAGGAGGAGCCGCAGCCGGCCGCTAGCAGCCCGGCGGTCACCAGCAGCGCCGCCCCGTGAAGCCCTCGCCGTCTCTTGTGTCCCTCTGCTGCGCTGCACATGATGCCGGTACTTTAGCAATTACCGCAAACCGGTGCAGACCGTTCCTGAAGCCGGCGAATTCGTCTCCCGCCGTTCACGGTCACCCTTCCTCGGCCCGTTTCGGAGCGCAGCACGCCGCCAGCACCGCCGCCGTGCCCGGCAGGCTCACGTCACTGGCTCCACGGGTTGTTGTTCAGCGCGGTCGGGTACTGCGCGAACACCTGGTCGTGCAGCTGCTTGGGCGATACACCTGAGCCGCACACCACCACCGGGAGCCTGCCGCTGCTGGCGGCCGTCTGCTGCCAGTCGCCGAGCCGCTTGCCGCCGATGCTCAGGCCGCCCGCGTGCGACTGGAACCATTCCACGAAGGTGGGGTAATTGGCCTTGGTCAGCTGCAGGTTGCCGTCCTCGGTGAACTGCAGCTGGGCCGGCTGGCCGGCGTCGGCCTTGTGCACCGCGCTGACCACGCTGGCAGTCTGCCGGCTCAGCGCGCACTGTACGAGCAGCGCCATGGCGTCGGCGTCGCGGGCGGCGAACCCGCTGCTGCCCGCGCTCGGGCTCGCGCCCGGCTGGCCCGAGGTGCACGCCGCACCGCCGATGGCTACTGCCGCGGCGATGACCAGCGCGGCGGCCCGGCCCGCTCGCGCCATCACCAAGCGCCGCCCGCCCCATCGGACGAGGTCGCTCCCTGCTGGCCGTAGAGCTGACCGTACTTGCTCTCCAGGTCGTCGAGGTTGTACATGCCGTCGGCGTGCTCGTTGTACCAGCCGTTGAACTCGGAGTAATTATCCTTGGTCAGCACGATCTGGCCGTTCTGGAACCACTGCTTGTCTGGCGGCAGGCCCTGGTTCGCGGCCTGCGCGCTGGCGATCAGCGGCTTGGCGCCATTGTGGACCAGGGCCTGGACCATGGTCACGTGCAGCTGGGTAGAGTTGCTGGCGAAATTCTGCGCCGCGACGACCTGGCCGCTGGCCGCGTTGTCAGTGCTGAATTCGGTGGGAATGCCGAGCAGGTCCAGCGCGGACTTGGCCGGGTCCAGGTAGTCGTCGGCGACCTCGCCCACGACAGGGACGAACTTCACCGTGTTCTCGGCGAAGTCCAGCATCTTGTTGTATTCCTCGTGCTGCTCGTCGGTGTCCCGCAGCACGTCGATGCCCACGTTGTTGGCCTCGGTGTCGATCCGGCCGAGCAGCCGCGCCATGCTGTCGTCGGCGGCGTTGCTCTGCAGCGACGGCGGCAAGGTGCCGAGTTGCTTCATCGCGTACAGGTTGCCGAAGGTGAACTTGGCCGCCGCGTTGAGCTGGGCCAGGTCGTCTTTGTTGACCGCGATCTGCTGCAGGAAGTTCGACAGCGGGTTGTCATTGCCCTGCCCGTACACCTGCAGCATCCAGGCGGGCGCGGTCTGCGAGCCGGGTTCCACCAGGCCCGATCCGTCGGGCTGGTTGTTGTTGACCGAGTAGGCCAGGTCCAGCATGTACCGCTGAGCGGTGTCGGTCAGCGCCTTCTGGATGGCCGGGTCCAGCCCGATGCCGTCGTCCGGCTTGGGGGTGTTCTCGATGATGGTGAGCGCGGCCTGGGCGGAGTACCTGGCGTTCGCGTCGGTGCCGCGCGGCGCGCTGGTGGCGGCGTCCAGGAAGCTGCCGGCGATCGTGGGGTCCATGAAGTTCAGCACGATCGAGCTGGGATCCCCTGGCACGCTCTTGCCTGGCGGCGAGATTGTGAAGAACCCCGGGTAATTGAGGTGGTCGTCCGGGCCGCCGCGGACGTACCGCGCGTCCAGGCCGGGCAGGTCTGCGTTATTCCACAGCAGCACCTTGGCCAGGTCCGGGCCGAGATTCTTGCCGTAGGCAGAGTTGGTGGTGCCCATCACCTGCCAGGCGGCGTTCTTGTTCTGAGCGTCGGCCTGCAGCAGGATCGACAGCGGGTCATAGTTGGCCAGGGTGTCCTGCAGCTGGTCACGGTCGGAAATGCCGTAGGTGTCGTGCGGGCCGCCGAGCGGGATCTTGATGGTGCCGTTCTGCTCGTCCTTCCACACGTTCGCGGTCATCACCGCCAGCAGGCTCAGCCCGTCGGGGTTGTCCGCGGACGTTTTCTCGCTGGTGGCCCACGAGGAACCCGGCGGGCCGTACTTAATCAGCATCGACGCCGACCAGATGTCGGGTGCGTTAGCGATGGCCTGCACCGCCTGCGGGGTCAGGCTGCCGGACTTGTCCGCGGAGGCCAGGCCGGCCGAGAAGGTCGCCAGGATCTGCTGGTCGTCCCTGGTCAGCACGGTGAACCTGTAGCGGTAGTCGTTCGGGTTGACGTCGTTCTTGTTCAGCGTCGCAGCCAGGCTGGCCACCGCGGGGCCGGCGTTGTTGTAGAACGTGGCCAGCCACGCCGGGTCGTTCATGTGGTCCTTGATGTCCTGCTGGATCGCCTTGATCGTGGCGTCGGAGGACGTGACGTCGCCGCTGGACTCGGCCTGGGACAGGGCGGCCGCCTCGGCCTTGGCGTCGGCGTTGTCCAGGTCCGTGCCCGACCAGGGGATCGACACCCAGCCGTTCTGCAGCACGTTGACGTTCTGCTCTTCCCACAGCTGCGCCAGCCGGGCCCGGGCCCGCATGTCCGCGGCGTCGCCGACGGAACGGGCCTGCGCCTGCTTGAGCGAGGCAGTGTTGACCCCGGCGCCGTAGCCGCTCAGGTTGCTGACGATCGTCGGGACGTTGGCCGCCAGCGCGTCCCTGAGCTGTTCCAGCGCGGTAGCCGCACGTGCCACCGACTCCGGATCGACCCCGACCTCGCCCATTGCCTCATCCCCTTAGTGGCGGCTGCCCGCCCGGCCCGGCGGGTGCTGGTGCCGGGCACCAGCCTGCGACGCTGCGGCGGCTCGCGCGGGAAGCCTAACCAGCCGACCTTGTCCCTATGGTCAGATGTGCCGAATTCGTTGGGTGCCGTTCGCCGGTCATTGCGGGAACTGCGGTCATGGTCTGACTGCCTGTCATTCCGCAAGGTCACGGGTGCCTTCCCAGTGCCAGGCGAGCCTGCCGCCGGGCCGGTGCGGGTTAGCTGGGGGCAGGCTGGCCCGCATGCTCCCTGGCCATCTTCTCGGCGCTCGACCGCACCTGGGCCACCACGCTGACCTCGGCGGCGGGCAGGCTGTTCAGGCAGCTCTGCACGGCCGAGTAGAGGGACTGCCATTGGCCGATCCACGCCGTCGCGTCGGGGCCTGACCAGGTTTCGGAGGTGAGCAGGGGCCGGACGTTGTTGATCGCCCGCTGGATCGCCTGGGCCGCTGAGTCCACGCTGTCCATGGCGCTCTGCGCGTCCCCGACCTCCTCGGCGATCAGGTCTCCCCATCCCATGAAGCAGCTCCTCCGAGTCTGACGTTCCGATCCGGTAGCGGCGCCGGGACGCTGGCGTCCGCCATTTCGCCCCCGCAGTGATGACGCGATATTAGTGCATTCGCCCTGAATCACGCACGTAGAGTGCCTAGCGTCTATATCATCTCGTGTCACGACAGCGCCCTCGGCAAACGATCAGCGCGCTCGGGGGCAGTTCGCAGACCGGGCCCAGGCGCCCGCGGGACCCACGGAGGATCTTTCCCTATGTCTTCTAATTTCATCGGTGTCGACCCAGCAGGCGTGCAGGCATGGAAGTCCAGGCTGGACGCTAAGCATGACGCCGTGATCAACGCGCTCAACGATTACCGCCAGACCGCGCAGGCCAACAACGAGGTCGCGCACGGATCGCACTTCACCAAGATCAACGGACAGTGCGAGGACATCACCAACAAGCACCTGTCGGATCACAACGACCTGCACGGGCAGTACACCACGGCCTCGGGCAAGCTGGTCCAGGGCGTGATGGAGGTCGCGGGTAACTGACCGCACAGCACGCATCGCGGGCCGGCCTGAGATCGGGTCGGCCCGTTCGCGTTTTCCCGGCCTGGCTGAGTCGGACTGCCCGGCCCGGCCTGGCCGAGCCCGGCGCCCGCTCAGCCCAGCGGGGAAACCGGGTCCGGCTCACCGGGCAGGGCAAGCTGGACCGGCAGCACCGTGCCCGGCCGGACCAGCAGGCCGCGGCCGAGCGGCCCTGGGCCCGCGTTACGGGGCAGCCGCACGCCGAACAGGTCACCGTCGCTGGGCGAGTCCACTGCCACCAGCACACCGCACCGGGACTTCAGCGCAGCCGGGACGAACCCGGAGTAAGCCCGGGTGAGATCGCCGGTGGAGCCGGCCACGATCAGGCCGTGGTCAGCGTCCCGGCCGCTGCGCAGCAGTTTCTCCAGCGGGTCGCTGAGCGGCCCGTTGACGAGCAACTCCGCGTCGTCGATCAGCACCACGTAGCGTTCGGTGTCCTCGACCGCCGCCAGCAGCGTGTCGGGCGGCGCGTCGCCGCCGAGCACCGCCAGCACCCCGCGCTTGCCTTCCAGCGAGCGC
This sequence comes from uncultured Actinomycetota bacterium, assembly GCA_963788895.1. Classification (GTDB taxonomy): domain Bacteria; phylum Actinomycetota; class Actinomycetes; order Streptosporangiales; family Streptosporangiaceae; genus DATBGO01. The sequence goes on along the minus strand of CAWBJA010000012.1, from coordinate 175,998 downwards.
AGCGGCGACCGGCGCGGCGTGATCGCCACCACCGGGGTGCCAGCCCGCAGCAGCCCGCCCGCCATGGTCATCAAGGTGGTCGACCGGCCCGAGCGCGGCGGCCCCGCGACCACCAGGCCCGGGCCCTCATCCCGGACGTCCAGGCCCTGCGGGGCCAGCTCGTCGCCGCCGGCGCCGACCAGCGCCCACAGCGGTGACGGGACCCGGAACTCCGGGCTCAGCTCCCAGGCCTGCGCCGCGGTGATCCGCATCGGCAGCGCGTCGACGCGCAGCGGCCGCTGCCCGGCCGGCGGCCGCCCGTACCGCGTTTCGGCCTCGCTGGCCAGCCGCCGCAGCGCCGCGACCTGGGCGGGACCGGACGGATCCGGGTCCAGCATCGCGATCTGCGCTTCCAGCGGGCTCGGCGTGTCCTCGAACATGATCCGGCCGGCGGCTGGTGACTGGGCATGCTCCGCTCGCTGATCCCGGCCAGGCCTGAGTCACCCTTGTCAGCGAGCCGCAGCAGCATCCGCTGCCCGAAGACCGTGCCGGTCTGGCCGAGCAGCGCGGCCCGGTCGGTGGTGACCACCGCGCGCATCCCGACCGCGGCGCCCTCGCGCAGTACCTGCAGCAGCGCGTCGATCAGCCGGCCGTAGTCGTAGTTCTCGTAGGCGGCGACGAAGCCTTCCCACCAGTCGATGAGCAGCAGCATCCAGGGCAGCGTGCCGCCGGGGTCGTGCGCGCGCTGCTCGGCCAGGCCGGCGAATCCGCCCGCCGCGAGCAGCTGCTGGCGGCGCATGATCTCACCGCGCAGCTTGCTGAGCAGCCGCTCGATCCGGTCGGTCTGGTCGCGGCTGACCACCGCGCCGCAGTGCGGCAGCCCCGCCAGCGGCAGCATCGCGCCGGTCCCGCAGTCGATCGCGTAGATGTGCGCGTCGGCGGGGGACACGTGCCTGGCGACCGAGCCGGCGATCGTGCGCAGCGCGGTGGACCGGCCGGTCCGGGCCGCTCCGGCGATCACGATGTGCCCGCCGCGGGCCAGGTCCAGGGTCGAGCGGCTCGCGGGACTGCCTGCCAGGCACGTCGGTCAGCCCGTAGGGGATCGGCGGGAGCTCCCCTGGGCTCGCCGCAGCCGGGCTGTCCAGGCTGTCCAGGGTGACCAGCTCGGCCAGCGGCGGCAGCCAGGGGCTGTGCTGCTCGGGCAGGCCGGCCTTGGCTGCTGCCGCAGCGATCGAGTCCACCAGCACGGAAAGGTCAGTGGCCATGGTGCCGTCGTCGGCTGCGCTCGCCTGGGCCAGCGACGGCAGCGGGCGGCCAAGAATCGCCCACGGAACGGGGACGACTTGCGCGGATGCCTGCGCCGGGCCAGCCCCCCGGCGGCGGCCGCCGATCCGGGCCGACTGCACCGCGACCGGTGCTGCTGCCCCGGACCGGACGTAACACCGGCCCGGCGTGGACTTGGCGATGTAGGCGGCGTCCGGCGTGTCGATGACGTCGGCGGACTCGTCGGAGTCGGTGACCCGCAGCGCGATCCGCAGGTTCGTGTTGGCCCGGATGTCGGCGCTGACGACGCCGGCCGGCCGCTGGGTGGCCAGGATCAGGTGCACGCCGAGTGAACGGCCCCGCTGCGCGATGCCGACCAGCCCGGTGACGAAATCGGGCAGCTCGGTGACCAGCGAGGCGAACTCGTCGATGATCAGGACCAGCCGGGGCAGCGCACCGAGCTCGGGCCGCAGCCGCCGGGTGTCCCAGTAATCCTCGATGTCCTTGGCGCCGGCCTGCAGCAGGATCTCCTCGCGCCGTTTCAGCTCCGCCGACAGCGACGCTAGCGCCCGCTCGGTGAGGTGCCCGTCCAGGTCGCTGACCATGCCGACGGTGTGCGGCAGCCGGGCGCAGTCCTTGAACGCAGAGCCGCCCTTGTAGTCGATGAGCACGAACGTCATCGAGTCCGGCCGGTTGCCGACCGCCAGCGACGCGATGATCGTCTGCAGCAGCTCGGACTTGCCGGCCCCGGTGGTGCCCGCGATCAGCCCGTGCGGCCCGTCGGACCGCAGGTCCATGGTGAACGGGCCGTCCGCGCCGATCCCGATCGGCGCGGCGGTGGTGCTGCCGAGCTGGTCCCACCGGCCCGCGATCACGCCCGCGTCGGGGTCAGGCATCCCGATCAGGTCCAGCAGCCGCGCGGCGGCCGGGATCGAGGCGTCCGCGTCGTCCCGGCTGACATCCCGCACTGGCGCCAGCGCCCGCGCCATCCGCTCCGCCCACCAGGGGCTGACCTGGTCGGCCAGCACCGGGTCCAGCACGTCGAAGCCGCTGCCGCGCAGGCTGATGAAGCCCGGCCGGTCCGGGTCCCAGGACATGACCGTCGCGCATTCCTCGGGCAGCATCCGCTCGGACTCGTCGATGCAGACCGAGAGCACGCCCGCTTTCCTGGCCGCGGCGAGCACGTGCGGCATGCCCGGGATGCGGCGCAGCACCCGGGCGCCGTCCAGCACCACCAGGATCCTGCACCCAAGCTCCGGGCGGGCCGGCTGTGTCATCGTCCAGCATCCCGCCGGGAGTCATGCTGGCGGCCTTGCTGAGCCGCTCGGTGACCTCGGCGGCCAGCTCGCTCACCCGCATCCCGGCCGAGGCGGCGTCGGTCCCCACCAGGGCCAGGCAGGCTTCGCCCTTGCGCGGTGCACAGTGCGGCAGCCAGCGCACCCAGTTCCATGACGGCCCGGCGGCCTGGTCCGCGCACAGCACCACGATTTGCAGGTCACGGGGGCTGTGCAGGGCCGCGGCCTGGGCCACCAGCCAGCGGGCCAGGCCGCGGGAGGCATCGCCGGGGCCAGCGATGCCGACCACGCCCAGCTGCGGCAGCGGCAGCGACACCGGCACGTTCCTGGCCAGCGGCGGGGGCGGCAGCTCGGCCTCGCCGCGTGAGCCCTTCTCCTGGACGATCTCGATCCGGGCCGGCAGGCTGGTCAGCCCGACCCGCAGGTGCATCGCGTCGGGGTCGAGCGCGCGCCGTTCCCACAGCCGCCGCCGCGGCCCGGTCGCGGTGAGCAGCACCTGCGCGGGATCTGGGGCGGCCGCGCGCCGGTCGGCCTCATCGGCGGCGCGCTCGGCGTCGAGAGCGGGTTCCATATCACGGATCTTCCGCCGGTACTCACGCATGGCGCGCTTGTGCGACACCCGGCCGTGGCGCCGCTCGCTCAGCCACTGCCCGCCGATCATCACCGGGCTCATCAGCATGAACAGGCCATAGATGGCCGAGTGCATGACTTCCATCATGACCAGGCCGAGCAGCAGCGGCACGACCGCCGCGATCAGCTGGAACCTGACCTTCTCGCCGCGCTTGGGCTCGGCTGGCACCTCCACCCGCCTGGTCTTTCCGGACGGCAGCAGCCGCGGCGGCCGGTTGTAGGCCAGCCCGCCATCGGCGGCCGGGGACAGGTGCGCGTCGGGTGCCTCTGGGACGGCCAGCGACAGCACGTTCGGGCCGATCTGCAGCAGGTCACCAGCGGGCCACTGGCGGGCCTGCGTCACCGGCTCGCCATCGATGAGCACGCCGGTCCCGGCCGCGCCGGGCTCGGGCTCGATGGTGACGTCCGGGTCACCGTATCCAGGGCGCACAGTGAGCCGGGCGGCGCAGGCCGGCATGCCCGGGCCTGCCACCGGGACGTGGCAGTCCCTCGACGCGCCGATCAGCGCCGCGCCGATGCCGAGACGGTGTACCGTCCCGGCCGCCGGGCCGCCGACCGCACGAACTTCCACTACCCCCGACGGCTCGTCCAGCACCGTGCCCGGTGCGGCCTGCTGGTCCGCGGCGACGACCGCCCCGTCGTGCAGCACCGCGGCTGCGGGCGCCGCCGGGTCAAGCGGCCTGGCGTTCACCCACAGAGTGCCTGACCTGGGCTGGGCTGCCCGCCTGCCCCAGCCTGCCCCGTTAGCACCCGGCAGCCGGATGACCTCAGCCAGGTCGTCCCGCGGCGGGAGCGAGGTGCGCAGCCCGGCGGCGACCTGCGCGACGGTCAGGCTGTCGTCGCCGCCGATCACCAGATCACGCGGTCCCTGCGGGGTGAGTGCCGTCAGCGTGATCCGCATCTGCCGCCCTCTCCGTCAAGCTCAGCGCTGGGGGTGCGGCGGCGGGCCGGCTGCGGTAGCCGGGTCGGCCGCGGGCCTGCCGCCGACACTGCCCGGAACGCGCCATGTTATCGGGTTTCGGGTGATCCCTCCGGACGTTCACCAGGGGCCCGACGGATCCCGCTGCCCGCCATTTCGGGTGCCATTGCGCTACGTGACGGCTGCTGGCCGTTTAGTCACGATTCCCGCCTGGTTATCCCCATCTAGCCACAACGGAACTTGTTCTGAGATACGGTCACTTAGCCACTTATCGAACGGCTGATACTGCAGGTGCTGGCTGACACTGCCGGTAAGACTGGCCCGCCACCGCCGGCCAAGGGGAGTTCTCAGCGATGTCGAGTGACCAGGCCACACGGCCGAGGGGGCCGGCAGCACCAGCCATCCTGGCAGCCCACGACGCCAGGGGGACGACGGCCGCCGCGGGCGCCGCGTGAGCGCAAGCCGGTACTGGCCGTCCTGGCCGTGCTGCTCATCGCCGGCGGTGCCGCCGCCGCTGACTACCTGGTCACCCAGAACGGCAAGACCGTCGCCGCGATCGAGATCACTGCCCCCGTCGGGGCCGGGCAGCGCATCCCGCTGTCGGCCATGCAGAAGGTCCAGGTCCCGGCCAGCACCAGCGTCGGCTACGTGGCCTGGAGCGAGGCTGGCCAGGTAGGCAAGTTCTACTCCGCGGGCCCCATCCCGGCCGGCACGCTGCTGAACGGCAAGATGGTCGTCAGCGCCAACGGCCTGGCCAAGGGCAAGGACGTGGTCGGCCTGGCGCTGAAGGCAGGGCAGGTGCCCAACGGCCTGCAGCAGGGCGACCACGTCGACATCTTCGATGTCAATGGCGGCCAGGGCTGCCCGGGCACACCCGGCGACCTGCTGGACCACAACTCGGTAGTGCTGCTCATCGAGGCGCCGCCCGCGAGCTCCGGTTCCTCCGTCGCGGACTACGCCGAGATCGCGGTCACCCCCGGTCATGCGGGCGCGGTGACCTGTAACGCCTCCAGCGGCGCCATCGGCATCGCGGTCATTCCCGGCAGCGTCCAGAACGGCCCCGACGTCCAGCAGCCGCCAGCCGGCAGCCAGCCTTCCGGCGGATCATCTGGAACGTCATCGAATGGCAGCGCTGGCTGACCGATGGCTCTGATCGCGATCGCAGCGGACAAGGGATCACCTGGAGTCACAACCTCCGCCCTCGCGCTGGCTGCGGTCTGGCCCCGGCCGGTGCTGCTGGCCGAGTGTGACCCGGCCGGCGGTGACCTGGCGTTCCGGCTGCCCGGTGCCGACGGGGCCAGCCTGGACACCCGGCGCGGCCTGCTCAGCGCCGCGCTCGCGGCCCGCCGCGGGATGGCACCCGGCCAGGTCTGGGAGCACGTGCAGAAGGTGCACGGCGGCCTGGACGTGCTGACCGGGGTGACCAACGCCGAGCAGGGGGCTGGCCTGGAGGGCCTGTGGGGCACCGTCGGCGCGGTGCTGGCCGGGGTACCGCAGGCCGACGTGATCGCCGACTGCGGCCGGATCGGCGTGGACGGGACGTTCTACGACCTGCTCGCCCAGGCCGCCATGGCCGTCCTGGTGAGCGGCGTGTCGTTCGGCGAGATCATCCGGCTGCGGGAGCGGGCCGCCGCCCTGGCGTCCGGGCTGGCCCGCCGGGGCCGGGGCGGCGTGCGCATTCCGGTGGTGATCGTGGCCAGCACCCGGCACATGGGCGCGACGCTGAGCGAGGTCAGCCAGGCGCTAGGTAAGAACAGTCCGGCGGTGATCGCCGGCGGGCTGGCCCACGATCCCAGGAGCGCGGAATCGCTGGGCGGCGAATGGGGTGGCAAGCTCGACAAGTCCATGCTGATCAGGACGGCCCGGGAGGTCGCCGCGACCATCGCGGGCCAGTTGCCGCCGCTGGCCGCGGGGCCGGACGCCGGAGCGCAGGGCCTGCCGCAGGCAGCCGCCGCGCGCCAGAGCCCGGTGGCCGAGCGCGCCCCCGGTCCGGCCCGCCCGGCCCCGGCTGCCCCGCCGGCGCCGCGCGACCAGGCTCGGTCCGGGCTCGGCGAGTATCCCGTCCTGGTACCCCCCGCCGCGCCAGGCAGCAACGGTGTCCCGTCCCGCTCGCCGGCCATCCCGGCCGCCCACTACAGCGGTGTCTCGTCCCGTCCTCCGGCCATCCCATCAGCCCGTGAGCTGGCCACGAGCGACCAGCAGCCAGCCAGAAACCTCGATCCGCAGCCGTCGGCCAGGTATCCGGATCCGCAGCGTCCATCCGGGTACCCGGATCCGCTGCGAGCGGCCGGCGACCCGGCGGCCGTCCCGCCCCGGCCCGGCGGCGAGCCGGACCGCGCCGGGCCGTCGGCGTCCCGCGGGCGGCATGCCGAGCCGGCGCCCAGCCCCGCGGATCAGCCCGAGCATTCCCGGGATGACAGCACGGCAACCTGGCCCGGCCAGGCCGCGGCCGCGCCGGGCCGCTGGCCGGACACGTCGCGGGACCGGTGACGGCATGGACCACGGGGTCGTCAAGCGGCTGCGCGGCGAGGTCGGCGACCGGCTGGCCGCACAACGCCGCCAGGACGCGGCGGCCAGCCTGGCGCCGATGTCGGGCGAAGACGAACGGCAGTTCGCCCGCGCCCTGGTCGCGCAGGTGCTGGAGGAGCACGCCAGGACCGAGATCGTGGCCGGCCGGGTGCCGCCGAACGCTACCGAGGAGGAAGAGCTCGCCGCGGCGATCCACGCCGCGCTGTTCGGAGTGGGCCGGCTGCAGCCGCTGCTGGAGGACCCGCTGGTCGAGAACATCGACGTGAACGGGTGCGACCGGGTGTTCGTCGGTTATGCCGACGGCCGCGAGGCCATGGCCGAGCCGATCGCCGAGAGCGACGAAGAGCTGATTGAGCTGATCCAGGTGCTCGCCGCCTATTCCGGGCTGTCCAGCCGGCCATTCGACACCGCCAATCCCCAGCTGGACCTGCGGCTGCCGGACGGCTCCCGGCTGTCGGCGGTGATGGACGTCACGCTGCGGCCCGCGGTGTCCATCCGGCGGGCCGGGATGGGCAAGGTCTTCCTGGCCGACCTGGTCGGGAACGGCACCCTGTTGCCCGAGGCTGGCGCGTTCCTGGCCGCGGCCACCGCGGCCAGGAAGAACATTATGATCGCCGGTGCTACCAACGCGGGCAAGACCACCCTGCTGCGGGCGGTCATCAACCAGATCCCCGGGTACGAGCGGCTCATCACCGTGGAACGGGCGCTGGAACTCGGCGTCGATCACTATCCCGAGCTGCACCCGAACGTGGTGGCGTTCGAGGAACGGCTGCCCAACTCCGAGGGCCAGGGCGCGGTCACCATGGCTGAGCTGGTCCGCCGGTCGCTGCGGATGAACCCCAGCCGGGTGATCGTCGGAGAGGTGCTCGGCGACGAGATCGTCACGATGCTGAACGCGATGACCCAGGGCAACGACGGTTCATTGTCCACGATCCACGCCAACTCCTCGATGGAGGTGTTCAACCGGATCTCGACCTACGCGATCCAGTCGGCGGAGCACCTTCCGCTCGAGGCCACTCACATGCTCATCGCCGGGGCCATCAACTTCGTGCTCTTCATCGAGAAGCGCAACGACTATTCCAGGGGCGGCAACCTGCGCCGGTACGTCAGCAGCATCCGCGAGGTGACCGGCATCGACGGCCGGGTGCTGTCCAGCGAGGTATTCGCCGCGGGCGCGGATGGCCGGGCCGTCCCGCACGCCCCGGTGGCCTGCCTGGAGGAACTGGCCGAGCACGGCTACGACCCGGCTCAGGGGCTGTGGTGAACGCCATCACGCCCGACTCCGCGGGCACGATCCTCGTTGGAGCGATCGTCGGGGCCGCGGTGTTCCTGCTGGTCATGTCGCTGCGCGGGTTCGAGCCCAAGCCGCCGCGACCGGGCCAGGGGCGGCTGGAGAAGCAGCTGCGGGCGCTGGTCGGGGTGCGCGGCGCGGTGGCTGTAGCGGCCGGGCTGACCGTGCTGATCGCGACCGGATGGCTGGTCGCCGGGATCGGCATCGCGCTGCTGGCGTTCAGCTGGAACGGCCTCACCGGGGCGGCCGGTGAGCGGCGCGCGCTGGTCCGGCTGGAAGGACTGGCGACCTGGACCGAGTCGCTGCGCGACACGATCGCCGGCGCCGTGGGCCTGGAGCAGGCGATCCCCGCCTCGATGCGGGTCGCCTCGCCCGCGCTGGCCGAGCCGCTCGGCGCGCTGGTCGACCGGATGCACACCCGGGTCCCGCTGCCGGACGCGCTGCGCAGATTCGCCGATGACCTGAACGACCCGGGCGCTGACCTGATCATCGCGGCGCTGATCATCAACTCCCGGCTGCGCGGCCCCGGGCTGCGCGACTTGCTCGGCGCGCTGGCTGCCTCGGTGCGTGAGGAACTCGACGTACGGCGCAAGGTCAACGCCGACCGGCGCTCTACCCGGCGCAGCGTGCAGATCGTGGTGCTGATCTCGGTGGGCCTGGCGATCGTGCTGGCCCTGTTCGATCACAATTTCCTGCGGCCCTACGACACCCTGACCGGCCAGCTGGTGATGGCCGTGGTGGCCGCGGTCTATGCCGCCGGGGTGCTGTGGCTGCGCAGGCTGGCCCGGTTCAGCGAGGCGCAGCGGCTGCTCGCGACGGTATCTGACAGCGTCCCGGGCGACGGGTCCGCCGCCGCCCGCCCCGCGCTCGCGTCGCAGCGAGGTGCCAGGTGACCACCGGTCTGGTGCTGGTCGGGGCCTTCCTCGGGCTGGCCGTGTTCCTGTTGGTGTTCGCCCTGATGCCGCGGCGGGTCAGCCTGAGCAAGCGGCTGGCCGCCTTCGATGCCGCGCAGGCGCCGTCGCGCCGGGTCTCGGCCAGGCCCGCCGAACCGGGCGGCGACAGCCAGGTCAGCCGGTGGCTGGGAAAAGCCATCGCCAAGTTCTGCGCCGAGCAGGGCTGGGAGTTCCGCGGGCTGCGCTCCAGCCTGGCCCTGGTGGGCAAGTCGTTCGAGGCCTACCTGGCGCAGAAGGTGCTGCTCGCGCTGCTCGGCCTGATCATCGCGCCGATCGCGGTCGCTGCGGCGGGCCTGGCCGGCTTCCACCTGCCGGTCATCATCCCGGTCTGGGCCGGCCTGTTGCTCGCCGCCGTCTTCTTCATGCTGCCCGACCTGGAGCTGAGGCAGGAGGTGACCCGCCGCCGCCGCGATTTCCGGCACGCCATCGGCGCCTTCCTCGACCTGGTGGCGATGAACCTGTCCGGCGGGCGCGGAGTGCCCGAGGCGCTGCTGGCCGCCAGCGAGATCGGCACCGGCTGGGCGATGTGGCGAATCAGGGAGGCGCTGGTCAACGCCAGGATCACCGGCCAGACGCCGTGGCAGGCGCTGGGCGCCCTCGGCGACGAGGTCAAGGTCGACGAGCTGCGGGACCTGGCCGCCGCGCTGAGCCTGGTGTCCGAGGACGGCGCGAAGGTGCGCGAGTCGCTGGTGACCAGAGCGGTCAGCCTGCGCCGCAGGGAACTGGCCGACCTGCAGGGTGAGGCCGGCGAGCGGTCGCAGTCGATGCTGGTCGCGCAGATGCTGCTGTGTGGTGCGTTCATGATTTTCCTGACCTACCCGGCGGTGAAGATCATGCTCGGATTCTGATTGCCGAACCAATATGAATAACAGCGCAGTATGGCAGGAGAGAGAAAATGAAGTACCAGGCGGAATTCATGCGTGCCATCCTGGGCGCGAGGATCAGCAGGCTCGGCGACGCCCGCCGCCACGGCGACCGTGGCGCGTCCGCGATCGAGCTGGCGATCATCACGGCCATCCTGGTCGGCCTGGCGATCACGGTGCTCATCATCGTCACCCAGATCGTGAACAACCGGACTACCGAGATCAACCAGCAAAACGGCAACTTGCCGTAGTGCTCGGGACGGCACCGAGACCGCGCTGGCCTGGCCGGCTCGGCGCGGCCAGGCGGACTGGGCGGGACCGCGGGGTCAGCGCCATCGAGCTGGCGATCCTGGCCCCGCTACTGCTCGTGATCGTCTGGCTGACGATCCAGTATGCGATGTATTACCAGGGCCGGCAGGTCGCGCTGGCGGCTGCCCGGCTCGGCGTGCGGGTGGCGAGCCAGGACGAGCACTCGGTGCCGAACTGGCAGAACATCGCGCAGAACGCGGCCAAGAACTACTACACCGGCCTGGGCACGAAGGTGCTGGGCCCGGGGATCGATGCGCATGCGGTGGTGTCTGGCCCGGGCCAGGTCAGGGTGACGGTGACTGGTCACGCGGCCAGCATCCTGCTGGGCCTTAACCTTACGATTCACGAGACCGCCGGGGCGCCGATCGAATGCTTCCGGCCTGATGTCAATGGCGGTCAGAATTGCTGATTGTCCATTCAGCCCGGACGCGCGCCGGACGCCGCGGTGACCGCGGCACAATGGCGGTCGAATTCGTGCTCATGGTGCCGCTGCTGCTGCTCCTGCTGGTATTCCTGGTGATGGCCGGCCGGATTGTGGAAGCGCACGGCGAGGTGGACGGCGCGGCCAGGGACGCCGCCAGGGCCGCGTCGATCGCCCGCAGCCCGCAGGCGGCCCAGGCGGCCGCGAACGCAGCGGTCGCCGCGGACATCAACGGCTGGTGCCAGGACCCGACGGTGACCGGCTTCGTCCCCGCGAGCCCGGCCGTGCAGGTCCACCTCGACTGCGGGCTGAACCTCGGGTTCCTCGACCTGGGCAGCGTGCGGATCAAGGGGTTCGCGGTGGCGCCGCTCGACCCGTTCTTCGCTAGGCAGTTCTGAACGGAAATGACGGTGATGGCGAAACAGGCAACGGCCCGGCCGCGGGCCAGGCGCGGTGCGGGCCCGCGGGCCGGTGACCGCGGCTCGATCACGGTGTTCGTGGTGTTCTTCACGATAGCCGCGCTGGTGCTGGCCAGCCTCCTGGTCGACCTGGGCAACGCGGTGAACGCACAGCAGCGCGCGGCCGACATCGCCGAGCAGGCCGCCCGCGCGGCCGCGAACACCATCAGCGTCGGCTCGCTGCGCTCGGGGAGCGTCAGGATCAATCAGGCCACCGCCTGCGGCAACGCCGCATCCGTAGTGGATTCCTACCGGGCCAGCGGCGTCCAGGCGACGATGACACAGCCGTGCTCCTACAGCGGGCCGCGGAAAGTCACCGTCTGGGTCGCTGTGACGACCCAGCCGATTATCACGACAATTTTCGGTAGCTTCACCATGCGGGCACATGAGTCCGCGTGCGCGGAGTTCGGGATCGGGGAGGGGGTGGGCTGCTGATGGCGCCTCCCATACCGGGCCTGCGGCGGGCGGTTCCGCGCCGCCGCAGCGCCGGTGACGTGCTGGCCGGCATCCTCGCGGTGATCGCGCTCGCGGTGCTGACCGTGGGCGTGCCAGGCGGCCTTGATCAGCTTGTTCGGGCTGCCCGTACCGCATCACCTGTCGGCGTCGGCGTTCACCCAGCAGCTGGACCTGGCCGCGATACTCAAGGTGCTCGCGGTGGTGATCTGGCTGGCCTGGCTGCAGCTGCTGTGGTGCGTGGCGGCCGAGATCAAGGCGGCGGTCAGGAACGCGGGCATGCCCAGCAGGGTGCCGCTGGCCGGCGGTACCCAGGCGATGGTGCACCGGCTGGTGACCGCCGTGCTGCTGCTGTTGACCGCGACGGCGGCGATCACGCCGGCGCTGCTGCACTCCGGCCCGGCCGGCCCGGCCCGGCCCGCGGTGGCCATCACCCAGCAGGTGCAGACGGTCAGCCAGCACGCAACTGACCACGGCCGGGAGGCAGCCGTGGGCCGCCACCGCAGCGAGAAGATCTACGTCGTCACGCCGCCTGTGGGCCGGTACCACGAGAGCCTGTGGGAGATCGCGCACAACCACCTCGGCAACGGCCGCCGGTACGGGGAGATCTTCGAGCTGAACAAGGACCGGGTGCAGCCGGACGGGTCCAAGCTGACCATCGCGAGCCTGATCCGGCCCGGCTGGGTGCTGCACATGCCGCACGACGCGAACGGTCCGGGCATCCAGACGGTGTCCGGCGAGGACGCCCGCGCGCTGCAGCACGGCGAGACCATGAGCCAGCTCCGACACGAGCACGCCAGCCAGGCCGCGCTGGAGGAGGCCGGCCAGGCAGGCAGCGCGCTCCAGGGCCGTGGCGGCGAGCCCCGGCAGGCCGGCAGCGAGCAGCCTGGCGCGGTGGGCAGGCCGGGGGCAGGCGGGCAGCACGGCCAGCCGGCGCCCGCGGCCCAGCATGCGGACCACGACTACGGCCTGGGATACGGACGCGACCTGGCCGCGGCCTCGCTGCTGGCCGCCGGGCTGCTGGCGGCGCTGGGCAGGCGCCGTCGCGAGCAGCTGTGGCGGCGCGCGTTCGGGCGCCGGGTCGCAGTTCCGGCCGGCGACGCGGCAATCGCTGAAGCCGCGATCAGGCTGGGCGCCAGCGGGCAGCAGGCCCGGCTGCTCGACGCCGCGCTCCGGCACCTGTGCGCGGTCCTGTCCAGCCAGGACCGGCAGCCGCCGCAGGTGTTCGCGGTCCGGCTGAACGACGAGCGCCTCGACCTGTCGCTGGCGCTGCCTGACCGGGATCCGCCGTGGCCGTGGACGGCCGCCGACGGCGGCCGTATCTGGCAGCTGCAGCTGCGCGCCGTGCCTGGCCTGGACCTGGAGGGGCCGGCCAGGCGGGCGCCCCGTTCCCTGGCCTGGTATCGCTGGGCACCGACGAGGACGGCCGGGTGCTGGTCGACCTGGAAGCCGCGCACGGCCTGATCGCGGTCACCGGTCCTGACGACTTGGTCCAGGCCGCGCTCGCGGCGATGGCTATGGAGCTGGCCACCAACCAGTGGTCCGACCAGATGGAGGTCACGCTGGTCGGGTTCGGCGACGAGCTGACCACGATCGCGCCGGACCGCGTCCGCGCGGTGGACTCGCTGGCCGAGGTGCTGCCAGCCCTGGAGGCTCGGGCCGCCGAGGCAGAGGCGGCCGCCGCCACCTCCGGGGCCGGCTGGGTTCTCACCGGGCGCACCCGGGGGGGCCAGAGCGGCGCCTGGGCGCCGCACTACCTGATCATGGCGCAGCCGCCGGCCGGCGAGGAGCAGGACCGGCTGGTCGCGCTGGCCCGGTCGAGGGACCGGACCGGAGCCGGCTACCTGATTGCCGGGGACGTGCCCGGTGCCGCCTGGACCTGGCAGGTCACCCCGGATCGCCGCCTGCAGGCCGATCTGCTCGGCTTCGACGTGGCCGCGCAGTTGCTGCCCGCAGAGCAGTACGCCGCAGTGGTGGAGCTGTTCGCGACCGCGTCCGATACCGCGGGTACCCCCATGCTGCGGCCGCCCCCCGATGCGGCACCGGCCGCGCAGCTGGTCCCTGGCGCCCGGATGCCGGTGGAAGTCAGCCTGCTGGGCCAGGTGTCGGTGCAGGCGCCGGGGGCGATCGAGCCCGAACGCGCCGCGCTGGCCGCGGAGGTCGTCGTCTACCTGGCCGCGCATCCAGGCGGGGTGCACCTGAATGTGCTTACTGGCGCGGTGTGGCCGCGCGGCGTCACCGCCGACGTCCGGGATGCCTCGCTAGCCCGGGTCAGGGACTGGCTGGGATATGACCAGGACGGCAATCCGCGCCTGGCCACGGGTGCCGATGGCCGGCTCGGGCTGGGCCCTGAGGTCCGGGTCGACTGGCAGGTGTTCCGCGCGCTGGTGGGCCGGGCCTGGCAGGACGGGGCCACGGGCAGCAGCACCGAGGCGGATTTCCTGGACCGGGCACTGCGCGAGATCCAGGGCCCGCTGCTGGACGGGCGGGATCAGCACCGGTACGCCTGGCTGGCCACCGGCGACCTGGAGTACGAGGTCGGCGCGCTGGTCGCGGACGCCGCGCACCGGCTCTCAGGGCTGCGCCGCGGCAGCGACCCGCAAGCGGCTATGGCCGCCGCCCGGGCCGGGCTCCGGCTGGCCGCGGGTGACGAGCTGCTGCGGCGCGACCTGCTGCTCGCGGCTCACGCCAGCGGTGACTCCGCAGCGCTGCGCGCGGTGATCGCGGAGATCAGCGCCCGCACCGAAGCGGATCAGGTGCTGGCGAAGATGGCCCCGGAAACCGAGGCACTGATCGATGAGCTGGTCCCGTCCTGGCGCCGGTCGGTGGCCTAACCGCCGCAGGTAACAATGCAACCCGCGACGCCTAGCTTGCTAGGCCGAGCGGGTTGCATGCGGGGGGCGTGGGGGGCGGGTTTCAGCCCCCCATACAAGCACCGCGACGCCTAGCTTGCTAGGCCGAGCGGGTTGCATGCGGGGGGCGTGGGGGGCGGGTTCCAGCCCCCCACAAAAGCACCGCGACGCCTAGCTTGCTAGGCCGAGCGGGTTGCATGCGGGGGGCGCGGGGGGCGGGTTCCAGCCCCCCACACAAGCACTGAATCTGGACGTGGCGGGCCAAACGCGACGACTAGACGTCCGTTTGGCCCTATCATCTGGCCATGTTGCCGTCTGGTTACGTTGTGCAGCGGCGGGCCAGCGGTGCTGGCGTTGCTGTTGATGTAGCTGAGGCGGCTGGGACGCCATTTTTCTCCGACTTTTCCGACCGGCCCGCTGGGCCGGCGAGCGCGACGCTGCGGGCGGTCACGGCCTGGACGGCCGCGGTGACCCGTTGCCTCGCGATCGCTTACGTCGCCGTGCAGGTCGCGATCTGGCATTCCTTCTATCTGGCCGACCTGTGGCGGCTGGCCGGACCGGTCGCGGCGCTGGCCTGGGCCGCCGTGGTCGTGGCCTACTTGTTCACCCGCTGGCCGCAGTGGCAGTTCGCGGTGGTCGACTCGATCGTCTACGTGGTGCTCGCGCTCAGCGTCGGCTGGTGCGTGCCGCCGGACATGCGCGGCGACACGGCGAACTGGCTGTACATCATGATGGCGGGCCAGCTGCTGGTCGCCGTGTGGTTCGCGCGCCTGCCGTTGTCCGCGCTGCTGGCCATGATCTCGGGCGTGGCGTACTGGACCGGCAGCTTGCTTTACCCCGAGGTCGGCCCGGGCGGCGGCAAGCCCGCCTCGGCCGGGGCGGCGCTGCTGGCGGTGGCCGTCGCGGTCTGGTGCGGGCGCTGGGCGATGCAGCGCTGGGCGACCAAGGCGGACGCCGCGCTGGCCCGCGCGGACGCCGACTCGCGGGCCCAGTACGTCGAGCTGACCAGGAACATCGAGCGCCGAGAGCACGAACGGCTGCTGCACGACACGGTGCTCAACACGCTGACCGCGCTGGCCCGCGGCGGAGGTGACCCGCGCGCGGCGGTGGGCCGCTGCCAGCACGACATCAAGCTGATGGAATACGTGCTCAACCGCCCGGCTGAGCCCGGCCAGCCCGCTGGTTCGCCGCACGGCGGGCTGCTGGCCGGCATCGAGGCCGTCGCCGCCGAACTGCGGGCCCGGGGCCTGGACGTGCACGTCGGCGTGACCGGCGCCCACCTCGCCGCGGCCGGACCCGGCGCGCCGGGCCTCCCGCCCGGGGTCGTGATGGCGATGACGCACGCGGTCAGGGAGGCGCTGTCCAATGTGGCCGCGCACGCGGGGACCGGCCAGGCCTGGGTTGAGCTCAGGCTGACCGGCGGCCCCGGGCCAGACGCTGACCCCGGGGCCGGACCGCGTTCCGGTGGCCCAGGCCCGGGCGGCGTCCAGGTCACGGTCCGGGACTTCGGCCGCGGATTCGACCCGGGCCGGGCCGATCCGGCCCGGCTCGGCCTGCGCCGCTCGATCATTGATCGTCTGGCCGACCAGGGCAGCAGCGCGTCGATCAGGTCGGCGCCGGGCCAGGGCACCGAGGTGATCCTGCGGTGGTCCGGCCTGCCCCAGCCCGCGGCCCCGGCACCCGCGGCCGGACGACCCTGGGCCCGCTACGCGCCCGCCGCCGCGAACGGGTCAGCCGGCTCCGGACCAGCTCGGCCGGGCGGGCCCGGAGCCCCCTGGCCGCCCGCCGAGCACCCGGCCAGTCAGGCGCATCACGGCGGACCCCGGGCCGGGGCGGCCCCGGCCGGCTGGTCCGGTGACGGGTGGTCCGATGACGGGTGGTCCGACGGGCAGGCCGCCGCCCGCGGTCAGGAACCGCCGTGGTGACCGGGCTCGGCTCGTCCCTGGATGAGCAGGAATCTGAGCTGTACCGCGCCGTCGCGGTGGTGGCGGGCGTCTGGCAGGTCACGGTCTTGATCCAGGTGATCATCTACGCGCACGCCTACCGCAGCACCGCGCTGTCGTTCGGCGTCTGGCTCGTCCTGCTCGGGGCCGCGATCTGGCTGCTGCCGCGGGCGAGCCGCCGGGGCCTGACCGGGGTCGAGTCGGCCGGCGCGATCGTCATCGCCATCGCCGCGGTGGCCGTCGTCGGCTGGGACCGCCGCCTGCAAGGCGCGGCTGGCACCGTGGACTGGTCGGTGATCGGCACCGCGTGGCTGCTGGCCCTGGTCGCGGTGAGCCGCCCGGCCTGGGAATGGATCAGCGGGGCGCTGCTGGTCTTCATCGCGCACGCGATCTTCGTCCTCCGGATCCTGGGCGTATCCTCGCTCAGCCTGGCCCGGCTCGCGGTCACCGTGTACTCGCTGGCCGTGATCCTGGTGGTGTTCGCGGCGCTCCGGCCGACCTGGCGCACGGGAGCCCGGATGGCCGCCCGCAGGGCCCTGCTGACCAGCCGGGCCGCCGCCGAGCGCGCCGCCGCGGCGGCGGTCGCCGCGGATCAGCGCGGCCGGCTGGACCTGCTGGAACTGGAAGCGCTGCCGCTGCTGCGCAGCATCGCCGTGGGTGAGCTAGACCCCGACAACTATGAGATCATGCAGCGCTGCGCCCGGCACGCGGCGGCGCTGCGCAATGCGCTCATCGACCGCGCGCCGGATCCCGGCGGCCTGCTGGCCGGCCTGGACCCGGCCCTGCGTGACGCCTCGGCCCGCGGCCTGCTGGTCCAGGCTCAGGTACTCGGCGACCCGGGCCGCCCGGCGCCCGCCGTGGTGCGGGCCACCGTCGCCGCCGTCGGCGCGGTCCTGGCGGTGCTGCCGCCGCAGCAGGCGACCCTGACCGTGGTGGGTTCGGGGCCGGACGCCGAGCTGTACCTGACTTTCGGCCAGCCGCCGGTGCGCCCGCCTGACCTGACCGGCCTGAGCCGCCAGATCCCGGCCCGCGCGGGCTGGTCCGCCACGGTCGACCTGGACGACACTGGCACCGGATGCCTGGAGGTGCGCTGGCGCAAGACCGGGTCCAGCCCGGCCTGGGCCGAGACCACCCCCGACATCACCCCGGCCAGCAGCGGCGGGGCCAGGTGACCGGCGTGGTCGATGTCGCCGCCGTGGACGACCATCCGATCGTGCTGGACGCCATCGCCGGCTGGGTGAGCGAGGCGGGCGGCGGGATCCGGGTCGTGGCCGTCGCGGCGACCGTAGCGGCCTTGCTGGCCGGGCCCGGCCGCCGGGGCCAGGTGGTGCTCCTCGATGTCGACCTGGGCGACGGCACGACCGTCGAACGCAACGTCGCCGACATCATCGCCGCAGGTCCGGCGGTCCTGGTCCTGGCCGCAAGCGACAAGCCGGTCTCGGTCAGGGCCGCGATGCGCGCCGGGGCGGCCGGCTACGTGCTCAAGAGTGAGCCGACCGCGCAGGTGCGCGAGGCCATCAAGGCGGTGGCCGAGGGGAAAGACTGGATCTCCCCCCGGCTGGCTTATATCTTCGCCACCGACGACGCCCCTGACCGGCCAGAGCTGAGCCCGCAAGAAACACGCGCGCTACGCCTTTACGCCACCGGCCTGCCGATGAAAGCCGTGGCCCGGCGGATGAATATAAGTGAAGAGACAACCAAGCAGTACGTCGGGCGGGTGCGGGAAAAGTACGCCCGGACCGGCCGGGCGGCCCCCACGAAAATCGACCTATACTATCGAGCAGTCGAGGACGGGCATCTCCCTCCACTCCCCTGACCGCGGATTCCCCCCCCGGGGTGATAGGGGCCCACGGGAGCTGCCCGTTCTCGGCCTATTGTTTTCCCGATAAGCGTATGCCGGCCTTCCCTTTAGGTCATGACCCCTTTTCCGGGGTCAGTGACAGTCGCGGCGGGCCGGGCGGAGGGTCGGCGTGGCTGAGCTGGCGGCCCGGGCGGGCGGCCGCCAGCTGCCCAGCAGCGGGTGGCGTTACATGCGCCGCATCCGCTTGTAGCGGCCCAGGTCATCCTTGCTCATGATCAAGGCCACGCAGGCGGCCAGCGCCGCGACGGCCGCGAGCCATTTCCATCGTTTCATTGCTCCCCCTCGTACGATCCCCCAGTCGGCCCGAGCCTCGGCTGCGGGCCTGTCTTCTCTATTCCTACCCGCGCCAGCGGCCGCTACCTAGGCGCATCGCCGCAGGCCCGCCGCGCCCCCGGGTTCGGTGCGCGGCCGGCCCGGCTGCTACGAGGTGTAATCCATCAAGGTGTAGTCAGGCAGCGCTCCCGGCGAGCAGCAGCCGGAGGCTGATCAGTGAGCGCTGGGCCACCTCGGTGTTGATCGAAGCCCCGTCCCAGGTCTGGCCGAGACTGCCGTGCGGCACCAGCCCCTCCACCCCACCGGCCGTACCTGATGATGATCGGGGTATGCGGGTTCAGGTTGTAGCGGGTGAGCGTGAGGTCGACCGAGGCCAGCGACGGCTGGGGAGGCCGGCCTAGGTAGTTGGCCTCGGGGTCATGGTGGCGGCGGCCAGGAAGTAGGCCAGGAACGTCAGGACCAGGTAATTGACCAGCCTGCGCAACATGAACCTGGCCGTGCGTTATCTAGGCCCTTCGCCCGGCGAACCGCGCCCTGCTATGCCTCCTTACCCAAAGCTGGATAAGTCTTAGCCTCAGACGATGCGGGAGATTTACGAGGGTTCGGGCTGGCCGGCTTCGGCGGCCGGCTGCGGTACGGAGTCGTGCCACGCCTCGGCGATCATCACCTGAAGTGCGCCTGCGGTGGGAATGGCCAGCAGCGCCGCCACGAAAGCCCCGAAGATGCCGCCGATCCATTCCCCGAGCGACGCCCCGACCAGGATGGATAGCAGCACGAGCAGCGGGTTGACCCGCACCGTCCTGCTCATGATGACCGGGTTCAAGATGTGATTCTCAATTTGCGTGTAGACGAGGAAAACGACCAGGGTGACCAGGCCGGCGGTCAGGGAATGACCCGCCGCGAACAGGACCACCGGGATGCCGGCCAGCGCGCCGCCGATCATGGGCAGGAAGTCGACCAGCGCCACCCACAGCGCCCACAGGAACGGGAAAGGGACGCCCAGCAGCATCAGCGTGACCAGCACCACGCCGCCGGCGATAACCGAGGTCAGGAAGTTGCCCAGCATGTAGCCGGTGACCGAGCGGCTCACCTCGCGAGCGATACGGGAGTAGCGCTCGCCACGTTCAGCCGACATCAGCGCGAGCACCCCTCGGCGCATCTTCGGGCCCTCCAGCAGCAGGAGCAGGACCAGCACGAAAATGGTCGTCAGCTCCAGCAGCAAGGACAGCGCGCCCTTACCGAGCGTGATGGCTGGCTTGGCCAGGTTTTGGCCGAAGCCGACGAGTTTGGGAATGTTCTGCTTTACCCAGGACTCCACGTGATAACGGCGGACCAGGTGACCGATCCAGCCTTTACCGTGCTCGGCGTTGTTCACATAAGACGGCAGGCCCCGGGCCAGCCGGGTGATTCCGTCGGTGAGCGGGTACCCGAACGTCACGGCCAGGCCGACAAAGGCGATCAGGGCCAGGAATGTGACCACGGCCACGGCCAGTCCGCGCCGCCGGATATGCCACCGCTGCAGCGCCACCACCAGTGGATTAAGTATGACCGCGATAAACCCGGCCACCACCACGAGCAGCAGGACATCACGTAGCCGGTAGATCAGCTTGGCGGCCAGGAACGCCGCCGCCGCGACCGCGACGGTGGTCAGGATGGTGCGCAGCGGGATGGACCGGGATTCCGCGGCCCGCCAGAGGCGCTCCAGCCTGGTGCCTGGCGAAGGCTGGTTATCTAGCACCCGGCCATCATGGCAGTCACTCCTGGCCCCGCACCGGCCGTTTTGCCCGGCACAACAGCCAATGCCCGACCCGTCCGCCTCGGCCCAGTCAGTCCCGCCCGGCTCAGAGGCTACGGCCAGTGAATGCAACAGCTCAGGGCCATCGCCGCTTAATCAGGCGGGCCAGCGGGCAAACGGCAGGGGAGAACGCGGCAGGGACGGGGAGGACAGGGCGGGACGGGGAGGAGAGGGCCGGACGGGGAGGAGAGGGCCGGACGGGGAGGACAGGGCGGGACGGGGAGAGTGGGGATGGGGAGGATGGGGCGGGGAGGACGAGGCGGGGACGGGGCAGGACGGGGGGAAGTGTCCGGAGTCGGCACGAGAGGGGGCAGGCTATGCTCGGCGATTTGCCGGGATGCCAGCGTGGGCCGGGCGGGGCGCGGTGCGCGGGCGGTACATCCGGCGGTAGGCGTTCGGGGTGGTGGAGCGCCAGGCCCGGAAGTGATGCCGCAGCGCCGTCGCGTTGCCGAACCCGGCGCGCTCGGCGACGACGTCCACCGTCTCGTCGGTACGTTCCAGGAGTTCCTGGGCCAGCAGGATCCGCTGGCCGATCAGCCAGCGCTGCGGCGTCGTGCCGGTCTCCGCGACGAACCGCCGGGCGAAGGTCCGCTCCGACATGGCGGCGCGGGCGGCGAGCTGGGCCACCGTGACCGGCTCGTCCAGGTGGCCTTCCATCCAGACGATGACCTCGCTCAACGTGTCGGCGGGCGGTCCGGCCAGCGGCCGCTCGACGTACTGGGCCTGGCCGCCGTCGCGGTGCGGCGGCACGACCATCCGGCGGGCGATGGCGTTGGCCACCTGGCTGCCCTGCTCCTTGCGCACCAGGTACAGGCAGGCGTCGATGCCGGCGGCGGTGCCCGCGCTGGTAATGACCGGGTCGGCGTCCACGTACAAGACCGCGGGATCGACGTGCGCGGCCGGAAAGGCCCGGGCCAGCTCGTCGGCGTGCATCCAGTGCGTGGTGCAGCGCCTGCCGTCCAGCAGGCCGGCCGCGCCCAGCACGTACGCGCCGGTGCAGACGCTGAGCACCCAGGCGCCCCGAGCCACGGCGCGCCGCAGCGCGCCGAGCAGTTCCGGGGGAACGTCGTAGCGGCCGCACCCCAGCCGGTCATGCGCGATCGCGGGCACCGCGACCAGGTCGGCCGACTCCAGCCGGTCCAGGCCGTACTCGGTGTGCATCAAGAACCCGGCCTCCGAGCGCAGCGGGCCTGGCTCGCCCGCCACCACCGCGAACCGGTAGCCAGGCAACCCATCCTTGGTCCGGTCGCAGCCGAATACCTCACAGAGCACGCCGAGCTCGAACGGCGAGAAGCCGTTCAGGGCGACGACCGCGACATCACGCAGCATGACGTCCAGCATGCCACCCGGTTGGCAGGATGTCACTCAACTATGGCAATCCTGCCGCTTACGGCCGGGGCTGGCCCCGGGGGAGGGTGGAGATATGAAGTGCTCAGGTTCATCGTCTAGGGGCTGGCGGAAGCTGGCGTGCGCGCTGCGGCGCCTGGCTGGCCGGCTGGCCGCGATCATCGAGGAATGCCGGTACGCCCAGCGCCGGATGGACGCCTTGCGGGCCCAGCCGGACCGGTACCTGTTCGAACCCGACTCGGCGCCCGACACCTACGGGGATTTCCTGTTCCGCACCTCCGGGCCAGCGCCGCGGGAACCGTCCGCGCGCGCCCGGGCAGCCGGCCACAAGGTCGCCCGCTTACCCCTGCGTTCCAGCGCAGGCCGGGCCGCCAGGCCGGCCGCGGCGCCCGGCCCGGTGTGGCCGCCGAAGCGGTAATCAAGTTCGTCCGGGGTACTTCCGCTGCTATGTCCGGATGACCTAACATCGGCTACGAAATGCGGTGGCCTGGTCTTTTGCGCGCCGCGAGCACCCATCACGGAGGAGGTGCTAGAGCGGATGGTCGCCAACACCACCGAGACCAAGCCGGTGAAGCTGCGCCGGAGCCTGAGCATCTGGGAGGCCATCGGCATCTCCCTGGCCCTCATGGCGCCGTCCATGGCCGCGAGCATCAACCCGCAGGGCACGGCCACGACCGTGGGCCGGGCCGTCCCGATCGCCTTCGCGCTCGCCTTCGTCGGCGTGCTGCTGGTGGCGTACACGTTCGTACGGCTGACTCAGCGGTTCCACCACTCCGGATCGGTCTACGGCTTCGTCGGGGCCACCCTCGGCCCGCGGGCGGGCGTGATCTCCGGCTGGGCGCTCACCGGCACCTACATGTTCTACGGCGTCGTCACCTCGATGGCCGGCGGCCGGTTCGCCTCCGACTTCCTTAACGCGCTCGGGATCTGGAAGAACCCGCCGTCCTGGTCCGGGTTCCTGCTCGGCGCGATCGGCATGCTGGTGGTCTGGGTCATCGCGGTCAGCCCGGCCCGCGGCGGTACCCGGCTGCTGCTGGCCGCGGAGGCCATCACCGTGACCTTGATCGTCGTCGTCACCGTGGTCGTGTTCGTCAAGCTCGCCGGGCACAGCGCGCCCGGCGGGCTGGGCGTGGACTGGAAGGTGTTCAGCCTGCCGTCCGGCACGCCGCTGTCGACCATCTTCCTGGGCGTGGTGTTCGGCTTCCTGTCCTTCGCCGGCTTCGAGGCCGCGTCCACCCTGGGCGAGGAGACCAAGCAGCCCACCCGCGACATCCCGCGGGCGATCCTGGGCGTGGCGGTCTTCGGCGGCATCTACTTCTTCGTGGTCACCGCGGTCGAGGTGATGGGCTTCGGGACCTCGGCCAAGGGGGTCACCTCCTTCATCAACTCCGCCTCGCTGATGGGTGACCTGGGCACCGCGTACGTGGCGTCCTGGCTGGGCAACGTCATCACGGTCGGGGCCATGATCTCCGCCTTCGGCTGCGCGCTGGCCTGCACGGTGGGCGCTTCCAGGCTGACCTTCGCGATGGGCCGCGACGGCATCCTGCCCGGCCGCCTGCAGCACGTCTCGCCGCAGCGCCGGACCCCGACCACCTCGTCGGCCGCCGTGGTGCTGGCCGTCTACGTGATCATCGCGTTCACCTGGTTCGTGCTCGGCGGCGATCCGTTCACGCTGTTCCTGGAGAGCGGGACGATCGGGACGCTGATCTTGCTCGTGGTCTACGTCCTGGCCACGATCGGGATGGTCCGGCTGGTGTTCTTCACCGGCCAGACGGCCGTCCGGCGCTGGGAGATCGCCATCCCGGTGCTCGGCCTGATCGTCCTGGCCTACACGCTGTACCGGAACGTGTGGCCGTTGCCCGCCGGCGTGGCCTGGTGGGGCCCGTCGGTGGCCGTGGCCTGGCTGGTGCTGGGCATCATCGGCGTGCTGGTGCGGCCCGCGGCGACCCGGCTGGCCGGCCAGCACCTGACCCAGTCCGAGGGCCTGACCGGCCCGGTGCCGGTCGCCGCCGGGCAGCACGCCGCCGGGAACAGCTAGGCCAGCCGGGCCGCCAGGGACGGCTAAGTTACCTGGGGACGGAATCCGCCGCGCGAAGGGGATGGTGGTCATGGCACGGCCGTTCAGCCAATTGCGCAGCGAGGCGGACCGGACCGCCGACGAGCAGCGCGGCCAAGCCCTCGAACGGCAGCTCGCGGGCGAGGTCAGCGCGGTCGCGACCACCTTCGTGGATCACAGCGGCGCAGGCCGGGTTAAGACGGTGCCGCTGACCGGCCTGGCCCGGGCGGCCCGGTCCGGCCTCGGGTTCTCGCCGGTGATCGACGCGTTCACCAGCGACGGCGGCATCGACGGGGCCTCACCCCTGGGCGTGCCCGACGGTGACCTGCGGCTGGTCCCGGACCTGGACCAGCTGGCCGTGCTGTCGGTGCCCGAGGGCTGGGCGTGGGCCCCGGGTGACCGGTTCTACCAGGACGGCATGGTGTATCCGGGCTGCCAGCGCTCGTTCGCCCGGGCCCAGGTGGCGGCCGGCCTCAGCCGCGGGATCAGCGCGCTGATGGCGTTCGAGGTGGAATGGATGGTGGGGGAGGAAGAGGAGGACTTCCAGCCCGCCATGCGCGGCACCGGGTACGGGCTCTCCCGCCTGCTGGGCGCGGCTGACTACGTGCGCGAGGTGACCGAGAGCCTGGAAGCCGCCGGGGTCGGGGTCGAGCAGGTGCATCCCGAGTACGGGCCAGGGCAGTTCGAGGTCTCGGTGGCCGCGCAGGACCCGGTCTCGGCCGCGGACACGAATCTGCTCGTGCGGCTGATCATCTCGGCCGTCACCGCCCGGCATGGCTGGCGGGCCGCGTTCGCCCCGGCCGTCCTGACCGGCAACGTGGGCAACGGCGCGCACCTGCACGCGAGTTTCTGGCAGGACGGCAGCAACCTGCTGGCCGGCGGGACCGGCCGGTACGGGCTGACCGCGCGGGGCGAGTCGATGATGGCCGGGCTGCTGGACAGCCTGCCCGCGCTGCTGGCCGTCGGCGCCCCGAGTCCCGGGTCCTACCTGCGGCTGCAGCCCTCCCGGTGGGCAGGCGTGTACCAGGTGTGGGGCCGGGAAAACCGGGAGGCGGCGGTCCGCTTCATCGAGGGCGGCCCGGCCCGGCCCGGGGCCGCGAACGTCGAGCTCAAATGCTTCGACAGCAGCGCCAACCCGTACCTGCTGGCCGGGGCGGTGCTGGCGGTGGCGCTGGCCGCCGCGGACCGGCAGGCCGGCCTGCCGGAGGAGGTCACCGGCGACCCGGGCGCGCCCGGCCATCCGCTGGCGGGCCAGGCCGCGCGGCTGCCGACCAGCCTGGCCGAGGCGCTGAAGGCGCTGGAGGCCGACGACGTCCTGCGGGAGGCGGCGGGCCCGCTGCTGTTCAGCACGTTCGCGGCGTCGCGGCGCGCCGAGATCGGGCTGGCCGAGGGCAAGTCGGATGAGGAGATCGTGGCGCAGTCCCGCTGGCTGCTCTGACCGCTGGCTGCTCTGACCGCTGGCTGCCGCGCGCGGCGGCGCGGATCGCCAGCGGGCCCGGGCGCTCGACGCGGCCGGGCGCCTGGCGCGGAGCCGGTCAGTCCAGGGTGGAGTAGCGCTGCCAGGTCATAGTGGCCGTGTCCACGAACGACATGAACTCGGACGTGACCTCATCCTGGCCCCAGCGCGCGTCACAGGCGTCCGCGTCCGCCTCGGACCGCCACAAGTCGATCACGATCCAGGTGCCGTCCTTGCCCAGGGCGGTCGTCCGGCGCAGCAGGCCCGGCTGCCCGGGCGCGAACTCGGTCTGGACCCGGTGATCAGCCTGCAGGAACGCAGTCTCGTCGGCGTCCGGCGCGAGCCGGAAGCTCATGATCTCGATCACTGATCCGGTGCCTGCCTCTCCCTGGCCGTCATGCCATCAAGGACGATAGTCAGCACGCTGGTCAGGGCCGGCCCGAATTCGACGCACAAGTCCGCTAGTTTCGGCTCGGCCAGGACCCGGGCCACGCTCGGGCTCGGGTTGGCCATCGGCCAGGCGCCCGCGATCAGGGCCCAGGTGACCCCGGCGAACTCGAAGGCCAGCGCGTCGGCCAGGGCCGGGACCGCCGACTGCACCAGGCCGGCCAGCCGCCTGGTCCTGGCCCAGGCGGCCAGCTTGAACTGGCGGGCGGTGTCGACCGGGATGTTGCGCTCCAGGATCATCTGCGCGGCCGCGATCAGCTCGCAGAGGCGGCGGTGCTGGCCCAGGGTCTGCGCGATGGCCGCCGCCACCCGGCGGTGGGTCGCCGCCTGGCCCGGTCCCTGGCCGCTGGGGCCGGGCCTGAGGCACAGCTCAAGCTGGTCGAGCCAGCTGTCCCAGTCCTCGGCGAGCACGGCCAGGAAGACCGCCTCCCGGGACGGGAAGTAGCGCACGACGTTGGACTTGGCCAGCCCGATCCGCCGGCTCAGCTCACGCAGGCTGATATCGGCCAGCGGCATCTGGTCGAGCATCTCGCGGGCCGCGTCCAGCACCGCGCGGCGGCGCTGGTCCCGCTGCTGCGCGGTCCGGGGCCCGCTGGAAGCTACCGGCCGTCATCCCGCCAGGTTAACGGACCCGGGCGGGTTAACGGACCAGCGGGCTTTTACATTCGCGGGCGCAGTGGGTAAGGTGCCGAGATAACAGACCACCGGGCTGTAAAGGACTCTCATGCCAAGCACCAAAGTCGCCCTCGTGACCGGGGCCTCCTCCGGCATCGGCGCGGAAACCGCCCTGCTGCTGGGCAAGTCCGGGTTCACCGTATACGCGGCGGCCCGCCGCACCGAGCGCATGCAGGACCTGGCCGGCCAGGGCATCAGGGTGCTCGGCCTGGACATCACCGACGAGGCGTCGGTCACGGCCGGGATCGAGCAGATCATCGCCACGGCCGGCCCGGTCGACGTGCTGGTCAACAACGCCGGGTACGGCTCGTACGGATCGGTCGAGGACGTCCCGCTGGCCGAGGCCCGGCGTCAGTTCGACGTCAACGTCTTCGGGCTGGCCCGGCTGATCCAGCTGGTCGTGCCCGGCATGCGGGCTCAGCGCAGCGGCCGGATCATCAACGTCTCCTCGATCGGGGGCAAGATCTACGAGCCGCTGGGCGGCTGGTATCACGCGGCCAAGTTCGCGGTGGAAGGGCTGAGCGACAGCCTGCGCATCGAGCTCAGGCCGTTCGGCATCGACGTGGTGCTGATCGAGCCGGGGCCGATCCGCACCGAGTGGAGCGCGATCGCCAGGCAGAACATGCTCAAGGCCTCGGCCGACACGGCCTACTCGGGCCTGGCCAAGTCCGTCGCGCGGATGCTGGAGACGGCCGAGAGCCCGCATGCCTCATCGGGTCCCGAGGTCGTGGCCAGGAAGATCGTCCGGGCGGCCACGGTCAGGAGCCCGCGCGCCCGCTATCCGGTCGGCCGGGGCGCGGGCACCATCGTCCGGGCCCGCAAGGTCCTGCCCGACGGCGCGATGGACGCGATCATCACCCGCGCCTACCGGGCCTAGCTCGCCGCTGGCCAATGCCCCGGGCCCGCTGCGGCCGCCACCGCCGCCCGGCAGCGCCGCCACGGTCCCGGCTAGACCAGCCGGCCCGGCGGGGGTCTGTGCTGGCTGGCCTGGTCGCATCCGTTCCGGCCGCCGGGCACTTCCGCGCTGGCCGGCGCCGGGCAGCCGCAGCTGCGGCGGAGCGCCAGCTGGACCGGCAGCTGGACGGACCGGGCGGGCTGAGCGGGGTCAGCGAGGCGTTCTAGTACCAGCGAGACTGCCCGCTCGCCCAGCGCCCGCATGGGCTGCACCACGGTGGTGAGGCTGGGCCGCAGCTGCTCGCTGAGCTGGGCGCCGTCGAATCCGGTCAGCGCGACGTCCTCGGGCACCCGCAGGCCCGCGCGCTGCAGCGTGTCCGCGGCGCCGATGGCCAGCTGATCGTTCGCGCAGACCAGCGCGCGGGGCACGGAGCCCGCGACGATGATCTCGGCCACCCGGCGCCCGCCGGCCGTGGTGAAGTCCGCGTGGTACTCCGGCTGCCGCGGTACCGGGCGGCCGCGCTCGGTCATGGCCCGGCGGAACCCGTCGAACCGGCGCGCGGAGTCCGGCGAGTCGGGCGGGCCGGCCAGGAAGACGATCCGGTCGTAGCCATGCTCGTCAGCCAGGTGGGCGGTGGCAGCGTAAGCGCCGCTCTCGTTGGCCACCGACAGGTGATCAACCAGGCCGGCGACCTGGCTCTGGCCGCGGCAGGCCGCCAGCATGACCACCGGGATCCGCATCGCGATGTGCTCTAACAGCGCGACCGGCGCGGTGCGGGGCAGCACGATCAGCCCGTCGCAGCGACTCGCCACGGTGAGCACCAGCTGGACATTGTCGCGCTCATGGCTGGCCGCGATCAGGACGGCGGATCCGCTGCGCCGCGCGCCGCGTTCCAGGCCCCGGATGACCTCGTCGTACCAGTAGGGCGCGCCGGTCTCCGTCAGGTCCTGGTCGTTGACCAGGTCAGGGAAGCACAGGCCGAGCACCCCGGTGCGTCGCGCGGCCAGGCCCCGGGCCGTCCCGCCGGGCAGGTAACCCAGCTCGGCCACGGCGGCGATGACCCGGTCCGCGGTGCCGGGCAGCACCCGGCCGCTGCCGTTCATGACCCGGGAGACCGTGGCGGTCGACACGCCAGCCCGCTCCGCGACCTGGTAAACCGTCGGGGCAGCGCGCATATCTCCTACCGTGTATGCGCTTACGCAAGCGCATACCTGCACCCTTACCGGGATTGATCAAAGTTAAACGTGGGATTTCATGAGCCGTCCGGTCCGGCGGCCTGCTCGCGGGCCCGAATCGGTAGCGCAGGCCGCGGCGCGCCTGTTTGCGGCGCGAGTTAGCGGGCAGTCGGACCAGGTCTGGCCGCCGGCCCCGGGACGTCCCGGGTGAGCGCGGTCAGGGAAGGAGAATCCCCGATGTATATCGGCTTTGGCACTCTGGTCATCATCATCCTGATCATTCTGCTCATCCTGTTCCTGCGGCGATAACCCAGCGGGGCGCCCGCGTCAGCGAGGAGATTGAGCCTGACCAAGCTCAACCACAGTGGGCCTGGCCACCGCGCCGCGACGGGGCGGGCGGGGGCAGCGCTGAAGACCATGATCCGGGAACTCTGACCGGCCGGCGCGACGAGGCCTGACCGGCGGCCGCTGGCGGCGATAGGCCGCGGGAAGTCGTGGTGGTCACGGGCCAGCTGGGGGTTGCGGCCTCACAGCGCAGGGCCGGCCGGGCGTTAATAAGGTGTGAGCCTTCCGCCATTCGAAACCGTCGTGGCCGAGCACGGGCCGAACGTGCTGCGGGTCTGCCGGGCCATGCTCGGCCCGCATGATGCCGAGGACGCCTGGTCGGAGACCTTCCTGGCCGCGCTGCGGGCCTACCCGAAGATCGCGCCGGACAGCAATGTCCGGGCCTGGCTGGTGACCATCGCGCACCGCAAGGCCATCGACCAGTACCGGGCCGCCCGGCAGGCGCCGAGCCCGACCCAGGCCATCCCCGACCTGGTCAGTGTCGGCGCCGACGGGACCAGCCCGGCCGGTGCCGGGCCGTATCTGCCGGACCAGGCGCTGGGCCGCGCCGTCGCCGCACTGCCGTTCAAGCAGCGCGCGGCGGTGGCCTACCGGTACCTGGCCGACCTGTCGTACCCGGATATCGCCGCGCTGCTCGACAGCAGCGAGGCCGCCGCCCGGCGCAGTGCGGCCGACGGCATCGCGGCCCTGCGCAAGAACCCCGTCCTGCGCGCGGAAGACGAGGAGAGGAAAGACGATGACTGAAACCGACCGCGCCCTGATCGCGTCGCTCACCACCGAGGCCGACCCGGCCACGCTGGCCGGGCTGAGCGCCCGGCTGGCCGACCAGGCCGCCCGCAGCGGCCTGCTCGATGTGGCCTACCGCACGATCGATACCCCGGTCGGCTCGCTGCTGCTCGCGGCCACGCCCCGGGGCCTGGTCAGGGTGGCCTACGCCCGCGAGGATCACGACGCGGTGCTGGCCCGGCTGGCCGGGCTGCTGAGCCCGCGCGTGCTGCACGCCCCGGCCCGGCTCGACGAGGTCGCCCGCGAGCTGGAGGAGTACTTCGCGGGCCGTCGTCGCCAGTTCCGCCTGGCGCTCGACTTCGAGCTGTCCCGCGGCTTCCGCCTGGCGGTGCTGGCCCACCTGCGCGAGATCGCCTACGGCACGACCGAGAGCTACGCGGCCGTGGCCCGGGCGGCAGGCAGCCCGGCAGCCGTCCGCGCGGCGGGCACGGCCTGCGCCACCAACCCGCTCCCGATCGTGGTGCCCTGCCACCGGGTGGTGCGCAGCGACGGCTCGATCGGCCAGTACGCCGGCGGCGTCGAAGCCAAGCGCACGCTGCTGGACCTGGAGGCAGCGGCATGAGCCCGGCCAGGGTCGCGGCCCAGGACTGGCCGGCCCTGGCCGCCGAGCTCGACACGCTCGGCTGCGCCCAGACCGGCCCGGTGCTGAGCCCGGCCGAATGCCGCCAGCTCGCCGCGTACTACGACGAGCCGGGCTTGTTCCGCTCGACCATCGACATGGAGCGCTACCGGTTCGGGGCCGGACAGTACCGCTACTTCCGCTACCCGCTCCCGGACCTGGTGGCCGAGCTGCGCGCCGCGTTCTGGCCCCGGCTGCTGCCGGTCGCCCGTGACTGGGCCGCCCGGCTAGGCCAGCCCGCCCCCTGGCCCGACGAGCTGGCGGACTGGCTGGAGGCCTGTCACGCGGCCGGCCAGACCAAGCCCACCCCGATCCTGCTGCGCTACGGACCCGGCGACTGGAACGCGCTGCACCGGGACCTCTACGGCGAGCTGGTCTTCCCGCTCCAGGTGGTCGTGGGCCTGGACGCGCCCGGCCGGGATCACACCGGCGGCGAGTTCCTCATGGTCGAGCAGCGCCCCCGGGCCCAGTCCCGGGGCAGCGCGACGGTCCTGGGCCAAGGCCAGGCGCTGATCTTCACCACCCGCGACCGGCCGGTCCGCTCCGCCCGGGGCTGGTCCGCTGCCCCCATGCGCCACGGCGTCAGCGTCATCCGCTCCGGCTCCCGCCACACCCTCGGCCTGGTCCTGCACGACGCCCGCTAACCCGCCGCTGTCCGTGATCAATCAAAATGATCTTGGCAGATTTTCAGCGATATGCGCTGAGAACTTGCCAAGATCATTTGGTTCGGCCTGCGAGCTAGGTGTCGATGTTGGGGTTGGGCGGGATCGGGACCAGGCGGGCGGGCGGGTCGGGCAGGACCACGTCCGACTCGACGGTGAGGTCGGGGCGGACGTGGATGAGCTCGCCGCTGGCCAGCATGCGCCAGCCTCGTTCGCCATCGAGTTCTTCGGACGCGACCACGACGGTAGGCAGGTGGCGAAGGGCAGGGGCGTGAACGGACGAGGTCGCGCTGCGCACGCTCAGGCCGGCCGGGCCGGCAGCGGGCGGGAGGCTGTCGCCGGCCGGGTGGCTGTCCCCTGGCGGGTGGCTGTCCCCTGGCGGGAGGCTGTCGCCGGCCGGGCGCTCGATAACGTGCAGGGCGTGCTGGGCCGGATAGCGCAGCGCCCATAGGTCGCTGGGCGTGGTGATAATCGCGTTCAGGGACGAGACCGGGAGGCGCTGGGCGATCCAGCGGGCAGCGGCGGTGATCCCGGCCGCGATGTCGCCGCCGTGCGCGTCGATCTGCTGGGTGATCAAGGCCAGGTAGCGCTCGGAGTCGGTGTCGCCCTGGACCAGCTCGCGGTACGGGCCGAGCTGCTCGTCCAGGCGGGCCAGGTCACTGAAGCCGCCGTTGTGGGCCATGATCCGGCCGTGCATCGCGAACGGGTGCGTGTTCTGCACCGTCCGGCCGCCGGCGGTGGCCCAGCGGACGTGCGCGACGAACGAAGCCGACTCGGCCTGCGTCGCCGCTCGGATGAATTCCGGGTCGCCGTAGGCCGCCTCGGGCTGCTTGTCCAGCACCGGCTGGCTGATCGGGTCGAAGGACCCGATCCCGCTGCCGTCGGCGTTCCTGCGGCTTTGCGCCGACAGTGAATCAGGCGCGTCCAGCAGCCAGAACGTCGCGCCGACGCGCTGGGTGCCTGCGGTCAGCCCGAACAGCCGGCACATGCGACCCTGACCTCGCCGCGCTGATCTCCACGCCCCTCCTCGGCCACCGACCGAACCTCTCACGGCCGGCCCGGCCGGTCAAGGCAGCCCGGTCAAGGCAGCCGGTCAAGGGTTAGCGCAGGCAGCTGGACTTACCCGGCCGATCATCGACCCCGGGACCCGCTGAACCGGGCAGCGGCCAGGTAGATGACCGCGCAGGACAGCCAGGCCACGCAGACGGCCAGCACGCTGTGGCGCAGCAAGAAAGTCGCGGCCAGCGCCACGACCAGGACCAGGACGGCCAGCCGAACCGGCCGAGGCCGGGCTGCCTGCCCCTCCCGCTGATCGAGCATCTCCTCGACGATCTCGGCCACCCGGTCATCGAGCGCGTCATCGAGCTGGCTGACCAGCCCGCCCGCCTGCGGCATTCTGCCGGAATACCGCATCCCCTCCGGGTGCTGTACCTCATCGTTGACCCGCATGACTACCACGGTAACTCTTACCGGTAAATCTTTGCAAACTAATTTCTGCAAAGGTCTCTCGGTACAGTAAGCTGGCCGCGTGGTCAAGGAGCGACGCCTGGTGATCGGCGATGCCAAGCGCTGGAAGGCGCTGTCTCATCCGCTGCGCCAGGAGATGCTCCAGCACCTCAGCGAGCACGGGCCCGCCACCTCCACCACGCTGGCCCAGGCGCTGGGCGAGAGTACCGGCAGCACCAGCTATCACCTGCGGGTGCTCGCCGACGCGGGGGTGATCGAAGAGGTGCCGGAGCGAGCCCGCGGCCGGCAGCGCTGGTGGCGCACCTTCCCGGTCGACCACCGCGAGCCGGATTACGACAGCCTCTGCGCCCAGGACCGCGCGGCGCTGGACAAGTGGCGGGCGGGCCAGATCCCCGGCGAGACCGAGCTGTTCCACCGGTTCCTGGACGAGTTCCGCCTGCACGGCAACTGGGCCAAGGCCTCGCGGGGCAGCGGCTACTTCACCGCCGCGGATCTCCAGGCGTTTTTCGATGACTACCAGCAGCTGCTCGGCAAGTACGCGCACCCCGCGGCCGAGGCGCCGCCCGGCGCCCGTGCTATCCAGGTCAGGCTGTTCTACCTGCCTGAAGAGCCGGCCGCGCGGCCCTAGCCGCGGCCAGGCCCGGCTCAGGCCCGGCCAGGACCGGCGCAGCAGGACGAAAATCTAACCGTCGCGCGCCTTCACGGACCGGCCGCGCGCGCGTTAATGTCGGGCCGCCCGATCGCGGAACAGCGTCCGGCAGCCGCTGATCCGCTCGTCTACCGCCACAGCCGACCGGAGCAGAGCTAGCCGACCGAGGTGAGTGATGGCAGCGCAGGACATCGAAATCGAGGGCGTCAAGATCTACGATGTGGCCCGGCCCAGCAACAGGGCAGGCTTGCCGGTCGTAGCACTGGACGAAGCGCATGCGCCGAACAAGGTACTGGCTCACCCTGATCTGGTCCGCAAATTCGCCGCCGGGGAGAACTTCCGCCCCATTCATATGCGGATCGGCATCATGGGCGCCTGCAACATGCGCTGCAATTTCTGCAACTTCCACTCGCCCAACGAATCGAACTTCTACGACCTCTTCTCGTTCAAGGACTCCATCCCGACCGCCAAGGCCACCCGGCTGCTGGCCGAGTTCGCCGAGAGCGGCGGCCGGGCCGTCACGTTCTGCGGCAGCGGCGAGTGCACCATCCACCCGGGCTACACCGCGATCTGCGACGCCGCCCACGCGGCTGGCCTGCGGATCGGCCTGATCACCAACGGCTCGCGGCTGGGTCACCAGCAGGTCGCCGACTGCATCGCCCGCACGCACACCTGGGTGCGGATCGGGCTCAACGCCGGCACCGAGGCGAACTTCAACGAGATCACCAAAGACCACGGCGGCACGTTCGCCAGCTTCATCCACACCCCCCGCGTGCTTCGGGCCAACGCGGCCGACCCCGAATTCAGGGTCGGCTTCAACTTCGTGATCACCGAGCAGAATTACACCGAGATCAGGCTGGCCGCCGCGATCGCCGCCGATTCAGGCGCGCATTACGTCCGGTTCGAGCCGGAATTCTATTCGGCGCTCGGGCACGAGACCATCGAGGACGTTATGGCCGAAGTCGCCGGCGCGCTGGCCGAAGTCGCGGCGCTGAGCACCGATGAGTTCGAGGTGTCCGTGCCCAAGCTGGACCGCGGCCCGATGGACCGGGTCGAGGAGGTCGAAGGCGACTTCGAGCACTGCCACTACAGCCGGTTCGTCACCGCGGTCGGCGCGGACGGCCATCTCTACCCCTGCCCGCAGGTGCACCTCAACAGCCGCTACCGGATCGGCAACGTGCTGGAGGACGGCTACCTGCAGGTACTCGACGGCGGACCGCGAGCGGCCTGGGAAGAGTCCAACCCGAAGCGCACGGACCTGTGCAAGTCATGCTTCTACCGGCCGCAGAACGAACTGCTTGAATGGCTCAGGCGCGGTAACGTCCGGCTGGACGAGACGCTGACCACCTATGCCACCGAGGTGCCGCGGACGCTGCATGCCGACTTTGTCTGAGCCGGGCGGCGACCCGGCCGCGGCCCCGCCGGGGGCACGCTGGTTCGATCTGTTCGCCGGACCTGGCCCCCGGCTGCATCCGCCCCCGGCGCACCCGCGCGAGTTCCCTGGCTGGCAGCGGCAGATCCGCGGCGCGGTGCGCAGGCGCGGCGGAGTCGGGCCCAGTGACGTGCGCGGGGCCGAGGCCATCGTGCTGACCACCGTCGCCGACGGTGACCTGATCCGGGCCGAGTACCTGCTGCGGGCCGGGCCGTCGACCCGGCGGGGCTCCGGTGAGTTCCGGGCCACGCTGGTGCGCCCGGCCGCACCCGAAGGCCAGCGGCCCGGCGTGGTGATATGCCCCGGCCGGAACGCTATCGTCGGGCAGGTCACGGGCGCGCAGCCGCCGGACTATCCGGACCGGAACGTGGCCGTGCGCTTCGCCGCCGCCGGATTCGTCACGCTGACCCTGGATTACGGGCTGTCGGGGCGGGTCGATCCGGACCGGGTATATGGCCGGGACGAGGCGGCCGTGCTGGCTCAGCTCTACCTGGCCGCGGGCACCTCGCTGCTGGCTGAGCTGGCCGGGTCGGCGGCGGCCGCGCTGTGCTGGCTGGACACCCAGCCGCTGGTCCGGCCCGGCCGGGTCGCGCTGTTCGGCCACAGCCTGGGCGGGGCTGTCGCCTTGCACGCCGCGCTGTTCCTGGACCGTCCGCCGCCGCTGTGCGTGGCCAGCCACCTGGGCAGCTACGCGATCCTGGGCTACGGCCACCCGGCCCTGCTGCTGCCCGGCATCGCCGCCGACGCCGACCTGCCTGACCTGTACGCGGCGCTCGCGCCCGCGCCGCTGCACCTGCAGTACGGGCTGGCCGACCACGAGCTCGACCCGGGCGACGCGGCCGCCGCGGGCCAGCGGATCACCGAGCTGTACCGGCTGGCCGGGGCGGAGCAACGCGCGCAGGTTCGGGCCTTCGAGATGGGCCACGGAACCGCGGCCGGCCCGGCCATCGACTTCCTGACCCGCGCCCTGGCCGACAAGCCCGACCAGTCGCCGGCCCGGGCCGGACTGGGCGGCGCAAGGGCCGACCCAGTGGCGGCGAGCCCAGTGGCGGCGAGCACAGTGGCGGGTGTGGCGGCGAGCGCAGAGCCGGTTCTGGTGGCCGGTCTGGCAGCGGGCTCAGTGGCGGGCCTGGCGGCTGATGCGGCGGGCTCAGTGTCGGGCCAGGCGGCGGGTGCGGCGGCGAGCGGGGAGCCGGCGTGACGGCAGCGGGCCGGGGCGCGGTCGTGCCGCTGCTGCGCCGCGGCGGGTGGCATGAGTCGCTGGACGTGGCCGCTGCGGCGGCGCCGGGCCAGCCCGCCGTGTCGCTCGCGCCGGAGATCCTGATCCGCCGGGATGCCCGGTGGCTGCGCCAGCAGCCCGCCGAGCTGATCCCGCCGCCCGCGCAACGCCGCGCGATCGTCAGCCGGGCGCTCACCCTGTTCAGCCGCGGCGTCGTCAGCTGCGGCGGGCTCGGGCGGCTGGACGCGGACCAGTTCCGGTCCGCGCTTTGGCAGGGCGCCGGGCTGCCCCCGGCGCTGACCGGCCGCTGGTGTGAGCTGCTCGCCGCCGGGGCGGGCCAGGCCGCCGGGGCGGGCCAGGCCGCCGGGCGGCCGGTGACCGGGCTGGCCCCCGCCGGTGCGGGCCCGGAGAACGGCGCGCCCGCACCGGGGCCCGCGGTGACCGGCACCGGGGCGGCCAGCCGCTGGCCTGCGCTGACCCTGGTCGCGCTGCCAGGCAACACGTTCACCTGCCTGGAATCGGTCATCGCTGCGGTCCTGGCCGGGAGCGCGGTCTGGATCCGGCCGAGCACGCGCGAGCCGCTGTCGGCGCTGCGGCTGGCCGGCGCGCTGCTGGACGCGGGCTGGCCGGCCGAGTTGCTCGGCTGCTACCCGACCCGCCGCGACCTGCTGCGGGTCCTGGTCGCGGTGACCGACCGGCAGATCGTGTACGGCGGCGCCGACGTCTGCGCGCAGCTGACCGGCACGGCGACCGCGACCGTGCACGGGCCGATGCGGGTCGGGGCGATCATGGCCGCTGACGCGGACCCGGCGGCGGCCGCGGCGCAATTGCTGCCGCTGGTCGCGGGGGACGGCGGCCGGTTTTGCACGACGGTCCGGGCGATCTTCTGCCGGGGCGATCCGGCCGGGATCGCCGCACACCTGGCCGCCGCGCTGGACGCGATCCCGGCCCCGGCGGCGGGCCCTGACCGGCTGCCGGGCCCCGGGCGGCCGGCCGGGCCGGATCGGCTGACGGGCGAGAGGCAGCCAACTGGGCCGGACCGGCTGACGGGCTGGCAGCGGCTGGCTGGCTCGCAGCGGTCGGCAGAGTCGCAGCGGTCGGCAGAGTCGCAGCGGCTGGCGGGCCGGGCCGCGGCTGAGCCGACCGGATCGGCTGATCCGGTCGGCCGGGCTGTTGATCCGGCCGTGACCGACGGGCTGGTGCTGGCGGCCAGCCCGGATCCGGAACTGGCCCGCCGGATCGCGGCGGTCGTGGCGGACCGGCTCGGGCCTGATGACCGGCTGGTGACCAGGCGGCCGGTGCTGAGCCAGGCCGGGCCGCTGACCTACCTGGCCCCGGCGCTGATCCGGCTCGCGCCCCGGGCCAGGCTGGCCTGGGGCGACCCGGCCCTGCTCGGCTTCGAGGCGCCGTTCCCGCTGGCCACCATCACCCAGGTCAGTGCCGCGCAGGCCGAGGCTATGGCCGCCGGGGCCGACCTGGTCCGGCGGCTGCCGTCCGGCGGATCAGCCCCGCCGGGCCTGGAACCACTCGCCGTCGTCGCCGGGAGGCCGGGATGAGCGTGACCGCCGCGGGCCAGGCCCGCGCCGAGGCCGGCCCCGGGCCGGAGTCGGCGTGCGACCCGGAGGCGGCCGCGGCGGGGCCGGAAGTCATGTTCGAGCTGATGAAGCGGGACGTGCCTGAGCTGGGCGTCGGCCTGGACGAGTGGACCCGGCAGATGATGCGCTGGCATTTCGGCGCTGAGACCGGCCCGCCGTTCTGGACCGAGGTCCGCCAGGAACTGGGCTTCGACCCGCTGCGCGACATCGAGTGCTTCGCCGACCTGCGCCGGTTCGGGCCGTTCGACGTGGCCCGGCTGCGCCGGGCGCGGGTGCGGGACCTGCTGCCCCTGGGGTTCGCGGGCCGCGCGTTCCGGGTGTTCGAGACCGGCGGCAGCACCGGGCCGCCGTGCCGGATCGTCAACGTGACCCGGCTGGACAACGACGTGCGCATGTACGCGGCCATGCTGCGGGCCCGCGGCCTGGCCGGCGCGGACATCATCGCGATGACGCCCGGCGGCCCGCACGCCTACGGGCACTTCGTCGAAGGCCTGGCCGACAGCTGGGGCGGCGCGGTGTGCGCCATCGATTTCGACCCGCGCTGGGTCAAGGAGGCGCTGCGCTCGGGCGGCAGCCCGGACGGCTACGTCGCGCATCTGCTGCGCCAGAGCATCGCGCTGCTGGCCCGGCGCGAGGCTGGCCTGCTGTTCACCACGACCAAGCTGCTGCTGGCCCTGGCCGCCGAGCTGGACGAGCCGATCAGCGCCTGGGGCATCCGCGGTGTCTGCACCGGCGGGACCTCCGGCACCGCCGAGGAAGAGCGGTTCCTGCGGGAGGAATTCCTGGGCGGCGCGCAGTGGATCGACACCTACGGCAACACGCTGGTCGGCCACGCGCTGCCCGCCGAGCCGGCCGCCCCTGGCCAGCTCCGGTCCTACCACCTGGCCCCGCCGTTCGGCCAGATCCGGGTGGCCGAGCCGGCCGACTGGACGCGGACGGTCGCGGCCGGCCAGCGCGGTCAGGTGGTGACCACCACGCTGCTGGCCGACCTGTTCCTCCCGAACCTGATCGAGCGCGACAGCGCGATCCGGATGCCGCCGCACCCGTGGTTCGGCTGGGACGGCGTCGCGGAGGTCCAGCCGGCCGCCGCGCCGGGCGGGCCCGAGCCGGTTGAGGGGGTCTACTGAGTGGCTAGCGCGCCGCGTCCCGTCCCGTTCGCACCGCCCCGGTCGGGCCCGGCCGCGGTGGCTCGCAGGCTGGCCGACCATGTGGTGCTGAGCACCGCGCCGGACGTCCCGCTGATCGCGGCCGATTACTGGGAACTGAGCGTTTCGGCCTATCGAAGTTCACATGCGCTGGTGCGCGAGCTGGTGGCCGGGACCGGGCCGCCCTGGGAGCGGTATCAGGCCCTGGCCGCCGGGCCCGATGACGACCTGGCGCACCGCGCGTTCACCGTGGCCCTGACCGAGCTGCTGGCCGGGCAGCCGCGGCGGTGCGCCGAGGTGGCCGCGCAGCTGGCCAGGGCCGACGAGCAGATCTGGATCGACTACTGGCTGGGCGAGGCCTACACCAGCGCCGAACCGCCCTACCCGCTGGACCGGCTGGCCGCGGCGGCCGCCGCGCGGCCCCGCCCCCGGCCCGGGCGCGGCCAGCCCGCAGGTGAACGTGATCATCCCGTTCCGCGACACCGAGCTGGGCGGCCGGACCCGCAACCTGCTGGCCTGCCTGCGGGCGCTGGCCGACCAGGACTTCCCGGCCCGCGCCGTGCGCGTCGTGGTGGTCGAGACCGACACCAGGCCGCGGGTCCGCGATCTGGTCCGCCCGCTGGCCGACCGGTACCTGCACGGCTACAAGGACGGCCGGTTCAACAAGTCCTGGGCGGTCAACCTGGGCCTGCGCGACGGCAGCCCGCCCGGCGCCGGGGCACCGGAGCTGACCTGCGTCCTGGACGCCGACGTCCTGGTCGAGCGCTCGTTCCTGACCGTGAACGCGGCCCGGTTCGAGCTGGGCCACGACGCGCACCTGCCCTACCGCGACATGCTCTCGCTAGCGGCCGTGGCTAGCGACCGGGCCATCAGGATCCGGCTCGACGATCGGGCCGCGCGGCCCGACCTGGCCCGGCTGCGCGGCCTGCTGCTGCGCGAGACGCCCGGGGCCTGCCTGTGGGCGCGGACCGAGGCGCTGCACCGGATCGGCGGCTTCGACGAGCGGTTCGAGGGCTGGGGCGGCGAGGACGACGACGTGACCGGCCGGCTGGCGGCGGCAGGCCCGCTGGTCAGGTTCGACGATCCGCTACTGCACCTGCATCACGCCCGGCCGCCGATGCTGACCGCCGACGGCCAGTTCCTCAACGGGCACCTGGCCGGCAGCCACCTGCGGCCCGACGCCTGGACCGGCGCGGGCGGGTACGGGGAGCCGGACCGGTTCTGGCCGCGGCCCGCCGAGGGGAGCCGGTTATGACCGCCGCGCCGCCGGGTACCGCGGCCACCGGGGCCGAGGCGGCCCGGGCCCGGGCCGCCTCGGCCAGCTGGGCGGTGGCCGCGATCTTCTTCACCATCGGGCTGATCATGTCCGCCTGGTTCATCCAGATCCCGCAGTTCAAGGCCGGGCTGCGGCTCAGCGACGCGCAGCTCGGCGCGGCGCTGCTGAGCCCGGCGGCCGGCGCGCTGATCTCGATGCAGGCGGCTGGCCGGCTGGCCCGCCGGTACGGCAGCGCCCAGCTGGTCCGGTTCGCCGTCCCGGCCACCGCCGCGTCGGTCGCGCTGGTGGGCGCCAGCCGCAGCTTCGCCGCGTTCGCGGGAACCCTGCTGGTCTTCGGGCTGGTCGACGGCATGCTCCGACGTGTCGATGAACGCGCAGGCCGTGGCGGTGGAGCGGGCCCTCGGCCGGCCGGTGCTGCAGAGCCTGCACGCCGCGTTCAGCCTGGCCACGATCGTCGGGGCGGCCACCGGCGGGGCCGCGATCTGGGCCCACGTCAGCCCGCTCGGCTACCTGTCGGCCGTGGCCGGGGCGGGCGTCCTGGTGTCGGCCGGAGCGGCCCGCTGGCTGCTGCCCGCCGCCGCCGATCGCGAACGCCCCGGTGCGGCGGACGCCAGCGCCGGGCCAGAGCCTGGCCAGCCTCGCCGGGGGACCGGCTGGAGCCCGTTCGTGCTCGTACTCGGGCTGCTCGGCGCGGGCTGCCTGCTGGCCGAAGGGGCGGCGCAGAGCTGGGCCGCGGTGTTCCTGCGGGATCAGCGGCACGCCGCGCCGGCCCTGGCCTCGGCCGCGTACCTGGTGTTCACCGCGATGCAGCTGGTCGGCCGGCTGCCCGGGGACCGGCTGCACCGGCGGCTCGGGTCGGCGCGGCTGGTCCGGCTGGGCGCGGTGACCGGGGCGGCCGGGCTCGCCCTGGAGCTGGTGCCCAGCCGCCTGCCGGTCGCCATCGCCGGGATCGCGATCTACGGACTGGGCCTGTCGGTGCTGGTGCCGGTGGTGTTCGGCGCGGTCGGCCACGGCAGCGCGGCGGCGCGCGGCGAGGCCAGCGTCACCGAGGCGGTGGCCCGCTTCACCACGCTGAGCTACCTCGGCTACCTGCTGGGCCCGGCCTCGATCGGCTGGCTGGCCGAGGCGACCGGGCTGACCTGGGCGCTGGCTGCGGTGTCCGTGGTCCTGGCCGCGATGTTCGGGTTCGCCAGCTGGACGGCCGGCGCCCTGCCCGAGACGACCGCCCGGCCCGAGACGGCCGCCCGGCCCGAGGCGGCTACGTGATGCGGCGCTACGAGCTGACCGGCCGGCGCAGGCTAGAGCTGAACGAGTCCGCCCCGGTCCCCGTCCCTGCGCCCGGCCAGGTACTGATCGAGGTCGGCGCGTGCACCATCTGCAACCGTAGTGACCTGGTCTACTACCATTACCTGGGCCGCCGGGAGCACTGCGCGCAGGGCTGCTTCGGGCACGAGATCGCTGGCACCGTCGCAACGGCCGGGCCGGGCGTGAGCCGGGTCAGCCCCGGCGACCGGGTGTTCGTGCGGACCCCGCTGACGACCGGGTACGCGCAGTTCG
This sequence comes from uncultured Actinomycetota bacterium, assembly GCA_963788895.1. Lineage (GTDB taxonomy): Bacteria > Actinomycetota > Actinomycetes > Streptosporangiales > Streptosporangiaceae > DATBGO01. The sequence continues at coordinate 135,108 of CAWBJA010000012.1, read as the reverse complement.
CGCTGGCCCGGCAGGTCGCGGTCGGGCGGCTGCCCGACCAGGCCGGGTTCGCGGCGGGCGCGATCTTGCAGCTGCTGCCGCTGGCCGTGCACGCCACGAGGGGGGTGCGGCTGGGCGACCGGGTCGTGATACTCGGCCAGGGCCCGGTGGGGCTGATGGCGCTGCAGGTCGACCAGCAGGCGGGGCGCCGCCGAGATCGTCGTCGCTGACCTGGACGGGTGGCGGCTGGAACGTTCTGCCGCGCTGGGCGCCGACCGCACGGTGCTCCTGACGGAGCGGCCCGAGCCGGACTGGGCGCAGCTGGGCGGCGACTTCGACGTCGCGATCGACGCGGTCGGCACGCCGCACACCGTGAACGCGTGCACCAGGCTGGTCCGGCCGGGCGGGCTGGCGGTATTCCTGGGCACCCATCACGTCGACACCTCGGTCACGTTCGACCTGATCGCCTGGGAGCGCAAGGGCCTGCGGGTGCACACCGCCGCCGAGCCGACCGACTCCGACCGCGCGGCCGCGATGACGGTCGCGCAGCGGCTCGCGCCGACGGTCAGGCTGGGCCCGCTGCTGACCGAGGTCTATCCGCTGGAGCGGCTGCCCGAGGCGATCGAGCGGCTGTCGGCCAGCAGCCTGCTATACCCGGCCGGCCAGCCCGGCCCGTACCGCGGCCCGCCGCCCCGGACGCTGAAACTGGCCATCACGCCATGACCGCCAGCTGGCCGGCGCCGGGACCGCCGCTGCGCTGGGGGATCGCCGGCCACGGAGATGTCGTCCGGCGCCGCGCGCTGCCCGCGCTGGCCGAGCTGGGCCAGCCGGTGACCGGGATCTGGGGCCGCCACCAGGACCGGGCCGCCGCCGTGGCCGCGCGCTACCGGGCCGGGCGGGGTTTCGCGGACTACGCCGGCCTGCTCGCCGGGTGCGACGCGGTCTACCTGGCCACCCCGGTGGCGGCGCACGTCCCGCTGGCCATCGCGGCGCTGGAAGCCGGCCGTCACGTGCTGATCGAGAAACCGCTGGGCGGCGGGCTCAGCTACGACGCCGGCCGGCTGCGCACGGCGGCGGCCGGGCCCGCCGTGGCCGCCGTGGCCTACTACCGCCGGCTTGCCCCTGCCCTGCTGGCCATCAGGGACCTGCTCGCGGACCAGCGCGCGGGCGGGGGTCTGGCCGGCCCGGGGCGGGGGTCCGGCGGCGGTCCGGTGCACGCCCAGATAGCGTTTCGCGGCATCTTTGATCCAGCGGCGTGCGATCCCATGTTCTGGCGCACGATCAGCGCCGTGTCCGGCGGCGGGGTCCTGGCCGACGCCGGCTGTCACCGGCTCGACCTGCTGGCCTGGCTGTTCGGGCCGCCCGCCGAGGTCCAGGCCGAGCTGGGCGACTGGTTCCCCGGCGGCGGCGAGCGGACCGCCCGGCTGCGGCTGCGCTGGCCCGGCGGCAGCACGGCCCGGCTGACCTGCGCCTGGCGGGACCGCGGCCCGGTCGAGGACCGGTTCAGCTGCACCGGCCCGGGCCTGGAACTCGAACTGGCCGAGCTGGACTCGGGCCAGCTCACCGGGCGGATCGCCGGCCTGCCGCTGCGCCGGGAACTGCCGCCGCCGCCCAACCCGCTGGTGCCGATGCTGGATGATTTCCTGAACTGCACCCGGACCGGCGCCGCGCCCGCCTGCCCGCTCGCCGACGCGATCAGAGTCGACCAGCTGATCGCGCAGGCCCAGTCGCAGGCGGCCGGGCGGGCCGGCTGAGGCACCGGACGCGCCCGCCCGCGCCCGCCGGGTGGACCGCGCGCTGCGAGGAGCTGCCATGGTCTGGGCCTACGCCACCGCCACGTCCTGCCCGCAGGGGGGCCGGCTCACGTTCCGGCTGGGCGGCGGCCCGGCGGGCGGCTCGGTCCGGGTCGAAGACGCCGTCGACGGCGCGCTGGTCCTCCAGGACACCTTCCGCGGCCCGGTTTGGCACCTGCAGGTCGGCTCGGCCTGGCCCAGCAGCTTGTACCGGGCCCGGTTCCGGCCCGGGGCAGGCTCGCGCAGCGAGGCATACTTCGCGATCCGCAGGACCGGGCCGCAGCGGGCCCCGCTGCTGCTGTCGGTGCCGTTCGCGACCTGGCAGGCCTACAACCAGGCCGGGATTCCAGGTGCGGGGCTGTACCCGACCGAGGATCCGGGCCGGGCCACCAGCGTCAGCTTCGACCGCCCGGGCGGCGGGCCGCCGCCGGAGCGGTGGGAAGAGCCGATGATGCGCTGGCTGCGGGCCACCGGAAGGCAGGCCGACTACTGCTCGAACCTGGATCTGCACCTGGATCCCGGGCTGCTTGAGCCCTACCGGCTGCTGGTCCTGGCCGGGCACGACGAGTACTGGACCTGGGAGATGCGCGACGCGGTCGAGGCGTTCACCCGCCGTGGCGGTAATCTGGCCATCTTCGGGGCCAACACGTCCTGGTGGCAGATGCGCCTGGCCGACCAGGGCCGCACGATGATCTGCTACCGCGACGCGGTCGCCGATCCGGCCGGGGCGGCGGCCGGCCCGAGCGCAGCACCGTCGAATGGTCCAGCGCCCCGGTCAGCCGTCCGGAGAACGCGATGACCGGGCTCAGCTTCCGGCTCGGGGCGGGCTGCTGGGAGCCGATGAGCGCGATGGTGACCGAGGCGTACACGGTCCGGTTCGCTGATCACTGGGCGTTCGAGGGGACCGGACTGCGTGACGGCGAGCAGTTCGCCCGGGGCGCGCTTGGCTACGAGACCGACGCCGCCGAGCTGGACGAGAGCGGCGGGGCGCCCCGGGTCACCGGGCGGGACGGCACGCCCGGGTCGTTCACCGTGCTGGCCACCGCGGACCTGCGGCACTGGGCCGCGCATGGCCAGGGGGGCGCGGCCACCATGGGCGTGTTCACGGCCGGCCGGGGCACCGTGTTCAACGCCGGGACGGTGAACTGGGGCGCGGCCCTGGGCGACCCGGTCGTGGCCCGGATCACCGGCAACGTGCTGGACCGGCTGGCCCGCCCGGCCTCGGCGGTACCGGCCTGGACCGCCGCCGGGACCCGCGATGAGGTGGTGGCGCTGGCCGCGGCGGGCTCGGCGCTGTACGCGGTGCTCGCCGCCCGCGGCCCGGCCGGCCCGGTCCTGGGCACCAGGGAGGCGTGCGGGCAGGCCCTGCCCTGGCGGCCGATCGGCGGCGCGGCGGATCTGGTCGCGCTGGCCGCGCCCAGGGACGCGGTGGCCGGCGCGCCGGGCGGGCTGTACGCGCTGCGCCGTGATGGCGCCGTGCTGAGGCGTCCGGTCGGCCCGGCCACCGCGCCGTGGGCGCTGGCTGGTGCGGGCCCGCCCGGCCCCGGGCGCTGGCCGTGGCGAACAACCATTTCTTCGTGCTCGACCAGGCCGGGGCCATCTGGTCGCTGCCGCTGGGCGACATCAGCGGGCCCGCCCGCACCTGGGCCCAGATCGACGCTGGCCGGGCGGCCGCGGGCGGGCCGGACGTTAGCGACGCGGTCGCGGGCGGGGCGGTCACGGGCGGGCCGGTCGGTGGCGGGGCGGTCGTTGGCGGGGCGGCGGGGCGGCTGGTCGCGCTGACGGCGGTCAACGGCCGGCTTATCGCCGTTGACGAGGCCGGGCGCCTGCTCGGCCGCCTGCCGCGGCCCGGCGCGGCCTGGGCTCCGCTCGGCGAGGCGGGCGGCTGCGTCGTGCTCACCGGCCACGCGGGCTCGCTCTACGGCGCGGCTCCGGGCCGTCCGCTGCTGCTTCGCCGCGCGCTGCCCTGACCGGCACGGGCGACATTCATGATCTTGTCAGATTCTCAGTAAATATCGCTGAGAACGTGCCACTATCCGCAGCGGCGGCCGGCCGTGTCCGGTCTCAGCCGGAACCGGTCGCCGCCTACTCCCGCCTGGCCGGCCGCGCCGCCGCAGCCGCGGACTGCACGCCCTCGTCGACGTGATCGGAAACGACCCGGCTGGCATTTCAACCGGAGCCGGAGTCCGAGCCCGAGGAGGCCACCGACTGGTAGACGGTCAGGGTTTCGCGCGCGACCCGGGCCCAGGCGTAGCGTTCGTGGGCGCGGCTGGCGGCGGCGATGCCCAGGCCTTCCCTGGCCATCGGGTTGCGCAGGAACCGGTGGATCCGGTCAGCGACCAGGCCGGGCGCGGCGGCGGGCAGCAGGAAGCCGGTGATCCCGTCGACGATCGCGTCCTCCTGCAATCCCGACGCGACGGCCAGGACCGGAACGCCGCACGCCATGGCGTCCAGGGTCACGGCGTCGAACGGGGGCCCGGTGGCCAGGTTCACCAGCAGGTCGGCCGATCGCAGCAAGGCCGGCGCGTCGGCCCGGGTCAGCTTCCCTGTGAGCACCAGCCGGTCGGCCAGATCCAGCTGCCGGGCCAGCCGGGTCAGGCCCCGGCCGACTCGGTCGCGGGCCAGCCTGCTGCGGGCCGGGCCGCCGGCCAGCAGCAGTTCCACGTCCGGCAGGCGGGTCAGCGCGGGCAGGATCTGAGCTGGTTCGCTGTCATCAGCCAGCGAGGTGATCATCAGCAGCCGGACCCGCTCGTCCCGGCGGGCGGCGGCCGGGCCTTCGGGCCGGAACAGCTCCGGGTCCACCCCCGGCGGTACCAGCCGGATCGCAGCGGGCGCCACCCCCAGGCGGGCCAGCTCGGCCTGGTCGGCTGAATTGCCGGCCAGCACCGCGTCGGCGGACCGGCCCGCCGCTGCCTCCAGCCGTTCCCGCGCCGCGCTGGCCCGGCGGCGCCGCGGGTCGGATCGGACCGGGCGGAACGTCTGTACCACGGGTACGGCAAGGTCACGGGCGGCGGCCAGGGCGACCATGCTGGTGGTCCAGGAAAGCCCGTGCGCGACTTCGGGCGGCCGGTCGCGCCAGCGCCCGGCGAGCTGAAGGGAGAACGCCGCGACGTGCGGCAGCAGCTTGTCCCCGGCCAGCCTGGTGCGCGGGCCGGCGTCCAGGTACTCGACGCTGACGCGGGGCGCCAGCTCGGCCGCGCCGGGCCAGCTGGCCGCGGCCCGGCGGGCGTAGATCGTCACGTCCTGCTCCAGCTGGCCCAGGGCCTGGGCGAGGCCATACCAGGCCGCGGAGTCCTCGCCCGGGTAAGCCGCCGCGGGCTGCCCCCGCAGCGGTCCGAAATGGTCAGCGATCAGCGCGATCTGCATGAGGTAGCTGGCTCCTTCGGGTTCGCCGCGAGCTTCCCGCCGGGCGAGCTGGTAAACGCCGGCCTGGTGTAACCGGGCGGCAGGCGGGTAGAGCAGTCAGCTGACCGTAAAGCCGGGCAAGCCGGACGGAGGATGAGGCAGATGGCCGGACCGCAGGACCCTCCCTACGTCGACGCGCAGGTGCTGACCGACGTCGACAGCTACGTCTATGAAGCCGTCGCCACGCTGGAGACCTCCGGGCGGCCGGTCGCTCAGGCCCGGATCGTGGCCGCGGCGGACCTGGATGACCAGACGGTCCGCCGCGCGCTGCGGACCTTGACCGAGCTGGGCGTGCTGGTGCGGACCGAGCCGGCCGGCCAGGCCGCGTTCGAGCTGGCCCGGCGGGACTGGAGCGCCGAGGCCCGGCGGCCAGGGCGCTGACCCGCCTCGGGCCCGGTTGTCACGATTCGCCCGGCCCCCTGTCGGCTACGACGGCGCGCGTTCTAGAGTCAGAGACGGCAGCCAGCCCGGCACACCCGATGGGAGGCGCACCGTGGGGGCGCGGACCTGGATCACGGGATGGCCGGTCTACCGGCAGCTGACCGGACCGGACCGGCTCGGGCTCGGGGCCGCGGCCAAGAGTGATCGCAGCGCCCGGCGGGTGCCGCGGACCGCGACGGCCGACCAGGTCGTCAAGTCCGTCTGCCCGTACTGCGCGGTCGGCTGCGGCCAGCAGGTTTTCGTCCAGGACGGCCAGGTCACCCAGATCGAAGGTGACCCCGACTCGCCGGTCAGCCGGGGCCGGCTGTGCCCCAAGGGATCGGCCAGCCTGCAGCTGACGACCGGCCCGGCCCGCCAGTACCAGGTGCTCTACCGCCGCCCCGGCGGCGCCGACTGGGAGCACCTGGATCTCGACACCGCCATGGACATGATCGCCGACCGGGTGATCAAGTCCCGGCGGGAGGGCTGGCAGTGGGAACACCAGGGCCAGCGCACCCGGCGCACGCTCGGCTTCGCCAGCCTCGGCGGCGCGACCCTGGACAACGAAGAGAACTACCTGATCAAGAAGCTGTACACGGCGCTGGGCGCGATCCAGATCGAGAACCAGGCGCGGATTTGACACTCCGCCACCGTCCCCGGTCTGGGGACTAGCTTCGGTCGTGGCGGTGCCACGACGTTCCAGCAGGACCTGCAGAACGCCGATTGCATCCTGATCGAGGGCTCGAACATGGCCGAGGCCCATCCGGTCGGCTTCCAGTGGGTCATGGAGGCCAAGGCCCGCGGCGCGAAGGTGATCCACGTCGATCCGCGGTTCAGCCGTACCAGCGCACTCGCGGACCTGCATGTGCCGATCCGGGCCGGCGCGGACATAGCGTTCGTCGGCGGCCTGATCAACTATGTCCTGCGCAACGACAAGTACTTCCGCGACTACGTGGTCGCGTACACCAATGCGCCGGTGATCCTGACCGAGGACTTCGCCGACACCGAGGACCTGGACGGGGTGTTCTCGGGACTGGACCGCGAGCACCGGACCTACGACATGGACAGCTGGCGCTACCAGGGCGAAGAGGTACGTCCCGCCAGCGGGCAGCGTGGCGTCGGCGCCGAGAAGCTACGGCGCGCGCGGCAAGCCGCGCGCGCTGCGGCGCACGATGCCGCCGGGGCGGACCCGGTCCCGGACACTGACCCGACCCTGCAGCATCCGCGCTGCGTGTTCCAGGTGCTCAAGCGGCACTTCGCCAGGTACACGCCGCAATTGGTGGCGGAGGTGGCGGGCGTGCCCGAGGAACTGTTCACTCAGGTAGCCAGGGCCATCACGGAGAACTCAGGGCGGGAGCGGACCACCGCGTTCGTGTACAGCCTCGGCTGGACCCAGCACACCGTCGGCGTGCAGTACATCCGCACCGCCGCGATCCTGCAGGCCCTGCTGGGCAACATGGGCCGGCCCGGCGGCGGCATCCTGGCCCTGCGCGGGCACGCCTCCATCCAGGGCTCGACCGACATCCCCACCCTGTTTGACCTGCTGCCCGGCTACCTGCCGATGCCGCATGCGCACAGCAACGACGACCTCGACAGCTACGTTGAAGCGGAGAAGGTGCAGAACGGCTTCTGGGCCAACACCAGCGCTTACCTGGTCAGCCTGCTGAAAGCCTGGTGGGGCGAGGCCGCGACGGCCGGCAACGACTTCTGCTACGACTACCTGCCCAGGCTGACCGGCAGTCACAGTACCTATGAAACGTTAATGGCGCAGCTGGACGGCGTCTGCACGGGGTATTTCCTGTACGGGCAGAACCCCGCCGTCGGATCGGCCAACGCGCGCATGCAGCGGCTCGGGCTGGCGAACCTGGACTGGCTGGTCGTCCGGGACTTCGTGCTGATCGAGAGCGCCACCTGGTGGAAGGACGGCCCCGAGATCGAAGCCGGGGAGCTGCGCACCGAGGACATCAAGACCGAGGTGTTCTTCCTGCCGGCCGCGGCGCATACCGAGAAGTCCGGCAGCTTCACCAACACCCAGCGCATGCTGCAGTGGCACCATAAGGCGGTCGAGCCTGCCGGGGACGCCCGAAGCGACCTGTGGTTCATCTATCACCTGGGCCGCCGGATCAGGGACAAGCTGGCCGCCGCCGCTACCGCACCGGGCGCCGGGCTCGCCTCCGACGCCGAGATGAACCGCCCGGTCCTGGATCTGACCTGGGATTATCCGGTGCTGGGCCGGTTCGACGAACCGGACGCCGATGCTGTCCTGGCCGAAATCAACGGCTGGGACGCCAGCGGGCAGCCGCTGTCCTCGTTCAGCCAGCTGGCCAGCGACGGATCTACCCGCTGCGGCTGCTGGATCTACTGCGGCGTCAGGGCGAACGGGATTAACCAGGCCGACCGGCGGGTGCCGGGGAAAGAGCAAAGCTGGGTGGCGCCGGAGTGGGGCTGGGCCTGGCCGGCCAACCGCCGGGTCCTCTACAACCGGGCGTCGGCTGACCCTGACGGCAATCCGTGGAGCGCACGCAAGGCGCTGGTCTGGTGGGACGCGGAGGCGGGCCGGTGGACCGGGCACGACGTGCCGGACTTCATCGCTGACCGGCCGCCGGACTACCGGCCGCCGGCCGGAGCCACCGGAGTGGCGGCTATCTCGGGTATCGACCCGTTCATCATGCAGGCTGACGGCAAGGCATGGCTGTTCACCCCGGCTGGCCTGGTGGATGGCCCGCTGCCCACTCACTATGAGCCGCAGGAATCCCCGGTGCCGAACCTGCTCTATGGCCAGCAGCACAATCCGGTCAGGGAGATCATCGCCTCACCCGATAGCAGGTTCCAGCCCAGCGGCGCGGAACCAGGCTCACAGGTATATCCCTACGTGGTCACCACTTACCGGCTCACTGAGCACCACACCGCGGGCGGGATGTCGCGGTTCCTGCCCTATCTCGCCGAGTTGCAGCCCGAGCTGTTCTGCGAGATCTCGCCCGAGCTGGCGGCTGAGCGCGGGCTTGAGCACATGGGCTGGGCGACCGTGATCTCAGCGCGCGGCGCGATCGAGGCGAAGGTGATGGTCACCAGGCGGATGAAGCCGCTGACAGTGGGCGGCAGGCTGGTACATCAGATCGGGCTGCCCTGGCACTGGGGGCCCAATGGCTATACCAAGGGCGATGCGGCAAACGAGCTGTCGCACCTGTCCCTGGACCCGAACGCGCATATCCAGGAAGTCAAGGCAATGGCCTGCGACATCCAGCCGGGACGGCGGCCGCGCGGTCCGGCACTGCGCGCGCTGGTCCAGGCTTACGCTGAGCGCGCGGGCATTACCCCGCAGACCGGGACGGAGGTGTGAGGTGAGCACGCAGCCTCAGCAGCGGGAAGCCGTCCCGGGACCAGCCGCGGCCGGCCTGGACCCCGCGGCCCAGGCCGGCTGATGCCGAGCACCCGCCGCGGATGGGCTTCTTCACCGACACCTCGGTCTGCATCGGGTGCAAAGCCTGCGAGGTGGCCTGCAAGGAGTGGAACGACGTCCCCGAGGACGGGCTGCTGCTCACCGGCATGTCCTACGACAACACCGGCAGCCTGAGCGCTTCGACCTGGCGGCACGTGGCGTTCATCGAGCAGATCGGCCGCCCCGGCGACGGCCAGGTGCCCGGCGCGGAGCCCGGGCCGGGCGGCGACGGCTCCCGGTGGCTGATGGCCAGCGATGTCTGCAAGCACTGCACCGAGGCGGCCTGCCTGGACGTCTGCCCGACCGGCTCGCTGATGCGCACCGAGTTCGGCACGGTCGTGGTCCAGCAGGATATTTGCAATGGCTGTGGCTACTGCGTCACCGCGTGCCCGTTCGGGGTGATCGACCGCCGCGAGGAGGACGGCCGGGCGTTCAAGTGCACCCTGTGCTACGACCGGATCGGCGCGGGGCTCGAGCCCGCGTGCGCGAAAGCCTGCCCGACTGACTCGATCCAGTTCGGGCCGGTCGATGAATTGCGGGAACGAGCGGCACACCGGGTGGCCGACCTGCGCGAGGCCGGGGTCGCGGGGGCGCGCCTGTATGGCGATGACCCTGGCGACGGGGTCGGCGGGGCGGGCGCGTTTTTCCTGCTGCTGGACGAGCCCGAGGTATACGGCCTGCCGCCGGATCCCGTCGTCACCACTCGCGACCTGCCCCGCATGTGGCGGCATGTGGCCACCGCGGGCGCCACGCTCGCGGCAGGCGCACTGGCCGCATGCCTGGCCGGCCGCCGGAGCCAGCCATGAGCCAGTCCCTGGAAAGCGGCCGTGGGCCGGCCGGGCCGGCGGTGAGCGATCAGATGAGGGCAGCCAGGGCGCAGAACGCCGGCCAGGCGCCGTCGCGGCGCGGCCGGGGGCGCGGGCGGCGCGGCGAAAGACTGATGGTGCCGCCGGCCGAATTCCGCTCCTACTACGGCCGGCCGGTGCTCAAGGAACCAGTGTGGCGCACGCCTGAAGTGCCCGGCTATCTGTTCCTCGGCGGCCTGGCCGGCGCGTCGTCGCTGCTCGCCGCGTTCTCCCAGGCAACGGGGGAGCGGCAGCTGTCCCGGGCCTCGAAGGTGGCGGCGGCCGGGGCGATCAGCCTGTCCGCCGTCGCGCTCGTGCGCGATCTCGGGCGGCCCGAGCGGTTCCTGAACATGCTGCGGGTATTCAAGATCACCTCACCGATGAGCGTCGGCTCCTGGCTGCTGGCCAGCTATGGTCCGGCGGCAGGCGCGGCGGCCGCATGCGCGGTCACCGGGCGGATGCCGAGGGCCGGGGCCGCCGCGACGGCCGGTGCGGCGGTACTGGGGCCAGCCATCGCCACCTACACCGCCGCGCTGATCTGCGACACGGCCGTACCCGCCTGGCACGAGGGCTATCGCGAGATGCCCTACCTGTTCGCCGGCTCCGCCGCCGCCGCAGCGGGCGGCCTTGGCATGCTCGCGGTGCCTGCTGGCCAGGCCCGGCAGGCGGTCAGGTTCGCCGTGCTCGGCGCGGCGGCTGAGCTGACCGCCAAGAACCTGATGACCCGGCGCCTGGGCGTTATCGCCGAACCCTATGAGACTGGCCGGGCAGGCACCCTGCTGCGGACGGGCGAGGCGCTAACGGCGGCCGGGCTGGCTGGGTCAGTGCTGGCTGGCCGGAACCGGACGGTGGCCGCGGCCTGCGGCGCAGCGTTCGTGGCCGCGTCGGCGCTGACCAGGTTCGGCATCTTTGAAGCTGGCCGTGCCTCGGCGCGGGACCCGAAGTACGTCGTGGGCCCGCAGCGTGATCGGCTGGCCAGAAAAGGCATCCCGGCTAGTTCTGCGGCTGCGGCTGAGTACCCGCCGGCTGGGCACCCTCTGGCTGGGCACCCTCTGGCTGAGTACCCGCCTGCTGAGCGCACGCCGACTGAGCGCCCGCCTGCTGGCCGGCTGGGCACCCCCGACTGAGTGCCCGCCGTCGAGGGGCTGGCGCCGCGTTGCCATGGGCGGGACCGGTCCAGGGCTCGTCAGGTAGGCGCTACCTGGTCAGGAACGCGCCGCTTGCTCTGAGCCTGCGGTCGCATCGCCAGGCTGGTAGGAGTGCGCGCCCGCGCCGGCCAGCTTGCCGCCCTGGACGATCAGGTATTCCTCGCGGATCGGCCGGTCCTCAAACCAGCATTCCAGGATCTCGCGGGTGCCCGCGGCGTAGCGCGCCTGGGCGGAGAGCGACGAGCCGGAGATATGCGGGGTCATGCCATGATGCGGCATCGACCGCCAGGGGTGATCTCGCGGTGCGGGCTGGGGGAACCAGACATCGCCCGCGTAACCCGCCAGCTGCCCGCTTTCCAGCGCACGGACGATGGCGTCCCGGTCGCAAATCTTGGCGCGGGCGGTGTCGACGATGTAGGCGCCGCGCTTCATCGTCGCGATCAGCTTGTCGTCGAACAGGCCCTCGGTGCCTGGGTACAGCGGGGCGTTGATCGTCACCACGTCGCAGTGCGGCACCATCTCCGCCGTGCTCTCGAAGAACGTGACCCCCAGCTCGCGCTCGACCTCCTTGGGCAGTCGGTGCAGGTCGGTGTAGTGCAGCTGGACGTCGAACGGCTTGAGCCGGCGCAGGACCGCTGCCCCGATGCGCCCGGCCGCGACCGTGCCGACCGCCATCCCCTCCAGGTCATAGGACCGCTCGACGCAGTCGGCGATGTTCCAGCCGCCCTTGACCACCCACTGGTAGGAGGGGATGTAGTTGCGCACCAGGGAGAGGATCATCATCACCACGTGCTCGGAGACGCTGATGCTATTGGAGTAGGTGATCTCGGCGATGGTAAGCCCGGCTTCGCTGGCCGCCTGCAGGTCGTAGTGATCCGACCCGATGCCGGCGGTGATCACCAGCTTGAGGTTCCTGGCCTTGGCGATGCGTTCCCTGGTCAGGTAGGCGGGCCAGAACGGCTGGGAGATCACGATGTCGGCGTCGACCAGCTCCCGCTCGAAGACCGAGTCGGGTCCGTCCTTGTCGGAGGTGACGACCAGCGTGTGACCGGTGGCCTCCAGGAAGGGCCGCAGGCCCAGCTCGCCTGACACGCTGCCCAGCAGCTCCCCCGGTGGGAAGTCGATGGCATGCGGGCTGGGTGTCGTCTGGCCGCCCGGATACGCATCAATCTCCGGGATCTCATCCCGGGCGTAGGCCGGCGGGTACCCGTCGACCGGATCGTCGTACAGCACGCACAAGACCTTGGCCATCGCTGGCTCCTGACGCCGGTAATGTGGCGGAATCTACTGAGCGATTCCGTGCTCATTCAGGTCGAGACGGCCTCGAATTCTCAGGATCCGCTGATCAGGCCGGTACCGGGCAGGCCGACTGGCCAGCGTCGCTGGCCGCGCTCTACTGACTCCCGATGCTGCCCCCGGACGGACCCAGCTGCCGAACCTCCCCCAGGCTCTGTCCCCCGGGCATCCGCGCCGTCTTACTCAGAAGGATAGCTGCCCTGGTCCTGGGACCCCGGCGCGAGGTCCGGTCCGGTGAGCGGTGCCCGGACCAGCCGCCGAGGTCAGCCAGGTATCCGGAGCCCGGTCCGGTGAGCGGTGCCGTGAGCGGTGCCCGGACCAGCGGTGGGCCGCGGCGGGACCGCCTCAGCCCGCCGGGTGGCCCGGGCGGCTAGAATTCGCGCTGCTGGGGCGCGTCGGGTCAGGGTTACGCAAATTCCTGCATAGACCTCAGCGCAGCGGAGAGTAGAGCCACTACGGCCGCATGCGGCAGCGCGTGTCTGGCGTCACGGGTCGCTGCTTGATTGCGCGCGGGTCCGTGGCTGGGATGGACGATGGTGGCTGATGGGATCTGACATGGCCGGGCGTGCGGGCAGCAGCAACAAGCTGAATGTGGATTCTGCCGAGTCTGGCCTGACCGTCCTGCTGGAGGCGTGCGAGCGCGCGGTCGAGGAGATCGGGCCGACGGTGCCGCCAGCCCAGCTGCGGGCGCTGCTGATCATCGACCGGGGCGGCCGCCTCAACCTGAACCGGCTGGCGGCATCGCTGGGGGCGTCGGCGTCCGCGGCGAGCAGGCTGCTGGACCGGATGCAGGCCGCGGGCCTGGTGACCAGGGACCGGGCCGCGGACAGCCGGCGGGAGATCGTGGTGGTACCGACCGACTCGGGACGGCGGCTGGCGGAGTGGGTGCGCGGCCGGCGCCGGGCCGCGCTGGCGATGCTGATGGAGGGCATGAGCGCTGACGGGCGGCAGGCACTGGCGCTCGGGCTACGCGAGCTGGCCCTCGGCGGATCCGCGCCCGGCTAGCGTCAGGGCCGGTTCTGGACCGGGGCGGTCGCGGGCGCCTGGCACCTGCCCGCGCTCCTGAGGCCGGCCTGACCGTGCGCGATCCCGCGGGCCGCCTGCAGGGTGCTACAGCGCGGGGAGGGCCCGCTGCTGGCGGCCGGGCCAGCTCACGGTAACTCTCCGCTCCTGTCATCATTCATGGTGCCTTACCGGGCCCGGCTCGGCGGGCGCAGCGGACGGTTCGTTCTCGGCGGGGGGCTCGTTCTCGGCGGGCGGGGCTATCTCGTCAGGCGTCCGCGGGGTGCGCCAGTCCGGTTCGGCCCCCGCGGGCCGGTCGTCATAGGACACATCCACGTGCTGCTCAGGGCGGCGCTGGTTCTGCAGGGCCTGCATGGCCAGGGAGGCCCGGTCGGCTTCGGTCAGCGGCGGCTGCATGAGTGCCCGGGGCCAGAGCCTGCGGGCGAGCACCACGTTGACCTCGGCGGTGTAGACGGTGACCTGGACGCCCAGGTAGATCCAGGCCATCAGGCCGAGCACCGTGGCGAAGACGCCGTAGACCGAGTCGCTGCGCAGGAAGTGGTGCACGAGGTAACTGCCCAGCGCCTGCAGCAGCGTCCAGGCTGCTCCGCCGAGGATGGCGCCGGGCAGCAGCTTGCCGCTCGGGATGCCCTTCGCGGTCAGGATCCGAAAGCCGGCGAAATATATCCCGATGTTGGCCGCCAGCGCGACGACCTGGGCCGCCGCGGCGATGATGGCCGCCTGGTGGCCGAAGGTGTCCAGGCTGGTCAGCAGCGTGGTCACGGCCACGCCCAGCCCGAGCAGGGCGAGAAAGAGCAAGGCGCGGCCGAGCCGCTGCAGGTAACCGGGCCGGGCTGGACCGGGCAGGTTCCAGACCTGCGCCATCGTGAACAGGCCGGCCTGGGCGAGGCCGCTCGCGCCCCAGACCAGCGTGACCAGGCCGATGATGAGGCCGATCACGCTGGAGCGGCGCAACTCGTGGACGTTGCCAGCGAGCTGGTTCCCGATCAGCGGGAACTGCTTGGCCACCGAGTTGAGCACGTCCTGGCGGATCGCCTGGTTCCCGGCCACCACCAAGCCGAGGGTGGTGGCCAGCACCAGCAGCAGCGGGAAGAGCGAGACGAAGCTTGAGTAAGCCAGGTTCGCGACCAGGACGCCGCCGTTGTCGTCGCCGTATTTCTTGACCACGCCGACGATGAACGCGGGTCCCTTGCGCCGCTGCTGGGCCGCATCGATGCGGCGGATAACGCGTTCGACCGGGTTCATCGTGATCTAGTCCCATGCTCAGCGCCGGGCCCGGCCCACGGCCCGGCGCATGCTGCGCCATCTCGGACGGCCGGCCTCGGGGCGGCCGGTTAGCCACGCCGCCCGCTGGTCACTCTCCATCGCGCTGGCCTATCGCGCTGCTCGCTGGCCACGCTGCTCGGCTGCCCGTTAACCGCCCCGGCAAACCTGGCTCGCCAGCTCCGGCCCGCCCGCCTGGCTCCTCGCTGAGCCGGCGACCCGAGCCGGCGGCCTGGGATTTCCAGCCGCCGGTCTCCTGGCTGCTGTCGGTCCGGTCGGCCGCCGGTCTCCTGGCTGCTGTCGGTCCGGTCGGCCGCCGGCCGGGGCCAAGTTTTCTGAATAGAGCGCGAAGCGCCGGAGAGTAGGAGATCAGGACAGCTGCGGGTTACCTGGGCCGGCTGAGACCAAGCGCAGCCGATCGCCGGGGTGCAACGGTGCGCCCGCCTGTCACCAGGATCTAAATGGTGGTGCCTGATGGGATCGGACATGGCGCGGCAGAACGGGAGTAGTGAGCTTGAAGTCAGTTCGGCGGAATCCGGCCTGACCGTCCTGGTGGATCTTTGCGAGCGCGCGGTGGAAGATATCGGGGCCAGCGTGTCGCCGGTGCAATTGCGCGCGCTGCTCGTGCTAGATCAGGCGGGCAGCCTCAACCTGAACGGTCTGGCGCACACTCTCGCCGCCTCCGCGTCCGCGGTGAGCAGGCTACTGGACCGGATGCAGGCCGCCGGGCTTGTCACCAGGCGCCGGGCGGTGACCAGCCGGCGTGAGGTGCTCGTGGTGCCAACCGAATCCGGGCGGCGGCTGGCGACCTGGGTCCGCAGCCGCCGACGTGCCGCGATTGCCACGCTGCTGGAGCGGATGAGCTCAGACGGCCGTGAGGCCCTCGCCCGCGGCCTGGCCGAACTAGCGGCCTCCGGCCCCCAGCGCCGTTAGCCCGGCCGTTAGTACCGTCGAGCGCTCCGGGAATTGCCTGGTCACAGAGATCTCTGCCGGGTTTCGTGACCTGGTCGTTATGTTTTCGTGTCGGGGCTTGCGGCCAGGGGCGGCTCGTGAGAGTCTTTCCTTATGGAAACATTTGTCGCAGGGAATGTATCGGCCGGCCGGCCGAAGCGCGCCCAGGGCCCGGGCCCGGCTAAGGGCAAGGGCAAGGGCGAGAGCAGGACCGCGGGTACAGGGCGGAGCGCGGGCGCGGGCCGGGGCCGGGGTTCGGCCGCGGGCGCGGAGGCGGGCGCAGGCTCGGTCCCTGACGTGAGCACGGGCCCGGACCGGGGCACGGCCCTGGGTGCGGGTGCGGGCCCGGGCTGGGTCCCGGGCGTGACCGCGGCCGCGGGCCTTGGTGGGGGGTTGGGCGGGTTGCCGGATGCGGCGTTGCTGGGTGTGGTGCGGTCGTTGCCGATGGGGGACGAGCGGCGGGCAGCGGCATGTGAGGTTCTGGTGGGGCGGTACCGGGGTCTGGTCGGGTCGTGTGTGCGGCGGTATCTGGGGAGTCCGGAGCCGGCGGAGGATTTGATGCAGGTGGGGTATGTGGGGTTGATGAAGGCGATCAATAATTTTGATCCCGAGGTGGGGGGTTCTTTGGCGGCGTATGCGCAGCCGACGATCTGCGGGGAGATTAAGCGGCATTTCCGCGATAAGCGGTGGCAGGTGCGGGTGGAACGGCCGGTGCAGGAACTGGTGCTGGCGGTGCGGGAGGCGGCGGGGGTGCTGTCGCAGCGGCTGGGGCGGGTGCCGGGTGATGGTGAGGTGGCGGGGTTTTTGGGTTGTGGCGTGGGTGAGGTGCGGGCGGCGCGGGCGGCCGAGCTGGTGTTGTCGGTGGGGTCGCTGGATGCGCCGGCCGGGCGGGATGGTGGCGGGTGCGTGGGTGATGTGGTGGGTGATGAGGATCCGCGGATGGAGCGGGTGGTGGGGATGCTGGCGGTGGGGGCGCACTGGCGGGAGTTGCCGCGGCGGGAGCAGCGGATTGTGCTGATGCGGTTTTACGGGGATATGACGCAGGCGCAGATCGGGGCGAGGCTGGGGATCTCGCAGATGCATGTGTCGCGGTTGCTGGCGCATGCGCTTGGTTATCTGCGGAGCCGGCTGGACGGTGCCGATCCGGGTGCTGCTTCTGCCCAGGTTTCCGGGCGGAGCCGGGTGCGGGGTGGTCAGGGCGCGGGGCGGCGCGCGGACCAGCGCCAGCGCCCGGGCCAGCGTCAAAGCGGTGTCCCTGGCCGGCGTCCGGCCGGAGTTTCGGGTCAGCGTCCGGCCGGAGTTTCAGGTCAGCGTCCGGCCGGTGTTTCGGGTCAGCGTCCGGGCGGTGTCCCTGGCCAGCGTCCGGACGGGCGTCCTGGTCCCGACCATGACCTTCCCGCGGCCTCCTGACGCCCCGGACAGTCATTGACCACCGTTGATCAGGGGTGCGGACCAGCCAGGCCAGGCCAGCAGGCGCGGACCGGGCGGCTGGCAGGCCGGCTGCGGAGCCCGAGGGAGCGAACCAGGGCCAGCCGCGGTCTTACATCGCGGCGATGCGGTCGAGGAAGCTGCGGTAGCCGACCAGCACCTGGCGCAGGGCCTCAGTATCGGCCCGAGGGCCATCCCAGGTCTCGCGCAGGCTCGATTCCTGCTGCCGGATGTCGGCGACGACCGACTCGATGACCTCCTGGACCATGCTCGCGGCCGAGGTGACCGAGCGGCGCGGGTCGTCGACGAAGTCTGACTGGATAGCCAGCCAGCGTTCCTGAAGCCGCGTCGTGCCGCCGACCATGTCGGCGACCTGCGGTGTCGCCAGCTCACCAGGCACCGCGTCGTCGCTGTCGCCTGAGGCGGCGGCAGCTGAGGCGGCGGCAGCCGGGGCGGCGCCAGCAGGGGCGGTATCGGTGCGGGCAGTGCCAGCCGGGGTAGGGCCAGCCGGGATAGGGCCAGCCGGGGTAGGGCCAGCCGGGGTAGGGCCAGCCGGGTCGCTCGCGGTCGGCACCGGGATCGCCTCGGTAGCGTCGTGCGGTGCGGCGGGAAATGCGGCCGCGGGGGGCTCAGCCGCGGCCGGCTTGGCCGGGTCAGACGGTATCCCAGCTGACTCAGCCGCCGTGGGCTCAGCCGCCGTGGGTTCAGCTGCGCTGGGTTCAGCTGCTGCTGGCTCGGCGGGGGCCGACTCGGCGGTCGGCGGCAGCACCATGCTGCCCTCGACCACGATCAGGTCTGGATCGTCGTCGTCCAGGTCTGCGTCGTCCAGGTCCGCCTCATCATCTAGCTCAGCCTCGTCGTCCAGATCGGTCATACCGTCCAGATCAGCGTTGTCTTCGTCTTCGTCTTCGTCTTCGCCGTCTTCGTCTTCGCCGTCTTCGTCTTCGTCTTCGAGGTCGGGGCCGTCGTCGTCGTCCTCAGCGAGGTCGGGGCCGTCGTCGTCGGCCAGGCCGCCGACCTCGCGGGTGCTGGCTTCGCGGTCGCCGGGCTCAATGTCGCTGGGCTCAAGAGTGCTGGGCTCGCGAGTGCTGGGCTCGCGAGTGCTGGGCTCGCGAGTGCTGGGCTCGCGGATGCTGTGCAGGCCGGCCAGCTCGTCCTGGCCGACTTCCTCTGCTCCGGCCGGACCGGGCTCAGCCGCTCAGCCCCGGCTCCTGTCCCATGGCTGTCTGGATCCTCTGCGGGATAACTAGTCATTGATCTCTCACGCTTCCAGGTCGAAGCCGCCATGGCTGGGCCGGCCGGCGAATGATTCGCTTGCACTACCTGAAAGCGGGCCGGCGAAACCACGCCAGGTGGCCGCAGCGGAGCCGAATGACCATTCTCAGCAGGCGAATCTTCCGCTGATGGCGGCGCCAGGGAGGCACGCCGGGGACTCAGGTCGGCCAGCGCCCTGCGCCTCGCGGTCAAGCCCGCGCCCCGTGGGACCTTGAGCGAGATATAGGCCGCCGCCCCGGTCGGGATCGGCAGCCAGAAGTTCACCAGCCGCCAGGCCAGCACGCCCAGCGTGGCCACACTCCGGGTCAGGCCGAAGCTCACCAGCAGCACCGGGGTAACCGAGTCGATCACGCCCAGCCCGGCCGGGGTGACCGGGATCGCCCCGAGCACGTTCGCGATCCCGTACGCGGCGAACAGGCCGACCGGGTCGGCCAGGCCGCCGAACGCCGCCACGAAGCACCACAGCGAGGCCGCGTCGAGCAGCCAGTTCAGCGCCGCCCAGGTCAGCGCCCTGACCATGACTCTGCGGTCGCCGGCCAGGGCGCGCAGCGCAGCGCTGGCCTGCAGCACGATCTGCTCCACCCGGTCGCCGCTGAGCCGGGGGACCGGCCGGGCGATGGCGCCGACGACGCGCGCGGCTCGCTTCCCGCCGTGCGTGATCCCGAAGGCCAGCGCGGCGATGGCGGCCAGGGCCAGCGCGCCGGCCACCGCCACCGTGCCGTAGATCGGATGGAACCCTTCCAGCGGGATGGAGATCACCAGGGCCAGCCACAGCAGCACGTTCAGCACGACCGTCGAGCCCATGCCCTTGGTCGCCATCATCACCCCGACATCGGTGCCGGGCACCCCCTCGGCGGTGAACAGGGTGTAGCCGACTCCGGCGCTGCCCACGGTCCCGGCCGGGATGACATGCGCCACCGCGGCCGCGGACAAGTCGATCCGGAACAGCCTGGACAAGCTCAGCCGGGGCCCGCTGGCGGGCAGCAGAGCCCGGGTCAGCAGCGCGTAGCAGAACAGCGACACGCCCTCCAGGACCACGCCCGCCGACAGCCAGATCCCGTTGATCCGGGCCAGCAGGTAAAGGTCCTTGCTCGCGCCGACCAGCTCGGGAATGACCAGATACTCGATGATCAGGATGAGCAGGAAGACGATAATGCCGCGGCGCAGCGGATGCCGGGTGAGGACGTGCCAGCGAGATCGCGGCTCAGCTTGCTCCTGACCAGTCGGCGCCATTTCGCTGCTCAGCTGGAATCTAGGCGGCGGAAAGCGACTTCATTCAGCAGCAGGCGGAAGGCGGCCGCGGCGGGAATCGCCACCAGGGCTCCGACGATGCCCATCAGCGCTCCGCCGATCAGGACCGCCACGAGCGTCACCACGGCAGGCACCTCCACTGTCTTGCCCATGATGCGGGGCACGATCAGGTAATCCTCGGCGAGCCGATAGGCAATGTAGAAACCAAGCGTAGCGACTGCGACGGGCAGCGAGACAGTAAGCGCCACAAGCGAAACAACTGCCCCACCGATGGTGGACCCGATCACCGGGATAAGGTCCAGCAAGGCGACCAGCAGGGCCAGCAGTAGCGGGTAGGGAACGCCGAAGGCCAGCAGCCAGACGAAGGTGCCGGCGCCGGCAATCGCCGAGGTCAGGAAGTTTCCCAGCACATAACCGCCGACCTTGATGAAGATCTCGTCGCCGATCAGGATGACCCGGGGCCGCCGCGATTGCGGCGCGAGCCGGTAAACGAACAGCTTGATACACGGCATTCCTGCTCCGAGATCTCGGCTGCCGCGTCCATCGCCTGCTGCATCCGGTCCGGCGCGGGAGGTCCGGGCCAGGTTTGACGGACCGCATTCGGGTGAGTTGAGAGGGGCCGGTCCCGCGGCAGGCGCGGGAGGCCCTAACGCAGGCAGGTGAGTACTCCATGACGGCGCCAATGACGCCTGATGGCAGGCAGGCATGGTTGCAGCCGAAGGTTGAGCCCGGCCAGCTGTGGCCCGGCGGGTTCGCCACCGCGGTAGTCGCGGCCCTCATCGCCCTGGTGGGCGTCCTGGTGTGCCGGTGGCTGTTCAACGTCCCGATCCTCGCCCCCCGCAAGGACGGGGCCTACGGTGATGTGCACACCACGGGGTTCGTCATCGTGGCGGCGGTCGCCGCGCTGGCGGCGACGGCCATCGCGCACCTGCTCCTGCTGAGCACGCCGCGTCCGATGACGTTCTTCAACTGGATCATCGGCCTTATCGCGGTGGTCATCGTCATCTACCCGTTCAGCACCAGCGCGCCGCTGTCGCAGAAGGTGGCCACGGCCGCGGTCGATCTCGTGCTGGGCATCGCCATCGGGTCGCTGATCAACGGGGTGGCGGCACGCTCGGTCCGGCGCCGCCCGGGTGACCGCGGTTATGCCACGGTGCCGCCGCGCGGCTCGGGCTTTGATCCGGACCTGCACTGAAGGAAGCTGCAGAGTTCGGGAAACCTAGATACCCGGCTCCATGAACGTCTGCCGCCAGTCCTGGACCCGGCCCCAATCGGTGAGGTCAGGGATGTCGAGTTGCAGGCTGGCGGCCACGTCTTCGACGAAGCAGACAATGTCGGTCGCCGACAGCACGTCGTTTTCTTCGACCTGCGCAGCGCCGAACATTACCTCGGCGTTTATCCCGCTCCTGTCCCCGGCACCATACGACGCTGAGAGCCTGCAGCAGCAGGCCCCGCAGGTGTGGGGCCTGCGGGGCCTGGATGCCAGTTACGGCCGGTGCTGGAGGGGTTAGCGGCGCCACGGCCAGCTAGTGCCGATGCCCGCCTGGTGCAAGGCCAGCAGGCACAGGCCCGCGAACAGCAGGCTGTAGGGGGAGAACACCACATCCGTCGCCGTCCCGGTCAGGTGGATAATAAAAGCGATGACGAAAATAATGGCAGCTATAATGGCAAGCATCTGCAGGTTCCCTTCCGTCCGGCAGTACCGTGACCTTCGCTGCCATAAGTACCTGCGAAACGCAACCCTAAACAACGAAAAAGCTATTCCGGCGGATCTGGGCGGGGCAGGCGGCGGAGCCGAAAGTTAATCTCGGCGGGGCGCTGAGGCGCCGGCGGGTACCGGTGGCTGGTGGTTCGCTTCCCGGCGGAACTGGGCGGGGCAGGCGGCGGAGCCGAAAGTTAATCTCGGCGGGGCGCTGAGGCGCCTGCGGGTACCGGTGGCTGGTGGTTCGCTTCCCGGCGGAACTGGGCGGGGCAGGCGGCGGAGCCGAAAGCTAATCTCGGCCGGGCGCTCAGGCGCTGTCGGGCACCGGGTGGCTGGCCATTCGCTCGGTGAGCAGGTCGCGCAGGCGGCTGCGGCCTCGATGCAGCCGGGACATGACCGTCCCGATCGGGCAGCCCATTATCCCGGCGATCTCCCGGTAGCCGTAACCTTCGATATCGGCCAGGTAAACGGCCGTCCTGAAGTCCTCAGGCAGCGCCCGGAACGCGGTCGTCACCCGGGCGTCCGGCATCCGGTCCAAGGCCAGATCCTCGGCGGAGCGCAGTCCGCCGGGCAAGTAGGCCTGAGCCCTGACCAGATGCCAGTCATCGACGCCGGCGGCGGTCAGCACCGGCTCGCGCTGCTTTTTGCGGTGGCTGCTGATGAAAGTGTTGGTCAGGATCCTGTGCAGCCAGGCCCGCAGGTTGGTGCCCTCAGTGAACTGGTGAAACGACGCGAACGCGCGGGCGTAGGTCTCCTGGACCAGGTCCTCGGCATCGGCGGAGTTGCGGGTCATCCGGGCGGCCGCTGAGTAAAGCTGCCGCGAATGAGCCAGCGCCTCAGCGAAGCGGGCCTGGACGCCGTCATCGCTGGTAACGGTAGGCAAGCCGCCCTCCCTAGTTGTCGCTGACCAGCCGGGTCAGCTGGTCAGTCAGCTTATGCAAGCGCTGACGCGCGTCCTGGTCGTAAGCCTGAGCGATGGCCCTGCCCTCCAGTAGTCCGTCGTAATAGCGGCCGGTCACATTCTCCAGCGCGGGACTGACAATCAGCCGCATCGTGGCCCGGACGCCGTCGGTCAGCGGGCTGCGCGGCTCGGCGTAGCCGCGGACCATCTTGGTCGGCATGTAGGTCGCCGGGTGCAGGCAGTTCACGGTCACCCCGGACCCGGCCAGTTCCGCCGCCAGGTCGAAGGTGAACATGATCAGCGCCAGCTTGCTCTGCCGGTAGGCGCGCGTCCCGTCGTAGCCGCGCTCCAGCATCACGTCGCCGAAGTCGATCGGCTCCTGCCCGGCCGACGCGACGTTGACCACCCGGGCCGGCGCGCTGCGCCGCAGCAGCGGCTCCAGCTCGCGGGTCAGGACGCAGGGGGCCAGGTAATTGACGGCGAACCGCAGCTCGTAACCATCCCGGCTGACCATGCGCCGGCCGTCGCCGGGCGAGGTCATGCCGACGCCCGCATTGTTAACCAGGGTATCGAGCCGACCGCAGGCCCGGCCGACCCGGGCGGCCAGTTCGAGCGTCTCCGGCAGCGACGACAGGTCGGCGCGTTGCCAGAACAGGTCGCCGTTGCCGGTGTGCCGCCGGATCTCGCGCAGGGTCTGCTGGCCCTTACGGTCATCGCGGCCGTGCAGCACCAGCCGGGCGCCGGTAGCGGCGATCTCGGTCGCCATGGCCTGGCCGAGCCCATCGGTCGCGCCAGTCACCAGGATCGTCTGGTCTGCTATTGCCCGCATGTGCACTCCTGTCCCTGGCCGGCCGCCTCCCCTGTCCCTGGTCGGCCGCCTCCAGCGGCATGATCGCGCGGCTATTCCTGCAGGTATTCCTCCACGACTTCGGTGTCGGCCGCGCCGCGCTGCTGGCCGGCGGCCACCTCGGCGGCCTCGACATCGGGCAGCGGGGAGGTGAGATCTCCGGGCTCGGGGCGCCCGGCCGGCCCGGGCGCGGCGTCCGGGTTGATCATCACGTAAGGCGGGTACTTGGTCTCCTCGACGTGGCCGACGACCGGGCCGCGGGGGCCTCGACGCAGCAGCATCCGGCGGCGCAGCCAGCCCTGCTGCCCGCGCCGGGGGATGAGCAGCCCGGCGACCCCGACGGCCATCACGATGACCCCGGCCACCTGCAGGTTCAGGAAGCTGGGGCTGCTGGTGACGGCGAAGGTCAGGATGGCCCCAATGGCCAGTAAGGTCAGCGAGGTCGCGATTTTCATCTGTCATCCCTCCGATGGGTTCCCCGGGTCGGGGGCGGCCTGAACGTGGTCAGCGGGCCACCCCGGGCCCGCCTGCCGGGCCAGGGCGATGTCGCGGCCCAGCTGCCCGGCCTCGGCGGCGCTGAACCTCTGCCGCGCGAGCGGCCAGACCTGCTGCTCCTCGAAGTCGATGTGGTCCAGGCTGGCGCTGATCACCTCGGTCAGCAGCGGCTCGAACTCGGCGGCCGGCCCGGTCAGCCCGGCCAGCATGGCCAGCACCTGAGCGGCCTCAAGCTCCTGCCCGACGGCCAGCTCAGCAAGCTGGCTGGCTTCGGCGCCCAGGCGGCGGACGGCCGGCCAGAAGTACTCCGCTTCCGCGGCCTCGTGCCTGGCCTCGGCGGCAATCAGCTGGCCGGCGAGTTTCTCCCTGGCCGCCAGCTGGCTGCCGGTCGCGCCCGTCAGTGCGGTCGGCCCGATGTGCAGCTGCCCGAGCAGCTGCTTCAGCTCATCGTGGTCCAGCCTGAGCACCTCGAACAAGTCGGCCACGCCCATCCTCCCGCCGCTGTCAGGGCCGGCGGGGTGCCGCAGGACGGCGATCCCGCCTGGAATATCCGGTTACCCCGGACCGCGGCCCGCAAACCGGGGCACATGCGTCTGGCCTGGTCCAGCCGGTGTTTTCCGGACTCCCTGCGGTCCCTGTGGCCGCACCAGCGCGGTGCTGGTCACCCCGCCCTGGGTAGGCCCATCTGGCGGGGGTAGCCACCGGCCCGCGACCGGAACGTCCGGATCCGGGGAGGCGGCCGCAGCCGACGGAGGTGGTGACATGGACCCGGGTCAGGGCGAAAGTCCCCGGCCGGAGTCGGCCGCGGAACGCGACGACCGCAACCTGGCCGAGCTGCTCCAGGAATTGCGGGTGGCGGCCCTGGGCGTGCAGGTCCTGTTCGGCTTCCTGCTCTCGCTCCCGTTCACGAACCGGTTCGGCAAGCTCAGCGACGACCAGGTCAGCATCTACCTGACCAGCCTGGTGCTGGCCGCGGTGGCGACGGCGCTGCTGGGCGGCCCGGTCGCCTATCACCGGCTGGTATTCCGGCGGCGGCAGAAAGAGCAACTGGTCCGGGCGGCCAGCGTGATGGCCATCCTGGGCCTGGCCACGGTCGGCCTCGCGGTGTCCGCCGCGGTCGCGCTGGTGACCAGCTTCGTGGCCCGGGGCGCGCCAGCCGTGCTGATCAGCGTCATCGTCGTGGTGACGTTCGCCGGGCTGTGGTTTGCGTACCCGCTGGCCCGGCGGCACCTCAACCGGCCGGACCAGGCCGCGGGCGAGTAGCCACGCCGCTGCGCGCGGACACGATGGATGGCGCGCTGCCGCGGTTCCTGTTGCACCGCGCTGGACCGTCAGGACCAGTCACGGGCCGGGCCGCGGCGGCGGGCCTCTGGCGGCATCAGGAGGGCCGGGGGTGGGTAGCGGAACGGGTATGGCGACGCAGATCCGGGAGACCGAGCGCAAGTATGAGGCGGACCAAGCAGCCGGCCTGCCGTCGCTGCGGGACCTGCCCATGGTCGCGGCCGAGTCGGAGGTGGCCGAGCAGGTCCTGGATGCGGAGTACTACGACACCGAGGACCTGCGGCTGATCCGGGCGGGCATCACGCTGCGGCGGCGGACCGGCGGCGATGACGCGGGCTGGCACCTGAAGCTGCCCGCCGGGCCGGATTCCAGGGACGAGATCAGGCTCCCGCTCGGGCGGGCCGGACGCCGGGTACCTGCCGAGCTGGCCGGGCTGGTCCGGGCGAGGGCCCGGGGCCAGGCGCTCCGACCGGTGGCGCTGATCAGCACCAAGCGCCAGCTCACGAAACTGCTGGACGAATCCGGCTCATCGCTGGCTGAGGTCGCGGCGGATGAGGTCAGCGCGCAGTCGCTGGGCGCGACCACGGCGCTGTCCCAGTGGCATGAGGTCGAGGTCGAGCTGACCGGCGGCGGCCGGCCCCTGCTGGAGGCGGCCGACCAGGTGCTCCGCCGGCACGGGCTGCGCCCGGCGGGCCGGGCCGCGAAGCTGGAGCGGGCGCTGGCCGACCGGATGCCCGCGGCCGGCCTGCCCGAGCCGCCGGCGCTGGGCGCGGATGCCGCCGCCGTGGTGCTCGATTACGCGCGCGGGCAGCTGGCCAGGCTGGAGGCCGCCGACCCGCAGGTCCGCAGGGACGCGCCCGACTCGGTGCATCAGATGCGGGTCGCCATCCGGCGGCTGCGCAGTACCCTGCGGGCGTTCCCGCAGGTGCTGCGGCCTGACGACACCGGGCCGGCCGGTGCCGAGCTGAGATGGCTGGGCGGCGTGCTGGGCCAGGCCAGGGATGGCGAGGTGCTGGCCGGGCGGCTGACCGATACAGTGGCCGGCCTGCCGCCTGAGCTGGTCATCGGGCCAGTGCAGGCCCGGCTGCGCAGTCATTTCGAGCCGGTCGAGGCGGCGGGCCGGGCCGCCGCGCTGAAGGCCCTGGACAGCCGCCGCTACCTGCGGCTGCTCGATCAGCTTGACCAGCTGCTGGCTGACCCGCCGCTGGCCGGGCAGGCCGGCCTGCCCGCGGCCGAGGTCCTGCCCGCCGCGGTGCGCCGGATGCGGCGCCGGGTACGCCGGCGCATGCACGCGGCGCGCCGCGCCCCGGCCGGGCCGGGCCGCGACACCGCCCTGCATGGGGCCCGCAAGGCGGCCAAGGACGCCAGGTACGCGGCCGAGGCAGCCGAGGCGGCCTGCGGCCGGGACGCCGGGCGGTTCGCCACCCGGATGAAGAAGCTCCAGACCGTGCTCGGCGATCAGCACGACGCGGTGGTGGCCCAGGACACCATCAGGGAGCTGGCCGCGCAGGCCCAGCTGGCGGGCGAGAGCTCGTTCAGCTTCGGCGTGCTGCACGAGCGCGAGCAGCGCCAGGCGCTAGCCCTGGCCGGCCAGGCCTGGCCCGCCTGGAAGCGAGCCGCGCGGGGCAAGCACGCCGGGTGGATGCGCTAGCACCAGGTAATCTCCAGCACTGTGAACGTCAGCCCGGAGGCTGGAGATCCCGGGCCGGCCCCGGACCGCCGCCCGCGAACCGCGACCTACCGGGTCCAGCTGCAGGCCGGCTTCACCTTCGACGACGCGGCCGCGGTCAGCGGGTACCTGGCCGCGCTCGGGATCAGCCACCTGTACTGCTCGCCGTACCTGCAGGCCGCCCCGGGCAGCACGCACGGCTACGACGTGGTCGACCACGCGCGGCTGAACAGCGAACTGGGCGGTCCCGGCGGCCACCAGCGGCTGGTCAACGCGCTGGCCGCCGCGGGCCTGGGCCAGGTCCTCGACATCGTGCCCAACCACATGGCGCTGGCCGGGCGGGCCAACGCGTGGTGGTGGGACGTGCTGGAGAACGGGCCGTCCAGCCGGTTCGCGGGCTACTTCGACATCGACTGGGACCCGCCGCAGCGCAAGCTGATCGGCACCGTACTCATGCCGGTCCTGGGCGACCACTACGGCCGGGTCCTGGAGGCCGGGGAGCTGACCGTGCAGCGCCGCGGCGGATCCTTCGTCGTCACCTATCACGAGCACGAGGCGCCGCTGTCCCCGCGCAGCCTCGATGACCTGCTGACCCGGGCAGCGGCCCGGGCTGGCTCGGCGGAACTGAAGGACACCGCGACCGCCCTGGGACAGCTGCCGCACGCCATCCTGGCCGACCCGGCCGCGGTGGCCGAGCGGCACAGCGGCACCGAGAAACTCCGCGTCCGGCTGGCCCGGCTGGCGGCGAGCGACCCGAAGGTGGCGGCGGCGATCGATGCGGAGCTGGCCGGGCTCAACCGCGACCCGGACGCGCTGGATGAACTCCTCAGCAGGCAGAACTACCGGCTGGCGTTCTGGCGGGCGGGCGCGGAGGAGCTTTCCTACCGGCGTTTCTTCGACATCCAGAGCCTGGTCGGGCTGCGGGTGGAGGACGAGATCGTCTTCGCCGACACCCACCGGCTGATCCTCCAGCTGGTCGCGGACGGCGAGCTCGACGGGCTGCGGATCGACCACGTGGACGGCCTGGCCGACCCGGAAGGCTACCTGCGCCGCCTGCATGAGGCGACCGGGGGGCTGTACATCGTCGCGGAGAAGATCCTCGAAGACGGCGAGGAGCTGCCCCGGGCCTGGCCGGTGGCCGGGACCACGGGCTACGACTTCCTGAACCACGTCAACCAGCTGTATGTCGACTCCGGCCAGGAGGCGGCCGTGCTGGCCGCCTACCGGCGGTTCACCGGCCAGCGGGCCAGCTACCAGGAGATCACCAGGGAAGCCAAGCTCCAGATCATGCACGAGGACCTGAGCGCGGAGGTGGAGCGGCTGACCGGGCTGCTGGTCGAGGTCTGCGAGCGGCACCGGCGCCAGCGCGACTACACCCGCCGGGAGCTGCGGGACACGCTGCGGGAGCTGATCGCCGCCTTCGGCGTGTACCGCAGCTATGCCCGGCCCGGCCTGCCGGTCACCGCGGCGGACCGGGCGCACGTGGCTGCCGCGGTGGCGGCAGTGCGTGAGCGCCGGGACGACCTGGATCCGGAGCTGACCGGCTTCCTCGGCCAGCTGCTCACCGCGGACCTGACGGGCCCGGCCGAGTCCGCCTTCGCCATCCGGTTCGCTCAGGTCAGTGCGCCGGTCATGGCGAAAGGGGTGGAAGACACCGCGTTCTACCGCTACTTCCCGCTGGCCAGCCTGAACGAGGTCGGCGGGGACCCGGGCCAGTTCGGCCGCGGGCCGGCCCAGTTCCACCGGGCGATGGCCGCTACCGCCCGGCACTGGCCGCAGACCATGCTCACCCTGTCCACCCACGACACCAAGCGCAGCGGCGACGTGCGGGCCCGGCTCAGCCTGCTCGGCGAGCTGCCGGCCGCCTGGGCCCGGGCCGTCGACCGGTGGGCCGGGCGCAACCTGCGGCATAAGCAGGGCGGCTGGCCGGACCCCAATACCGAGTACCTGCTGTACCAGACGCTGGTCGGGGCCTGGCCGGTCGACGCGGAGCGGGCCGTCAGCTACCTGGCCAAGGCAGCCAGGGAGGCCAAAGTGCATACGTCCTGGACGGACCCGGCGGCCGGTTACGACGCGGCGCTGGAGCGGTTCGTCCGGACGATCCTGGCCGACCACGGGTTCGTCGCCGAACTGGAGTCCTTCCTGGCCGAGCACCGGCTGGTGGAACTCGGGCGGGTCAACTCACTGGCCCAGGCCACGCTGCTGCTGACCTGCCCGGGTGTCCCCGACCTGTACCAGGGGACCGAGGTGTGGGACCTGTCGCTGGTCGACCCGGACAACCGCCGCCCGGTCGACTACGCGGCCCGGCGCGCCCTGCTGGACCGGCTGGCCGCGGCCGGGCCCGAGGCCGCCTTGGCCGCGGCGCCCGACGGCGGCCCGAAGATCTGGCTCATCCACCGGCTGCTGCAGCACCGGCTGCGTCACCCGGGCGCTTACGCGCCGGACTCCGGGTATCAGCCGCTGGCGGTGTCGGGGCCGGCCGCCGGGCACGCGGTGGCGTTCGCCCGGACCGGGGGACTGGCCGTGGTGGTGCCCCGGCTGGTGGCCGGGCTGGGTGACTGGGCCGGGACCGCCGTCACGCTGCCCGCCGGGTCGTGGACCAGCGTCCTGACCGGCGAGCCCGTGCGGCCCGGCCGGGCCGCCGGGCGCCCAGCAGGCGGCCCGGCAGCGGGCGGCGCGATAGCGGGCGGCGCGAAGGCAGGCGGTGCGGCGGCCGACGGCACGGTCAGCGCGCGAGTGGCGGAGCTGCTGCGGCGGTTCCCCGTCGCGGTGCTGAGCCGGGACAGCTGATGGGTGAGCACGGCGCGGCTGGCTGATCTGGCCGGTCGGCTGGCTGGCCTGGCCGGTCGGCTGGCTGGCCGGCCGCTGTGGGGTTGGCTGGCGTGGCGGCGGGCAGAGACAGCTGATGCACGAGTTTCGGGTGTGGGCGCCGCGCCCGCGACTAGTCAGCGCCGTCGTCGACGGGCAGGAAAGGCCGATGCGGCCCGCGGGCGGCGGCTGGTGGGAGTGCCGCGCGGAAGCGGCCGGGCCGGGCAGCGAATATGCGTTTCGCCTCGATGCGGGTCCGCTCCGGCCGGACCCGCGGTCGGCTTCCCAGCCCAGCGGTATCCACGGCCCGTCCCAGGTGGTGGAGCACGCGGCCTTCGGCTGGACAGACGGCGGCTGGCGCGGGGTGCCACTGCCCGGCTCGGTGCTTTATGAGTGCCACGTCGGGACGTTCAGCGCGGCCGGCACCTTCGACGGCGTGATCGAGCACCTAAATCACCTGGCCGAACTGGGCGCCGACGCGATCGAGCTGCTTCCGGTGGCAGAGTTCTCCGGCTCGCGAGGCTGGGGCTACGACGGCGTCGGCCTGTTCGCGCCGCACCACGCCTACGGCGGGCCAGACGGACTGAAGCGGCTGGTCAACGCCGCGCACGCGCGCGGCATCGGGGTCGTGCTCGACGTCGTCTACAACCACCTCGGCCCGGCCGGGAACTACCTGCCGGAGTTCGGGCCTTACCTCACCGGCCGGCACCAGACCAACTGGGGGGATGCGGTCAACTTCGACGGGCCGGGCAGCGACGAGGTCCGCCGGTTCGTCATCGACAACGCGCTGGTCTGGCTGCGGGACTACCACTGCGACGGGCTGCGGGTGGACGCGGTGCACGCGATCGTCGATGACAGCGCCACCCACATCCTGGAGGAGCTCGCGGCCGAGGTGGCAGCGCTGGCCGCGCATCTGCGGCGGCCGTTGTTCGTGATCGCCGAAAGCGACCAGAACGACCCGCGGCTGGTGCGCGGCCGGGACGCGGGCGGGTACGGCCTGGACGCCAGCTGGGCCGATGAGTGGCATCACGCCCTGCACGCCACGCTGACCGGAGAGCGGGCCGGATACTACGCGGACTTCGGGCCGCTGCCGCTGCTGGCCAAGGCCGTGCGGCAGGCCTGGGTGTACGACGGGACCTACTCGCCATACCGGCAGCGGGTGCACGGCCGCCCGCCCGCCGGGCTGACCGGCAGCCAGTTCGTGGTCTGCACCCAGAATCACGATCAGGTCGGCAACCGCGCGATCGGCGAGCGGAGCGCGGCGCTGCTGACCGGGGGGCGGCTGCGGGTGGCCGCCGCGCTGCTGCTTACCACCCCGTTCGTGCCGCTGCTGTTCCAGGGCGAGGAATGGGGGGCCAGCACGCCGTTCCAGTACTTCACCAGCCACCCGGACCCGGAACTGGGCGCGCTGGTCAGCGCGGGGCGGCGCAGTGAGTTCGCCCGGTTCGGCTGGGATCCGGCGGCGGTGCCCGATCCGCAGGACCCGGCCACGTTCGAACGGTCCCGGCTGGACTGGGCCGAGCCCGGCCAGGAACCACACGCGAGCCTGCTGGCCTGGTACCGGAGCCTGATCGCACTGCGGCGGCGGATCCCGGCGCTGTCGGATCCGCGGCTGGACGAAACCCGGACGGAATGTGACGAAACCGACGGCTGGCTGGTGATTCGCCGGGGGCCGGTCACGATTGCCAGTAACCTCGGCGAGAAGGCCTGGACCCTGGAGGCCGGCCGAGCGCCGAATTGCTCGCCGCGTCCGACCCTCGTATCGCGCGGACTGACCAGGGCGTGGAACTGCCGCCGGACACGGTCGCCATCGTGACCGAGCCGGGCGCGACCGACCCGGCTGCGACCCAGTCGGCGGCGCCCGTACCGACGCACTGACCGGCCGCCTGCCGCGACGAAAGGACTCAGCCCAGATGACCGACGCGGTCGAGACCTGGCCTGGCCGTCCCTATCCGCTGGGGGCGGCCTATGACGGCGGCGGGACCAATTTCTCGGTGTTCTCTGAGGTCGCCGAGGCGGTCGAGTTGTGCCTGTTCGACGACGACGGCGCCGAGCGGCGGGTCACCATGGAGGAGGTCGATGGCTTCTGCTGGCATGCCTACCTGCCGTCGGTATCGCCCGGGCAGCGGTACGGCTACCGGGTGCACGGACCGTGGAACCCCGGCCTGGGCCAGCGCTGCAACCCGGCCAAGCTGCTGCTCGACCCCTACGCCAAGGCGGTCGAAGGCCAGGTGCGGTGGAGCCAGGCCTGCTTCCCCTACACCTTCGGTGACCAGGACGCGCGGAACGACGCCGACAGCGCGCCCGACATGCCCCGGTCGGTCGTGCACAACCCGTTCTTCGACTGGGGCAACGACCGGCCGCCGGACGTCCCGCTGAACGAGTCGGTCATCTACGAGGTGCACGTCAAGGGGTTCACGGCCCGGCACCCGGAGATCCCCGAGGCGCAGCGCGGAACCTACGCCGGGCTGGCCCACCCGGTCGCGATCGACTACCTGACCCGGCTCGGCGTCACCGCCGTCGAGTTGCTGCCGGTCCATCAGTTCGTGCACGACGCGCACCTGGCGGACCGCGGGCTGCGCAATTACTGGGGGTACAACTCGATCGGGTTCCTGGCCCCGCACAACGAATACGCCAGCTCGGGCCAGCGGGGCGAGCAGGTCGCGGAGTTCAAGGCCATGGTCAGGGCGCTGCACGAGGCCGACATCGAGGTGATACTCGACGTCGTCTACAACCACACCGCCGAGGGCAACCACCTGGGCCCAGTGCTGTCGATGAAGGGCATCGACAACACCGCCTACTACCGGGTGGTACCGGAGCAGCCGCGGTTCTACTACGACACGACGGGCACCGGCAACAGCCTCAACGTGCGGCATCCGCACACGCTGCAGCTGATCATGGATTCGCTCCGGTACTGGGTCACCGAGATGCACGTGGACGGGTTCCGGTTCGACCTGGCGGCCAGCCTGGCCCGGCAGTTCCACGAAGTGGACCGGCTGTCGGCGTTCTTCGACCTGATCCAGCAGGATCCGGTGGTGTCCCAGGTCAAGCTCATCGCGGAGCCCTGGGACGTGGGCGAGGGCGGATACCAGGTGGGCAACTTCCCCGCCTTGTGGTCGGAGTGGAACGGCCGGTACCGCGACACGGTCAGGGACTTCTGGCGGGGCGAGGCCGCGGCGCTGGGTGAGTTCGCGTCCAGGCTGACCGGCAGTTCGGACCTGTATGAGGCCGACACCAGGCATCCGGGCGCCAGCGTCGACTTCATCACCGCGCACGACGGCTTCACGCTGCACGACCTGGTCTCCTACAACGACAAGCACAACGAGGCCAACGGGGAAGGCGGCGCGGACGGGGAAAACCACAACCGGTCGTGGAACTGCGGCGCCGAAGGGGATACCGACGACAAGGGCGTCCTGGCGCTACGTCATCAGCAGCAGCGCAACTTCCTGCTCACGCTGCTGCTGTCGCAGGGCGTGATCATGCTGCTGGGCGGCGACGAGACCGGCCGCACCCAGCGGGGCAACAACAACGCGTACTGCCAGGACAACGAGATCTCCTGGTACGACTGGGAGCACGTCGACGCGGACCTCACCGACTTCACCAGGCGGCTGATCGCGTTCCGGCGCGAGCATCCGGTGCTGCGGCGCCGGCACTGGTTCCAGGGCGTGCCCATCCGCGGGTCGGTCGACCTGGGCTGGTGCAAGCCGGACGGGACCGAGATGGGGGACGAGGACTGGGATACCGGGCGGGTCCGCTCGGTCGGCATGTTCCTCAACGGCGAGGCGATCACCGACCGGGACCGGCGGGGCCAGCGGATCCGGGACGACTCGCTCTTGCTGCTGTTCAATGCCGACTCCGAGGCGGTCGACTGGCAGTTGCCCGGGCAGTGGGGCCAGTGGTGGGAGCCGGTGATCGAGACCGCCGACTCGCAGCGCGAAGGCGAGGTCCTTGCCGCCGCGGCTCCGATCCCGGTGGCCGGGCGCTGCGTCGTCGTGCTGCTGCGCCGGGACGAGCCGCGGTAGCTGACCCGGTCGCGAGGCCGGGCCGGGTGGGTCGGGCGGGGCGGATGGCGGTCAGGCCAGGGCCAGGCCCGGCTGGTGGTCCCAGCCCAGGATCCGGAGCACGGTACGCAGATGCGGCGGCACTTCGTGCAGCAGCACGCGCCTGCCCGGGGGGCTGCCGGGCTGGGTCAGGCGGACAATCGCCCGCAGCCCGGCCAGGTCGCAGAAACGCACCGCGGCCATGCTGATATGAATCTCAGATTGCCCGCGCGCAGCCTGTTCCAGGGCGGCGATGAAGCCCGGGTAGGTCAACTCGTCGATGTCACCGGTGAGAGTCAGCATGGGCGGATTCCCGGCGCAGGTGACTTGCAGCACCCCGTCGTCATAAACTGCGTCGCCGCCCATAGCGGATTAGCCACCCCCTTGGCTCTCACCGGCTCGCCGAACCGGATCCGCCGGATCGTCGCAGTTAGAGCTGCTGGCGCGGCGGCGGAGGTCGCGGTGGCGATGAGTCCCGGACATACAGGGTACGCCAGAACTGGCGGCAGTATTTCGCGGCGTAAAAGGCGATCGGCGCGCCGCCGGCGGGTGCGGGCCGGCCTGCCCGAATCGCCGGTCAGGTCTTTCGTGCCTGGGCGCGCGGATTCGGGTCGGCGGTCCGCCGTGGATAAGGGGCCGCGGGAATTACGCGGCGTGAAAGCGGCAGCCGCAATTGGCCGGGCTCCCGCCCGGGACGATCACCGGTATCGCGCTGGGCGTGGGCGTCGTGCCTGGACGCCACGACACGGGCGTAAAGGCGGGCCGCATCCCTGGGTGGACGTGCTGCAGCGCGGCCAGGCCCTCCTCAAAGGCCAGCAGGGACAAGGCCCGGCCCAGGCAGACGTGGGTGCCCGCGCCGAAGGCCAGGATCGCGCGAGCGGGCCTGGTGACGTCGAACCGGCCCGGGTCCTCAGTCCGCCGCGGGTCCATCTCGGCCGCGTGAATGACCGGCAGCACGACTGACCCGCGCGGGATCGGGCAGCCATCCATGACCAGATCCCGGGTGGCCAGGCCGGGCAGGGCGAAGGTGAAGTGCGCCTTCTGCCGCAGCGCCTCCCTGATGCCCTTGACCCGGTCGACGCCGGGCTGCCGCAGCAGGTGCTCGGTCAGCACGAGCATGATCGATATGGCCGTGGGGAATCCATTAAAGATCGTCGCCGCAATGTGACGGACCTCGGCCCGGGTCATCCCGGTCCGGTCCAGGGCCGCGATTACTTGCCCCATGATCGAATTACCGGCCTGCCGCCGCAGCCGGTCAATGACCCGATCGCACCACCCGTACAGTTCGGCCCACGCCTGGCGGATCTCGGCGTGATCGCCCGGCGCGAGAACCAGCCGACCCGTGGTGCGGTCGGATAGCGCGGCGAGCTCGGGCCATTCAGCTTCCAGTAATCCGGCCGTCAAGATCACGAAATCACCGATGTAAGGCCGGAAAAAGCGGTGGACAAGTCGATCACGCCCGCCGGGATGGCCCGGGCTCGAGCCAGCGCCCGGTCCCTGATGGCCGGGCGCCAGCGTTCGGCGGCCGAGGCACTAAATAGCGGGTTGAGCAGTTGCCTGATGTCGGTGTCCGGCGCGGTTCTGCGTAATAGCCCCTGGGGGTGCTGCAAGGTAACCCCGGCCACGGCGTGCTCGCTTCCCACGGCTCGCAGATTGCGAATCGCAGGATCGCGTAATGCCGTCAGGACCGATCGCCAGGATCGCAGCAGGTAGAGTTCGGCGCTGCTGCCAGGGACGCGGACCGGGCAGGCGGGCCCGTAGCCGAAATGTGCTGCCGGCGAGCCGTCGTCGGTCAGTTCGTGCGACATCACCGGGCAGGCCATAGTCTCGCCCCTTCGGAGTTCCGCTCGAAGTTCCGTGTACCGAGAAAGGGCGCCCGCACGAGGATATACGGCCCGCAGGAAATAAGGCCAATGCGGCTGGCTAACAACCCGGCAAAGATACTCATAGGCCCTGACCTGCCGATCCTGCCGTTATACAAGCCGCATATACGTACATCGGCGGCTTCGGTGTGATCGCTACTGATGACAGCTTAAGATGTCCTAATACCTCTTACTACCAGAAAGTAAAGGCTGGCTTAATGGCAATGGCGATTGGTCACGGCAGCCTCAGGGCGTTACGGCAGCAACCATCATCCGAGCCCGATTTTGGCCAGCGGTTCGGAGTGGGCCGGCCGCAGGTCCGGGCCGGGGGCAACTCGGGCGGCCCGAAGCGAGACCGGCCGCCGGGCGGCCGCCCGGCGGCAGCTGGGCGGCAGCTGAAGAAATGGGCCTAACAGGTTAATAGCATCGGATCATTATCTGAGCTACTGTTTTTGGTACGCGGTGATGACCAATACGAGTTAATAACTCTTAGGCGCTCACCGTGTTGCGGGCTATATCACAAGTTGTCAGAAGGGGTAAGGTGTTTGCTCACAGCCACCATGGGGGGAGTGCGGTCGTCGCACTCGGGATGTCTTGGAGTTGGCGTGTCGCAGCAGGACCGCTCAGTCCATATCGACCGCAATAGGCCGGTCTCTCTGACCGATCAGGTCGCCGACGACCTGAAGTCTCTTATTGATAACGGAGAGATAACGGGCCGGTTGCCATCTGAAGTGGAGCTCGCCCAGCTGTACGACGTCTCCCGGGTCACGATCCGGCGATCCATCGCGCGGCTGAGCGGCGAGGGCGTGCTCACCGTGCTGCACGGGAAGGGCAGCTACGTCAGCGAGAAGTGACCGGCCGCGCCTGGCCGGCCCGCTGGCTGCCGCCGGCCGGCTGGCGACAGCCAGTCCTTGCGCCGGAAGATCAGCCAGAGCGCGGAAGCCGCCACCAGCATGATCACTAGCGAAGTGCCCACGCCCCAGGTCCTGCTGAACCCCGGATAGGGCACATTCATCCCGTAGAACCCGGTCACGAAGGTAGGCACGGCGATGATCGCGGCCCAGCTGGTGACCTTCTTGGTGATGACGTTCATCCGGTTGCTCTGGATCGTGAGGTTGGTCTCCAGGATCGTGGTGACCAGGTCCCGCAGGCTCTCCGTCCACTCCGTCGCGCGCAGGACGTGGTCGTAGACATCCTGGTAGTAGGGCTGCATGGCATCGCTGATCACGTGCAGGTCGCGGCGCATCAGGCCGTTGACGACCTCCCGCATGGGCAGCACCACGCGGCGCAGCAGGACCAGGCTCTTGCGCAGGGTGAAGCTGTGCTGCTGGACCTGCCGGTCGGACGGCACGTCACTGAACAGCCGCTCCTCGACGTCCTCGATGGAGTCGTCCAGCGACTGTACGGCGGTGAAATAGCCGTCCACGATGTTGTCGAGCAGGCCGTGCAGCAGGTAACTGACCCCGTACTTGGCCAGGTCCGGGCTGGCGTCCCAGTAGGAGACCACCGCGCCGATGTCCAGCCCGTCGTCCTTGCGGACGGTGATCAGCGCCCGGGGCGTGATGAACGCGGCCAGCTCGCTGGTGGTCAGCGCGCCGGTCTCGGCGCCGAGGTGGACCGCATACGCGGTGATGAACAGGTGCGTGCGGTAACGGTCCAGCTTGGGACGCTCGTGGTCATGGACCGCGTCTTCCACGGCCAGCGGGTGCAGGCCGAACTCCGAGCTGAGCACGGCCAGGTCCTCGCGGTCCGGGTCGCGCAGGTCCAGCCACAGCACCACCGACTCGTCTTCCAGGTATTCGCTGATGTCGGCGACCGGGAAGCCCTCAAGCTCGAGCACGCCGCTGCGGTACAGGCGGGTCCGGGCCTGGCACTTGGTCGGGGTGGAGCTCGCGACCGCGGACGCCAGCACGGTGTCCGGATCAGAGCCGCGAAAGGTGGTCGGGCCGGACGACCCGGGCGCGGTTTCCCCGGTTAGGCTCATGGGGGTCCTCCTATCCAGGCGGGGCGGCCTGGTCCGCTGCGTCGCATCTGCGAGCGGCGCCGCATTCGGGCGATCCTTGCCCAGTGCACCATAACCGCGGTCAGGTTTAGCCGGGGGCTGGAGGGAAACTTGACTCCGGCCCGGGCCGCTGACGCGAAAATGTAGGGGCAGGTAACCGACCGCCGGGCTGGGCGGTATGGGCGCTCGACTTCCTTCGCGCGGCTATATTCGGCAGTCCCGGCGCGAAGTCAGGAGCGATACGCCGGATGCGGGGGCTAGGGAGGCATTGGTGGCGCCAGAATCCGGCGTTCCTACGCTGCGCTCCCCCGGCGGTCCCGCGGACCGCGGCGACCTAAGCTCCGGCCGGGCGCAGTGGCTGGGAGACCCACAGACGCTGCTGCTGATTGAGGATGACGCCGGGGACTTCGTCCTGGTCGAGGAACTGCTGGCCGACAGCGGCGTGCGCGCGACACTGTCCTGGGCGCGCTCGCTGACTGAGGCCAGGCAGCTGCTGGCCCGCGGCCCGGTGCCCGGCTGCATCCTGCTGGACCTGCACCTGCCCGACGCGCGCGGGATGGAGGCGGTCACCGAGGTGATCACCGCGGCGCCCGGGGCGCCGGTGGTCGTGCTGACCGGCCTGGCCGAGGAGAGCGCGGGCCTGGCGGCGGTGGCCGCGGGCGCGCAGGACTACCTGATCAAGGGGCAGGCGGCAGCGGACATGTTCGGCCGGGCGATCCGCTACGCGGCCCAGCGCAAGCACGTCGAGCAGGCCTCGGCCGCGCTGCAGATCAGCGCGATCAGGGCGGCGGAGAACGCCCGGCTCGAGCGGGGCCTGCTGCCGATCCCGCTGATCCGCACCGGCCAGTTCGAGACAGTGGCCAGGTACCGGCCCGGCCGGGCCCAGGCCCTGCTGGGCGGGGACTTCTACGACGTGGTGGAGACCGCGGACGGGACCGTGCACGCGGTGATCGGTGACGTGTCAGGACACGGCGCCGCGGAGGCCGCGGTCGGCGTCTGCCTGCGGGTCGGCTGGCGCACGCTGGTGCTGGCCGGTACCCCAGCGCCGGCCCTGATCGAGCTGCTGGAGCAGATCCTGATGGCCGAGCGGGAAGGCGAGCATGTCTTCGCGACGCTCACCCACCTCGCCTTCGCGCCGGATCGGCGGCACGTGCGGGTCCTGCGGGCCGGCCATCCCGGGCTGCTGCTGCGTTCCGCGGCGGCCGTCGAGCTGATCGAGGGGAGCGGCGGGCCCGCGCTGGGCCTGGTCCCCGGGCTGGGCTGGGAGGAGGAAGAGGTACCACTGCCTCCGGACGCCAGCCTGGTGTTGTTCACCGACGGCCTGTTCGAGGGCCGGATCGGCCCCGGCAGTCAGCGGCTGGGCGAGGACGGGCTGGTCACCATGGCCCG
This sequence comes from uncultured Actinomycetota bacterium, assembly GCA_963788895.1. Classification (GTDB taxonomy): domain Bacteria; phylum Actinomycetota; class Actinomycetes; order Streptosporangiales; family Streptosporangiaceae; genus DATBGO01. Next base: position 96,596 of record CAWBJA010000012.1, on the reverse strand, counting down.
CGACCTGGCCGCCTTGCCGTCCGCCGCGTTCGTTGATGCGCTGATGGCCAAGACCGAGGCCGCGGCGGGCCGCTACGGCGGGCTGGCCGACGACGTCGCGGTCGTGCACCTGCGGTGGAAGGCCGCCGCGTGATCAGCGGCCCGCGCTACCGGCGGGAGCAGCGCGATTCGGGCCTGCCCGCGCTGACCGTCGGGGGCTGGTTCCTGGTCGTGTTCGCGATCATCGCGCTGCTGGTCGCCGGGGCGGCCCTGGCCATCGTCCAGCTGGTCGGGCAAGGCCGGACGGTGTCCGCCGAGCTGACCTCAGGCATCCTGCCCGCGCAGGCTCAGGCCTACCGGCTGCAAGGGGGCCTGATCGACCAGGAAACCGGGGTCCGCGGCTACGGCCTCACTGCCGACCGCGGTTTCCTGCAGCCTTACACCACCGGGCTGGCCACCGAGCGGGCCGCCGCGGCGCAGCTACGATCGCGCACCGCCGGGCAGAAACCGCTGCTGGCTGACCTGAACCGGATCGAGCAGGGCGCGGCCGGCTGGCGCGCCGCCTACGCCGCCCCGCTGATGGCGCTGGCCGCGCGCGGGCCGCTGACCGGGCATGATCTCAGCTTGCTGAACCAGAGCAAGCAGAACTTCGACCACCTGCGAACCCTTTTTAATATCCAGAACGATCACCTGGCGTCCGCCGCCAGCCGGGATAACTCCCGGCTGGCGCGGTTCAGGGAGGTGCAGGACCTGGCCTATGCGCTGATCCTGGTCGTGTTCGTGGTCGCGTCCACGTTGCTGGGGCTGGTGCTGCAGCGGACGGTCGCCCGGCCGCTGCAGCGGCTGCGGGCCTCATCACGGCGGGTGACCGACGGCGATTTCGGCCATCAGATCGAGCCGAGCGGCCCGGCTGACATCTGGGCCGTGGCCGCCGACGTGGAGTCGATGCGCCGGGAGCTGGCCGCGGCCGTGGACAGCGCGCGGTCCTCGGCGGAGGTGGCGATCCGGCAGGCGGTCGAGCTGGACGAGTCATCCGCCGAGCTGCGCCGGTCCAACGCCGAGCTGGAGCAGTTCGCCTACGTCGCCTCGCACGACCTGCAGGAGCCGCTGCGCAAGGTGGCCTCGTTCTGCCAGCTGCTTGAGAAGCGCTACGGTGACCAGCTCGATGAGCGCGGCCAGCAGTACATCGAGTTCGCGGTGGACGGGGCGAAGCGGCTGCAGGTCCTGATCAACGATCTGCTGACCTTCTCCAGGGTGGGCCGGTCCGGTGACACCCGGGTCCGGATGCCGATGGGCGAGGCGCTGGAGGCCGCCGTCAGCGCGCTTTCGGCCGTCATCGAGGAAACCGGCACCGTGATCAGCCGCCCGGACGAGCTGCCCGAGGTCATGGGTGATCAGACGCTGCTCGCGATGGTCTGGCAGAACCTGATCAGCAACGCGATCAAGTTCCGGGCGCCGGACCGGCCCCCGGACGTGCGCATCACCGCGGAACCGGAGCGGGACGCCCGATGGCGGTTCTGCGTGGCCGACCACGGCATCGGCATCGCGCCGGAGTTCGCCGAGAAGGTCTTCATCATCTTCCAGCGCCTGCACGGGCGGGACGCCTACCCGGGCACCGGGATCGGGCTGGCGCTGTGCAAGCGGATCATCGAGGACCACGGCGGGGACATCAGCCTGGACACCAGCTACCCGGACGGGGCCCGCGTGTGCTTCACGCTGCCCAGCATCGATGTGATCGAGTCAGCTGAGCCTGACCAGCCAGGTAGTACCAGTGCTCGGATCGAAGGGACACCCGCGTGACCATCACCCTGCAGCCCGTCGAGGTCTTGCTCGTCGAGGATGACCCCGGCGACGAGCTGATGACCCGTGAGGCGTTCGACGAGCACAAGATCAGCAACCGGCTGCACATCGTCAGGGACGGCGAGGAAGCGCTGGATTTCCTGTTCCACCGCGGCGAGTACGCCCACGCGCCCCGGGTCGACCTGATCCTGCTCGACCTCAACCTGCCGAAGTACGACGGCCGTCAGGTGCTGGAACGCATCAGGGCCGACCCGGAGCTGACCCACATCCCGGTCGTGATCCTCACCACGTCCTCGTCCGAGGAAGACATCCTGCGCAGCTACAAGCTGCATGCCAACGCCTACGTGACCAAGCCGGTCGACGTCAACGACTTCATCACCGCCGTCCGGCAGATCGACGAGTTCTTCCTGTCGGTAGTCCGGCTGCCGCATTAGCCGCGGCTCAGCCCGCTGCCTCGCGCGCGACGTCCGCGGACTGGTCGTCGGCTATGGGCCGGTCGTCGGCTCCGGCTGGATCGCCGGACGGGTCGCCGGTGGCGGGCTCGCCGAGCAGGTCCTGGAACAGGGCGCGGTAGTGGATCATCGCCCGGCGCAGGTCCTCGGTCGACGGCTGACCGGAAACGGCCCGCTCGCTGAGGTCGGCCGCGGACCGGTAATGATCGACGAAGGCGGCGTGGTCGACGGACAGGTCGGCCAGCAGCTGGTCCTGATCGCCGGCCGGGTAGCCGCGGTCGCGCATGACCGCCACGACCAGGCTCTGGGCCTGGCCGACGGCACCGGTCGGCGCGTTCACGAACTGCTCCTGTATCGTCGCCCATTCCTGGGCGTACCTGGCCTGAGCGGCCGGTTCGAGCGGCTGGATGTCGAGCTTGCTGACCCGGCGCTGACGCCGGGCGAGTTCGGCTTCGGCCTTCAGCCGGCTGTCGTGCTCCTGCACCAGCCGGTCGTACTCGGGGCCGAACCGCTGCTGCAACTGGCGCCGCCGCGCCGCGGACAACGCTACGGCCGCGATCGCCCCGATCACGACCAGGGCGATGACGACGATGAACACTACGGTCCCGGTCGACATGATTCCTCCTGAGGTTCGGTTCTGGCCGGGTTGTCGCCGTCGACTGCCCGCGATAGGCCGGCCCAAACGAGCGCGCCAGGTGGCGGGCGGCTGGCCGGGCAGGCCTGGCCAGGGGAGAGATCCGGGCAATTTCTGGGCCGGCGATCGAGTAATTTCCTGGGCCGGGGGCAGTCTCAGAATCCCGGGCTGCGACCCGGGGCTGACCCGCGGGCTGGGCTGATAAAAGCCAGGTAACCGGGCTTAAGTACGACGAAGCCGCCACAGCTCAACAGGACGCAGACACCGAGGTCACTGATGAACCTGCCCCAAGCCGCCAGGCCGGTGCGCTACGACTGGCGCTCCCAGGGCGCCTGCCTGGCCGAGGATCCGGAACTGTTCTTCCCGCTCTCGGCGCACGGCCCTGGCGACGCGCAGATCGCGGCGGCGAAGACGATCTGCGGACATTGCGCGGTACGCACGGAATGCCTCGGTTTCGCGATAAGCACCGGCCAGGAGCACGGCGTCTGGGGCGGCACCAGCGAGGATGAGCGCCGGGCCATGCAGCGCGGGCAGCCCGTCCACCCGCCCAGGCGCGCCAGCGCGCACGCCAGCCACCTGCGCCGCGACCATCGCGCCCAGCGCGTCCGCTAGGTCAGCGGGACCGCGCGCCGCTCACAAGGTCTCGACATTCTCCCCGGCCGGGGCCACCCTGCGGCAGTCCAGCAGGAACCGGGCGTGCGCGGCCACCTCGGCCACGTCGAAGGCGTCGTGGTCGGTCAGCAGGACGACCGCGTCGGCCGCCGGCGATCTCCTCGCGGCTCAGCTCGACCCGCTCGACCAGCGCGTCGACCGTGCGCCGCCTCCACCACGTGCGGGTCGGCCGCCCGGACCTCGGCGCCCATGCCCTGCAGCAGCTGGGCGACCCGCACGGCCGGCGACTCGCGCGCGTCGCCGGTGTTCTTCTTGTAGGCCAGGCCCAGCAGCAGGATGCGGGCGCCGTTGACCGCGCGGCCGCGGCCGGTTGAGGGCCATCGTGAGCCGGCGCACGACGTAGTCGGGCATGTGGTCGTTGATGTCGTTGGCCAGCTCGACGAACCGGAAGCTCTGGCCGAGCGCCCGCTCCACCCGCCAGGACAGGTAGGACGGATCGATGGGCAGGCAGTGCCCGCCGACGCCGGGCCCGGGCGTGAACCGCATGAACCCGAACGGCTTGGTCGAGGCCGCGTCGATCGCCTCCCACACGTCGATGCCCAGGTCGTCGGCGAACATGGCGAGCTCGTTGACCAGCGCGATGTTGACGTGCCGGAACGTGTTCTCGAGCAGCTTGGTCAGCTCGGCCTCGCGCGGCGAGGAGACCGGCACGGTCGTCTCGACGATGTCGCGGTAGAAGGCCTGGACCGCGGCCAGCGACGCGGCGTCGATGCCCGAGACGACCTTCGGCGTGTTGACCAGGGTCCACGTGCGGGTTGCCGGGGTCGATGCGCTCCGGGCTGTAGCCGAGATGGAAGTCGGTCGCCGGCGATCAGGCCCGGAGCCGTCCTCCAGCGAGCGGCAGCGACCAGCTCCTCGGTCGTGCCCGGGTAGGTCGTCGACTCCAGGATCACGGTGGCGCCCGGGCCGCAGGTACCGGGCCAGCGGGCAGGCCGCCGCCTCGATGTAGGTCAGGTCGGGCAGCGCCGTCGCGCAGCGGGGTGGGCACCGTGATCACCGCCACGTCGAAGCCGGCGCAGGCCCGGGTCTCGGTGGTGGGCCGGAAGGCCTCCCCGTCCAGCGCCGCGAGCAGTTCGCTGGCGGGCACGTCCTCAATGTAGGACTCACCCGCCTCCAGCAGCTTCACCCGGGTCGCGTCGGTGTCATACCCGATCACCTTGTGCCCGGCCGCCGCGACCCGCATGGCCAGCGGCAAGCCGACGTAACCCAGGCCCGCGATGACCACCGTGGTCATGGTCGGTCTCCTGTCAGGTCAGCCAGGCCAGCAGGAGCCAGCCCAGCTCGTAAGGTCGGCACTCGTGATCGACGGTCCCGGGCGGGAACACCCGGTCCAGGCCGGGCAGCCGGCGGCCTGGCCGGACCCGGGTGGCCGCCGCGCGCAGCCCGCGCACCAGCTTGGCCGGGTCGTTGCGGGCGACCTTGCGCCAGATGACCGGCGGGTCGTCGAGCACCAGGTCCTCGGTGGTCTCGGCCGGCCTGGCCAGCCAGTCCAGGCCGCGGCAGATGGCCCGCAGGTGCGGGTGACCGCCCGCCTCGGCCAGGTCAAGCAGCGCCATCGGGGCCATGGCGTGCTGATGCACGCTGTGCACCGGGTAGCCCTCCACGACGCCGCCGGTCCGGGCGTCGTAGTGCCACCACCACTGGCCGGCCGGCCCCTGGGCCCGGCAGATCGTGGCCGCCACCGACTCGGCCGTGGCCAGCGCGACCGGGTCGTCGGCGCTGCGGTGCAGCCGGGCCAGCGCCTGGATCGGGTAGATCTGGTCGGCGAAGCTGCCCACGTGCGCCCGGTACCAGGAGGTCGTTCCGCCGATCAGGTGCGGGTAGGCCGCGGCGGACCTGGCCGCCAGCAGCCGGCGCCGGGCGGCGGCCAGCTGCTGCTCGACATCGGCCTGCGGGCGCGCGGCCACCAGCGCGGTAACCACCCACGCGGCCGCCACCACGTCCAGCGGCCGGGCGGGCCGGTCCAGCTCGCGCAGCCGGTCCAGCGCGTGCGGCAGCTCGCCGTGCCCGGCCTCGGCCGCCGCCCAGCACAGCAGTGCCACATCAGCGCGGCTGGTCTCGGTGTCCAGCCGCTTGGCCATCCGGCCCACCAGCTCGTGACCGTTCTCGCCGCCGAGCACGGCCCGCTGGACAGGTTCAGGCAGGCGCAGCAGGCCCAGCGCGATGACCGCCTCGTGACGGGGGCTGATCCCGGACGGCCAGACCGCCCAGCCGCCGGCCGAGGTCGGGGTCCCGGTCAGGGTGAACGTGACCGCCCCGGCCCTGCGGGCCTGCGGCAGCATCTGGGCGGGCAAGGCCAGCAGCCGCTGGACCAGGGCGGCGCTGCGGGCGTCGCGCTCGGCCAGCAGGGCCAGCCGGGACGCGGGCGGCACCGTCAGGGTGCGCTCGCGGAAGGCGGCCATGGTGTCCCTGGGGGACAGCGAATCAGGCCGCGGGTCCGGTGCTGACCGCCGGGCAGCTGCTGACGGGGGCTCCGGTTTCTGCGGGTCCCGTGGTGACAAGCTCGGCCCTGCGGCGCTGAGAGCCTCGCTCCCCACGCGGCTACTCCCCTCTGCGGCTGTGCGATCGATCGGCTTACCGCGGCGGCGCAGGCCGGCCGGGCAGGCGGCCCGGCCGGCGGGCCCGGAGCGCTCCCGGCGGCGCTCCGCCACGTTCTGTGATGCAAAGCAATATGTAGTCGATCAGCTACATTGCGTGAGAGCGTAGCGGCACGACTACTCTGCGTCTACGGTTTCCGGCTGGACACACTCGAAATTGACGGCGCCTGGGTGTTTACTCCGCGTATCTACACCGACCGGCGAGGAAGTGGGGCGACGGCGCTGGCGGCGGACAGCTCCGGCCAGGCCCGGCCCAGAGCGGCCTGCCAGTCCCCGATCGGCGCCAGCCCCGCCCCGGCGTGCCGGCCGTGGCCGAGCACGCTCCAGGCAGGCCGGGGCGCCTTGCGCGGGAACTCGGCGCTGGTCACCGGGCGCACCCGGGCCGGATCGGTGCCCAGCAGCCGGAACACCTCACGGGCCAGCCCGTGCCAGGTCGTCTGGCCCGAGCTGGTCAGGTGGTAGACGCCTGCCTGCGCGCCCGCCGTGACCAGGGCGAAGACCTGCCGGGCCACGTCCACCGTCCAGGTCGGCTGGCCGCGCTGGTCCGCGACGACGTCGACCGTGGCCCGCTGCCCGGCCAGCCTGATCATCGTGGCCACGAAGTTCGGCCCGTGCACCCCGTACAGCCAGGCCGTCCGCAGCACGTAGCTGGCCTGCGGGTGAAGCCGCCGCACAGCCTGCTCGCCGGCCAGCTTGCTGCGCCCGTAGGCGGTCTGCGGGGCCGGCCGCGCGTCCTCCGCGTACGGCGCGCTGGCGTCCCCGCTGAACACATATTCGGTCGACATCTGCACCAGCCGGATGCCGCCCGCCGCGCACGCTGCGGCCAGGTGGGCCGCGCCCTGCGCGTTGACCGCGAGCGCCGCGTCCGGGTCGTTCTCGGCGTCGTCCACCGCGCTCCAGGCCGCGCAGTTGACCACGACCTGCGGCCGCCAGCGGGCCACCGCCGCGCTGACTGCCGCCTCGTCGGTGACATCCAGATCGGCCCGGGACAGGCCGATGACCAGCTCGCCGCGGCGCAGCAGCAGGGCCACCAGGTCCCGGCCGAGCATCCCGTGCGCGCCGGTGACCAGCCACCGGCTCATGTCGCGGGTCCTGTGCGGTCGGCGACAGGGCGGCCCATGTCCCAGCCCGCGCCGCCGGTGACCAGGATTCTCATGAGCTGATCTGCACCTTGCTGTGATCGCCGAGGACCAGGCGGTGCGCCCTGGGCATCCGCGGCGCGGGGGTGACCTGCACGTCATGGCCGATCAGCGAGGTCTCGATCCGCCGCACCCCGCGGATGCAGGCCCCGCCCAGCACGATGGAGTACTCGATCTCGCTGTCGCTGATCACGCAGTCGTCCGCCACCGCCGTGAACGGGCCGACGTAGGAGTCGCTGATCACGGTCCGGCTCCCGATGATGACCGGGCCGACGATCCGGGACCGGCTGACCCTGGCCTCGCTCTCGATTATCACCCGGCCGATGATCTCGGTCGCGGCGTCGACGATGCCGTGCTGGCGCGGCTGCGCGGCTTCCAGCACCATCCGGTTGACCTCCAGCACATCAGCGACGTTGCCGGTGTCCTTCCAGTAGCCGGAAATAATCGTGGAACGCACCTTGCGGCCCTCGTTGATCAGCCACTGCAGCGCCTCGGTGATCTCCAGCTCGCCCCGGCCCGACGGCGTCAGCCGGGCCACCGCCTCGTGAATAGCCGGGGTGAAGATGTACACGCCGGCCAGCGCGAGGTCGCTCTTCGGGTGGCAGGGCTTCTCCTCCAGGCCGGCCACCTCTCCGTAGTCATCCAGCTCGGCCACGCCGAACTGGCGTGGATCGGGCACGGTGGTCAGCATGATCTGCGCGTCGGGCCTGCCGGAGATGAACTCATTGACCAGCGCGGTGATGCCGCCGACGATGAAGTTGTCCCCCAGGTACATGACGAAGTCGTCGTCACCGAGGTAGTCCCGCGCGATCAGGACCGCGTGGGCCAGCCCTAACGGGGCGTCCTGCCGCAGGTAGGTCGCCTCCAGCCCGAACGCCCGGCCGTCGCCGACAGCCGCCTCGATGGCCGGCGCGGTATCGCCCACCACAATCCCGACATCGCGGATGCCCGCCTCGGAAATGGCCTCCAGCCCGTAAAAAAGCACCGGTTTATTGGCTACCGGCAGCAATTGCCTGGCCGGCGTGTGCGTAATAGGCCGCAGCCGGCTGCCTGACCCGCCCGCCAGCACTAGCGCTTTCATGCTGAAAAACATAGCGTCCTGATCTATAGCCAGGTGCCGACAGTAAGAGATGCGCGGCATGCGGCTGTTTACCGGTTGTGCGTACCGATCGGGCTATCTGCCCGCATCTGCCCGCATCTGGCCGCATCTGGCCGCGGCTGCGGCCGGGAACGGTCGGCCCGGGCTGGTCGGACAGCGCCCTGCCGAGCTAACACACCTGACCGGGCCACGGATCAGCGCCGGGCCGGACCGGGCGGCCGGAGCGCTGGGGTGGCCGATGCAGCTGAGCCTGGCGGGTGTTCTGGCCGCATAACGGCCGTTCCGTTCTGGTCCGATACCCGGCGGCGAGCCGGCGCAGCGGGGCGTCGCCCTGGATTCCGGTCCGGGTGGATACCCGGCCGGGGTTTCCGCGATACCCTGGCCGGGTTTTCCCGGCTGGCCCGGCGGTTATCTAATACCCGGGCGGGGTTTAGCCCAAGGTCGCTATCACGCATATCTTCGCGATAGCAGGGCGTTAATTGCCTGGCCGCGCCGTGGCGCTGCCAATATCCTGATTACGACGCTCCTGGCGGATAACGGAGAGGATCCGGCGATGAGCGAGAGCCTCGCCGCCGGCGGCGCGGCGGCCCGCCCGCAGGCCCGCGCGATCGGCCGCGGCCCGGGCCGCGAGCGCGAGCCCGGCTTGGGCCACGGTTGCGGGTCCCGCAGTCGCGACTGCGGGACCTGAAGCCGGGACTGCGGGCCAGGCCGGGGCGGCGGCCGCTGGTTGGCGGGCGGCTCCGGATGTGCGCCGGAAGCTGCAGCTCGCGCTGGCCGCCATCTGGCTGCTGGATGCCATCCTGCAGTTCCAGTCGGGCATGTTCACCCGGGCGTTCCCTGACATGCTGGCCCAGTCGGCCCCGCAGAACCCGGCGTTCGTAGCGGGCCCGGTGACCTGGTCGTCCCGGCTGATCGCAGCGCATGTCGCCCCGGCTAACGCGGTCTTCGCGGTCATCCAGCTGGCCCTGGCGCTGGGCATCGCCTGGCGGCCCACGGTCAAGCTGGCCCTCGGCGCCTCGGTGGTCTGGTCCCTGGCGGTGTGGTGGCTCGGCGAGGGACTCGGCCTCGTGCTCACCGGCACGGCCAGCCCGGCTGACGGCGCGCCAGGCGCGGTGATCCTCTACGCGCTGCTGGCGGTCCTGCTCTGGCCGGCCGCCGCCGACCGCGCGGCGCCGTTCCTGGCCGGCCGGGCCGTGGGCGCCCCGGCCGCCCGGGTCCTCTGGCTCGGGCTCTGGGGCAGCCTGGCCTACCTGGCGCTGCAGCCCGCGGTCCGGGCCCCGCGGGCGCTGAGCCAGACCCTGACCGAGTCCGCGGCCGGCCAGCCGGGCTGGCTGGCCTGGATCGACACCCGCGCCGCGGCCGCGATCGGCGCGCACGGGCTGGCCGTCTCGGTCGGGCTCGCGGTCGCGCTGGCCGCCGTGGCCAGCGGCGCGCTGCTGCCGTCCCGGCCGGCCCGGGCCAGCATCGTCGTGGCGTTCGTCCTGGCGGCGGCCATCTGGCTGGCCGAGGGGCTTGGCGGGATGTGGACCGGTATGGCCACCGACCCGGAAACCGGGCCGCTGCTGGCCCTCATCGCGCTCGCCTACTGGCCCGCCCGCCCGGCGGCCCAGACCGGAACGACCCAGATCAAGGCGACCCAGACCGGGATGGCCCGGATCAAGGGGACCCAGACCGGGATGGCCCAGATCAAGCGGACCCAGACCGGGATGGCCCAGATCAGGGCGGCCCAGACCGGGATGGCCCAGATCAGGGCCGCTCAGATCAAGGCGGCCCAGATCAGCACCGCTCTGGCCGGCTGGCCGGCCCGGGCCGGGGACCGAGGCAGCCGGTGAGCGGCCCGGCCTGGCTCGCGGACGCCTTCGCGGCCATCATGATCGCCACCGCGGCCTACTGCCTGAGCCGCCTGGTGGCCGCCCGCCGGCTCGGACGCCCGACCGAGCGCGACGTGGACGCGACCCACGTCCTGATGGGCGTGGCCATGGCCGGCATGCTGGTCCCCGAGCTGAACTCGCTGCCCCGAGTCGGCTGGGTGGTCATATTCAGCCTCAGCGCGGCCTGGTTCGGCGGGCAGATGCTGATCGCATGGCGGGGCGCTGACCCGGGCCAGCCAGATCCCCGCCACCATCTGCCCCACCTGCTGGCCAGCGCGGCGATGCTCTACATGCTGCTCACGGTGTCCCGCGGGACCGGGGCCAGCGCCGGGCTCGTGGGCGGCACGGCCGGCTCCGCCCACTCGCCCACCCTGGCGCTGCTGTTCGCGCTGGCCCTGCTGGGCTACGTGATCTGGACCACCGACCGGCTGCCCGCGCTGGCCAGGACCGCCACCGTCCGCCCCGCCGCACCGCGATCAGCCCGGCGGCCCGCCCCGGCGGCTAGCTCCGTCCCGCTGGCCGGTCCCGACCCAACCGGCCAGCCTTGTGCGGGCGGCTGATCCCGTGCTGTCAATCGGTCTCGGGTCACCGGCCGGTCCCGTGCTGTCGGCTAGTTCCGGGTCGGCCAGTCCGGGGGCATCAGCCTGCCCCGCCCCGGCGGCCGACGCCGCCGACCTGGCGAGTCACGCTGCCGCATCGGTCGGCCGGGCCGCGTCGGTCGATCGGCCGCTCTCCCCGTTTCTCGCCGCCTGCTGCGAGATCGCGATGGGCGTCACCATGGGCTACGTGCTGATCCTGATGCTCTGACCCGGCCGCGCCGGTCGGGTTGCCCGCGGAGGGATCCGCGAAAGGGGATTCCCCGGGAAGCACCCCTGACCTGGCTCACGTTAGTGCGCACGTCGGCCCACGCGGTCACGGTGCGGCCCGGTTCGCCCGTGACCGGTCAGCAGTGCCCGGGCAAGCGGACGCGGCTGGCTTCCAGGTCGGAGAGGATGGCCTCGACGGTCTGCTCGGCGCTGTACCCGGTCGTGTCGAGCCACAGGCCGATCCGGTCGGTTTCCTCGCGCAGCAGCGTCTGAAGCCCGCCGACCGACTACCGGCCCGGCCCGTACGCGAAGCGGTCCCGCTCCCGTTCCCGTCGCTCGATGGCCGCCGCGTCCGGGTCCAGGAACACCAGGTGGAACTCTGGCACCGGCACCAAGCCAAGGAACTCGCGCAGGATGGGGCCGACGATCACGTCCTCGACCACGACGTCGAACCCGCCGTTGAGGAAGACATCCGCCACCGACAGCGCCCACGCGTACCTCAGCGCTAGCTGGCGCAGCGCTTCGGCCTCGGCATTGGGCCGCATGTCGGCGCGCCCGCTCACCATCATCCCCCGGATGGCGTCGCCCGGCACGCAGACACCGCGCTCGAACCGCTTGGCGAGCAGTCGCGCGACCGTCGACTTGCCCGCCGCGGACACGCCTGAGATCACGAACAGCGACACACCGCCGACCTTGGCAGCACGCCGCGCTCACGTCACCCGAATTTCTCCGGAGCCGGTTTGGCGCTGAGGCACACTCGAACGATCGGGCTCCGCGTGCACCCGCCCGGGTCCGGGTTCAGGGCCGGTCGTGCTAGCCGGCCTGCAGGCCCGCGACGAAGTCCCGCCACCGGCCCGGCTCTACGATCGCCACAGCCTCGCTTTGACGCCCCGGCATTCCCGGTCTGGGTCCGGTCCGCGCCGGGAGGTGACGGTCGGCCGCCGCGGACCGGGGCTTGAATAGCTGGTTTCACTGGCAGCCGCAGTTACCGTCCGCCCGGCGTGACGGGCCGGGCCGGGGCCGGGGAACTGGACGCGGGCGCGGTCGCGGCGGGCGGAAGGGAATAGGCGCCGGGGCCATGACGGGAGCCAGCTTCCCTGCATCTCGGTCTGTCACGAACATGCGCGTTCCTCTCGCTGCATTCGCCGTCAATGTCCGGCTCTCATTCCCGGGCGGACCTCCGCTGCCCGGCCCCTCGGGCGGCGGCTGCGGCTTCGATCCGGTCCATATTGGCTAGCAGTTCGTCGCGGTTGCTGCCGCTGGCGGATGTCATCCCGGCCGGGGGCCGGAATTTCGGGTACGCGCGGAACCGGCGCTCTCGCGCCAGCCAGATCACCACCCAGCGCCCTCGTTCCTCGCGGACCTGCGCCGCGATCTGCCAGAACGCCAGGTCCGCTGCATCCTCCGTCATGCCGTCTCCCGCTCGGCCTCGCGCAGCGCCAGATCCAGCTCCACCGGCCCGGCGGCGTCCACGGTCGCGGCCCAGCCCCGGGCGGCGCCCGGCTTTGACCGCGTACCACCAGCCCTGATCGGAGACCCAGACGTGATAGCCGGCGTGCGTTTCCTCGATCTGCGCGCACACCACCTGGAATGGCGAGCTAAACCCGGGCTCGTTGCTGGCGTCCGTGCGTTCCTGAGCGGTGATCACGGCCGTCGTCATCACGGGTGCCAGCCATCGTCGCCGGCCTGACGGACGGTTTCCGGATCCTGGTTTTTGCGCGCGGCCCCGGCGTAGAAAATCGTGCGGGCTGACCGGCGCAGCGGCAAAGCCGCTTTCCACTCGGCGGCGCTCACCACACCGGGCGGGATCAGGTCCAGTCCGTCAAAGAACCGGGTGACCTGTTTCCGGGTCCGGGTCACTCCCGGTGCGTTGGCTTCCTGATAGGCCGCGCGGGCTTGCTCGGCAGCCTCGTCGGACAGATCGTCACCGGTGACGTGCGACACGACCAGGTAACTGCCCGGTGCTACGCGTCTTTCAGGTAGTCCACGATCAGATAGGGATGACTGGTGTCTTCGACGAAATGCAAGATCGCGACTAGTAACACGGCTACCGGCTGGCCGAGATCAACGAGTGCCCGCAGTGATGGATGGTCGAGTATCCGGTCCGGGTCTCGCAGGTCTGCATTGATCACTGTCGCCGTCGCGTTGCCGGACAGCAGGGTTTCCGCGTGCAATACCACGGACGGATCGTTATCGGCGTAGACCACCCGCGCGTCCGGCGCGAACCGTTGCGCCACCTCATGCACGCTGCCCTGGGCCGGCAATCCTGTCCCGACATCAATGAACTGCTCAACACCGCAATCGCGGGCCAGGAACTCCACGGCCCGTCCCAGGAATGACCGGTTCTGCCGCGCAGCTATCGCCGCATCCGGCACTGCTCGCAGCAACCGCGCCGCTGCCGCCCGGTCTACCGCATAGTGATCTCTGCCGTCCAGCAAATAGTCATAGACCCGGGCAACACTCGCCATATGCGGATCGAAGACCTGACGCGGCGGCGCTGGCACTCTGGAGAGAGACGTCCGGCTCGGCAGTACCCCTCGCCGCATGACCGGATCACTCCCGCCTAGCCCTGTGGCATGTTCGGCTCCCAACGATGGGCACCTCCGTTCTCTCGATGTCGGGGTCCGAGATCAGATCAGAGTTCTCGGCCCTGAGCCTGGGGAACTATGGTGTGGCCGGTTTCGTGATCAAGGTCGCACAGTCTGTGCGACCTTGACCTGAGGTGATCCGTACCAGACGTTGGTCCTGGTTAGAATGGCTGGCAAGCAGCTCATAATGAGCGCAGGAAGGCCACCGCAGGTATGGATGACAGCGAGCTTGGAGCGCGTATCGCGTACTGGCGGGAGCGGCGCGGGATGACGCAACAGCTTCTCGCCGACCGCATAGGCCGCTCGAAGAGCTGGGTTGAGAAGGTCGAAGCCGGCACGAGAAGCGCAAGCCGGCTGCCGATCCTGATGGGCATATGCCAGGAACTTCGCGTTGACTTTCCCGTCCTGATCGGACGCGATCTAAAAAGAAATACCCGGGAATGCATTAATGACTTTCAAGTCGAAAGCATCCGGGCCGCGCTTGAAACATATGAGGGGATCAGGGGTGATATCTCAACTGAACACAGAGCCGACATTCCGCGGCTAAGGCGTCAATCCTCTTATATCTGGTCGGCATTTGAGCTGGCCGACTACGAAGTTATCAGCCGGATCCTGCCAGGACTTCTTGTTGATGCACAGCGTTCTCATGTGATCGAGCAGAGTGACGACACGTCCCGTATTCTCATAGAGATCTATCAGATCACTGCCTCGACCCTGCGGAAGCTCGGGGAATACAGCTTGGCTTGGCTGGCAGGTGATCGTGGTATCGCCCTGGCCGAGCAAGTCGGGGACCCTATCCCCGCTGCCTTGACAGCCTTCCGGGTGGCTAATGCACTTGTCGCGCTAGGCCGCCCAGGGCCGGCATTTGACCTGAATATTTCCTTCGCCTCGCGGCTGGAACCAAATATGCATGACGAAGAAGATATGTCGGTATATGGAAATGCCGTCCTTCAGGCAGTGATGGCGGCGGCGGCCGCCGGTAACGCAACTGGAGTTCGCGATCTCATTCAAGAAGCCCGGTCAGTAGCCAGCTATGTACCCGATCAGTCAAACCATCACCGTTTGTCCTTCGGGCCTACGAATGTCGGAATACACCACGTCTCGGCACTGGTCAGTCTAGGCGAAGGCGGGCTAGCAGTAGAAACCGCGACCCGGATCGATGAGACTGGTATCCACGCTATCCGCCGCGAGAGAAGAGCGAACCACTATGTTGACGTTGCACGTGGACACAGTCAATGCGGCCACCGAGACAAAGCGCTTGAAAATCTGCTAGAAGCCGAGGCCCTCGCCCCGCGCGAGGTTAATTGCCGCCCGATTGCGCGCGGAACGATTGAGAACCTGGTCCAGCGATCTCGCGGTAAACCAGCCGGCGCACTGAGGTCCCTCGCGGAACGCGCCGGGGTGGCGGTATGAGCCAGAACGTTTTGTACGTAATAGCGTGCGGCGCACCTCCTGCTAGCGAAGTGGCGCGGCTCGTAAGCGCAGCGCAATATAAAGAATGGGATACATGCCTGCTGGCCACGCCGTCAGCGGTAAAGTTCCTGGACTTGGCTGCCCTCGAAGAACTAACTGGTCATCCGGTAAGGTCTGAGTACAAAGACCCTGGATCTCCCGACAGTCTTCCTGCGCCCGACGCCGTTATCGTGGCACCGGCGACCGTTAACACAATAAATAAGTGGGCCGCTGGAATATGCGACACTCTTCCGCTGGGAATCCTCGTTGAGGGGATAGGTAAACATCTCCCTATAGTCGCCATGCCTTTTACGAATTACGCTCAAGCTGCGCATCCAGCCTTCGTGGAGAATATTGCAAAGCTCAGGTCGTGGGGAGTTCATGTCCTTTACGGCCCAGAGGTATACCCGCTTCACGAGCCGGGAACCGGGGGCGATCACCTTGATGCCTTCCCGTGGAATCTCGCCCTGACATGTCTGCAAGACGCTACAAAGACGGCCAGAGGCTCCCGGCGTGACTGAACAGCAAAGCCCCGGCTCCCAAATCGAACACCACGCACCAATTATCCCGGTAGCATAGTTTCGTAGTTAGCTTGCGAGTTAATCGCCGACGTCGCCGACGCCGCTGTGGTCCTCGCCGGGCGTTCACTCTGCGGCTGACGGCCGGCCAGAGATCGCTCGTGATTGAAGCGGGATGCAGGCCCGTCATAGTCGCGGGCGGCGGCCTTGGCGGCGGATAGGTCCCACTTCTGCTCGATCTTGCCGAAGCGCCAGACGGACAGGGCCACCACCCAGGTCAGGACGAACACGCCGACGATCACGAAACCGGCCTTGTTGATATCGAAACCGGCCAGCCAGCTCCAGCCCGAGCCGGTGAGCTTGCCGTCCTGGCCGAGCAGGCCGAGTACCTCGACCGCGCCGACGAAGACCGCGACGAACACCGACAGCGCGGTGATCGTGAGGTTGTAGAAGACCTTGCGGACCGGGCGGGAAAACGCCCAGTCGTAGGCAAAGTTCATGAAGCAGCCGTCGGCGGTGTCGAACAAGCTCATGCCCGCGGCGAACAGGATCGGCAGGGACAGGACCGCGTAGAACGGCAGGCCACCGACCACCGCGGTCCCGGCCAGGATCAGCAGCGCGACCTCGGTCGCGGTGTCGAAGCCCAGGCCGAACAGGAACCCGATCGGGTACATCTTCCAGGGGGCGTCAATCCGGCGGGCCAGCGGGCCGAGGATCCGGTTCATCAGGCCGCGCTTGTCCAGCTGCTCCTCCAGCTGCTGGTCGTCGTAGGCTCCGGCTCGCATCTGGCGGAACACCTTGATGATCCCGGTCAGCACGACCAGGTTCATCGTCGCGATCAGGAACAAGAAGAACCCGGACACCAGGGTGCCGATGATGTTGGTGGTGAACTGCAGCTGCGAGCTGGCGTTCGAGACCTGGGCATTGAGCGCGCGGATGCCGAAGTTCAGCAGCAGGGCCAGGAAGAACACGACCGATGAGTGCCCGAGCGAGAAGAAGAATCCGACCGAAAGCGGGCGCTGGCCTTCACCGACCAGCTTCCTGGTGGTGTTGTCGATCGCCGCGATGTGGTCGGCGTCGAACGCGTGCCGCAGGCCCAGGGTGTAGGCCAGGATCCCGGTCCCGAACCCGAAGACCTCGGTCTTGCTGATGTGGTAGTGACCGCTCGCGGCCGCCGCCAGCATGCCCCAGCCGACCACGTGCAGGCCCACGATGGTGGCGGCCATCGCGCCGGTCCCGGCCCACTCGCGGGGCGTCAGTCCGTTGCGGATCTTGACGAGGCGGCCCTGAACGTCAGCCATGTTCCTCCGCTCCAGCTTGATCGCGATCCTTGAAGAAAGCTCCGCCAGTCTAGGAAGACCTGCAAGAGCCTTGCAATAGCATATAGCTGGTATTTACGCCGCCGAGGAAGGCTGTTACCTGCGAGAACGGCACGTTGGTGCGGGCCTGTACGCCCTGCGGGGACGGGCCGGAACGACCCGCGGCGGCCCGCTGCCCGCCGAGGCCGGCCCGATGGCCCGACCGGTGCGCGCGGGCGCCGGGCCTGGCCCTGGCCAGCTACCCTCGCCAGATATGAGCAGTCGTTCGGATGAGCACGCCGTGAGCTCGGTCGCTGACGCGCGGTGGCTGGTCAGGGCGCTGGTGCTGATCGCCGCGTTCATGGCTGGCGAGGTGACGGCCGGCTTGCTGGCGCACTCGCTGGCGCTGCTGTCGGACGCGGCTCATATGCTCACCGACGCGGCCTCGATCGTGCTGGTCCTGGTGACTATGCGGCTGGCCGCCCGGCCGCCCGGCGGCGGCTACACCTACGGTCTCAAGCGGGCCGAGATTCTCTCCGCCCAGGCCAACGGCATCACCTTGCTGCTGCTGTCGGCCTGGCTGGCCGCCGTGGCGATCGAGCGCCTGGTCAGCCCGGCCCAGGTCCACGGCGGGCCGGTGCTGGCGGTCGCGATCATCGGGATCGCCGTCAACCTCATCGTCACCGCGATGATCGCCAAGGCCAACCGGGCCAGCCTCAACGTCGAGGGCGCGTTCCGGCACATCCTGACCGATCTGTACGCGTTCATCGCCACGGCCGCCGCGGGGCTGATCATCGTGATCACCGGGTTCAGCCGGGCGGACGCCATCGCCTCGCTGCTGGTGGTGGCGCTGATGCTCAAGGCCGGGATCGGGCTGGTCCGCGAGTCCGGGCGGATCTTCCTGGAAGCCGCGCCCGCGGGCCTGAAGCCCGATGAGATCGGCCGGGCGATGGCGGGCCGGCCGGGCGTGACGGAAGTGCACGACTTGCACGTCTGGCAGATCACCTCCGGCAGCCCGGCCGCCTCCGCGCATGTGCTCGTCGCGCCCGGCCTGGACTGCCATGCGGTCCGCGGCGACCTGGAGGAGCTGCTGGCGGGCACCTACCTGATCACCCATACCACCTTGCAAGTCGACCACGCTGCTGAGCCGCTGCTCCGCATCGCCAGGTACGAGGCAGAACGGCAGAGCGGGCACTGCGAGGACCCGCACGGGCCAGTGCACCGGGCTCCCGGCGGCCCAGATCACCAGGACTGAGCCCGGCAGGCGGCCGGGCCGGCCGATGCGCCCAACGATCGCTGTCGGGGGAATGAAACGGTGATGAAACCCGGTTGAACGCTGCGGTTAGGACCGCGGCCCGTTAGCCGGGCGGCCGTCTTTCGGGGATCATGGTGAGGCGGGGGCAGCGACTTCTGCCGGCTCCGGGCCGCCGGAGGGCCGGCCGCCTGCCGGGAATACGCCAGCACAGGTACGCAGAACAGGGGGCAGCAGTGGGTACCGCACGCCGCTTCGGTCAGTTCGGCGAAGCGGATATCGCCACCTTGCTGCAGCGGGCCGAGAACCCGCGCGAGCTGCTCGGCTACACCGCCGACCAGCGCGAGCAATTCCTGGGCCGGATCCGCAGCGCGATCCGCGACATCGCGGCCCGGCGGGAGCACGCGCAGCTACGCGAGAAGCGGCTGCAGCGATCGGCGGACCGGCTGCTCCAGCAGGCCTGGCAGGCCAGCGCGGCCGACCGGGGTAACTACGCCCGGCAGGCCATGGCCTGGCAGGCCACCATCCGGCTGCACGCGGCGGAACTCAACGCCCAGCAGGTCCTGCTGCGCGCCAGCCATGACCGGCTGTCGGCGATCTTCGGCGAACTGCAGCGCGACGGCGAGCCCTACCGGATCGTCTGGGCCGCGCCGGGCGGGGCCGGCGAGCGGGCCGGCACGCTGGGCTGAGCCAGGTCGCCGAGACCGGGATCGGCGGTCAGCTCCGGTTTCGCAGCCGGATGGCGCGCACGGCCGAGCCGGCGTTCGCCACGATCGGCCGCTTGACGAGCCGCGGCATGGAGCGGCCGTACCGGATGTAGGACTGGGACCAGGGCACGCTCGGCGAGCGCAGGTTGTCGTAACGGAAGCTGGTGGCCCAGCCCAGACCGAGCCCGGCGACCAGCACGGCCGCGACCGCCGCCGACCTGAGCCGCCTCAGGCTGGCTCCCGGACGGCGCAGCACGGCGTCGGCGCCCGCGATGGCGACCACGTCGATCAGCAAGATCCCCTCGGTGGTGAACCGGGCGCCGGGTACCCACACAGCGGTGCTCACCGCGCTTGGCACCCAGTAGCGCAGCAGCGCCGGGACGATCGTCAGGATGAACCCCATGATCAGCGCCGTCGCGGCCAGGACGGCGGTGGGCAGGCCGCCCTGCCGCACGACCCAGGTCACGATGGCCGCCACCAGCAGCGCCGCGATGGCGACGCAAGCCGGGATGCCCAGGGCGGATTGCAGCCGCAGCGCCAGCCGCCAGCCGGCCATGGCCGGCACCAGGACGTGCTGGCCGTAGAACGCGAACGCCGACGGCACCGAGCCGATCCGGTGCGGCTCGCGGGACTGCAGGATCCCGACCACCTGGAACCCGATCCCGGCGGCCCAGCCGGCCGTCACCGCGTGCTCCCTGGCCCGCGGCAAGGCCACCACCCGCGCGGCCACCAGCGGCAGGTAGAGCAGGTTCAGGATGTTCGAGGCCATGGTCCCGAAGCCGATCAGCGCGGCCAGGGCCCGGCCCCGGCGCGACTTCGGCCGCCACAGCAGGGCCCAGAACAGCGCGAACATCAGGTACCAGGGCGAGTCCACGCCGCTGTTGGCGATCTCGATGAGCGCGGTGGGCAGCAGCAGGACCGAGCAGGCCAGCAGGACCCGCAGCCAGGTCACGGTCAGGTGCCCGCGGCTGGCCTGGAACACGAAGACCGCGCTCGACGAGGCGACCAGCGCGCCGGCGATCGCGAATCCGGCCGCCGCGTCCCGCAGCGGGAGATGAACGACGACGTCGGCGATCAGCTGGGGGACGAGCTGAAGGTACCCGGCGTACTCATGGAAGAGGCCGGACCAGGGATGGGCCACCGCCCGGGGCAGGAAAATCCAGCCGTCCTCGGCCCACAGCGTGCGCCACGATGGGGTGCCCGCCTGGCGGATCAGCAGCACCCCCGCGCCGATCAGGGCCGCAGCCAGGTACCCGGCCACGACCAGCGCGGTCCGGCGGCGCGACCGCGGTGCGCCGGGCGGAGCCGGGGCGAAGAGCAGGGCGAGGGTCGGCCCGGCCCGGCCTAACCAGGGCCGCAGGACCGGCCCGGCGTCGCCGGCCTGGTCCAGCACCGGACGGGCCTGGTCCTGCTGGATGCCACTCATGTACTCCCCTGCACTCAAGTCACGACCAGGTCCGCGGACCCTGATGCCCCGTGCCGCGCGCCGGCGGGCCAGGCCGGTCCCGCCCGGGCCGGCCCCGGCCCGATAATGCCGCCAGCACCCCATAATGCTCAATAAATTATTCCTTCTGCCCAGAAATCTGGAGAAAAGCGGCGCAAAGCGTCCAGGCGGTGATCTCCCGCACTCTGGCTTACGGCCCTGCGCTGAGCGTTTGCTCGGCAAGAGCGGGAAATTGGCTGTCAGCGACGTATCGGAGCGGCTGTACCGGCGCGGGCCGCAGCGGCGCGTATCGTGCCCTCGTGAGACAGTTCACGGCGCTGGCCCGCGCACTCAGGGACTCTTACTACGAAGAACTGGACCCTGGTCAGCGCTCGGCCTTGTTCAGCTGGCTGTCGTTCGCCACGACCTTCGCCGGGGCGCGCGGCGTGACCATGAGCATCCGGGCGGGCCGCGGCCCGTTCCGCAACCTGAGCGCCGGGGGCGAGCATCTGCACCACTACCTGTGGGGCATCGGGATGCTCGCCGGGGTGGGCGCGGTCGCGGTGCACGGCGAGGACAGCCGCCGCAGGCACCCGGCTGTCGCGGTCAGCTACGGCTCCGGCCTGGCCCTGATCGTCGATGAGTTCGCGCTGCTGCTGGACCTGAAGGACGTCTACTGGGCCAAGCAGGGCCGGATCTCTCTCGACCTGGGCATCGGCACCATCGCCGCGGCCGGTTCTTACTTCGCCGCGCTGCCGGTGCTGCGGGCCGCGGCCCGCAAGCGGCCCGGCCGGGCGGCTCAGGGGGCGGCCCGCACCTAGGCCGCTAGGCCGCGGGCCAGGCCGACCGGCCGCTGAGAAACAGGCCGGCGAATCCAGCGGGGCTCTAGGGCAGCGGCGGGCGGGGCGGCGCAGACTGAGGTGTGACCCTATGGGTGCTGCACGTCGACCTCGATGAATTCCTCGCGGCGGTCGAGGTGCTGCGCCGCCCTGAGCTGCGCGGCCTGCCGGTGGTGGTGGGCGGGGACGGCGACCCGGCTAAGCGCGGGGTGGTCAGCACCGCCTCGTACGCGGCCCGGGCCTACGGGGTGCACTCCGGGCTCCCGCTGCGGACCGCCGCCCGGCGCTGCCCGCAGGCGGTGTTCCTGCCGGTGGACCGGCCGCACTATGAGCAGGTCTCGGAGCGGGTCATGGCCGCGCTGCGGGAATTCGACGTGATTGTCGAGGTCTTCGGCTGGGACGAGGCGTTCCTCGCCGCGCAGACCAGTGACCCCGAAGCGCTGGCCCGGCAGATCCAGCAGCGGATCAGCGCCCGGACTCACCTGGCCTGCTCGGTCGGCATCGGCGAGAACAAGCTGCAGGCCAAGCTGGCCACCGGGTTCGGCAAGCCGGCCGGAGTCTTCCGGCTGACCGGGGAGAACTGGTTCGAGGTCCTGGGCGACCGGCCGACCGACGCGCTGTGGGGCATCGGGGCCAAGACCGCGCGGCGGCTGGCCGGCCTGGGCCTGGCCACCGTGCGCCAGCTGGCGGCGGCCAGCCCGCGCGAGCTGGCCGCTGCGATCGGCCCGGCGACCGGGCCCTGGCTGGTCCAGATCGCCAGGGGCCTGGACCCCTCGCCGGTGTCCGCCGAGCCCTACCTGGCCCGGTCTCACGGCAAGGAGGTCACCTTCCAGCAGGACCTGGCCGACTGGGCGCAGGTCCGCCGCGAGGTCGAGCAGCTGGCCGGGCAGGTCGCCGAACAGATCGCCGGGCAGCGGCCCGCCGTCCGGGTCGTGGTGAAGGTGCGCTATGTCCCGTTCATCACCCGGACGCACAGCCAGCCGCTGGCGGCGCCGACGGCCGACCCGGACCAGATCAGGCAGGCGGCCCGGCTGGCCCTGGACAAGTTCACCGGGCAGCGCCCAGTGCGGCTGCTCGGCGTGCGCGCCGAGTTCGCCGCCCCCTGAATGCCCAGTCGGATGGGTGGCGTGGCGGGTCAACAATGCGCGCTGTTTCGCGCGGAACGGCACTGGGCTTCGTGAGCTGTGGTATCAGGCGGGGATAGCGTTTCGCCATATTTCGGAGACCGGTCCGTGCCAGGATGTCGGCGATGAAAACACGCCGAAGTCACCGCATAGTGCCCCGGGCGGCGCTGGCTCTCCCGCTGGTCATCCCGCTGACCCTGCTGGCCGCATGCGGGACCACGGCCACGCCTGCGGCACAGACCGGGCCCGCGGGCGCCGCCGTGGCTGGCGGTTCAGCCGCAGGCCAGGCCGCCGGGAGCGCGGACGCGGCCAGCGGCAGCCCGACGGCCGCGCCCACCCCGTCCGGCAGCCCCACCCCGGCACCCTCGCCCACTGCCCCGGCGGGAACGCGGGTGCCCGGCGCCGCGAACTGCCCGATGTTCCCGGCGGACAACGTCTGGAATACCGACATTTCTAAGCTGCCGGTCAACTCGCATAGCGCGGCCTGGCTGCGCAGCATGAACTCGGCGCATACGCTCCTGCACCCGGACTTCGGGCCGAATGAGGGCGGATATCCGTACGGCATCCCGTTCAACGTCGTGACCAGCGCGCACGCCACAGGTGAGCGTCAGGTTCCAGTACGCGAGCGAGAGCGACATGGGCCCCTACCCGTTCGGCACCGACACCCGGATCGAGGGCGGCAAGAACGCCGGCGGCGACCGGCACGCCATCATGGTCGAACCAGCAGCACCTGCACGCTGTATGAGCTGTACGACGCTCGGTACTCGGCGCACTCCACCGCGGGCTCGGGCGCCATCTGGAGCCTGCGCTCCAACACGCTGCGGCCGTGCCGGCTGGACCTCGGCCGACGCCGCGGGCCTGCCGATCCTGCCCGGGCTGCTGAACTACGCGCAGGTCATGGCGGCGGTCAAGGCCGGCCAGCCGATCACGCACGCGATCCGGTTCACCGCGACAGCCACCCAGGCGGCCTTACCTGTGGCCGGCCCGGCACGAGGCGGGCTCGACCGACAGCGCCAGCGTGCCGCCGATGGGCGCCAGGTTCCGGCTGAAGGCGAGCTTCAACGTGGCGCAGTTCTGCCGCGACTCCACCGCCGTACTGCAAGGACGCCAAGGCCGTGCTGACCGAGATGCAGCACTACGGGCTGATCCTGGCCGACAACGGCAGCAACTGGTACTTCCAGGGCAGCGCGTTCCCGCAGTGGCCCGACGACCTGGTGTCGCTGCTGAAGGGCATCCCGGCGAGCCAGTTCCAGGCGGTCAGACGAGTCCTGCCTGATGGTGCAGCCGCAACTCCGGCGAGGCCACCGCGAAGCCTGGCTGCCCGATCGGCTGACCCCCTACAGTTGCGTTCCATGGCTGCGCCGCCGCTGGACCAGATCGTCGACCCGGGCTGGGCGGCGGCGCTGGCGCCGGTCGAGCCGCAGATCAGGGCGCTGGGGGAGTTCCTGCGCGCGGAAGTCGCGGCCGGGCGGGGCTACCTGCCCGCCGGGGACCGGGTGCTGCGCGCCTTCCAGCGGCCGCTGGCGGAGGTGCGGGTACTCATCGTCGGCCAGGATCCGTACCCCACGCCCGGCCACCCGGTGGGGCTGAGCTTCTCGGTCGCCGCTGAGGTACGGCGGCTGCCGCCCAGCCTGCTCAACATCTTCCGCGAGTACCACGACGACCTGGGCTATCCCCGCCCGGCCAGCGGGGACCTGACTCCGTGGAGCGAGCGCGGCGTCATGCTGCTGAACCGGGTCCTCACCGTGCAGCCGGGCAGCCCGGCCTCGCACCGGGGCCGGGGCTGGGAAGAGGTCACTGATCAGGCGATCAGGACCCTGGCCCGGCGGGGCGGGCCGCTGGTGGCCATCTTGTGGGGCCGCGACGCGCGCAGCCTGGCCCCGCTGCTTGGTGATGTGCCGCGGATCGAGTCCGCGCATCCCAGCCCGAACTCCGCCGACCGCGGATTCTTCGGCTCCCGGCCGTTCAGCCGGGCCAGCGAGCTGCTGGCCGGGCTGGGCGGCGAGCCGCTGGACTGGAAGCTGCCCTGATCACGGGGCTACCGTGTCAGTGGTGGACGTAACCGGCATCCTGCAGAAGCAAGCCTGGCGGGACCGCGTCCTGCCGCCCGTCGAGCAAGTACGGCCCGGCCTGTGGTCGGTGCCGGTCCCGATCCCGCGCAATCCGCTGCGCTACGTGCTTTGCTACCTGTTCGAGACCAGCTCAGGGCCGGTACTGGTGGATCCGGGCTGGCCGGCCAGCGATAGCTGGGACGCGCTGGTCGCCGGGCTGGCCAGCATCGGCGCGGACGTGGCCGACACCCACGGCGTGCTGGTCACCCACGCTCACCTCGATCATCACGGCCTGGCCAACCAGGTCCGGGCCAGGTCCGGCTGCTGGGTCGCGATGCACCCGGCCGAGGCGCGGCACATCGCGACCATCAGGGACGTGGCCGCCGTGGCCGCGCTCAATGCCCGCTGGATGAGCCGGTGCGGCGTGCCGCCCGCGGAGCAAGCCGCCATGGTCATGGCCCCGGAGCGGGTCCGCGACCTGGTCGACATCGTGCCGGACCGGCTGCTGGAGGACCACGATCCGGCGGGCATACCGGGCTGGCAGGTGACCGCGCTGTGGACGCCCGGGCATACCCCAGGTCATCTGTGCTACCTGGTCGGCGAGGCGGACGTGCTGCTCACCGGCGATCACCTGCTGCCCAGGATCACGCCGAACATCAGCAGCTATGGCGACGACGACGAGCCGCTCGATGACTACCTGGGCGCGCTTGACCTGCTGCGCCAGTACGAGGACCGGGAGGCGCTGCCCGGGCACGAGTACCGGTTCCGCGGCATCAGCGGCCGGGCGGACCGGATCCAGCGCCACCATCAGGAGCGGATGCGCGAGGTGCTCAAGCAGGTCGCCGAGCAGCCGGGCGCTCCGGTCTGGGACATCGCCATAGCGCTGTCGTGGTCGCGCAGCTGGGCGGAGACCACCGGGTTCCTGCGCCGGGCGGCGCTGGCCGAGACGCTGGCCCACCTGCGCAGCCTGAGCCGGGCCGGCCTGGCCGGGCCGGCCGGATCCGACCCTGAGCGCTGGCATCTGACCGCCTAGCGGCGGGCGGGGGCGGGACTGGTCATGCGGCCGTCGATACTGCAGGATGATTTGTTGAATGACGTGCTCGTGGGCACGAGCGCCGACTTTGGGGCCATCAACCCGGAATAGGGGAAACTAAGCCAGACATCGATAAATCATGACGATAGCGCCGATACGAAATAATCTGCATGAAGAGCCGAATAGCTTCATCGGCCGTGAGCGCGAGCTAGATGAGCTATGCCGGTTCGTTCATGCGATGCGTGCCTCCACCCTGTGCGGAACCGGCGGTATCGGGAAGACCCGCCTCGCGCAGCGCATTCTCGCGGCCCTGGCCGATGACTTTCCTGACGGTGCCTGGTTCGTGGAACTCGGTGATGTGCGCCAGCCCGACCTGGTGGTGTCCCGGGTCGCGGCGGTAATCGGGGTCGAGGAGGAACGCGGCCGCCCGCTGCTCGAGACGCTGGCCGAGGCGCTGCGCTCGCGGACCATGCTGCTGGCGCTGGACAACTGCGAGCACCTGATCGACGCCTGCGCCCGGCTGTGCCAGCGGCTGCTGGCCTCCTCGCCCGGCCTGCGCATCGTCGTGACCAGCCGGGAGCCGCTGCGGGTGGCCGCCGAGGCAGTCTGGCAGGTGCCGCCGCTGACCCTGCCGCCGGACCAGGGGGCTGACCCAGCCGAGATCGCCGGGTACGAGTCGGTCCGGCTGTTCGCCGACCGGGCCGCGGCGGCGCTGCCCGGGTTCGAGCTCAGCCCGGCCAACGCGGGCAGCGTGGCGGCGATCTGCCGGGCGCTGGACGGGGTGCCGCTGGCCATCGAGCTCGCCGCCGCCTGGGTCAGGGCGCTGTCCGCGGACCAGATCGCTGAGCGGCTGGCTGACCGGTTCCAGCTGCTGACCAGCGGCGACCGGACCGCGCCGGCCCGGCAGCGGACACTGCGCGCGACCATCGACTGGAGCCACGACCTGCTTGAGGGGGCCGAGCGGGTGCTGCTGCGCCGGCTGTCGGTGTTCTCCGGCTGGTCGCTGGAGATGGCCGAGCAGGTGTGCGCGGACAGTGCCCTGCCCGCCGCCGCGATCCTGGACCTGACCGCCGGGCTGGTGGACAAGTCGCTGGTCGTGGTCGAGCCGGAAATGCTGGGCCAGACCCGCTACCGGCTGCTCGACACCATCCGCGACTACTCCGCGCGGCGGCTGGCGGAGGCGGGCGAGACCGCGGCATTCCAGGGCCGGCTGCGGGATTACACGCTGCGGGTGGCCGAGCACAACGCCGCGCTCGGGATGGCCCTTATCCAGGCGCCTTGGTCGGCCCGGGTGAATGTGTTCCGGCGCTGGGACGCCGACGCGGACAACGTGCTGCGGGTCCTGGACCAGTGCCTGGCCGACGGCGACGCGCAGACCGGGCTGCGGATCTGCATCGCGGTCCGGCCCTGCTGGCTGGTGCGCGGCTCCTACGCCGAGGGCGGCGAGCGGTTCGACTCGTTCCTGGCGCTGGACCCGGCCCGCGGGCCGGCCGGGGTGCGCGGTCCGGCCCTGGTCGGCCGGGCCCAGCTGGCCCTGTCCAGCGACCCGGCCGGGGCGCAGCGCTGGGCCCGGGCGGGCCTCGAGCTGTGCCGGGAGTCCGGCGGCGAGGTCTGGACCGCCGTCGCGCTGAACCTGCTGGCCGAGATCACCCTGCTCACCGGCCAGCCCGCGGAGGCGGAGGCGCTGTCCACCGAGGCGGTGACGCTGGCTCGCCGGGTCGGCGACCGGTGGGACGAGGGCTACGGGCTGGGCACCCAGGCGGCCGCGGTCGCCTACCGGGGGAGCCTGCGCGAGGCTGAGCAGCTGGCCGAGGCGGCGATCACCGTGATGCGCGAGATCGACCAGCAGTGGGGCGTGGCCCGGACCCTGCTGGGGCTGGGTGACCTGGCCCGGCTGCGCGGCGACCCCGATAGCGCGCGGCGGCATTACTGCGAGGCGCTGCCCATCCTGCAGGAGATCGATTCCCGGCCGGAAGCCGCCCGTTGCCTGGCCGGCCTGGGCCGGATCGCCATGGAACAGGGCGAGGTGACCCAGGCCAGGGAACACCTGGGCGACAGCATCCGGCTCAGTCAGGTCACCGGCTCCCGGATCGGTATCGCCCGCGGGCTGGAGGCGTTCGCCGCGCTGGACCTGGCCG
Source organism: uncultured Actinomycetota bacterium (assembly GCA_963788895.1). Taxonomy (GTDB): domain Bacteria; phylum Actinomycetota; class Actinomycetes; order Streptosporangiales; family Streptosporangiaceae; genus DATBGO01. Next base: position 69,124 of record CAWBJA010000012.1, on the reverse strand, counting down.
AAGGCCAGGGGGAGCGGGCGCTGGAACTCATCGCGGCGGCCGCCGGGCTGCGCGAGGCGGCGCACCTGCCGGCGCTGCCCGGGGCGCGCACCGACCGGTATTTCGCCGCGCTCGCTGACCGGGGCGAATCCGTAATCCGGGAGCTGTGGGCCCGCGGTTTCGCCCGGCCCGGCGACTCCGCGATCGCGCTGGCGCTGGCGCCGCCGGCGGACCCTGGCCAGGGCCAGAACCAGGGCCAGGGTGAGGGTCAGGGCCAGCGTCGCGGGCCGGGCCGGGGCCGCGACCAGGCCGGGGCGGCAGCGGCGGGCCTGAGCCCGCGGCCGGCCAGCCCGCCGGGCCGGCTAACCGCCAGGGAACGGGAGATCGTCGTGCTCATCGCCGACGGGCACAGCAATAAGGCGATCGCTGACGCGCTGTTCATCAGCCCGGCCACCGCGGCCCGGCACGTCGCCAACATCCTGGAGAAACTGGGCTTCAATTCACGCGCTCAGGTGGCCGCCTGGGCATCGGCCAACGGGATCGCCCCGGGACCGGGCCCCCGCCCGCGGTAAACCGGCCCGCAGTTAACCGGCCCGCGTAACAAGCCCGCGGTAACCGGCCCGCGGTAACCGGGGCGGGATAACCGGGGCGGGGGCGGGGTCAGCGTGACCCCGGTGGCCGCGGTCCAGGCGGCGAGCACGCCCGGAGTAACCCGGGCCGCGAAGTAGTCCTCCGCCGTCAGCCCGCCGGCCAGCGGCTCATTGCCCTCGGCGGCCAGCGTCGCGGCGACGAGTTGCCGCCCCGCGCCGATGGCCGCCCGCAGCCGCTGGTGACCGGCCACGAGAAAGAACCAGCAGACCGCGTATCCGGCGGCCAGCGGCCTGCCCTGGTCCTGGCCGTCGGCGGCCAGCGCCGGGTCCGGGCCGTCCGGCTCTTGCGGCGGACCGGGCTCGGGGCCGCTGAGGTCGCGGGTGGGATAAATCCGGCGCGGGTCAAGCAGGAGCAGCGGCCGCCGCCCTGACAGCTCGTCCGCGGCTTCGCGATAGGCCGCGATTATGCGGTCGACGACTTCATCAGCGGGCGCGCTCGTGGTGTCGCAGACCAGGTCGTAATTGCGCAGCCGGTTCTTATCCGCGCCGTATCTGGTGAGAAACCTGGCTCGCTCGCTGCCGCTGCGGTGCCGGAGCCGCTCTTTCGCCTCGGCCAGCGAGGCGTACGCCTCGACCTCGTCAGAGGGCCGGGACAGCACCCGGCCCGCGGCCACGCCTGGCTCGGTGATCAGATGCACCTTGAACGCGTCGGTGAAAAAGAACCAGGCCAGCCGTCCGTCCACGACGAGCTGCTCATCCGACTTCGCGATTTCCTGCTGCAGCTGATCGACATAGCCGTCTACCGCGTCGTCGAGTTCGGCATGCAGGTTGAGCTGGAGCGCGGACATGCCGCGCGAATGCGCCATCTGCCGGTACAGATCACCTACGCTGACCCGGCGCAGGCCGAGGCGCCGGGCAATTTCCCTGGACACGGTGCTTTTCCCGCTGCCCAGATCGCCGCTGACGACGATGGATTTTCCGGAGGCCATTTTGCCGAGATTCCCGTTGCGGTCGCGATCGCGGTAAAAGGTGGTTTCTGATGAGCGCGCTAGCTTAGCAGGTGATGATCTTGATGCTCCCTGGTGGCCAGCCTAGCGCGGGCGGGCCGGTACCCGGCTCATTAGCCTGTTGCTTATGACCGACCGCGATCAGCTACCGGCCGCCGCGCCGCAGACCGGGCTGCCCGCGATCCCGGCCTCGGCCGGCGCGATGATCTTCGACAGGAAACGCCGGCTGCTGATCCTGAATCCCACCTACAAGAAGGGCTGGACTATCCCCGGCGGCGTGATGGAAGCCGACGGTGAGACGCCGTGGGCCGCCTGCCAGCGCGAGATCGTCGAAGAGTGCGGCTTGCGGGTGCGGGCCGCCCGGCTGGCCTGCGTGGACTTCCGGCCGCCCGGCCCGGGCCGGCCGGGCGGGCTGCGCTTCCTGTTCGATTGCGGCGTGGTCAGCGACGCGGCGCTGGCGGGCGTGGTGCTCCAGCCCGAAGAGATCTCTGACTATCAGCTGGCCCCGCTGGCCGAAGCGCTGCGCCTGCTGTCGGGCCCGATCCGGCGCCGGGTCAAGGCCGGCGCGGTTTCCGGCCGGTGCCGGTACCTGGAGAACGGCCGGCCGGTGCCGGGCATCAGGTAGCCGCGGGCGCGACGAACCGCTCGACCGCGCGGGCGAAGCCCTCATCCTCGTTGGAGGTGGTCACCCGGCGGGCCGCGCGCTGGACCTCGAGGCTGGCGTTTCCCATCGCGATGGACAGGCCGGAATGGGCGAACATCAGCACGTCGTTGGGCATGTCGCCGATGGTGGCGATCTGGGCGGCGGATATCTGGTAGCGCTGCGCCAGCCACTGGGCCACGAAGCCCTTGTTGGCATCGGGGTGAGTCACGTCCAGGTAGTAGGGCTGGGACCGGGCGGCGCTGACGTGATCGCCGAACTTGTCGTGAGCGGCCGCCGAGGCCCGGGCCATCGCGTCAGGGTCGTCGCTGACCCCGACGATCTTGGCTACGTCCTTGGTCAGGCCGTCAAAGCTGGCCGTGATGGTCGGCGCGAATTTGACCGTAAAGGCCTCCCGGTCCACGTGCGGGCCGCGGGGGTCCAGCGCGAACCAGTCCGCCCCCCGGTAGATCCAGACGCTCAGGCCGGCCGAGGTCAGCAGCTCGACCACGGGCTGGACCAGCCGCGGCGGCACCGTTTTCTGGACCAGGACCTTCAGGTCCCGGTCCACCACCAGGCCGCCGTTGAACGTGGCGATCGGCGTCCGCAGGTCCAGCGGCTCGATCAGCATCTGCATCCCGCGCGGCGGGCGGCCGCTGGTCACCGCGAACATGATGCCCGCTTTACGCAGGGCGCCGACGGCCGCGCAGGCGCGTTCGGTCACGGTTTTTTCCGCCGTCACCAGCGTGCCGTCGACATCTGCTAGCAACAGCCGGATCGTGCTGGTCACGGTCAGCTCCTCCCGCCGGCCTGCGCCGGGGCGTCGCGAGCCCGCCCGGTCATGAAACAATGCCACTCGTCCGGGCTGGGCGCCCGGCAATGGCCTGCGGGCCCAGTAATGAACATTAACGTCCGGGCGCGTACCTGAATCCGGCCCGGCACCCGGTCCGGCCTTTCCCGGCCCAATCGCTGTCGATCTGGTAGCGGCGGGCCGCCAGCAGGCCGCGCCGGCGGCCGGGTTCGGGCGGTGGCGCCGGGGGGAAGCGCAGGAACCGTGACCGACGGCGATCTGGACCAGCTCTGTATCAACACCATCCGTGCCCTGTGCATGGACGCGGTCCAGAAGGCCAACTCGGGGCACCCCGGCACGCCGATGGACATCGCCCCGGTCGCCTACCTGCTGTGGCAGCGGCTGCTGAGCTTCGACCCCGGCGACCCGATCTGGCCGAACCGCGACCGGTTCGTGCTCTCCGAAGGTCACGCCTCGGCCCTGCTCTGGTCGCTGCTGCACCTGAGCGAGGTGCGCGCGGTCGATCCGGACTACGAGATCCTGGGCACCCCGGCGGTCTCGATGGACGACCTCAAGACGTTCCGCCAGCTCGGCTCGAAGTGCCCGGGCCATCCCGAATACCGCTGGACGAGCGGGGTCGAGGCGACCACCGGGCCGCTCGGCCAGGGCGTGGCCACGTCGGTCGGCATGGCGATCGCCGGCCAGTGGCTGGCCGCCCGCTACAACCGCGACGACTTCCCGCTGTTCGACTTCGACGTGTACGCGCTGGCCGGCGACGGCTGCATGATGGAGGGCATCTCATCCGAGGCGGCCTCGCTGGCCGCGCCACCAGCGGCTGTCCAACCTGTGCTGGATCTACGACTCCAACCGGGTCACGATCGAAGGCCACACCGGCATCACCTTCACCGAGGACGTCGCGGCCCGGTTCATCGCCTACGGCTGGAACGTGACCACCGTGGCCGACGCCAACGACCTCGACGCGCCATCGCGCCGGGCCTTCGCACATTCCGGGCCGAGCAGCGAGCGGCCCACCCTGATCCTGGTGCACAGCCACATCGGCTACGGCTCACCGGTGGAGGACTCGCCCGAAGGCGCACGGCGAGCCGCTCGGGGCCGACGGCGGTGGCGCAGACCAAGCGGTTCCTCGGCCTGCCCGAGCGACCGTGACTTCTACGTGCCCGACGAGGTCTATCAGGCCTCTCCGCAAGGGCATCGGCCACGGGGCCTGGAGCCGGCGGCAGGCCTGGGAGGAGCATGCTCGAGGCGAGTACCGGTCCAGGTATCCCCGGCCGGGCCGACGAGCTCGACCGCATGCAGCGCCGGGAGCTGCCCGACGGCTGGGAGGCGGCGCTGCCGGACATTCCCCGCCGACCCCAAGGGCATCGCGATCCGTGACTCATCCGGCCAGGTGCTGAACGCGCTGGCGCAGCGCGTCCCGTGGTTGCTGGGCGGCTCGGCCGACCTGGCGCCGTCGACCAAGACCCGCCTCACGTTCGACGGCGCGGGCGACTTTCGAGCCCGACGACCGGTCGGGCCGCAACCTCCACTTCGGGGTCCGGGAGCACGCCAGCGGCGGCCGTCGCCAACGGGATGGCCCTGACCAAGCTGCGGCCGTACTGGTCCGGGTTCCTGATCTTCTCCGACTACGCCAGGCGGCGCGATCCGGCTGTCGGCGCTGATGGAGATCCCGGTGGTGCACATCTTCACCCACGACTCGATCGGGGTGGGCGAGGACGGGCCGACGCACCAGCCGGTCGAGCAGCTCGCCTCGCTGCGGGCCATGCCCGGCCTGCTGGTGTTCCGGCCCGGCCGACGCCAACGAGGTGGCCGAGACCTGGCGGGTGGTGGCCGCGCTGCGGCACGAGCCCGCGGTCGCTGATCCTGTCCCGGCAGGCCCTGCCCACCATGGACCGGTCGCAGCTGAGCCCGGCCAGCGGCGTGGCCAGGGGCGCGTACGTGCTGGCCGAGGCGCCCGGCGGCGATCCCGACGTCATCCTGCTCGCGACCGGGTCGGAGGTGCAGCTGGCCCTGGCCGCCCGGGACGAGCTGGCCGCGGGCCAGATCGCCGCGCGGGTCGTCAGCATGCCGTGCTGGGAGCTGTTCGACCGCCAGCCCGCCGACTACCGGGACCAGGTGCTGCCGCCCGCGGTGAAGGCCCGGGTGGCCGATCGAGCAGGCGTCCACGCTGGGCTGGGACCGCTACGTGGGAGACGGCGGGGCGATCGTCGGGCATGCACACCTTCGGCGCGTCCGCGCCGCTCAAGCAGCTGCTCACCAAGTTCGGCTTCACCCCGGACCGGGTGACCGAGCTGGCCCGCCAGTGCGTCGCCGCGGCCAGGGAGGCTTCGTGACCCAGGGGGCACTAAACCGGCCCGGGCCGGGCAGTGCGAGGCTGGGCCTGCCCGTCATGCAGCGGGCCTGATAGCGATCGGAGGCACCGTCATGTCGCTCACACCGCTGCGGGACCGGGCGGCCTACAAGGCCCTCGAGCAGCCACCACGCCGAGATCGCCGGCCGCCACCTGCGGGACCTGTTCGCCGCCGACCCGGGCCGCGGCGAGCGGCTGACGGCCGAGGCCGTGCGGCCTCTACCTCGACTACTCCAAGAACCGGATCACCGACGAGACGATGCGGCTGCTGCTCGACCTGGCCGAGGAGTCGGGCGTGGCGCAGCGGCGCGACGCGATGTTCCGCGGCGAGCACATCAACGTCTCGGAGGACCGCGCCGTGCTGCACGTGGCGCTGCGGATGCCCCGGGGCGGGACGCTCGTCGTCGACGGGGCCGACGTGGTCGCGCGAGGTCCACGACGTGCTCGACCGGATGTGCGACTTCGCCGAGCGGGTCCGGTCCGGGCAGTGGACGGGCTACACCGGCAAGCCGCATCCGCAACGTCGTCAACATCGGCATCGGCGGCTCGGACCTCGGCCCGGTGATGGCCTACGAGGCGCTGCGGCACTACTCGCGCCGGGACATGACGTTCCGGTTCGTGTCCAACGTCGACTCGACCGACTTCGTCGAGGCGACCAGGGACCTGGCCGCCGACGAGACGCTGTTCATCATCTCGTCGAAGACCTTCGGCACGCTGGAGACGCTGACCAACGCCACCTCGGCCCGCGACTGGGTGGTCGGCGCAGCTGGGCGACGAGGCGGCGGTGGCCAAGCACTTCGTGGCCGTGTCGACCAACGCCGAGAAGGTCGCCGCGTTCGGCATCGACACCGCCAACATGTTCGGCTTCTGGGACTGGGTCGGCGGCCGCTACTCGATGGACTCGGCCATCGGCCTGTCCACCGATGCTGGCCATCGGGCCCGAGCAGCTTCGCGGAGCTGCTGGCCGGGTTCCACGACATGGACGAGCACTTCCGCACGGCGCCGCTGGCCGCCAACCTGCCGGTCCTGATGGGGCTGCTGGCCGTCTGGTACGGCGAACTTCTTCGGCGCGCAGACGGTCGGCGTGATGCCCTACGAGCAGTACCTCAAGCGGTTCCCGGCCTACCTGCAGCAGCTGACCATGGAGTCCAACGGCAAGCACGTCACGCTGGACGGGCCGCCCGGTCGACTACCAGACCGGCGCGGTGTACTGGGGCGAGCCGGGCACCAACGGCCAGCACAGCTTCTACCAGCTGCTGCACCAGGGCACCAAGCTGATCCCGGTCGACCTGATCGGGTTCGGCAAGAGCCTCAACCCGCTGCGCGACCATCACGACATCCTGTCGTCCAACGTCTTCGCGCAGGCCCAGGCGCTGGCCTTCGGCAAGACCGAGGACGAGGTGCGGGCCGAGGGCACGCCCGAGCCGGTGGTGCCGCACCGGGTGATGGAGGGCAACCGGCCCACGAACGTGATCCTGGCCGAAGTGCTCACGCCGCGGCTGCTCGGCTCGCTGATCGCGCTCTATGAGCACAGCGTGTTTACCCAGGGCGCGATCTGGGACATCGACTCCTTCGACCAGTGGGGCGTCGAGCTCGGCAAGGCGCTGGCCAGGCAGATCGTGCCGGAGCTGGAGAGCGAGGCCGAGCCGGCGCTGGAGCCACGACTCGTCGACCAACGCGCTGATCCGCCGCTACCGCGCGCTCAAGCGCTGACCTTTACCGCGGTCCGCGCGCCGCCGCTGACCGCGCACTCTAGAGCGAGGAGTTTTCGCCATGGCAACCGACAGACCGATGCAGCTCGGCATGATCGGCCTGGGCCGGATGGGCGCCAACCTGGTGCGCCGGCTGATGCGCGACGGCCACCGCTGCGTGGCCTACGACGTCAGCGCCGACGCGGTCAAGGCCCTGGAGGCCGAGGGCGCGACCGGCGGCCAGCACGCTGGCCGAGTTCGTCGCCAAGCTGGACAAGCCGCGCAACATCTGGATCATGGTTCCGGCGGGCATCGTGCAGTCCACCCTGGACCAGCTCACCGGGCTGCTGGAAGCCGGCGACATGATCATCGACGGCGGCAACTCCTACTACCGCGACGACATCCAGCGCGCCCGCCAGCTGCAGGCTCAGGGACTCCACTACGTCGACTGCGGGACCAGCGGCGGCGTGTTCGGGCTGGAGCGCGGCTTCTGCCTGATGATCGGCGGCGAGGACGAGGCGGTCCAGCGCCTGGACCCGATCTGGCTGACGATCGCGCCGGGCGAGGGCAGCGCGGCGGCCACCCCCGGCCGGACCAGGACCGGCGGCACCGCCGCGCACGGCTACCTGCACTGCGGCCCGAACGGGGCCGGGCACTTCGTCAAGATGGTCCACAACGGGATCGAGTACGGGATGATGGCTGCCCTCGCCGAGGGGCTGAGCATCATCAAGCACGCCGACGCGGGCCGGCGCCAGGGCGAGATCGACGCGGAGACCACGCCGCTGCGTGACCCGTGGGCCTACCAGTACGACATCGACGTGGCCGAGGTCGCCGAGGTGTGGCGGCGCGGCTCGGTGGTCAGCTCCTGGCTGGTGGACCTCACCGCCGACGCGCTGGCCCGGTCGCCGGAGCTGTCGGAATTCTCCGGCCGGGTATCGGACTCCGGCGAGGGCCGCTGGACCCTGGAGGCGGCCATCGACACCGGCGTGCCCGCGGGGGTGATCAGCCACCGCGCTGTTCGAGCGGTTCGACTCACGCGGCGAAGGCGACTTCGCCGGCCAAGATCCTGTCCGCGATGCGCTCGGAGTTCGGTGGTCACGCCGAGAAGAAGAGCTGATCATGCGGCACGAGCTCGACCGTGCTGGCCGACCCGGAGGCCGTCGCCGCCCGGGCCGCCGCGCAGGTGGCTCGAGTTCGCCCGGGACGCGGTGGCGGCCCGGGGCACGTTCACCTTCGCGGTCAGCGGCGGGCACACGCCGTGGGCCATGTTCGCCGAGCTGGCCCGCGAGGATGTGCCATGGGCCCAGGTGCGGCTGTTCCAGGTGGACGAGCGGGCCGCGCCGGACGGCGACCCGGACCGCAACCTGACCCACCTGCGGGACAGCCTGCGCGGCGGGCCGGCCCAGGCGGCTCAGGTGACCGCCATGCCGGTGACCGAGCCGGACCTGGCCGCGGCCGCCGTGCAGTACCAGGCGAGCCTGCCGGACCGGTTCGACCTGGTCCACCTGGGCCTGGGCCCGGACGGGCACACGGCGTCGCTGGTTCCCGGTGACCCGGTCCTGGCGGTGACCGACCGGCTGGTCGCGGTGACCGGCGCCTACCAGGGGCACCAGCGGATGACGCTGACCTACCCGGCGCTGGCTCGCGCCGACCAGCTGCTGTGGCTGATCACCGGGGCGGACAAGCGGGACCCGCTGGCCCGGCTGCTGGCCGGGGACCAGTCGATACCGGCGGGCCGGGTGCAGGCGGAACGCTCGCTGATCCTGGCCGACCAGTCCGCGGCGTGACCAATTCCAGCCTGGCCATCCGGGGCTGGTCGCCCGGGGCAGGCCGGTGTCCTGGGCGGCCGGTCAGGCGGTAGCGGCGCGGACGCTGATGTGCTCGGCCGTGCGGCCCCGCCCGATCACCACCGACCAGACCATCCGCGGCGGGAAGAGCCCGTGCTCGACCAGGCCGGGGGTGGCCGACAGCAGGCTGGCCAGCGCGGCCGGGTCGGTGAACTCGCCGGTGTAGTCGGCGATGATGCCGCCATCGGGACTGCGCGGCGCGTCGCGGAGCGTGACCGGCCCGATCCGGCGCAGCGTGGAGCTGAGCCCGAACTCCAGCAGTTCCAGTGGCACCGGGCTGCGCAGGGCCGGGACGGCCTTGGTCGAGTCGACGATGACCACGAACCGGTCCGTCGCCGCGGCCACGATCTTTTCCCTGGTATGCGCGCCGCCGCCGCCTTTGACCAGCCAGCCCTCCGGGGTCACCTGGTCGGCTCCGTCGATCGCGATGTCGAAGCGCTCGACGCCGGTGAACGGCTCGGTGTCCAGCCCGGCGGCCCGGGCCACCGCCTCGGTGCGAGGCGAGGTCGACACGTAGCGGGCCGCGAGCTTCCGCCTGGCCAGCGCGGGGATCAGGTAAGCGACGGTCGTGCCGGTGCCCAGGCCCACCGTCATGCCGTCCGCCACCAGCTCAGCCGCGGCCCGCGCGGCGGTGTCCTTCTCCGCCTCGGCGTCGACCGTCATCACGCCCTCCTGGTATCGGATCTACGCTGGGACCGCGGCGCCCGGCCCGCAAACCCTCACCAGGTTAATGGGGTACCGCGCGGCCCAGCCCGGTGCCGCCGGGTTATTGCTGCTGAGTCCACTGCAGAGAGGTAAGCACCATGTCCAAGCGCCAGGCGATCTCCCGGCCCGACGATCACGTCATCGTCTTGTTCGGTGCCACCGGCGACCTGGCCAAGCGCAAGCTGCTGCCAGGCCTGTTCGGGCTGGCCGCGGCCGGGCTGCTGCCCGAGCGCTACCGGATCATCGGCACCGCGCCGTCCAAGGGCGCGCCCAGCGTGGCTGAGTTCCGCGCCCACGCCAAGGACGCGGCGACCCAGTTCGGGACGGTGAGGCCGGACGACGGCCAGTGGCAGAAGTTCGAGGACTGCCTGCAGTTCGGGGCCGCCGACCCGGATGACCCGTCAGGGCTGGTCGCGGCGGTCAAGCAGGCCGAGGCCGAGATCGGCGGCCAGCCGCACCGGCTGTTCCACCTGGCCGTCCCGCCGTCCGCGTTCGGGCCGGTGGTCAAGATGCTCGGGGCCAGCGGGCTGGCCCACGGCCGCAGCCGGGTCATCATCGAGAAGCCGTTCGGCTACGACCTGGATTCGGCTAAGGCCCTGAACGCGCAGGTGCACGAGGTCTTCGACGAGACGCAGGTCTTCCGCATCGACCATTTCCTGGGCAAGGAATCGGTCGACAACATCCTGGCCCTGCGCTTCGCCAACGGCTTGTTCGAGCCCATCTGGAACCGTCAGCACATCAGCTACGTGCAGATCGACGTGCCGGAGACCCTGTCCATCGAAGGCCGGGCCGACTTCTACGAGAAGACCGGCGCGTACCGGGACATGGTCGTCACCCACCTGCTGCAGGTCCTCGGCTTCGTGGCGATGGAGCCGCCGTCGTCGCTGACCGCCCGCGCGCTGCTCGACGAGAAGGCCAAGGTCTTCCAGTCCATGCCGCTCATTGACCCCAAGCACGTCGTGCGCGGCCAGTACGCGGGCTACCGCGACGCCCACGGCGTCGCGCCCGACTCGCAGACGGAGACCTTCGTGGCCGTCCGGGCCAAGATCGACAACTGGCGCTGGGCCGGAGTGCCGTTCTGCCTGCGCACCGGCAAGTCCCTGGGCGCCAGCCGGCAGGTGGTGACCCTCGGGCTGCACCAGCCCACCATCCGGATGTTCCCCGTCGACCATTCCCTCTGCCCGGAGGGGACCAGCAACAAGATCGTCATCGACTTCCAGGACCCCGGCTCGATCAGCGCGTACTTCCTGGCCAAGGAGCCCGGCCCGCAGATGCTGCTCGGCGGCGCGCACATGACGTTCCATTACGCGGAATCGTTCGACGCCGCCCACAACCTGGAGGGCTACCAGCGGCTCATCCACGACGCCATGCTCGGCGACCAGACGCTCTTCACCCGGGCCGACGGCATCGAACGGCTCTGGGAGATCTCGATGCCGCTGCTGGAGAACCCGCCGCCGGTCGAGTCGTACCAGCCCGGTTCGTGGGGCCCGGAGTCAGCCAACCGCATCACGGCCCCGCATCGCTGGAACCTGCCCGGCCTCCTGGCCAACAAGACCAAGAAATAGCCCTCGAACGCCGAGCCAGGGCCCCGGCAAAAGCGCCAGTACGCCTATCCGGCTACCGGCCGGTCACGGTAACGACGTGAAAGCGCCAACGGTCGACCCACCCGAAGGGCCGGCCCGTTGGCGCTCACGTTCCGCCCGGCCAACGGCCGGGCTAGCCGAGCTGCCAGGTCAGCAGGGCGCCGCCCGGGTTGCAGGGCTGTAGCCAGACAATGCTCGAATCGCCCGAGAAATTGTACACGGCCATGCAATATCCAGGCAAATCCAGGGTGGTCAGCTCGAACTGGCCGCCGATTCCGGAAATGATCCGCCAGCGCTCATCCTGCAACCCGTCGCAGTAGTACTGCCAGACCGGCTGAGCCCCGTACCCCAGGGCTTGCAGGCACAGCTGGCTGTTCACGTTCTGGATCTGGTACGAGCCGTCACCGTTCGGCCAGAACTTCCAGCGCTGGTTGGCGCCGCTGGAATCGTAGCCGTGACAGTGATACGTCTGTACGGACTGGTAGGGCTGAACGGACGCGTACGGCACATCAAGGCACCGGTAGTAGCCGGAGTGGTTGATCAGTGGTGCGTAGATCTCGTACCAGGCGCCGGTGGAACCAGGGCTTGGCGACACCAGGTCGGCCGTCGCCGCCTGTGCCCTCCCGCTGGTGCCGGCGCTCATCCCGGCCGCCAGCGCGCCAGCCGCCAGCACAACCGCTAGTCTGCGCAGTCTCATCGCCATCCCCTTCGTCCTGTCCGACCGCAGGGCCTGCGGCGGTCACGCCGGTCGCGACGCCAGCTTCGGCATTGGCTGATGACGCTGCACGCTAGAACACAGCGCTGAAACGGCGCTGAAGCGGCGCTGAAACCGGCGGGGTGGCGTCCAGCTGGTTCGGCTGGTTCAAAAGCCCAGATCGGCAGGGCACTCAGCAAACGAAGATCAACTTTCGGTAACTGGCATTGGGCCAACGGCGGTGAATCCGGCCAAGCTGGTTTTGCCGCAGGTCCGGAGTAAACCGTCACTGACCGCTATCATCTGGGCAAAGCCCCCACAATCCGAATTTCCGGGACAAATGCCAGTCATCTAGAGGTTAATCCGGCGCGGGCGCGGGCAGGGCCGGGACTCGGTGGTTGGCGGCTCGTCATGCGATCCTGTTATCAAGGCGTTACCATCGCGAATATCCGATCCGTCGGAGGGTGGTGCGACGACCGGTGAACCGGTATCTCGATCGCATCGACGCAGGCTGGCGCCTTGGTGAGCAACTGCGACGGCAGGGGCATCTAGGCGCGGATGCGGTAGTCCTGGGCCTGCCACGGGGCGGGGTACCCGTCGCCGCTGGAGTCGCGCATGCCCTGAACGCCCCGCTGGACGTCATCATCGTCCGAAAGCTCGGCGTGCCGCGCCAGCCAGAGTTCGCGATGGGCGCGCTCGGCGAGGGCGGGATACGGATCATCAACCAGCAGGTCGTCGCCATGGCCCGGGTTAGCCCGCCCGAGCTAGCGGCCATCGAGGCCCGCGAGCGGGCCGAGCTGGAACGGCGGGCCCGGCGATTTCGCGCCGGGCGCCCGGCGGTGCCGATCGCCGGCCGCACGGTGGTCGTGGTCGACGACGGCATCGCGACCGGATCGACCGCCCGGGCGGCCTGCCGGGTGGCCAGGGCCCAGGGCGCGACCCGGGTCATCCTGGCCGTCCCGGTCGGGCATTCCGAGTCGATCAGGAGCCTGCGCGGCGACGCCGACGAGGTCATCTGCCTGACCCAGCCCCGGGCCCTGCAAGCGATCGGCGAATGGTACGAGGACTTCTCGCAGACCACCGACGAAGAGGTCGTCGGCCTGCTAGCCGATGCGGCACAGGCCCAGGCCTCCCCGAGCGGGCCCGCCGCTGCGGGCGGCCCGGCACCGAGCGGCGCCTGGCCCCCGGCGCCCGGCGCGGCCGCCGGCCCCGGACCCGGTCAGGCTGGCCCCGGACCCGGTCAGGCTGGCCCCGGACCCGGTCAGGCCGGTGCCGTACCTCCCGGGCTGACCGCCGAGCCAGCCCCGACCGCCCCGGGCCCGGCCTGGACTGATCAAGAAGTGGTGCTGCACGCGCAGTCGGCGGACCTGACCGGCCGCCTGACCCGCCCGGCCGGGGCGGCGGGCCTGGTGCTGTTCGTGCACGGCAGCGGCAGCAGCCGGCATAGCCCGCGTAACCGGCTGGTGGCCGGCGCGCTGAACCAGGCCGGCCTGGGCACTTTGCTCTTCGATCTGCTGACCCCGGCCGAGGAACTGGACCGGGGCAACGTCTTCGACATCGAACTGCTGGCTGCGCGCCTGCTGGAGGTCACCAGGCAGCTCGGCCGGACCGGGGCCAGGATCTGCTACTTCGGCGCGAGCACCGGGGCGGCCGCGGCGTTGTGGGCGGCGGCCGAGCCGGGCAGCGAGGTGGCCGCCGTGGTGTCCAGGGGCGGCCGGCCCGACCTCGCGGCGACGCGCCTGTCGCTGGTCACCGCGCCTACGCTGCTGATCGTGGGCGGCGCCGACCAGCCGGTGCTGGACTTCAACACCCGCGCGCAGCGGGAGCTGCGGTGCGAAAACCGGCTGGCCGTCATCCCGGGTGCCACGCACTTGTTCGAGGAGCCCGGCGCCCTGCCCGCCGTCGCCCGGCTGGCCCAGGACTGGTTCACGGCCCACCTGACCGCCCCCGGCCAGGCCGATCAGCCCGCGTGATCGTGGCACGTTTCCCGCGATGTCCGCTGAAAATCGCCCACGATCAGGGAAGAATCGCGACGGCGGCCCCGTCCCGGCCTAGTGGAACAGCGCGCTGTAGGCGTTGAGCGCCGGCTGGCCGCCGAGGTGCGCGTAGAGCACGGTCGAGTCCGGGCCGATCTCGCCGGCGCGGACCAGGTCGATCAGCCCGGCCATCGACTTGCCCTCGTAGACCGGGTCGATGATCATGCCCTCCAGGCGGCCGGTGAGCCGGATCGCGTCGAGCGTCGACTGCACCGGGATGCCGTAGTAGTCGCCGGCCCAGCCGTCGCAGCACGGTGATCTCGTCGTCGCGCAGGTCGCGGCCCAGGCCGATCAGCTCGGCGGTGTGGCGGGCGATCTTCTCGACCTGGGCCCGGGTCTCGGTCGAGCTTGGCCGACGCGTCGATGCCGAGCACCCGCCGCGGCCGGTCCTGGCCGGCGAACCCGGCGATCATGCCGGCCTGCGTCGAGCCGGTGACGCTGCAGACGATGATCGTGTCGAAGAAGACGCCGAGCTCGCTCTTCCTGCTGCTGCACCTCGTCCGCCCAGTTGGCGAAGCCGAGGCCGCCGAGCCGATGGTCGGACGCGCCGGCCGGGATCGCGTACGGCGTGCCGCCCGGCGGCCCGCACCTCCGCGAGCGCCTGCTCCCAGCTGTCCTTGAAGCCGATGCCGAAGCCGGCCTCGACCAGCTCGACGTCGGCGCCCATGATCCGCGACAGCAGGATGTTGCCGACCCGGTCGTTGACCGAGTCGGGCCAGTCGACCCAGCTCTCCTGGACCAGCCGCGCCTTCAGGCCGAGCTGGGCCGCGACGGCGGCGACCTGGCGGGTGTGGTTGGACTGCACGCCGCCGATCGAGACCAGGCGTGTCGCGCCGTGGGCCAGCGCGTCGGGCACCAGGTACTCGAGCTTGCGGGTCTTGTTGCCGCCGAAGGCGAGCCCGGAGTTGCAGTCCTCGCGCTTGGCCCAGATCCGCGCGCCGCCCAGATGCGCGGACAGCCGCTCCAGCGGGTGCACCGGGCTCGGCCCGAACAGCAGCGGGTAGCGCGGGAAGTCGCTCAGCACACATCCACAGTAGGGACGATCAGCGGTTCCGGGAAGGCGGAAGGCGGCCTGACACGAGCACCGGCCTGACGCGCCGGCCGGGCCGCCGCGTGATTCGCGGCCCCTGGGGTACGAGATCCGGCCGCGGCCGCGCCCGGCGCCGACCGACCGGGGCGCGGCCCTGGCCGCGCGGATGTCGGCGACGAGCTCATCCGTGGTGCCTTCGGCCCGGCGGCTCACTGGAGCTGCCGGGCCGAAGGGGTACTGCTGCGTGCCTGACTGATCGCCGGGGTTACGCGGCGACTGCGGCGGCGGGCGATGTGGCGGGCTCCAGGGCCAGCTGGAGGACCTCCCGCACGTCCGCGACCGGGTGCACGCTGAGCTCGGTCAGCACGCTGTCGGGCACGTCTTCCAGGTCAGGCTCGTTGCGCGCCGGGATCAGCACGGTGCTGATCCCGGCCCGGTGCGCGGCGAGCAGCTTCTGCTTCAACCCGCCGATCGGCAGCACCCGGCCGGTCAGCGAGACCTCGCCAGTCATCGCCACGTCCGAGCGGACCAGCCG
Source organism: uncultured Actinomycetota bacterium (assembly GCA_963788895.1). Taxonomy (GTDB): domain Bacteria; phylum Actinomycetota; class Actinomycetes; order Streptosporangiales; family Streptosporangiaceae; genus DATBGO01. The sequence continues at coordinate 53,629 of CAWBJA010000012.1, read as the reverse complement.
CCCCGACAGCAGCGACGCCAGCGCCGTGGTCATCGTGACGCCCGCGCTCGGCCCGTCCTTCGGCACCGCGCCGGCCGGCACGTGCACGTGCACGCCCCGCTCCTTCAGGTCACCGACGGGCAGTTCCAGCTCGGCCCCGTGCGAGCGCAGGTAGGACAGCGCGATCTGCGCTGACTCCTTCATCACGTCACCGAGCTGGCCGGTGAGCGTCACGCCGGTGCTGCCGGTCTCCGCGTCGGCCAGCGACGCCTCGATGAACAGCACGTCGCCGCCGGTCCCGGTGACCGCCAGGCCAGTCGCCACGCCGGGCACCGCGGTGCGCTCGGCCGACTCCGGCGTGTGCCGGGGGTGCCCCAGGTACCCGTGCAGGTCGTCGGGCCCGACGGTCACCGGCAGCTCAGCCGTGCCCGCCGCGAGCTGGGCGGCGATCTTCCGCAGCACCCGGGCGATGGACCGCTCCAGCGCCCGGACCCCGGCCTCCCTGGTGTACTCGGCGCTCAGCAGGCGCAGCGCCTCGTCGGTGACGGTCACGTCGCTGGCGTCGAGCCCGGCCCGCTCCAGCTGCCGGGGCAGCAGGTGGCCGGCGGCGATGGTGACCTTCTCGTCCTCGGTGTACCCGTCGAGGCTGACGACCTCCATCCGGTCCAGCAGCGGGTCAGGGATGGCCTCGGCGATGTTGGCCGTCGCGATGAACAGCACGTCGGACAGGTCCAGCTCGACCTCTAGGTAGTGGTCGCGGAAGGTGTGGTTCTGCGCCGGGTCGAGCACTTCGAGCAGCGCGGCGGTCGGGTCGCCCCGGTAATCCGCGCCCAGCTTGTCGACCTCGTCCAGCAGGATCACCGGGTTCATCGAACCCGCCTCCCTGATCGCCCGCACAATCCGGCCCGGCAGCGCGCCCACGTAGGTGCGCCGGTGCCCGCGGATCTCGGCTTCGTCGCGGACGCCGCCCAGCGCCACCCGGGCGAAGTTGCGGCCCATGGCCCGGGCCACCGACTCGCCCAGCGAGGTCTTGCCCACCCCGGGCGGGCCGGTCAGGGCCAGCACCGCGCCGCTGCGGCGCCCGCCGACCAGGGTCAGGCCCTTGTCCTCGCGCCGCTTGCGCACGGCGAGGTACTCGATGATCCGGTCCTTGACGTCGCTCAGCCCGGCGTGGTCAGCGTCGAGGATGGCCCGGCTGCCTGCGATGTCGTAAGAGTCGTCCGTCCGCTCGTTCCACGGGATCTCCAGGACCGTGTCCAGCCAGGTCCGGATCCAGCTCGCCTCGGGCGAGGCGTCTGAGGACCGCTCCAGCTTGGCCGCCTCCCGCAGGGCCGCCTCGGCGACCTTCTCCGGCAGCGCCGCCTTCTCGATCCTGGCCCGGTAGTCCTCTTCCTCGGTGCCCGGTTCGCCGTCCAGCTCAGCCAGCTCCTTGCGGATCGCGGCCAGCTGCTGGCGCAGCAGGAACTCGCGCTGCTGGCGTTCCATGCCCTCGCGGACGTCGTTGTGGATGGTCTCGGCCACGTCCAGCTCGGCCAGGTGCTCGCGGGCCCAGCCCTCCAGCAACTCAAGCCGCCGCTCGGGGTCGAGCGTCTCCAGCAGTTCCTGTCGCTGCGGCAGGCTCAGGTAAGCGGCGTAGCCGGCGCTGTCGGCCAGCGCCGAGGGGTCGGTCAGCCGCTGCAGGACGTCCACGACCTGCCAGGCGCCGCGCTTTTGCAAGATGGCCGTGGCCACGCCGCGGTACTCACGGGCCAGTTCCTGGGCGCGCGGGGTAGCGGCCGGCTCATCCTGCACCGCTGCCTCGACCCACAGGGCCGCCCCGGGACCGACCGTCCCGCCTGCGATCTTGACGCGGGCCACGCCGCGGATCACCGCGGCCGGCTCGCCGCTGGGCAGGCGGCCGATCTGCTCGACTTCGCCCAGCGTGCCGACTGAGGCGTACTTGCCGTCGAGCCGGGGGACCAGCAGTACCTGCGGCTTGGCTTCTGACTGGCCGTCCGCAGCGGCGGACAGCCGGGCGGCGTCGATGGCCGCACGGACCTCCGCGCCGGAGATATCGACCGGCACGACCATGGTGGGCAGCACCACGGTGTCGTCGAGCGGCAGCACCGGCAGCGAGCGGGTTTCGCTCATTTCGGGTCACTTCCCTGGTTGCCTTACTTGATTACATCGCTACAACAAGCCGGGCCCGCGTTTGTTTCCGGCTCGCGTTCGCGGTGAGCGGACGCCCGCCAGGCGAGCGGCGAACGTGACGCAAGGGGCACCTGGGACGCCATGGCGCACCGAGAGGCGGCGCCGTGACGCCCGGGAGGGCGTTGCCGTGACGCCCGGGAGGGCGGTGCCGTGACGCCCGGGAGGGCGGTGCCATGACGCCCGGGAGGGCGGTGCCATGACGCCCGGCAGGGCGGTGCCATGACGCCCGGCAGGGCGGTGCCATGACGCCCGGCAGGGCGTTGCCATGACGCCCGGCAGGGCGGGTGCCGTGACGCCCGGCAGGGCGGGTGCCGTGACGCCCGGGAGGGCGGTGTCATGACGCCCGGGAGGGCGGGTGCCGTGACGCTCGGGAATACGCCAGCGCCAGCCCGAGACCAGGTCTACGGCCGGTCTCGGGCCTGGCCGGCAGCGGGCCAGGGCAGCGGGCCAGGCAGCGGGCCAGGGCAGCGGGTGGCCGATCCGGGCGGCGATCCAGCGCTGCCTGGCCACGAGCAGGGGGTCACGGGCGCGATGATGGTCAGCCCGAAGGCGGGCGGCATGGTGGCGGGGCCGGTGCAGGTCCGCGATCCGTGCCGCCCTGGCCCGCTGCTGCTGGGCCACGTGGTCGGCCCGGCGCGCCTGCCACGACATCGACTCGCTGTGCGTAGGCATCCCGGGCAGCCGGTGCATCGCCTGGTGCAGCGTCTCCGGCACGGTCGGCGGATCGGGTCACGGATACCCCCAGCAGGAATGACACCGGCCAGGCTCTTCCCGCCCAAGATCACCCTTTGTTCAGGGCACTCCTGGCTGGCCCGGGTCGCCAGGCCGTCTCAGCCGGCGCGGCATCGCCTGGATGCCGGGCTCCTGTCCCATCATCACTTCAGGCCCATCGGCGGGCCTCGCCCGCAGCCGTCGCGGCTCGCCCCACTTATACCGGATTTGGTGCAGATAAAGCGGACATTTAGTCACCGGAAGCGTACCAAATCCGGTATAAGTGCCCGGAAGCCGGGGGGTACGAGCCGGGTCGCGTTGCTGATGAGGCACCTGGGGCGGCTGAGGACCGCGAGCCGAGGCCGCGGGGTGCGGGGTGCGGGGCGTGACCGGCGGGGTGGGCGCGGTTGCGGGGTGCGGGGCGTGACCGGCGGGGTGGGCGCGGTTGCGGGGTGCGGGGCGTGACCGGCGGGGTGGGCGCGGTTGCGGGGTGCGGGGGGTGACCGCCGGGGTGCGCGCGGTTGCCGGTTGCGGGGTGCGGGACGCACTGGCTGCGATCGTCCGGCGCACCCGCGCCCGGCGCACCGGTGCCAGGTGCCGTGGCAGGCTCACAGCCCTGGTCGCCGCGCCCGCTCCACTCTGGTGATCATCTGGAACCTGCTGCCGCCTGCATGGTGCTGTGATCCGTCACTCCTGGCCCTGTCCGGCCTGCCCGAGGCACAATTCGGCCCGAACGCTAGGTGCCACCTTGAGCAGTGCCTGGCCGCGGTCGCGGGCCCGGGGCTGGACCAGGAAACCCGGATCGCCCTGATCACGCTGGTCGATGACTACGTACTCGGCAACGCCCTGCAGGCCGGCGAGGCGGTGAAGCGAGCCGCCCAGGCCCAGGCCGATCCGGGCTGGGCCGGGCCGCGATCGAGTTCGGCCTGGCCCAGCTCAAGACCGGCCAGTCCCCGCACACCGAGGCGCTGCCGCTCATGGCCGGGCTGCCGTTCATGGCCGGGCTGCCGTTCATGGCCGGGCTGCCGTTCATGGCCGGGCTGCTGTTCATGGCCGGGCTGCTGTTCATGGCCGGGCTGCTGTTCATGGCCGGGCTGCTGTTCATGGCCGGGCTGCCGTTCATGGCCGCTGGTCGGCAGCCAGGATCCCGTCACCTTGGCTAGCTCGGCGGCGCAGCCGCCGATGGACCGGGCCCGGCGGGATGACCAGTTCGAGCGCGGCCTGCAGGCCGTCCTGGACGGCGCCGCCAGCCGGCTGGGCCTGGCCGGCCGCCCGGGGCTGAACTCCGCCGGGCAATGTTCGCCTGAGCCAGTCGCGGCTACCACAAGTCGGCCGTTCGGGACCGAAGTCCGGTCTGATTCGGGACTATTGGCACTGGCGTTCTGGGATATTCTGAATATATTGTCGCTAATGAGGTTTGTGTCCGGAACGGAAGATTTGGGGGAGTGGGCTTTATGTCGGGGGCGGCGGACTGTCCGGGCAGTCAATGACAGCGACGGCACGCGCGGCACCGCCTGCCGCCCGAGTCGGGCGCCGGCGGGAGGCCTTACCGCAGCCCCGGCAGCGGGGGATTCTGACCCGGCTGCTGTGCCGCTACCTGCGACCGTACGGGACCCAGATTGCCCTGGTGGTGGGCTTGCTGGCCATTCAGGGTACCGGGAACCTGTTCCTGCCGCGCATCAACGCCGCCCTGATCGACAACGGCATCGCCGCCGGGAACGCGGGCTATATCTGGCGGACTGGCTGGCTCATGCTCGGCATTACGGTGGGTCAATGCGTTCTGGCGGTAATTGCCCTTTACTGGGCGGCGCGGTGCTCGGCTAGTGCCGGGAGGGATTTACGCGCTGCGGTCTTTTCCCGGGTGCAGGAATTCTCCGCGCCTGACCTCAGGAAGTTCGGGGCGTCATCCCTGCTGACCCGAAGTACCAATGATGTGCAGCAGGTGCAGTTGTTCTTGCAGATGGCGCTCACGATCATGGTGCTCGCGCCGATCATCTGCGTCGGCGGGCTGATCATGGCCGTCAACGTGGACTCATCGCTGTCCGCGATGCTGATCGTCGCGATCCCGGTCATGGCGATGCTGACCGGTTGGCTGCTGGTCACCACGAGGCCGCTGTTCCGGCTGATGCAGGCCAGGATCGACCGGATCAACGAGGTGCTGCGCGAGCAGATTACCGGGGTTCGGGTCATCCGGGCCTTCACCCGCACCCAGTTGGAGCGGCAGCGGTTCCGCGCCGCCAACGCCGACCTGCATGACATCACGCTGCGGGCGAACCGGATCTTCGTCCTGGCCACGCCGGGGCTGATGACCATCCTGAACCTGGCCTGCGTGGCGGTGCTGTGGTTCGGCGGGCGGATGGCCGGGCAGGGCGCGCTGCCCGTCGGCAGCCTGGTGGCGTTCCTCAGCTATGTCATGCAGATCCTGATGTCAGTGATGGTCGCGCTGACCATGGCCATCCTCGCGCCGCGGGCGGCGGCCAGCGCCGAGCGGATCCACGAGGTCCTGGTCACCACGTCGTCGATCCGGCGGCCCGCCTGCCCGGTGGCCCCGCCGGTCAGCGCCGGCGCGGTGCGTTTTCGGGGGGTCTCCTGCCGGCTGGCCGAGCGGGGCCGGCCCGTCCTGCGCGAGCTGACGTTCGCGTTGCCCCCGGGCTCGACCACCGCGATCATCGGCGGCACCGGGAGCGGGAAGTCGACGCTGCTGGCGCTCATCCCCCGGCTGCTCGACGCGACCGCCGGCGAGGTGTCCGTGGACGGGGTCGACGTCAGGCGGCAGGACCCGCAGCGGCTGCGGGCCGCCATCGGCCTCGTCCCGCAGGAGGCGTTCCTGTTCAGCGGGACGGTGGCGGCCAACCTGCGGCTGGGCCGGGCCGATGCCACCGACGCGGAGTTGTGGGCGGCGCTGGGCACCGCGCAGGCCAGCAACTTCGTCCGGGCCCTGCCCGGTCAGCTGGACGCGAGCATCGACAAGGGCGGCGCCAACCTGGCCGGCGGGCAGCGGCAGCGGCTGTCGATCGCCCGGGCGGTGCTGCGGCGGGCGCGGATCTACCTGTTCGACGACTGCTTCGCCGCCCTGGACGGCGGGACCGAAGCCAGGCTCCGCGCGGCGCTGGAGTCGGCCATCGCGGGCGCCACGGTGGTGGTCGCGGCCCAGCGAGTGACCACGGTGGCCGACGCCGACCAGATCGTGGTGCTCGACGGCGGCCGGGTAGCCGGGGTCGGCGCGCACCGGGAACTGCTGGCCAGCTGCGCGACGTACCGGGGCATCGTGATCTCCCAGCTCGGCGAGGAGGCCGCGGCATGATGACCCGGTCGGCGGCCGGCGCTGATGGACCGCGGCCTGGGGCCGGGTCAGGGCCCGGGCCAGCGGCCGGAGCGGGCCGGGGACTTCAGCGGCACGGTGCGGCGGCTGCTGGCCCGGCTGCGGCCCGAACGCGGCAGGCTCGCCATCGTCCTGGGCCTGGGCGTGATCGCGGCGTTGTTCACCGTGACCGGCCCGGCGCTGCTCGGGCGCGCGACGGACATCATCTTTACCGGCGTCATCGGCTCCCGGCTGCCGGCCGGGCTGACCAAGCAGGGCGCGCTCGCGCAACTGCGGGGCGACGGGCACGCCAGCCTGGCCCACATGCTGGCCGGGATGGACGTGATTCCCGGGTCCGGGGTCGATCTCCTGCAGCTCGGCATGGTGCTGGGCGGGGCGGCCCTGGTATACCTGGCCGCCGCCACGTTCGGCTGGGTCCAGGGCTACCTGATGGCCGGGGTGGCCCAGCGGGCCATGTACGACCTGCGCCAGGACGTGGAGGACAAGCTGGCCCAGCTGCCCCTGCAATACTTCGACAGCCATCCGCACGGCGAGATACTGAGCCGGGTCACCGGCGACATCGACAACCTGAGCACGACCCTGCAGCAGGGCCTGGGCCAGCTGCTCAACTCGATACTCATGATCGTGGGCGCGGTGCTCATGATGTTCTTGATCTCGGCCTGGCTGGCGGTCGCCTCGGTGTTCACGATCCCGGTGGCGGTCTTGATCACCTGCCGGGTGGCCCGGCGCTCGCAGGCCGACTTCGGGGACCAGTGGCACTGGTCGGGCAGCCTGAGCGGGCATATCGAGCAGGCCTACTCCGGGCACCTGCTGATCCAGGCCTTCGGCCTCCAGGACGCCGCGCGGGGCGAGTTCGGCCGGCAGAACGAGCAGCTTTACCGCGCCACGTTCACCGCCCAGTTCGTGTCCGGGATCATCCAGCCGGCCATGCAGTTCCTGGCCAACCTGAATTACGTGGTGATCGCGGTGTTCGGCGGGTACCGGGTCGTCTCGGGCGTGATGACGCTCGGCCAGGTACAGGCGTTCATCCACTACTCGCGGCTGTTCACGATGCCGATCACGCAGATCGCCAGCCAGCTGAACCTGCTGCAGTCCGGCCTGGCCTCCGCGGAGCGGGTCTTCGGGTTCCTGGACGCGCCCGAGCAGGCCGGCGCGCTCACCCTGGACCTGCCGCGCCAGCGCGCGAGGCCGGACGCCGCGCGCCCGGCGGCGGGCCTGGTCACCCTGGAGGGCGTCTCGTTCGGGTACCGGCCCGGCCGGCCTGTGATCGAGGACTTCAGCCTGAACGTCGAGCCAGGCCAGACGGTAGCCATCGTGGGCCCGACCGGGGCGGGCAAGACGACCATCGTCAACCTGCTCATGCGCTTCTACGAGATCGACGCTGGGCACATCCTGCTGGACGGGGTTGACTACCGTGATCTCAGCCCGGACGAGGTCCGCCGCTGCTACGGCATGGTGTTGCAGGACACCTGGCTGTTCGCTGGCACGATCATGGAGAACATCGGCTTCGGGAAGCCGGGCGCCGGGCCGGCCGAGATCGTCGCGGCCGCCGCCGCGGCCCGGGTGGACAAGTTCGCCGCCGTGCTGCCCGCGGGCTTTGACACCCGGCTGGACGCCGGGGCGGCCAGCCTGTCCTCCGGGCAGCGGCAGCTGATCACGATCGCCCGGGCGTTCCTGGCCGACCCGGCGGTCCTGATCCTGGACGAGGCGACCAGCCACGTGGACACCCGGACCGAGGCGCTGATCCAGGAGTCGATGGCCGGGCTGCGCCGGGGCCGGACCAGTTTCGTGATCGCGCACCGGCTCGCCACCGTGCGCCGCGCCGACGTCATCGTGGTCATGGCGGGCGGCCGGATCGCCGAGCAAGGCGGGCATGCTGAGCTGCTGGCCCAGCGCGGCCTGTACTACGAGCTGTACAACAGCCAGATGCCCGGCGCGCTGGCCCGCGCGGGCTGAAGCGGCGGCCGGCCTGGGTTCCCGGCTGGCGGTGTCCTGACATCGCCGCGAACGGGCGATAGATTCCCACCCAGGACCGCTCAGGCGCTGGCAAACGACAGGGAGGCCCGGTGGATGGAGAGGTCAGGCATCTGGTGGGACTGCTGCTCGGGACCGAGGACGACTGGCCCCGGGCGTTCGAGCACCTGGTTGACCGGGCTCGGCCCGGTACCGGACCGGACCGGGCGGCGGCACACCTTCGCGACCGAGCGGCTGACCATCGAGCCGTTCTCGCTCCGCTCCAAGCCGCGCACCGACCTGGTGATCGACCGGCTCGCGTACTGGTACTACCACCCGCGCGAGTGGCTCAAGAAGGTCGCGCTGATGGACGACGTGTACCTGCTCAACTCCCCGTTCACCTTCCAGGCCATGGAGAAGCACGCGGCGTACTGCGCCATGATGCGGCTCGGCCTGAAGGTGCCCGAGACGGTGCTCGTCCCCTACAAGAACCCGGTGGATCACGACAAGTACGTCTATACCGCGCAGCGCTACAACCAGTCGTTCGACCTGGACGCGATCGCCGCGCGGGATCGGCTACCCGCTGTTCATGAAGCCCTACGACGGCGGCGGCTGGCGCGGGGTCTCCCACGTGAACAACGCCGACGAGCTGCACCGCGCGTACAACTCCTCCGGCGAGATGCTGATGCACCTGCAGGCGTCGGTGGACTACGACGTGTTCGCCCGGGCCCTGTCCATCGGCGCGGAGACGATGGTGATGCGCTTCGACCCCGCCGCGCCGATGCACGCGCGGTACCGCGTCGAGCACGACTTCCTGGACGCCTGCCGCCGGGTCCGAGGCGATCGCCATCTCCCGGATCGTCAACGCGTTCTTCCGGTGGGAGTTCAACTCCTGCGAGATGCTCGTCCGGGGCGGCGATGTCTTCCCGATCGACTACGCCAACGCCTGCCCCGACATTTCGATCACCTCACTGCACTACTACTTCCCCTGGGCCATCAAGACGCTTGCTGAAGTGGACGGTGTACTGCCTGGCTACCGGCCGGCAGCCCGGGCTCGACACCGACACCCGGAGCTACTTCGAGATCAGCGACAACGGCGACCTGGACTACGGCCAGAAGCTGGCGGGCTACCTGCGCCTCGCCGATGCGCATTTCGCCGTCGACGACTACCACGAGTTCTGCGCCGCGCACCTGGCCGATATCGACCAGCGGGTGCTGGACTGGGCGGCCGGGCCGGAGTTCGACCAGTTGATCGTGGACACGGTCACGGCCACCCACCCGGAGCACGAGCACGAGCAGTTCATCGCCCATTTCCGCGGGCTGACCAGCCTGTGGGTGACCGACGAAACCGCCCGCCTGTCCGGGTGACCCCGGTCACCGGAACGCGGCGGTCACCGGGGCCAGCCGCAGCACGTCGTCCGGCCCGGCGAGGTCGGGCAGCGACACGAACACGGTGGACACCCCGCGCTCGGCGAGCAGCCGGTAGCGGCCGATGTGGTCGGCGGCGGTGCCCGAGTGGTGCCGCCGGGCGAACGTGGCGGCCGGGGTGCGGCCGCGGAGTTTCTCGACGATCGCGGCCGCGTGGCCCGGTCGTCGCCGATGACCGGGATGTCCAGCACGGTCACCTGCACCTCGGCCGGGTCCCGGCCCGCCTCGCGGCAGTGCTCGCGGAGCACCGCGAGCTTGTGGTCGAGGACGTCCAGGTCCGGCCGGCAGGTTGCAGCCGTCGCCCAGCCGCGCCGCGATCCGCAGGGTGCGCCGCTCGCCGCCGCCGCCGACGATGACGGGCACATGCGATACGGGGCGCGGGTAGCAGGTGGTTTCCGGCAGGGTGACCCGGGTCCCGCGTAGGGCTTGGTGCCGGGCTGCCACAGTGCCCGCAGCGTCTCGATGGTGGTCTCGAGCTGGTCCAGCCGCTCCGCGGCCGCGGCGGGAACGGCAGCCCGAACGCCGCGTGCTCGCGATCCCACCAGCCCGCGCCGATGCCGCAGAACGCCCGGCCGCCGGTGAGCACGTCGAGCGTGGCGACGGTCTTCGCCAGGATTCCGGGCGCGCGAAACGTGACCGGGGTGACCAGCGTGCCCAGGCGCAGGCCCGGTGCGCAGGCCGGCCAGCAGGCCGAGCGTCACCCAGGGCTCGGGGATCGGCTCCCAGGCCCGGCCCGCCTGCGGGATCTGGATCAGGTGGTCCATCAGCGCGATGCCGCCGAAGCCCGCGCGTCGGCCGCCGCGGCGGCGATGCCGGCCAGCCAGCCGGGCGGGTCGTCTTGCCACGGCGAACCTGGAGATCTGCAGGACGAAGCTCCAGCCGGGCCGGCCGCAGGTCCTGCTCGGCGGCGGCGCGGCGGCTCCCCGGGGAGTGCGCGGGCTCGATGGCCGCGCCCGCGGGCCGCAGGACCAGGTCCCAGCCCTCGGCGGCGACCTCGCCGGCCGCGCGGGCATCCGCCGCAGCTGGCCGTCGAGTACGCCGGCGGGCACGCCGCGGTCCCGCTCCGCGTTGCGGCGGCGGCAGCACCGCGGGGTCGGTGTCGAACAGCACCGCGACGGCCGGCAGCCCGGCCTGGCGGGCCAGGTCAAGCTGGGCACGCCGCCGGGCCGGGTCAAGCCCGAGGGTGTCGACCACGGTGGTCAGGCCGCGCTTCAGCCGGGCCGCGACGATCTGGTCGAGCAGGGCGAAGGCGTCAGCCGAGGCGTCCAGGTCGTGCTCGCCGCTGCCGACGACGGCGCGAAGCTGGTCGGAGGACACCACCTCCGCCGCGCGGTACCGCGCCGCCGCCCAGGCCGACTTTCCCGATCCGGACGCGCCGACGAGCACGACCAGCGCGGGATCAGGCAGGATCTGGCTCACGCTGCCCAGCGTCCCATAGCGCGGCTCAGGTACGGCCGGGGTCCGTGCTGGGCGGCGGCGCGCGGGTCAGGCCTGGCCGGTGTCGATGCGGCTGATCCGGTCCCCGGACAGCCGGAACCGCCACCAGGTCGACATCTCGCCGTAGGTGTCGTTGCGGTAGCGGGCGAGCAGCCGGAGGCCGTCTTCTTCCTCGCGGTCGACGCTCATCTGCCCGTTGACGGTGAAGATCTCGCGATCGATCCAGCTGAGCAGGTCCTTGGGGTTGCCGTCGTCAGTGAGGGCGGCCTGCGGCGTCAGCACGGCCAGGAATCCGGCCCGGTCGGCCTGGTTGATGGCGGTCACCAGCTTGACGACCAGCGGGTTGGTTAGTTCATCGGGCTTCATGGGCCGTTCTCCTCGTGCGGGTGCGGTCGCCATAGCGTCCCATAGGGCCGGCCCCGCCGCCCCGTCCGCCGCCTGCCGGGCCTGAACCTGGGCCGGCGATCCGCGGGCGGGGACGGCTACCCGACCTGGGGGCGCAGCACGTTGGAGGTCGCGGGGGTCTGGGTGGGCTTGTCGGTGCCGTTGACGGTGATGTGGAAGGCCGTGGCGGGCATCGGCCGGCCGTCGGGGGCGATCGGCACGGCCGCCGCGCCCTCGTTGTCGGTCTGGACCTCGGGCACCGGGCCGAAAGTGGCCTCCCCGACATCGGCTGGGGTCCGGTAGCCGTATTCAAGGTCAAGCGGGTTCAGCGGCGAGAAACCGGAGCAGAAGGCCGTCACGTTGCTCACGCCGGTCACGTCCAGCTCCTCGGCCAGGCTGATCACCGGGGTGATCCAGTGCGCCAGCACGAACGCGTAGCTCCCGGCGGGCATCACATGCCCGCTGAGGCCATCGGGCCCCCTGGTTCCGCCCTGGCAGTGGCCCTTCTGGGCGAATCCGTTGAAGAACATGCACGAGCACTGCCCGCAGCCGGCCCAGCCCGGCTGGTCGATCGGCGTGCCGGGGACGTTATGGCGCAACACGAAGTTCTCCGAGTTGGCGTGGTGGATTCCGCCGCCCGGGCAGTTAGGCGCGTCGCCGAAGCCGGCGAAGAACAGGCCGCTGCATTTGTCGCAGCCGCGCCAGTTCGCCTGGGCCTGCGCCGTCTCGGGTACGTCGAACGACAGCTGGAAATTGAAACTCTGCGCCACGTGGCCGCCGGGGTTGCCGGGGCCGGGCGGGTTGCCTGGGCACGTGCCCTTGTCGGGGAAGCCGTTGAAGAAGACGACGCTGCATCTGTTACAGCCCCGCCAGTTGTTCTCTGTTGCCATGCCCGCCTCCTGGAATCGGCTGATTCGCTGACGGGGCGCTGCCGGTGAGCCCTCCGTCGGTAGAAGCGGAGTGGCCAGCGCCAGGGGCTGATACGCCTGGCGGGAGGATATTTCCGGACTTCGCCTGCGCTGCGAGGCCGGTCTTGGGCCAGCTGGCCGTCCCGCGGTCCGGGAACGGGCCTGCGCGGCCCGTCCGCTGACCGGCCCCGGCCGGCCCGCAGGCGCAGGCCGGGGCCGGTCCCTCAGCTACCGGTACCCGATGAGCGTGACGACCTTGACCGCGGCTAGGCGGCCCGGCGTGCCAGGCATCGCACCGGGCATATCTTCAGCAGCCATTCGTAAAGGGCGAGGCGGATTCCCAGGTGAGGGAGAAGGCTCCGCCGCTGACGCTGCCGGTATTGACTAGCGGGGTGCCGCTCGACTTGCAGTTACTGGTCATGTCATATCTGACATTGGTCGTGGTCAGATCGTGCTCGGTGTTGTTGGCCTGCCAGAACTTATTGCCGGACATGCGGACAGTGCCGAATTTGGGCAGGTAGCGCCCGCCAATGCGCTCGTTAATGAAGTCCGCGGAATTCGAGCCTACATCAGGGGTGGCATTGTCGAATGACTCGGCAGTGCCGGCAGTCTCATTTTCCAGCAGGTAATAGGTGATGTTGCCACCCAGGTAGGAAACCTCGCTGAGCATCAGGTCGCCTGGATGCGCAGCCGGCCCTTCCCAGATCGTATTCTGTGGGTAGTCTTCGGTCCAGCATTTGTATGTGGGGGTCGATGAGGCGATGGAATCGCATCCGGCCTGCATGAGAGTGGCAAGGCCGATGCCATCCCAGAACGAGGTGTCGGGCGCGGTCTGCCAATTTGGATAGTTCGAGTCACCCGGGACAGAGGGCTGCGTCCATTGTGCTTCTGTCTGCACGACTGACGAGTCCGAATAATCTGATTTCGGGACGAGGTGGCCTGCCCAGTAGCCGTTGTAGATATCGCTATGCTTGGTCGTGCCGCAGACAGGGTGCGGCACGGTGAAGTGCTTGGCGTGCTCGACGATCTGCTTCCATTCGGCCAGCGCGCCCGGGTCTGACGTGGGCGGGCGGGCCGGGAAGCCATTGGCCTTGAGTTGCGCGGCCGAAGCCCGCAGGGGCCGGAAGCTGGCTTTCGGCAGGAAGACCTTCAGCGGGTCACACCATTGATGACCGGCCGCGGCCGTAGCGGAGTGAGGTGCGGGTGCCTGCGCGGCCGCCTGCGAGACGCCGCCCGCGAGCAGGGACAGTCCGGGGATCAGAAGGCTGACGATGACGACCCCGCGACGCCGTAATTTATGCATAAATACTCCTTATATCGATTTAATACCTTTTGTGCAGAGTAGAATCTGAGTCTGGCCCTGTCAAGCAGGATTTCGCGGGCCGGAGTCCCGGGCGTGCGACGGGGCCCGGGCGGCGGGACTACCGTGGGGGGATGCCGCCCACTGTGGAGATCACCGCGCACGTCCTGGTCCCGGCTGAGGCCGACCGGGTCTGGGAGCTCGTCACCAACTGGGACCGGCAGCGGGACTGGATGCTGGGCACCCAGGTCAGCGGGGGCCGCAGCGTCGGCTCGACGGTCGTGGCCAGGACCGGGATCGGCCCGGTCGGGTTCGAGGACACGATGGAGATCACCGAGTGGGATCCGCCGCGCCGGTGCGTGGTCAGGCACACCGGCCAGCTCATCCGCGGCGAAGGGCGGTTCGAGGTGGCGCAGGCGGGCCAGACCAGCCAGTTCTCCTGGACTGAGCAACTCCAGCTGCCGGTCCAGGTGCCCAGGGCCGTCCGCCAGTGGGTGCTGCTGCCGGTGGCCAGCTGGGTGATGGCCGCATCGCTGCGCCGGTTCGCCCGGCTGATCTGAGCGCCTGGCGCCCGGCGGCGGCTCAGGCGGCGGCGGTGAGCCGCGCGATGAGATCCAGGCGCAGCGCGCGCGGATCGATCGCGGCCTCGGCCAGCGCGAGCAGCGCCGGGTTGTCGCCCTGATCGATGATCCCGATCAGCAGGTGGCCCGAGCCGAGCTCCCGGTCCCGCAGCGCGGTCGCCGCGCGCAGCGCGAACTCCAGCGACTTCTTCAGCTCCCTGGTCAGCGGCAGATGGCCGGACAGCCGGCCAGGCCTGCCCTGACCGGCTCCCGGCCCCGCGGTCGAGGGCCCCGGGCCCGAACGCGGCCTCCACCGCCCGCCGGACCGTGTCCAGGTCGATGCCCACCGAGGCCAGGGCTTCGCTGTCCAGCGGCTCGGTCTCGCCCGGGCGGTCCGTCCCCAGCTGAGCCCGCAGGCTCGCGCTGTCCAGGCCGGCCGCCGCGGCCGCCTGGCCGGCCAGGCCGCGCCGGTCGGCCACCAGGGCCAGCAGCACGTGCTCGCAGCCGACGGCCCCGTGACCTGCCCGCCGCGCCTCCTGGTGGGCCGCGACGACCGCCTGCCGGGCCCCGGCGCTCATTCGTTGGAACATCAAGCCACTCCTGTCATCGGCCGCGGGTGCGGCCCGCGTACTTCTTGTGCACGGCCTGCTTGCTGACGCCCAGGAAGAACGCGATCTCCTGCCAGGACCAGCCATGCGCGCGCGCGTTCTCGACTTGCAGCGCTTCCAGCCGCTCGGCCAGCTCCCGCAGCGCGCGGGTGGCGCGCAGTCCTTCCGCCGGGTCGCTGCCGCTGGCCGCCTCGGCCAGCTGTGTGCCTTCGTTCATGCCGTCAATCTATGTTGACATCGCCTGGCTTGTCAACTCTCGTTGACCTAGGTCTGGCCGAGGCGCTCCCGGGGCGCGCGGCCGGGCCGCTGCGCGCAGGACGGGATGACGCGATCTTCAGCGGGCGAGCCGCGGTCACCTGCCCAGGCCAGCGCGTGCCTGCTCAGCGCGCGCAGCCCGCCGGATCCGGCTAGCCCCCGCTCGCTGGCCCGGGATTGGCATAGAACGCGATCATCGTGTTGATCGCGACGCTGCCGTGCTCATAGGCCACGGGCTCGGCGAGTTCGTCCACCACTTGCTGTAGCCGCTGCCTGAGCTCGACCGCCCGGGCCGGGGAGACGCTGAGCTCGGTGAAACTGAGCATCGGCTTGCGGTAGGACTCCTCGGGCGGATAGTCGGTGGCGGCGACCTGGTCGGCCCGGTAGACGGCGAACACGCGCTCGCGATACGCCTCGAACAAGGTGCCCAGGATGACGGCGGTGTCGTCGGCGGTCTCCGGCTCGTTCAGCAGGCCGCGGGCGAACTTCAGGTCGGTCTGGCAGGCTTGATACCGCTGCTCGAGTACGCCTGAGACCATCCGGCTCTCGGCCACCCGGATCAGCCCGGCCACCTCCAGTTCCTGCATGTGCCGGTAGAGCTTGGTCTGCGGCTCGTTGATCTCGGTGGCGAGTTCTTTCACCGACATGATGCGCAAGTCTCCCCGGCCGCCGCGCATCAGCGCCGTCAGCAGGGCCAGCCGGAGCGGGTCGGCGAGCGCCTTGAGCGTGTGTGTGTCCGCCACGGTCCGGACGGACGGTGTCTCGGGGCGCGGGCCCCGCATTTGCGTCACAACTACATCTTGTCACGCACTGGTTCACCGGCCATCGTTCAGGTAAACGTGAATGATGCGTTACGCGCGAATCCGGAACCGGCACCTAGCCGCTGGTGCGCGCCGGTCGGGCTGGCCCTGGCCCGGCTCGGGCTGGCCCTGGCCCGGCTCGGGCTGGCCCTGGCCCGGCTCGGGCTGGCCCTGGCCCGGCTGATGTGACCCCCTGCTCAGGCAGGCTTGGGCTCCGGACCCGTGTAGTAGCCGATTAGGACGTTGACCAAGATGCCCTCGGGATCCTCGATGGCCTTGTCGGCCAGCAGCGTCATGAGTTCGCGCAGCTTGGCCCTTATTTCTGCGGCCTTCGCCGGGCTCACCCGCAGATCCGAGGAGTAGATCGTCGGCAGGCGGTAGTGCTCTGCTTCACCGATGGCACCGGGCTCTAGCCGCTTGTCCCTGAACGCCGTGAAGAACCCGGCCCGGAAGCTGTCGAGCAGCGCGCTCAGGGCCGCCTCCGAGTCGTCGGCGTGCGCCCGCACGAAGCCGCCATCGAACAGCAGGTCTCGCTGGCAGGCCTGGTAGCGCTGCTCGAGGATGCCCGACACGAGGCGGGTGGCCGCGACCCGGATCAGCCCGGCGGCCTCGAGTTGCTTCACGTGCCGGTAGAGCTTGGTCTGCGGCTCGCCCAGGCGGGCGGCGAGTTCCTTCACCGACATGACCGGCAGGTCATCGTGCCGCTCCATCAGGACGCCCAGGATGGCCAGCCTGGTCGGGTCGGCCAGCGCCCGCAGGACGTCGACGTCCGCGACGGTCCTGACCTCCAGCGGTGCGCGCGACTCATCCCCGGCCACGAGGCCGGCTGATTTCTGCTCATCGGTCACGGCCCCATCTTGCCACATGCTCACGAGTCCGCCATCATTCATGTAAACATGAATGATGGCGCTGCCAAGAATATTAAGGAGCAGGCAAATGAGTGCACCGGCCCTCGGAGCCCCGCAGCAGACGCGTGATCCGGCCCGCGAACCCGCTCCGCTGTGGCGGAACCTGCAGTTCCAGACGCTCTGGATCGGCAGCGCCGCGTCGTCACTTGGCGTCAGCGTGGCCGACGTGGCCTATCCGCTGGCGATCCTCGCCCTGACTGGCTCGCCCGCCAGGGCCGGGCTGTTCGCGGCGGTGCTGACGATAGGCGTGGTGGCCGGATCCCTGCCGGGCGGGCAGCTGGCCGACCGGCATGACCGGCTAGCCGTCGTGATCGTCGCCGAGGCCGGCCGCGCGATCGTGACCGCGGTGGTCGCCGCCGGCCTGATCCTCGGCTGGCTGTCACTGCCGGGGCTGCTGGCCGCCGCGGCGGTGCTGGGGGCCGGGCAGGCGGTGGCCGTCGCGGCCCGGCTGCCACTGGTCCGGTCGGTGGTCCCGCCAGCCCAGCTCACGAAGGCACTGATTCAGGACGAGGTGCGGCAGAACGGCGCGGCCCTGGCCGGGCCGCCGGCGGCCGGAGCGCTCTACGGCATCAGGGCGCTGTCGCACTCAATCCCGTTCCTGAGCATCGCCGCGGCGTTCGCGTTCTCGATGCTGGCCGCGGTCGCGATGAAGGCGATGCCGCGTGGCCCCGCGGGCGCGCCCGCCCGGTCAGGCCGCCCGGGCCGGCCCGGCCGGGCCGCCCGCCGAGCCGAGCCAGGATGACGGGCGCGCAGCCGGGGAGGCGACTCAGGATGACGGGCGCGCAGCCGGGGAGGCGACTCAGGATGACGGGCGCGCAGCCGGGGAGGCGACTCAGGATGACGGGCGCGCAGCCGGGGCCCGCGCGGCGGAGGGGACGGATTCCGGGATGCTGGCCGGCCTGCGCACGCTGTGGCGGGCTCCGGTCCTGCGGGCGGTCATGCTGCTGATCATGACCGTCAACATGATCGGGACCGGGCTCGATCTGGCCGTCATCGTCATCCTGCGCCACCAGCATTATGCTCCGGGCCCGATAGGCCTGGCGCTGGGAGCCGGCGCGATCGGCGGCCTGGCCGGCGCACCTCTGGTCAGGGTGCTGCACCGGCTGCAGCCCGGCGTGCTGCTGCTCGGCATGGCCCTGTCGTGGATCCCGGTCTTCGCCCTGCTCGCCGTCCCGTTCGGGCCGCTGTGGGTGGCGAGCCTGCTGTTCATCGCGATGCTCGGCCTGCCCGCGCTGAGGGTCCTGGTCGACGTGCTCATCCTCAGGCAGACCCCCGACGAGCAGCGAGGCCGGGTCGTGGCGGGGGTAATGATGCTGATCAGCGCGGGCATGCCGGCCGGCGTCGCCGGGACCGGCCTGCTGCTGCAATGGCTGCCAGCGCCGACCGCGATGCTGGTACTGGTCGCGGTGCTGGCCTGCGGCGTGCTCTACTGCGCCAGCCAGCGCGAGCTCTGGCGGGCCCGGTGGCCGCAGTAACGCGGCAGTTGCGGAGCGTCAGGCCCGGTCGAGTACGACCTGGTCGCCGGGGGTCACGTCGAGCGAGACGGCCAGCGTCTCGGCGCGGATCCAGTCCCGGTAGTCCAGCAGGTCGGCGTCGGCGGCGGGCAGGGACAGCTTGATCCGGTCGGTCAGCTCCAGGCCCGCTTCCTTGCGCATCGTGTTGACCTGGTGCACGACCTCGTAGACGCGGCCCCGGCGGACCAGTTCCGCATCCAGCGCCGTGTCCAGCGCGACGGTCACGCCCTGGTCGGATGCCACCGCCCAGCCCGGCTTCTCCAGCCGCTCCACCAGGACCTCGGCCGGCTCGAGCAGGTGCCCGGCGGCCTCGAACCGGCCGCCGTCAAGCTCAGCGAAGTCACCCGCGTCGAGGGCCTTCTTGACCAGCTGCACATCGCGGCCCAGGCGGGGGGCCAGGACCGGGAAGTTCGGCCGGACGCGCAGGCTGGCCGTCTCGATCCGGTCCAGGCTGACCTCGGCCACCCGCAGCTCGTCGGCGATCTCATCGAGGTGGCCTTCGATGCCCTGGGCGCCCTCCACGACCAGCCGGCGCAGCGGCTGGCGCAGCCGCAGCCGGGCGGTGGCCCGGGCCCGCCGCCCCAGATCGACCACCTGCCGGACCGCGGCGACGTCCGCCAGCAGCTGATCGTCAACGTCGGCGGCCTCGGGCCAGCCCGCCAGGAACACTGAGGCGGGCGCGCCGGGCTGCACCGCCACCACCAGCACCTGCCACAGGTGCTCGGCCAGGAACGGGGTGATCGGCGCGATCACCCGCACCGCCTGGACCAGCGCGGACCACAGCGTGTCCAGCGCCGCCTGGTCCCCGTCCCAGAACCGGCGCCGGGACCGGCGGATGTACCAGTTGGACAGGTCATCGAGGTAGGCCTCGAACGCGCGCAGCACGTTGACCGTCAGGAACTGCTCATACCCGCGCGTGGTCTCGGCCACCAGCCGCGCGGTCCGCGCGGTCAGCCACTGGTCCAGCTGCTGCTGGCCTGGCCCGGGGCGCAGGCCGCCGGCCAGGCGGCCCGCCGCCGGGGTGAAGCCCGCGATGTTCGCGTAGCTGACCAGGAACGAGACGCTGTTCCACAGGGTCAGCAGCTTGCGCTGGATCTGGACCCCGGGCCCGAACCCGAACAGCAGGTTCTGGCTAGGCGGCTGCTGGCTGTACTGCCAGCGCATGACATCGGCGCCCATCCGGGCGAACGCGTCCTCGGCCTGGATCGCGTTGCCCCAGGAGCCGTGCATCTCCTTGCCCTGCTCGTCCAGCATCTTCTCGTAGCCGAGCACCTTCCGGTACGGCGCCTGCCCGGTCAGCGTGACCGACATGAACAGCTGCGAGTAGAACCACAGCCGGATCTGCTCGCGCATCTCCGAGACCCAGTCGGCCGGGAACCACTGCTCCCAGTAGGCGTGATCGGGCAGGTCGGCCGTGGTCAGCCCGCGGGCCGCGCCGGTGGCGTAGCCTTCCGGCTGCCAGTGCGGGTTCTCCCAGCCCAGGGTGGAGAACGGCACGATCCCCGCGTCCAGCCAGACGTCACCCACCTCGGCGATCCGGCTGGCCTCCTGGCCGCAGGACTCGCACCGGATCTTGACCGCGTCGATCCAGGGCCGGCGCAGTTCCCGCAGGTCAGCCAGCGCGGCCGGGTCGGTGGCCCGCTCGGTCAGCTCGGCGCGCGAGCCGATGACGTTGAGGTGGCCGCACGCGCACGGGTAGAACGGCAACGGCAGGCCGTAATACCGGCGCCGGGAGATGTTCCAGTCCGACATGTTGACCAGCCAGTCGTCCATCCGGCTGCCCATATAGGCCGGGGTCCACTCAACAGTGCGGTTGGCCGCGCGCATCGGCTCCCTGACCTGCTCCACCGAGATGAACCAGTCGTCGGACACCCGGAAGATCAGCGGCGTGTGGCAGCGCCAGCACTCGGGATAGCGGTGGGTGATCTCGCCCGCGCTCACCAGCACAGACCGGTCCCGCAGGTCATCGAGGATCCGGTCCTTGGCCTGCGTGGTGGACAGCCCGGCCAGCCAGCCGTACTCGGGGAGGAACCGGCCCGACTCGTCGACCGGCGCCAGCACCGGCAGGCCGTGCGCCTGGCCGAGGTCGAAGTCCTCGGCGCCGCAGCCCGGCGCGATATGCACGATGCCGGTGCCGTCGGCCAGCGACACCTCGTCCCAGCCGACCACCCGATGCTCGACCTGGGAGCCGGGCCGCAGCTCGTCGAACGGGCCGCGGTAGCGCCAGCCGATCAGCTCCGAGCCCGGCCTGACCTCGGTGAAGGTCCGCCCGTCGCCGCGCTCGGTGGCCAGCCAGTCGCCATTGTCCAGGCGCCCGTACGGCGCGTCGGGGCGGACCGCCGCGGCCACGTTCGCGGGCAGCGTCCAGGGCGTCGTGGTCCAGATGACCAGGGCCTCGCCCGGCCGGTCGAGCAGCGGGAACCTGACCCGCAGCGACGGATCGGCCCGCTCGACGTAGCTGCCGACCAATTCGTGCGCGGAGATCGAGGTGCCGCAGCGCGGGCACCACTCGGTCGGCCGGTGCCCGCGGTAGAGCCAGTCCCGCTCGTGCACCAGCCGCAGGAACTTCCAGATGTACTCGATGTTGGTGTCGGAGAAGGTGTAGTAGTCGCGGCCCCAGTCCATCCACTGCCCGAGCCTGACCGACCCGGCGATCAGGTCCGCGGCCGACTTCTGCACCACCTCGCGGCATTTGCCGGCGAACTTGGCCAGCCCGTATTCCTCGATCTCGCGCTTGGAGTTCAGGCCGAGCTCGCGCTCGACGCCGACCTCGATCCACAGGCCCTGGCAGTCGAAGCCGTTCTGGTAGCGCTGGTGGAATCCGCGCAGCGCCTTGTACCGCTGGAACACGTCCTTCAGCGTCCGGCCCCACGCGGTGTGCACGCCGAGGGTCTTGTTGGCGGTCACCGGCCCGTCGGTGAAGCTGAACCGGGGCCCGCCGGAGTTCTGCGCGCGCAGCTGCTCGAAGATGCCCTCGCGGTCCCAGAACTCGAGGATCGCGAGTTCCAGCGAGTCGGCTTCGATCTTGTCGGGCAGCGCAGAGAACATGGCCGGGATTCTACTGGCCCGGCCCGGCTGGCCTGCCCGGCGCAGGGACTGGCCAGGGCAAAATGGGCTGACCCGGGCGTGGTGCGCATCGAGCTGCCGGTCGGCGACGGGACGTGCGCCCTGTCCGCCGGGGAGATCGCCGAGATCATCGCCGCGCTGGCGGAGCCGGTTTAGCCGGGCGCGCGCGGCGCCGGGGTCAGGCCAGTCAGTAAGGCGATCAGGATGATCAACATGAACAGCACGATCCCGATGGAGCTGACCACGATCGCGGCGCGGGCGGCCGCGTCGCCCCGCTCGCCGGTTACCCGGATCTGCTGCCGGGCGATGATGCCCGCCACCAGGCCGCCGACCATCGTGATTCCGGGTAGCAGGGCGCAGATCAAGGCGGCGACGGCCATCGAGTTCATCGGCGGGCGGTCGGGCAGCGCCGGATAGGCCTGATAGGGCGCGACCGGACGGGGCGGCTGGGCCGCCTGGTCCGGCGGGCTCGGCGGGTCCAGCGGGCTTAGTGCGCCCAGCGGGCCCACCGGCAGGTCCGCGGTGAGCGCGGCCAGCTCGGCGTAGGTCTGCGAACCGTATGCCAGGCCGCAGCGCTGCTCAAACTCGTCCTTCGTCAGGCGCCCTTCGCTGAACGCCGCTTTCAGCACGTCGACGGCCCGCTCACGGTCGGCACTCGACGAGCGCATCGGCCCGAGGCCGCCCGGCAGCGGATCACGATCAGGCTGCTGGCTCACTGGCACCCCTGCACATCAGCGTTCCCTCTCATCATGTTACCGGCGGCCGGCGTCACAGGTTCGCGATGGCCTCACCGACGGTGGTCACCGCGCCGTGCCGGCGCCGGATCAGGTCGGCGATCAGGCCGGTCCAGCCGGTCTGGTGCGCGGCGCCCAGCCCCGCCCCGGTGTCACCGTGGAAGTACTCGCTGAACACCAGGTTGTCCCGCCAGGCCGGGTCGCGCTGCAGCAGGCCGTCGGGTCCCAGGGCCGGCCGCCGCCCGTCCGGGCCGACGGTGAACAGCGAGATCAGCCGGTCCTGCAGGTCGGCGGCGACCCGGTTCAGGCTGAGCTGCTGGCCCGACCCGGCCGGGTACTCGACCGTGAGCTCGTCGCCGAAGAACCGGTGATAGCGCTCCAGGACGCTGATGATCAGGTAGTTCAGCGGGAACCAGACCGGGCCCCGCCAGTTGGAGTTGCCGCCGAACATGGGCGTGGTTGACTCACCGGGCTCGTAGTCGATGGTGGCCGACAATCCCGCCACCTCGATCCGGTACGGGTGCCCGCGGTGATAGGCCGACAGCGCCCGCAGCCCGTGCGGGGACAGGAACTCGGCCTCGTCGAACAGCCGGGCCAGCATCCGCCGCAGCTGATCCGGCCCGGCCAGGCTGAGCAGCAGCCGGTGATCGCCGTGCGGGCCGCGCAGCCGGCCCAGGGCGGCCAGCCCGGCCAGGCCCAGGTCCGGGTCGTCGAAGCACGGGCAGGCCGGGCCCGCCTGGGCCTGGCCGGCCAGCTCCTGGGCGGCCAGGTCGCGGTCGGCCAGGAAGCCGGCGAACCGCTTGCCGACCATCAGGGCCAGGTCGAGCACTTCCTGGCTCACCACGCCGGCCGCCAGCGCCGGGATCAGGCTCACCATCGACCGGACCTTGACCGGGACGCACTGGCCGTCCGGGGTGATCAGGCGGTCGTAGTACAGGCCGTCCGCGTCGTCCCACAGCCCCTGGTCATCGATGGCCTGCTTGATGGCCGCGAAGTGCTCAAGGAACTTCAGGATCAGGTCGACCCCGTCCCGCTGCCCGGCCCGGTGCAGGACCATGGCGATCGAGGTCATGGCCATGGCGTAGAAGGCCATCCACCCGGTCGCGTCGGACTGCTCAAGGATGCTGCCCGCCGGCAGGTGCGAGCGGTCCAGCGGGCCGATGTTGTCCAGCCCCAGGAAGCCGCCCTCGAACAGGTTGTTGCCTTCGGCGTCCTCCCTGTTGACCCACCAGGTGAAGTTGACCAGCAGCTTGTCGAAGACCCGGCTGAGGAACCCGATGTCGGTGCCCCCGTCGATGGCGAACACCTCAAGCGCGGCCCAGGCGTGGACCGGCGGGTTCACGTCACCGAAGTCCCATTCATAGGCCGGCAGCGCGCCGCCGGGATGCTGGAACCACTCCCGGCAGACCAGGATCAGCTGGTACTTGGCGAACGCCGGGTCGACGTGGGCCAGCGCCACGCAGTGGAAGGCCAGGTCCCACGCGGCGAACCAGGGATACTCCCAGGTGTCGGGCATGGACATGATGTCGAAGGCGTCGAAGCTGCGCCACCGGCTGTTGCGCCCGCCGCGCCGGGCCGGATCCGGGGGCGGCTGCGCCGGATCGCCGTCCAGCCACCGGCTCACGTCGTAGTAATACAGCTGCTTGCTCCACAGCATCCCGGCGAACGCCTGCCGCATGACCAGCGCCTCGTCCGCGCTGGCCGGCGCCGGCGTGAGCTCGGCGTAGAACTCGTCGGCCTCGGCCCGGCGCTGCGCCAGCACCTGGTCGAAGTCCGCGCCGAGCGCCGGGCCGCGCGGGCCGGCCCGGTGCGGGCGCAGCCGCAGCCGCAGCCGGGCGGACTCGCCCGGCCCCAGCCGCAGCTGGTAGGCCAGGGCGCACTTGGTCCCGCGCCGGTCCGGGTTCACGGTGGCGGCGCCGTGCACCACGTGATCGTTGATGCCGTCCTTGGGGTATGCCGCGCCCGGCCCGGGGCCGGGGGAGCTGGCCCCGAACAGCCGGCTGACGTTGGTCTCGTTCTCGCAGAACAGCAGGTCGGGAACGGTTCCGCCGGGGCCAGGGCCGCCCAGCAAGTCGAGATCTCCGCAGAACGGATGATCGACGCTGACCACGGCGGCCACGCCAGCCTGCCCGGGGCCGGCCGCCAGGGCCGGACGGGGCGAGCTCTCGTCCCAGGCCCAGGTGTTACGGAACCAGGCGGTCGGCAGGACGTGCAGGGTCTCGGGGCCGGGGCCCGCGTTGGTCACGTCGATGGCCAGCAGCAGGTCGTCCGGGCCGGCCTTCGCGTAGGTAGCCTCGATGATCCAGTACCGCCCGCCGGCGAATGCCCCGGTGTCGATCAGCTCATATTCGGGCTGGATGCGGCTGCGCTTAGCGTTCTGGTCGATAAGGTCCTCATAGGGGTACGCGCCCTGCGGATAGTGATAGCGCCACCGGTTCCAGGCGTGACTCGGCACCGCGTCCAGATACCAGTAGTGCTCCTTGACGTCCTCGCCGTGGTTGCCCTGCGCGCCGGTCAGGCCGAAGGCGCGCTCCTTCAGGATCGGGTCGCGGCCGTTCCACAGGGCCAGGGCCAGGCAGAAGCGCTGCTCGATGTCGCTGAACCCGGCCAGGCCGTCCTCGCCCCAGCGGTAGGCGCGGGACCGGGCGTGATCATGCGGCAGGTACTCCCAGGCCGAGCCGTCGGCGCTGTAGTCCTCGCGGACCGTGCCCCACTGGCGCTCGCTCAGGTACGGTCCCCAGCGGTACCAGTCACCGGCCTGGCGCAGCCCGTTCTCCAGCCGGCCGAAGCCAGCGACCCGGTCCCGTTCCGCGCCCATCGGCCATTCCCCCTGTTGACGTGCGCGACGGCCGGTGTCCCTGAGGCCGGCGCCGCGCGGCTGCAAGGTGCTGGCGGACGCGGCGGTCGGCCAGCGCCACCTCGCCCGCCTCGGGCTGGGCGGCTTTATCACCACTCGTCCCGAACAAAGGTGATCTGGCGCAGGAGCGTATCAGCACCGGTCAGGCCGGCCGGGCGGGCCGATCCTGGGGCGCTGGCCGGGGTGGTTCCCTGGGCCGGCCGGGGCTGGTAACGCGCTGGATGCCTTGCGGCAAAGCAGATGCAAAGTCGTACGCGACGTATTCCCGTTACGCACAGTAAGTGATTAGCGTCATAACTGGAGTGCAAGGGGATGTTAGCGGGACACGCGGGACGTTACACACTGTGATCCCCATCCGGGACCGGCGCTCCCCCGC
Organism: uncultured Actinomycetota bacterium; assembly: GCA_963788895.1. Taxonomy (GTDB): domain Bacteria; phylum Actinomycetota; class Actinomycetes; order Streptosporangiales; family Streptosporangiaceae; genus DATBGO01. The sequence continues at coordinate 28,339 of CAWBJA010000012.1, read as the reverse complement.
CAGAACGCGCCCGTCCTGTGCCTTTACGGCCTCCCCCTAGCCGTCGTGCCAGAGGTACGGCAGCCGCACGAACCAGGGACGGGATACCCCGGCTCCCCAAGCCGCGATCCTGCCCCGGGCCGTTCCGGCAGCGCCCCCGATAACCACATACGCCCTCCGGTCGCGCGCCCCCCGCGCCGGCCGGGCGATGGGGAACACGCAGAAGGATGCACCGTGCTCTCAACCGCACGGCTGGCCGCCCTGCGCGCCAGCACCCCCAGCGTCATCGCCCGATTCATTACTCTCATCCGTTCCGCGATACTCGCCGTCATCGGCCATGTCCTGGCCGTTTCCGGCCCGCTTCGTGACCGCGCGGTCCTGACTCTTCGTGACCGCATCCTCCCGGCCGGCCGGACGCTGACCGTCCTGGCCGGCCAGTCCGCGGCGGCTCAGGCCGTCCGCTCCGGCGCGATCCGGCTGGCCAGGCACGCCGGCCGGCGCGCGACTGGCCCCGGCCGGGCGCGTCGTCGCGGCCGCGTGGACCAGCCTCGGCCGTACGGCGGCCCGGACCCGGATCCTGACTGCCGCAGCCGGCCTAGTGGCCGTCGCGGTCATCGCGGCCATGGTCGCGGCCAGCGTCGGCGGCCCGGCCAGCGGGTCCGTGGCGCAGCGCCTGACCGTCGCACATCCGAAGATCGCCGCGCCTGCGGCTGGCCAGCCGGCCGCGGCCGGGGTGGTCGCGCCGCCGCGCCCGGCCCATCCGGGCAACGGGCAGGCCGCCGGGCACGCCGTGGTCAAGCACGCTCCGGCCAAGCCCGCCTCCGCGGCGCACGCGCCGTCCCACCCCAAGCTGATCACCAAGCACAGCCCGGTCAAGCACGCCAAGCCGGTGATGAACCTGAACTCGTGGCACGGCATCACCGAGGCCGCGGCGGGTCACCCGCACGGCGGGACGCTGTCAGCCAGCCAGAAGCTGCTGCCGGACGGGCTGTCCGGCGCGCAGGCCAGCATGCCGGTCACCGCCTCCCGGGCCGCCAACGCCGCGACCATCACCGCCCGCGCGCTGCACCTGCACATGGGCCTGCGCTCGGCCGTCATCGCGGTCGCCACCGCCATGCAGGAATCCACCCTGGAGAACCTGTCCTACGGCGACCGCGACTCCCTCGGCCTGTTCCAGCAGCGCCCCTCCGCCGGATGGGGCACCCCCGCCCAGGTCACCGACCCGGTCTACGCCTCCGACGCGTTCCTGCACGCGCTGGCTTACTACCAGCACCAGGACCCGGCCTGGGCCAGCCAGCCGCTATGGGAGGCCGCCCAGGGCGTCCAGCGCTCCGGCTTCCCCTACGCCTACGCCAAGTGGGAAGACCAGGCCGCCCACCTCGTCGCCGCCGCCGCCCGCCACCTCCTCTAACCCGGGACCGACCGTGATCACGGTCATTCACTGGGGCCGGCGCCCCACCAATGAACCGTGATCATGAAAACCCAGGCCCCCGACCGGGGCCGGGACCGCGCGTCCCGCCTGTTCCTCCGAGCAGGCGGGGCGCGCATCAACGCGCGTCCGGAGTGCTTAGGTACATTCAGCCGGCTGACATGCGGTACAACAGATAGCCATGGAGAGCCTTCTGACCCACGCCGGTTATGGCGCGCTGATCATCCTCGGCTTTCTAGAGGCTTGCTGCGTCCCGATCTCCTCCGAGATCACCTTCGGCTTCGCGGGCGTGCTCGCCTACCAGGGGCACCTGAACCTGGCCCTGGTCATCGTCATCGGAACCGCCGCCGAGATGGGCGGGTCCTTCCTGGCCTACGGGGTGGGCCGGATCGGCGGCCGCCCGCTGGTCGAGCGGCTGGGCCGGTACGTCCTGATCACCCGGTCAGACATCGACCGGGCCGAGCGCTTCTTCGCCGGGCGCGGTGCCTGGGCGGTCGCGGTCGGCCGGATGCTGCCCCTGGTCCGCGCGTTCACCTCGCTGGTCGCGGGGTTCATCGAGATCCCGGCCGTGCCGTTCGGGCTGTTCAACCTGCTGGGCACCGCCGTCTACGCCACGATCATCTCGGTGATCGGCTACCAGGTGGGCAGCGCCTGGACGAGCTTCAATCACTACTTCTCGGTCGGCACCTACGTGCTGGTCGGGCTGGTCGTGCTGGCCATCGCCGCCTTCATCGTCTACCGCTACCGCGCGGTGAAGAAGGAAGCGGCCGGCCACGAGCCCCGGCACCAGGCCCCGACTCACACCAAGCAGCGCTGAGCCCCGGGCCGCTGCTTTCCCGCCCCGGCCGCCGCGCTAGTCGATGATCGCCTGGTAGACCAGCTGGCGCAGGTAGGTCCGGATCCGGTGGGAGCTGGAGGGCAGCAGCTGGGTGAAAAACGAGACCGCGATCCGTTCGGCGTTGTCGATCCAGAACGAGGTGCTCGCCGCGCCGCCCCAGCAGGCCTCGCCAGCCGAGCTGGGCGTCTGGCCGGCCACCGGGTCCAGCGTGATCGCGAAGCCCAGGCCGAAGCCCACGCCGCGGAACGGGGTCTCGATATCCAGCGGCCGTCCGAACGTCTCCAGGTCCGCGCCGCCGGGCAGGTGGTTGCTGGTCATGTAGCGCACGGTGCGCGGGCCGAGCAGCCGGACGCCATCCAGCTCACCCGCCGGGCTGCCCGGCAGCTCGGCCATGGCCAGCATGAACCGGCGGTAGTCCGCCGCCGTCGAGATCACGCCGCCGCCGCCGCTGACCGCGGTCGGCCGGATCAGCGCGTACTTGCCCAGCTCGTCCAGGCGCACGGCCCGGCCGTCAGGGCCGGGCATGTACAGGGCGGCCAGCCGTTCCGCGTCGGCCGGATCCACCTGGAACGTGGTATCCGTCATGCCGAGCGGCCCGAAAACCCGGTCCGCGAGGAATTCGTCCAGACGCTGCCCGCTGAGCACCTCGATGACCCGGCCCAGCACATCGGTCGATACCCCGTAGTTCCACTCGGTGCCCGGCTCGAACAGCAGCGGCAGGCGGGCCCAGGTATCGCAGCACTGAGCGAGGTCCAGGCCGCGCGGCGTGCCCCAGTCAAACCCGGCCGCCCGGTACATGGCGTCGACCGGGTGCTTGCGCTGGAACCCGTAGGTCAGGCCGGAGGTGTGCGTCAGCAGGTGCCACATCCGCACCGGCTCGGCGGCCGGCACGGTGACCTGCTTGAGGTCGGTGCCGCCGGCGAACACCCTGACGTCGGCGAACGACGGGATGAACCGGCTCACCGGGTCGGTCAGCTCGAAAGCGCCTTCCTCGTGCAGCATCATCGCCGCGGCCGAGGTAATCGGCTTGGTCATCGAGTAGACCCGCCACAGGGTGTCGGTCTCGACCGGGAGGCCGGCCTCGATGTCCCTGGCCCCGTAACACCCGACGTGGGCCAGGCGGCCGTGCCTGGTCACCGTGATCAGCCAGCCTGGCAGCCGGCCGTCATCGACATAACGCGCGAAATGCCGGTCGATCCGATCCAGCCGGTCCTGATCCAGCCCCACTTCGGCCGGGCTCACCTCGGCCATCAGCTTGGTCACCGCCACCGCCCATCCGGCCGCCGCGCGGCGGCGCCTGCCCTGATCCTGCAGCCTGTTCCCGGCCTGGTCCAGCCGGGGCCGGCCGGGACCAGCCGGGATCCGCCGGGATCCGCCGGGCGGCCCCGGCTGGCCTAGGTGGCGGTCCAGTTACCCGGGTCGGGGGCGCCCAGCGGCGCCGACGCGGGGGGCGGGAGCGTGTCTGGGTCGACGAACTTGCTGCCGTCCGGGCCCGCCTGCACCGCCTGGTGCAGCGCGCTGCCCTTGAGATATCTGTTCCAGGACAGGAACCATTGGGTCCAGCCGTTGTCCCACACGCCCGCGCGCGGGCTGCCGGTGACCGTGACCGGGTCCCCGGGCACCGCCATCTTGTAATAGATCTCGGCGTCGGCGGGCGGCATGTTCACGCAGCCGTGGCTGACGTTGGTGAAGCCCTGCTGGCCCACCGACCAGTAGGCGTCGTGCAGGTAGTCGCCTGACCAGGTGAACCGCACCGACCAGGGCACCTCCAGCTTGTACCCGGGGCCCTTCATCAGCACCGGGTTGCCCTTCTCGATGGTCAGGTAGGTGCCGTTCGGGGTGTTGTCGCCGGGGCGGCCGGTGCTGATCGGCCAGCGGTGCAGCAGCGTCCCGTTCTGGTACAGATCCATGTGGTGGCTGGCCGTGCTGGCCACCACGATCAGCGAATCGCCGATCTTGAAGCTCTGAGTCAGGGTGTGGCTGCCGTACACGCCCGGGGCTTCCTCTACGCCGTTGAGGTGCCCGGTGAAGCTGACCTCGGTGTGCGCGGGCCAGTAACTCTCCGGGCGGAAGTTGAGTGCCTGGCTGCCATCCCAGTACCAGGCGCCGGCGACCGGCTTGGAGGTGCGCAGCTCCAGTGACCGCTCGACCGCCGCCTTGTTGACCACGGGACGGCTGAACGTGAGCAAGATCGGCATGCCGACGCCGTAGGTCTGCTCGCTCCCCTCGAAGATCATCATCTGGTTGGTCTGGGCCGGCGTCAGCGTGCGGAACGAGCTGGTCAGGGTGCGCGTGTGGCCGGAGGAGTCGGCGGCGGTCGCGGTCACCGTGTAGTGCTGGGCCACGTCCAGCGCCCAGGTGCTGTGCCAGGCCGTGCCGGCCGGGTTCAGCTGGCCGGTCACCGAGCTCGCCCGCCGGTGCGGACCGTGACCTTAGTGATCTTTCCGCCCGCGGCGGTGACCGTGATGCCCGGTTCCGGCCGCGCGTGCCGGGTGCCCGTGGCCGGGGTGATGGTCAGCTGGGGGCCGGGCGTCTGGCTGGCGCTGGCCGCGCCGCTGGCGTCGCCCGCCGCCGAGCCGGGGCAGGCGCCGAGCAGGCGGGCCGCGCCCAGGGCCAGGGCCACGCAGGCCGCGGCGACCGGGAGCCGCCGCGCCGCCCGCGGCTTGATCCGGGCCGGGCACTGGTCGGACCTCTCGGTGCGGCGAGGGAGGCTCACATCGTTCTCCTTGACGGGCCAGTCTCCCTGGTCTGCTCCCGCGCCCGTCCCGGGCGCCCGGTCCTGACCAGGTGAGGCAAATTCACCACGAATACGTTACTGCGGTTCGTTACGGTTCAAACTAGCTCGGTTCAGCCGGTCGTTCAGCCGGGGCGGTCAGGCGGGCGGCTGCCGTTCCAGGGGTGGCGGCGGTTCCAGGGTATGCGGGCCCGCGGGCGGCGACCAGTCCGGCTGCGGCTGATCCGGCCTGGCCGGCGCGGGCGGCCGCAGCCGGTCCCGGCGGGCCCGGACCAGCCCGATGGCCGCGGCCAGCCCCGCGATGCCGACGGCGGTCCAGGGGACATAGTCGCCGAGCCGGTCGTAGAGGGTGCGGGCCGTGACCGGCGGCAGGCCCAGCTGTACGTCGATCACGCCCCGGTAGCTGGCCCCGGCCCAGGCCAGCAGCCGCCCGCGCGCGGTCGAACGCCGCCGAGTCGCCGGTCAGCGCGGCCTGCACCACCGGCCGGCCGGTCTCGGCGGCGCGTACCGCGCCGAGCGCGGCGTGCTGGGCCAGCGCCCAGCTGGCCTGGAACGTCGAATCCGAGGTCTGGTAGATGATCAGCTGGGCGCCGTGGTCGGTGTCCGACCCGGGACATGTCGGGGAACGCCGACTCGAAGCAGATCAGCACGCCGACGGTCAGCGGCGGCCGCGCCCGGCGGTGACCCGCAGCACGTGCGCGCCGGTGCCGGGGACCATGTTCTGCGGCGCGGCCTGGCTGATGCTGGTCAGCCAGCCGAGCTGCCGCCGGAACGGGATGTACTCGCCGAACGGCACCAGCCTGGTCTTCACGTACCGGCCGTCGATGCCGCCCGGGCCCACCAGGACGGCCATCTTCGACTTCGCGCCGGCCGGGCCGAGCGAGTCCTGGTTGAGCAGGATCTGCGCGCCGTCGGCCGCCGCGAGCTTGCGGATCTGGCCCAGCAGCGCGGGATGGGTGTCCAGGTCGTAGGCGACGCTGCTCTCGCCCCACACGATCAGGTCCGCGCCGTCGACCGCGCAGGTCAGCCGAGAGCCGCTGGCTGGCGTCGACCCGCAGCGCCGGGTTGGGCACGATTCCGGGCTGGACCAGGGCGATCGTCGACCTGGCGCGCTGCCGGAGGCGCCGGGGTGAGCGCGAAGGCCACCGGCCCGGCGGCCACCGGCGACCAGCGCGGCCGCGACGCCGAGCAGGCGGACCCAGTTCCGGCTGGCGACCAGCACGATCAGGATGCCGGTGTTGGCCGCGACCAGCGCGAAGCTGACCAGCCAGACCCCGCCGACCGCGGCCAGGGCCAGCACCGCCGGATGCTGCCACTGGCTGGCGCCGAGCACCGCCCACGGCCCGCCGAAGCCCTGCCAGGACCGGGCCCAGTCGATGCTCACCCAGCAGCTCGGGACCACGGCCAGGGCGGCCAGCGCCCGGCGCCCGGTGACCGGCGGCCGCAGCAGCGTCCAGACGGCCACGCCCACGCTGGTCCACAGCACCCCGAGCACCGCGACGACCAGCAGCAGGCCCGGGCCCAGGTTCGGGGCCAGCCAGTACAGCGAGGCCAGCAGGAAGCCGGCCCCGAACCACCAGCCGCGCGCCGCCGCCTCCCGGCGGTCGGGCGCGGCGTGCATCAGCAGCAGCCCCGGGACCAGGCCGAACCAGCCGAGCCATTCCAGGTTGGGGGCCGGGAACGCGAGCGCGGGCACGCCGCCCGCGAGCAACGTGGCATATCGGACCGGCTGAGCGAAGCCACGCCAGAAGCTCACGCCTCCATTGTGCGACGCCGGTCAACGCCCAGCTAAGCGGGCGGCTGACCGGGCCGGGAGGCGGCCCGGCGGCGGGCCAGGATCTGCAGGCTCAGCGCGGCCGCCAGCGCGGCCACGGTGAGGGCGCAGATCACCAGCTCGGGCCAGGCGCCGACCCGGTTGGCCAGGGTCAGGCCGGTGCGCAGCGGGACGCGGGCGTCGAGTACCGCCCGCAGCCAGGTCCCGCTATGGGCGATCAGGGCGCCGTCCGGCGCGATGATCGCGCTGACCCCGGTCGTGGACGCGACGACCACTGAGCGGTTGTTCTCGACGGCCCGGATCCGGGCCATGGCCAGCTGCTGCAGGGTCTCGCCGGTCTGGCCGTCTACCTCGAATGTGGCGTCATTGGTCTGCACCACCAGCAGGTTCGCGCCCGCCTTCACCTCGGAGGAAACCAGGTTGTCGAAGCTGACCTCGTAGCAGATCACGTCGCCGAGCCGGATCTGGCCGATCCGGAAGATCACCGTGCGGTGCCCGGGGGTGAAATTACGCGGCTGCAGCTTGATCAGCGGGATGAACTTCGACAGCAGCCCGCGCAGCGGGATGGCCTCACCGAACGGGACCAGCTGCCGCTTGATGTAGACCTGGACCGGGCCCTGGCCGGGCCGCCAGAGCTGGCCGGCGTTGCGCACCGGGTTCTGCAGCACGGCCCCGACCAGGACCGGCCGGCCGATGGCCTGCACCGCGGCCGCGATCGTGGCGTAGACGACCGGGTCAGTGCTGGGGTCGATATCGGTGGAGTTCTCCGGCCAGATCACCACGTCCGGCGCGGGCCGGCGGCCGGCCGCGACCTGCCGGGCGAACTGCTCGGTCGCGGCCGCGTGGTTGCCGGTCACGGTGGTGGCCCGCAGCAGGCCCTGAATGGTCCGTAGGTGCGGGACGTTGCCCTGGACGGCGGCCACCGTGGCGGTCGGGTGCCCCGGATCCGGCGAGCCGAGCGGCAGCGCCGCCCCGGCCAGCGCGAGCCCCGCCGCCACCGCGAACGCCGCCGCCGCGCCGACCCGGCCCCGGATGACTCCCGGGCGGCGAGCGAGCCCCTGGCCGCGAACGATCGCCAGGCCGCGGCGGGCCGCCGGGCCGGTCTCGTCCGCCGGGCCGGTCTCGTCCGCCGGGCCGGTCCCGTCCGCCGGGCCGGTCCCGTCCGCCGGGCCGGTCCCGTCCGCCGGGCCGGTCTCGTCCGCCCGGCCGGTCTTGTCCGCCCGGCCGGTCTTGTCCGCCGGGCCGCGCCGGGCCAGGCCGAGCAGCAGCCAGGCCAGCGTCGCGCCGGCCAGGGCCAGCCAGAATGTCAGCAGCGGCGGCCCGCCGATCGCGACCCACCGTTCGGTCGGTGCGCCGGCCTGGCTCATGGCCAGCCTGCCCCAGGGGAACCCGCCCCACGGCCAGCGGTCCCTGACCGCCTCCGCCGCGACCCACCAGCCCGCCACCGCGACCGGCCAGCCGGGCAGTCGCAGCAGCAGCCACTGGGCCACCGCCAGCACCGCGAAGATCAGCGCCTCGGTCACGGCCAGGGCCAGCCAGGCGTACCAGGCCAGGTTGATCAGCCAGGCCAGCAGCGGGACGAAAAATGCCAGGCCGAACGCCAGGCCCACGATGGCCGCGCCGCGCAGGCTCCGCCGCCACAGCGCGAGAGCGAGCACGGCCGGCCCCACCGCCGCCAGCGGCCAGGCGCCCACCGGCGGGAACGCTGCGGCCAGGATCAGCCCGCCCGCCACCGCGAGCGGTATCGCCAGCCGGTCCAGGCCGCCTCCCGGCTGGCCCGGTCCCGGCCCGGTGCCGCCGCGCTGCTCCGCGCCCGGCCCGGTCTGGGCGGCCGCGCCGGCCGATGCCGCAGGCTGGTCGCCTGCGCGGTGACCGCCGTCCGCGCGGGCCTGGCCGGGGGGCCCGGCGTCGACCTGGCCGGGGGGCCCGGCGTCGACCTGGCCGGCGGGCCCGGCGTCGACCCGGCCGGCGGGTCCGCCCGTCTTGCCGCTCGCGCCGGTCAGTCGCACCGTTCCTCCTGCCTGGCGGCGATGTTCGCCTGATCATGTGAGCGTAGCCGGGGCGGCCGGCTGGTCTCGGGCAAGCTCGGCCCTGATCCCGGGCCAGGCCGCCGCCAGCGTGGGGTCAGGGGACAGTTCTGGTCGTTTCGTGGGATTGCAGCTATCTAACGTGATAGCGTCGTCACTGTTTGCTGAGCAGTGACCGGCAGAATACGTAAACTTAAGGAACATTTACGAGGTCCGGGCAGTGATCAAGATCCAATACGCAAACCTGCCGGCCGGCTTACACATCCGAACGGCCGTTGAGGGCCGGCACACGATTCTTTACCTGCTGCCGGGACTCACCACCAACGAGCGCCGGGCCGCGATCGGCCGGGCCCGGAGCAACGCCCGGGTCGGCTACGGCCCGCCGCTGCCGGCCCCGCGGCTGGCCGCGGCGCTCATCAGCGACCAGATTCGCACCACGATCAGGCGCGGGTACGCGGCGCTGCGGGGCAACCCGGTGGTCCTGGTGCTGAGCATCGGCGTGGTGGCGTCGGTGTCGGTCGCCTACCTGCTCCTCACCTCGGTCTCGATCCAGTTCCGGCAGCCCGACAACGCCGGATCCGGGCCCCGGCCGGGCGGGCTGATCAGCGCGGCCCCCGGTTACCCGCCGGTCGGCGGGTCCGTCCGGGTGGGCCAGCGCGGTGCCAGCGACCCTAGCCCCGCCCCGTCACCCGCGGGCCCGGCCGCCGGGGGCGGGGGAACCGGTCCGGCCGGCCGGACCGGCCCGGCCCCGAGCCCGTCGTCCCAGGCCGCCCCGTCCGGGTCGCCGGGGTCGGCTTCGCTCGATCCGCCCCAGGCCCGCGGCCTTCTTGGGACCGGGCACCGCTGCAGCCGCCGCCACCCGAGCCGTCCCGGTCACCCGCCGCGACCGGGTTGTGCCTGGACGTCGGGCGGCCCGGCGTCTGCCTGAAATAGCCGCCCGCCCGAGCGCGCACGACTGGGAGGGCCTGGCGGTGCGGCCGCTCGGCGATGACCGAAGCCCACCTGCCAGGCGCGCGCCCGGGCGGGCCCTGCCTGGTCCCGCCCGGGCCGATGGTCGGCTCTGGGCGGCCGGCGGAATATTCACTGTTCTCAACTGGTCAGAGCAGATAGCGTCGCGGCTGGCCAGCTTCAGCTTGACCGGATGGCAGGCAACCGGCGCCGCGCTGGAGCGGGCATGTGGGCGGAAGGAGAACCAGTGAGCCGCCGGGGCTGGGTGTTGTTCGCCGCGATGAGCGTGATCTGGGGCATCCCGTATCTGCTGATCAAGGTGGCGGTCGGCGGAGTGCCGGTGTCGGTGCTGGTCCTGGCCCGGGTGGCGATCGGGGCGGCCCTGCTGCTGCCGATCGCGCTGCGGCGCAGGCAGGTGAGCGCGTTGCGGCCCTACTGGCCCTGGCTGATCGTGTTCGCGGTGGTGGAGATCATCGTTCCCTGGCTGCTGCTGACGGAGGCTGAGCGCAAGCTCACCAGCTCGATGAGCGGCCTGCTGGTCGCCTCGGTGCCCATCATCGGGGCAGTGCTGGCCCGGCTGACCGGGGACGCCGACCGGCTCACCCCGGCCCGGTGGACCGGCCTGCTGGCTGGCCTGGCCGGGGTCGCGCTGCTGGTCGGGCCGGGGGCCTCGGGCGGGGACGCCTGGTCGATCGCCGAAGTGCTCATCGTCGCGGTCTGCTACGCGACCGGGCCGCTGATCGCCAGCCGGAAGCTGGCCCAGGCCCCGCCGCTGGCCATGACCGCGGTGTGCCTGGGCCTGGCCGCCATCGCCTACGCGCCCGCCGCCGCGCTGACCTGGCCTTCCGTGATGCCCTCCGGGCGCGTGCTGCTCGCGCTCGGGACCCTGGCCGTGCTCTGCACGGCCGTCGCATTCCTGGTCTTCTTCCGGCTGATCGCCGAGATCGGCCCGGCCCGGGCCACCGTGATCACCTACGTCAATCCCGCGGTCGCGGTCACGCTCGGCGTGCTGATCCTGGGCGAGCGGCTGACCCCGGCCATGGCCGGGGCGTTCGCGCTGATCCTGGCCGGCTCGGTGCTCGCCGCCCGGGCCAGCCGCCGCCCGGCGCCCGCCGCCGCGGCCGAGCCCGCCCCGGCCGAGCCCGCCTTGGCCGCGCCAGCCGGGCCAGCGCCGGCCCCGCTGGCGTCCGGGCCCGGGCTGGCCAGCGCGGCCGGGCTCAAGGCCGCGCCTGCCCCGGCGGCTGTGCCCGCGACATGCCGGGCGCAGCCGGACAGCTGAGCCCGCCGGACGGTAATTACCGGACGGCAATTAACCGTAACGCTGGCGGGCGGGCCTGCGACTAGACTCGCCCGGGTGATTGACCTCAAGGCCGCCCGGCAGGAGCCCGACCGCTTCCGCACCGCCCTGGCGCGGCGGGGCGCGGCGGCTGACTTCGATGCCCTGCTGGCGGCGGATGCCAGCTGGCGGGAACACACCGAGCGCGCCGAAGCGCTCCGGGCCGCCCAGAAGAGGACGTCGAAGGGCAAGCCGCCCGGCCCGGCGGAGATCACCGAGCTGCGCCAGCTGAAGGAAGAGCTCACCCAGGCCGTCGAGGAGCAGGCCGAGGCGGCCCGGCTGCGGGACGCGCTGCTGTCCCAGATTCCCAACCTGCCCGATCCGAGCGCCGCGGACGGGATGGACGAGGAAGACGCCGAGCTGGTCCGGACCTGGGGCGAGCGGCCCGCGTTCAGCTTCGAGCCCAAGGACGCGCTGGACCTCGGGTCGCCCGCCGGCTGGATCGACATGGCCAGGGGAGCGCGGCTGTCGGGCTCCAGGTTCGCCTACCGGATCGGTGACGTCGCGCTGACGGAGATGGCGCTCTACCGCTACGTCCTGGACAAGCTGGCCGGCCAGGGCTTCCTGACCGTGCTGCCGCCGATCCTGGTCGGCGAGCAGGCCATGTACGGGACCGGGTTCCTGCCCACCGAGGCATCCAACCTGTATCAGCTGGAGAAGGACGCCCTGTACCTGACCGGCACTTCCGAGGTGGCGCTGGCCGGGATCCACGCCGAGGAACGGCTGGAGGCAGCCGACCTGCCGGCCAAGTACGCGGCGTTCACGACCAACTTCCGGCGCGAGGCCGGGGCGGCCGGCAAGGACACCAAGGGCATGTTCCGGGTGCACCAGTTCGACAAGGTCGAGATGTTCGTCTACTGCCTTCCTGAACAGTCGGGCGAGTTCCATCAGGAGCTTCTGGCCCACGAGGAAGATATCGTTCAGGCCCTTGGTCTTCCTTATCGGGTGATGAACATCGCGGTCGGCGACCTCGGCGGGCCGGCGGCCAAGAAGTACGACATCGAGGCCTGGTTCCCGACCCAGCAGCGGTACCGGGAAATCACCTCGTGCTCGAACACCACCGACTACCAGGCCCGGCGGCTGAACATCAGGTTCCGGCGGGACGGGAAGCTGGAGTTCCTGCACACCCTGAACGGCACCGGGGCGACCGCGCGGGCTCTGCTGTCGCTGATGGAGAACTTCCAGGACGAGCGAGGCACGGTCGCGGTCCCCGAGATACTCCGCCGCTACGGCGCCCCCGCCACCCTCGGCACCGCCCGCTAGCCGCCCGGTCGTGTCGCAGGCGCTCGCGCACCGCCTCGTGATCACGCCACGGGCGCTGCCCGCCAGACAACGGCGATGGCCCAGCGCTGTTGTATTGGTCTGCCCGGGTTACTACGACGGGGGCTAATGGCCGGCCTGACCCGCTTCCGCGGGGCTATTGGTCGGCCTGACCCGCTTCCGCGGGCCGCCGAGGCCGGCCGCGGCCCCGGAATCCCGCCGTAGGGCCCGCCTCCCGCGTACCGGTCACCCGCCGGGCTAAAAAGGGTGCCTGTATTAAACCAATTTGCGTCCTGTGAGGCCGCACCGCGGAACTGAGGGGAACGAATAAATGGTGTGCATGTGCCGGAGCTGTTCAAACAACAACCGCCGGGGCCCACCGACACCAATGAAACCGCCCGGTCCTCGGCTGGACGGGCCACGGCGCGGGCCGGGCGTGCCCGGCGGGGCCGCTCCCGCTCGGCCGGGCGTCACGGCGCGGCCCGAGTAAGTGCCGCGGGGCTCATTTTGGTGTTCTTACTTCCAGGTAGGTTAGGCCGCGCAGGTCGAGCCAGGCTCGGTCGGGGGAGCGGACTAGTCGCAGGACCACCTGGTCGCAGGCCTGGCAGCGGGCGGTCAGGCCGGGTGCCGTGGGGTAGACGAGGGCTTCGCCGATGGCCCGGGTGGCGCCGCACGAGACGCACTGGCCGGTCGCGCTGGTGATGTCAAACGTGAACAGCTCGCTGAGCGCGCCCGCGAGCACGTTCCCGTCCAGGGCAGTGCCCATGGCTAGCCTCCCGTAGGTCCGAATCGCTCGGTCTTGATCTTTCCTGCCTGGTGGCCCTGCCTGACGAGCAGGTCCGCCACCGCCTCCACGAACCCGGTCGGGCCGCAGACGAAGACCGCAGGCCGGCGCTCGGGCGGCCAGCCGGCCTCGGCCAGGTCCGCCGCGCTGATCCGCCCGGCGGGCCGGGCCGACCCGGGCGGCGGCGTCCTGGTGTAGACGTAGCTCACCTCCGGCCCGCGGGTGGCCAGCTCAGCGGCGTAGATGACGGACTGCGGGTCGCGCACCGAGTAGATCAGCCGGAACGGGACGGCGGACCCGGCCGCGGCCCTGGCCCGGAGCATCGCCATCAGCGGCACGATCCCGCTGCCCCCCGCGACCAGCAGTACCGGGCCGGCCAGGCCGGGCTCCCAGACGAACCAGCCGCCGATCGGGCCGCGCAGTTCCAGCGGGTAGCCGACGGCCAGGGTCCCGGTCAGGTACTCCGAGACCTCCCCGTCGGGGACCCGCTGGACGGTGAGTTCCACCAGGGGGCCGGGCGGCGCCGAGGCGATCGAGTACGAGCGCTCGGCGGCATAGCCGTCCGGCGCGGTCAGCCTGACATCCACGTGCTGGCCCGCCAGGTGACCGGGCCAGCCGGGCAGGTCGACCGCGATCGTGCGGGCGGTCGGCGTCTCGTCCCTGATCGCGGCGACCGTGCCCGCCTGCCAGGTCAGTCGCCCCAGTATCGCTGCTCGCGCCATGGGTCTCCGTAGTTGTGGTAGCCCAGGCTTTCCCAGAACCCTGGCTCATCAGTGTCCGACAGCTGGATGCTCTGGACCCACTTGGCCGACTTCCACAGGTACAGGTGCGGGACGAGCAGCCGGGCCGGGCCGCCGTGCTCGGGATCGAGGTCCTGGTGGTCGTACCGGTAGGTGATCCAGGCCTGGCCGTCGACCAGGTCAGCCAGCGGCAGGTTGGTCGTGTACCCGCCGTAGGACCGGACCAGGGCGTACCCGGCGCTGGTGTCCAGGTCCGCGAGCAGGGTGTCCAGGGCGACGCCCTGCCAGCCGGTGCCTAGTTTCGACCATTTCGTCACGCAGTGCAGGTCGACGGTGATGTCCTCGCTGGGCAGGGCCAGGAACTCGGCCCAGTCCCAGCTGCGGGCCTGGCCGGTCTCGGAGGTGATGGTCAGCCGCCACCGGCCGTGGTCCACCCTCGGGGTCGGGCCGGCCGACAGCACGGGGAAATCCGTCACCAGGTACTGGCCCGGCGGCAGTTTCTGGCCGCCCGCGCGCCTGCGCCCGAAGAACCCGGGTGAGACGACTCCGCTCATGGCCCCTCCGTTTCCTTCCGGTCCCCGGGCGGGCAGTCCCGGCCCAGGTCAGCCGGCCTGATCAGTGCAGGTGCCTCCGCCAGTCGGGCGGCACCCGCCCGGCGGGTCCCGGGGTCGGCTGATCCTTCGGGTGATGCTCGGGCGGCGCCAGCCGCGGGCCGTCGTAGAACTCCTGCGTCTGGTAACTCCAGAACCACGCCTCGCCGGGCTCGAAGCTCGCGACGAACGGGTGGCCGGTGGCCTCGGCGTGCCCGGTCGCATGCTGCGAGGGCGAGGTGTCGCAGCAGCCGATGTGCCCGCACTGGGCGCACCGGCGCAGGTGCAGCCACCAGCCCCCGGCCGCCTCGCACTCGACGCAGCCTGGCCCGCTCGGCTCGGCCGTCGGGTCGATGCCTGGGATCTCGCTCATCCGAACCTGCCTTCTGTCCGTGACCTGTTCTCCGGCCTACCCAGCTACGCGATGCCGGCACCTGGCCGGCGTCGGCGGCGGGCGCGAAGCCTAGTCGAGCCGGCGTCCCCGTCGGATCAGCGTCCCCGTCGAGTCTGCCGTGCCGGGGGTTGACAGCGTCCGAATTTATCCGCTTTACTCACGCCTTACAGAGAGATCATACGTATGTTCTCTTATGGCAGCGGACACTCCCGGCCGGGCTCAGGTGAGCCTGCGAGAAGCGCCGGAGAAACGAGGGTCACCGTGGGTTCTCCGACCAGCCGTCAGAACGCAGGCCCTGAGCTTGAGCATCGTGCCCTGGGTGAGACCCCGGTGCTCTTCCAGGCGATCACCGCCGCCGGGCCAGCCGTCGGCGTCGCGGTCAGCCTGGTCTTCGCCGCCTCCTACGCGGGCGGCGCGACGCCGCTGACGGCGATCCTCACCACCGTGGCCATCTTGTTCATCGCGGTGAGCATCGGCCAGCTCGGCCGCCATCTGCCCTCGGCGGGCGGCCTGTACACCTACACGACCGGCGGCTTCGGCAAGCCGGTCGGGTTCATGGTCTCGTGGGCGCTGTCGTTCGCGTACCTGATTGACGGTCCGCTGATCTTCCTGCTGTTCGCCTATATCCTCCAGGCCAACCTGACCACCCACCTGAACGCCCCCAGCTGGCTATGGGCACCGATCGTGGTCGTCTCGGTAGCCCTGGTGTCGCTGTTGGTGTTCCGCGGGATCAGGCTGTCCACCCGGATCGGCGTGGTGCTAGGCATCCTGGAGATCCTGATCTTCCTGGCGCTGGCCTTCACCCTGACCGCCAAGGCCGGCGACGCAACACGCTGTCGGTGTTCACCACTGGCGCGGGCCACGGGGTGGGGATCGGCGCGGTCTTCGCCGGCATGATTTTCGGGATCCTGGCCTTCGTCGGGTTCGACGCGGCGGCGCCGATCGCCGAAGAGGCCAGGGAGCCGCGCAAGACGATCCCGCGGGCGCTGGTCTGGTCGGTCGTGATCACCGGGGTGTTCTTCACCTTCTGCTTCTACGCTGCCACGGTCTACTGGGGCCCAAGCGGTTCGCCGCCCTGCCGGCGCTCCAGGCCCGGCTGGGCGCGCGAGAGCAGCGGCTTCAGCGCCGGCCCCCGCCGTCGGCTCCAGGAGGCGATCGACGCGCTGCAAGGCGCCAAGACGACGGCCGACGCCCACGCGGTCACCGACCCGGTCAAGAACATCGCCGAGCTCGAGGCCCAGGCGGCCGAGCTCGAGGTCAAGGCCCGCGACCTCCGCGGCCGGATCGCCGAGCTCAAGCGATCGCAGACGTCCGCCCCGGCCCCGACCGCCCCGAAGGGCGCGGCCCCCTCGGATTGAACCGCCGATTCTCGCACCAGGAGGTATGGTCATGCCGGACCCGATCGAGATGGCGGAGGCCACAGGCCTGGCGATGCTGACCGCGGCCGTCGTCCTCGGGCTCTCGGCCTGGTGGGGGCGTCGACGTCGGGCGGGAGCTTCCTGGGCGGATGCCGGCTGGGTCGTGGGGATCGGCGCGGGGTTCTACCTGGGATGCTGGATGCTCGAGATCGTACCGCGGTGGCCGATCCGCGAGGACCTGGACCGGCTGTCTGGGGATCGTGATACCCGCGGTGCTGGTCGTCGAGCTGTTGGGGGCGTTCCCGAGGGTGCCGCGATGGCTGACCTGGACCTTGCGGATGACCGTCGCCGTCCTCGGCCCCCGCGTCCTGCTGCACGGGTCGATGTACCTGGCCGGCCCGGCCGGGCCCGGCTCGTCGGCCTGGTCGGCCCTCCAGGCCTGGCTGATCCTCGGCTCGATCGCCGCGGCCGAGGCGGCGGTCTGGGTCCTCCTGACGCGGCTGGCGCGACGCCCCGCGGGGGCCTCGCTGCCGATCGCCCTGGCCGTCGCGATCGGCGCCGCGTCGATGACGGTCATGCTCTCCGCCTACCTGGCCGGCGGCCAGGCCGGGCTGCCGCTCTCGGCGGCGGTCCTGGGCGCCTCGCTCGCGGCGATGGCATTCCCCGACGCGGCCCGGTCGATCGCACCGATCGGGATCTCGGTCGTCGGGCTCGGTGCCCTGCTGGTCATCGGCCGCTTCTTCGGCGAGCTGCGGACCGACCACGCCGTCCTGCTCCTGGCCGCCCCCCTGCTCGCCTGGCTCCCCGAGCTGCCGAGGCTGCGCCGCCTGCCGCCGTGGGGCCGCGGCTTCTTGCGGGTGCTCCTCGTCAGCCTGGTCGTCTCGGGTGTATTCGCCGACGCCGCCCGGCGGTTCATCGGCAAGACCGGGCCGACCGCCTCGGGGGCGGGCGAGCCCTCGATCGACGACTACATGAACTCCGGGCAGTGAGCCCACGACGCAAACCCTTGACATCCGCCGCCAAATGGCCGATGTTAAATATCGATCAAACCTTTTTCGGGCGGAGTGCGATGTCATGGCCTTATCGATGCGCTCGACCCGATGGCGATGGATCTCCTCGGCCCTGGTCGCGACGATCGTAGCGATCGGGCCGGCGGCCCGGGCGGGCGATCCGCCGCCGATCGGGGCCAAGCCGGACCCGGCGGAAGAGGAGTTCTTCGAGGCGAAGGTCCGCCCGGTGCTGGCGGAGCACTGCCTCGAGTGCCACGGCGCCGAGAAGTCCAAGGCGGGGCTGCGGCTGGATGGGCGGGCGTCGATGCTCAAGGGAGGCGACGCCGGCCCGGCCGTCGTGCCCGGCAAGCCCGACGAGAGCACGCTGGTCGAGGCGATCCGATACGACGGCGACGTGCAGATGCCGCCCAAGGGCAAGCTCAAGGACGCCGAGATCGCCGCGCTGACCGATTGGGTCAAGCGGGGCGCACACTGGCCGTCTCCTCGCCCGGGCATGGCACCCAATCCCGCCGCGGCCCCCGACCGATCCACCGCCTCGCCCGGGGCCTCCATCGCACCCGACGTCACGGAGCGGGCCCGGTCGTTCTGGTCGTTCCGGCCGATCGGCGACCCCGAGCCGCCCTCGGTGCGCGACGCGGCCTGGCCGACCTCGCCGATCGACCGGTTCATCCTCGCCCGGCTCGAGGCCGTCGGCCTGTCGCCGTCGCCGACGGCCGACAAGGTCACGCTGATCCGCCGCGTCATGTTCGACCTGATCGGCCTGCCGCCGACGCCCGAGGAGATCGCGGCCTTCGTGCGCGACGACTCGCCCGACGCCTACGAGCGCCTGGTCGACCGGCTGCTGGCCTCGCCGCATTACGGCGAGCGCTGGGGCCGGTACTGGCTCGACATCGCCCGCTATGGCGAGGACCAGGCCCACTCGTTCCAGCCCCGGCTCTATCCCCACGGCTTTCGCTATCGCGACTGGGTGGTCGGGGCGTTCAACCGGGACATGCCCTACGACCGGTTCATCCTCGAGCAGATCGCCGGCGACCTGCTCGACGGGCCGGCGTCCGGACGCCTCGACCGCCTGCGCGGCCCTGGGCTTCTTCGCCTGCGGGCCGGTCTACTACGGCGACGCCAAGCAAGCTCGACCAGTACGACGACCGCATCGACACGCTGACCCGCGGCTTCCTCGGCCTGACCGTCGCCTGTGCCCGCTGCCACGACCACAAGTACGACCCGATCCCGACCACCGACTACTACGCGCTCGCAGGGCGTGTTCGCCAGCACCGACTACCTTGAAGTGCCCGCCGCGCCCAAGGAGCAGATCGAGGCGTACGACAAGGCCCAGGCCGCGATCGCCGCCAGGGAGAAGGCGATCACCGACATTCGTCCAGGCCGAGGCGAAGCGGCTGAAGCAGAAGGTGGCGAACAACCAGCTCAAGGCCTTCGAGCGGATGCTGACCGGCGACGCCAAGAAGACAGTCAAGGCGATGCGGGCCGAGCTGGACGAGCTGAAGAAGAAGGCCCCGCCCAAGTATCCGGTGATCCACACGCTGGCCGATGCCTCGTCGCCGACCGACATGCCCGTCCTGGTCCGCGGCAACGCGGCCACGCCGGGCGCGAAGGTCCCGCGCCGGTTCCTGAGCGTCCTGGGCGGCGACCGGCGACGTTTCCGTCAGGGAAGCGGCCGGCTCGAGCTGGCCCGGGCGATCGCCAGCCCGGACAACCCGCTGACGGCCCGCGTGATCGTCAACCGGGTCTGGCAGCACCACTTCGGCCGGGGCCTGGTCGGCACGGCCAGCAACTTCGGCGCGCTGGGCGAGCGGCCCAGCCATCCCGAGCTGCTCGACTGGCTGGCCCGACGCTTCGTCGCGTCGGGCTGGTCGCTCAAGGCCCTGCATCGCGAGATCCTGCTCTCGGCCACCTATCGGCAGAGCAGCCGGTTCGACGACTCGCAGGGCATTCGCCAGGGACCCGGGCAACATCCTCCTCTGGCGGATGAACCGCCGCCGGCTGGACGTCGAGGCCTGGCGCGACGCCATGCTGGCCGTCGCCGGCCGGCTCGACCCGAGCCGTCGGCGGGCCGTCGGTCAGCCTCGACGCGCCCGACAATCGCCGCCGGACCGCCTACGCGGCCGTCAGCCGGCACGACCTGGCCTGGATGCTCCGCCTCTTCGACTTCCCCGACCCGAACATCACCAGCGGCGGCCGCGTCGAGACCACCGTCCCGCTCCAGCAGCTCTTCGTCCTCAACAGCGAGTTCATGGCCGCGGCCGCCCGGGCCGTCGCCGCCCGGCTGCACCGGCCCGACGAGTCCGCCCGCGACGACCCCGCGCGCATCCGCCGGGCCTACCGCTTGCTCTACGGCCGCGAGGCCGCCCCGCGCGAGCTCGAGCTCGGCCTGGCCTACTTCGCACGCCCCGACCGGCCCGAGCCCGCCAGCCCCGCCGGCCCGACAAGGCCCGACCTGAGCCGCTGGGAACGCTACGCCCAGGCCCTGCTGGCCGCGAACGAGTTCCTGTTCGTCGATTGAGTGTGCTGAGCAATCGCCAGGAATCCGCGATTCCGATCCAAGATCCGCATTGACTTGAATGATCGTCAATGCTCCATTGTCAACCGCAATCTGGAATCCGCGACCATCGCGGATTCACCGTCCCGAAGAGACCAGACCGGGAGGTCAACGGCCATGCGAGCGAGTGACGGACAGCCGGCCCCGGGCGGATACGTCGACCCGGGCCCTGCCGATGACCCGCCGGGCGATGTTCTGCCGGATCGGCGGCGGCTTCGGCGCCCTGGGCCTGGCCAGCGTGCTGGCCGACGCCGGGCTCGCTGGCCGGGCCCGGGTCGGCGTACGCGGGCGCCGGTCGGCGGGAGGCGGTCGTCCCCGCGATCCGCTGGCCCCCAGGCCGCCGCACTTCCCCGCGCGGGCGAAGCGGGTCATCTTCCTGTTCATGAACGGCGGCCCGTCGCACGTCGACACGTTCGACCCCAAGCCGGCGCTCGAGAAGTACGCCGGCCAGGCGCCCGCCGGCCTCGGCTGATGACCGAGCCGGCGCAAGCGCGGCGAGCTGCATGCCGTCGCCGTTCACGGCGCGGCCGCACGGCCAGAGCGGCATCGAGGTCAGCGAGCTCTTCCCGCACGTCGCCGGCTGCATCGACGACATCTGCGTGCATCCGCTCGATGTACACCGACAACCCGAACCATGAGCCGTCGCTGCTCATGATGAACTCGGGCAACATGCAGCCGATCCGGCCCGAGCCTGGGCTCGTGGCTGACCTACGGCCTGGGGACGGAGAACCAGAACCTGCCCGGCTTCGTCGTGCTCTGCCCGGGCAAGCCGGTCGTCGGCCCGCAGCTGTGGAGCAACAGCTTCCTGCCCGGCATCTACCAGGGCACGCACATCAACAACAACGTCGATCGACCCGGACCGGATCATCCGCGACGTCGCCAACCGCCACCTGCCGCGCGCCGCCCAGCGCGAGCAGCTCGACCTGCTCCAGGCGCTCAACCGCGAGCACCTCGAGCGCGCGCGGCCGCGACGAGGCGCTCGAGGCCCGCATCGCGTCGCTGGAGATGGCCTTCCGCATGCAGTTCGAGGCGCGCGAGGCGTTCGACCTCGGCCAGCGAGATCGGCGCGCGACGCGCGACGCTGTACGGCGACGGCGAGTTCGCCAACGCCTGCCTGATCGCCCGCCGGCTGGTCGAGCGCGGCGTGCGCGTCGTGCAGGTCTACTACGGCAGCGGCCAGCCCTGGGACGATCACGCGCGACATCAACCAGCCACCGCGACCACGCCCGCAAGAGCGACCGGCCGATCGCCGCGCTGCTCGAAGGACCTGAAGGCGCGCGGCCTGCTCGAAGACACGCTGGTGATCTGGGGCGGCGAGTTCGGCCGCACGCCGACTCCGAAGGGGCCAAGGGCCGCGACCACCACAGCCTGGGCTTCATCGATGTGGCTGGCCGGCGGCGGCGTCAAGGGCGGGCATCGTCCACGGCGCCACCGACGAGTTCGGCTTCGCAGGCCGTCGAGAACCGCATGCACGTCCACGACCTGCACGCCACGATCCTGCACCTGATGGGCCTCGACCACGAGCGGCTGACCTACCGCTACAGCGGCCGCGACTTCCGGCTGACCGACGTCAGCGGCCGCGTCGCCCGCGAGATCCTCGCGTGAAGACATGCGGCATCCCAGAATCTGTGGACATGATGGGATTTTCAGGCTAGAAGAGTACCGCCCACCGTGATGCGTCCGTCGCTTCTCGGTGGGCTATCGAAATGGAAGAGGTCTCGGCGACGATCTCAGCCGCTATCCTTACCCCAGAGGACGGTGCGCAACCGCACGCCGCCGGCGGCCTCTGCCTCGAGCATGCCTTCGTTGAACCAACGCGTCCAGCCGCGAGGCCGGCGACGCTCACGACGGATTCCATACATCTTGCGACGCTGCTTGGAGCTCATGGTCGCCTCCTTTGGAAAAAGGGGCCATGGAGGACATGGATATCCGACGAATGCCTCCTATCGCAACTGGAATACCGAAGGCCCGATTCTCGCCGAGCTTCCTGAATTCCATGCCGACGCCCCGCCACAACCTATTACCATTTCCGAGGATCGGCCGACCCCCGATCATCCCCGAATTTCGCCGGTGCATGCCGGCGGTGCCCGGTAACTGTTGCACGGCGCCCGCCCGCTTTGTAAGCATGACCGCGATGCGAGCGAGCAGCGGGTCGGATCAAAGCGACCATGGGTCGGGCGATTTGCCGGCGAGGAAACACCTGGAGATCTCGATGCATCGGGCCGGCGGGCGGCGATCACCTGGCCTCGAGTTCCTTGAGGAGGTCGTCGACGGATTGGCCGAGGAACTTCCCGAAGGAGTTCTTGCTGTGGATGATCCCCTTCGCATCGATGACGAACACCGTCGGGTAGCTGGTGACGTGATACCTCCTGACGATGGGTCCGGTCCCCGGCTCGCCGTCGTGCCAGTTGGGCCAGGTGATCCGCTCGTCCTGGATCGCCTTGAGCGCGGCCGGCTTGTCGCCGTCGCAGTTGACGCCCAGCATGACGAACGGCTTGCCCTTGAGCCGCTCGACAAGCTCCCGCTCGCTCGGGATTTCCCGCATGCACGGGCCGCACCACGTGCCCCAGAAGGCCAGGGCGACGACCTTGCCGCGATAGTCGGAGAGCTTCCGGGGCTTGCCGTCGAGGCCCACGCCGACGATCTCCGGGGCCGGCTTGCCCACCGTGAGGTTGTGCATGTCATCGAGCCGGGCCTCGGCGGCCTGGCCGAGCGTCTGCTTTCGCGCGAGCATCTCCTCGCCGCGACGCCGATCCTCGGCCGTGATCGGCTTGCCGTTCCACGTCGCGGACGGCTGCTTGAGCAGGGCCTCCAGTCTTGCGAAGCTGGACGGTGATCAGCGGGACGTCGGCGTAGCCGGCGATCACCTCCTCGTAGAGGCGCTCGGCCTCGGCACGCAGGGCATCGGGATCGCACTGGCGGAGGAGGAGGTCGTAGGCATACTCCTCGTCCGATTGCTCGATCTCCTTGTCGAAGAGCTTGCCGTCGTCGCCCAGGAGGCCACTGTATACCATCTTCCGACGTCCGCTCTGCTTGCGGACGAAGGCGGCCATCTGGGCCTTCTGCTCGAGATACTGGGCCAGGGCCAGCCGGGCCAGCCCCCGGGCCTCTCGTCCCTTGGCGGACGCGAGGAAGCCCGCCAGGAGGACATCGCGGTGCGGGCTGATGATGTTGCTCAGCTCGAGTCCGACGCGGATGGCCTCGGGGTCATCTCCGTGGTGGCGGAGCGAGCAGTGCCGCGGCGCGGGCGAACTCGTCACCATAGGGCCCTCTGTCGAACCTCCCGGGTTTGTTGATCACCCAGACCAGGGCATCGCGAGCGGCGGGGTCGGCGGGCGACGTCTCGGCGAGGTCCACCATCCGTCGGCTGAACGCAACGTCGTCGGGCGACATGTTCGTGTACGCCGCATTCTGCTCGCGCTGGCTCGCGGCCTTCTCGAGGGCCCGGTCCAGGTCATCCAGTCGGGCCTGGTACTCGGCCAGGATCGCCTTGAGTCGCTCCGCCATCGATGGGTTCGGGTCGGGCCGCCGGCGCGTCGGGCTTCGCGGCCGGGGTCTTCGGAGCCGCGGGCTTTGCCGCCCTGATCGTCGCCTCCGCCCCCCAGCGTCGCCGCGCCGGTCGCGGTCAGGGCGAGCATCATCATTCCGGCACACATTCGCATTCCTTGAATCATCGCCATCCTCCTGATCGTCGATGTCGCCAGCCGGGCGACGGCGGCCGGGACCATCCCGGCCGTCGCGTGGCCCGCCAGTCGAACCCCGGCGGCCGTCGCGGCGGCCAACGCCGGGGGCACGTCCGCTCGTGCCAGGGTCGCCGCACTCCAGGCCGCGGGGGCGAGCCCGCGTCGCGCCAGCGCCGGCCGCAATCGCTCGCGGGCGCGATGCAGCCGGCTCTGGATGGTCCCGACCGGGCAGCGGAGCCGTGTGCCGCCTGCTCCTGCGTCAGGCCCTCCAGGTAGCAGAGGACCACCGCCGACCGATACCGGCCGGGCAGCCGGGCGATCTCCTCGTCGATCGCCGCCCGCACCTCGAACCCGCACCGAGGCTCCTTCTCTGCGGACTCGTCGGGCGGATCGAGCCCGTCCAGGGCCTGCGTCCGGGCCCGTTCGGCGTGCATCACGGCCCTCGCCCGTCGTGCCACCCGGACGCTGACCCCGTGCAGCCATCGCCCGAGCGAATCGTCCACCCGCACCGACGGCGCCTTGCGAGCCAGGACGAGGAACACCGCCTGGAAGGCATCGGCGGCGGCGTGGTCGTCGCGCAGCATCCGGCGGCAGACGCCCAGGACCATCGGGCCGTGGCGCGAGACCAGCGCCGAGAACGCCGCCTCGGACGAGGCCGCGTCGTGCCGCCGCACGAAACGCGCGAGCAGCTCCGCGTCGGACAGCCGACCGATCGCCCCGATCCCGAACAGGGTCACCAGGTCATCCCCGACCCGAGTCCGCATCCTCTTGCTCATCTCCACGATGCTCGGCCCTCCCGGCGCCAACCGTGCTATCCCTGTTATGCACGACCCGGGGCCCGACCTTCCATGTTTCCTGCAAGTCGCCCCACCATAACACCTTCCACGAGAGCGTGCCGAGCGCCGGCCCGCTCGCTACGAAGGTTCACAGGGCCGTTCAAGTCGGACCCGGCCCGCGGTAGACTCGGAGGCTCGCGACGTCCGCGGGCCGTACGAGACGACGAAGGAGCTGCACGATGCCGTCCGGGTTGCACGACCTCTGGGCCTCGATCTCCTCGTGGTGGCAAGGGCTCGACGCCCGGGGAATCCTGCTCTTCGTCGGCGAGAAGCTCTTCGAGGGGCTGCTCCAGGCGATCGCCGTCGTGGTCATCGGCTGGCTGGTGGTGTATCGCCAGTGGCGGCAGCTCACCCAGGGACGGTCGGACCAGGTCGTGTTCTCGGCGAACCTGCTCACGCCGATCGGCGGGCCGACGGAGGCGAACGGGCCGGCGGGAGACGGGCGATACTTGCTCCAGCTCCGGACGGTGCTGCCGCCGCGGACGATCGACCAGCTCCTGGACAACGTGGCCCTGCGCCGGGTGATGCGGCGGCCTGGCCGAGCAGGCCACGCTGGTCGACCCGGTCCTCGCCACCGAGGGGACGGCCGGATTCGAGATCGTCAACGACGTGGTGAACAGCGTCGCGGGGAGCCTGGCCTCCTCGCCGTTCCCGCGCGAGACGTGGCTGCTGGCGGTCACCTGCGAGGACCGCAAGGTCGTCCGCAAATGCTGCATCCGCGTGCTGCTGGTCCGCCGCGACGACCTCGGCCGCCTCGCGTCCTGGGACTGGTGCCGCGAACACGTCCAGGTCGAGGAATGGTATCACTTCTGGCGGATCGTGACGCTCCATCAGATCGCCGTCCGCTATCAGCAGGAGCAGGCGCAGCAGGAGCAGGCGCGCGGCCAGGACATCCGGCAGAACCTCCTGCCCCTGGTCGATTCGCAGGCGCATCACCCCCGCGTCCGTCTATCGCTGGGCATCAACACCCAGGAGCCCGTCATCAAGCCGCCGCAGGCCGTCGATTGGGAGCGGTACTTGCCGCAGGTCGCGGAGATGGGCCTGAAGCTGCCCGGCAAGGCCGCCGAGGTGCCGGTCGGCTGAATGCGGGCCGGGGCGAGTGATCGCGGGACCTGGCGTCGCTCACGCGCGCCGCTTTCGCTGCTTGAGCAGATCGGCGGCCCACGCGGCCTGCTCCGGCGTCAGGCGGGGCACGATCCGATCCTTCCCATATTCGATCTCGCGTCCATACGGGCCGTCATCGTAGGCCCGGTCGAAAACCGCCTGGAGGTCGAGCGGCACATCCGGGTCGCCGGGTAGGAGAGGGATCGCGATCTGGGGGAGACGCTGAGTCATGGAGATCGGGTAGACGAAGAAACTCGTGCGGCCGATCATACCGATGGATCGAGATCAGGTAATCGAACGGGCCCGCCTTCGCCTCGACCGACTCGCGCGGGACGGCCGCGGTGTACGTCCTCCCGCGCAGGAGGTCGATCTCGACCAGGTGGGCATCGCTGGCGAGGACTTCCCGCTGCTTCACGATGTACTGGTCGCGCGACGGGTGGCCGACCTTCTTGTTGGACGGACTCGAGGATCTCGATCGCGGTGACCAGCGGACCTCCTTCGTCGCGCCGCCGCCGGATCTCCAGGAAGGTCTGCTCTGAACGGCCCATGCTCGACCGTTTCGACCGTGATGACCAGGGGCCCGCCTGTCTGCAGCTCGGCACGGCCGCCCCGCCCCGACTCCGCCCGCGAGGCTTTCGCGCGGATCGGACGACCTCGACATCGGGGCGGCGTGCCGCTGGGAATGCTCCAGCCAGAAGCGATAATTCGACCGGGCGTAGTAGGGTAAGGGTAGGCTCCGCTGGAGTGCCCCCTTCATGTGAACGATCAGGCTGTCGTGGAGATCCGGAAACCAATCCGGGCTCTCCAGGTACGGATCCATCCCGGGAAACGGCGAGGGCATCGATCGGCTCCTCTCTGTGCGGGCATTCGTGCTCCGCACGATTGTCGCCGGGGTCTGCGATCGGGTCAATTGCGGATGAGGACGCAGCTACGTAAGCCCCGCTCGATCGTTGCGGCGTCGACCGCGCCGGGTAGCCTTGACGCTGCGATCGGGCCGGGACCTCGGCCCCATCTCGCGACCAATCCCCTCGGCTCGGGCTCGAACCTTCAGAGGAGGTCCCTCCATGTCTTGCCATAAGCACCATCCCGCTCGGCGTCGATCGCCGCGGTTTCCTGGCCGCCGGTGCCGCGATCCCCGCGCTGGCGGGGATGTCCCTGGCGTATGTCTCGGCCCAGGAGCCCAAGGCGGCCGCGGGCCTGGCCGGCGCCGACGAGAAGTGGGGCATCCCGGGCCCCTACCCCGGCCGGGTCGTCGAGGTCCGCAATCCCGCGGATGATCAAGAGCGGCGTCAAGGACCGCGAGGCGATCGACGCCGCCGTCGCCCGCGGGATGAAGGAACTCACCGGCGCCGACGACGAGGTCGAGGCCTGGCGCCGCTTCTTCGAGCCGGGCGACGTCGTCGGCATCAAGATGAACCCGGTCGGCAAGCCGCTGGCCAACTCGTCGAGCGAGCTGATGCTCGAGGTCATCGACGGGCCTCAAGTCCGCCGGTGTCAAGACGAAGGACATCGTCGTCTTCGAGCGCTACCGCGACGAGTTCGTCGGGGCGAAGATGCACGAGGCCCTCCCCGACGGCATCGCCTGGACCGGCCTGGGCATCAAGCTACAACGGCAAGCAGGTCGACATCAAGGGCGACGACGAGAAGTCCGGCAACCTCGACCACACCACCGGCTACGACCCCGACGAGTTCATGACGATGGAGCTGGTCATGGCCGGGCTGGACCCGAAGGACGACCGCACCCGTCGGTCGCACCTCGGCCTGCTGGTCACGCGGCGGGTCAACAAGATCGTCTGCCTGCCGGTGCTCAAGGACCACGGCTCGGCCGGCGTCACCGGGGCGCTCAAGAACATGAGCCACGGGCTGGTCAACAACGTCTGCCGGTCGCACAGCACGCCCGACACGAACGTCTGCAACCAGTTCATCCCGCAGGTCGTGGCCCACCCGATCATCCGCCGCAAGTGCGTCCTGCAGATCATGGACGGCATCAAGGGGGTCTTCCAGGGCGGTCCCGGCGCCTCGCGAGCCCGAGTGGACCTGGGAGAACAACGCCGCTGCTCTTCGCCACCGACCCCGTGGCGATGGACCACGTCGCCTGGCGGTACGTCGACGCCAAGCGCAAGGAGAAGGGCCTGCCGCCGGTCGGCGCCAGCGGCAAGCTGGCCCTCGACCCGCTGGGCAGCGAGGGCTTCGACGTCCGCCAGCCCCAGCACATCCCCCTGGCCGCGCACCTCGGCCTGGGGATCTTCGACTTCAAGTCGCCCCGGGGCCGTCGGCACTAGATCCAGCACCAGGTCGTGGAGATCGCCTGACCCCGTCCGAGCGCCATCCATCCGGCTCACCGTCTCGTCCAGGCGACGACGATCCGCGTCCTCGACGCCCGACCACCGCCCGCGATGATGCTTGAACGTGGCACCGCACGATCGGGCAGACATAGTAGTCCCACCAGTCCGGATGCGTTGACCATCGACCAGGATCGTGGCCTTGATGGAACTGACGGGCCGCAACCGGCGACGTCCACAGGAGGGACACGGAAGCGGCCGCATCGCTCTGATGAGAATGCAAGCGAGAGCGGACATCAGACCGGTGACGGTCAGCACGAAAATGACATAACGCATCGCCTCGCTCTCACCGGCTATCCGGAAATCGGCGACCGGCCTCCCGCATCCGGCGTCCCTGTGCCGGATCGTCGCGGTTCCCTCAGCAATCGCCGTGCGAAGAATCGCTTCAGGCCTCGCCAGCAATCGACGGTCGCGAAGTAGGTCTGCGTCGCACTATACCGCTTGCCGTCGGCCGCGTCGAAAAGGACCATCCATCCCGTCGGGTGATCCTTGAAATGGTCATCGCGATAGTAGCCGGCATAGCGCAGCCGTTCGCCGATCCGGAAGGTCCGACCGGTCTCCCAAGCGAATCCTTCACCGTGCGGCGAGGCCGAGAATTCCGCGATGCAGACGATCTCAT
>CAWBJA010000011.1:0-102573 GCA_963788895.1 uncultured Actinomycetota bacterium | reverse complement strand
CCAGCCGGGCCGCCTGTCCCACTATGAGATCCATTACTCCAGTGTCGGTTCCCGCGGCCTCCACGACCGGGACATCCGGCGCGTGTCGCGCCAGGGCCTGCGCGATCTTGGCCCGGTCCGCCCCGAGCAGCACGACCCCGCGCAGCCGGCTGCCCGCCACCCGGACCAGCTGGTCGATTTCCGCGTCGTCGCCGCGGAACAGCCCGCCGGCGATCCACACCACGCTGGGGTAGGCGGCCAGCGAGGCCGCTGCGGCATGCGGGTTGGTGGCCTTGGAGTCGTCCACGAAGTCGACCGCACCGACCCGGGCGACCAGGCTGATCCGGTGCGGTTCGGGCTCAAAGCGGGCCAGCCCGCCGCTGATGGCCTCGGCCGGGCACCCGTAGGCCCGGGCCAGGGCCGCGGCGGCCAGCGCGTCCGCGACGTTGTGCGGGGCCGCCGGGCGCACCTGCGCGACCTGGCCCAGCCGGACCCCGCCATCGGCGGCCGGGAAGGCCCGGTCGACCAGCTCGCCGTCGGCCACGCCCAGCTCGCCGGGCCCGGGCGGGCCCAGCCGGAAGGCGACCACCCGGTCGGTGCCGGGCGCCGCCCGGGCCAGCTGGGCCGACCGCGGGTCGTCGGCGTTGCAGACCGCGATCGTGCCGGGGGCGTAGATGCGGCCCTTGTCCTGGGCGTAGGCCTCCAGGTCGCCGTGCCAGTCCAGATGATGGCCGGCGATGTTCAGCACCACCGCGGCCAGCGGCGCCACGGTGGCACTCCAGTGCAGCTGGAAACTGGACAGCTCGACGGCCAGGACCGGGTACGGGTCGGGCTCGGCCACCGCCTGCACCACCGAGGTGCCGACGTTCCCGGCCGCGATGGTGCGGTGCCCGGCCGCGGTGAGCATGGCGGCCAGCATCTTCACCGTCGTGGTCTTGCCGTTCGTGCCGGTCACCGCGAGCCACTGCTGGCGGGTCCCGTCGGCCATCCCCGGCCGCAGCCGCCAGGCCAGTTCCACGTCGCCGATCACCGGGATGCCCGCCGCCGCCGCGGCGGCCAGCAACGGCGTGTCCGGGCGCCAGCCCGGCGAGGTGACCACCAGGTCAGTCCCTGGCGGCAGGTCATGGCCCGGCCCGAGCAGCACGGTGACGCCCAGCTCGGCCAGCTGGGCGGCCAGCGCCCGGCGCGGCGGGTCGTCCCTGGACTCGATGGCCGTGACCCGCGCGCCGCGGGCGGCCAGCGCCCGGGCCGCCGGCGGCCCGGATACGCCGAGCCCGGCCACGACCACTCGCTGCGCGCTGATCACTCGCGGCTACCTCCGTCTGTAGTGCGGCTGCCTAGCCGGGCAGCCATTCGACGTAGAAAATGCCGAGCCCGAGCGCGATGAACAGCCCGCAGATCAGCCAGAATCTGATCACGATCGTGGTCTCGGCCCAGCCGAGCAGCTCGAAGTGATGCTGCAGCGGCGCCATCCGGAACACCCGGTTCCCTGTCGCCTTGAAGAACCCGACCTGGATGATCACCGACATGATGATGATCACGAACAGGCCGCCCAGTATTACCAGCAGCAGCTGGGTCTTGGTGGTCACGGCCAGCCCGGCCAGCACGCCGCCCAGGGCCAGCGAGCCGGTGTCGCCCATGAAGATCCGGGCCGGCGGCGCGTTCCACCACAGGAACCCGAAGCAGGCCGCCGCGACCGCCGCGGCCACCACGGCCAGGTCGAGCGGGTCGCGTACCGCGTAGCAGTTCGGGGTCAGCGCGACCGTGCAGTCGTTGCGCAGCTGCCAGTTGGCGATCAGCACATAGGAGGCCAGGACCAGGATCGCCGCCCCGGTGGCCAGCCCGTCGAGGCCGTCGGTCAGGTTCACCGCGTTCGACCAGCCGGCGATCATCAGCACGATCCACAGCAGGAACGGCAGCACTCCGACGGCGGGGCCAAAATCACGCAAGAACGATAGGTGCGCGTCAGCCGGGGTCATAGCGTAACCGTTCTGGTGCCGCAGTACCTCCAGCGCGAAGACCGCGCCGACCACGGCCTGGCCGGCCAGCTTGGCCCCGCTGCGCAGCCCCAGGCTGGTCTGCTTGTAGATCTTGATGAAGTCGTCGATGAACCCGACCAGGCCCAGCCCGGCCATCAGCAGCAGGACCAGCAGCCCGGAGGTCGACATCGGGTCGTCGGTGACCGCGTGCCCGACGATGTACCCGATCACCGAGGCGACCACGATGACGGTGCCGCCCATGGTCGGGGTGCCGCGCTTGGTGGCGTGCGTGGACGGGCCTTCCTCCCTGATCAGCTGGCCGTAGCCGCGCTTGCGGAACAGCCTGATGGCCAGCGGGGTGCCGAACAGCGCGAGGATGAGCGCGACGCCTCCCGAGACCAGGATCGTCTTCACTGCGCGGCCTCATTCCCCGCGGCGCCCGGCTCGGGCAGCGCCCGCTCACCGGTCAGCGCGAGCGCCACTCGCTGCAGGTTAACCGACCGGGAGGCCTTGACCAGGACCACGTCACCGGGCCCGGCCCGCTCGATGACCGCCGCCACCGCGGCCGCCGCGTCCGGCACCGCCAGCAGCTCGCCGGACCAGGCTGGCTCGGCCGCGGCCCCGGCCAGGATCGGCGCCGCCTCGGCGCCGACCACGATGAGCCCGGCCACCCCGGCCTGCGCGGCCAGCTGGCCCGCCTGCCGGTGAAACTCCGCCGCGGCCGGGCCCAGCTCGGTCATATAGCCCAGCACCGCGTACGCCCGGCGGCCCCGCGCCATGGCCGACAGCGCCGAGAGCGCGGCGCGCAGCGCCTCCGGATTGGCGTTATAGGCATCGTTAATGACCGTGACGCCGTCGGGCCTGGTCGTGACCTCCATCCGCCACCTGCTCCTGGCCACCGCCGCGGACAGCCCGGCGGCCACGTCACTCACGTTCATCCCGAGCTGGCCGGCCAGCGCGGCGGCGGCCAGCGCGTTGGCCACGTTGTGCTCGCCGAACAGGCGCAGCCGGACCGGTGCGGCGCCGTCCGGGGTGACCAGCGTGAAGCCGGGCCGGCCCTGCTCGTCCAGGGTCACGCCGGCCGCCCGCACGTCCGCGCCCGTTCCGCGGCCGAAGGTAACCACCCGGGCCCGGGTCTGGCCGGCCATGGCCGCCACCCGCGGGTCGTCGGCGTTCAGCACCGCCACCCCGGTTTCGGGCAGGGCCGCGGGCAGCTCGGCCTTGGCCCGGGCCACGTCGTCGATGCTGCCGAATTCGCCCGCGTGCGCGTGCCCGACGCACAGCACCGCGCCCAGCCGCGGCGGCGCGATCTGGCACAGGCTGGTGATGTGCCCGGGGCCGCGCGCGGACAGCTCGCTGACCAGGTACCTGGTCTGCCCGGTGACCCGCAGCACGGTGAGCGGATGGCCGATCTCGTTGTTGAAGGAGTCCTTCGGCGACACCGTCGGGCCCAGCGTCTCGATCAGCTGCGCGGCCAGGTCCTTGGTGGTGGTCTTGCCCGCCGACCCGGTGATGGCCACGACCTCCAGCCCGGGCAGCCGGTCCACCACGGCCCGGGCCAGCCGGGCCAGGGCGGCCGGGACGTCCGCGACGATCAGCGCCGGGTGACCGGCCGGCCGGGTCCCGAGCACGGCCACGGCGCCCGCGGCGATCGCGTCCTTGGCGAAGTCGTGCCCGTCGGCGTGCTCGCCGGGCAGCGCGGCGAACAGGCTGCCCGGGACCGCCTGGCGCGAGTCGATGACCACCGGCCCGGTCACCAGGGCCTGCTCGGCCCCGGCCAGGTCCGGTTCAGCCCCGGTGATCTGGGCGATCTGCGCCAGCGGCAGCGGGATCACGCGTCCTCCGCATCACTTCGGGTGCCCGCCGCCTGGCGGTGCCTCAGCGCCGCGGCCGCCACCTCACGGTCGTCGAACGGGATCACCGTAGCGGCCAGGTACTGGCCGCGTTCGTGCCCCTTGCCCGCGATGAGCACCACATCTTCCTTGCCCGCGCCGGCCACGGCCAGGTCGATCGCCGCGGCCCGGTCCGGCTCCACGATGACATGGGCCCGCTGCGCCACCGGGACGGTCAGCGCCCCGGCCAGCATCTCGGCCAGTATCGCCAGCGGGTCCTCCGACCGCGGGTTGTCGCTGGTGAAGACCGCGATGTCGGCCAGCCGGGCGGCGGCCGCGCCCATCAGCGGGCGCTTGGCGGTGTCCCGGTCACCGCCGCAGCCCAGCACGATGGCCAGGTTTCCCGGGGTGACCGGGCGCAGGCCGGCCAGCACCGCCTCGACCGCGCCGGGCTTGTGCGAGTAGTCGACCAGCACGGTGAAATCCTGGCCCGCGTCGACCCGCTCCAGCCGGCCGGGCACCCCCGCGCAGGCGGCCACCCCGGCCACCGCCGTGGCCAGGCCGACGCCTGCCTCGACCAGCGCCACGATCGCGCCGAGCGCGTTGGCCACGTTGAACGGCCCGGGCAGCGCCACCGACGCGTCCGCCTCCACCCCGCCCGGCCCGATGACCCGGAACGTGCTCCCGTCGGCGCCGCCGCGGATGTCGGCCGCCCGCCAGTCGGCGGCGGGCTGGCCGGCCGCCGAGTACGTGGTCAGCGGGATCAGCGGCGCGGCGGCCAGCCGCCGGCCGTGGGCGTCGTCGATGTTGACCACCCCGGCCCGGGCGTAGCCCGGCGTGAACAGCGCGGCCTTGGTCGCGAAGTACTCCTCCAGGCTGGCGTGAAAATCCAGGTGATCCTGGGACAGGTTGGTGAACACCACGACGTCGTAGCTGGTCCCCGCGACCCGGCCGAGCGCCAGCGCGTGGCTGGAGACTTCCATGGCCGCGGCGGTCACGCCCTGCTCGGCCATCACCGCGAACGTCGCCTGCAGGTCGGTTGCTTCTGGCGTGGTGAGCTGGCTGTCGACCACGGCGCCGCCGATCCGGTTGGCCACCCCGCCGACCAGGCCGGCGCTGCGCCCCGCCGCGCGCAACCCCGATTCGATCAGGTGCGTCGTCGTGGTCTTGCCGCTGGTGCCGGTGACCCCGATCAGCAGCAGCCGGGCCGACGGGTTGCCGTAGATCCAGGAGGCGACCGCGCCCAGCCGGGCGCGCGGATCGCCGACCACGAAGACCGGCAGCCCCGACTCGACGGCCAGGTCGCGCCCGGCCGGGTTGGTGAGCACCGCGACGGCCCCGGCCGCGGCCGCGTCCGCGCAGAACCTGGCGCCGTGCTGGCGGCTGCCCGGCAGCGCGGCGTACAGGTCACCCGGCCGCACCAGCCGGGAGTTGTGGGTGATGCCGGTGACGCCGCGGCCCGGTTTCGGCCCGGCCTGCTGGACCAGGTCCGGGCTGGCCGTCTTCACGCCGAGCAGCACCGCGAGCCCGGAGAGCGGGCGGGTGGGAACGTGGCGGGGGCGAAGATCCGCTGACACGGGCTGAGGGTACCTCGCTTCACGGCGCGGTGAGCCTGACGTAGGGACGCCGGGCGCCATCAGGCGCGATCTTCATCGTCTGCAGCGCGAACTTCATCACGTGGTTGAAGACCGGGCCCGCGACGGCGATACCGAAGTAGTTGCTCGTCTTCGGGTCCTGGATGTTGACCGCGACCACCAGCTGCGGGGCGGAGGCCGGGGCGATGCCGATGTAGCTGGAGCCGTACTCGCACAGGCAGCCGCCCCGGGCCGGGTCGGGGACCTGCGCGGTGCCGGTCTTGGCCGCGATCGAGTAGCCCTTGATGATGCCCCACGACTCGCCCGCCTCTTCGTTGACCTTCGGCACCTGCTGCAGTATCGCCATCAGCTCGCTGGCCGTCCTGGTGCTCAGCACCCGGCGGCTGGCGGGCTTCGGCGCGGGCCTGAAGGTACCTGCCGCGCTCGTGGTTCCGGCCACGATCGAGGGCTGCACCCGGACCCCGCCGTTGGCAATCGTGGCGTAGACGCTGGCCATCTGCACGGCGTTCGCGGCGACGCCCTGGCCGAAGGACAGCGTGTACCGCTCGTCTCCCCACCACTGGGCCGGGGCCGGCAGCAGGCCCTGGCTTTCACCGGGCAGGCCGAGCCCGGTGGGCTGGCCGAGGCCGAACGCCCGGAACATCTGGTACTGGACCTGCGGGCTGACGTGCTGGACCACCTGCACCATGCCGACGTTGCTGGAATTGGCCAAGATCCCGGAGATCGTGTACCTGAGGGTGGGATGGCTCTCCGCGTCGCGGAAAGGGAACCCGTCCACCACGATGCTATCGGGCACCGTGTAGGTGCTCATCGGCGACTGGCCGCCGTGCTCCAGCGCCGCGGCCACGGTGATGACCTTGCCGGTGCTGCCCGGCTGGAACACGTTCGCCACCGGCATGTCCGCGGTGGCCGCCAGGCTGCGGGGCGCGGCCGGGCTGAACTCCGGGGACTGGGCCAGGGCCAGGATCTGGCCGGTCTTGGGGTCCATCACCACGATCGTGCAGTTCCTGGCCTTGGTCAGCTTGACCTGGGCCGCGCACGCCTGCTGGGCGTACCACTGGATGTCGGACTGGATGGTCAGCCGCAGGTTGCCGGCCGGCACCGAGGGCGTGATCTTGGGAGCGGTCAGCGGGATGGGCTGGCCGGTCGTGGTCTGCTCCACCTCCTCGCTGCCGTCCTGGCCCGCCAGCAGCGAGTTGAACTTCCACTCCAGCCCGGCCTGGCCGCGCAGGTCCCCGGCCGGGTCGACATTGGCGAAGCCGAGCAGGTTGGCAGCCAGCGTCCCGTTCGGGTAGGACCGGGAGTAGCTGGGCGACTCGCCGATGCCGGGCAGGTTCAGCGCGTTGATCCGGGCCCCGACCGTGGCCGGGACGGTGCGCCTGAGCACCACGTACTGCTGCGAGGTTGGGTGCGTGATCGCCTCGACGATAGCCGCTTCGGTCAGGCCGAGCGGGCCGGCCAGGGCGGCCGCGACGGCCGGCCGCTTGGCCGCGGGGATCAGCACCGGGTCAGCGAAGATCAGGTCGGTCTGCACCGTCATGGCCAGCACCCGGCCGTCGCTGGAGGTGATCGAGCCGCGCACCACCGGGATCGGCTGCGAGATGAGCCGCAGGTGCTCGGCCAGGTTCCGGTAGTGCGGGCCATCGAGGCCCTGCAGCTCCACCAGCCGGCCGGCGAACAGGGTCAGCACGAAGAAGATGCACAGCAGGGAGATGTTCAGCCGGCGGCCGGGCCGGCCGCGGCGCAGCATAGGCCGGGCCACGGCCACGAAGGCCGGCCGGGGATTGCGGACCCCGGGCCGGTCAGCACGGGTCCGGCCCGGGCCGGGCCGGGCCGCATCCGGCCGGCCAGTACCGGGCCGGCCCGCACTGGATCGGCTCGCACTAGACCGGCTCGCACTAGACCGGCTCGCACTAGACCGGCTCGCACTAGACCGGCTTGCACTGGATCGGCTCGCGCCGGGCCGGCTCGCATCTGGTCGGCCAGTACCTGGCCGGCCGGCACTGGGCCGGCTCGCACTGGGCCGGCTCGCACTGGGCCGGCTCGCACTCGGGCGGCCAGCACCCGGACCGCCCGCACCCGGACCGCCCGCACCCGGACCGCCCGCACCCGGACCGCCCGCACCCGGACCGCCCGCACCCGGACCGCCCGCACTGGAACTGCCCGCACTGGAACTGCCAGCAGCGGGCCGGCCCGCACCGCGACGATCCGCGGCCCGGCCAGCCGGACCACCCGGACGCCGGGAAGCGCGGCCGGGATATCGGCCGCCTGCGCGGGACCGGCGGCCGTCGTCGGCCGGCGGCCGCGCGTCAGCGGGGCCGGACCGAGCCTCGCCCCGGCCGGGCTGATCCTCCCCGCGAGCGGGCCGGGCATCGGGCCTGCCCTGGCGCGGGTCGCCCCGCCCCCGGCGGGCGTCACCGCGGGCCTCGCGGGCGCCAGCACCATCCCCGTCGGCATCGCCAGCCCACCCCCAGCCCCGGCCCCCGTCACCGGCGGTCACGGGCCATATCCGGGCACGGTGGTCGCTTCGCCCGCCGGGACCGGGCTGGTATAGCTCCGGCCGCTGTGCAGGTCGACCAGGTTGAGGACAGACTGCGGCCGCAGGCCCAGCCGGTAGGCCCGCCGCTCGATCGTGGACGGCGCCTGTGAGGTCGCCACTTGCTGCTGCAGGGCCTGCGCCTGCTGGGCCAGCTTGACGTTGCCCTTCTGCAGGTCAGCGATGCGGAATGAGGCCGCGGCCAAAGTGGTGTTGACCACCAGCAGGCAGATCAGCCCGCTGCCGAGCAGGCCGAGCAGCAGCAGGATGAAAGGCGTGCGGGACGCCGGGCCAGCCGCGACGGCCGCCTCGCGGGCCGCGGGCTCCCGCGCCCCGATGGGCTCGGGCCGGGGCGCCGGGCTCCGGCGCAGCATCGGGCGGGCCGGGTCAGGGCCGCGCTGGGGCGCCTGGCCGGGCGCGGGGCCGCGGCCTGGCCCCAGCACCCGTCCCGGAGACCAGGGCCGGCCGCCAGACAGCGCCCGGCCCGCGCGACTCGGCGGCTGGGCCCGGTCCGAAGCCAGCCCCCGGTCCGAAGCCAGCCCCCGGTCCGAACCCAGCCCCCGGCCCGGCGCCTGCCCCCGGTCCGATGCTGGTGCGCGGCCCGCAGCGGGTACCCGGCCCGCAGCCGGCCCGCGCCGGGCCGGCTGGGTCCGGTCCCTGGCTGGCGCCCGGCGGCCGCGGGGCTGGCCCTCGCCGGGCGCCGCGGCGCGGCCGCCGGGCTGGCCCCGGTCCGGCTGGCGCCTGGGAGCGGCGGGTGCGTCAGGGCCGCCGGGCCGTTCAGGGACGGCCGCGCCGGGCTCGCCTGGCCGGCCCGCCCGGCGATCCTGGCCGGTACGGCCCGCGGTGCGGTCACGGGTGTCCACCTTGACGTTCATCGTGCTGGGCCCGCCCTCCGTGTCGCCTGCCGCGCGCGATTGGTCCTCACGCCGCAGCCCTGATCCGCTCGGCGGCCCGCAGCCGGGCCGACGCCGCCCGCGGGTTCGCCGTCAGTTCCTGTTCCGATGGCCGCAGCGCCCCCCGGGTGAGCAGGCGGAACTGCGGGCTGCTGCCGGGCAGTGACACCGGCAGCCCGGGCGGCGTGGTATCAGCCGCGCGGGCCGCGAGGGCTCTTTTCACCGCGCGGTCTTCCAGTGAGTGGTAGGCCAGCACCACGATCCGGCCGCGGACCGAGAGCGCGTCGAGCGCCACGGGCAGCGTCCGGGCCAGCTGGTCCAGCTCGCCGTTCACCTCGATCCGCAGCGCCTGGAAGGTGCGCTTGGCCGGGTTGCCTCCGGTGCGCCGGGCCGGGGCCGGGATCGAGTCGCGGATGATCTCGCTCAGCCGCCTGGTCGAGGTGAGCGGGGCCTGCTCGCGTTCGCGCACCACGGCGTCCGCGATCCGCCGGGCGAACCGTTCCTCGCCGTACTCCCGCAGCACCTGGGCCAGCCGGGCGGCCGGATAGCTGTTGACAATGTCGGCGGCGGTGACCGGCCCGGTGCGGTCCATCCGCATGTCCAGCGGCGCATCGTAGGAATAGGCGAAGCCCCGGGCCGGGTCGTCGAGCTGCGGTGAGGAGACGCCCAGGTCGAACAGGATGCCCTGGATCCGGTCCAGGCCCAGGCCGGACAGGATGTCCGCCAGGTCGTCGAACGCGGCGTGCACCAGGGTGACGCGGTCCAGGAACGGGGCGAGCAGGCGGCGCGACGCGGCGATGGCGGCGTCGTCGGCGTCGACGCCGATCAGCGCCAGGCCCGGATGGCGGGCCAGCAGGGCGCTGGCATGCCCGGCCCGGCCCAGCGTGGCGTCCACCAGGACCGACCCCGGCGGCTCGAGCGCGGGCGCCAGCAAGGCCAGCACGCTGTCAGTCAGCACGGGACTGTGCTGGTCTGAGGGGCTGTGCTGGCCTGAGGGGCCTTGCGGGGCCGCCGCGCTGTGCTGATCTGAGGGGCCTTGCGGGGCCGCCGCGCTGTGCTGATCTGAGGGGCCTTGCGGGTCCGCCGCGCTGTGCTGATCTGAGGGGCCTTGCGGGGCCGCCGCGCTGTGCTGATCTGAGGGGCCTTGCGGGTCCGCTGCGCTGTGCCCGTCCGCCGTGCCCATCTCGCCCCCTTTGCTGCGCAATCCTGGCCGCGACGAGACGGCCGCCTGAACCTGTGCCTGCTGACGCTGTGCCCGGCCAGGTCCCCATCCGCGCCTGCGCTGGCGGCCGCTGTCCGTCTGGCGCCGGGGAAGTGGCGTCAGCCGGGCGGGCCACCCAGCGCGGGTGGAGACCTCGCCGGGCACCTTGCACCGCGACGGCGGTGCCCCGCGTCACAAAATTCCTGGCAGCACCTCCTCCGATGCGTCCGAGAATGCGTCCTCCTGCTGACCGAGGTAGCTGTCCCAGGCCGCCGCGTCCCAGATCTCCAGCCGCGTATTCGCGCCGATCACCACGCAGTCGCGCTGCAGCGCCGCGTAATCACGCAGGCCGGGCGGGATGGTGATCCGGCCTTGCTTGTCCGGGATCTCATCCGAGGCACTGGCGAAGAAAACCCGGCTGTAGTCGCGGACCGCCTTGGCCGTCACCGGCGCGGTGCGCAGCGCCTCGGTGATCCGGGCGAACTCTGGCTCGGGGAAGACATAGAGGCAGCGCTCCTGGCCCTTGGTCAGGACCAGCCCAGGAGCCAGCTCTTCGCGATACTTCGCGGGCAGGAACAATCGCCCCTTTTCGTCCAGACGGGGGGTATGAGTGCCCAAAAACAACGCTCACACCTCCCCGGTCCCCCACCAGTACGCCAAGCGAAGCAGGCTCCGCCCCACGGTCCACCACTGTACTCCACAATCCCCCACCGTCAACGATGAGAAATGGCTGAACCGGACGGGGCCGGGGGGAGTTACAAGCTCAGAAGGGTGGAGCGAAGTGGAGCGAGATATGTCAGCCTCAGCTGGGTGGATCGAAGTGGAGCGAGACACGTCCGCGGCCGGCCAGCCCGCTACGAAGGTGGCCGGTCATACTGGCCCTGCGGCGGCGGGCGGACCGGGCCGTCAGGGACCCCGGTGGCCGTCGGCGGCCGACCCGGCCCGAGGCGGGCGTTACAACGCCGATACCACTCGGAGATCGCGTGCATGCCTATGCGCGACGTACTGTCTGAACGCACGGTTGTGGCGGCTAGCTCAATGCTGCCGCCATCCCGCGATCTAGTTCGCGCCGCCGCCGACGCGAGGAGGACATGTGGTTATTGATACGGGTAATCAGGCCGAACGGAAGCTGGATCAGCTCGTACAGATAGCCCGCGAGGTCAGCGCAGCTGTGGACGGCGTGATCGAGGGCAAGCCAGATGCCATCCGCCTGACCCTGACCGTGCTGCTGGCCGAGGGGCACGCGCTCATCGAGGACGTCCCCGGAGTCGGCAAGACCATGCTCGCCAAGGCGCTGGCCCGGTCGATTGACTGCTCGGTGCGACGCGTCCAGTTCACTCCCGACCTGCTGCCCAGTGACATCACCGGGGTCAGCGCCTTCAATCAGGAACTCAGGGAGTTCGAATTCAAGCCCGGCCCCATCTTCGCCAACCTGGTACTCGGTGATGAGATCAACCGGGCCTCGCCGAAGACCCAGTCCGCCCTGCTGGAATGCATGGAAGAACGGCAAGTCACGGTGGACGGCTCGACCTATCAGCTGGAGCGGCCGTTCATGGTGATCGCGACCCAGAACCCGGTCGAGATGGAAGGCACCTATCCGCTGCCCGAGGCGCAGCGGGACAGGTTCATGGCGCGCATCTCGATCGGCTACCCGGACAAGGACGCCGAGCTGGCCATGCTTGATAGTCACGGCTCGTCTGAGCCGCTGGAGGAGCTGACGCCCGTCGCCCACGC
Organism: uncultured Actinomycetota bacterium; assembly: GCA_963788895.1. Taxonomy (GTDB): domain Bacteria; phylum Actinomycetota; class Actinomycetes; order Streptosporangiales; family Streptosporangiaceae; genus DATBGO01. The sequence continues at coordinate 90,824 of CAWBJA010000011.1, read as the reverse complement.
CAGCGACGTGCGGGCCCTGGTGGAGGCGGTCCGCGGCGTGCATGTCGCGCAATCGATCAAGCAGTACGTCATCGGCCTAGTGAATGCCACCCGGTCGGCGCCCGAGCTCAGGCTCGGCGCGTCACCTCGGGCCACGCTGCACCTGCTGCGGGCCAGCCGGGCCTACGCGGCGCTCGACGGCCGGGACTTCGTCATCCCCGATGACATCCAGTCCCTCGCCGGGCCGGTACTGGCCCACCGGCTGCTGCCCACCCCCGAGGCGCTGGTCGGCCACGAGCTCCCCGAGCAAGTGCTGGCCAGGCTGGTGGAACAAACTCCCCTGCCCATCAGGTAACCGGCCGCGCCGGAGCGCCGCGGCCCGCCCGGGCCGCTTCCCGCGGGCTGGCGCGCTGGCTCCGGCCCGGAGCAGGCCATAGATTAGAACGGCAGGGCGGAAGGAAGCACCGGCAGATGCGGTCATTGCTCGCGGGATTCACCATCCGCGGTACCTCTTTTCTCGCGGCAGGCGGGGCGGCCGCGCTAGCTGGCCTGCTGCTCGGCGAGCGTGACCTGTTCAGCGTGGGCGCGCTGCTGATCGCCTTGCCGCTGCTGGCCGCGCTCGCCGCGAGCCGGGCCCGCTACCGGCTCAGCTGCGTGCGCAGTATCACGCCGCCCCGGACCCCGGCCGGGCAGACCGCCAGGGTCACCCTGCGGCTGGAGAACGTTTCCCGGCTGCCGACCGGATTGCTGCTGGCCGAGGACACCGTGCCGTACGCCCTGGGCACCAGGCCCAGGTACGTGCTGAACGGGATCGAGCGGGGCGGGGTCCGCGACCTCACCTATCCGCTCCGGTCCGATCTGCGGGGCAAGTTCACCGTCGGGCCGCTGGAGATCCGGGTGGCGGACTCCTTCGGCCTGGTCGAACTCGGGCGGAAGTTCTCGACCCGGTCGACGTTCGTGGTCACGCCCCGGGTGGTACCGCTGCCCCGCGCGGTGGTGGCCGGGAGCTGGATGGGTGACGGCGACGGCCGGACCCGGGCCGCGGCGGCGGCTGGCGAGGATGACGTGATCCCGCGCTCCTACCGCGATGGCGACGAGCTGCGCAGGGTGCACTGGCGGTCTACCGCGCGGTACGGCGAGCTGATGGTGCGCCGCGAGGAGCAGAAATGGCGCAACCGGGTGATGCTGCTGCTGGACACCAGGCGCGGCGCGCACACCGGCACCGGCCCGGCCTCGTCGTTCGAGTTCGCGGTCAGCGCGGCGGCCTCGATCGGCGTGCACCTGGCCCGGGAAGGGCTCGACGGCCAGCTCATCACCGATGCCGGGCCGGTCAGCACCGCGGGAATCTTCGAGGACGTGCTGCTGGACTCGCTGTCGGTCATCAAGCCATCGCGCGGCAGCGACCTGGGCGCCGGCACCGCGGCGCTGCGCGGCGGCAGCAGCGGCCTGGTCATCGCGATAGCCGGACAGCTCTCGCCGGGGGTCGCCCGGCAGCTCGCGGCCAGCCGCCGGGACGCCGGGCCGGCCATCGCGCTGCTGCTGGCCGTGTCGACCTGGGGCGGCGGGCGGCCCGGGGACCGGGCAGCGGCCAATGGCCAGCCTGAGGGCGCCGAGCCGGCGGGCCAGGGCCCGGGCGCGGCGAACCTGAACGGCGCGGCCCGGCGGCGGCAGGCCCGGCCCGGCGAGACCGCCCCGGCGGCGGCCATCTTGCGCGCGGCGGGCTGGCGGGTCATCTCGATCGATGCGGGCACGCCGCTCGCGACCGCCTGGCAGGAACTCGCGGCGCTGCCCGTCGTGCCCGGGCACATCGGCACTAGCAGCAAGATCGGCGGGTCGCTCTGATGAGTCTGCGGATGACGCTGACCGCGGCCATGGCCGTCGTGCTCGCCTCCTTCTCCGTCTACCCGCTGATCCAGGGCTGGGGCTGGTTCTTCGCCGGGCTGGGCGCCGTGCTCGTGGTCGCCGCGGCCGGCCTGCTGACCAGGCTGGCCCCGGTACCGGCCACGGTGGCGGGCTGCGTGCTGGCAGTTATCGCGTGCCTGCCGCTGCTCGCCATCCCGCACTGGTACAGCCGGGTGGGGGCGGCGGCGATCGTGGCCGTCGCTGCGGCTGGCCTCACCCAGCACCGCCGCCTGGCCCCCCTGACCTGGCTAATCACCTACCTGGCGGCGCTGCTGATCTACCTGAACGCCGCGTTCGCGGCCGGGCAGTCGCTGGCCGGGTTCCTGCCGACCCGGGCGTCGTTGCATCATCTGGGCACGCTGGTCAGCGGCGGGCTGAATGAGCGTTCCTTGTCACCGCCCGTCCCCGGCATCCACGGCATCGTGCTCGTCGCCGGGGCCGGGATCGGGCTGATGGCGCTGGCCACGGACCTGCTCGCGGTCCGGCTGCGCAGTCCCGCGATCGCCGGGCTGCCGCTGCTCGCGCTGTTCAGCGTCCCGATCACGACCAACGCGAGGCAGGGCGGCTTCGGCGCGACGCTGGTGTTCTGCCTGGGCATTATCGGTTACCTGGCCTTGCTGGCCGCGGACGGGCGGGACCGGCTGCGTATCTGGGGCCGCCTGGTGACGGTCTGGCAGTACCGGGAGGCCGAGGCGATCCAGGGCCCGGATACCCGCGCGCTGGCCGCTTCCGGGCGGCGGATCGGGCTGGCCGCGATCAGCATCGCCATCCTGCTGCCGTTGTTCATCCCCGGGATCAGCGTGCACGGGCTGTTCGGCGGGCAAGCCAAGCTCGGCGGCGGCGGCAAGACCCAGGTCAGGCTGCCCGACCCGATCGCCCAGATGCAGGCTCAGCTGCAGGAGACCAACACCCAGACTGTGCTGACCTACACCAGCAGCGCCGCCAGCGCCGCGGATCAGTACCTGCAGGTTTACGTGCTGAATTACAGCAGCTCGAACGGGCAGTGGTCACTGGTCCCGCCGGGGCACTCCACCGTGGTCGGCAGCAAGCCGCTGCGTCCGGCTCCTGGCATCTCGGCCCGCCAGCCGCAGGCCAGTACCCGCCTGCAGGTCAGGATGGCCAGCAACGTGATCGGCTACGGTTCCAAGCTGAGCTTCCTGCCGGTCCCCTACGCGCCAGCCAGCCTGCGGGTGGACGGCCTATGGGCCGAGGACAAGTCGACGCTCATGGTGTACTCGACCAAGACGGCGCTGGGCGGCCTGGCCTACACGGTCAACAGCAAGACCGCGGTGCCCACGTCGCAGCAGCTCGGGCTGTCGGCCGGCCCGTCGGTCGCGGCGGTCAACGACTACCTGGCCCAGCCCAGCACCGACCAGCAAAAGCTATTGAAGATCGCCACCGCTATCACCAAGGGCGCCCGGTCTAACTTCGAGAAGGCCCTGGACCTGCAGCAGTACTTCCATGACAACGACCTGTTCAAGTACAGCCTCAAGGTCCAGCTGCCGCAGACCACGGCCGGGCTGCTGACGTTCCTGACCAAGACCAGGAAGGGCTTCTGCCAGCAGTACGCCATCGCGATGGCGACCCTGGCCCGGATGCTCGGCATCCCGTCCCGGATCGCGATCGGCTACACCGCAGGAAGCAGCCTGGGCAACGGGTCATGGCGGGTCACCACCGCGGATGCGCACGCCTGGCCTGAGCTGTATCTCCCCGGCGTGGGCTGGCTCCGCTTCGAGCCCACCCCGTCCGGGGTCGGCGGCCAGCAAACCGCTGTCGCGCCGACTTACGCCAACGTCTCCCCGGGCGGCCCTGGGCCGACCGCGCCCCGCCCGGGCGGGACCGGCGCCCTCCCGGCCACCCTCGGCGGGAAGAACAACGGCCAGACGTCCAAGCTCAACCGCCTGAGCGCGGCCGAGGACGCCAGGAACTCGGGCGCGGCCAGCCACGCCAAGTCCAGCTTCCCCTACGGCTGGATCATCCTGATCCTCGTGGTCCTGGCGCTGGCGGCGCCCGCGAGCTCGCGCCAGCTGGTCCGCCGGGCGCGCTGGCGCCAGGCGGCCGGGGACGCCGGCCTCGCCGCCGCCGCGTGGCGCGAGCTGCGGGATGACCTGGCCGACCATGGGATGGCCGGCAGGCCCAGCGAATCGCCGCGGGCCACCGCCCGGCGGCTGGGGGCCGCGCTCAGCCTGGACGACCACGCCCAGCAGGCCCTGGACCGCATGGCCCGGGCCGAGGAGCGAGCCAGGTACGCGAGCACGCCGCAAGCCTCGCCCGCGCTGCGGGCCGACGCCGAGACGGTCCGGCGGGCTATCTCGAGCGAGGCGGACCCGGTCATGCGCTGGCGGGCCCGGCTCCTGCCCGCCTCCACGCTCGAGCCGGCCCGAACGGCCGTGCAGAACGCGCTGGACGTGTTCGGCTGGATGGATGCGGCTGGCATCCGGCTGCGCAACAGCAGGCTGGGCCGTCGCGCCCGGTTCGCGGGCGAGCCCGGCGAGGCCAGGCAGGTGCTCGGCTGACCGGCCAGCCGGTTTAGCGGTCGCGTTCCTGGCGGCGGCGCCAGCGCTCTTCTAGCCGTTCCATCAGGCCCGGGCTAGCCGCCTTGCTGCGGCGTTCCTTGGCCGCGCCGCGCCCTGCAGTCGCCCGGCCGCTGGTGACGCCGGTCATATGCCGGTAGCTGTTCAGCGCCCACATGCTGGAGCCCAGCATGACGACGAAGCCCGCCACGCCCATCAGTACGTACTGCGTGATGACGCCAGCCAGCAGCAGTCCGACACCGATGAGGAACCCGAAGATGGCCTGGATGACCCGGCGCTTGTAATGCACTCGCGGGTCGCTGGCGCGCACGGCGTTCGCGAACCGCGGATAATCGGCATAAAGCGCCTGCTCGATCTGCTCGAGCTGGCGCTGCTCGTGCTCAGAGAGCGGCACAGTGCCTCCCATCAGTACTAGCGCGCGGGACGGGCTTGCGGCCAACGCCTCACGGGACTGCTTTACCCCAAGAATACGAGCGTGAGTGCGTCCTGCGGAAGGGTACATCGTCTCCGGCGGCGAGCAGCGTGACGTCCGGTGGCCCGGGCCTCACCCGGAGCCGCCCGATTCGCCTCCTGGCGGGCGTTCCTGGCGGTCAGCGCGGACCAGGGTGGCCGGGCGGACACTGTCCGCGCCGAACCGCCCGGCGATCCGGTCCAGCGCCTGCTCGGCCTCGCGCCAGGGCGCGGGCTGGTCGCCGAAGGCCAGCTGGGTCGCGGCGCCCGCCACCGGGACGAGCCCGGTGGCCCGCACCCCGACCAGGCGGAGCAGCGCATGCGGATCAAGCCCAGCAGATTGGTACAAATCGCATGCAGTCAGGTAGATCTGCTGGGCCACGTCGGTCGGGTCAGGGAGCGTCCTGGAGCGGGTAATGGTCGTGAAGTTCGCCAGCCGGAGCTTCACCACGACCGTCCGGGCCGCGCAACCTGAGGCCCGCAGCCCGCGGGCGGTCCGGCCGGACAGTCGCAGCAGCTCGCGGCGGATGACAACGGGATCGCCCACGTCGCGCGGAAATGTCTCCTCTGCGCCGATGCTCTTCTCCCTGGTGCCAGGCACGACCCGGCGCTCGTCGCGACCGGAGGCCAGCGCGGCCAGGTGCGCGGCTGTAGCCCGGCCCAGGGCGCGCTCGAGGACCGGCACCGGGGTGCGGGCCAGGTCGCCCACGGTGCGCAGGCCCAGTCGGCCCAGCACCTGGCCGGTCTGCCTGCCCACCCCCCACAGCGCCGCCACCGGCAGCGGGTGCAGGAAGTCGAGCACCTGGCCGGCCGGGATCACCAGGAGCCCGTCCGGCTTGCAGTGCACGGAAGCCAGTTTCGCGACGAATTTGGTGGTCGCGATCCCGACCGAGCAGGTGATGTCCTGTTGCTGGCAGATCTGCTCCCGGATCAGCTGGCCGATCAGGGCCGGGCGGCCCAGCCGCCGGATCGCGCCGCTGACATCCAGGAACGCCTCGTCCAGGGCCAGCGGCTCGACCTCGGGCGTGACCCCCCGGAAGATCGACATGACTTCCCTGGACACCGCGGCGTAGTGGCCATGCCGGGGAGGGATGAGCACCGCCTGCGGGCACAGCCGCCTGGCCTGCGGCACCGGCATCGCCGAGCGGACGCCGAAGGTGCGGGCCGGATAGGTGGCTGACAGCACCACGCTGCGCGGGCCGGCCCAGCCACGATGACCGGCGCGCTGGCCAGCTCGGGCCGGTCCCTTATCTCGACGCTCGCGTAGAACGCGTCCATGTCGACGTGCAGGATGTGACAGCCCGCATCGTCTGGCTGGCCGCCCGCCACTACCGCCTCCTCCGGCCGCCGCCGCCCGGCCGCTACCGACCCAATGTAATGTCCGGTGCCGACAGCGTCCGGCGGCCCGCGAGCCACCCGGAGTTAGTTTCCTAGCGTCTGCTCAAGCTCCGGCCTGAGCTCGGCCAGCCGGGCCAGCAGCCCGTTGACGAAGGCGGGCGAGGCGTCGGTCGACAGGTCCCTGGCCAGCGCGACCGCTTCGCTGATCGCGACCCCGTCGGGTACGCCGGGCGCCCAGAACAGCTCTTGCACGCCTACCCGCAGGATGTTGCGGTCCACCGCGGGCATCCGGTCCAGGGTCCAGCCCTGCGAGTGCGCGGACAGCAGCGCGTCGATCGCGGCCCGGTGCTCCTGCACTCCCCTGACCAGCTCCGCGGCATAACCCGAAACCGGCGGGCCGGCCTCCGCGATCCGCTGGTCCAGCAGGTCGAGGACGGGCACGTCTCTGATCTCCGCCTCGAAGAGCAGGTCCAGTGCCCGCTTGCGGGCCTTGCTACGTGCTGTCATGACCGCCGCGCGGGTCGCCTGGGCCGGGCCCTCACGCCCGGCCGAGGTACTGGCCGGTGCGGGTGTCGACCCTGATCTTCTCGCCGGTGGTGATGAACAGCGGCACCTGGATCTGCGCGCCGGTCTCCAGCGTGGCCGGCTTGGTGCCGCCGGTCGACCGGTCCCCTTGCAGGCCAGGGTCGGTCTGCTGGACAGTCAGCTCGACCGCGGCGGGCAGTTCGACGTAGAGCGGTACGCCCTCATTGAACGCGATCACCGCGTTCTGCTCCTCCAGCAGGTAATCGGCCGCGTCGCCGACCACCGCGGCCGGGATGTGCGGCTGGTCGTAGTCCTCGGTGTCCATGAACACGAAGTCCTCGCCCTCACGGTAGAGGTACTGCATCTCCCGCTTGTCCACGCTGGCCTGCTCCACCCGCACGCCCGCGTTGAAGGTCCGGTCGACCACCTTGCCCGACATCACGTTCTTCAGCTTGGTGCGCACGAAGGCGCCGCCCTTGCCCGGCTTGACGTGCTGGAAGTCAATGACGTTCCAGAGCTGGCCGTCGAGGTTGAGGGTCATGCCGTTCTTGAGGTCATTCGTGGTGGCCACGTCGGTGCTTCTCCTGCGTGCGTGCGGTACCCGCTCGCCCTGGCTAGCAGACGAGCAGTTCCCTCGTAGTTGTCGTGAGCAAATCGGCTGCCCCCGCCGCCCCGGTGCCAGAGCGCACCACCAGGGTGTCCTCGATCCTGACGCCGCCCCGGCCGGGCAGGTAGATCCCGGGCTCGACGGTAATGGGGGTCCTGTCTGTGAGTGTACCGGTCCTTCCGTAGCCGATGATCGGGTCCTCGTGCACCTCCAGGCCCACCCCGTGGCCCAGGCCATGCTGGAAGTGCTCACCATGGCCCGCGCCGGAGATCAGGTCCCTGGCCGCCGCGTCGACCTGGCCCAGCTCAGCGCCGACCTGAGCGGCGCTGATGCCCGCCTGCTGGGCGGCCGCGACCAGCTCGTAAATCTCCCGCTGCCACCCGGCCGGGCTGACCGAGCGCGACGGTCCGGGTCATGTCGGCGTGGTAACCCGCGTACCGGGCGCCGCAGTCGATCGTGATCAGGTCACCGGTCTCGAACGCGCGGCCGCCCGGCGCGTGGTGCGGGATGGCGCCGTTGGGGCCGCTGGCCACGATGGTGGCGAAGGCCAGCCCTTCCGCGCCGCGGGCGACCATGGCCTGCTCCAGCGCGATGGCCAGCTCGCGCTCGGTCTGGCCGGGCTGGATGCAGCCGAACACCTCAGCGCAGGCCGCGCTGGTGATCGCGCACGCCTGGGCCAGCAGCGCGATCTCGGCCTCGTCCTTGATCACGCGCAGTTCCTCGATCGCCCGGCCGAACGGGATCAGCACCGCGGGCCCGTCGTCCAGGCCGGCCAGCGCCTGATGGCGCTCCACCGTCATCTCCTGCGCCTCGAACGCCACCGTGGCCAGCCCGCGCGCACGGGCCAGGCTGGCCAGCGCGGGCTCGATAAACCGCTCGACGGCGAGTTCGATCTCGGGGCAGTCGCGGACAGCTGCCTCGGCGTAGCGCGAATCGGTCGCGAGCACCTCCGGCCCGGCCGCGGGCAGCAGCAGCGCGGCATTCGAGCTGACCAGGCCGGTCAGGTACCGGACGTTGGCCTGGCTCGTGATCAGCGCGGCATCAGCGCCCCTGGCCGCCACGAGGTCCCTGGCGCGCGCTCGGCGCGCGGCATGTATCTCACCCATACCCAAAGCGTAGGGCCAGTCCCGGCGGGCCCCGGCCGCCGGTCAGGCCCGATGCCCGGCCAGGATGGGGCAGTTGCCCGATGCGCGATCAGCCCGCACCCGCCATTCTCGAAAAATCGTGCCGCCCACCAGGCCGGTGACGGTAAAGGAGTTCTGAGATGGCGAAGTTCATGGACGTGCACAGCGGATTCGTCGGCGTGACCGAGGACCAGCTGCGCGCGGCACACGAGCACGACCTGGCGATCGAGGCCGCCGAGGGCGTGCATTTCGAGCGCGCGTGGCTCGACCCGGAGTCGGGCAAGGTGTTCTGCCTGTCATCGGGCCCGTCCAAGGAAGCCGTGCTCCGGGTGCACGACCAGGCCGGGCACCCCACGCAGGAGATCTACGAACTGCCGATCGAGATCGGCTAGCGGGATGGCGACCGCAGGTGAGCACTTCGCGCAGGCTCTCGCCGCCAAGGACGACGCGGCGCTCCGCGCGCTGCTGGCCGACCGGATCGACTTCCAGGCGCTGACGCCAGGACGCTTACTGGCAGGCCGAGCGACTCCGCGGAGGTGGTCGACGAGATCATCCTCGGGTCCTGGTTCGGCGCCGGTGACCGACATCCAGGAACTGCGCTCGGTCACGACCGGGCAGGTGGCCGACCGCGAGCACGTCGCCTACCGGCTGCGGGTGCGCCGTCAGGCCGCGACTACCTGGTCGAGCAGCAGGCCTACTACAGCACCGACGGGGCGCGGATCACCTGGATGCGGGTCCTGTGCTCGGGTTATCAGGCACTGGCCGGATAGCGCCCGGCCGCGCTGCCGACGGCGGCACGGCTGCGTCAGGGATCGCTCGGGCTGGCCGGCTGGGCTACCGGTCATCCGGCCCTGACGAGTCGCCGATCAGCCCGTGGCGGGCGGCGAACAGGCTGGCCAGCGCCCGGTTGGTGATGCCGATCTTGGTGTAGATGTGCTCGACGTGATGGCTGGCCGTCTTGCGCGAGATCACCAGCCGCTCGGCGATCTCCTTGTTCGAGAGGCCGCGGGCCAGCAGCCGGAGCACCTCGACCTCGCGGCCGGTCAGGCCGGCGGGCCGAGCTCGCGGCGGCGGGTGGCGCGGTGGCCGGCGGCGCGCAGCACGGCGGCCGACCGCGTCGCCGTCCAGCCGGCCGGCCCGGACCTCGGCGCGCAGCTCGGCCGCGGCCTCGTCCGGCGTAGCGCGCCGGGCGGTGCGGCCGCGGCTCGGTCCTGCGCGTGGTAGACAGTCGGCGGCGGCCAGCATCCGCCCCGCCGGCGTGATGCGCCGCCCGACAGGCCGCGCGGATAGCCGGAGCCGTCCAGCCGCTCGTGGTGCTGGACGGCGATCGCGGCCAGCGGGGCGAGCGCGGGCGAGGAGGCGAGCATGCGCTCGGTCAGGTAGGGATGCAGCCGCACCCGCTCGGTCTCGGCCTGGGTGAGCGGCGCCGGGCTTGTCCCAGATCGCGTTCGAGACGCCGAGGCGGCCAGAGGTCGTGCACCAGCCCGGCCCGGCGGAGGTGTTCGCTCGCCGCGGCGTCCAGCCCGGATGCCGCGGCCGCCTCGGCGGCCAGGTCGGCGACCCCGCGCGAATGGCCGATCGTGTACGGCGACTTGACGTCGGTGAAGTCGGCGATCGCCTCGAGCGCGGCGTCGAACTCCGCGTCCGCCAGCCGGGCCGCCCAGGGCCGGCTCGGCGGCGATCACGGCCTCCCAGCTGCTGGCCTCGTCCAGGTCCGTCGAACAGGACGGCGCCTCGGCGGCGAAGACGTCCACCAGCTGCGGGATCGAACTGCGTGCCGCGGCGCTGCCTGGCGACCGCGATCGCGGCCTCCGTCCCGCCGCGCGTGGTGGAAGACCTCGACCACGTCGGCGAGCGTGACCAGCCGCGAGGTCAGCAGGATCTCCTCGCCCTTCGATCCCCTTCGGGACGCCCTTGCCGTCCCAGCGCTCGAAGGTCTGCTCGACGCTGTCGCGGACGCGCTGGGCCAGGCCCAGCCGCGCGGCCAGGTCGTCGGCGGCGAGCCAGTGATTGTCCAGCATCGCACTCCGCCGCCCGGCGGCCATCGCCGGCGAACGCGACGCCGAGCCGGGCGCGCTCCGCCAGCGGCCTGCCCGCGCCGAGATGGCGCATCATGAACAGCGGCCCGGTAGCGGCCGAGGCGAAATCGACGCGGCGGAAGTCGGCCTTGAGCGCCAGGTCGTCGCCGAACCACTTCGCCTGCTCGTAGGCGTCGACATGGCAGCCCACCCAGGCGAGCAGCGCCGCGTAGTAGACGACCTCACGGTCGGCCTCGTCCAGGCCCAGGCCGCTGGCCAGCCGCAGCGCGATCAGGCACTGGCGCAGCACATGCTCCATCGGCTGGCCCATGCCCAGGTCGGTGGCCAGCGACAGGACAGCCAGCAGCTCGGCGAGGCGGACGCTCGAACCTGCCCTGGACTCGACCATGACAGTCAATATAAGCGGGCGCCCCTGGCCGTCCAGGCCGGTCAGCGCACACTGATCGCGGCGAGCAGCACCAGCAGGATGGTGAGGACCGCGAGCGCGCTATGCACGGCGATGACGAGCACGGGCAGCCGCGGCCGGGTCAGCGCCGCCCCCGCGGCAGGACCGGCCGGCAGTTCGGCGGGACCGGCCGGCAGTTCGGCGGGACCGGCCGGCAGTTCGGCGCGCCCGGGCCGGGCGGCGGGCACAGGCGAAGCAGCAGGCACAGGCGAAGCAACAGGCCCCGGCAAGGCAGCGGCCAGTGCGGCCAGGCCGAGCCCGGCCGTCAGCAGGAGCACGCCGACGGCCAGCCAGGCCAGGACCGGCCCGCCAACGGCCGCGAACGCGATCCACAGCCCGAGTCCGGCCATCGCCAGCGCGGCGTGCCCGAGCGGCAGCGGCGGCACCCGGACGGCCCGGCCAAGCCGCCTCGAACCGCGGCTCGCGAGCCGCCCGGTGAGCAGGCCGAACCCGGCGCCAGCGGCGACGATCCAGGCCACCAGGGCGGTCAACCGCCCTGACCCGCCCGGCAGCCTGGGGGCGGCCGCGGCCGCGGCCGCCCCCCGCGCCGCGCCCGCCGGCCGGACCGCCCGCACCAGCCGCGCCAGGTAGCCGCTGTCAGCTTCGGCCAGCCGCCGGGCCGCGGCCTTGGGCCGTGATCCGGTCACCTCGCGGACGGCCCGGGTCACCGCCAGGTTGACCTGCGCCTGATCCAGGCCCGCGCACTCCGGCGGCACCCTCGCCACTATGACGTGCGCCCGCAGCGCCCGCACCCCGAGGGCATAGCAGGCATCGACGCTGGCGCCCGGCGGGCCCGGCGCCCGGGCCGAGCACCCGGTCATCAGCACCGCCGACAGCACCACCGCCGCCCCCAGCCCGGCCTGCCCCGCGCCCCAGCTACTGCCGCGCATGCCCGCCCTCGCCAGAAGGTTTTGTCCCGGCCATACTCCCCCGCCGCCGCAGGGCTTGGAAGAGCCCGGCCACCGGGCCCGGATGTTTAGCCTGCCGGGCGCGGGCACTATCCGGGCAGGCCAACCATCGGGGCGGCCTGCCAGCCGGCTGACCCGTCCCGCGGAGGTGATCATGACCGTGCTCGCGTCACCAGGTGACCTGACCGTGGCGCCCGGGTCCGATCTGTCCGGCCGGGCCGAACAGGAACTGCTCAGCCTGGTCCAGGCGCTGCCCGCCGACAGCGCGCAGCGCGCCGCGGCGTGCGAGGTCCTGGTCACCAGGTACCAGCCGCTGGTGCGCTCGTGCGCCCGCAAGTACCGGGGCAGCCCGGAGTCCACCGAGGAGCTGATGCAGGTCGGCTACGTCGGGCTGATGAAGGCGATCAACAGGTTCGACCCGGCCGCGGGCGCCAGCCTGGCGCCGTACGCGCTGCCGTGCATCAGCGGGGAGATGAAGCGGCACTTCAGGGACAAGCGCTGGCAGGTCAGGGTGCGGCGGCCCGCGAAGGAACTCGTGCTGGAGATGCGCAAGTCGACCGGCGACCTCACCCAGAAACTCGGGCGCTGCCCGGCCGACAGCGAGCTGGCCGCGCACCTGAGCGTGAGCACCGCGGATATCGCCGATGCCCGCCTCGCTGACCAGAGCTTCCAGGCCTGGTCACTCGACGCGCCCAGTACCGGGGAAGCAGGCTCGGCCAGCCTCGGCGACCTGCTCGGCGAGGAAGACGCCGGCGTCCAGCACGCCCTGGACATGACCGCCGTGACCGCGCACTGGGGCGAGCTGCCCCGGCGCCAGCAGCAGATCCTGCTGCTGCGGTTCTACGGCAACCTGACCCAGGCCGAGATCGGCGCGCATCTGGGCATCTCGCAGATGCACGTGTCGCGCCTGATGGCGCAGTCGCTGGGGTACCTGCGCGAGTGCCTGCTGGGGCCGGACGGCGACGAAGCCAGCGACGACGAGAGCACCAGGATCGGAGCGTCATGAGAACCGCAACCGGGCTGGCCTTCCTGGCCGCGGGCGCCATCCTGGCGTTCGCCGTCAACGCCGACATCCCCGGCTTCAACCTGGCCGTGGCCGGCTGGATCTTCATGCTGACTGGTGCGGCCGGGATGTTCATCCCGGCGCGGGCCTCGGGCTGGCTGCGCCGGCGGGTCATCCTGCACAGCCCGGGGCGCCTGACCGCGGCTCAGCTGGAGCGGGGCAGCGACCGGGACCGGCCGAGCCGGCCGCGCTGGCCGCGCAGATCCTGCGTGACGCACAGGTCGGGCCCGCCGGCCCGGGCCGCGGGCGGCCCGCGCGGACGGGAGCGGCGTCATCGAGGCGGAGCTGGTCGAGGAAGACCTGGAGCCGGCCGGGGAAGCGGACGGGATCACCCTGCGGGAGCTGTTTGACGAGCGGCGCGAGGCGGCCAGGTAGCCGGAACGCTCAGCCGGACGGCGGGGCGGCTGGCAGGCAGCGCAGCGCCCGGCAGGTAGCGGAACGCTCAGCCAGACGGCGGGGCGGCTGGCAGGCAGCGCAGCGCCCGGCAGGTAGCGGAACGCTCAGCCGGACGGCGGGCGGCCGACCCGCAGGACCAGCATGGTCATGTCGTCGCGCAGGTCGTTCAGGCTGAATTCCAGCACCAGCGCCTGCATGGCCGAGCAGACCTCGCCCGGTGGCCGGCCGGCCAGCGCGGACAGCTGGTCGGTGAGCCGCTCCTCGAAGTACCTGAACTGGGGATTGCGGGCCTCGGTCACCCCGTCAGTGAACATGAACAGCAGATCCCCGGGACGCAAGTCGATCTCCTGGGTGGCCGGCTCGGCCCCGGGGAACAGGCCCAGCGCCATTCCCCCGCCGTCCAGCATCCGGACCTCGCCGTCCGGCCTGACCACCGCGGGCCCCGGATGCCCGGCGCTGCCCAGCACGACCCGGACCGTGTCGTCGCGCCAGGACAGGTGCGCCGCGCACGCGGTGATGAACCGGTCCTCGAACTGCTCGGCCAGCATGATCTCGTTGGCCTGCCGGAGCACGTCGCCCGGATCGCGATGACCGTAGGCGAGCACCCGGATCGCGTGCCGGGCCGACGCCGTCACCGCCGCCGCTTCCTCGCCCTTGCCGCAGACGTCGCCGATGGCGATCCCCCAGCCGCCGGGGGTGGCGTAGACGTCGTAGAAGTCCCCGCCGACCTCCAGGCCCTCGGTCGCGGCCACGTAGGCCGCGGCGATCTCCACCCCGGGCAGCGCCGGCAGCTCCCGGGGCAGCAGGCTGGCCTGGAGCGCGTCGGCGATCTCGGACCGGCGGCGGAACATCCGGTCCACCCGGATGGCCAGCGCCAGCTGCTCGCCCAGTTCCTCCACCAGGCCCAGGTCGGCGATCTCGAACGGGCCCTCGCTGGCCTGCCGGGCCAGGGTCAGGACGCCGTAGTTGTGCTCGCCGTCGTTCAGCGGCACCGACAGCAGCGAGGTGGCGCCCAGCCGCATCAGCAGCGGGACGCCGTCCGGCCCGGCCCCGAGCAGGTCGATGTTCTCGACGTGCGCGATCAGCGCGGAGCTGCCCGACTCGAACACCTGCCTGGTCAGCGAGTCCGCCGGCGGATCAGCGCCGGTCAGCGCCCGGGCCAGGGCGGTCGAGTCGGGATCGGAGGGACCGATCACCACCTGGCGCCGCAGCCGCTGCCGCCGTTCCACGTCGACGATGACCCAGGTGGCGAGTTCGCTGGCGAGCAGCCGCGCGCACTGGCGGAGGGTGACCGACTCGTTGAAGGTGGCGTTCTCCAGCAGCAGCCTGGTCGCCGCGGTCACCAGGTCAAGCCGCTGGGTGATGGCCTCGACGGCGCGAGCGGCCAGGGTCTCGCCCGGGCCGGGCGGGGTATGGGGGCGCGGCTCCCCGTCCTCAGGGCCGGCCGGGCCGCCGCGAGCGGCCTGGGCCTGGTCGCCGGGACTGGCCGGCCCGGCCTGTTGCGCGGCTGAGCTGGCTCGGCTGGCGGCGGCGATAACCAGGCCCGGATCGTGCGGCAGCGTGATGGCCTCCAGGGCCAGCACGATCTCCACCGGGCCGTCCGGGCTGAGCAGCGAGCAGTGCGCGCGGCGCGGCTTCCCGGTCCGGACCGCCGCGGCCAGCTGAGTCTGCACCGCGGCGCGCGAGCGCAGGTCCACGAAGGCAGTCAGGAGCTTGCCCGTGGCGTACCCGGGGCGGGAGCCGAGCAGATCCGCGGCCCGGCGGTTCGCGCGCCTGATGGTCCCGTCGCCCTCGAGCAGGAACAGCGGGGCCGGGGCGTCCTGGAACACCGCGCGCAGCAGCCGCCGCTCGGCGTCGGCCGCGTCGGAGCGGCGGCCCGGCGCTGGGCCGGCCGCGCCGGACCGCAGCGAGGCGGCCAGGTCAATGGCCCCGTCCAGCTCAGCGAAGGCCGCGTCGAGCAGCAGGGGAAACTCGGCGCCCGGCAGCGCGGCCGACTGGCGCAGCGCCTCGAACCTGCTCCTGAGCTGCGCGATCTCTTGCTCCGGCGCAGCCCGGTCAGGCACAAGCGCCATGATCAGATCCCATCTGGGCGGGCCGGGCCGACTATCATCCGACAGTCGCCACGGGACGGCCAGCCAAGTCTAGAGCCCAGGTTGTACGGGTTATGCCGTTTGAAACCGTTGCCTTATGGAAACCTATTAGCACAAGGGTGCCTACGACGCAGGCACGCCCCACGTCTTTCGGCGTGGTTGCGGAGTGCGCCTCTTGCAGGCTGCGGCAGTGGTGCCGTGGCCTGTTCTCGTTGCTGCTCCGCGATCCGCCGCCACCCGCCGTGGTGATGCGAAGGAGTCAGCCCCCGTGAAGATCGCACTGGTCACAGAGCAAGCCAGCCAGCAGGCCCGCAAGCGCGGCCCCGATGTCGCGACGGCCCCGGGCAGCGAGGCGCAGCGCGTCCGCCAGCTCGCCCAGGCACTCGCCGGGCTCGGTCACCTGGTGACGATCTACGCCCGCAAGGACGCCGCGTCGCTGCCCCGCAAGGCCGCGGCGGCGCCGGGCCTGACCATCGAGCATCTGACCGCAGGCCCGCCGGCCGCGCTGCCGGACGACCAGCGGCTGGAGCACCTGGCCGCGTTCAGCGATCAGCTGGCCCGCCGCTGGCGGCAAGACCGTCCCGATGTCGTGCACGCCCATTTCTGGACAAGCGGGCTGGCCGCGCTGGCCGCGACCAGGAACCTGCCCGTGCCGGTGGTGCAGACCTTCCACTCCCTGGGCGCCGCCGAACGGCGGCTTCGCGGGAAGCCTGCCCCAAGCCAGGCGGCCCGGGTCAAGCTGGAGTCACTCATCGCCCGCAACGTCGCCACGGTACTGGCCACGTCGTCCGGCGAGCTGGCCGACCTGGCCGACCTCGGGGTGCCGCGGACCTCGATCAAGGTGGTCCCTTACGGCGTGGACACCGACGAGTTCGTCCCGGACGGCCCGGTGGCCCGCCGGACCAGGCGGCCGCGGCTGCTGACCGTCGCCCCGCTGCAGGACCAGCACCAGCTGGACCCGGTCATCGGAGCCCTGGCCCTGATCCCGGGCGCCGAGCTGCTCATCGCGGGCGGCCCGCCGCGCAGCGAGCTGGCCGCCGATCCCGGCTACCGCCGGCTCGGCCAGCTGGCCAGCCGGCTGGGCGTCAGCGACCGGGTCATCTGCACCGGCCAGGTCGGCCGGGCCCGGATGCCGGCCCTGCTGCGGTCAGCGGACCTGCTGGTGCACATCGCCCCCTACGAACCGTTCGGGATGATGCCGCTGGAGGCGATGGCCTGCGGCACGCCGGTGGTCGCGGCCGCCGGGGGCAGTCACTGTGACACGGTGGTGGACGGGGCTACCGGCGCCTTGATCCCGCCGGATCAGCCGGTCCTGCTGGCCAGGATGATCCGCAGGCTGCTGGCCAGCCCGATGCTGCTGGAGGGCTACGGAATCGCGGCGGCCGACCGGGCCAGGGCCCGGTACTCCTGGGACCGGGTGAGCCGCGAGACGCTGGCCGCGTATGAGGGCTCGGTCTGCGGCGAGGCCGGCCCGGCAGCGCAGGTCGCCTGAGGCCAGGCCGGCCGCTCAGCGCAGATCGGACGGGTGTGACTCGATGATGGTCCTGGCCACCTCGGTGACCTTGACGTGACGGCGCTGGGAGACCTCGCGCATCCGGGCGAACGCCTCGTCGGCGGTGCAGCCCAGCGCGTGCATCAAGATGCCCTTGGCCTGGTCGACGACCATCCGGGACTCGGCCGCGTCACGCAGCTGCAGCGCGGCCCGCTGCGAGTCGCCGTAGGCGGATGCGTTGCCCATCAGCGTCCCGCCGAACGCCACCAGCAGCTGGGCCATCGCCACCTGATCGGCGGCCAGGACGCCGGGCCGGGCCGCGAAGAGGGTCAGCGTGATGGCGACCGGCGCGGCCAGGCGCACCATCGTGACCGTGCCGCGGACGCCGCGGAACAGCGCCGCGCTGGCGAACTCGGGCCAGCGCTTCTCGGCCAGGGTGTCGGGGCAGCTGACCATCTCGCCCGAGGCCAGCGCGGCCAGCCAGGGGCCGCTGCCGCTTTCGTTGGTCACCTCGAACAGCTCGGACAGGTCCGGGTGGGTGGCGGTCATGGCCACCGGCTCGCCGTCGCGCCACAGCGCGGCGGTCGCGCCTGAGCAGGCGGGTACCTGGCGGGCGGCCAGCTCAGCGAGCCGGTGCAGCGAGCGGCTGTCCGAGGCGCCGCCGAGGCTGAGCAGCTCAGCGGCCTCCGCGGCCAGCAGCTGGGCGGCGTTCTGGTCGAGCACGGCCACCTCCGTCGCAGCGCGGCACGAGGACACCGCAGCCAACGACACCGCAGCTCATTAGTAACATACGCGCAATCGGGCCGGTGGGCGATGGCCGCCACATCGCGGCCGGGCGGCGGGCCTCGCCGGGGCCGCGGGCCTGCGCCGGGCGGCGGGGCGCCGGGCCGCGGGCTGCGCCGGGGCTGAGCGGTGCGGTGCGGCGGGGCGCCGGGCCGCGGGCCTGCGCCGGGGCCGCGGGCCGGCGCTGGCGCCGGCCGGGCCGAGCCGGGCGGCGGCCTCAGCCGGCTAGCTCGCGGATCTGCTCGATCAGCGCGACCCGCTCGGCATGCGTGGCCGCCAGCGGCGCGACGTTCAGCGTGGTGACGCCCGACTCGCGCATGGCCGCGACCCGCTCGGCCACGTGCGACCTGGGGCCGATCAGCGAGGTGCCGGCCAGCAGCGAGGCCGGCACCAGCGCCGCGGCCTCGTCTTTGCGGCCGCCCAGGTAGGCCTCCTGGATGGCCCGGGCCTCCGCCTCATACCCGAACCTGACCGCCAGGTCGTAATAGAAGTTCCGGCCCCTGGCGCCCATCCCGCCGACGTACAGCGCGAGCATCGGCCGGCCGGAGTCGAGCAGCGAGCCGGCGTCCGGGCCGATCGCCAGCGGGGCCTGCGCGATCACGTCCAGCGGGCCGAGCGCAGGGTCGCGCTTCGCGGTGCCGGCCGCCAGCGCCGCGCCCCAGGCGGACGCCGCCTGCTCAGGGAAGTAGAAGATCGGCTCCCAGCCCTCGGCCAGCTCCGCGGCCAGCTCGACGTTCTTGGGGCCCAGCGCGGCCACGACGATCGGGATGCGCTCGCGCACCGGGTGGTTGATCAGCTTGAGCGGCTTGCCCAGCCCGGTGCCCTGACCGGGCGGCAGCGGGATGGTGTAGTGCTGGCCTTGATACTCCAGCCGGTCCCGGCGCCAGACGCTGCGGCAGATCTCGATGATCTCCCTGGTCCGGGCGACCGGCGCGGTGTAAGGCACCCCATGCCAGCCCTCGATCACCTGCGGCCCCGAGGCCCCCAGGCCCAGCACGAACCGGCCGCCGGAGACGTAGTCCAGGCCGGCCGCGGTCATCGCGGTGAGGGTCGGGGTCCTGGTGTAGAGCTGCAGGATGCCCGAGGCGATCGTGATCCGGTCTGTCTTGGCCGCGAGGTAGCCGAGCTGGCTGACCGCATCGAAGCTGTACGCCTCAGGGACGAAGACGATGTCGAGCCCGGCCTTCTCGTAGTCGGCCAGCTCGGCGACGGTCTCGGCGAACCCGCCGGAGTAGTTCAGTGCCATCCCGATGCGCATGCGTACTGGCCTTTCGCCACAGTGAGGGCGGCACCGGCGGTGTGCCGCGGCAGTCGCCATCCGATAGCGTTCAGTGGCCGGTTGTCAAGGCACTGGCCCCGGCCGGGGCCGGCCCGGGCGGGGCGGCTGAGCTCCCGGCTGGCCTGCCGCCAGCACCGCGATCGCGCGTAGCGCGAGCTCGTAGGAATGCAGGCCGAACCCCGCGATGGTCCCGTCGGCCACCCCCGCCACGACCGAGGTATGCCGGAAGGACTCCCTGGCCGCCGGGTTGGACAAGTGCACTTCGACCAGCGGGGCGGTGCGCATGGCCAGGGCGTCCCTTAGCGCGTACGAATAGTGCGTGAACGCGGCCGGGTTGAGCACCACAGGCAGCCGCTGGTCGGCCGCTTCGTGAACCCAGCCGACCAGCTCGGCCTCGTCGTCGGTCTGCCGGACCTCGATCGCGAACCCCAGCTCCCGCCCCGTCCGCTCGCAGGCGCCAGCCACGTCGGCCAGGGTCGCGGTGCCGTAGATATCAGGCTCGCGGACGCCGAGCCGGGCCAGGTTCGGGCCGTTCAGCACCAAGATCTTCGGCATCTACCCGGTCACCTCCGCGAACGCCCGCTCCAGCAGGTCCTCCGGCGGGTCGTCCAGGATGGCGGGCCGGGCCAGGCCGTCCAGCACCACCATCCGGAGCCGGGCGCCGCGCGACTTCTTGTCCACCGTCATCGCCTCCCGCAGCCGCGGCCAGGCCCCGGCCCGGTAGCGGACCGGGAGGCCGACCGCCCGCAGGATGGCCTCGTGCCGGGCCGCGGTCGCGGGTCGAGCCGGCCGGCCAGCCGCGCCACCGCGGCCGCGTAGGCCAGGCCGATCGAGACCGCCTCGCCGTGCCGGATCTGATAATCCTCGGCCCGCTCGATGGCATGGCCGAGGGTGTGCCCGTAGTTGAGCATCTCCCGGGGCCCGGCCTCGCGCAGGTCGGCGGAGACGACCTCGGCCTTCATCCGGACCGCGCGCTCGATCAGCTCGCGCTGCGCCCCGCCGCCCGGCTGGGCCGCCCCGGCCGGGTCGGACTCGATCAGCTCCAGGATCACCGGGTCGGCGATGAATCCGGCCTTGATCACCTCGGCCAGGCCGCTGACGTACTCGGCCGCGGGCAGCGTGGCCAGCGGGTCCAGGTCGGCGATGACCCCGGCGGGCGGATGGAACGCGCCGACCAGGTTCTTGCCCGCGGCGATGTTGACGGCGGTCTTGCCGCCGACCGCGGCGTCCACGATGCCCAGCAGTGAGGTGGGGACCAGCACCACCCGGACGCCGCGCAGCCAGGTCGCGGCGGTGAAGCCGGCCAGGTCGGTGGCGGCCCCGCCGCCGATCCCGACGATCGCGTCGCTGCGGGAGACGCGCGCGGCGGCCAGCTGCGACCACAGGCCCGCCGCCACCGCGATCTCCTTGGCCGCCTCGCCGTCGGGGACCGGCCCGGCGTGCACGGCATAACCGGCCTGCTCCAGGACGCGGCGGGCCGAGGCGGCCAGGTCGCCCAGGCTGACCGGGTGGATCAGCAGCACCGTGCGGACGCCCGGGCCGACCAGGGCCGGCAGCTCGGCCAGCGCGCCGCGGCCCACGATCACGTCATAGGGCCGCTCGCCGCCCACGCTGACCCGGGTCAGGCTCACTGGCGCTGGCCCTGATCCGCGGCGGCCGGTCCGGGCAGCAGCGCGGCGATGTCGGCGGCGATGTCGTCGGGCGTCCGGTCATCGGTGCGGACGGTGATCGCGGCCAGCTGCTGGTAGACCGGCAGCCGCTGGTCCAGCAGGGTCCGCAGCTGGGCGCGCGGGTTGCCGATCAGCAGCGGCCGCGGCTTGTCCAGCCCGACCCGCTTGGCCGCCACCGCGAAGCCCGTCTCCAGGTAGACGACCGGCTGCCCGGCCAGCAGCGCGCGGGTGTCCAGGTCCAGGATGGCGCCGCCGCCCAGGCCAAGCACGCCGCGATGCTCGGCGAGGGCGCTGGCCACCGCGGCCCGTTCCAGCGCCCGGAACGCAGCCTCGCCGTCCTCGATGAATACGTCGCTGACCGGCTTGCCCGCGACCGCCTCGACCCGGCTGTCGGTGTCGGCGAACGCCACCCCGAGCAGGGCGGCCAGCAACGGCCCGATGGTGGACTTGCCCGCGCCTGGCGGCCCGATCAAGACCGCCACCGGGCCCGCTACCGCAGCAGCGGCCGCCGGGCCAGCCGGTTCCTGGCCGCTCACGTGATCACTAGCGCGTCGAGGTACCCGCGCAGGTTGCGCCGGACCTCGGGCACGCTGTCGCCGCCGAGCTTCTCAAGCGCCGCGTCCGCGAGCACCAGCGCGGTCATGGCCTCGGCCACCACCCCGGCGGCGGGCACGGCCGTCACGTCGCTGCGCTGGTTGATGGCCCGGGCGGGCTCGCCGGTGCGCACGTCCACGGTAGCCAGCGCCCGCGGCACGGTGGAGATCGGCTTCATCGCCGCCCGGAGCCTGATCGGCTCGCCGGTGCTCATGCCCCCCTCGATCCCGCCCGCCCGGTTGGTCTGCCTGCGGACTCCGTCGCTGGTCCCGGCTATCTCGTCGTGCGCGGCCGAGCCGCGGCGCCGGGCGGTGCGGAAGCCGTCGCCGACTTCCACCCCCTTGATCGCCTGGATGCTCATCAGCGCGCCAGCCAGCCGGCCGTCCAGGCGCCGGTCCCAGTGCACGTAGCTGCCCAGGCCAGGCGGGAGGCCGTGCACCACGACCTCGACCACGCCGCCCAGGGTATCGCCGTCCTTGCGGGCCGCGTCGATCTGCGCCTGCATCGCCGCGCTGGCCGCCGGGTCCAGGCACCGGACCGGGTCGGCGTCGATCGCCGCCGCATCCTGCGGGCCCGGCGGCCCGGCGTCTGCCGCGGCGGCCTCGCCGATGGCGACCACGTGGCTGACGATCTGCGCGCCGACCGCCTGGCTCAGGAACCGCCGGGCCAGCTCACCCAGCGCCACCCGGGCCGCGGTTTCCCGCGCGCTGGCCCGTTCCAGCACCGGCCGGGCCTCGTCATAGCCGTATTTCTGCATCCCGGCCAGGTCGGCGTGGCCGGGCCGGGGGCGGGTGAGCGGGGCGTTCCTGGCCAGGTCGGCCAGCAGTTGCTCGTCGACAGGGTCGGCGGACATCACCGATTCCCACTTGGCCCATTCGCTGTTCGCGACCCGGATCGCCACCGGCGCCCCGAGCGTCCGGCCGTGCCGGACCCCGCCGGTGATCTCCGCCTGGTCCTGCTCGAATTTCATCCGCGCGCCCCGGCCGTACCCGGCTCTCCTGCGGGCCAGCGCGGCCGCGATGTCGGCCGTGCTGATCTCGACGCCGGCCGGCATGCCCTCGCAGATCGCCACCAGGGCCCGGCCGTGCGACTCCCCCGCGGTCAGCCAGCGCAGCATGGTCTTGATCCTGCCATGCCGGCCAGGGCGCCCGCGCCCGGCCCGGTGACCTGTGCCCGGGCCGGTGACCCGGCCGCCTGCTGGCCAGCTGACGTCAGCTCGCGGCGGCGATGGCGACCGCGATGCCCCGGCGCAGCCGTCCGCCCAGCCGGGCCAGGACCGCCTCGGCCACCCCGCTCGCGGCCTGCTGCCGCTGGTCCTCGCTCAGGCCGCCTGCCAGCGTCAGCCGGAGCACCAGGTCGCTGCCCTGCACCCCGGGTGCCAGGCCGGCCGCGGCGACTTCAGGGCGCCGCGCGACAGCTTCCCGGACCGCGGCGAGCACGTCCGGGTCCTGATGCGGCGGCGGCGCTGGCTCGCCCCGGGCCAGCGCGCTCAGCCGGGCGCCGTCGACGGCCAGCGGCGCCGGCCCGGCGACATCGACCACCACGGCGCAGCCCTCGGCCACCGCCGCCCGCCAGACATCGCCGGCCTGAGTCGGCACCGGGCGCGCGTCGGGCCGCCACCGGGCCAGCGCGGCGACGCAGGTAAAGGCCAGCACGGCCGGTCGCCCGTCCTGGCCGACCAGCGTGGGCAGGGACATCTCGCTGGCCGGGCCGGTCCCGGCCGCGGCGACCAGCGGCACCAGCAGCCGGGTGCCGGTGAGCGCCCGCACGGCGTCGTGCTCGCTGCCCTGGCCGGCCGCGTAGGCGGCCAGGGCCTGCGCGGCCTGCGGCGCGGCGCCGCCGTCGTCACCGGCGAACCTGTTTGTGCCAATGCGGGGCCCGGACACGGGTTAACTGTAACCGGGCGCCGGCCCGGGCCGCCGGGCCGGGGCGGTCCCCCGGCGCCGCCGGAGCAGGGCCGGACCCAGGCTGGCGCCCGGCCCGGGTTCCAGCCGTCGCAGGCCGGCCAGAGCAGGTCAGCAGAAGCAGTTGAGGTGGTATTTCGCGATGTGAGACGCTCTGGAGACCGCGTCGAAGTCTGACCACAGGGGAGCGCGTGCGGCAAGTCGATCAGATACCCAGGCCAGTCGAGCCGGGAACGCTGATGCAGAAGGTGGTCCCGCCGCGGCTGGTCGAGCCATACCTCACCGGCCGCCGGACGGTGATCGCTGGTTTCGTGTACCGCGCGCTGGATACCTCGTTCGTCAGCCCGGCGGAGTTCTACGACGCCCTGGATCTCGGGTACGAGGGCTCAGACTTCGGCCCGGACCTGACCGAGGTGTACGTGCTGCGGTGGAATGCCGTCGGCACCGACGCCTACCTAGTTCCCTATTCGGCCGACCGGGGCGGAAACTGGGCGGGCAAGCCGCCCTTCACCGGCAACGGCTTCACCTCGTCCAGGACGAACCCGATCGCAGAGTTCTATCTCGACCCGATTCCGGTACCGGTAGGCGCTGAGATCTACCGGATCACGCCGGGCGCGGCCGAGTTCGTAGCCCGGTTCGACGGGCAGGTCTGGCTGCGGCCGGCAGGGGGAACTAGATGATG
Source organism: uncultured Actinomycetota bacterium (assembly GCA_963788895.1). GTDB lineage: Bacteria > Actinomycetota > Actinomycetes > Streptosporangiales > Streptosporangiaceae > DATBGO01. The sequence goes on along the minus strand of CAWBJA010000011.1, from coordinate 67,020 downwards.
CGCTACCGGCTGATGGCCACTTACCGCGGCGTGCCCTACGAGGCGGGCATCGGGCCATCGGAGGCCGACGTCGTCCTGTTCGCTGCCTGCCCGCCTCCCGAGGAACTCGGCTTCGAGCCGGCCACCGGGCACTGGCGCAAGCGGCTGCACATCGAGGACGTCCAGGCACTGTGGGAATCCCGGCCGACCGGCCTGTTCCGCGGTGAGCGGTGCGTCGTGCTCGATGACCTGGGCGAGCGGCTGCACATCGCTTACCTGGGCCACGATGCCTACCAGGCCGAGCAGCTCGGGTTCTGGCAGGTCGACAGGGGCGTCTTCGAGCTGGTCACCCCGCGCGACGACGTGACCGACATCGTCGAGGAACGGACCGACTACCCGGGCCTGGCGACACGACTCGCTGCCGCCGGTGACCGGCGAGCTGCCCGCGGCCAGGACCGGCGGACTTGCCGCGGTGCGGACCGGCGAGTTGCCCGCCAGCCTGCGGGATTCCGCTCCCGCCCGGCCGCCGCAGAACGCCTCTTCGGCGAGCCTGGCCGACCTGGCCGCGGTGACCCTGGCCCACCTGGCCTCGATGGCGCCGCCCGAGCGCGCCGAGGAGGCCTGGGACCCGTCGCGCTACCCGGCCGACCCGGCCGAGCTGGCCGCCCAGCCGGTCAACGGCAGCGCCGGCCGGACGGACGGTTACCCCGCGCCGCCTGGCCACGGCCCCTGGGCCGATGGCCAGCCACTGGGCTCGCAGGTCGCCATGCCGCCACCGGAGGAGGAGCCGCTTCCCCTGGAGGCCGCGGCCCGGCGGGCCGCCTCCGCGGCCACCGCCGCCATGCGGCGCCAGCAGGAGCCCGGGCTGGCCCAGGAACCGCCCGCTCCGCCGGTCCCCGGCTACCCGGAGGCGGCGCCCGCGGCCGGGCCCGGCTTCGGCCCTGACGCTGGGCCGGCCCCGGAATCAGCCCGCGCCGCCGGGCCGATGCTGGCCCCAGGTGTCTCACTGGCACCCGGCGTCTCGCTAGCACCCGGTGTCTCGCTAGCACCGGAAGTCTCGATGACGCCCGGTGCTCCGATGGCGCCCGGCACCCCGATGGCGCCCGGTGCTTCGATGGCGCCCGGCGTGGTGCTCGCGCCCGACGCGGCCCAAGCCCCCGAGGCGGGATTCGCTCCGGAGCCGGGGCCCGCGCCCCTCGGCCCGCCACTCGCGGCCAGGCCCCAGGGACCCGGGGCCGCGCCGCAGCCGCCCGCCGCCGCACCCGCCGCAATGCCGCAGGCGCCGGTCAACATGCCGCAGGCGCCGCTCACTATGCCGCAGGCGCCCGCCGCCATGCCGCAGGCTCCGGTCGCCGCGCCGCAGCCGCCGCCCATGGCGCCGCAGCCGCCCGCAGCGCCGCCAGCGCCGCTGGCCGCTGCGCAGGCGCCCCCGGCCATGCCCGACGCGATGCCCGGCGCCGAACCAGCGGCCTTGCCAGACCCGGCCCTGGCCGCCACTCCCCGGCGCCGCCGAGCCGCCCGCAAGCGGGTCGCGACCCAGCGGATCTTCTCCGAGCTCGCCACTCTCGCGGCCATTGCCCCGGCCTCGTACGCCGTGGGCGAGGAGGTCGACGGCGCGATGTGCCTGGTCCAGACCGACCAGGGATTTGAGGTCTTTAACGCGGTCAGCGGCACCCGGCACGAGGTACGCAGCTTCCAGGATGAGGAGTCCGCGTATTTCTACTTGTTCGGCTTGCTGGCCGCGGACGCGGTCCGCACCGGCCGGCTAGCCCCGCGGCCCGGCTGAGCCGCCACCCCGGCCGCCGTGGCCACCGGTTACGCCCGCAGTCACAGCAGATCTAGCTGCAGTGTTGGTGAACTTCGCCCGCATCTATGCACTGGACGGCTATGGTGCAAGTGCCGGCGGGGCTGAAGGTCCCCCGCTCCCCAAGCAGCCCCGTCGGCCATAATTGCGGGGCCGCCCCCGTCGCCAGCTGAAGTCACGCCAAGATGGCCCCTATGGGCGAGCAGACCATTCCGATTACCGGCGCTCAGCTGCCGATCTCCGCCGGTGACTATCACGCGGTCATTACCGAACTCGGCGCGGGCCTGCGCGAATTGACCTACCAGGGCCAGCCGGCCGTGACCGGCTACGATCCTGACGAGCTGCCCCCGGCCGGTTCCGGCCAGTTGCTGCTGCCCTGGCCGAACCGGATCGACGGCGGTCATTACACCTTCGGCGGGGCCGGTTATCAGCTGGACCTGAACGAGCCCGCCCGGGCCAACGCGATCCACGGCCTCACCCGGTGGACCGGCTGGCAGGTCACCGCGCACGCCGCGGACGTGGCGCAGTTCGGGCTCACGCTATGCGGCCGGCCCGGCTATCCGTTCTGCCTGGAACTCACCGCGCGATACCGGCTAGCCGCGCAGGAGGGCCTGACGGTAACCATTTTCGCCCGGAACGCGGGCCGCCGGCCCGCCCCGTACGGTACCGGCAGTCATCCGTACCTGACGGCCGGCCGGCCGCTGGTCGATGACTGTGAGCTCAGCCTGCCCGCCGCGCGCTGGCTCGAAGCCGACGACCGGGGCATCCCCCGCGCCGCGCCGCAGGATGTCAGCGGAACGAGATTTGACTTCCGCCAGCCCCGCCCGATCGGCAGCACCCAGCTTGATCACGCCCTGACCGGCCTGGCCAGGGACGCGGACGGCCGGGCCTGGGCCAGGCTCAGCGCAGGCCGGTCCCAGGTAGCGTTCTGGGCCGGCCCGGGCTACCAGTGGCTGCAGGTCTTCACCGGCGACGCGCTGGCCCCTGAGCGGCGCAGGCGCGCGCTGGCCATCGAGCCGATGACCTGCCCGCCGAACAGTTTCGCCAGCGGCACCGACCTGATCACCCTGGACCCCGGCGAGTCCGTCAGCCACAGCTGGGGCCTGCGGGTCAGCCGCGATTAGCCCGCAGGCCGCCTGGTCCGGGCCGGTTCTGACGTCAATCGGGGACCGGCCCGGCCGACGCCAGCTACTGTTGACCTGTGCCCCAGGTGACCTGCTTCTGGTATTACCCGCCGCCTCGCTAGGCGGCCAGCCGGTCACGTCCGTGTCCACGAGCCGCCGCGAGGGCGGCTCGCGGCGGCAGCCCGTGACGCTCTCTCCCGGCGGTCTCCCCGAGGAGACCTCTATGCCAGCCAGGATGAAGGCCGGAACCTTCGACGAGCAAGTCCAGAAGCTGATGTACGGCTGCGAGTTCGGGGACGGCCGGCTAGGGCCGCCATGCGGGACCGGCTGCGCGACCGGCTGGCCGCCGCCGCCGCCGCGCGCCGCCCGCTGCGGGTCTACACCGGCTACGACCCGACCGCCCCTGACCTGCACCTGGGGCATTCGATCACGTTGCGGGCCATGCAGCGGTTCCAGCAGCTCGGTCATCACGTCATCGTGGTGATCGGCACCATGACCGCCCAGGTGGGTGACACCAGCGACCGGGCCGGAGGGCGGCCGCGGGCCGCGGCCTCCGACGTGACCCAGGCCGCCCGCGGCTACGCCAGGCAGGCGCACGCGATCCTCGATCCGGCCCGGACCGAGGTGGTCGCCAACGGTGAGTGGCTCGGCGAGCTGGCGCTGCCGCAGATCCTGGAGCTCGCGTCCGCGTTCACGGTCCAGCAGTTCCTGGCCCGGGACAACTACCGGCGCCGGGTGGAGCGCGGCGACCCGGTCGGGCTGCATGAATTTCTCTACGGCCTGCTGCAGGGCTACGACGCCGTGCACCTTCAGGCCGACGTTCAGCTGGGCGGCACGGAGCAGCTGTTCAACATCATGGCCGGAGCCAGGCTGCAGGAAGCGCTCGGGCAGCCGCCCTGCGTCACAGTGACCTTCCCCATCCTGGTCGGCACCGATGGCACCGACCGGATGTCCAAGTCGCGCGGGAACTACATCGGCCTGACCGACCCGCCCGCCGAGCAGTTCGGCAAGGTCATGAGCGTCCCGGATCAGCTGATGCCGCAGTGGGCTCAGCTGGTGGCCGACTGGCCGGCCCGGCGCGCCGAAGAGTTCACCGCCGCCCTGGCCAGCGGCGCGCTGCACCCCATGGCGGCCAAGAAGCAGCTCGGCCACCGGATCGTGGAGCTGTATCACGGCCGGGCCGCCGCCGACGCCGCCCAGCGGGCCTTCGAGCGCACCTATCAGCAGGGCAGCGAGCCCGACGACATCCCGGAGATACTGGTCGCTGGCCCGATGCGGCTCGCCGATCTCCTGGTCCGGGCCGGGGCCGCCACGTCCATCTCAGCCGCCCGCCGACTGGTCCGCGGCGGGGGCGTGAGCCTGGACGGCCAGAAGGCGACGTCCGCCGAGACGATCATCGAATCGGCGGTGACGATCAAGGTCGGGCCGCGGCGCTTCTACCGGATCATCCTCAGGTAGCCCAGCAGGGCGTCGCGGTTGCGGGTCAGGCAGTCGATGCGCTGCTGCAGCCGGTCGGCCTCGCACTGGAGCAGCCCGGCGGTCTGCCCGGTCAGGCAGCGCGCGGGCAGGTAGATCCCGTCCGGCTCGGCCAGGAACGGCAGGATCTCCCTGATGATCTCGGTGGTGAGGCCGGCCTCGAGCAGGCCCCGGATCTGCCGCACGCAGTGCTCCGCTGAGCTGGCGTAGGAGCGGTAGCCGTTGGCGGCCCGGCCGGGGTGGAGGAGGCCCTGCTCCTCGTAGTAACGCAGCATCCGGGCGGGTACGCCGGTACGCCGAGACAGTTCACCGATCTGCATGGCCCGCCCTCGCGTAATCCATTTGCCTTCACATTAGTGTGAGGGTTTCAGCATGAACGGGTGCCCGTTACCCGACCAGTTGCCCGCCCCGCGCCTGACCACCCCATGCCTGACCACCCCGTGCCTGACCACCCCGTGCCTGACCACCCGTGCCTGCCTGTCCCCGTGCCTGCCCACCCCGCGCCTGACCGCCCCGTGCCTGACCACCCGTGCCTGCCTGTCCCCGTGCCTGCCCCCCCGCGCCTGACCGCCCCGCGCCTGACCGCCCCGTGCCTGCCCGCCCCGTGCCTGCCCGCCCCGTGCCTGCCCGCCCCGGCCTGCCCGCCCCGTGCCTGCCCGCCCCGTGCCTGCCCGCCAGCCCGCCGGGCTCCCGTGGCCCGCGCTGCTGGCGTTGTCGGCGGCCGCGTTCACCGACGTGCTGACCGACTTGCTCCCGGCGGGCCTGCTGCCGCAGATGAGCGCGAGCCTGCACGTACCGCCGGCCCGGATCGGGCTGCTGGTGACTGGGTTCGCCGTCGCCGCTTCGCTGGCCGCCATCCCGGTCACCGCGGCGCTGCGCGGGCTGCCCCGCCGGGGGTTGCTCATCGGCCTGCTGGCCGGTTTCGCGGCCGGCAACGCCGTCACCGCTAGCTCGAGCCTCTACCTGCTGACCTTCGCGGCCCGGCTGCTGGCCGGCCTGATGGGCGGCACGCTGTGGTCGATGCTGGCCGGCTACGCCGTCCGGATCGTCCCGGCCGCCCAGCGCGGCCGCGCCACCGCCGTGGTGCTAGCCGGCCTGACCGTCGCGCTCTGCCTGGGCCTTCCCGCCGGGACCGCGCTGGCCGGCGCGCTCGGCTGGCGGTCCAGCTTCGCCGCCCTCGCCGCGCTGGCCGGGCTGCTGATGGCCTGGGTCCGCTGGCAGGTCCCGCCCGCGGCCGGCCAGGCCCGGGTCCGGCGCGTCCCGGTCCGCCGGGTCCTGACTCAGCCTGGCATCCCGGCCGTCCTGGCCGTCACCTTGCTGCTCGTGCTCGGCCACCAGGCCATGTACACCTACATCGCGCCGTTCGCCGCGCAGGCCGGCCTGGGCCGCATCAGCCTGGTCCTGTTCGTCTTCGGCATCGCCACGATCGCCGGAATCTGGATCGCCGGCCAGCGCGGCGACCGGCACCTGCGCCCCACGCTCCTCGGCGCCCTGGCCCTGATCGCGTCGGCCATGTCGGTCCTGGGCCTGGACGCCCGGGTCCCGGCGCTGACGCTGGCCCTGGTGGCGCTGTGGGGGGTCGCGTTCGGAGCGGCGCCCACCCTGCTGCAGATCGCTCTGGTGAGCGCGTCCGGCCCGGTCAGTGCGGACGTGGCCACCGCCCTGCAGACCACGGTCTATAACGCGGGCATCGCAGCCGGGGCGCTGAGCGGCGGACTGATCCTGGCCGGCCTCGGCCCGGCTGGTCTCCCCTGGGCCACCGCACTGTGCTGCGGCGCCGCGCTGGCCCTGGTCAGCCTGGCCCGCCGTACTGGATTCCCGCCCGCCAACCGCGCCGAGCGCGCTGGCGGTGGGCCATGTCGCCCTAAGCCTGGGCGGGCGCGGGTCCGGCCGCCGGAACAGCCGCCGCACCGATCCGGTTAGCCACCCGCCAGCCCGACCGGCGGACCCCGTTAGCCACCCGCCAGCCCGACCGGCGGATTGCGTGACGCGACCCTGTTCGACGGCCTGTGCCGGACCGGCGGACCCGGTTAGCCACCCCGCCAGCCCGACCGGCGGATTGCGTGACGCGACCCTGTTCGACGGCCTGTGCCGGACCGGCGGACCCGGTTAGCCACCCGCCAGCCCGACCGGCGGATTGCGTGACGCGACCCTGTTCGACGGCCTGTGCCGGACCGGCGGACCCGGTTAGCCACCCGCCAGCCCGACCGGCGGACCCGGTTAGCCACCCGCCGACGCGTGTACGGCGGGCTCGTATCCGGCCCGCAGGACCGCCACCGTGGAGCGCGGCGTCAGGACCGTCACCGGCCCGCGCGGGCGGGCCGCGCGCTCGGCGTAGCCGCCCGGGGTCCAGCGCAGGATCTGGTCCGGGCCGACCAGCCAGGCCGCGCCGTCCTGCCCGATGAACACGCCCGCGGGCAATTCCGCGCCCGGCGCCTGGTAGGTCACCTTGCCGCCGCCGCGAACCCGCCGCTCGGCGTGCAGCACGCGGTCCATCTCGTCGGCCGCGGTCTGCTCGCTGACCGCCGCCCGCCAGCAGCCCTGGAACCGCTGATAGTCCGCGCGGCGGCACTCGCAGCACGGCCGGTGCCCGGCCGCCAGCGCCGTCACCTCATCAAGGAAGAACAGCTCGGTGTAGCGGTGCGGCTTCATGATGGTCCGGCGGATGCCCTTGAATTCCAGCACGCAGGTCAGCCAGCGCCGGACCTGGGCAGTCCGCACGATATGCCGCTGGTCGTCGTGCAGGATGCCGCGATTGCCCAGCAGCGTGCCCCGCTCCGGGGTGGCGATGATATCGCCGAATGGCGTAACGCGATTTTGTAGCGGAATCGACAGCTCCAATCCTTACCCGGACGCGTCCGCCGATTTTACCGCCTCACCTGGCCCCTCTCCCGGCCCGCGAGCCGCGGGCCGGCCAGCTTCAGCAGCGCTATGTCGGCCCCGGTGTGCTGCCCAGCGCCCGGCCGCGACGACGACGTCACCCTCACCGGCAGCCGTCGCACCCCACTTATACCGGATTTGGTGCGGACAAAGCGGGCATTTAGTCCGCCGGGAGCGTACTTAATCCGGTATAAGTGCCCGGAAGTCGGGGGTACGTGCCGAGGTCGCATGGCAGCTGAGGCACCTGGGGCGGCTGAGGACCGTGAGCCGAGGCCGCGGGACGCGAGGCCGCGGGGCGCAAGGTGCGGGACGCGAGGCCGCGGGGCGCAAGATGCGGGGCGCGGGGCCGCGCGGGCGCGAGGCCGCGGGGCGCAAGGCCCGCGGGGCGCGAGGCCGCGGGGCGCGAGGCCGCGAGCGCGAGGCCGCGGGGTGCAAGGTGCGGGGCGCGAGGCCGCGGGGTGCAAGGTGCGGGGCGCGAGGCCGCGGGGCGCGAGGCCGCGGGGTGCAAGGTGCGGGGTGCGAGGCCGCGGGGCGCAAGGCCGCGGGGTGCCGCCGCCGGGGTGCGCGGGGGGCAGGTTCTCAGCACGACGGGGGATGCCGCAGATCCGACCAGCGCCGCAGACGGACCCAGGCCAGCGTCTGATTATCGAATGGACGACAGGGCCCCGGGACGTCTAGCCGGGGAATACCGGGTGGACGTACTCTTTTCCGCGTGATCCACTCCGCACCGTCGGCCGCCTCCGCCGGCGACCAGGATCCGCTGCTGGCTGCGACCGTTCGGCTGGTGCGCCGCCGCCGCCGGTGGGGCTGGACGGCGCTGTGGGGCTTCCTGGCGTTCCTCGTCGCTATCAGCGTCTACTCGAGCCAGTACTCGGACGCCACCGACACGGGCCCCGTCGCGGTCCTGGCCATCGCCATGGCGATCGGCGCCCTGACCGTCGCCGCGCTGGTCATGGTCACGGCGACCAGCGTGCTGCTGGGGCGCCGGACCGCGGCGCAGCGGGCGCAGGCCGTGTCGCAGGCCGACCGCAAGCCCGCCCGGCGATCCGGCTCAGGCAGGTCCGACTGGGCGCTGGCCTCGGGGCTGCTGGTCGTCGCGCTGGGTGCGGCGGTGCTCTTCCTGCCCGGCCTGGTCAACGGCGTGTCGTACCTAACGGGCGGGAACACGGCCACCTTCGTTCCGCAGTCCTATGCCGAGAGCTGCAGCTACCACGGCAACGGCGACTGCTCGACGGTCACGGTCGGCATCCTGAAAACTGGCAGTGGCGGCGTCACCTCGACCTGGCCGGACGACGTGCCGCTCGGCCGCCCGTTCGAAGTCCGCAGGCCGGTGTGGACGTGGGGGCCGGGCTCCGCCCTGATCGACGGAGACGGGATCGCGGTCGGGGCCGCCCTCATCAGCCTGCTGTTCGACGGGCTCACGGTGCTCGCCGCGATCTTCTTCGTCAAGGCGGTCCGCCGCAGCCTGGGCCGGCTCAGGCGACCAGGCCCAGCCGGCGGGCCTCCATGACGCCGGAAGGGGCTGGCCGCAGACCTGCTCAGCGGTCATCTCGTCGAGTGAAGGACGGTAGGTAGCATGCGCAACACCGCTGCAAGGTGCTCACCGGCACCGCTGTCGTCGGTGGACTGCTGATCGCAGGCTGACCTGCTCCCGCGGCTCAGGCCACCCCCGCGTCAACGACCCAGGCTCTGAACGCGCGGCACCAAGCGCGGGCCGCCACTGCGAAAGTCGCTGGGCTGAAGGCGGTCCCCGACGGGGTAGGCGACCTGGTTTCTGGCACCAGTGTGCTTAACGAATCTGCTACCGACTTCATGCAGATCCGCGGCACCCCGGCCACCGGGGACGAAGTCTTCGCCTGCGCGTCGATCCCGGCGGGCTCCTGGATCCAGTGGAACGTGCCCAAGTGACGCCATAGCGCCCGGCCGGCCGCAGGCGCCGGGCTCAGCGACCGGGCAGTTTGGGTGGCGGCCAGCCGAGCGTGTCAGCGGCCGCGATGGCAGCGCCGCGGGCCCCGGCCATGTCCAGGTCGGGCACCAGCGCGAAGGTCGCCAGGGGCTGCTGCTCAGCGCGCAGGTCGGTGTGCTCGCGGACGGTGGCCAGGAACCAGTCGCGGAAGCTGGGTGCCGCCTCGACCACGCCGCCGCCGACGAAGTACGCGTCCGGGTCGGTGACGTTGGCCGCGATGGTAAACAGGCTGCCGAGCGCGATCGCCTGCTGCCGAAGAATCCCCTGGCCATCGGATCCCCGGCGCTGGCGTAGCCCCGGACCAGCCGCGCCGCCTGGCGGGCCGGCTGGCCGCGTGCAGCTCGTGGCCGGGGAAGCAGGACAGCCAGTACGGCAGCAGGTTCTTCTCGATGCCGGTCAGCGACGCGACGCTCTCCCCGTCTCCGGCCAGCCCGCAGTTGCAGCGCCGGCACCGGCTGGCCCGCGGCCAGCAGGCCCGTCCATCGGGATCTTGACGTGACCCAGCTCGCCGGCCATCCCTGACGCGCCGCGGACCACCTGGCCCGCCGCGATGACCCCGCCGCCCAGCCCGGTGCCGACGATCAGCGCCACCGACGAGCGGCGGGCGGCGTCCGGGCCGAAGTGCGCGTGATGGGCGTACAGCGACGCCGCGTTCGCGTCATTGTTGTAGATCACCGGCAGGGTGAGCCGGCCGGCCAATGCGCCGCGGACGTCGAAGCCGCGCCACTCCGGCGTCGACGAAGTTGGTCGCGCCGCGCGTCGAGATGACCCCGTCCGCGCTGGCTGGCCCCGGCGTGTCCAGCCCCACCGCGCGCACCGACGCGCGCGAAACCCCCGTCAGGTCCAGCACGCCCGCCAGGGCCTGGGCGAGCGCCTCGATGGCCACCGCCGGGCCTTCAGCCACCCGGCTGGGCGTTTCCACCAGCTGGTCCACCAGGAACTGCCCCGCCGAATCGAGCACCGTCGCGTTGATAGCCCGCCCGCCATTGTCCAGCCCCACCACGACCTCCTGGTCCTGGCCCTGACCCGCCATCTACCCGCCTCCTTCCACCGCCGGCCGGTCTGGCCCGCGTGGGGTATCCGCGATCCGGCCCGCTCAGGGACCCGGCGCCCGGGACGGCTCAGCCCGGGCCGACATCGTAAGCGAGCCGGCGCCGGCAATCCGCGCCGCCAGCACTACCGGAATGACCGTCGCCATGATGACGATCGACACCACCGCGTTGACTTCGGGCTCAGATCAAGGTCAGCGACAGCCGCCACGTCGCCATAACGCTTGCGCAGCCCGGCCACGTGCACGGCGGCCCGGCTAGCGGCCGGGTCACCCGCGCCGCTGGGCAGCGCTGGACTCGTGGCAGAGATCATCCGGCTCGTTGTACCACGCAATGCGCACGCCCCGCAATCGTCGCTCTCACCGCGATGCCCTGGCCAAACGGGACGTCGCCGACCGTCGCTCTGGCCGGGGCGGCAGGGTTAGCGAGGCTGGTCAGCGGGGCGCGCGACCTCGGCAGAGATGCGGTCGAGGTCGGCAGCAGTGTCCACGTCGTCGGGGCGGCCAGTGTCACCGCACTCCACCTGAGTGACCAGGTCAGGGTGCGCGACCAGGAACGGCCTGGCGCCGACGTCGCCGACGGCGAGCGCGATCACCTCCGGCCAGTGCGCGCGGGCCAGCAGGACCGGATTGCGGGCCACGCCGTCGTAGGCCGCCACCACCACGCTGGCGCCCGCGTGGTAGGCGCCGATCAGGCGGCGCACCGCCGCCGCTCCGACCAGCGGCTGGTCGACCAGCGCGATGACGGCCGCGCCGCAGTTGTCCGGCACGGTGGCCAGCCCGGCCGCCAGCGAGGAGCCCATCCCGGCGGGCCAGTCGGGGTTGTGCACGGCGAGCACGCCGGGCAGGTCGACAGCGACCGCGCCGGTGACCACCACGATGGGCGCCGCGCCTCCGTCGCGGAGCATCGCGGCGCCCCGGCGGACCAGCGGCTGGCCGCCGATCTCGACCAGGGCCTTGGGCTGCCCGAGCCGGCTGCCATTGCCGGCCGCGAGCAGCACGCCGGCCACATCCGGTGACCCGGGCCTATCCGGTGACCCGGCGACTTCAGGTGACCGGGCGAGGTCAGGTGACACAGGGTCAGACTACGACTCTGCTTTCCCGGGGGCTGTGTTCTCCCGGGGGGCATTCCCCGGGACTCCCCCCGGATGCCTATCCTGCCCCGGAAAGAGCCTGTGTTGTTCCAGGTCATGTTGCGCATCTGGGTTCCCATGTTGTCCGGGGCGCTGTGCACTCGGCTAGCTAGGCGGAGCGCAGATCGGCGGATGGCCTTGGGTGAGGGAGGGATCAGGGGCCTGGCGACAGCAAGGAATCATCCACCGGGAGAGTAGTTCTACTACCCGAGAGAATACCCGTGGGGTATTCTCTCGGGTATGAGCGTTCCGCTGACACTGCTTGGGCTGCTTGAGCGCGGGCCGAGCCACGGGTATGACCTGAAACGGGACTACGACGCGTACTTCGGCCAGGGCAGGCCGCTGCGCTACAGCCAGGTGTACGCGACGCTGTCCCGGCTGGCCCGGGACGGGAAGGCGGTCGCCGGGCCGGTCGAGCAGGAGGCCGGCCCCGAGCGCCGCCGGTACATCATCACCGAGGACGGCGTCGCCGATGTGGAGAAGTGGCTGGGCGAGCCGGTCCCGCCCGACCCCGACCTGCAGAGCGAGCTGTTCACCAAGGTCGTGCTCGCGCTGATGCTCGGCAAGCAGGCCGACGGCTACCTGGACGCCCAGCGCGCCGCGCACCTGCAGCGGATGCGCGAGCTCACCGAGCTCAAGCGGCGCGGCGTCACCCTCGACGTGCTGCTCGCCGACCACGCTCATCTACCGTCTGGAGGCGGACCTGCGCTGGATCGACCACACGGCGGCCCGGCTGGACCAGCTCGCCCGGGCGGTGCGGTCATGACCGACATCGAGAAGAAGGCCGTAACCGGGAACGTCATCGGGGCGCGCGACCTGTCGCTGTCGTTCGGCAGCACGCCGGCACTGCGCGGCGCGTCGCTCGCCGTCCGGCGCGGCGAGATCGTCGCGGTCATGGGACCGAGCGGCTCCGGCAAGTCCACGCTGCTGCACTGCCTGGCGGGCATCCTGGTCCCCGGCGAGGGCGAGGTCTGGTTCGACGGGCAGCGGCTCGACTCGCTCGGAGCGACGACCGGCGCAGCGCGCTGCGCCGCGACCGGTTCGGGTTCGTGTTCCAGTCCGGTCAGCTTGTCCCCGAGCTGACCGCCGAGGAGAACGTCGCGCTGCCGCTGCTGCTGTCGGGCACCCGGCGCGGCCCGGCGATGACGGCGGCCAGGAAGTGGTTTCCCGCGCTCGGCCTGGACGGGCTTGAGCGCCGCCGGTCCGGCGAGCTGTCCGGCGGGCAGGCGCAGCGCGTCGCGCTCGCCCGTGGCCTGGTCGCCGAGCCGGAGGTGCTGTTCGCCGACGAGCCGACCGGGTCGCTGGACTCGGTGTCCGGGGAGCTGGTGATGGACCTGCTCACCGCCGCCGCCCGCGAGCACGGCACCACCGTCGTCCTGGTCACCCACGACGCCCGGGTCGCCGCCTACGCCGACCGCGAGGTCGTCGTCAGGGACGGCAAGGTCAGCACGCTCACCGGGGCCGAGGCGTGATCCCCCTCGGGCTGCGGCTGGTGATCAGCGGCGGCCGGGAGGCGGTCACCCGCCTGGTGATCCTCACGGTCGCGGTCGGCCTCGGCGTCGGCCTGCTGCTGACCGCCGTGGCCGCGACCAACGCGGCCGTCACCTGGAACAACCGTCACGCCTGGTTCTGGACCGGCACCTCGTCCGTGCCCGCCGGCCCGGCCGCGGGGACCGCCCCGCTGTGGTGGCACCCCAGCGGCGACATCTTCGACGGCCAGACGATCGACCGGTTCGACGTGGCCGCCACCGGCGCCTCGTCCGCCGGTGCCGCCGGGCATCCCCCGTGACCCGGCACCGGGGCAGTACTACGCCTCGCCCGCGCTGATCGCGCTGATCCGCGACACCCCGGCGGGCCAGCTCGCCGACCGCTACCCCGGCCAGCTGGCCGGGGTGATCGGCGACGCCGCGCTGCCGTCGCCGAACTCGCTGGTCATCGTCGTCGGGCGCACCCCCGCGCAGCTCGCGCAGACCCCAGATAGCGTGCAGGTGACGTCGATCACCAAGGCGATGCCGATCATCAAGGCGGTGCCCGGGTTCCAGAGCCAGTGTTTCGGTTCGGGCTGCCCGCAGCTGCCGAACCCCAAGGGGCTGGCCTACTTCCCGACCGACCCGGGAGGCGGGGCGAACTCCATCGACCTGATCCTGTCCGTCGTGGCGCTGGCCATCCTGACCCCGGTGCTGATCTTCATCGGCACCGCGACCCGGCTGTCGGCTGCCCGCCGGGAGGAGCGGTTCGCGGCGATGCGCCTGGCCGGCGCGACCCGCGGGCAGGTCTCGCTGATCGCGGCCATCGAATCGACGGCGGCGGCGGTGCTGGGGACGGCCATCGGGTTCGGGCTCTTCTTCCTGCTGCGCATCCCGGTCGCGGGCATCCCGTTCATCGGCCAGCCGTTCTTCCCCTCCGAGCTGACGCTCAGCCTGCCCGACATCCTCCTGGTCGCGACCGGCGTGCCGCTCTTCGCCGCAGTGGCGGCGCGGATGGCGCTGCGCCGGGTGAACATCTCCCCGCTCGGCGTCGCCCGCCGGGCGCGGCGCAAGCCGCCGGGCGCCTGGCGGGTGATCCCGCTGCTGGCCGGCCTGGCTGAGCTCGGCTTCTGGACCATCCACGGTCACCCGGCCTCGGAATCCGGGCAGATCCAGGCGTTCGCGTCCAGCTTCTTCGTCATCCTCGTCGGCCTGTTCATCGCCGGCCCGTGGCTTACCATGGCCGCGGCCGTGGCTATGGCCCGGTGGACCAGCCGGCCCGCCACGCTGCTCGCCGCCCGGCGCATCGGCGACGACCCCAGGGCCGCCTTCCGCGCGGTGAGCGGCCTGGTGCTCGCGCTGTTCATCACCACCGCGGCCGTCGTGGCGATCACCACCCAGGACGCCAAGGACACCCGGTCCGGCCCCGTGGCGCAGTCGAACCTGGTGACCGACCAGATAGCGACCGCGTCAGCAAGCGGCTCAGGCGTGTCTGACCCGGGGCCGGCCGCGCCCGCCGACGCCCTCGCGGCGCGACTGGACGCTATCGGCGGGATCCGGGGGGTAGCGGTGCTCCGCGTGGACCCGGCGCTGACCATCCCCGCGCCGTTCAACGGCCCCAACTCCAGCCAGTCGAAGGGCATCCCGGTCCCGGCCGACGTGGTCTCGTGCGCGCAGCTCGCGGCCGTTCCCGTCCTCGGCCGTTGCCCGGCCGGGGCGACGGCGGCGGCAATCCCGGCGGGCGCCCTCGACCCTAACGGCTTCGTCGGTAACCAGGACATCAGCGGATTCACCTGGCCGGCCGCGAACATCCCGGCCGCCCGGCTGGACACCCTCGGCGTGGACGCCATCGGCGCGGAGACGGACGGCAGCACCGCGGCGATCGAGCAGGCGCAGGACCGTGCTGGAGACCGAGCCCGCCTACCCCGTCCTCAACGCGCCGTCCACGCCTGAGGACAGCGTCGTGGCGGACGACGCCGCGAACAACGGCTACCAGCAGCTCGCGAACGTGGTGATCCTGGTCAGCCTGCCGATCGCCGGCTGCACCCTCGTGGCGGGCATCGCGGCCGGGCTCGCGGACCGCAAGCGGCCGTTTAGCCTGCTCCGCCTCGCCGGCGCCCGGCTGTCCACGCTGCGCGGCGTCGTCGCGCTGGAGGGAGCCGTCCCGCTGCTGTCCGTCGCCGCCGTCGCGATCGGCACCGGCTTCGCCGGCGCCGCGATGTTCGCCCGGGAGGCGCAGCAGCACGCGATGGTCGCCCCCGGCATCGCGTACTACCTGCTGACCGCCGGCGGCATCGTGATCTCCCTCGCGATCATCGCCGCGACCTTCCCCCTCCTGGCCCGCATCACCGGCCCCGAGGCCGCCAGAAACGAGTAACAAGCGGGGCGCCACTGGCGCCTCGCCCGGCTCCTGTCGTCAGTCCAACGTCATGCGTCGGCGGCAGCCTGCCCTGGAAACGGGCACCGAGACCAGAACGGTACTGCGCATCGAGTGACCACCAGTCCCGTCTTCACAGGCAGGCCAAGGCGCCGCAGACAGCTGGCCCGGGGCGGGCGGCGCAGGTGGCACGGGGTCAGCCGTGGTGGATGCGGCCGGTGGTGGCGGTCAGCGGCTGGCCGGTGCCGCCCCAGCGCAGCTGGATGAGCTCGGCCGCGATCGCGACCGCGGTCTCCTCCGGCGTCCGGGCGCCCAGGTCCAGGCCGATCGGCGAGCGGAGCCGGGCCAGCTCATCCTCGGACAAGCCGGCCTCGCGCAGCCGGGCGAGCCGGTCGTCGTGCGTCCGCCTGCTGCCCATGGCGCCGATGTAACCGGCCGGCGTGCGCAGCGCGACCTCCAGCAGCGGGACGTCGAACTTCGGATCGTGAGTCAGGACGCAGATGACGGTGCGCGAGTCGACCGTCGTCCCGGCCAGGTACCGGTGCGGCCAGTCGGTCACCACCTCGTCGGCGTCGGGAAACCGCGCCCGGGTCGCGAAAATCGGCCGGGCATCGCAGACGGTGACCTGGTAGCCGAGGAATTTGCCCTCGCGGGCGACCGCGGCGGCGAAGTCGATCGCGCCGAACACCAGCATCCGCGGCGGCGGCGCGAACGACTGCACGAAGATCCCGAGTTCGTCCCGGCGCCGCTCGCCCTCGGCGCCATAACGGCGCACCCCGGTCAGGCCCTGGGCCAGCATCCCGCGCGCGTCGTCGTCCACGGCCGCGTCCAGCCGCTCCCCCGCCCCCAGGGTGCCCGCCGAGCGGGCCGGGGCCGGCCCGGCGGCACTGTCTTTAGCGGCACCGTCATCGGCCGCCCAGATCACCCGCCGGGCCCCGGCCAGGCCGGGTCCGTCGATCACCGTCGCCACCGCGACCGGGGTACCCGACCGCACCGCCGCCGCGATCTCGCCCAGTTCAGGGAAGACCTGCTGGCTGACCGGCTCGACGAAGATGTCGATGATGCCGCCACAGGTCAGGCCGACCGAGAAGGCATCGTCATCACTGACCCCGTAGGTCTGCAGCACCGCCTGGCCATCCTCGCGCACGCTGCTGGACAGTTCGTAGACGGCGCCTTCCACGCAGCCGCCGGAGACGCTGCCCACGACCACGCCAGCGGCGGAGACAGCCAGCGCGGCACCTGGCTCCCGGGGTGCGCTGCTGAAGGTACGCACCACCGTGGCCAGGCCGAACGTCTCCCCCGCGTCCCACCACTTCGTTATCGAATCGAGGATGTCTCGCACTGGTCACCTCGGCGTCTCGCGTATAGCCACAGGTTACGTGCCTGGTGGGGCAGGACGCGATCGCCGGGAGCATGCGGGCGCCCCGGCCGGCCCGCCGGGCCAGGCGGGCCGGGGTTTGACACGACTTCTTAGGCTTGCCTAAGCTTCCCATCGCCGGTCTTAGGGTTACCTAAGCTGCTTCAGGCCGGCCTTGACCGCCCGCACTCGCTGGATGGGACAACGATGAACCCGAGCAAGCCGGCCCTGGCCTGGCTCGGCTGGCTGACGCTGCCCGCTGCCGCCGCGGTGGTGCTCGGCGCGGGCAGTCACGGGACATCCCTGCCCGGCCAAACAGGAGGTTTCGGTGGCCAGCAAGAGGATCAACGCGATCTGCCCCGGCGCGGCTTCTTGAGCGCCCGGACCGCCGCGCACGCGGGCCTGCCCGGCCGCGGCGCGCGGTGGCGGCGCTGGATCGCGGCGGCCGCGGGGACCGCGGCGATCGCCAGCCTGCTGGCGGCCTGCGGCGCGGCCGCCAGCGACGGCGCCGCCACGATCACCCTCTACAGCGGGCAGCACCTGCAGACCGCGCAGGACCTGGTGGCCGCGTTCGAGAAGAAGACCGGCATCACGGTGAACATCCGCAGCGACGACGAAGACGCGCTCGCTGACCAGATCGTCACCGAAGGGTCCAGGTCGCCCGCGGACGTGTTCTTCACCGAGAACACGCCGCCGCTGGAGTACCTGCAGGGCAAGGGGCTATTGGCCCGGCTCAGCCCGGCCACGCTCCGGCTCGCCCCGGCCAAGTACAGCTCCCCGGCTGGCGACTGGGCCGGCATCTCGGCCCGGGTCAGCGTGCTCATCTACAACCCGGCGCTGATCTCGGCCCAGCAGCTGCCCACCTCGGCCCGCCAGCTCGCGGACCCGAAATACCGGGGCAAGCTGGCCATCGCACCGCAGGAAACCGACTTCCAGCCGATCGTCACCGCGATGCTGCGACGCCTACGGCCAGGCCGCCACCCTCAGCTGGCTCAAGGGCATCAAGGCGAACGCAGGCGGCAGCCACAACTACCCCGACAACGAGACCGTCGCCAACGAGGTTAACCGGGGCGCGGTGGCGTTCGGGCTGGTGAACCAGTACTACTGGTACCGGATGCAGGCGGAGATCGGGGCTGGTGCCACCAAGGCCAGGATCGCTCACCTCGCCCCGCGTGACCCGGGCTACGTGATCGACGTCTCCGGCGCCGCGGTGCTGAAGTCGAGCAAGCACCAGAAGGCCGCGCAGCAATTCGTCGCGTTCCTGGCCAGCACGCAGGGTCAGGGGATCATCGCGAACCCGAGCAAGTCGATCAGCTTCGAGTACCCGATCGACTCGGGGGTGACCACGCTGGCCCCGGAGACGCCGCTGAGCCAGTTGCAGCCGTTCCCCATGTCGATCAGCGAGCTGGGCACCGGCACGGCCGCGGTCAGCCTGCTGCGCCAGGCCGGACTGCTATGACCGGCTGCCCGCCGCGGGAGCGGTGATGGCGGCGCCGCAGACTGTCCTGCGGCCGGGTCCGCAGCCGGGCGCCGCCGCTCAAGCCGGCCCGGCGGGGCCGGCGGCCGGGCCTGCCGGCGGTGCTGGCCGGCATCAGCACGCTGGTCGCGGCGCTGCTCGCGGTCCCGCTGGCCTTCCTGCTGATCGAAGCCGCCGGAGCGGGCTCCGGGCAGGTCTTCCACCTGGTCTTCCGTCAGCTCACCGCGGACCTGCTGTGGAACACGATCCGGCTGACGGTCGTGGTGACGGCGCTGTGCGCGGTGATCGGCACCGCCGCCGCGTGGTGCGTGGAGCGGACCAGCCTGCCGGGCCGGCGGATCTGGGCCGTGCTGGTCGTGGTGCCGCTGGCCATACCCGACTTCGTGGTCAGCTTCGGCTGGGCCTCGCTGTGGACCTGGGTCCAGGGCTTCCGCGGCGCGGTCATCGTGCTGACTCTGGCCGTCTACCCGCTGGTCTACCTGCCGGTCGCGGCCAGCCTGAGGTCGGCCGACCCGGGGCAGGAAGAGGTGGCACGCAGCCTGGGCGCCGGGCGGGCCCGCACCTTCGTGCGGATCACCCTCGGCCAGGCCAGGGGCGCCATCCTGGGCGGCTGCCTGCTGGTAGCCCTGGTCCTGCTGGCTGAGTACGGCGCGTTCGAGATCCTCGGCTACCAGACCTTCACCACGATGATCTTCACCGAGTTCTCGGTGTCGTTCAACCTGCCCGCGGCGTGCGCCTTGTCGCTGGTGCTGGTGCTGCTCAGCCTGCTGGTACTGGCCGGAGAGGGGATGCTGCGCGGCAGCGGGCGGATCGGCCGGCCCGGGCCGCAGGCCGCCCGCCAGCTGCCCCCGCACCGGCTGGGCCGGGCCACGGTCCCGGTGCTGGCTGGCTTCGCGCTGCTGGTCGGGCTGGCCCTGGGCGTCCCGGTCGCTTCCAGCATCTACTGGATGCTGGAGGGCGGGGCGCACGCGCTGGCCGGTGTCTCGCTGGCCGCCGCGGCGGCCCACACGGCCGGCTACGGGGTGGGGGCGGCCACGGCGGACACGCTGCTGGCCCTGCCCGTGGCGCTGCTGGCCATCAGGTTCCCCAGCCGGGCCCGGCTGCTGCTGGAGCGCAGCACCTACCTGGTGCTGGCCATGCCCGGCGTGGTCGCCGCGTTCGCGCTGTCCTATTTCACCGAGCGCTACGGGGCCGGGTTCCTTTACCAGAGCACCGCGCCTGCTCGTGCTGTGCTACGCGATCATGTTCTTCCCGCTGGCCCTGGTCGGCGTCAAAGCGTCGCTGGCCCGGGCCCCGGCCAGCCTGGACGAGATCGCCCAGTCGCTGGGCCAGCGGCGGCTGGCCGTCTTGTGGCGGGTCACCCTCCGGCTCGCCGCGCCGGGCCTGGTCGCCGCGTTCTGCCTGGTCTTCCTGACCGTGGTTACCGAGCTCACGGCCACACTGCTGCTCATACCGACCGGCGCGCAGACCCTCGCCACCCAGTTCTGGGCGTACGAGAGCTAACCTTTCCTATGGCCAGGCGGCCCCGTTCGCGCTGGTGATGATCGGCGTGGCCGCGGTCCCGAGTTACCTGCTCGGCAGGTTCTTCGACCGGGCGGCGCACGCGCAGGGGTAATTCGAGGATGGGCGGCATGACGCAGCTCGCGATATCCGGCCTGGACAAGGCCTTCGGCGATCACCCGGTTCTCACCGGGCTGGACCTGGAGGTGCCGGCGGATCGCTGACCGCGATTCTCGGCCCGTCGGGCAGCGGCAAGACCACGCTGCTGCGGGTGCTGGCCGGGTTCGAGCGGGCCGACGCGGGCACGGTGAGCATCGGCTCGTCCCTGGTGGACGGCCCGGGCACGCACGTGCCGCCCGACCAGCGCCGCATTGGCTACGTCCCGCAGGAAGGCGCCCTGTTCCCGCACCTGACGGTGGCCGCGAACATCGGCTTCGGGCTGCCGCGCCGGGACCGCTCCGGCCTCGCCGTCCAGGACCTGCTCGACTCGGTCGGCCTGGCGGGCCTGGGCCGGCGCTATCCGCATCAGCTTTCCGGCGGCCAGCAGCAGCGGGTCGCGCTGGCCCGGGCGCTGGCCATCCGGCCCAAGGTCGTCCTGCTCGACGAGCCGTTCGCGTCACTGGACGCGCACTTGCGGGCGAGCGTACGGGCCGATGTGCAGCAGCTGCTCAAGGCGGCCGGCACGACCGCCGTGCTGGTCACTCACGACCAGGACGAGGCCTTGTCCACCGCGGACCGGGTCGCGGTGCTGCGCGCGGGCGCGATCGCCCAGTGTGCGGCGCCACTGGATTTGTACGCCCGGCCGGTCGACGCCGACCTGGCCCGGTTCATCGGCGACGCGAACCTGATCGACGGGGTGCTCGGCGCGGAAACGGTGGACACCATCCTGGGCCAGCTCCCGGTCGAAGTGGCGGGCCAGGCCGCAGCCGGCCCGGTCACCGTGCTGATCCGGCCCGAGCAGGTCGAGCTGCAGCCGGCCGCTGCCAGCGGGGCGGCTGACCCGGACGGGCGGGCCTGCCTGGCCGGCCGGGTCATCGCCTACGGCTACCACGGCCACGACGCGGTCATCCGGGTCCAGCCCGAGCCGGGCGGGAGCGGGCCGCCGATCCTGGTCCGCACCCTCGGCGGCCAGCGGCTGCCGCCCGGGGCGCCGGTGCGGCTGCGCGCCCGCGGCCCGGTCCTGGCCTGGCCCAGGGCCGCGGCCAGGTAAGACCGGGCACCGCGCCAGCGGCCGGGGCACCGCGCCAGCGGCGAGCCGGGCTCCGGCTCAGGCGCCGAGCGAGCGGAGCACCAGCGCCGTCTCGAGCGCGGCCAGCACGGCGTCCCAGCCTTTGTCCTCGCTGCTGTCGGCCCGGCCGCAACGATCCAGGGCCTGCTCGACGGTGTCGCAGGTCAGCACGCCGTTGCCGACCGGCGTGCCGGTGTCGAGTGCGACCCGGGACAGCCCGTAGGTGACGGACTGGCAGACGTAGTCGAAGTGCGGGGTGCCGCCGCGGATGACGGCGCCGAGGCAGGCGACCGCGTCGTGGTGGCGGGCCAGCTGGGCGGCGACGACCGGCAGTTCCATCGCGCCGGGCAGCCGGACCACGGCCGGGCCGGGCACTCCGGACGCGGCGGCGGAAGCCACGGCGCGCTCCAGCAGCATGTCGGTGATCTCGCGATGCCAGCTGGTGGCCGCGATGGCCAGGCTCAGGCCGCTCGCGGCCGCGACCTGGCCGGCCTGGCCCGCGCCGCTCACCGGGTTCCGGCGGCGGAAGCCGGACCTGGCCCCGCCGGGCCGAGCACCACCGGATCAGGCCCGGCCAGATCAGGCCCGACTGCCCCGTCCGGCCCGCCCCACCGCGCCGTTCGCGACCGCGCCGTTCGCGACCGCGCCGTCCGCGACCGCGCCGTCCGCGACCGCTCCGCCAGCTAGCGCCCCGTCCGGGCCCGCGCCATCGGCCACCGCACCGTTCGCCACCGCGCCGTTCGCGACCGCGCCGTCCGCGACCGCACCGTTCGCGACCGCTCCGCCAGCTAGCGCCCCGTCCGGCCCGCGCCATCGGCCACCGCACCGTTCGCGACCGCACCGTCCGCGGCCGCCGCGCCGGAACCGGCCGCGTGCCCGTTAGGCAGGACCAGGTTGTCGATCTGGTGGCCCAGCCGGTCCCGCTTGGCGATCAGGTAGCGCAGGTTGTCCTGGGTCGGCGTGACCGGCAGCGCCAGCCGCCCGGTGATCTCGATCCCGAACCCGGCCAGCCCGCGCACCTTGTCCAGGTTGTTGGTGAGCAGCCGCAGTGACCCGACACCCAGGTCAGCCAGGATCTGCGCGCCGGTGGAGTACTCGCGCGCGTCCGCGGGCAGCCCGAGTTCCAGGTTGGCGTCGACCGTGTCGGCGCCGCCGTCCTGCAGCTGGTAAGCGCGCAGCTTGGACAGCAGCCCGATGCCCCGGCCCTCGTGCCCGCGCAGGTAGAGCACGATGCCGCGGCCCTCGGCCGCGATCGCGGCCATCGCGGCGGTCAGCTGCGCGCCGCAGTCGCAGCGCCGGGAGCCGAACACGTCGCCGGTCAGGCACTCCGAATGCATCCGGACCAGGATCGCGGGCCCGTCCGGGCCGGCGCTGTCCGCCAGGTCACCCAGGACCAGCGCCACATGCTCGGTGCCGTCCACTGAGTTCTGGTAGCCGATGGCCTGCCACACCCCGAACTGATTGGGCAGCCGGGTCTGCACCACCCGGCGCACCATCTGCTCGGAATGCCGGCGGTGCTCGATCAGCTGCGCGATCGTGATCAGCGTCAGCCCGTGCTCGTCAGCGAAGGCGCGCAGCTGCGGCAGCCGGGCCATCGTGCCGTCGTCGTTGAAGATCTCGGCCACCACGCCCGCCGGGGTCAGCCCCGCCATCCGGGCCAGGTCAACCGAGGCCTCGGTGTGCCCGGGCCGGCGCAGTACGCCGCCCTCGGTGTAGCGCAGCGGGAAGATGTGCCCGGGCCGGACGATCTCGTACGGCTCCGTGGCCGAATCGACCAGGGTGCGGATGGTGCGGGCCCGGTCGGCGGCCGAGATCCCGGTGGTGATGCCGTCCCGCGCGTCCACGCTCACGGTGAACGCCGTCCCCATGTGCTCCTGGTTGTCGCTGGTCATCGGCGGCACCTGCAGCCGGTCCAGGTCGGCGCCGAGCATCGGCACGCAGATCAGGCCCCGGGCGTAGCGGATGGTGAAGGCCAGCAGCTCGGGCGTGGCCTTGGCCGCGGCGAACACGATGTCGCCCTCGTTCTCCCGGCTGGCGTCGTCGACCACCACGATGGCCCGGCCGGCCGCGATGTCCGCGATCGCGCGCCCGACGTCGTCCAGCCGCACCGAGTCAGCCAGCGCGGTCATGGCCGGTCCCTTCCGTCCAGCAGCCGCTCGACGTACTTGGCGATCACGTCGACCTCCAGGTTGACCGGCTGGCCCGGCTGCCTGCGGCCCAGCGTCGTCCGCTGCAGCGTCTCAGGGATGAGGCTGACCTCGAACCAGGGTTCGCCCGGCGGCCCGAGCGCCGATACGGTCAGGCTGACTCCGTCGACGGCGACTGACCCCTTGAGGGCCACATAACGCATAAGTTCGGCGGGAGCCGCGATCCGCAGCACATCCCAGTTCGGGCTGGGCCTGCGCTCGGTGATCGTGCCGGTCCCGTCGACGTGGCCCTGGACCAGGTGCCCGCCCAGACGGCCCTCCAGCGACACCGGCCGCTCCAGGTTGACCGGGCTGCCGGGAGCCAGCCCGCCGAGCCCGGACCGCTGCAGCGTCTCCCCCATGACATCCGCGCAGAACCCGTCATCGCGGGTCTGCGTCACGGTCAGGCAGACACCGTTGATGGCGATCGAGTCCCCGCGCGCCGCGCCCACGCTGACCTTCGGGCCGCGTACCGTCAGCCTGGCCGCGTCGGGAAGTTCCTCCAGGGCGACGACTTCGCCCAGCTCTTCCACGATTCCGGTGAACACTGCGGTCCTCCTCCGGAGCTATCCCTGGGCGAGCTCCGGGGGCGCGCGGATGCGCGAGCACAGCCACTAGCCCGCGACCGGGCTGGCCGTGTGCGTGCATCCTCCCATCCGGACTTTCACCGTCGGTCCCGGAATTCCACCGAGTCAGCCGGCCGATGGCATCGGCCGGGTCGCGGACTATCACCGCCGGTTCGGGTTTCCACCGACCCCGGAGCACGCGTTTACTGCTGCGGTAACCAGTGTGCCACACCGGCTATTCCCGTTATGTAGCGGATGCGCCGGTTAGCCCGCTGCCCGCGGCGCCGCCGGGCGCCGCGGGCAGCAGCGCGCCTACCTGGCTGCCGTGCTGTTGCGGCGGGCCAGCGTGTCCACGGCTACCGCGGCGAGCAGCACGATCGCGGTGACGATGTCGGTGGCCGCCGCGCTCATCCCGATCAGGCTCAGGCCGTTGTAGATCGTCGCCACTACCAGGCCGCCCAGCACCGCGTGCAGCATCCGGCCCCGGCCGCCGAACAGGTTCGTGCCGCCGATGACGGCCGCCGCCACGGCGAACAGGACCAGCTGGCCGCCGTCAAGATTCGAGCCGATCGAATTGAGCCGCGAGGCCAGGATGATTCCGCCGATCCCCGCGGTCATCCCGCACAGGACGAAGGCCAGCGTCCTGACTGTGCCCAGGCTGACGCCGGCCCGGCGGGCCGCCTCCGCGTTACCGCCGATCGCGTAGATGTAACGCCCGAAGCGGGTCCGCCCGGTCACGACCGTCCACAGCACCAGGACGCCCAGCACGATGAAGACCACCCAGGGAACGCCGCGCAGCTGGACCAGTCCCGCGCCCCGGTCGGTGTTGCCGATCAGGACCACGACGATGCCCGCCACCGCCATCACGGCGACCTTCAGCAGTGTCACGCCCAGCGGCGGGGCCACCAGGTTGCTGGCCCGCCTGCGCCGGTCGCGCATGATCATGAACAGGCCCGCCACGGCGACAATGGCCACCATGACGATCCAGCCGGCCACCGGACTGAGGTTCCCCGCGGTCAGGTCATAGATGACGTTGTTGGGGTTCGTGATCGAGCCGCCCGCGCCGTGCCCGGTCCGGGCGACCAGGATCTGCAGCAGCCCTTCCAGGCCGAGCAGCCCGCCGAGGGTGACAACGAAAGAGGGCAAGCCCAGGCTGGTAATCAGGGCCCCCTGCACCAGGCCGATAAACCCGGTGGCGGCGAGCCCCACGATGATGCCGACCCACCAGGGCAGGTTGTAGACCGCCCACAAGGTCACGACCGCGCCGATTCCGGCGTTGTAGCCCACCGACAAGTCGATCTCGCCCAGGAGCAGGACGAACACCTCGGCCATGCCGAGCAGCACGAACGGCGCTCCTTGGACCAGCAGGTTGACCAGGTTGCCTGCCGAAAGGAACAGCGAGTTCCGCACCTCGAAGAAGATCACGATGGCGATCAGGCCGATGATGATCGGCAATGCGCCGCTCTCGCCGCTTCTGACCCGCTTAAGCCAGATCCGGGCGTATTCGCCGATCGAGTCGGCGACCAGCTCAGGGGCCCCGGCGATAGCCGCCGTCTCGCTCGCTGCCTCATGCGCCGCCGGCCCGTGCGCCAGTACCGCCTCGTCCGGATCCTGCTCGACCCCGGGCTGTGTGGATGACATGCTTCAGCCTTCCGTGCCGCTGTCACGACCGCGGGATGCCGCGGGCTCGCTGGCCTGGCCGTTTTTGCCGCTGGCCCGGGTGCCGGTCGTCATGAGTTCCACCGCGGACTGGGTATCGAAGTCGGATGCCGGGCCGGCCGCGGCGAGGGTGCCGAGGTAGAGGACCGCGATCCGGTCGGCGACCCGGAAGACATCGGACAGGTTGTGCGAGATCACGATAACCGCATGACCCCGGTCCTTCAGCCGGCCGATCAGGTCCAGGACGAGCTCGGTCTGGGAGACACCCAGGGCCGCCGTGGGCTCGTCCATGATGACCAGCTTGGCGTCGAGCATCACGGCCTTGGCCACCGCGACCGACTGACGCTGCCCGCCCGACAGCGAGCCGACCGGCTGGCGGATCGACCGCACCGTGGTCACCCTCAGGTCGGCCAGCGTCTGCTTGGCGGTCAGCTCCATGCTCACCTCGTCCAGCAGCCCGTGCCGCCGGACCTCGTGGCCGAGCAACATGTTCTGCACGATGTCCAGGTTGTCGCAGAGCGCCAGATCCTGGTAGACGGTCGCGATGCCCAGATCGGTCGCGTCCTTGGGGCCGTGCAGGTGAACCGGCCGGCCGTTCCACAGCAGCTGGCCGCTGCTCGGCTCCCAGATGCCGGCGATGGTCTTGATCAGGGTCGACTTGCCGGCCCCGTTGTCACCGACCAGCGCCGTGACCTGGCCGACCGGGATGTCCAGATTGATATCGGTCAGCGCGTGCACCGGCCCGAAGCTCTTGCCGATGTTCCGCAGTTGCAGCAGCGGAGCACCCGCCGACTCGGCTGCGGACTGGGCCTCTGAGATGCCGGATGGCGCCCGGCCCGCCTTCGCGGGCCGGGCGCCATCCTCAGCGCCGGGTGTCACCACTGCATGGATCCTGTCGTGTCCCGAGCGCTCATGGTTACCCCGAGATTCCTGCCGCCGTACAGGCAGCCTTGTACTTGGCCGTGCACAGCTGGGAGGCCGGCACGAAGTTGTCCGCGATAACTGTCGAGTTCATATTCGACGGCGTGACCCACTGCGGCGTCAAGAGCACCGACGGAACTGCGACATTGGCCTGGGTGTCCTGCGTGGTGCCGTTGACCAGCGAGGCCGGCGGGTTGACGTTGGCGCGGGCGTAGAGCGCCAGCGCGGCGGCGGCCTGAGCCTCCAGGTAGATCGGCTTGTAGGCGGTGCCGCACTGGTACCCGGACAGGATGTTCTGCAGGCCGACCAGGGTCGCGTCCTGCCCGGTGACCGGGAAGGTCTTGGCCTTGACGCCCAGGGTCTGCAGGTAGTGGATGATCGGGGCCGCGT
This sequence comes from uncultured Actinomycetota bacterium, assembly GCA_963788895.1. GTDB lineage: Bacteria > Actinomycetota > Actinomycetes > Streptosporangiales > Streptosporangiaceae > DATBGO01. The sequence continues at coordinate 40,483 of CAWBJA010000011.1, read as the reverse complement.
TCTCGTCGTTCGGAGTCAGCACCGCGTTGATGTTCTTATGCGCGGTGAACTGGCCCTGGAACTCTGACTGCGCGGTGGGCGGGTCCCAGGTTCCGGCGGCCTTGCCGACCTGCACCCACTTGCCCGAGCTGAAGAACGGCTTCATGACGCCCTGGTAGCCCTGGGCGAACAGGGTCGCGTTGTTGTCCGTCGGCGCGCCGAACATGACCAGCACGTTGGGCTTCTTGACCTTCCAGGCCGTGACGCAGCTGACCAGGCCCTGGCCGATCAGCTTGCCGACCTGGACGTTGTCGAAGCTCACGTAGTACTTGCGGCTGCCGCCGAGGGTCAGCCGGTCGTAGTCGATGACGGCGACGCCCTTGGCCGCGGCGGCCTTCTCGATCGAGGCGCCCACGCCAGAGTCCAGCGGGTCCATGATCAGCACGCTGGCGCCGTTGGTCATGTCCGCCTGGGCGAGACTGAGCTGGGTCGCGTCGCTGCCTTGCGCGTTCTGCACCGAGAATTGCGAAGTCGGCAGGCCGGCCGTTTGCAGAGCCTTAGTGAGGTAAGGGGCGTCGAATTCGGTATACCGGGCGGAGGAGACCGTATCGGGCAAGATTACCCCGACTTTTCCCTTGCCCTTTGCGGTGACCGGCTTGAGCGTCGCCATCGCCGAGAAGTCCCTGGTGAACGAACTCGTGCTGATCGACGGCAGCGGAGCCGAAGAGCCGGCGCTGGCGCTGGCGCTGCCGCTGGAGCTTGATGGCGCGCTACTGCCACAAGCCGAGATGACCAGCGCGACGCCAGCTGCCACCGATGTCAGAGCTATCCGCTTACTAAGTCCAACCAACTAAACCACCCTCGTTCGTGAGCGGGCATGCATGAGCCTTGACGGATGCCAAGCCGCCGAAAGCCGCGGCTATAACCCGTTCAGGTGAACACTATGCCGGTACTGATAAACAGATCCGTTAACATCGGCGTGCCCTCGTGAAAATTCCGTAAACAGCGCAGGCCAGCGTCACGCGATCCGGGTGATCATGCGATCCGGGTGATCACGCGATTGGCCAGCCGCCCTCACTCCGCGGCCACCCGGTAGCCGGCCCGGGGCTGGGTCAGGATGAGCGGCGGCCCGCCGTCGGCTTCCAGCTTGGCCCGCAGCCGCCGGACGTAGACCCGCACGTACTCGGTCTCGGTTTCATAGCCGTGGCCCCACACCCGGCGGAGCAGGTGCGCGTGCGTGAGCAGCTTGCCCCGGTTGGTCACCAGCTCGCGCAGCAGCGCGAACTCAGTCGGGGTCAGGTGCACCGGCTCGCCGTTCCTGGTCACCTGCTGGGCGGCCAGGTCGATGGCCAGCGGGCCGACCGTGATGACCGGCGGCGTGGGCTCGGGCGCGGCGGTGGGCCGGGTCCGGCGCAGCGTGGCGGTGATCCGGGCCAGCAGTTCCTCGATGCTGAATGGCTTGGTCAGGTAGTCGTCCGCGCCCACGTTGAGCGCGGTGACCTTGTCCCGCTCGCCGCCGCGGGCCGAGACCACGATGACGGCCACCGACGAGCGCTCGCGGATCTCCCGGCACAGCTCGAAGCCATCGATCTCCGGCAGCATCAGGTCCAGCAGCACGATGTCGGGCGCCTCGGTCTCCAGCAGCCGCAGCGCGCGGGCGCCGTCGGCGGAGACCACCGTGTCGAAGCCCCGGACGGCCAGGTTCGACCTGATCAGGTCGACGATGTTCGGATCGTCCTCGATGATCAGGGCGCGGGTCTGCGGCACCTCGGCGGTCACGGCGCGCTGGCCCGCTTGGTGGTGACCGGGGCCGGCTCGGTGGCGGGCGGGCGCGCGGTTCGGCCCGGGGCGGGCCCGGCGGCCGTGGGACCGATGCTCCGCCGTTTACCGTTCCGGGTGCTGGTTGGGCCGTGGCCCAGCGCGGTCGCGGTCCCGCTGGCCAGCTCGGTCGGCAAGGTGATGGCGAACCGGGTGCCGGTGCCCGGCTGCTCCAGCTCGATCTGGCCGCCGTGGGCCGCCACTATGCCCTGGGCGATCGACAGCCCGAGCCCGGCCCCGGCGGTGCGGGCCCGCCGCCTGCGCATCGGCTCGAACGGCACCGCGGCCAGCTCGGCGGGCATGCCGTCGCCATTGTCGGCCACGCTGACCGCGACCCCGCCCGGCTCGCGCAGCGTGGCACTGACCGTGACCCTGGTGCCGGGCGGGTTGTGCCCGATCGCGTTATCGAGCAGGTTGACGAAGACTTGCTCCAGCCGGTCGTGGTCGGCCCAGACAGCGGGCAGGTCAGGATCGCAGCGGACCTCGACCGCGCTGCGCCCGGCCGGCGGCAGGCAGGCCACCGCCGCGTCGATGACCAGCCGCAACTCACACCAGTCCCGCTGCAGCCTGAGCACCCCAGACTCGATCGCGGAGAAGTCGAGCAGGTCGCCGACCAGCCGCCCGAGCCGGGCCGACTCCGCCGCGATCCGGGCCAGGAACCGCTGCTGCGACTCGGCGTCCCAGGTCACGTCGGACTGCATCAGGCTGGACGCGTAACCCCGGATGGCCGTCAGCGGGGTGCGCAGCTCGTGGCTCAGCCGGGACAGGAAACCGCGCTGCAGCTCCTGCGACCGGCGCAGCGCGGCCGCCTCCTGGTGGGCCAGCCCCGCCTCTTCGCGCTCCAGCGCCAGCCGCAGCGAATGCGCCGCGTCCTCCAGCAGCGCGGTGACGTCCGCGGCCTGGCCCGGGCCAGCGCCGGGGTCGGCCACGCCGCCCGGCCGGCCGTCCTGGCCCGGCGCCGCGGCCGGGTCGGCCCACCGGGCCAGCAGCGCGGTGGGCCCGCCCGGCGCCCCGAACGTCACCGCCAGCAGCCGGCCGCCGCCCCCGGCCGTCAGCTCGCGGGCCTGCCCGTCCTTCCGCTCGACCGCCAGTGCCTGGTCCGCCGCGGCCAGCAAGGCCCGCGACACCGGGCCCGCCTCCCGTTTCCTGCTCGCGGCGTCCGCGCTGGCCAGCGCCCGGCAGTAGGGCGGCAGCGCGCCGCGCTGGGTGAGCAGCGCCACCTCGTCGGCCTGCAGGCCCTGCCGCAGGCACTGCAGGGCCAGCCCGAGCCCCTGGGCCACCGGGATGGGCCCGGCCAGGGTTTGCAGCATCTCCCTGATCGTTTCCAGCACCCGGTTGCGCGCGGTGACCTGATCCAGCAGCCGGTCCCGCTCGACCGCGCTCGCGGCGTACCCGGCGTAGAGGTTGACCAGGTCCAGCTGATCACGCTGGGGCGGGCCCGCGGCCTGCTGGAAGACGGTGATGACGCCGACCGGCCCGCCGGGCCCGACCACCGGCACCGACCAGGAGCTGCCGACCTTGGCCGCCTCGGCCAGGTGGCTGAACGGGGCCCAGGCCGATCCGGCCCGCACGTTCTCCTCGATGACCGGCTTGTCCTGGGCGGCGGCCATGCCGACCGGGCCGCCGGCCGGGCCGTAGGGCAGCCGGGACCACTGCGCCAGCAGCCCGGGGGCCAGTCCGAGCGAGGCGGTGCAGATCAGCGCGGTGTCGGTGCGCAGGTGAATGCACAGCTGCTTGCTGCCCAGCGCCGCGCCCAGCGCGGACAGGATGAGCGACAGGCTGGAGGACGGGTCGGCTGAGACCAGCCGGTCGGCCAGCCCGTGCAGCCGGGTCAGCTGGCGCCGCGCGGAGGAGTCCAGCTGCTGGCCTGACAGCAGTGCCACGACGTCATCGGGGTGCACCAAGGCCGGCTTGAGGTCGGCGATCACCCGCCCGTGCCGCAGGACTACGATCCGGTCGGCCAGCCGGAACATCTGCCTGATGTCGTGGCAGGCCAGCAAGATCGTGGTGCCATGCTCGCGCAGGCTGTTGATCAGCCCTTCGACCTGGGCCGCTTCCCTGACTCCGAGCGAGGACGTCGGCTCGTCCAGCAGCAGCAGCTGGTGCCCGCGGGCCATGGCCCTGGCCACCGCGACCAGCTGGCGCTGGCCGTGCGAGAGCGAGCGGACACTGCGGGTGGTGTCCCGGCCGCGGATGCCCACGCTGGCCAGCAGCGACCCCGCCTCGGCGTGGAACCGGATGTCCGATAGCAGGCTGCGGCGGCGCTCCCGGCCCAGCAGCAGGTTCGATGCGACGTCCAGGTTGTCGCACAGCGCCAGGTCCTGCCAGACCACCGACACGCCCTGGCGGGCCGGGGCGACCGAGCTGGCGCTCACCGGCCGCCCGGCCAGGGTGATCTGCCCCGCGGTCGGCGCGATGTCCCCGGCGATGCAGCGCACCAGCGTGGTCTTGCCCGCGCCGTTCTCCCCGGCCAGGGCCACCACCTCGCCGGGCCAGATTTCCAGGTCGATCCCGGTCAGCGCGTGCAGCACGCCGTAGTCGACCGCGAGCCCGGACACCGACAGCAGCGGCGCGGGCGGCGCGGGCAGGCGGGCGGTGGTCATCTGCCCATTGTGGTGCGGCTGTCCAGCCCGAAGCTACCCGCCCGGGGACACCTCGCCGATCCGGCGGGCCAGGAAGGCCCGCTCCGCGGCATTGTCGGCCAGCTCCAGCGCCTCCCGGTAGGTCGCGGCGGCGTCGTCGGCCCGGCCCAGCCGCCGTAGCAGGTCGGCCTTGGCCGCGGGCAGGTACCGGTACCCGGCCAGCCGCCCGTCCCGCTCCAGCTCGGCGATCTCCGCCAGCGCCGCGGCCGGCCCGTCGGTCATGGCCAGCACCACCGCCCGGTTCAGCGCGACCACCGGGGAGGGCCAGGTCACCAGCAGCTTGTCATACAGCCGCAGCAGCTGCCGCCAGTCGGTCCTCGCGTAGCTGGGCGCCTGGGCGTGCACCGCGGCGCAGGCGGCCTGCAGCGCGAACCGGCCCGGCTGGCCGCCCCGCAGCGCGGTGACCGCCAGGCTGGTCCCCTCGGCGATGGCCGCCTGGTCCCAGCGCGACCTGTCCTGCTCTTCCAGCAGCAGCATCCGCCCGTCCGGCCCGGTCCTGGTCGCCCGGCGCGCGTCGGTGAGCAGCAGCAGCGCCAGCAGCCCGCGCACTTCGTGCTCGTCGGGCATCAGGACGCTCAGCGTCCGGGCCAGGTCGATGGCCCGGTCCACCAGGTCGGCGCGGATCAGGCCGTCCCCGGACGGCGCGGTATGCCCGGTGGTGTAGAGCAGGTGCACCACGGTCAGCACCGCGTCCAGCCGGTCCGGCAGTTCCGCCGCGCCGGGCACCCGGTAGGCGATCCTGGCCGCCGAGATCTTCTTCTTCGCCCGGGTCACCCTGGCCGCCATGGTCGGCTCGGGCACCAGGAAGGACTGCGCGATCTCGGCCGTAGTCAGCCCGCAGACCAGCCGCAGCGTGAGGGCGACCTGGGCCTCCCTGGCCAGGGCCGGGTGACAGCAGGTGAACACCAGCCTGAGCCGGTCATCGGGGATCACGGTGCTCTCCTCGCCGCCAGGATCGGTGTCCGGGCCCGGCTCGGCCGGGGCAGGCTCGATCAGCAGCGGCAGCTTGGCCCGCAGCGTCTGGTCCCGGCGCAGCAGGTCCAGCGCCTTGCGCCGGGCCGTCGTGGTCAGCCAGGCACCGGGGTTGCGCGGCACGCCGTGGCGCTTCCAGGCATCCAGCGCCGAGACATAGGCGTCCTGAACGCATTCCTCGGCGATATCGATGTCGCGGGCGACCCGCGCCGTCGCGGCGAGCACGAAGGCCCACTCGCGGCGGTGCGCGTCGGCGACGGCGGCGCTGACCGGGTCAGCGCCGCCCTGCTCACCGGCGGGGCGAGCAGCCATCGTCACATTCCCGCAGTGTCCAGGATCGGGCGGACCTCGACGCCGCCGTACTGCGCCGGGCAGAGCTTGGCGACCTCCAGGGCGTGATCAAGGTCTCTGGCCTCGATCAGGTAGTAGCCGCCGAGCGCTTCCTTGGTCTCGGCGAACGGGCCGTCGGTTACCACGTCCGCGCGGATCGTGGTGGCCGTGCCGGTCGGCTGCAGCGCGTTGCCGCCCAGCATCTTCGCGCCCTTCTCCCCCACCTGCTGGGCGAACCGGGAGTGCGCCTGCCCCACGGCCTGCCAGACCTCGGGCCCGCCGGTGGCGTAGGCGTCCTCGTTCTCGTAGATAAGGATCAGGTACTCAGCCATGACGATCTCCTTTGACGGTGATTTCAGCCGGTCTCTACTGCGACGAACGAGCCGCGCGGAAATCGACAGCTGCCGCCTGCACGTTTCCCCCGATCTGGCCCGCGGGCCTGGCGATCAGGGCCCGGACTGGCCTGCCGCGTGGCGGGCCGCCAGCGCCCGCAACTCGGTAACCGCCCGGGCCGGGTCATCGGTCCCGAAAACCGCCGATCCCGCCACGAAGACGTTGGCGCCGGCCTCGGCGCACCGGCCGATCGTCTCTTCGCTGACTCCCCCGTCCACCTGCAGCCATACTGGCACGTCCCGGCGGGCGACCAGCGCGGCGGCGACCGAGATCTTCGCCAGCACCAGGTCGAGGAAGTGCTGTCCGCCGAAACCGGGCTCAACCGTCATCAGCAGCACCATGTCGACCTCATCCAGCAGGTCGGCGTATGGCTCGACCGGGGTGCTGGGGTTGACGGCGAGCCCGGCCCTGGCGCCGGCCGCCCTGATCATCCGGAGCGTCCGGACTGGCGCCCTGGCCGCCTCGGCGTGGATCGTCACGTTCCCGGCCCCGGCCTCGGCGTAGCCGACCGCCCACCGGTCCGGGTCCTCGATCATCAGATGGCAGTCCAGCGGCAGGCTGGTGTGCTTGTGCAGGGCCTCGACCACCGGCAGGCCGATGGTCAGGTTAGGCACGAAATGACCGTCCATCACGTCGACGTGCAGCCAGTCGGCTACGCCTTCGACGGCGGCCGCCTCGTCGGCGAGCCGGGCGAAGTCAGCGGCGAGCACGCTGGGCGCTATCTGCATTGTCATCTCGGGCTTAAGTGTAGGACCGGCATGGCACACTGGCAGCGCCGGTCACCCGGTCCGCGGGCCGGCGCTGGCCGCCCGCCGGCCAGATTGTCACCGCACCCCGTTACTCTTCGGTCAGGTATTCGAATCAAGGTCCGCGAGGAGGCCTTCCGTTGACTTCCGACGCATCGGCCAGGCTGCTGGACCGGGTCCGCAAGCTGCTGGTCAAAGCCGAGGACGAGAGCGTGACCCCGCACGAAGCCGAGGCGCTGACCGCGAAGGCGGCCGAGCTGATGGCCAAGTACGGCATCGACCGGGCGCTGCTGGCCGCCGACCGGCCCGAGACCGACCAGCCCGCGGACCGGATGCTGGACATCCCCAACCCGTGGGCCCGGGTCAAGGCGCACCTGCTGTGCGGGCTGGGGTCGGCGCTGCGCTGCCAGGCCATCCTGCTGCCCGCGGCCGGGCCTGGCGCCCGGATCCACCTGTTCGGCTACGCCTCCGACCTGGAGCGCACCGACCTGCTGTACACCTCGGTGCTGATCCAGATGTGGCACGGGCTGGCCGCCGCGCCGGTGCCTGCGTGGAGCCGCAGCATCCGGGCCTGGCGGCGCAGCTGGCTGCTGGGCTACGCCACCGCGGTGATCTCCCGGGTCCGGGCCGCCGAGCAGGCCGCCGCGGCCGGGGCCGGAGCGGGCGGGGCGGGCACGGCCCCGGCGTCGCGGACCGCGCTGGTGCTGGCCGACCGCAGCCTGGTGGTCCGGCGCAACGTGCAGCGGGCCTACCCGGTCACCCGCACCGCCAAGGTCACCTACAGCGGCAGCGGCTACCGCGACGGCTACGCCCAGGGCCAGCGCGCCGACATCGGGACGACCCGCGTCGGAGGCGGCCCAGGCCGGGCCCTGACCAGCTCCCGCTAGCCAGCCGGACCCGGCCGCTCGGGGAGCCGCAGCAGCGCGATGAAGATCGCGTCGGTGCCATGCCGGTGCGGCCAGAACTGCGCGAACCGCTGGTCAAGATCCGCCCCGCCCTGGCTTCCTGCCGCGACCGGACTCCCTGCGGCGCCCTGGCTTGAGCGGCGCAGCCCCGGTACCTCGGCCAGCACCGCGGGCGCGTCGAGCACCTCGACGTCGGGGCGGCCGGCTAGCACGCTGGCCACCACCGCGCCGGTCTCGGCCAGGTGCGGCGAGCACGTGACGTAGCCGACGACCCCGCCGGGCCGGGCCGCGTCGAGCGCGCTGGCCAGGAGCCAGGCGCTGCACCTCAGTCAGGCCGGCCACGTCTTGCGGGGAGCGCCGCCAGCGAGACTCCGGGCGGCGGCGCAGCGCGCCGAGCCCGGAGCAGGGCACGTCGGCCAGCACCCGGTCGAATGCCCCGGCCCGCCAGCCCGGGGCCGTTCCGTCCGCGGCCACCACCGCCGCTCCCTGGCCGGCCCTGCCGCCAGATCCGCCGGACCCGGTCAGGGCGGTCAAGGTGAGCCGGGCCCGGTGCTCGCGCAGGTCGGCCGCCAGCAGCCGGGCCTGCTGCCGGGCGGCCAGCCCGGCCAGCAGCCGGGCCTTGCCGCCCGGTCCCGCGCACATGTCCAGCCAGCGGCCAGTGTCGGGGCCGGCCGTCCGCGCCCGGGCCAGCGCCACCGCTGCCAGCTGGCTGGCCTCGTCCTGCACCGCCGCCCGGCCCTGCGCGACGGCCGGGACCCGAGCCGGGTCACCGTCGGGCAGGTAGGCCCCGAACTCAGACCACCGGGCCGGCTCGCTGCCGGCCGTGACGAGCTCGTCCCGGTCCGACCGGCCGGGCATCGCGCACAGGGTGACCAGCGGGCGCTCGTCGTCGGCCGCGAGCAGCGCTTCGGTCTCGGCCAGGCCGCCCGCCTCGGCCTCCCCCAGCGCCTCGCTCAGCGCGGTCACGATCCAGCGCGGGTGGCTGTAGCGCACCGCCAGGTGGCCGGTCAGGTCCTCAGCCCGGCTCGGGGCCACGATGTCCAGCCACGCCGCCAGGTCGCGGGTAGCCACCCGGCGCAGCACCGCGTTGACGAAACCGGCCGGCCGCGGCCCGGCCACGTACCTGGCCAGGTCCACCGAAGTGGCCACGGCGGCGTGCGGGCGCACCCGGGTGGCCAGCAGCTGGTGGGCGCCCAGCCGCAGCACCTGCCGCACCGGCGGGTCGACCGCGGCCAGGTCCCGGTCGCTGCACACGGCCAAGATCGCGTCATAGCTGCCCTGGCCGCGCAGCGTGCCGTAACTGAGCTCGGTGGCCAGCGCGGCGTCGCGGCCCGTCAGGTGCCGCTCGCGCAGCAGCGCGGGCAGCAGCAGGTTGGCGTAGGCGTCCCGCTCGGCCACCCCGCGCAGCACGTCCACCGCTGCCCGGCGGGCCGGGTCGGCGCGTCCCCCGCCCGGACCACCGGCTGCGCGGCGGGCTGGCTCCCGGGCCATCTCAGCGCAGCACCGCGTGATGGCCGGCCAGGTGCAGCCCGCGAGCCCAGGCCACGGCCGGCATGGTCCGCTTGCCGTGCGGCTGCACGTCGCCCAGCTCGACCGGCAACGTCCCGGTGCCGACGATCACCCGGGACCGTTCCACCCGCATCTCCCCCGGCTCCGGCGGTCCGCCGCCGGCCGGGCCGGCCTGGCGCCGGGCCGGCCAGCGGCCCGAGCTTGAGCCTGGTCTCGCCCAGCTCCGTCCAGGCGCCCGGCGCGGGCGTGCAGGCCCGGATCAGCCGGCTGATCGCCGCCGCGGGCTGACTCCAGTTCACGTGCGCGTCATCCGGCGTGATCTTGGGCGCCAGGCTGACCCCTTCGGCCGGCTGGGCCAGCGCGACCAGCTCGCCAGACTCGATCCCGTCCATGGTCGCGACCAGCAGCTCAGCGCCGGATTTGGCCAGCCGGGCGAGCAGGTCGCCGGCCGTGTCCGTGGCGGCGATCGGCTCGGTCACCACGCCGTAGACCGGCCCGGCGTCCAGCTCCCTGACAATCTGGAAGGTGCTGGCCCCGGTCAGGTCGTCGCCGTGCCAGATGGCGTGCTGCACCGGCGCCGCGCCGCGCCAGGCCGGCAGCAGCGAGAAATGCAGGTTGACCCAGCCGTGCGCCGGGATGTCCAGCGTGGCTTGCGGGATCAGCGCGCCGTAGGCCACCACCGGGCAGCAGTCAGGCGCGATCTCGCGCAGCCGGGCCTGGAACTCCGGTTCCCTGGGCCGGGTCGGCTTCAGTACCTCAAGCCCGGCGGCGTCAGCGCGCTGCGCTACCGGGCTCACGGCGAGCTGGCGGCCCCGGCCTGCGGGCGCGTCCGGCCGGGTGACCACCGCGACGACCTCATGCTTGGAGCCGATCAGCGCGTCGAGCGCGGGCACCGCTGCCGCGGGGGTTCCGGCGAAGATCAGGCGCATCCGTCAGAAGGCCCGGCCGTCGGTGGGGTGCGGCGAGATCTTTACTACCGGGGCCGCAGCGCCCCACCACTCGGCGGCCCGGATCTCCTTCATGGCCAGCTTGCGCTGGGCGTCGTCGAGCCGGTCGATGAACAGCACGCCGTCGAGATGATCGGTCTCATGCTGGACGCACCGGGCCAGATGGCCGCTGCCTTCGACGGTGACCGGCTCACCGTGCATGTTGAATCCGGTCGCCACGACCTCGTAGGCCCGTTTCGTCGGGTAGATCAGGCCGGGGAACGACAGGCAGCCTTCGTCGTCGGTCTCTTCTTCCTCCGACAACCGCAGCGACGGGTTGATCAGGTGCCCGAGCTCGTCGTCTACGTAGTAGGTGAACACCCTCAGGCCGACGCCGATCTGCGGGGCGGCCAGCCCGACCCCGGGCGCCTCCAGCATGGTCTCGGTGAGGTCCTTGACCAGCTTGCGCAGCTCAGCATCGAAATCCTTGACCGGCTCGGCCGGGGTGCGCAGCACCGGGTCGCCGAATAGACGTATCGGCCTGACGCTCACCACGTGCCTCCCAGAAGACGAACTGCCTCGCTGCCGCAGCCAATTCTATGGAGTCGCGCGGTGCGGACCGGCCGAAGGCGACCGGGCCTTGAACGAGGCCTTGCGGGCCGCCCGGGCGACCGCCGGGTCGGGATGATGCTCGCCCAGCGCGGTCAGCAGGTCGGTCACCCCCGGATGGCTGACCTGCCACAGGCTGGCCACAATCTCGGCCTGGGTCCGCGCCGGGACCTCAGGCAGCAGCTCGGCCACCACGTCCCGCGGGTCGGCCTCCTCCAGCAGCCCGGCGCCCAGGTCAACCAGCAGCCAGGTCCGGTCGTCGGCCGTCAGCTCGGCCTCCTCGCCGTGCTCGTGCAGCCAGACCGCGGCGTGCGCGCGCAGCAGCGGGTCACTGAGCGCGGCTCTGACCTCATCGACCGCGCCCGGCCCGACCCGGTCCAGGACCGCGAACGCGGCGCCCCGCAGCCCCGGTGATCCGGTCCGGGCCGCGCTGACCAGTTCCGCGGCGGCCTGGGCCGCGTTCCGCGACGCCAGCCAGGTGCCGATCTCGGCCTCGCCGTCCTCAGCGTCGCAGCTAGCCAGGGTGGCCAGCAGGCCCGCGGCGCCGGCCCGGCCTGGCCCGCCCAGCACCGGCACGTGCCAGCCCTGGGCCCGCAGCCTGCGGTGCACGCCCCAGATGCCCAGCGGCGACAGCGACACCGTCAGGCCGCCTGCGGCCTCGTCCGTGCCGAGCTCGACCACGCCTAGGTCGGCCAGCGTTTCCAGGGCCCGGGACAGCGCCGCACCCTCGTCCCGGTCGGCCGCCGGAGCGCGATCGCTGCCGGGCTGGACTTCCTGGCGCCGCTGGGGCCCCGCCGCGGCGGCGTAGGCGTCGAACAAGCTCTCCATCCGCACCGGTGCGCCGACCGTGTACAGCGCGGTGGCCAGCCCGTCCAGGTCCTCAGCGGCCAGGACGACCTGCAGGGCGCCATCCCACAGCGCCAGGACCTGCTCGGCGTCGCCTGAGGCCAGCACGTCCGGGCGCCCCGGCGGGGTGTCGTCCGGGCCGGTGCCGGTGGTCCCGGCGGCCACTTCCCAGGCCGTCTGGACCTCACCGGGCGCCATCTCCAGCTCGGCCGCGGCCGCGGCGACATGCTGGGCGGCCAGCGCGTCCGGGGTGACCGGGTGGCCGGCGCCCGCGGCCCAGACAGTCAGGTCCCTGGCGGCGCGCAGCAGCGGCGCGACCCGGGCCGCGGCGGCAAGTTCCTCTCGTGGCGCCAGCCGGACCGGGGGCATCCGCAAGCGATCGCCATTGCGGTATTCGCCATTGCGGTGCTCGTCAGTGCGATGCTCGGCCTGACCGTGCTGGTCGCCTTGCTGCTCGCCCGGTGCGCCTTGCTGCTCGTCGTCCTGGCGCTCGTCGTGGCGCCGCTGATCCGGGGGGCCTTCCTGGTCGCGAAGCTGGTCGGAGTACTGCTGATCCGCGGGGTGCTGACCGGTACGCTGCCCGGCCGGGCCGGTATCCGTCAATGGCCCGGTCCGCGCGACGGCCGGTCCTGAGTCCAGGCCCGGGCGAGGCTCGCTGGCGCTCGCATTCGGGTTCCTTCGTGAGGTGGCCACCCAAGCACCCTACGGCCTCCAGCGGGCATAGTCAGATCAGCTCGATCGGGTCAAGCTGCAATCTCACCGCGCCAGGCTCCTTTCTAGTGCTGCGTACGGCCTGTGCGGCCTGCAGTGATGCGGCCAGCGCCCGGCTCGCCTCCCGGCCCACCCTGACCAGTGCCCGAACCGATTCGCCCTCCTGGCCGCCATCCGGGCCGTTGCTGCCCTCAGGCCCGAGCGGGACCGGCCCGAGCACGTCCGCGCCGGGCGGCAGGTCGGCCGCCGCCAGCAGCCCGGCCACCGCGTCGGCCGGCCCGGTCAGGCTGGCCATCCGGACCGTGGGCGGGAACCGGAGCTCGGCCCGCTCGGCCAGTTCGCGCTCGGCGTGGGTGACCGGATCCCAGCGGATCAGGGCCTGCCCGGCCGGGAGCGCGGCGCTGGCCACGAGCACCACGGCCCCGCCCGCCGCGCCCGGCCGGACCAGCGCCGCCGCGTTCATCCAGCGGCGCACCGCTTCTTCCGCGGCGCGCAAGCTGGCCCGCCCGAGCAGCGCCCACCCGTCCAGGAGCACGGCGGCCGCGTAACCGCCGTCGGCGCGCGGCTCGGCGCCCGGAGTGGCCACCACGACCGCCGGGGTGCCCGGAACCTCGGCGATGACCGAGTCCCCGCCCGACCGGCGGACGGGCACGGCAGGAAAGGCGCGGCCGAGTTCCTCGGCGGTACGCCCGGCACCGGTCACCGCCGCCCGCAGCCGGGTGTGCCCGCAGTGCGGGCAGGACCACGGGGCCAAGGCCGCGCACCAGCCACAGACCGCGGTGGTCCGTTCCGCCGGGAGGCTCAGCGGGCCGCCGCAGGCCGCGCAGCGGGCCGCCGTGTGACAGCGCGCACAGGCCACCGCGACGACGTAACCGCGCCGGGGCACTTGGATCAGGACCGGGCCCCGGGCCAGAGCTTCACGCGCGGTCCGCAACGCCAGGCTGGGCACCCGGGCGGATCGCGCGGCCTCGTCCCGCGCCAGTTCCTGATCCCCGCCGGCCGCGCTGACCCGCGGGGCGCATTCGCGCACCACCGCCCGGTCGGCGGTGAGGGCGTGCGCCCAGCCGCTGGCCACCAGCTGCGTCGCCTCGACGGTCCGCGCGAACCCGCCGATCAGCGCGGCAGCGCCGGTCCGGTGCGCGCGGAGCGCGAGGACTTCCCTGGCGTGCGGATACGGGGCACGCGGCTCGGCGTGCAGGTCGTCGCCGTCGTCCCAGATCACCACCAGGCCCAGGTCAGCGACGGGGGCGAACATCGCGGACCGGTTCCCGGCCACGATCTGGACCTCGCCGCGGCTGACCTTGAGCCAGCGCCGGTACCGTTCGGCCGGCCCCAGCCCGGCGGCCAGGCAGACGTGCCGCCCGGGGCCGAGCAGTCCCGCCAGCGCAACGTCCACCTGGCTCAGATCCCGCGCGTCGGGGACCACGATGAGCGCGCCCCGGCCGGCCGCGGCCGCGGTCACCGCCGCCCGGGCGATCTCGTCCGGCCACTGCGGGCCCGGCAGCGCGGACCAGACCGCGCGCGGCGAGCGGCCCGCGCCGATCGCGGCCAGAAAAGACCGGCCCGCCCGGTACCGGGCCCACCCGCCCGCCTCCGGCCGCTGTGGTCGCTCCGGCCGCTCCGGGCCGCCAAGATCTTTTTCACCCCCCGCCCCGCCGAGCCCAGCCCCCGGCCCGGGCTCAGTCGCCGGGCCAGCCAACGCCGCAGAGCCAGCCGAGGCCACGGGCTCAGACGCCGCCGCCCGGCTAGCCAACGCCGCAGAGCCAGCCGAAACCGCGGGGTCAGTCGCAGTCGCGGGGCCAGCCAACGCCGCCGGGTCAGTCGCAGTCACGGGGCCAGTCGCTGCCCCCGGGTCAGTCGCACTCGCGGGGTCCGGGTCAGTCGCACTCGCGGGGCCAGTCGCTGCCCCCGGGTCAGTCGCACTCGCGGGGTCCGGGTCAGTCGCAGTCGCGGGGTCAGTCGCAGTCGCCGGGGGCGGCTGGGGCCGGGCCTCGGCTCGGGCGTGCCGGGGCGGGACCGCCAGCCGGAGCACGTCGGCCAGGGTGCCCGCGTACCGGTTCGCCACGGCGCGGGCCAGGCTCGCGATCTCGGCGGTCAGCACCGGCTCGGGCGACACGACCCGCTCCAGGAACGCCAGCTTGCCCTGGTGCTCGCTGGCCGCGACCCGCTGGACCAGGAAGCCGCCGGTCAGCCGCCCGGCGAACCTGACCCGGACCCGGCAGCCGGGGACGGCCGCCGCCGCCAGCGACTCTGGCACCTGATAGTCGAACAACCGGTCGAGATGCGCCAGCGAGACATCGACGGCGACCCGCGCCACCGGCAGCGTGGCGGCAGCCTCCGGCGCCGCCCTGACCTGGCCGCGAACCCGTGATCCGCCCCGCGCCGGGCCGGTCCCGCCGGAGGCCCGCCCTGCCCCGTGGCCCGTCCGGACCGTCCCGCCAGGCGTCCCGGGCGTCCCGCCAGGCGTCCCGGGCGTCCCGCCAGGCGCCCGGGGCGTCCCGCCAGACGTCCGGACCATCCCGACAGACGCCCGGGACGGCTCCGCCGACGTCCCGGGCATCCCGACAGACGTCCGGGCCGTCCTGCCGGAGAGCTGGGCCGTCTGAGCGGACGTCCGCGGGCTCAGGCTGGACGTCCGGGCCGGAATGACGGGCGCCTCGGGGTGGTCAGCGGACGGCGGCCCGGGGGCTGGGTGTGGCGGCCGGGCTGACGGTGCTGGCTGGTCAGAGGCCAGCGGCCGACCTGAGGACGTCCGCCCGGTCCGTACGCTCCCAGGTGAACTCCGGTTCCTCGCGGCCGAAGTGGCCGTAGGCGGCGGTTTGCGCGTAGATGGGACGCAGCAGGTCCAGGTCGATGATGATCGCTGCCGGGCGCAGGTCGAACACCTGCAGCACCGCGTCCTGGATCTGCTCGACGGGCACCTGCTCGGTGCCGAAGCACTCGACGAACAGGCCGACCGGCTTGGACTTGCCGATGGCGTAGGCGACCTGGGTCTCGCAGCGGTCGGCCAGCCCGGCCGCGACCACGGTCTTGGCCACCCAGCGCATCGCGTAGGCGGCGCTGCGGTCCACCTTGGACGGGTCCTTGCCGGAGAACGCCCCGCCCCCGTGCCGGGCCATCCCGCCGTACGTGTCAATGATGATCTTGCGGCCGGTGAGGCCCGCGTCACCCATCGGGCCGCCGATCTCGAACCGCCCGGTCGGGTTGACCAGCAGCCGGTAGTTAGTGGTGTCCAGTTCCAGGGCGCTGATGATCGGATCGACCACGTGGTCGCGGATGTCGGGGGTCAGCATGCCCTTAAGGTCGATCGCGGGCGCGTGCTGGGTGGACACCACCACCGTGTCGAGCCGGACCGGCTTGGTCCCCGCGTATTCGATCGTCACCTGGGTCTTGCCGTCGGGACGGATATAGGGGACATCACCGTTGCGGCGTACCTCGGCCAGCCGCCGGGACAGCCGGTGCGCCAGCATGATCGGCAACGGCATCAGCTCAGGTGTCTCGCGGCAGGCGTAACCGAACATGAGGCCCTGGTCGCCGGCGCCCTGCCGGTCAAGCTCGTCCGAGCCCTCGCCTTCGCGGTGCTCATACGCCGCGGCCACGCCCTGCGCGATATCGGGAGACTGAGCCCCGATTGACACCGACACGCCGCAGGACGCCCCGTCGTACCCCTTCGCGGACGAGTCATAGCCGATCTCCAGGATCTTCTCCCTGATGATCCCCGGTATGTCGACGTAGGTGTCCGTGGTCACTTCGCCGGCCACATGGACCTGGCCCGTCGTGATCAGCGTCTCCACCGCCACCCGGCTGCGCGGATCCCCTTTGATCATCGAGTCAAGGACGACGTCACTGATTTGATCAGCCATCTTGTCCGGATGGCCTTCCGTGACAGATTCGGATGTGAAAAGACGACGGGCCACCCTGACTCCTTCAGATCTCCGCGATTGGCTTCGCCGAAGTTTAGCCGGGCTGACCTGGCCGGGCCGCCAGCCTCGTCAGACTCTCCTGGTGAACCTAGCCGCGACCTGGTCCCAGATCGTGTCGGCCAGGGCTTCCTTTGGCCCGCGCGGCACATGGGTCTGGGTGCCGTCCGCGGCCAGGATGATGGCCTCGTTGTCGTCGGTCCCGAAGCCGAGCCCGGAGCCGACCTCGTTGACCACGAGCAAGTCGCAGCCCTTGGCGGCCAGCTTGGCCAGCCCGTTGCTGAGCAGGTCACCGGTCTCCGCCGCAAACCCGGCGATGACCTGGCCCGCCCTGGCCCGCTGCGCCGACAGCTCGCGCAAGATATCCGGGTTCTCGACTAGGGCGACCGGCGCGGGGGCCGCGCCGGTGCGCTTCACCTTGGTCGGGCTCCTGGCGGCCGGCCGGTAGTCGGCCACCGCCGCGGCCATCACCACCGCGTCGGCGTCAGCCGCCGCGGCGAGCATCGCCCCGCGCAGCTGGCAGGCCGAGACGACCGGAACGACGGTGACCCCGCCCGGGTCCTCCAGCGCGACGTTCGCCGCGACCAGCGTGACGTCGGCGCCCCGGGCCGCGGCGGTCCGGGCCAGCGCGTACCCCTGCCGCCCCGATGACCAGTTACCGAGGAACCGGACCGGGTCGAGTTCTTCCCTGGTCCCCCCGGCCGACACCGCGACCCGGCGCCCGCTGAGGTCAAGGGTGAGGCCAGCCTCGCCGCGAGCCAGGACCCGCCGGGCGATCCCGGACAGCTCAGCTGGCTCGATCATCCGTCCGGGACCGGAATCCGGGCCGGTCAGCCGCCCGGTCGCGGGCTCAAGCACGAGCGTGCCGCGCTGGCGGAGCAGAGCGACGTTGGCCTGGGTGGCGGGATGCTGCCACATCTCGGTATGCATGGCGGGGGCGAAAATGACCGGGCAGCGGGCAGTGAGCAGGGTGGCGGTCAGCAGGTCATCGGACCTGCCCGCGGCCGCCCGCGCCATCAGGTCGGCCGTGGCCAGGCGCGACGAGGACCAGGTCAGCGGACTGACCGAGCCGGACATGCGGCACTTCATGCACATCCGCCCAGGTCGTAGAGGTAGCGGGCGCACCAGACAGCGCGGCCCAGGTGGCCTCGCCGACGAACCGGAGCGCGTCGGGGGTGGGGATGACCCGCACCTCGTGGCCAGACTCCGTCAGCAGCCGGAGCAGTTCGCATGATTTGTACGCCGCTATGCCCGCGCCGACCCCGAGGACGATGCGCATCGGCTTGGCCCAGGCTCGCGACTGACCGGTCAGCCGAGAGTCAGCTCGCCGGGATTTCCGGCGCCTCGGCCGCGATCAGCCGATCGCTGATCTCGCGCAGCGCGATGGAAAGCGGCTTCTCCTGAACGCGAGTCTCGACGAGCGGGCCGACATACTCCAGCAAGCCCTCGCCGAGCTGAGCGTAATAGGCATTGATCTGCCTGGCCCGTTTTGACGCCATTATGACGAGGCCGTACTTGCTATCGACCACATCGAGCAGATCATCGATGGGCGGATTGATGATGCCTTCGCCGGCCGGAGTCCCTGCCACGTTGTACCCTTCATGTTCTTGACGGTCACGGGCGATTGAGCCCGGGGTCAAGGCTACCAGCCGCCGGCCCGGCTTGCGGCCGCGGACGCCCCGGCCGCGGCGACTTCAGCCCCCGGGGCGACGAGCACAGGGGCAGGGGCAACAGGGACGCAGACCTGGCCGGGCCGCCGTGAGCAGATGAGCCGGCCGCGGTCTGCGTCGCCCCGCCCCTGCCCCTGATGTCTGTTGGCTACGGGCTCTGGACTAGTCCTGGAACTCGTTCTCCAGGGCGGTCCGCTGGTTGGCGCCTAGTCCGCGAACTCGCCGCGACTCGGCAATCCCCAGCCGCTCCATGATTTGCTTGGCGCGCACCTTGCCAACGCCAGGCATCGATTCAAGAAGCGCCGACACCTTCATCTTTCCTACGACGTCGTCCGTCTGGCCCTCCTTGAGGACCTCGGGCAGCTTCGTCTTAGCTTGCTTCAGCTTGTTCTTGACCTCAGCACGCTCTTTGCGCGCCTTGGCAGCCTTCTCAAGAGCTGCGGCTCGCTGTTCGGGGGTAAGTGGAGGAAGAGCCACGCGTGGTCACCTCGGGTTTCGTATCGAAAAACTCGCTCCGCGAGGGGAAACTAGCGAGTTCAGCCCGACTCGGCAACGTAAACCCCCGTTTGTGACGCCACAAATTATCCAATATCACTTCTCGAACAGCCGTAGATACGGAGAGTAGTTAAATGTCTAGATCATCAGGTTACTGAGAGTAAGTTCCGGCTGGCCACCGCGCTGCGGATCCGCCTGGCAGCAAGGCGATCCGGAGCGATCCCGGCCCCCGGCCGGCGCCGGGGTCAGCCGGGCCGCCAGGGTCCATGCGCACCGACGCCGCCCAGGCCGATGCCGCCCGCGTCCCCGCCGCCCGGCCAGCCGGGCAGCAGGGCAATCTGGCGCGAGGACCGGCACCGGGGACGGCGGCTCAGCCAGCCGGCCGCACGGCGAACCGGGCACCAACACCGCCAGGGACCGGCTCGCGCCCCCCGCCTCAGTCGGCAGCATGACGACCCGGCGCACCAGCGCCGCCAGCGCCGCCGTGGGGCCCAGCCAGCCGGGCAGCACGGCGAACCGGGCACCAGCGCCGCCAGGGACCGGCCGGAGCCCCGCCCGCGTCAGTCACCAGCATGACGACCCGGCGCACCAGCGCCGCCAGCCAGCCGGGCAGCACGGCGAAACCGGGCACCAACACCGCCAGGGCCGGGCGGCGCCCCGCCCGCGTCGCCCGCCCGGTCAGCCGGGCAGCATGGCGATCCGGCGCACCGACGCCGCCATCGCGGCCGCCGCGGCGCCGGGGTCGGCCGCGCCAGTGATCGGGCGGCCGACGACCAGCAGATCGGCCCCGGCCCGCAGGGCCTCCTCGGGAGTGGCCACCCGGGCCTGATCGTGCACCTCGCTCCCGGCCGGCCTGATCCCCGGGGTGACAAGCAGGATGTCCGGCCCGACCTCGGCGCGGACCTCGGCCACCTCGCGCGCCGAGCAGACCAGCCCGTGCGCGCGGCCTCGACCGCGAGCACGGCCAGCCGCCGCACCGCGTCGCCCAGCGGCCCGGCCATCCCGATCCGCTCCAGGTCAGCGCCGCCGAGCGAAGTCAGCACGGTCACGGCGATGATCTCGGCGCCCGGGGCGGCCTCGGCCGCCGCCCGGACCAGCGCCGGGCCGCCCGCCGCGTGCACGGTCAGCATCTCTGGCCGGAGCCTGGCCACCGCGCGCGCCGCCGCCGCGACCGTGGCCGGGATGTCATGCAGCTTCAGGTCCAGGAAGACCTCGACGCCGCTGGCGCCGCGGACCGAGGCCACCACTTCCGGGCCATAGCGCAGGTAGGCTCAAGCCCGATCTTCACCGTGCTGACGTGCGGGGTGACCAGGGCCGCCCAGCGCGCGGCGGTCTCCAGGTCCGGCGCGTCGAGCGCGACGGCGATCGGGGCGGGCTGGGACACTACGGCCTCCTTACGGCACGTTCCTTACCGGACGTTCGTTGCCGACGTTCCTTGCCGACGTTCTCTGCCGCAAGTTCTTTGCCGACGCTCCTTGCCGCGCGTTCTTGGCCGCACCGTCCTCACCGCACGGTCCCGGCGCGGGTGCGCCGGGCCGCCGCGCGCGGCTCGTGAGCCAGCCCCACGATGTCAGAGAGCCGTTCCACGCCGCGCCGCGCCAGCTCGTCGTCAAGCTCGCGGAGAATCCGGACGCAGGCTGACGGATCATTGAAAATAGTGGTGCCGACGCTGACCATCGAGGCTCCGGCGAGGATCAGCTCAACTGCGTCCTGCCCGGTCCTGACCCCGCCCATGCCGACGATCGGCACGTCAGGAAAGGCCTCCGCGACCTGCCAGATGCACCGCACCGCGATCGGCCGGATGGCCGGGCCGGACAGCCCCCCGGTCAGGCCGGCCAGCACCGGCCGCATCGTGTCCGGGTCGATCGCCATGCCGAGCAGCGTGTTGATCATCGACAGCCCGTCCGCTCCGGCCGACACGCAAGCCCGGGCGATCGCGACGATGTCGGTGACGTCCGGGGACAGCTTGGCGAACACCGGGATGTCGTACCTGGCCCGGCCGCGGACCGCCTCGATGACCGACGCCGCGGCGTCCGGGTCGCAGGCGAACACCTGGCCGCGGTGCTCGACGTTCGGGCAGGAGATGTTGACCTCGATCGCGGTGACCCCGGCGGCGTCGGAGAGCCGGCCCGCCAGCTCGGCGTACTCCTCCACGGTGCCGCCGGCGATGGAGACCACGGCCCTGGCCCCCCGCGACAGCAGCCAGGGCAGGTCGCGCTGCAGGAACGCGTCGATGCCCGGGCCCTGCAGGCCGATCGAGTTGAGCATGCCGCTGGGGGTCTCGGCCATCCGGGGGGTGGGCCGGCCCGGGGGGCGAGCATGACCGATTTGGTGACGATCGCGCCGATCTTGGAGACGTCGAAGAACTGGGCCAGCTCCCGCCCGGAGCCCGCGCAGCCTGACGCGGTCAGGATCGGGTTGGGCAGCTCGATGTGCCCGAGCCTGGTCCGCAGGTCAGCTGCCATGGCCGGCCTTTCCGCGCGGGCGGCGGGCCGCGGGCTGGCCCGGGCTGGCCGCACCCTGACCGCTCGCACCCTGACCGCTCGCACCCTGACCGCTCGCGCCTGGACTGCTCGCGCCATGACTGCTCGCGCCATGACTGCCCGGACCCGGACTGTCCGGACCCGGTCCGCCGCCTGGCCGCGCCCGGCTCCGGGCCCGCCGCCCGCGGCCGGCCCGCCCCGCCCGGCGTTCGCGCCGCGCCCGGATGAGCCGCCCGAGCCGGTCCCGCCCGCGCCGCGGCCGGCCCGGAGCCGGCCTCGCCCGCGAGCGCGGTCCGGTGCCGGATCCTGGGCTCCCAGCCCGGCGCGCCGAACGCGTCGAACGGGATGGTCCCGACGTCATCCCAGCGGACCTGCTCGCCCCGGAACACCGGGCCGTCCACGCAGGACCGCACCATCCGGGTGATCGCGTCGGTGCCGGCCACCGGGAGCACGCAGGTCATGCACACCCCGACGCCGCAGGCCATCGACTCCTCCACCAGCGCCTGCACCGGGATCTCATACCGGCTGGCCAGGGCGGTGACCTGACGCAGCATCGGCATCGGCCCGCAGGCGTAGATGACGTCGGTCCTGGCCTCGTGGATGACCTGGCTGAGCATGTCGGTGACCACGCCGCGGCTGCCCAGCGAGCCGTCCTCGGTAGTGATCGCCGCGATCCGGCCGGTCCGCCGCGCGGTGAGCGCGCCGAAGACCCGGTCCCCGGTCGCCGCGCCGAGCAGGAAGTCGACCGGGCAGCGGCGCTCGCGCAGCCGCCCGGCCAGCGCGAACAGCGGCGCGCTGCCGTATCCCCCGCCGACCAGCAGGCAGCTCACCGGGTCACGCGGGACCGGGAAGGGCCGGCCGAGCGGCCCGGTAACGTCCAGCACGTCCCTGGCCCGGCGCTCGGCCAGCCACCGCGTGCCCTTGCCCACCGCCGCGAACACGAACTCCACGGTGCCGCCGTGATCGGGCCGGACATCATGGATCGAGAACGCCCGGCGCAGCAGCATCGAGCTGTCCGGGCCGCCCACGGCCAGCGCCACGAACTGGCCGGGCCGGAACCGGGCGGCGATGCCGGGCGCCACGATCGTCATCGCGTAGTACGCGTCGATCCGGCGCACGGTCAGCACCGTGCCGCGGACCTGGACCGGGCCGCTGTCTGTCTCGCCGCTGGCGGGCGTCATGGCCGGGGGCCCG
Source organism: uncultured Actinomycetota bacterium (assembly GCA_963788895.1). Classification (GTDB taxonomy): domain Bacteria; phylum Actinomycetota; class Actinomycetes; order Streptosporangiales; family Streptosporangiaceae; genus DATBGO01. Next base: position 18,335 of record CAWBJA010000011.1, on the reverse strand, counting down.
TTTCCTGGCCGGCCGCGCGCAACCGCGCCGCATGCTCCTGCAATGACCGCACGCCCACCCCACCGGAGTTGATCGCCTCGATGCCCTGCACGGCGGCGGCTAGCCCCGCGATCGTCGTGATGCAGGCGATCCCGCGGCGGACCGCGGCGGTCCGGATCTCATAACCGTCCAGCCGCGGCCCAGAGTGCCCTGGGCTGCCGAACGGCGTGTTGATGATGAGATCCACCTGGCCGGCCAGAATCCGCTCCACGATTGTCGGCTCGCCGTCCGGCCCGGGGCCGTCGCTGTGCTTACGGACGATCGTGGCACGTACGGCGTTTCTGCGCAGAACCTCTCCGGTACCCCGGGTGGCCCAGATTTCGAAACCCAGGTCGGCCAGGCGCTTGACCGGGAACACCATGGAGCGCTTGTCCTTGCTGGCCACCGACACGAAAACGCGGCCCTTGACCGGCAGCGACCCGTACGCGGCGGCCTGTGACTTGGCGAACGCGGTGCCGAACGCCGCGTCGATGCCCATGACCTCGCCGGTCGAGCGCATCTCAGGGCCGAGCACGGTGTCGACCCCTTCGCCGCGGGCGTTGCGGAACCGGCCGAACGGCAGCACCGCCTCCTTGACCGCGATCGGCGCGTCCTGCGGCAGGGTGCCGCCGTCGCCGGCCGCCGGGAGCATCCCCTCGGCGCGCAGCCCGGCCACGGTCGCGCCCAGCATGATCCGGGCCGCCGCCTTGGCCAGCGGCACTCCGGTGGCCTTGGACACGAACGGCACGGTGCGCGAGGCGCGCGGGTTGGCTTCCAGCACGTACAGCACCCCCGCGGCCAGGGCGTACTGGACGTTCAGCAGCCCGCGCACCCCGACGCCGCGGGCGATGTCCCTGGTCGCGTCCCTGATCAGCTCGATGTACTCGCCGCCCAGCGTGATCGGCGGCAGCGCGCAGGCCGAGTCGCCGGAGTGGATCCCGGCCTCCTCGATGTGCTCCATCACCCCGCCGAGGTACAGCTCGGTGCCGTCGTACAGTGCGTCCACGTCGACTTCGACCGCGTCGTCGAGGAACTTGTCCACCAGCACCGGGTGCTCCGGGCTGGCCTCCGTGGCCCGGCGGACGTAGCCCTCCAGGGTCGCGTCGTCGTAGACGATCTCCATGCCCCGGCCGCCGAGCACGTACGAGGGCCGGACCAGCACCGGGTAGCCGATCTCCTGGGCCACCGCGAGCGCCTGGGCCACCGACAGCGCGGTGCCGTGCCGGGGCGCGTTCAGCCCGGCCGCGGCCAGCACGGCCCCGAACTCGCCGCGGTCCTCGGCCAGGTGGATGGCGGCCGGCGAGGTCCCCACCACCGGGACCCCGGCGGCCTCCAGCGCCCGGGCCAGGCCCAGCGGGGTCTGCCCGCCCAGCTGGACGATGACCCCGGCCACCGGGCCGCTGGCCTGCTCGGCGTGCACCACCTCCAGGACGTCTTCCAGCGTCAGTGGCTCGAAGTAGAGGCGGTCCGAGGTGTCGTAGTCGGTCGACACTGTCTCGGGGTTGCAGTTGACCATCACGGTCTCGTAGCCGGCCTGCGACAGCGCGAACGACGCGTGCACGCAGGCGTAATCGAACTCGATGCCCTGGCCGATCCGGTTCGGGCCGCTGCCGAGGATGATGACCTTCGGCGCGGCGCCGGAGGGCACTTCGGTCTCCTCGTCGTAGGTCGAGTACAGGTACGGCGTGCGGGCCGCGAACTCGGCGGCGCAGGTGTCCACCGTGTGAAAGACCGGCCGGACGCCCAGGTCGCGGCGGACCTGGCGGGCTTCCGCCTCAGTGACACCGCACAGCTGGCCGATCTGCGCGTCACTGAACCCGGCGGCCTTGGCCGCCTTGAGCAGCCCGGCCGCCACGTCGCGGGCCACGTCGCGGGCCGGGGATGGCGCGCCCACCGCCTCCGCTGCCCGGGCCATCCGGCTGGCCTGAGCGGCTTGCGGCCAGCCGGCGGCTATTCGTTCCGCATGCTCTTCCAGGCCCTTGATCTGGTCGATGAACCAGGGATCGATGCCGGTGGCCGCGGCGAGTTCCGGCACGCTGGCGCCGGCCCTGATCGCCTGGTGCACGGTGGCGAGCCGGCCGTCGTGCGGGCTGGCGCAGCGGCGTACCAGCTCGGCCGGGTCGCCGGCCTGGTCCCAGCGCAGCGGCGCGGCCGGCTGCTCCAGCGACCGCAGCGCCTTCTGCAGCGCCTCGGGGAAGGACCGGCCGATCGCCATCGCCTCGCCCACCGACTTCATGTGCGTGGTCAGTACCGGGTCGGCGCCGGGGAACTTCTCGAACGCGAACCTCGGCACCTTGACCACGACGTAGTCCAGGGCGGGCTCGAAGCTGGCCGGGGTCTGGCCGGTGATGTCGTTGCGGATCTCGTCCAGGGTGTAGCCGATCGCGAGCCGGGCGGCGATCTTGGCGATCGGGAAGCCGGTGGCCTTGGAGGCCAGCGCCGAGGACCGGGACACCCGGGGGTTCATCTCGATCACGACCATCCGGCCGGTGGCCGGGTGCACCGCGAACTGGATGTTGCAGCCGCCGGTGTCCACCCCCACCGCCCGGGCGGTCGCGATCGCGGTGTCGCGCATCCGCTGGTACTCGCGGTCGGTCAGGGTCATCGCGGGCGCGACGGTCACCGAGTCGCCAGTGTGCACGCCCATCGGGTCGATGTTCTCGATCGAGCAGACCACGACCACGTTGTCGTGGTGGTCGCGCATCAGCTCGAGCTCGAACTCCTTCCAGCCCAGGATCGACTCTTCCAGCAGCACCTCGGTGACCGGGCTGGCCTCCAGGCCGGCCGCGGCGATCTGGCGCAGGTCGCCGCGGTGGTAGGCGATGCCGGACCCGGACCCGCCCAGGGTGAACGACGGCCGCACGACCAGCGGGTAGCCCAGCACGGCCGCGGCAGCCTCGCATTCGGCCAGGCTGTGGCAGATCTGGCTGTCGGGGACCGAGGCGCCCAGGCCGGTCACGATCTCCTTGAACTGCCTGCGGTCCTCGCCGGCCCTGATCACCTCGATCCTGGCCCCGATGAGCTCGACGCCATACCTGGCCAGGGTGCCCGCCTCGTGCAGTGCGACGGCCGCGTTCAGGGCCGTTTGGCCGCCCAGCGTGGGCAGCACCGCGTCAGGGCGCTCGATCGCGATGACCTGCTCCAGGACCTCCAGCGTGATCGGCTCCACGTAGGTCGCGTCCGCGAACTCCGGGTCGGTCATGATCGTGGCCGGGTTGGAGTTGACCAGGCTGACCCGCAGGCCCTCCTGCTTCAGCACCCGGCAGGCCTGGGTGCCGGAGTAGTCGAACTCGCAGCCCTGGCCGATGACGATCGGGCCGGACCCGATGACCAGGACCGAGCGCAAGTCCGCGCGCCTAGGCACGGGCCTGCTCCATCAGCGCGCAGAACTCCCCGAATAGCCCGGCCGCGTCGTGCGGGCCCGGGGCCGCCTCCGGATGGAACTGGACGCTGAAAGCGGGCCGCCCGGTCAGCCTGATGCCCTCCACCACGTTGTCGTTCAGGTCGATGTGGCTGACCTCGGCCGGCCCGAAGGGGGTGCTGAACCTGGCCTGCGGCGGCATCGCGATCGCGAACCCGTGGTTGTGGCTGGTGATCAGGACCCGGCCGGTGCGCAGGTCCTGCACCGGGTGGTTGACCCCGCGGTGCCCGAACCGCAGCTTGTAGGTGGCCAGCCCGAGCGCCTGGCCCAGGATCTGGCTGCCCAGGCAGATGCCAAGGAGGGGGACGCCGGCCGCCAGCACGTCGCGCATCGCCTCGACCGCGTAACCCGCCGCGGCCGGGTCGCCGGGCCCGTTGGAGAAGAACACCCCGTCCGGGTGCCCGGCCAGGATCCGCGCCGCGGTGCTGGTGGCCGGCAGCACCTGGACCTCGCAGCCCAGCCGGGCCAGGGCGGCCGGCGTCGCGGCCTTGATGCCCAGGTCGACGGCGGCGACCCGGTACCTGGCCGGCTGGCCGCCGGGCGGCCGGACCTGGTAGGGCTGGCTGGTGGAGACCTCGCGGGCCAGGTCGGCGCCGGCCATCGGCGGGCTGGCCAGGACCCGTTCGAGCAGCCGCGCCGGGTCCAGTTCGCTGGTGCTGATCGCGGCCCGCATCGCGCCGCGCTCGCGCAGGTGCCTGGTCAGCGCCCTGGTGCCGGTGATGGCGATGCCGGTGACGCCCTGGGCGCGCAGTTCAGCGTCCAGGCCGCGGGCGGCCCGCCAGCTCGAAGCGATCCTGGCCGGCTCCCTGATCACGTAGCCGCTGACCCAGATCCGGCCGGACTCGGGGTCCTCGTCGTTGACCCCGGTGTTGCCGATGTGCGGGGCGGTCATGGTGACAATCTGGCGGCAGTACGACGGGTCGGTGAGCGTCTCCTGGTAGCCGGTCATGCCGGTGTTGAACACCAGCTCGCCGAACGTCTCGCCGGGCGCGCCGTAGCTGGTGCCGCGGAACGTCCGGCCATCTTCCAGGACCAGCACCGCCCGCGTCCCCGGCGGCGCTGCCTCCCGGGTCGCCGCGGCCGGCCCGGCGCTCACCTGACCAGCTTCCCGTCGAGCACCGTCGGGCTGCCGCGCAGGAAGGTGGCCACGACCTGGCCGGGCAGGACCAGGCCGGCGAACGGGGTGTTGCGGCTCTTCGAGGCGTGCCCGGACGGGTCGACGGCCTCGCGCGCGGCCGGGTCGTAGAGCACCAGGTTGGCCGGGGCGCCGGGCTGCGCGCTGCCGTGCCCGGCCAGCCGGCCGATCGCGGCGGGCCTGACGGACATCCGGTCGGCTACCTCAGCCCAGCTGAGCAGGCCGGTCTCCACCATCGCGGCGTGCACCACCCGCAGCGCGGTCTCCAGCCCGGTCATGCCGAACGCCGCGGCCGGCCACTCCGTCTCCTTGTCCTCCAGCGGGTGCGGGGCGTGGTCGGTGGCCACGCAGTCGATCGTGCCGTCGGCCAGCGCCGCCCGCAGGGCCGCGACGTCCTCGGCCGTGCGCAGCGGCGGGTTGACTTTGTACACCGGGTCGTAGCTGGCCGCCAGCTCGTCGGTGAGCAGCAGGTGATGCGGCGTCACCTCGGCGGTGACGTGCCAGCCCTTGGACTTCGCCCAGCGGATGATCTCCACCGAGCCGGCCGTGGACACGTGGCAGATGTGCAAGGCGGACTCGACGTGCGCCGCGAGCAGGCAGTCGCGGGCGACGATCGCTTCCTCGGCCACGGCCGGCCAGCCGGTCAGGCCCAGGCGGCCCGAGACCGCACCCTCGTTCACCTGGGCGCCCTCGGTCAGCCGGGGCTCCTGGGCGTGCTGGGCGATGACGCCGCCGAACGCCTTGACGTACTCCAGCGCCCGGCGCATCAAGACGGCGTCGGACACGCACCGGCCGTCGTCGGAGAAGATCCGGACCCGGGCTGCCGAGTCCGCCATCGCGCCCAGCTCGGCCAGCTGCCGGCCGGCCAGGCCGACCGTGACCGCGCCGACCGGGTGCACGTCGCAGTGGCCCGCCTGGCGGCCCAGCCGCCAGATCTGCTCCACCACCCCGGCGGTGTCGGCGACCGGATCGGTGTTGGCCATCGCGTGCACGGCGGTGAACCCGCCGAGCGCCGCGGCGGCGGTGCCGGTCTCGATGGTCTCGGCGTCCTCCCGGCCCGGCTCGCGCAGGTGCGCGTGCAGGTCGACCAGGCCGGGCAGCAGGATCAGCCCGTCCGCGTCGAGCCGCTGCGGGCCGGCCGCGCCGGGGCCGGTCCCGGCCTCGGCGATGACGCCGTCGCGGATCAGCAGGTCGGCCGGCTCGCCGCCGAGCAGCCGGGCGCCCCGGATCAGCCAGGCCGGCTGGGGTGTCGGTGTCGTGCTCACTGTCCGGCCTCCGCTCCGCCGAGAAGCAGATACAGAACGGCCATCCGCACGCTGACGCCGTTGGCGACCTGCTCGACAATCGTGGACCGGACCGAGTCCGCCACCTCGGCGGCGATCTCGACGCCCCGGTTCATCGGCCCCGGGTGCATCACGATGGCGTGCTCGGGCAGCATCGCCATCCGGCCGGCGTCCAGGCCGTACCGCCGGCTGTACTCGCGCACGCTGGGGAAGTAGGCGGCGTTCATCCGCTCCTGCTGAACCCGCAGCATCATGATCACGTCGGTCTTGGGCAGCGCGGCGTTCAGGTCGTAGGAGACCGCGCAGGGCCAGCCGCTCACCGCGACCGGCAGCAGGGTGGGCGGCGCGACCAGGGTCACCTCGGCGCCCAGGGTGTGCAGCAGCAGCACGTTGGAGCGGGCCACCCGGCTGTGCAGGACGTCGCCGACGATGGTCACGCCCAGCCCGTCCAGCCGGCCCAGCCGGCGGCGCATGGTGAACGCGTCGAGCAGCGCCTGGGTCGGGTGCTCGTGCGACCCGTCGCCCGCGTTGACCACGCTGCCCCGGACCCAGGCGGCCAGCCGGTGCGGCGCGCCGGAGGCGCCGTGCCTGATCACGACCGCGTCGGCGCCCATCGCCTCCAGGGTCAGGGCGGTGTCCTTGAGGCTCTCCCCCTTGGCCACGCTGGAGCCCTTGGCCGAGAAGTTGATCACGTCGGCGGACAGCCGCTTGGCCGCCGCCTCGAACGAGATCCTGGTCCGGGTGGAGTCCTCGAAGAACAGGTTGACCACGGTGCGGCCGCGCAAGGTGGGCAGCTTGCGGACGGGCCGTTCGGTGATCTGGGCCAGCTCCTCCGCGGTATCGAGGATCAGCAGCGCGTCGTCCCTGGTCAGGTCGCCCGCCGAGATGAGGTGCCGGTTCACCCGCCTGCCTCCTGCTCCGCGGCCGGCCGGGACTGGCCTGGTCGCGGGCTCGCGCCCGGACGCTGGTCCGGGCGCTGGTCCGGGCGCTGGTCCGGACGATGGCCGGGCCGCGGAGCCTGGCTCAGCCCGATGCACACGGCGTCCCGGCCGTCGACCTCGTTGAGCAGGACCCGGACGACTTCCTGGCGCGAGGTCGGGAGGTTCTTGCCCACGTAGTCCGGCCGGACCGGCAATTCCCGGTGGCCGCGGTCGATCAGGACCGCGAGCTGAACCGCCCGCGGCCGGCCCAGGTCGCCCAGCGCGTCCAGGGCGGCGCGGACGGTGCGGCCGGAGTAGAGCACGTCGTCGACCAGGACGACGACCTTGCCGTCGACGCCGATCGCCGGGATCTCGGTGTGGCGCAGCGCGCGGGCCGGGCGCAGCCGCAGGTCATCGCGGTACATAGTGACGTCAAGGGAGCCGACGGGCACGGGGCGTTCCTCGACCTGCTCCATCCGGGCGGCCAGCCGGTGCGCGAGCGGCACGCCCCTGGTCGGCAGGCCCAGCAGGACGGCGTCGCTGGCCCCGCTGGTGCGTTCGAGTATCTCGTGCGCGATCCGGGTCAGCGCGCGCCTGATCTCGTCAGGTTCTAGGACTTGGCGGTACCCCGGAGGCAGCTCAGGCCGGGCAGCATGGGTCATCCTGACTCCTTTCCCGCCTCTCCGGACGGGCTTTAAAGGATGTCTGTCCGGACCAACGTATCAGCCGGTCAGCGCGGGACACCTCAGGCATCGCCGGCGTGTGCCGACATGACTAACCATCGCGGACCGGGCCCGCCCGCGACCCTGTACACCGCGTGACCGCGCGTGACCTTTATCACACCATGTAGTGATCTGGCCAGGTTCCTACCCACCCTGGAGCACCCAAAAGACCGGTCCCAGAAGCCCGGAATGCCTGTACCGGCGTGCTGTGCGGCCCGCGCTAAGATCATCAAAGCGGTCACACAGCGATGCGCCTCGCGCGTAAGTTCATCCACTTTTCGCCATTCGGCTTGACCTTGTCGCGCTCGCGGCCTACCGTCACTGTCCGTAACCACCACCATCAGCACGACTGGCCAGGGGACCGGAGAACATGCCATCTGACTACGCCAAGACCCTCGGCGCGCGGTTGCGCGCCATCCGCACCCAGCAGGGGCTGTCCCTCCATGGGGTTGAAGAAAAGTCCCGGGGCCGCTGGAAGGCCGTCGTTGTCGGTTCGTATGAGCGCGGCGACCGGTCAGTGACCGTGCAGAAGCTAGCCGAGCTAGCCGAGTTCTACGGAGTGCCAGTGTCTGAGCTCCTGCCAGGGGACGTCCTGCCGACGCTGCTGGCCCCGTCACCCAAGCTGGTGATCGACCTTGAGCGCATGGCGCAGCTGCCCAAGGACAAGGCCGGCCCGCTGGCGCGCTACGTCGCGACGATCCAGAGCCAGCGCGGCGACTACAACGGCCGGGTGCTGTCCATCCGCCAGGAGGACCTGCGCTCGCTGGCGGTCATTTACGACAAGACGCCTGCTGACCTCACCGAGGAACTGATCAGCTGGGGAATCCTGGATTCTGACGCCCGCGGGGCGATCGAGGCGTTCTGATGTCAGCCGGCCGCGCTCCGGCGCGGCCGGCTGCCCTGGGCGTGCTGCCGCACGCCCGCATGCCAGGTGGGCGCTTAGCTTCGGTTCCCGGCCAGCCCGCGCCCCACGGCACGCCCGCGCCCCACGGCACGCCCCGCCCCACGGCACGCCCGCGCCCCCACGGCACGCCCCGCCCCGCGCCACGGCACGCCCCGCGCCCGCGCCCCGGCCCACGCCCCGCCCCGCGCCACGGCACGCCCCGGGCCCCACGGCACGCCCCGCGCCCCAATGGGACGCACCGGGCTCTCGGCGCCACGCCACTGCGCCAGTTCCAGCTCGCTCAGCCCGTGACGCGCCTGGGCCGCCTGCTCGGGGCCCGCGCGTTCGGGCTATCGGCCGGCGGTCACGTTCGGCTATCCGGCGGTGAGCAGCGGCAGCAGCGGCTGAGCCTGGACGCCCAGCGCGTTCTCGGCCAGCGATAGGAACGTCTCCGCGTCGCGCAGCAGGTCATCCGCCTCGTGCACGGACACGGCCCGGGGCAGGCCGGCTTCCGCCGCGGCCCGCTTGGCCGCGCCAGCGGCGAAGAACGCGGCCCATTCCTGCAGCGCGGGCTCCACCCTGGGCAGCAGTTCCCACACGCTCTGCGGCCGCTTACGCCGGCCCGTGGTGCCCGGCTCCGCGCGTGCGGCGACGACCGCCGCGGCGGCCCGGAGCGCGGCCAGATGAGCGGCTACGTACCTGGCTCCGGCCGACGGTTCGCTCTCGCCGGCGGCAAGGCCGCACCGGGCTGACTCCAGCAGCGCCAGCGCCGACGGCGCCACCCTGCAGCGCGGCCGGTCCTGGGCTGCCTGCGCGCTTGCGTTCATCACCACTCCTCCCTCGGCCAAGCCTGGCCGGGCGGGACGCTTCCCCACGCCCCGCCCGGCCACGACAGCCCCAGGGGGGTAGCGCTGCCGAGCGGCTTAGCCTTGAACTATTCGAACATAGATTCGTTCGACTGTCCACCGTTTGCATCTGCGTTCGAAGTTACAAGGGGGGTCTGACAAAATGGCCGCGCAGGATAGGCGCCGGCGGGCCGCGGCTCTGTCCGGCGCCGGGCCGCTGGCCTGTCCCCCACCGGTCGCGGGGCCAGCCAGGGTCCACCAGACCGGCCGGCCGCCGGGCGCGCCCGGCCTGGTCTCGACCCGAGGTCACTAGCCGGTTCCCGCGGCCTGGCCGACCGCAACGTCTTATACGCTGGCGGCCGTGCCGTGCCTGATCCAGCTGCGCGAGCTCGGCCAGGAAGGGTTTCTGGCCCGCCTCGACCAGCTCAACGCCGTCTACGCGGTGGCGATGCGGCCCGACCCGGCGCTGTTGCCCGGCCGCCGCGACATAATGGCGCGCCACACTCGCCATCCCGGGTTCCGGGCGCTGGTCATGGAACGCGTGACGCTGGACGAAACGGCCGCGGCCCAGCGCGGGGCGGACCAGCAGCCCGGCGCGGATCAGCGGCACGGGGCGGGCCAGCACGTAGCGGGTCAGCACCGGGCGGGCCGACGCGGGGCGGGCCGACGCGGGGCGGGCCGACGCGGGGCGGGCCAGCACGGGGCGAGCCAGCACGGGGCGGTGGCCGGGGACGGGGAGATCGTCGCGTTTGCCTACGGCTTCCGGGGCGGTCCTGGCCAGTGGTGGCACGACGTGGTCAGGTCCGCGCTCACCGCCCAGGTCGGCGAGGCGCTGGCCAGCGCCTGGATGGACTACTCCATGGAGATCGCCGAGGTGCACGTGGATCCCGGCTTCCAGCGCCAGGGCCTGGGCCGGAGCATGCTGCTCGGGCTGACCGCGGGGCGCACCGAGCAGACCGCCGCGCTATCGACGCCGGATGCCAACTGGCCCGCCCGCCGCCTCTACGGCCACCTGGGCTTCGCTGACCTGCTGACCAGGTTCAGCTTTCCTGGCGGCGGGCCGACGTACACGGTCATGGGCGCCGTACTGCCGCTGCGCGCCGCCCCTGCGACTTCCGACCAGCCGGCCCGCTGACCGCGAGCCGCCCCCTTACGCGAGCCGCCGGCCAGCCAGCCGCCCCCGAGCGGCGACCAGCTAGCCGCCCCCGCGAGCGCGGCTAGCTCCTGGACTGGCCGGGCGCCGGGGCGCGGCTGGCGTCCGCGAGGTCCAGCAGGTGGTAGATCTCCTGCGTGGCCCGGGACCCGTTCAAGGTGTAGAAGTGCAGTCCGGGCACGCCCTCGGCCAGCAGCCGGTCGCACATCCGCGCCGCGTACTCCACCCCGATCGCGCGGACCGCCGCCCGGTCGCCGGCCACCGCCCGCAGCCGCTCGGCCAGTGACTCAGGGAACCGCGCGCCTGACAGGGCCACCATGTGATCGATCTGCATGACGTTGGTGATGGGCATGATGCCGGGGATGATCGGCACGTCACAGCCGGCCGCCGCCACCCGGTCCCTGAGCCGCAGGTAGTCCTCGGGATAGAAGAACATCTGGGTGATCGCGAAATCGGCCCCGGCCCGGCACTTGGCGATGAAGTACGACAGGTCGGTGGCCGGGTCGGGTGAGCGCGGGTGACCCTCAGGGAACGCGGCCACGCCAACGCAGAAATCCCCGGACGCCTTGATCAGCGCGACCAGCTCGGCCGCGTACCTCAGGCCCTCGGGATGCGCGATCCACTCCTCGTTGGGCGCGCCGGGCGGGTCACCGCGCAGGGCCAGGACGTTACGGACGCCCACCGCCGCGTAGGAGCCGATAACGTGCCGGAGCTCAGCGATCGAGTGGCTGACCGCGGTGAAGTGCCCGACCGGCGTGAGCGTGGTCTCCTCGGCGATCCGTCCGGTGACCCGCACGGTGCGGTCCCTGGTCGAGCCGCCCGCGCCGTAGGTAACCGAGACGAACGTCGGCCGCAGCGGCTCAAGCTGGCGGATGGCCCGCCACAGTTTCTCCTCGTCCGCCTCGGTCTTGGGCGGCATGAACTCGAAGGAATACGACTGGACGCCGGAGGCCAGCAGGTCCTTGATCGCGGGCACCGCAGGCGCCATGCTGCGCGGTGGCATTTACCTAGCCTAACGGCGACCGCCCGCCGCGTCGTCGCATCGCCAGGCTGGCCCGGCGCGCCGCCGCCGGGCCCGCCGGACCTGGGCTGCCCGACCCGATGACGTTCCCGCTGATCAGCGCGCCGCGGCTGACAGCCGGGCGGCCAGCTGGCGGGTCGCCGCGGCCGGATCGGCCGCCTCGGTGATGGCCCGGACGACCACGACGCGGCGCGCTCCCGCGGCCAGGACGTCGTCCATGTTCTCGGGGCCGATCCCGCCGATCCCGAACCACGGCCGCGGCCCCGCCAGCCCGGCGGCCTGCCTGATCAGCTCGATCCCGGCGGCAGCAGGCCCGGCTTGGTCGGAGTGGCCCAGACCGGCCCGGCACAGAAGTAATCCACGCCAGGCTCGGTCGCCGCAGCGCTGGCCTGCGCCTGGTCGTGGGTGGACCGCCCGATCAGCGGCCCGGCTCCGAGCAGCTGCCTGGCTACCGGCACCGGGAGGTCTTGCTGCCCCAGATGCAGCACGTCCGCGCCCGCCGCGTAGGCCACGTCGGCCCGGTCGTTCACGGCCAGCAGCGCGCCGTGCCGGTCACAGCTGGCCCGGAACGTCTCCAGGAAGCGCAACTCCTGCGCCGCTTCCAGATTCTTCTGCCGCAGCTGCACGATCTCCACGCCGGAACTCAGCACCGCGTCAAGGAAAGCGGCCAGGTCCTGCTGCCGCTGCCGGGCATCGGTACACAGGTACAACCGGGCGGCCCCCAGCTGGGCCCGCAGATCAGTTGCCATCCGGCCAGCATGTCACCGCCGGATCGCCGCCTCGTTCATGATCGCGGTAATTCACTGGGGTCCGAACCCCAGTAGGACACCGCGATCATGGAACGGCCGGGCGGACGGGTCAGAAGGCTAGGGCTTGAGCCCGGCGGTTCACCTCGGTGCCGCGGTGCTCGGCGATCGCCTGGATGGGCGTGCCCGGCAGCGTGTCGTCGGCGGTGAACAGCCAGCGCAGCGCCTCCACCGCATCGAAGCCGCAGTCGAACAGCAAGGTCAGGGTGCCGTGCAGGCCACGCACGACCTGATCGCCGTCGAGGAACGCGGCCGGGACGCTGAACGTGCCGGTTGGCCGCTGGACCCCGAGCAGCTTGCGGTCGCGGAGCAGTTGCTTGACCCGGCTTACCGGAAGCCCGAGCCGGTCAGCTACTTCAGGGATAGTCATCCAGTCGCCGACGATGGCGTCGGCCGGGGGGTCGATCTGTGCCACGTCTCAGACTTTCCCACATTGCGATAGCGACCAAACACCTGCGGGCCGGCCAAGCACCCGCCCGGGCCGGGAAAGCAATCTGGGCTATGGTCAGCCACCCCGGCTATGGCAGGCGCACTCACGGCCCGCGCCCTGGCTACTCCAGCGCCGTGGCCCGGACCGGCACGGCCGGATCCGCGAGCCGGTCCGCGTCGATCGCCCGGCCGGCCTGGATGAGCCGCCGGGCCTGCAGCAGATCCTTGGGCGCGTCCACGCAGAACGCCGCGGCCAGCCCGCCAGCCGCCAGCCAGCAGGCCGTCCAGCCGCCTGCCGCCGGATCGCCCCGCCACACCAGCCGGTCCGCGCCGCCGTGATAGCCGGCGTATTGGAGCATCCGGCCGAACTGCTCGGACCAGAAGTAAGGCACCGGATCGAACACGGCGCTGCCGCCCAGCACGTTGGCCGCGACCACCTCGGGCGCGCGCAGCGCGATGTCCCAGTGCTCGAACCGCGAGCCGCCGCTGGTAGCGCCGCGACCAGAACGCGGCGCAGTCCCCGGCCGCGAACACCCCGGGCACCGACGTGCGCAGCTGCTCGTCCACGACCACCCCGCGATCGACCTGCACGGCCGAGGAGGCCAGCCAGCTGACCGTGGGCCGCACCCCGACCGCGGTGACGATCTCGTCCGCTTCCAGCCAGCCCCCGCCGGCCAGCGCCAGCCCGCCGGGCTGGACCGAATCCACCGCCTGGCCCAGCCGCAGCGACACCCCGGCCGCCGCGTACCACGGCTCGGTCCGCGCGCCGATCTCGGCGCCGACCGCCGCCAGCAGCGGGGCCGCGCTCGCCTCGACCACCGTGACCTGGCTGCCGCGGGCGGCCGCGGCGGTGGCCAGCTCGGCACCGATCCAGCCCGCACCGACGATCACCAGCCGCAGCCCCGGCCGCAGCAGCGCGCGCAACTCCAGCGCGTCGTCCATGGTCCGCAGCAGCCGCTGCCGGCCGGGGCCCGGCAGCGCGACGGGCTGCGCCCCGGTCGCCAGCACCAGCGCCTCGAACCCGTGCTCGCCCCGGTCGGTGCGCAGCACCTGCTCGCCCAGCCCGGTGGCCCGCTCGCCCAGCAAGATCCGCGCGCCGAGCGCGCTGAGGTCCGCGCGCAGCGTGGTGTCGTCGACCGTTCCCGACATGAGCTGCTTGGACAGCGGCGGCCGGTCATACGGCGGCCGCCGCTCGGCGCCGATCAGCGTGATCACGCCCTGGTAGCCCTGGCTCCTGAGTTCCTCGACGGTGCGCAGGCCGGAAAGCCCGCCGCCGACCACCACCACCCGCGCGATTGTCACGATCACCTAGGCTAGGGCGTATCGCGCGGGAGTCCGGTGCGGACCGGACTGAGAGGGCGGCTGACGAGCCGCCGACCGCAGGAACCTGATCCGGGTCATGCCGGCGAAGGGAGCGCAGGCATGAGCACTCCGGCCGACGCGCTGATCATCGGCGGCGGGGTGATCGGCCTGGCCATCGCGTGGCGGGCCGCCCAGCGCGGCCTGCGGGTCACCGTCTGCGATCCGGCGCCAGGCCGCGGGGCCTCGCACGCCGCGGCCGGCATGCTCACGCCGGTCTCCGAGGCCGCCTATGCCGAGCGCGAGCTGTTCGGCCTGGCCCAGCGGTCCCTGCGCGGGTACGCCGCGTTCGCCAGGGAGCTGACCGAACTGACCGGCGAGCGATGCGGGTTCCGGGCCGACGGCACCCTGCAGGTCGCCTACGATCACGATGACCTTGCGCTGCTGGACGAGCTGGCCGTGCTGCGGGAATCGTTCGGTGCCGCGTCGCAGCGGCTGACCGCGCGCGAGTGCCGCGCGGCCGAGCCGATGCTCGACCCGTCGGTCCGCGGCGGCCTGCTCGCCGCCGAGGACGCGTCGGTCGATCCGCGCCTGCTGACCAGCGCGCTGCTGACCGCGGTCCGCCGGTCCGGGGTGCGCCTGCTCGGCCAGGCGGCCGCGCAGGTCCAGGTGGTGTCTGGCCGGGCGGCCGGCGTGGTGCTGGCCGACGGCACCCGGGTACCGGCCGGGCAGGTGGTGCTCGCGGCCGGGTGGCAGTCCGCCCGCATCGGCGGCCTGCCCGACGGCGTCCTGCCGCCGGTCCGGCCGGTGAAGGGGCAGATCCTGCGGCTGCGGCCGACCCCGGTCACCCGCCGCGCCGCAACCGCGGCGCTGGTCAGCCGGACCATTCGCGGCCTGGTCCGGGGCAGCTCGGTGTACCTGGTGCCGCGCACCGACGGGGAGCTGGTCATCGGCGCGACCCAGGAAGAGCTCGGCGCGGACACCCTGGTCACCGCGGGCGGGGTCTGGGAGCTGCTGCGGGACGCCCGCGCCCTGGTCCCTGGCATCACCGAGTTCGAGCTGGCTGAGGCCGTCGCCGGGCTGCGCCCGGGTACCCCGGACAACGCGCCGGTCATCGGCCCGGCCGCGCTGCCCGGGCTGGTGCTGGCCACCGGCCATTTCCGCAGCGGAGTCTTGCTGGCCCCGGTAACCGCCGACGTCATCACGGACTACCTGGCTACCGAACGCATAGCCGCGGGCCTGGCCCCGTTCGCCCCGGAGCGGTTCAGCCGCCCGGCCGAAAGGAGCGTCCGGGCATGAACATCACGATCAACGGGACGCCGCACGAGCTGACCGAGGGCACCAGCCTGGCGCAGGCCGTTTCGCTGCTCACCACGTCGGCCGCCGGAGTAGCCGTGGCGGTCAACGGCGCGGTGGTGCGCCGGGCCGACTGGCCCGGCACCGGCCTGGCCGACGGCGACCACGTCGAAGTGCTCACCGCGGTGCAAGGAGGCTGACGGTGGCGGACGAGTTCCAGCTGGCCGGCCAGGTGTTCAGCTCCCGGCTGATCATGGGCACCGGCGGCGCGCCCAGCCTGGACGTGCTAGGCCGGGCGCTGACCGCGTCGGGCACCGAGCTGACCACGGTGGCCATGCGGCGGATCGAGCCCGGCGGGTCCGGCTCAGTCCTCGATGTGCTGGCCGAGCGCGGCATCAGGGTCCTCCCGAACACCGCGGGCTGCTACACCGCGGCCGACGCGGTCCGTACCGCGCAGCTGGCCCGCGAGGCGCTCGGCACCGACTGGGTGAAGCTGGAGGTCATCGCCGACGAGCGCACCCTGCTGCCCGACCCGGTCGAGCTGCTGGACGCGGCCGGGCAGCTGGTCGCGGCGGGCTTCACGGTGCTGCCTTACACCAGCGACGACCCGGTACTGGCCCGCCGGCTGAGCAGGCCGGCTGCGTGGCGGTCATGCCGCTGGGCTCGCCCATCGGGTCGGGCCTGGGCATCAGGAACCCGCACAACATCGAGCTGATCGTGGCGGACGCCGCCGTGCCGGTCATCCTGGACGCCGGGATCGGCACCGCCAGCGACGCCGCCATCGCCATGGAACTGGGCTGCGCGGCGGTCCTGCTGGCCACGTCGGTCACCCGGGCGCGCGACCCGGAGCTGATGGCCGAGGCGATGAAGGCCGCCGTGACCGGCGGGCGGCTGGCGTTCCTGGCGGGCCGGGTTCCGCGCCGGCGTTACGCCCGGGCCTCCTCGCCGCCCGCCTGAGGGCAGGATCCCGGCGTTCCTGAGCCCTTTGCCCCGGCTCCAAGCCGGCCGCGGCTGGAAGCGGCGCGTTACCAGGTAGCCCCGGACCGCTGTTACGCCGTCACGCGACCTTGACGGACCATACAATTTCTGGCGATGGATACGACCCTTTCGCGTCCGCCCGCCGGGCAGCTGCTCGATGGCCGGTACCGCGTCGAAGCCTGGCTCGCGCATGGCGGGATGGCGACGGTCTATCTTGGCACCGACACCCGGCTCGATCGCTCCGTGGCGCTCAAGATCGCTCACCCGGAGCTGGCCGGTGACGAGGAATTCATCCGGCGCTTCATCGGCGAGGCGCGCTCGGTGGCGCGGCTGTCCAGCCCGCACGTGGTCGCCGTCTATGACCAGGGCACCGACGGGCAGTTCCTGTACCTGGCCATGGAGTACGTCCCGGGCCGGACCCTGCGCGAGCTGCTCAAGGAGCGGGGCAGGCTCAGCCCGGCCGACGCCCTGGACATCATCGAGGGCGTGCTGGCCGGCCTGGCCGCCGCCCACGAGGCCGGCATCGTGCACCGTGACGTCAAGCCGGAAAACGTGCTGCTCACGAACAACAACCTGGTGAAGGTGGCGGACTTCGGGCTGGCCCGCGCCGCGGCCGCCGCCAGCCGCACCAAGACCGGCATGATCATCGGCACGGCCGCTTACCTGGCCCCCGAGCAGGTGTCGCGCAGCAGCTCCGACGCCCGCACGGACGTGTACGCGGCCGGCATCATGCTGTTCGAATTGCTCACCGGGCAGCAGCCGCACAGCGGCGGCAGCCCGCTCGATATCGCCTACAAGCACGTGAACGACGCCGTGCCGGCCCCGTCCAGCCTGGTTTCCGGCCTGCCCCCCGCGCTCGACGCGCTGGTGGCCCTGGCCACCTGCCGGGATCCGGACCGGCGCCCGGCCGACGCGAGTCACTTCCTGCACGCGATCAGCGATGTGCGCAACGGCCTGCCGATCGGCAGCCAGCCGCCCGGCGGCTCGATCCCGGGCGGCTCGATGCCGGGCGGATTGGCCGCTGGGGGGGCCGCCCCGGGCTCCGGCGCCTACCCGGGCGGCGACCCGTACCCGGCCGCCGTACCGTACGGATCGGGCGGGCCGCTGACGCCGGACCCGCTGGCGGGCGGGTTCCGGTCCGCCGCCGACCCGCTGTCAGGGAGCGGCTCGTACCCAGGCGGATCACCGCTGGGTGGTGATCCGTACGCCAGCGCCCCGCCGGGCGGCCCCGACGCGCACCCGCTGGGCGGACCCGCGGGGACCGGCGCCTACTCCGTCGCGCCCGCGACCGGCGCGCACGCGGCCGGTCCGCAGGCAGGCGACCAGCCCTGGTCCGGCGGCATGTCCAGCAGCGGCGCCCACGCGGCCGCCGCCCAGCCCGGCGACCAGCCCTGGCCAGGGACGCAGTCTGGGGACCAGCTCTGGCCAGGAGCACAGCCCGGCGACCAGCCCTGGTCCGGCGGCACGTCCAGCAGCGGCGCCCACGCGGCCGCCGCCCCGCCCGGCGACCAGCCCTGGCCAGGAACGCAGTCGGGGGACCAGCTCTGGCCAGGAACACAGCCCCGCGACCAGCCCTGGCCAGGAACGCAGCCCGGTAACCAGCAGCCGGATAACCAGCTGACCAGCCAGCTCAGCGGCCCGGGCACTCCTGGTCAGGCCCTCGCCCTGCCGGGCGCGGAACCGGCGGTGCCGTTCCCGTGGACCGGCGGGACGCAGGGCGGCAGGCCGGCCGACTTCATCCCGCCCGCCCGGATGACGGCCGGCGCTCCCGGCCGCGGCCAACCACACCCTGATCGTCTCGCCGGGCAGCCTGGTCACTGACAGCCGCCAGGACCTGGCCCGGTACCGCGGCCGCCGCGGCGGCCGCGACTACCGCCGTCGCGGCGAGCCGCTGCTGCAGCGGCTGCTGTTCAGCCGCCGGCTGATCTACCTGGGCGGCGGCATCGCGGCACTGCTGGCCATCGTCCTGGTTACCTGGTGGCTCACCTCCGGCCAGTACGCGACCGTCCCGAAGGTCTACGGCCTGTCGGCCAGCGTCGCTCGCACCGAGCTGACCAACCTCGGTTTCGTGGTCAAGAACGCGCCAGGGCAGCACAGCAACCTGCCCAAGGGCGAGGTGCTGCGGA
>CAWBJA010000010.1:0-28198 GCA_963788895.1 uncultured Actinomycetota bacterium | reverse complement strand
GCCCAGTAATCCACCGCGATCATGGGAAGTGAGCCCTGCGGCCGGCGTCTGCGCGGCGCGCGGGCCTGGCGGCTGGCGGCTAGCTGGCCGACGGCTCGGATTTGTCCAGCCAGCGCATAATCCCGGCCACGTTGGCCGTGGTGCCGCTGACCCGGTCGTATTTCGCGACGATCTGCGGGTCCATGCCGCGGGCCAGCACCGCATAGCGTTCCCTGGTCCGCTCTTTGACCATCGCGGCGGCGTGATCGAGGTCCAGCCCGGCGGCGCGCGCCTGCCGGGTCTGAGTGACCCACAGGTTAATCTCGTCGGCGGCGCGGTCCAGGGCCTCATCGACCGCGTCCACCGGCCCGTAGTGGCTGAACAGCAGCCGCGCGGGCCGCAGCTCGGCGAAGATGCGCAGCGACCGCAGCGCGACGGCCAGGTCGAAGTCAGGGGGCGGCGTGGCCGGCCGCATGTCGCCGGTGGCGGGGATGTAGACCCCGGCCGCGTCGCCGACATACAGATCGCCGCTGGCCGAGTCGAGCAGCCCGACGTGATGGCGGGCGTGTCCTGGCGTGTAGTGACTTTCGAGCCGCCGCCCGCCGCCCAGGTCGATGACGCCGGTCTGCCCGACGCTCACGATCCGCTCGGCCGGGGTCGGGGCCAGCTCGCCGAACAGCTCGTCGAGTTGGTCGCCATACACCATCCGCGCGCTGGCCATCAGCCGGGACGGGTCGGCCAGATGCCTGGCGCCCAGTTCGTGCACCACGATCTGGGCCTGGGGGAACATCGCGGCGATGTCGCGCCCCGCCCGCGTGATCCAGGTGGATGTGGGTGACCACCACCGTAGCCAGGTCCGCCGGGCCGACGCCCAGGCGGGCCAGCGCAGCACGGACAACCGGCGCGGACGGCGCGGTCCCGGTCTCGACCAGGCACGGCGCCGAGCCGCGGATCAGGTAGCCGGCCGTGATCTGGGAGTACCCGGCCATCAGGGTGTCGATCTGGTAGACCTCATGGCCAAGTTCAGTGATATCTCCGGCATCCACGCCGTCATCCTCGCAGATGACGCGCGAGCTGCGCCGGGCCGGACGGCCGGGCGCCGGCCCGGGGTAACATCGGCTGTCCACGCCAAAGATCCCGTCCGGAAGTGCCCTGCTGTGAGCGGAACGACCCTGCGGCCCGCGGCCGGCTCGGCCCTGGGCACGGCCCGCGCCGCACTGCGCGAGCGGATCAGCCGCACCCCGGTTACCCCGGTCACGGCGGTGATCGTGGCGGCCACATTGCTGGCGCTCGGCCTGCGGATCTACCAGCTGGCCCGGCCGGGGCACCTGCTCGCCGTGGGCGATGTCGATGACGGGGCGGACTTCGGCAGCGCGATCTGGCTGGTGCACGGCATCGTGCCGTACCGCGATTTCGTCATGGTGCAGCCGCCGGGCATCACGCTGCTGATGACCCCGGCGGCGGAGCTGTCCCGGCTGACCGGCAGTACGGAATGGGCTATCGCCGTCGGGCGGCTGCTGACCGCGCTGGCCGGCGCGGCCGCGACCGCACTCGGCGGCCTGCTGGTTCGCCACCGCGGGATGCTGGCCACGGTGGCGACCTGCGGCATCATCGCCATCTATCCGGGCAGCGTCCAGTCCGCGCACACCGTCTTGCTGGAGCCGTGGCTAGTGCTGTTCTGCCTGGCCGGCGCGCTGGCGGTGTTCCATGGCGATCAGCTGGCCGGCAGCCGCCGGCTGGTGTGGGGCGGGGCGGCATTCGGGTTCGCCGGGGCCATCAAGGTGTGGGCCATCATCCCGGTCGTGGTGATCTGCGTCGCGTGCCTGCCCGCGGTCGGCCGGGCGGGGCGGTTCCTGGCCGGCGCGGCCGCGGGATTCTGCCTGCCGGTGCTGCCGTTCGCGGCGCTGGCGCCGCGCGGCTTCTATGACAGCGTGATCGTCGCGCAGCTGGTCCGGACCGGGGCGCGGACTCCGCTGGACTACCGGCTGCAGCAGCTGACCGGGCTGACCCGGTGGCAGCCGGGCTCAGTGCTGCTGGTGACCAGCGCCGTGCTGGTGGTCCTGGTGCTGGCGGGCCTGCTGATCTCGGCCAGCCGGGTGACCGGCTACCCGCCCAGCCCGCTGGAATGGTTCGCGGTGGTGACGGCGACCGTCGTGGTCATCGCGTTCCTGGTGCCGGCCGATTTCTACTACCACTACCCGGGCTTCCTGGCGCCGTTCCTGGCCCTGGCCATCGCGCTGCCCGCGGCCCGGCTGATCGACGCGTCGGGCCCGCAGGACCGGCGGCGCGGCCGCCCGGCGCCGGCCTGGCTGCGCAGCGGGGTCACGGGCCTGGCCGGGCTGCTCATCGTGGCGCTGCCGGTGGCCATCCCGCGGGCCGAGAACAGCCCGGGGCCGACCTACCAGCGGCCGGTCGCGGCCCTCAGGCAGGCCATCCCACCCGGCGCGTGCGTGCTGTCGGACCAGGTTTCGCTGCTGATCTCGGCTGACCGGCTGGTGTCCCGCGCCCCGGGCTGCCCGGTCGTCGTGGACGGGACCGGAACTAGTTACGCGCTGGCCCACGGCCAGAGTGCGCTGACTTCGGGGCAGGTCCCGGCCGTCGCCGCGGTATGGCAGCGGGCGTTCAGCGCCGCGCAGTACGTCGTGCTGACCCCTTACAACCAGCTGCGGATCGCCTGGACGCCGTCGCTGCGGGCTTACCTGGCCAGCCACTTCACGCTGGCCAGCGGCAGCTGGTCGCCGCTGCGGGTCTACGTCAGGACCGGGCTGGCCGGGCCCGGCTGACCCGGAACCGCTGCCCGGGACAGCTCGGCGCGGCTGGCCCTTGACCGCTGGCCCTGGCACGGGTGAGCCCGGGCAGTTCAGCTCTCGGCGAACAGGCGCATGACCAGGCCGGTGCGCGGCTTGGGGTTGATCGATGTCGACTTGCGCGGCACCAGCTCGCCCTGGGCGGCGATGGCGTAGACATCGCCTGCCGACATGGGGGTGCAGATGACCGCTGTGCCGCTGGCCTGGTCAGCGGCCCGGATCGCGGCGGCTGGGTCGTGATGGACGAAGCGGACCCGCTGCTCGCTGTCCGGAATGCCCCAGATGCGGCCGACCAGTAGCTCCTGGAGCACTGACGCGGCCAGCGACCGCCAGCGCGGTGACGCTTTCTCCGGCATCGCGGCCTCCGCCTGCCGCTGATCAGGGTCGGTCAGCAGGTACATCCGGCCGCCGCCGGCCACCAGGAACGCCACCCCGTCCCGGCTGGCCTGGGTCAGCGCCTGGACCGCGGCGGGCAGCCGCGGCGGCCCGCCCGGCAGCTCCGTGACCCGGAACGCGGCCTGGGCCAGCTCCGCCGCGACGGCCGGGTCCAGCTCTGGGATGACCCGGTGAATGGCCCCCACGTCCGGGGGATAAGTCCGGGCATCGACCAGCATGGCCAGCCCGTAGTCCCACGGCCCTGGCCCGTCTCCCGCGGCGTGCCGCCGCCGCTGCAGTTCCAGATAGGCACAGTAGCGGTGATGCCCGTCGGCGATGACCGGGCGGGCCGGGGCCAGGTCAGCGGCGATGGCGGCCAGCTCCGCCGGGTCGGTGATGGCCCAGATCCGGTGCCGCAGGCCGTCGCTGGTGACCGCCTCGGCCAGCGGGACCCGGGCGGCGGCGGCCCGGGTGGCGTTCGCCGCGGCACTGTCCGAGTCGGCCCCGTAGATCAGGAAGATGGGCTCCAGGTTGGCCTGAGTGGCTTCCATCAGCTGGCGGCGGCCGATCACCGGGCCGGGCGCCACGCCCTCGTGCGGCAGCACGATCCCGGCGTCGATCGGCTCCAGCCGCAAGGCCCCGATCAGGCCGCGCTGGATCACCTGCGCCGCGCCGACCGCTGGCCCAGCTGCGGCCGGGCCGGCGCCGGGCGGGCCGTCCGGGATCAGGGCTTGCTCATATACGTACAAAGCAGGCTCAGCGTCGGCGCGCAGAATCTGCTCGTCCTGCCACTCCCGCAGTAGCCGCGCCGCCTCGCGGTACTGATCCCCTGAGTTCCCCTGCCGGAGCCTGGGCAAGATCAGCCGGACCACGTTGTGCGGGTTGGCCGCCATCAACTGGTCCTCTATGTCGTGGGCGATGACGTCGTACGGTGGAGAAGTGACCTCAGCCAGACTGCTCACCCGGTCCTGCGCATAACGGACACCGCGAAACGGCGCCAGCGTTAGGCTGCCCTGCCCGGCTGCTGCTGGCTCCTGGCCAGACGGAAGGATCTGCACATATGTCAGAAGGACCAACCGGCGGCCAGGATTCCCGCCCGGGGGATGAACTTGCCCGCCCGGCCGCGCCCGCGGACGATACCTACGCGCTTTACCAGCGGGGGCTGGATTTGCTGGGGCGGGGCAGCCCGGCCGCGGCGGCCCAGTTGCTGGAGCGGGCCTCGGCCGCTGAGCCGGACTCCCGTAGCGTCCTTGAGGCCCTGGCCCGGGCGCAGTTCGACGCCGGCCGGTACCGCGCCGCGGCCGGGAACTTCCGCCGGATCGTCGAGGCCAGTCCGAGCGACGATTACGCCCAGTTCGGCCTGGGCCTGGCCCTGGCCCGGACCGGGGATCCGGCCGGCGCGGCCGAGCACCTGGCCCTGGCCGTGGCGATGCGCCCCGATTTGCGGCATTACACCGAAGCGCTGCGCGGCGTGCGGGCCACCCTGCAAGCCCGCGAGTCCAGCCGCGGCCGGAAATGACCATGCCTGACCCCAGCCACGGCCTATCTCCTGATCGTCGGGCCGATCCGGCTGGCCCGGCCGATCCGGGGGCCGGCCCCGGGGCGGCTGAGGCCGGCGCTGAGACCGGCGGTGAGGCCAGGGCCGTGGTGCTGCCGCGCGGCAGCGCCAAGCCGCTCTGCGAGGCTTACGACGTCGCGCTGCTGGACCTAGACGGGGTGATCTACCTGGGCCGGGCCGGGATCCCCAGCGCTCCGCCGGCCCTGGCCGAGGCCCGGCGCTGCGGCCTGCGGCTGGCCTTCGTCACCAACAACGCCTCCCGCTCGCCCGCCGCGATCGCCCAGCAGCTCACCGGCCTGGGCGTGGCGGCCACCCCCGCCGACCTCGTCACCTCGGCCCAGGCCGCGGCCCGGCTGATCGCCGACCGGCTGCCGCCGGGCTCCCGGGTGCTCGTCGCGGGCGGGATCGGGCTGCGGCTGGCGCTGCGCGAGCGCGGCCTGCGGCCGGTGTCCGCCGCGGGTGAGCGGCCCGCCGCCGTCGTGCAGGGCTACTCGCCGGACATCGGTTACGCCCAGCTGGCCGAGGCGGCCCTGGCGGTGCAGGCCGGTGCCTGGTACGTGGCCGCCAACGCCGACGCCACCATGCCCAGCTCGCGCGGCCCGCTGCCCGGCAACGGCTCGCTGGTGCAACTGGTCGTGACCGCGACCGGCCGGCAGCCGGTCGTGGCGGGAAAGCCCGAGCCGCCGCTGCACGCCGAAGCGGTCCGGCGGACCGGGGCGCGCCGGCCACTGATCGTCGGTGACCGGCTCGACACCGACATCGAAGGAGCGGTCCGGGCCGGCGCGGACAGCCTGCTCGTCCTTACCGGGGTGAGCGGTCCGGCGGACGTCGTACTCGCGCCGCCGCAGCGCCGGCCGGCCTACCTGGCGGCTGACCTGACCGGGCTGCTCGAGCCGCATCCGGAGGTGACCGCGGCCGGGGGCCGGTTCAGCTGCGCGGGCTGGACCGCGTGGCAGGATCGCGGCCAGGGCGAACTTAAGCTGTCCGGCGCGGGCCGCCCTATCGACGGGTTGCGCGCGCTGTGCGCCGCGGCCTGGTCGGCGGACGGGCTCACCGGCTCGCTGGTGCAGGCCGCGGTGGACCAGCTCGGCGTTCCGGCCGGCCCGCCGCAGCCCGGGAGTCACGCCCAGGGCTGACACCAGATCAGCATTGCGGCCGACGCGATCTAACGCGTCTTGGGCCAGACTGGGCTAGCGCGGCCGGAGCACCGGCCGCGCTACGCGAAAGGACCTAGTAATGATCGAGGCACGGGGCCTCACCAAACGCTACGGCGACACGCTGGCCGTCGACGACCTGTCGTTCAGCGTCGAGCCAGGCAAGATCACCGGTTTCCTCGGCCCGAACGGTGCGGGCAAGACCACGACCATGCGGCTGATCCTGGGCCTGGACCGGCCCACCGGGGGGACAGTTACCGTCAAGGGCAAGCCGTTCAGCCAGCTGGCCAGCCCGATGCATGAGGTCGGCGCGCTGCTGGACGCCAAAGCCGTGCACGGCGGCCGCAGCGCCTACCACCACCTGCTCTGCCTGGCCCAGACCAACGGGCTGCCCGCCCGGCGGGTCCGCGAGGTGCTGGAGCTGGTCGGGCTGAACTCGGTGGCGCGCAAGCGGTCCAAGGGCTTCTCGCTGGGTATGGGCCAGCGGCTCGGCATCGCCGGGGCGCTGCTGGGCGACCCGGCCATCTTGATGTTCGACGAGCCGGTCAACGGGCTGGACCCTGAGGGCATCTTGTGGATCCGCAACCTGATGAAGGCGCTGGCCGCCGAGGGCCGGACGGTCTTCGTGTCCAGCCACCTGATGTCGGAGATGGAGCACACGGCCGACCACCTGCTGGTGATCGGCCGCGGCAAGCTGATCTCCGACTGCACGGTCGCGGACTTCATCGCGGCCAATTCCCGTCAGTCGGTCCGGGTCAGGACCCCGCAGCCGGCCCAGCTGGCCAGCGCGGTCGTGGCGGCCGGCGGGACGGTCAGGGAAGACGGCGACGGGCTGATGGTGGTGCAGGGGCTGGAGGTCGGCGCGGTCGGGGACCTGGCGTTCGAGAACTCCGTCCGGCTGCACGAGCTGGCCCCCGCCCATGCATCGCTGGAGCAGGCGTTCATGGAACTGACCGCCTCCAGCGTCGAATTCCAGGCCGGCGTGCCACAGCCGGGCCAGCGGCCAGAACTTCAGCCGGCGGCACGCCGGGCCGAGCCGGCCCACGCGGGAGAGGCGGCCCGACCATGACGACGACCCAGCCGCAAGTCGCGGGCCGCCTGACGGGGGCCAGCCTGCCGCCTGCCCCGGCCCGCCGGGCCGGATTCGCCACAACGGTCCGGTCGGAATTCACCAAGATCCGGTCGACCCGGTCCACCTACTGGACGCTGCTGGCCCTGGCGCTGATCACGATCGGCTTCGGCGCGCTGGCCAGCGCGGGCGCGGCGAGCAACCCGGCCCAGCAAGGCCCGGGGTTCGACCCGACCCAGCAGAGCCTGTTCGGCCTGTACCTCGGCCAGCTGGTCATCGCGGTGCTCGGCGCGCTGACCATTACCTCGGAATACGGGACCGGGATGATCCGCACCTCGCTGACGGTGATGCCGCGGCGCGGGACCCTGCTGGCCGCCAAGGCAGCCGTGTTCGCCGCGGTGGCCCTCGTCACCGGGCTGGTGACCAGCTTCGGGGCGTTTTTCCTGGGCCAGGCGCTGATGTCAGGCGCGCATCTCGGCGTCTCGATCGGCGAGCCGCACGTGCTGCGCGCGGTGATCGGCGGCGCCTTGTTCCTGACCGCCTGCGGGATGCTGGCCTTCGGCCTCGGCGCGATCCTGCGCCACACGGCCGCCGCGATCACGGCCTCGATCGTCTTGCTGTTCGTAGTGTCCATCCTGGTCAACGCGCTGCCGCACTCCTGGCAGGGGCACGTCGACAAGTGGATGCCCGCGATCGCGGGCAGCCAGATCTGGGCGGTCAAGGCCGTGCACGGCTTCCCGCCGATGCTGACCCCGTGGAGCGGGTTCGCGGTGTTCTGCGGTTACGCGGCGGCGGCCTTGATCGGCGGGCTGATCCTGTTCCTGCGGCGGGACGCCTAGGTTCGCTAGCTGATTACCCGGGAGCTGCCGGGCCCGCGGCCGGCGCTCCCGGTGCGGGAGCGATGCTGCCGCGGTTGGCGTTGTGGTCAGCCGGGCGCCGGCGGTCAGCCGGGCGCCGGCTGGCAGCGCGGGCACCAGAACACGGTCCGGTCATCGGCATATCCGCGGCCGCCACCCGAGGCGCGGGTGCTGCGCTGGCTGAGCGGGAGCTGGCCGGGCGGGAGCTGGCCGGGCGGGAGCTGGCCGGCCCGGATCTGAGTGCCGCAGCGCCGGCACGGCCGGAATGGCCTGCCGTACACCCAAGTTTCCCGGCCGCGCCCGGACTGACCGGTCGTGACCGGCCCGACCCGGTCCTTGTTCTCCGCTAGCAGCCGCTGGGCCAGGGTCACCAGCGCGGCCAGGTCCGGGATGTCACCGACCGGGCACCACGGGCTGATGCCGCACATGAACAGCGCCTCGGACTGGTAAATGTTGCCGATACCCGCGAGGTTGCCCTGGTCCAGCAGGGCCTCGCGGGCGGGACGTTCGGGCTGCTCCCGCAGCCGGCGGACCGCTTCGGCGGCGTCCCAGTCCGGGCCGAGCAGATCGGGGCCGAGGTGCCCCACCACACGTTCCTCGTTCCTGGTGGCCAGGACCTCCACCACCCCGAGCTGGTGGCCGATCGCCTGCCAGCTCGCGTTGGCCAGCACCAGCCGGACCCGGAAGTCGCGCGGCGCCGGCCCTGCGGCGGGCCGGATCCGCCAGGACCCGTCCATGCGCAGGTGAGTGTGAATAGTCAGGCCGCCATCGACCCGGGTGAGCAGGTGCTTCCCGCGAGACCGGGTCTCGGTCACCAGCCGCCCGGTCAGGTCCGTGGTGGCATACCGGGGCACCCGGAAATCGCTGCGGGTCAGCACCAGGCCCGTCAGCGCGTCATCCAGCTGGCGGGCGGTACGCCAGACCACGTCGCCCTCGGGCATCTGCCCAGCATCGCATCCGGCCCGGACCTCCCGGGCGTTCCGAGCCCAGCCCGTCTGGGAAGTCCCGGGCGGCGGTTACGGCTTAGCCAGGCCGGACTCTCGCAGCGTGAGGTTGAGACGGCCTGCCGGCAGCCCGATATCGGGCCGATCGGTACCCGGCCGGGTTTTCGTCACGCCGTGGTAGGCCAGCCGGGCCGGGCCGCCGAACACGAACAAGTCGCCCGATTCCAGCTCGATGTCGGTCCAGGGCCGGTTCCTGTGCTCGGCGTTCCCGAACCGGAACACGCAGGTTGCCCCCAGGCTCAGGGATACCACCGGGGCCAGGCTGCGTTCGTCCCGGTCGGCGTGCAGGCCCATCCGGGCCTGTGCGTCGTAGTAATTGATGAGCGCGACATCGGGACGGTATTCAGCCGCCAGCGCCGGATCGTCGTAGACCTCGGCCACGGCCCGCCGCCCCAGCTCGGCCAGCCAGCCGGGGAAGGGCTTGACCAGCGCCCCGTCCACATCCTCCGCTGTGGCGCAGTAGCGGTAAGGAACCCAGTGCCAGCCCAGGCATACGGTCCGCACCGACATCACCCCGCCGGTCGGCATCCGGGTCGCGCGCATGCCCGCGGGCGGCCGGGCCCAGTCCCGGCACGCGCTGACCAGCTGTCGCTGCTGCGCCTGGCTGAGCCAGCCGGGAACGTGCACCGCGCCGGGCGCGATCTCGGCCCGGTCCCGGGGGCTCAGCGCCGTCATCCCGCCAACATAACCCGCACGGCCCGGCGCCGCGGCCGGCCAGCCCGGCGCCGCGGCCGGCCAGCCCGGCGCCGACACCAGGCCGGGTATGGGGGCAGGGTATGGGGGGCACCGGGATCTGCAGCGAGGTGGCCACGGCCCGCAGCGTGACCCCGGCGCACGCCACCAGGGCCTGCAGCAGCATGTCGCCCGAGCGCAGGGTATGGGGTCGATGTGCCCGCGCGGTTCAAACAGGACCCGCAGCGTCACACGCACCCCAATTGGGGTCGGCGGATCCGACGTTCTGGGTGCACTAGAGGACCTGATTCCTGGCCAGCCCGAAACGATTTGCCGGAATTGTGCCCAGAGCGGGCCCAGGCTGGCCGACTCCCAGCGGCGGGGGCGGCGCTTTCGTTCAGGGCGGCGGGCGATGCAGGCGGTTTTCCGGCCCGGCTAGAGGCGGAGAGGACGGAATAGAACAGCTCCGGGCCATCGCCGTAAAATCCGCCCCGGAGATCTGCTCACTGGCCAATTTGCACCTCCCGCTGTCTGCTGGCGCACCGGATCGCGCACGTCATGGATACGCCGGGCTCGCCGGACTCCTCGCGGTGCGCGGCGAGAGTGTCAGAGCCGACTGGCAAGTTCGGTACATGGGACGATTAGCGCAGTTTGACCAGCAGGCTGTGGACCGGCTGCTCGCCGCCCAAGACCGGGTCATCAGCCGAGTCCAGGCGCGTGAGTGCGCGATGAGTGACACGGCGTTACGGCACCGGCTCCGGCCTGGAGGCACCTGGCAGAAACTCCTGCCCGGTGTCTACCTGGCGCACACCGGCCCGCCCGCGGTAGCGCAGCGCGAGCTCGGGGCGATCCTTTACGCTGGGCGGGAGAGTGCCGTCACCGGGCCGTCGGCGCTGGCCCATCATGGCATTCGAGCCGCAGATACCGGCTTCGTGGACGTGCTGCTGCCTGCGGCTCGCCAGCGCCGCGACGTCGCCTTCGTCCGAACGCACCGGACGACGCGGATGCCGGAAGTGGAGTTTCGTTATGGCCGGATCCGGTGCGCGCCGCCGGCCCGCGCGGTGGCCGACACGGCCCGGCTGCTTACTGAGCTGAGTGAGGTCAGAGCGGTGGTGGCCGATGCCGTCCAGCGCGGCAAGGTCTACCTGAGGGATCTGGCCGAGGAACTAGCCCGCGGGCCGGCCCAGGGGTCAGCCCAGCTCCGGACGGCGCTGACGGAGGTAGCCGAGGGGGTCAGGTCCGCCGCCGAGGCGGATTTGCGCACTTTGGTGCGGCGCGCCCGTTTGCCGCTGCCGCTGTTCAACCCGCGGCTGTATGTCGGCGACACCTTCGTCGGTATGCCCGACGCCTGGTGGCCGGAAGCGTGCGTGGCCGGAGAGGTGGAATCACGGGAATGGCATCTTTCGCCGCGCGACTGGGAGCGGACCCTGGCCAGGGACGCGAGGATGAGTGCTTACGGCATTATCGTCCTGCATTTCCCGCCCCGGCGGCTGCGCACGGAGCAGCGTGAGGTCGTCAGCGAGATCCGCGCCGCGCTCGGATCGGGGCGACGCCGGGCCGGACCGGGCATCAGGGCGGTCAGCGCCGACCGAGGCAGTCGGCTGGCCACTCCGGGATGACCGGCCGCCCCGGGCCGCCGGCGACGCGGCCTCGTTCCCGGCGGGCGGTCGGCCAGGGGCGGAGGACCGGGCTGGTCGAGATCATGCGGAGTGCGGCTGGGCGGGATGACTTGGCGGGTTATATCAGCTTCCTGAGCCGCAGCAGGTCCATGATGCTGCCCTCGACCTTCAGGCGGCCGGTCAGCCAGGCCCGGGCGAAGCTGCCCGGATCGTCGGTGATGGAGACGACAACATCGCTGGCGGCGGTGAACCGGATCTGGGCGGGCTTGGCCTGGCCGTCCGCCTCGGTGACCGGGTCCGCGCCGTGCGGGCCCAGCCGGGTGACGAACGTGATGCCGAGATCGGGGATCCGGCAGCTCATGGTCCGTTCCACCAGATGGTTCGCACGAGCATCGGGGTCCATGTCCGCGATGCGCGCCGTCAGGCTCTCCAGAGCCTTACGGCACTCTTCCGTAGTCGCCAACCTGACCTCACTTTCAAGGTCATTCTCCGGCCCGCGGGTATCGGTTACTCCCCGGGGGTGGCTCGAAGATATCGGCAGGACGCAGCAGGCCACCGCCAGAAGGCCGGCTGGCTGGCGCCGATCAGGTGTGCGCCGAGAGCCGCGCCGGACGGTAGCGTTCCTGACAGGACACTGACCATCGCGCGCGAGCGCCTAAGCCGGCCCGAGGAGAGTGATCGCCGATGGAGTATCACGCCGACGAATCCGGCCCGCAAGCGGAGGGCCAGCAAACAGAGGGCCAGCAAACAGAGGGCCAGCAACCGGACGGCCAGCAAGCAGAGGGCCAGCAACCCGATGGCGCGCAACCACACGGCGCGCAACCGGACGGCCAGCAAGCAGGCGGCCCGCCCGATGCGGACCGGGACGAGCCGCAGGCACCCGCGAGGCAGCCGCTGACCGGCGAGCCCCGGGTCGATGCGGCCCTGGCCCGGCTCGACGAGCTGCCGGATCTGCCGGTGACCGAGCACCGCGCGGTCTTTGAGCACGTGCACCGCAGCCTCACCGACGTGCTGGGCGAACTGGATGCCGGGGACGACGCCCGCCATCGGGGCCCCCGTCCCGGCCCGAACCGGCCGGGCTGATCAGGCTGCTGGCACGACCATGAGCAGGAGGACGCGGCTGGACGCCGAACTCGTCCGCCGGGGGCTGGCGAGGTCGCGGCAGGAGGCAGCTGACTTTATCCAGGCTGGCCGGGTCGCTGTGGCCGGCCAGCAGGCGGGCAAGGCGGCCACCCAGGTCGGCAAGGACGCTGCGATCGTGGTATCAGATCCCGGCCGGGAGGCGGCCTACGCCTCCCGGGGCGGCCAGAAGCTGGCAGGCGCCCTGGCCGCTTTCCCCGGACTGCGGGTGACCGGGCGGCGCTGCCTGGACGCCGGCGCCTCGACCGGCGGGTTCACGGACGTGCTGCTGCGGGCCGGGGCCAGGCACGTGGTCGCCGTGGATGTCGGCCACGGCCAGCTGGCCTGGCGCCTGCGCACGGACCCGAGGGTGACCGTCCTGGACGGCGTGAACGTGCGCCACCTGACGCCGGAGCAGGTGGCCCCGCCCGCCGGGCTGGTCACGGCCGACTTGTCGTTCATCTCGCTGACCCTGGTCCTTCCCGCCCTGGCCGCCTGCGCGGACCCGGACGCCGACTTCATCCTGATGGTGAAACCCCAGTTCGAGGCAGGCAAGGCCCAGGTCGGCCGGGGCGGGGTGGTCAAGGATCCCGCGGTGCGGGCCGCCGCGATCACCTCGGTCGCGACGGCGGCGCTGGCGGCCGGGCTGGGGACCGAGGCCGTCGTGGCCAGCCCGCTGCCCGGCCCGTCAGGGAACGTGGAGTACTTCCTGTGGCTGCGCCAGGGCGCGGCCGCTCCGGACCCGGCCGCCGTGGCCCGGGCGATAGCAGAAGGACCACAGTGAACCACGCGCGAACGATGCTCCTGGTCGTGCACACCGGGCGGCCTGGGGCGGTCCGCAGCGCGCGTGCCGTCGCGCAGCGGCTGGGCGCGGCCGGGATCGCGGTGCGGGCGCTGGAAACCGAGGCGGCGGACCTGAGCGGCCTGGCCATCGACCAGCGGGTGCCGGTGTCAGCGGCGGCGGCCGAAGGGGCCGAGATGGTGATCGTCCTGGGCGGCGATGGCACCCTGCTGCGGGCCGCCGAGCTGGCCCGGCCGGCCCGGACGCCGCTGCTGGGCATCAACCTCGGGCACGTCGGGTTCCTGGCCGAGGCGGAGGTGGAAGGCCTGTCCGACGCCGTGGACCGGGTGGTGGCCCGGCGCTATGCGGTCGAGCAGCGGATGACCATCGACGTCACGGTGCGGCGCAACGGCATGATCACGGCGACCACCTGGGCGCTGAACGAGGCCAGCGTGGAAAAGGCGGCCCGGGAGCGAATGGTGGACATGGTCGCCGAAGTGGACGGCAGGCCGTTGTCCCGGTGGGGCTGCGACGGGGTGGTATTCGCGACCCCGACCGGCTCGACGGCTTACGCGTTCTCCGCGGGCGGCCCGGTCGTCTGGCCCGAGGTGGAGGCGCTGCTGCTGGTACCGATCAGCGCCCACGCGCTGTTCGCGGGCCCGCTGGTGGTTTCGCCGCGCTCGGTCCTAGCGGCCGAAGTAATCGGCCCGGCGAGCGGTCAAAGCGAGACGTCCACGGCCGTTCTGTGGTGCGATGGGCGGCGTAGGGTCGATCTGGCTCTGGGCGCGCGGGTAGAGGTACGGCGTGGCGGCATGCCGGTGCTGCTGGCGAGATTGCGGGAGGCTGTCTCGGGGGCGGCGCCGGAGACCGGGGCGTCATTCACCGACCGGCTTGTCGCCAAGTTCGGGCTGCCGGTGACCGGCTGGCGGGGGCAGGGCGCCGCGCGGCTGGAGATGACCGGGTCCGGGCCAGACGGTGAGCGACGGTGAGATGAGGAGCCGGGCAGCAATGCTGGAGGAAGTCCGAATCAGCGGGCTCGGAGTGATCGACGAAGCGGTCCTGGAGTTGTCGGCGGGCTTCAACGTGGTGACCGGCGAGACCGGCGCGGGCAAGACGATGGTGGTCTCCGGCCTGGGCCTGCTCTTCGGCGGCCGGGGCGACCCGAGCAGGGTGCGGCCGGGCGCGGACCGGGCCAGCGTCGAGGGCCGGCTGAGCGTGCCGCCCGAGGGCCAGGTGGCCCAGCAGGTGAACGAGGCCGGGGGAGACCTCGATGACGAGGGCGGCACGCTGATTCTCAGCCGCTCAGTATCGGTTGAGGGCCGGTCCCGGGCGCACGCGGGCGGTCGTTCGGTCCCGGTTTCCCTGCTGACCTACCTGGCTGATGACCTGGTGGCGGTGCACGGCCAGGCCGACCAGCAGCAGCTGCTGCGGCCGGGCCGGCAGCGAGCCGCCCTGGACCGGTTCGGCGGCCCGGGGCTGACCACGCTGCTTTCGGACTATCAGCGCGGCTACGAACGGCACCGGGACGTCAAGGCCGAACTGGACGAGCTGGTCTCGCTGGCCAGGGAACGAGCCAGCCAGGCCGCGGATCTGCGGCACGGCCTGGCTGAGATCGAGCAGGCTGAGCCCCTGATCGGCGAGGATGTCGAGCTCAAGGATGAGGAAGAGCGGCTGTCACACGCGGACGCCCTGCACACGGCGGCCACCACGGCGCACGAGGCGCTGCTGACCGATCCGTCCAGTGGCTCCTATGACGGCGCTGACGCGGTCACGCTACTGGGCGGCGCGCGCCAGGCGCTGGAGTCCGCCGCCCAGCACGACGCGGCCCTGGCGGCCCTGGCGGCCCGGGTGTCCGAGGCGGCCTACCTGGTCTCCGACGTCGCCGCCGATCTCGCGTCGTACGCCCAGGGCGTCGAAGCCGACCCGGCCCGGCTGGCGGTGGTGCAAGAACGCCGGTCCGTCCTGGGCCGGCTGATCCGGTCCTACGGCTACCTGGTGACCGGCCCCGCCGCGCGCCCGGCCCGGCCCGGCCCGCCAGAACAGGCCCAGGACCAGCCGGAGGCAGGCGACCCGCCGGCGCCGGGCGCGAGCGGCGGGTCACCCGGCCCGGCCCAGCCCGGGTCAGCGCCGCAGGAAGCCGAGCCCGAGCCCGAGGCGGGCGGCATCGGCGCCGTGCTGGCCTGGGCCCAGCAGGCCGCGGCCCGCCTGGCCGAGCTGGACGGCGACGACGACCGGATCGCCAGCCTCAGCAAGGAAGAAGCCGAGCTGGCCGGAAAGGTGGCCGACCTCGCCGACCAGCTGACCGCGGCCAGGAAGCAGGCCGCGGACCGGTTCGCCGCCGAGGTAACCGCCGAGCTGACCGCGCTGGCCATGCCGCACGCCAGCTTGTCGGTGGCCATCACGCCGCTGCGTGAGCCGGGGCCGAACGGCGCCGACGAGGTGGAGCTCAAACTCGCCGCGCATCCCGGCGCGCCCGCGCTGGCGCTGCATAAGGGCGCCTCCGGCGGCGAGCTTTCCCGGATCATGCTGGCCATCGAGGTGGTCTTCGCCGGGGCTGACCCGGTGCCGACGTTCGTGTTCGACGAGGTCGACGCGGGGGTCGGCGGCAAGGCGGCCACCGAGATCGGCCGCCGCCTGGCCCGGCTGGCCCGGCTGGCGCAGGTCATCGTGGTGACTCACTTGCCGCAGGTAGCGGCGTTTGCCGATACCCACCTGGTGGTGGAGAAAGCCGACGACGGCTCGGTGACTCGCAGTGGCGTGACCCGGCTGGATGATGCCGGGCGGGTCAGGGAGCTGTCGCGGATGCTGGCCGGCCTGGAGGATTCCGAGCTCGGCCGGGCGCACGCGAACGAGCTGCTGGTGGCCGCGGCGGCGGAGCGGGCCGGGATAGCGACCGGGCAAAGCGCCACTAAGGCCTGAAAAGGGGTGTGGCATCAGCCGCGGTCAAGATCTGGCAGACTAACTTTTGCGATGA
Organism: uncultured Actinomycetota bacterium; assembly: GCA_963788895.1. Classification (GTDB taxonomy): domain Bacteria; phylum Actinomycetota; class Actinomycetes; order Streptosporangiales; family Streptosporangiaceae; genus DATBGO01. The sequence continues at coordinate 12,230 of CAWBJA010000010.1, read as the reverse complement.
AACAGCAGTCTCGCAGGTTTCGCGGAACCCGTCGGACCAGGCCAGAAGACCTGCCCGGGATTACCGCGACGGCGCGGATTGACCGCCGGACCAAGAACCTGTCGACCCGGCTGCGGCCAGGCGATATCGCCATCATCGACCATGCCGACCTGGACCGGACCGGAGCGGACGCGCTGATCGGCCATCAGGTCTCGGCCGTGGTGAACGTGGCCCGCAGCATCACCGGCCGGTACCCGAACCTCGGCCCGCAACTCCTGGTCGAGGCCGGGATCCCGCTCGTGGATGACATCGGGCCGGAGGTTTTCGAGCGGGTCAGCGAGGGTGACCAGGTGCGGCTCGAAGGGGAGACGCTCTACCTGGGCGTGAACATCGTGGCTAAGGGCCGGCTGCAGGACCTGGAGTCGGTCGCTTCGGCGATGGCCGAGGCCAAGACCGGACTGGCCACCGAGATCGAGGCCTTCGTCGCCAACACGATGGAGTACATCAAGCACGAGTACCCGCTGCTGCTAGACGGCATCGGGGCGCCGGCCCTGCGGACCAGGTTCGAGGGCCGGGACGCGCTGGTCGTGGTGCGCGGCTACCGCTACCGCGAGGACCTGGCCACGCTCCGCTCCTATATCCGCGAGTGCAAGCCAGTCAAGGTGGGCGTGGACGGCGGGGCCGACGCGCTGCTGGAGGCCGGCGACCGGCCTGACCTGATCGTCGGCGACATGGATTCGGTCTCCGACCGGGCGCTGGCCTGCGGGGCTGAGATCGTCGTGCACGCCTACCCGGATGGCCGGGCGCCCGGCCTGGCCCGGGTGCAGAGCCTGGGGCTTGACTGCGTCACCTGCCCGGCGGTCGGTACCAGCGAGGATATCGCGCTGCTGCTCGCGGACGAGAAAGGCGCGAGCCTGATCGTGGCCGTGGGCAGGCATGACACGCTGGTAGAGTTCCTCGACAAAGGCCGCTCGGGGATGTCGAGCACGTTTCTGACCAGGCTGCGAGTCATCGATAAGCTGGTCGACCAGAAGGGGGTCAGCAGGCTCTACCGCAGCCGGGTGTCACCCAAGGCGGTGATACCGCTCGTACTGGCCGCTGCGGTGACCGTCTTGGTCGCGATGGTGTTCTTGCCTACGGGCCAGATCTTCCTGAGTTACCTAGGCACGCAACTAGACACCTTCAGGTATTGGCTAACTGGACTGTTTTAGTGATCGATTTCCGGTATCACCTTGTTTCCATCGTGGCTGTCTTCCTGGCCCTGGCGATTGGCATCGTGGTCGGCGCGACCGCGCTGAAACCAACCACGCTCAGGGTGCTCTACAAGACCTCGCAGCAGGAGAAGAACCAGATCAGCTCCCTGCTGGCCAACAACGGGAACCTGCGTCAGCAACTCGGCAACGACCAGGCCTTCGCCGAGGCCGGGGCCGTCCCGCTGCTGAATCACCTGCTGACCGGGCAGCGGGCGGTGATCGTGACCGCTCCCGGCGCGGACGACCAGGTCGTCAGCGGTGTCACCACCGCGCTGCAGCAGGCCGGCGACGCAGGTCACCGGCCAGGTGTCGATGGAGCAGCAGTTCTTCGTGGGCGGCCAGAGCACCCAGAGCAACCTGGACTACCTGGCGCAGCAGCTCGACCCGCCGGGCGTGAACCTGAGCCAGAGCCCGCAGCCGGGCGCCAACCCGCAGATCGCGGGCCAGCTGGAGGCCGCGCAGGTGATCGCGGCCGCGCTAGTGACCAAGGACAGCCCGGGGCAGCCCGACCCGCAGAGCAGCTCGATCCTGAACGGCTTCGCCCAGCACGGCTACCTGTCGGTCAACGCGGCCGGCGGGGCGGCCTTGCGGCCGGCGCACCGTGGCGGTCGTGGTCATCCCGGCCAGCCCGCCGCAGTCCGGCGACTCCGATCCGGCCAACCTGGCCCTGCTCGCCCTGACTCAGCAGCTCGGCGCGGGCGGGAAGGGCGCGGTGCTGGCCGGCGCCATCCCCGGATCCGGGCAGGGCAGCGCGATCGACGAGCTGATCAGCGGCAACAGCGGGTTCGCCCTGTCCAGCGTGGACAACGCCAACGCCAAGATCGGGCAGATCATGGTGGTCCAGGCCCTGAACCTGGAACTGGCCGGGCACAAGCCAGCCAGCTACGGCATCGCGCCCGGCGCGGTACCGAGCCCGGCGCCCAGCCCGACCAGCACCCAGTCGGTCACCCCGACTGCGACCAATACCAGCAAGCATCCGGAGCATCGATGAGCAGGAAAGCGCTGGTGACCGGCGGCCTGGCCGCCGCAGCGGCCCGGGCGGCCTACGCGGCGCTGACCGCCGCCCCGCCCGGCGGCCGGGCCGCCTGGACCCGGACTAACCACCGCGGCGAGCCGGTCACGCTGCTCGAAGGCCCGGCCGTGGCCGGGGCCGCCGTGGCCGTGGCGGCGCTCGCGCCCGGCCTGAGCGGCCGCCGGCGGGCGGCGCTGGCCGTGGCGGGCGCGGGCGCGCTGGCCTTCGGCTGTTACGACGACCTGGCCGGGAGCGGCGCCCGGCGGGGCTTCCGCGGCCACCTCGGCGCGCTGGCCCGCGGCGAGCTGACCAGCGGCGCGGTCAAGATAGGCGGTATCGGCGCCACCGGCCTGGCGGCCAGCGCCCTGCTCGGGGGCCCGGCGGCGGATGTCGTGATCAACGCTGGCCTGGCCGCGGGCGGGGCCAACCTGCTGAACCTGTTCGACCTGCGGCCGGGCCGGGCCATCAAGGTGGCGCTGGTCGCGGGTTCGCTGGTGGCGGCCGGGTCACCGGCCGCGGCGCGCCGTGGCGGCGCCGGCCGGGGCGGCCGCCGCGCTGCTCAGCGAGGATCTCGGCGAGCGGGCCATGCTGGGCGACGCCGGGGCCAACGCGCTCGGCGCGATGATCGCCGTGGCCGCCGCGGCCAGCTGGTCCCGGCCGGCCAGGGTCGCGGCGCTGGCTGTCGTCACTGGCCTGACCGCCGCCAGCGAGGTGGTCAGCTTCACCAAGGTCATCGAGCGGACCCCGGCGCTGCGGCGGCTGGACCTGCTCGGCCGCCGCCCGGCCGCCGCTACTGCGGCTGACCCGGCGCCCGCTCCTGCCGCCGGACGTTCTCCGGTCAGCCAGCCCGAAGCCGGCCCGCCCGGATCTAGCCAGCCCGGGACTAGCAAGCCTGGGACTAGCAAGCACGGGGCCGTCCAGGACGGGCCGGCCCGGGCCGCCGCCGAGCCGGTGACCGGCCCGGCCGCGCCGGTGACCACTCGGGACCCAGAAGACCCCAGGAACCGGCCCGGGCGGCAGGCTGGCCGGGCCATCGGGCGGGCCGCGCTGCTGATCGGGGCGCTGACCGCCGCGGCCCGGATCGTCGGCTTCGGCCGCCAGCTGGTCTTCGCGCACACGGTCGGCGCCTCGTGCCTCGGCACCGCCTACACCACCGCCAACCAGGTGCCGAACATCATCTACGACATCGTCCTGGGCGGCGCCCTGACCAGCGTGATGGTCCCGGTACTGGCCGGGCCGGCCCAGCGGGCGCTGACCGATCCTGACGGGAGGGCCGAGGCGGGCCGGATCGCCTCGGCCTTGCTCACCTGGACCGTCGCCATCCTGGTCCCGGTCAGCCTGATCCTGGCCGCCGTGGCGGGCCCGGTGGTCTCGCTGCTGGTGCCGGCCGCGCCCGGCTGCGCGCACGCCGACGTGGTCTCGGTGGCCACCCGGATGCTCGCCGTGTTCGCCCCGCAGATCCTGCTGTACGGACTGGCCGTGGTGCTCTACGGCATGCTGCAGGCCCATCGCAGGTTCGCGGCCCCGGCGCTCGCGCCGGTGCTGTCCAGCCTGGTGGTGATCGCCGCCTACGAGGCCTTCGTGCCGCTCGGCCGCGGGTACACCCAGCAGCTGTCCGGGCTGCCGGCCGGGGCCGAGCTCATGCTGTCGGTGGGGACCACGGCCGGGGTGGCCGCGCTGGTGCTGACCGCGCTGCCGCCGGCCCTGCGGCTGCGGCTGCGGCTGCGGCCCTCGGTGCGGTTCCCGGCCGGGGTGGCGCGCCGTGCGGGCGGCCTGGCCGCCGTCGGCATCGCCGCGCTGATCGCCCAGGACGCGGCCACAGTGGTGGTGATCCGGCTGGCCAACGGGCACGGCGGCCCGGGCGCGATCGTGCTGTACAACTACGGCTGGCAGGCGTTCGTGGTGCCCTACGCGGTGCTGGCCATCCCGATCGCGATCAGCGCGTTCCCGGTCCTGTCCACCACCGCCGGCCCGCCGTTCGATGACACGGCGGCCGCCTCGACCCGGGCGGTCCTGCTGGTGTCCTGGCTCGGCGCGGCGTTGCTGGCCGGGGCCGCGGTCCCGGCCGCCAGGATGTTCATCTCGCATCAGCCCGCGCAGGCCCGCCAGCTGGCCTTCACGTTCGCCGCGTTCGCCCCGGGGCTGGTCGGTTTCGGCCTGGTCGCCTGCCTGTCCCGGGTTCTGCTGGCCGACCGGCGGCATTGGGTCACCGGGGTGGCGATGGCAGGCGGCTGGCTGCTGGTGATCGTCGCCGACGTCATCGGCGTCGGGCTGGCCAGCAGCCGCTGGGTGGTGCCGGCCCTCGGCCTGGGCAACACGATCGGCCTGGGCATCTCGGCCATCGCGCTGGCCGTGGCGGTCCGGCGGGCCAGGGGACCGGCCGCGCTGCGCGGCACCCCGCGCGCCGCCGCGGCCGGGTTCGCGGGCGCGCTGGCGGGCGCGGCGGCGGGCGCCGGGGTGGCGGCGGCGCTACCGGTATCAGGATTCCTGCTGAACGCTATCCTCGCGCTGGCCGTCTGCGGCTGCGTGCTCGGCGTGTTCGCGCTGACCAGCCTCGGGCTGGACGGCGGCGACACCCGGGCGGTGCTGGCCCGGGTGCTGCGGCGGGCGCGGTCATGACCGCGCCGCGGGTCGTGCTGGTCGTCGGAACCATCTCCGGCGGCACCGGCAGCCATGCTGTGATGCTGGCGGCGGGCGGCCTGGCGGTCAGCGTCGCCGGCCCGGCGTCGGCCCGGCCGCAGTTCACCGGGACCGCGGCCGCATTCTGGCCGGTGGACATCGGCGACCGCCCGCGCCTGGTCGCGGACCTGACCGCCGTCGCGGCGCTGCGCCGCCAGTTGCGCCTGGCGGCCCCCGACGTCGTGCACGCGCACGGGCTGCGGGCCGGAGCGTTCGCGGCGCTCGCGCTGGCCCTGACCGGCCGACCGCGCCCGGCTCTGCTGGTGACGGTGCACAACGCGGCACCATCCGGCCGCGCGGCCGGGGCCGTCTACTGGATCCTGGAGCTGATCGTGGCCCGGCGGGCCACCGCGGTCCTGTGCGCGTCGGCCGACCTGGTCGCCCAGATGCGGCGGCGGGGCGCGCGGGACACCGGGCAGGCGGTGGTGGCGGCCCAGCCGGCCGCCCGGCCGGCCGAGGCGGCGGTGCGTGCGGCGCGCGCGGCCATCGGGACCGGCCCCGGCCCGGTGCTGCTCACCGTGGCCCGGCTCGCCGCGCAGAAGGGGCTCGACGTCCTGCTGGACGCCGCCGTGACCTGGCAGCACCGTGATCCGGTGCCCGTGCTGGCCATCGCCGGAGCCGGGCCGCTGGCCGGGGAACTGTCGGCCCGGGCCGCGCGGCAGCAGCTCGCGGTCGTGCTGCTGGGCCACCGGGACGACGTTCCGGCGCTGCTGGCCGCGGCCGATGTCGTGGTCGTGCCGAGCCGCTGGGAAGCGCGGGCGCTGATCGTGCAAGAGGCCCTGCGGGCCGGGAAGCCGATCGTGGCCACCCGGGTCGGCGGCATCCCTGATCTCACCGAGCCAGGCGGCGCCCTGCTGGTCCCGCCTGACGATCCCGGTGCGCTCGCGGCGGCGGTGCGGTCGGTGCTCGATGATCAGGAACTCGCCCGCCGGCTGAGCGCGTCGGCCCGGGCCCGGGCCGACGCGCTGCCGACCGAATCGGACGCGCTGACCGCGGCCGTGGCCGCCTATCAGCGGCTGGCGGCCCGGCGCACCCAGTCAACCGATATGACCGGATAAAGCGGACGGGCAAGTTGCAAACCTCAATATGCAAAATGCGATGTTCACGACACGCTGTAAGTTTCTGGTAACAAACAGCTATTTCCACTGAAACGGCAGCGCAATGTGTGCTGTGCTTCTTCCTGAGGATTACGTGACCGCACTCGTGGTCCTTGGGGGGTAGCTAGTCCATGGGCTATAAAGGGCGGGTCTTGCGGTATTCGAGGCGGACGTCTCACCGCGACGCCGAGCCTGATACTGCGCCAATACCGCTCGTTGTCACCCCTGACGCTGCCCCGAACTCGACCCCGGCCCCCCCTGCCCAGGCGGGACTGGCCGCAGAGTCTCCCGAACCGGACGCAGCCGATCCCGTGCTGCCGGATCTGGCCGGGCGGAGCACACCCGCGCCGCGACGCGAGCCAGTCTCAGCCGCGCCTAAGGAGGCGTTGAAGTCGAGTACTCCTGAATCCGAGCCCGTCGCGGGGCCGTCCGCCGCGGGCGGGGATGCTGACCCGGCCGCCGCCCCCGCCGGGCCGGTTCCCGGCGCGGCTGGGCCCAGGGCGGACGCGACCCAGCCCGGTAACGGCCTGCGGCCGCCAGACCCGGCGGCCGAAGACGATGTCGGCCACGCTCAGCCCCAGGCGGCGGCCGATCCCGGATCCGGGGATCTAGAGTCCGGGGACCCCGAGCAAGGCGAGCCCCCGGCCAGCGCCGGCCACCCGCAGCCGCCGGGGACGGCCGATCCCGAGTCCCGGGATCCAGAGTCCGGGGACCCCGAGCAAGGCGAGGCCCCGGCCAGCGCCTGCCTCCCGCAGCCACAGGCGGCGGCCGAAGCCGAATCCGAGGCCGCGGAGCGAGACGAGAGCCCGGCCAACGTGGCGGGCGCGGACCGGTCCGCGTCCGATACCGCGGCCGCGCCCGTCGCTGCCGCGTCCCAGGTCAGCCCCGCGGCCCCGGAACCTGACGCTCCTCCTCCAGCGTCTAGTTCCGGGGCCGCATCGGGCGCTGGCGCTGGCTCCGCGAGCCTGAACGGAGCCCAGCCCGGGGCCGGTGCGGCTCCGTACGCGGCTGCCGCGAAACCCGGCGCGGCTCAGCCCGGCGCGGCTCAGCCCGGCGCCGCGAACCCGGGCACCATGCCCGGTGCGGCTCAGCCCGGTGCGGCTCAGCCTGGTGCCGCGAAACCTGGTGCCGCGAAACCTGGTGGGGCGAAACCTGGTGCGGCGAACCCTGGTGCCGCGAAACCTGGCGCCGCATCGAAGCCCGGCAGTACCGGCCGGCCAGGTACCGCGAGGCCCGGTGCCGGACAGCGGCCTAGCCCTGCCGGACAGCGGCCTAGCCCTGCCGGGCGGCCTAGTCCTGCCGGGCGGCCCGGCTCTGCCGGACGACCTAGCGCTGCTAGACGGCCCGGCGCTGGCGGACGGCCCGGCCCTGCTGGACGGCCTGGTCCCACAGTGCGGCCCGCGGCCGGCCCGGCCCGGCCCGGCCCCAGGCCGCCACGGTCAGCGGAACTGTCCGCGCCGCCCTGGAGCCGGGTATTCGACACCACGCTGCGGCTGTGGGTCCTGCGCTCGACTGGCCGGCAGCGGCTGCTGGCCCTGGTCATGGTGGTCGTGGTGGTATTCGCCGCGGGCGCTATCACGGTCTTCTTCGCCCGCCGCCCAGGGTCAGCAGGGCGAGCGGGCTCAGCCAGCCGCCCGGTCGGCGGCTCGGCCGCCATCGCGGCCGCCGCGGCCGCCCGGCGCCAGGCGGCGGCCTGGGTGACGGCCCAGGTCAGCCGGAACTCCATCGTGGCCTGCGACCCGGTGACCTGCGGCGCCTTGCAGGCGGCCGGGTTCTCGGCCGGAAGCCTGATCGAGCTGGAGCCATCGGCCGGGGACCCGCTCGGATCAGCCGTCGTGGTGGCCACGGCCACCCTGCGCAGCCAACTCGGCCCTCGGCTGACTAGCGTGTACGCGCCCGTCGTGCTCGCGAGCTTCGGCACCGGATCGGCCCGGGTGGACATCCGGGTGACCGCCGCCGACGGCAGCGCGGCGTACCTCAAGGAACTGCACGCCGATGTGCAGGATCGCATCACGACCGGTACCGCATTGCTGGCGAACGGTCACGTCAGTATGTCCGCGACCGCGCGCCAGGAGCTGTCAGCCGGGCAGGTCGACACGCGGCTGCTGATCACCTTGGGTTCCCTGGCCGCCCAGCGGGACATCCCGTCCGTCCACATTGTCGGGTTCAGCGACAGTGGCCCTGGCGCCAGCCTGGGCATGCCGCTGCGCGAGGCCGAACTGGCCAGCCCGTCAGGTTCGCCTAATGGGGGGCGCACCTACCTGAAATCCGTGCTGGCGTTCACAGCCGCTCAGCGCGCGCCTTACCTGGCTACCAGCGCTGGCCTGGAACGGCTGTCCGGCGGACAGCTCGTAGCCCGGATCGAATTTGCTGCTCCGAGCCCCCTCGGGCTGCTGAATGCCTACTCCGGCGGCTCGAAATCGAATGGGAGTAAATCATGACGTTGCCTACTGGTTTTACCCGGTTGATGCGAATGGTGGCCGCGGCCGGGCTGGCCGCCGGGCTGGTCGCGTTCGCCGCGCCCGCTGCCTCGGCACACGCCGGAGACGGCTGGCTCCGGCTGGCTCACTTGTCGCCGAACACCCCGGCCGTTGATGTGTACCTGTACTCGTTCAACAACCCGAATGCCCGGATCGTGCTCAAGCATGTGGCCTACGGCACGGTGTCGGGCTATGAGGAAGTCCCGGCCGGCGAGTACACGGTGGCCATGCGTGGGGCCGGCGCCCCGGCTAAGTCCAAGCCGGTGCTGTCCACCACGATCAACGTGACCGCCGGTGACGCCTACACCGTCGCGGGCATGGGCCCCGCATCCGGATTGCGGCTGCAGGTTCTCAATGACCGGCTGACCACACCGGCCGGGATGTCGCTGGTCCGGGTGATCCAGGCGTCGCTGAACGAGCAGCGGGTGACCGTGACCGCGGCGGGCAAGACCCTGGCCAGCAAGCTGGCGTTCGCGAAGATCACCTCGTACCAGGTGGTCAAGCCGGGGACCTGGACGGTGCACGCGTCCGGCGAGAACGAGAGCACGGACGCCAGCGTCAAGCTGGCCGCCGGGGCCATCTACACGCTCGTCGTGCTGGACGACCCTGGTCACCTCACCATTGACAGCCTGGAGGACGCCGCGGCCAGCAAGGTAGCGCCGTCCGGCGCGCCGGCCACCGGCATGGGCGGCACGGCTTCGCGCCCGGGTGAGCCGCTGCTGCCCTGGCTGATCGCGGGCGGCATCGGCCTGCTCGCCGCCGCGGGCGGCACCACCCGCCTGCTGCGCAAGCCGGACCGCTCAGCCGCGCACGCACGATGAACTAGATGATCAGGCGATCTGGCCGGCACGCTGCCCCGTCACGGGTGGCGCGCCGGCCAGTCGCCGCGATCGTGCTGCTGGCCGGCGTCCTGCTCTCCGGCGTCGCCGCGTGCGGGTACGTCCTGGCCAGCGGCACCGGGCATCCGGCCACGCCGGTCGGCAAGCCCACGCTGATCCCGGTCCCGAAGGGCAAGCGGGCCCCGGTGCCCGGCCCGTCGACGGCGGCGCCGGTGGCCCGGCCCACCACGCTGATCATCCCGGCGATCGGCATCCGCAGCACGCTGATCCGGCTGGGCGTCACCAAGTCGGGGACCATGCAGGTGCCATCGACGGCGGCGGTGGCCGGCTGGTTCACCGGCAGCCCCCGGCCCGGAGCGCTCGGCGCGGCGGTGATCGTCGGGCACATCGACTCCAGGCAAGGGCCGGGCATCTTCTACCAGCTGCGGCTGCTGCGTCCGGGCAACAAGGTGTACGTCCGGCGGGCAGACGGTACCCTGGCGGTCTTCAAGATCACCGCGGTGCGCAGGTACCCGAAGACGAACTTCCCGGCCAGCGCGGTCTACGGAGCGGTGCCAGACTCACAGCTGCGCCTGATCACCTGCGGTGGCACGTTCGACCCGGCGACCGGGCACTACCTGAGCAACGTCATCGCCTTCGGGCAGCTGGTCGGCTGAACGCCCTGGTCGGCTGAACGCCCGGACCGGCTGAACGCCCGGGCCGGCTGAACGGCTGGGCCGGCTGAACGGCTGGCCGGCTGAAACGCCGGGTCGGCTGAACGGCTGGCCGGGTCGGCTGACCAGGCTGGCCGGGCCGGCTGACCAGGCTGGCCGGGCGGGCGACACCGCCCGGCGGCGCGACACCCGCCCGGGCGGCGCGACACCCGCCCGGGCGGCGCGACACCCGCCCGGGCGGCGGCCCGCGCCGGGTCGCCGCGGCCGGACCAGGCCCCCGGCCCGGGCTAACTGAAACCGGCGCAGCGCCAGCCGGGCCGGGGGAGTGGCCTGCGGATCGGCGACCGCCAGGCCCGCCAGCCAGTGCCCGAGCAGGGGCCCGAACTTGAAGCCATGTCCTGAGGTGCCGCTGCCGATGACGATGTTGCCGATCCGGTCGACGATGAAGTCCTCGTCCGGGCTGTTGTCGTAGATGCAGCGACTCGACCCGGACCGGCTCCGGATCCAGGCCGGGCAGATACCGGCGGGCCAGGCTGACCAGCCGGCCCGGCGTCGTCGATGGACTGGTCCTGGTGGTCAGGATCCGCGGGCCGGCCGCCCTGATGAATGCCGATCTTGTACTGCGCCGACCCCGGCACCGGCAGGCCGTACGGAGACTGCCGCGCGCCATGACAGATGAAGACGGCGGTGCCGGGCCATCCGCGGCCGCGGTCAGAAAGCCGACCTGCTCCAGGGTCGGCCAGGCGGGCACGGGCAGGCCAGCCGGCGCCGAGCAGCCGCTGGTCCAGGGGCCGCGGTCACGATCACCACCGGCGCGGTGTACTCGCCGCGGTCCGTGCTGACCGTCACTCGCCGGCCGTCGTCGCGCAGTGCCCTGACCCGCACGCCGGTCCTGAGGTCCGCGCTGGACGCCGCCAGCCACCGCAGGACCTGGTCGGCGGCGATCATGGAGGTGCCCGGCTCGGCCAGCGCCGACCGCCGGTGGCCAGCACCGGGAACCTCGCCGCCACCTCAGCAGCGGTCAGCAGCTCGCCCGGCGTGCCCGCCGGCCCGCATCGCGGCCTGCACGGCGTCGCGCAGCGTCGCCGAAGGTCAGGTGCGGTGCCGGGTAGAGGAACTGCGCGCCGGCACCGGCCTCGGCCGCGTACCAGAACTCCCTGGCCTGGCGGGCCATCGAGACGTACCAGGGGTCACCGTAGCCCAGCCGGAAGATGCGGCAGCTGCCGTGCGAGCCCCCGGCCGGGTGGCCGACCTCCGCCTGCTCAGGACCGTCACCATCCGGCCGCTGCCCGCCAGCGCCCGCGCGGCGGACAGCCCGAGCAAGCCCCCGCCGATGACGATGACGTCGCACTGCTCGCTGGCGGTCACCAGCCGCGGGCGCGCCACTGCGGCACTTGCGGCCGCTCCGCGCCGAGCGTGGTGTCCCGGCCGTGCCCGTGATACACCCAGGTACCGTCGGGCAACTTGCCGAACACGCGCTCCTCGAGGTCGGTCATGAGCGGCCCGAACCGGGGCGGATCACGCTCCGTGTTGCCCGGCCCGCCGGGGAACAGCGAGTCACCGGTGAACAGGTGCGGCGTGTCCGCCAGCGTGCCGCCGTCGTCGTAGCACAGCGCGATGCTGCCGGGCGTGTGGCCGCGCAGATGAATAACCGACAAGGCCGCGTCGCCGACCTTGACCGCATCGCCGTGGCGCACCAGGTGATGACCGGGACCGGCAGCGCGCCGGCATCGTCCGGGTGCGCGACCGTGGCGGCGCCGGTGGCGTCCTGGACGTCCTCCAGCGCGACCCAGTGGTCGCAATGCTGGTGAGTCGTGACGATCGTCGCCAGCGGCGCGTCCCCGATCAGCCCGAGCAGCGTCTCGGCCTCGTTCGCCGCGTCGATCAGCACCAGCCCCCCGGTGGCGGTGCAGCGCAGCAGGTAAGCATTGTTATCCATCGGCGCCGACCGCCACCTTCGTGACGGTCAGGCCGGGCAGCTCCCTTGTGTCGGCCGCGCCGCCGACGCTGACATCGCCTGTGTAGGTCATATGCCCGCTCCATCCGCCGCACAAGTCTGCCCGCGCCTGGCCCGTTAAGTCCGCCCCGGCCGGGCCCCGTTCGAGCCGGCCTTCCGGCCGCCTAGGTGCCAGGAAACCATGCGGCCAGCGGCCGGAACAACACGGCCCCCCAGCGTGTTCTAGCCAAGTGCCGCCGGGGCGGGCGGCGCCATAGGCGTGGCGCGGAGCCGGGGGCGAC
>CAWBJA010000009.1:0-209486 GCA_963788895.1 uncultured Actinomycetota bacterium | reverse complement strand
CGCGGCAGCAATTATACGTCGGGCCGGTTCGCCAGGACGCTGAGGGGTCACGGGATCCGGCATTCCGTCGGCCGTACCGGAATATGTTACGATAATGCGATGGCCGAGTCGTTCTTCGCCGCTTTGAAGAACGAGCGTGTTCACCGTACTGCGTATCCGACCCGTGAGCACGCACGCCGCGACGTCGTGAGGTACATCGAATTCTGGTATAATTCTCGGCGTCGGCACTCTGGGCTCCAGTACCAGACCCCGCAACAGCTCCACGATGAGTATCTGGGAAAGCTGCTCGCAGCGTGAATGAGTTACAAATCCGCTGTCCGGAATGCTCGGGGCAGATCAGACAAAGAAGATCCCCAATGCGCTGGGACAACCCGCCGACGCCACGGCACGAACTCCAGCGGCTTCTCTGACCGTGATTTCCGGCCTGGCCTGAGCTTGCCGTTTAACCTGCCCGGCTGAGGGTTCAGGTGCTTCGCGGATCTTGAACCGGTGCGCCCGGGGTGTCGCGGTGCGTGAGTGCCGCCTCTGCATGATCAGACGTCGGGGAAACCACCAGAAGAGAACGCAGCCTGATGGCCAAGCGCGAACGGGCAGGTTAAAAACGGCAAGCTGAGGCCGGGTCCGGATAGTTGGCCGACCATGCCGTGCCGGGGGTGGCTGACCATGCCGGGGTGGCCGACCATGCGGGGGTGGCCGACCATGCCGGGCCCGGGGTGGGTGGCCATGCGGGGGTGGCCGACCATGCGGGGGTGACCGACCATGCCGGGCCCGGGGTGGGTGGCCATGCGGGGGTGGCTGGCCAGGCCGGGGTGGCCGATCCCGCTCGGGTGGCCGGCGGCGGGCAGGCAGGCTGGGCCGCGGCCACGCGGCGGCGGGTCAGAGCTTGCTCTGCAGGCCGGGACCGGGGCGGCGGCGCAGACGCTGGCGGGCTGGTTGCCGGTCATCCGGCAGATGGCGGCGGTGATCAGGTTGGCCGAGCCGACGGCGCCCTGCGCGATCGGGCTCTGCGGGTCCTGTAGGGCCTGGGCGATGCCCGCTGGGCGGCGATGCGCTCGCGCGCCGCCTGCTGCTCTCGCCGCTTGCGGGGTGCCCCGCTCATGTGTCGCCGCTCATGTGTCCGCCATCTGGTGGCTACCGGCCGGCGCCGCTCCGGGTGGCTGAGCCGCCGCGGCTGGCCGGGGCGGGCGCCGTGGCGTTGATGACGACGAGCACGAACAGCGCGAACGTGATGACGTGCACGCTCGTGCAGTACTCGCAGAGCTTGCCGATCTGGATGAGCTCGGCGTAGACGAGATAGAGCACGAAGCCCATGCCGACCACCAGGCTGCCCAGCCGGATCCAGCGGAGCTGCGGGATCGGCAGCCGCCAGGCCCAGGGCGAGTTGACGGCCGCTATGAACACGTAGAACGCCAGGCCCAGGACCGCCACAGGGAAGATGCCGAAGACCATCGACTCCGAGCTGCTGGTCACCTCACCGCAGTTGATGAAGCTGTTGGCCGGGCACAGCAGCAGCGACTTGTTGCCGGAGAAGTGCGAGATCGTGAGCCAGATCGAGACACCCAGGCCGGCCAGCGACAGGACGAAGGTGGTCAGCTGCAGCCAGCGCGGCGCCGGGCGCCCCGCCGGCCGGGCAGGCAGCGCGCCGTCGCCAGCCAGCGCCCCGGACCGCAGGCGGGCCAGCGGCCCGGCGGCGCTCGGGCTGGCACTAGCGCCGGGGCCAGCGCTGCCGTTGGCCGGACGGCGCGAACCGCGCTGCGCGGCTGACCCGCTCGGGGAGATGGCGGCGCGCTGGCTGGCCGACCCGCGCTGCTGGCTTGACCCGCGCTGCTGACCTGACCCGCGCTGCTGGCTTGAACCGCGCTGCTGGCTTGAACCGCGGGCCGCAGTCGGCCGTTTGCCGCCCGAGCCCTGCGACCCGCCCGAGCCCTGCGACCCGCCCGAGCCCTGCGACCCGCCCGAGCCCTGCGACCCGCCCGAGCCCTGCGACCCGCCCGAGCCCTGCGGCGAGCCCGTCCCTTGCGCCATCAGATCGCTCCGCTCGCCGCCGTGACCCCGGCCGATGTGCAGACGTTGGCTGGCTGCTCGTTGGTGAGCTTGCAGACCGCAGCGGTAATCAGGTTAGCCGCGCCGTCGGCGCTCTTGGCGATCGGGCTGGACGGGTCCTTCAGCGCCGCAGCGACCTGCGCCCAGGTCTTGCCCGCGAGCACCCCCGGGTCGTAGCTGGCCCCGTTGATCACGTACTTGTTGCCGAAATCCACGAACGGGAACGACCCGTCGTACTGCGCGCTGGGCACGTAGGGCGGCACGTCGTACTTGCCCATCAGCGTGTTGTCCAGCGAGGTCATGGGCTGCAGGGTGGCCTTCGTCACGGTCTGCGCCTCGGTGGTCGTGAAGACCAGGTATTTGCTGGTGTAGCTGGCCTTGTAGAACGTCAGCGTCGGGGTATTGGGGTTGACGTCGGAGCTGGAGGAGTGGATGCCTTGCAGCCCGGTGAAGGTGCCGAACCGGCTCAGCGCGGTCGTGAGGGCCCACCGCTCAGCCGCGCAGTACGGGCAGTATTCCGCCCCCACGTAGACGACCTGCGGCTTGCCGCCTGAGGTGAGCGGGGCTCCGTTGGAGATGGGCCGGATGGCGCTCTTGTAGGTACTGCCCGTGCCGACCGCGTCCAGCGTGCTGGCGGGCACGCTCGTCACGTCCTTGATCACGCTGGCGGACAGGTTCGAGGCCGCCGGGCTGGACGCGCCGGCCTTGCCACCGGTTACCTTGATCACGACGAACACGACCACGATGGCGATCACGGCGATCGCGCTGCCCCCGGCGATCAGGGCCTGCCTACGGCGTTCGGCGCGACGGTCCGCGACCCGCTGCCATGCGATCTTCTCCTGGGCGCTTAGCCGCCGGTTCCGCTCCGCCTTGCCCATTCTTAACCTTCCGGATTCATCTGACCGTATAACGCGACTGACGTATAACGCGACTGACCGTACAACGCGACAAACGCACGGCGCCGCGGTCCGGTTCGGGTCCCGCGTCACCCGGTGGCCGGCCCGTGCTCGGGACGGCCGCCGGACCAATGCTATGGCGCACCGCGCCGTGGGGTTGCCCTCCCATGGAAGCGAATACGGCTGAGCGTTTGCTGAACGGTAGCCCTCGTTCTGCCGCAGACGACTGGATCGCTACCGACCCGTTATCGGACCGCCCGCTCATGCACCCCCGCCACCCCGCCGCTCGCGCGGCTTCCGCCCCCCGCCGGCCGGAGGCCCCGGGCCTGGGACCGTCCGCCGCCGGCTGCTGGCACCGGTGATACGGGTGTCGATAGTTGTTGCGCGACGCAAGTGTCAGTAGCTAAGTTCAAGCAATGGCGTACCTCACGAAAAGCCCGCACAGCTGGCGGATCGGCGGATTGCTGGTCATCACGTCGATCGCGCTCGCCGCTGCGGGCTGCGGCAGCTCATCATCGTCGTCAGGCGGCAGCGGGTCATCCGGCGGTGCGGCCCACGGCACCGCGAACGTGGCCTACGCCGCGTCGCTCCAGTACCTGAACGAGAAGATCGTCGGGCCTGGCTTCGAGAAGGCCACCGGGGACACCTACTCCGGGCGGGCGGGCACGTCCGGCGAGCTATCCACGGACATCGCCTCGGGCGAGATCTCGCCCGGCGTCTTCGAGAGCGTCGGCGGCGACAACATCACGCCGCTGGAACCCAAGTTCACCAAGTGGTACGTGCAGTACGCGACGACCTCGATCGTGCTCGCCTACAATCCCGCCAGCAAGTACGCCAGCCAGTTCGAGGCCTACGCCAGCGGGAAGAAGTCGCTGAAGGACCTGTTCACCCTGCTGGAAACGCCCGGTCTCAAGCTGGGCAGGACCGACCCCAACACCGACCCGCAGGGCCGGGCCTTCATCTTCATGCTCGAACTGGCCCAGGCCAAGTACCATCTGCCCGCGAACACGGTGGCCAAGATCATCGGAACCCCGTTCGGGTCGGCCAGCTCCAAGCAGATCTACGCCGAGGCCGCGCTGGACGCCACCCTCCAGTCCGGCCAGCTCGACGCGGCCAGCGCCTACCTGTCCCAGGCCATCCAGCTGCACCTGCACTACATCACGCTGCCCGATGACATCAACCTGGGCACCGCCGCGGACGCCGCGCAGTACCAGAAGGCGACGGTCACCATCACCGGCAACGTGACCAAGTCCGGCTCGCCGCTGGTGATCGACATCACCACGATCGGCAAGCCGACCCCGGCCGGGATCGCGTTCGTCAAGTACGTGCTGTCCCCGGCTGGCCTGCAGCTGCACAAGCAAGGCGGCTACACGCTGGTCACCCCGCAGGTGTTCGGGGATAACAGCGCGGTACCCGCAGCGGTAGCGAGTGAGCTGGGCGGCTAGGCCCGCCGCGGCCGCCGGCGGCGCCCGGGGCGGTGATCCCCCGGGCGCCCTGGCGAGCCGGGACCGGCTTCGGGGACGGCGGTTCCCGGGATTATCCGTTCGGTATCCGGCCTGGCTTCGGTCGGCGGTGCGGCGATCATCTGGATCGCCTTGCTCGGCCCGGTGATCGCCTTGTTCGCGCACCTTTCCTGGGGCGCCATCGGCAGCGCGCTCACCGCGCCTGGCGCCCTGGACCCGCTGGCCGTCTCGGTGGAGGCCGGGACCACCACGCTGGCCGTCCTGCTCCTGCTCGGGACCCCGCTGGCCTGGATGCTGGCCCGCGGCACGCTGCCGTTCCCGCGGGTCTGGGAGGCCGGAGTGCTGTGCAGCCTGCTGCTGCCGCCGCTGGTCATCGGGCTGCTGCTGATCTTCATGATCGGTCCGTTCACGCCGCTGGGCCAGCTGCTCGGCCACCTGCGGCTGTCCACGACCAACACGTTCCTGGCCCTGGTCGTCGCGGAGATCTACGAGTCGGCGCCGTACTACGTGCTCGGCGCGCAGGCCGCGTTCAGCGATGTTGATCACCGGCTGGAGCAGCAGGCCGCGCTGCTCGGGGACCGGCCGCGGCGGGTGCTGCGCCGGGTGACGCTGCCGCTGGCCGCGCCCGGCCTGGCCATGGCGCTGGCCGTGGCCTGGGCCCGGGCCATGGGCGCGTTCGGCGCGGTGGTGATCGTGGCCTACCATCCGTTCGGGCTTCCGCTGCAGATCTGGACCTCGCTGCAGGAGACCGGCCTGGCCTCGGCGCTGCCGTACGCCCTGGTCCTGCTCGTGGTCGCCCTGCCGCTACCGCTGGCCGCCTACACCTGGAGCGCCCGTGCTCGAGGCCGACGTCGAGGTTGACCGCCGACGAGTTCGCCGTGCGCGCC
This sequence comes from uncultured Actinomycetota bacterium, assembly GCA_963788895.1. GTDB lineage: Bacteria > Actinomycetota > Actinomycetes > Streptosporangiales > Streptosporangiaceae > DATBGO01. Next base: position 204,197 of record CAWBJA010000009.1, on the reverse strand, counting down.
CGCATCGTCGTCGCGCCGGGGGAGCGGCTGGCCCTGTTCGGCCCGTCTGGCGCGGGCAAGACGACCCTGCTGGAGGCGATCGCCGGGCTGGTCCGGCCCCGGCGGGCGCTGATCACGCTGCGCGGCCGGGTGCTGACCTCGACCGAGCGCCCGGTGACCGCGGTGCCGCCCTGGCAGCGCCGGGTCGGGCTGCTGCGCCAGGATCCCGGGCTGTTCCCGCACCTGTCGGTCCGGCAGAACCTCAGCTACCCGCCGGGCGCGGCGGCGGCCGAGCTGGCGCAGCTGGCCGAGGCCGCTCGGTATCGGCGAGTTGCTCGGCGCGATGCCCGCGCGGCTGTCCGGCGGCCAGGCGCACCGGGTCGCGCTCGGGCGGCTGCTGCTCGCGCACTGCGACACGCTGCTGCTGGATGAGCCCTACACCGGGCTCGACGCGGCCTTGCGGCGGGTGCTGACCGGGCTGGTCGCCGGGCTGGTCGCGGCGCGCGAGGTGCCGGCCGTGCTGGTCACGCATGAGCTGGCCGACGCCCAGGCGTTCGCGGACCGGCTGGCCGTGCTCGACGCGGGCCGCCTGCTGCAGGCGGGCCCGCCGCCTGAGGTCGTGCGCAGCGCCCGTCAGCCCGCGGGTGGCCGAGCTGGTCGGCTACCTCGGATTCGTGCCGGTCAGGGCAGGGCCGGCCGGAGCGTGGTCCCGGAGCTGGCCGACGGCGGTGACCTGGTGGCCGGGATTCACCCCGAACGCATAACGCCGGGAGCTCATCCGGCCGCGGCCTGGTCCTGACCGGGCCGATCACCGCGACCCGGCCAGCCGGGGCCGGGTGGGAAGCCGACCTGCGGGCCGGGGAGACCACGATCACCGGCCGGTTCGCTGAGCGGCCCGGGGCGGCCGGGGACCAGCTGGCGGTGACCGCGCTGGCCCCGCCGGTATTCGGGCCGGACGGCGCGGCGGTGCGGGCATGACGGCGGGCATGACGGGCGCGGGCATGACGGGCGCGGACATGGCGGTGCGGGCATGACAGGGGCCGGAGGCGGGGGCGGCACGGTGGACAGTGCGGCGGGCAGCGGCACGCGGCTGCGGCTGGCCCGGGTGGCCCGCGGGTTCTCGCAGCAGCAGCTGGCCGGGATGGCCGGGGTATCGCGGCAGGCGGTCTCGGCGATCGAGTCCGGACTGTCCGACCCCTCGCTGCGGGTGGCGCTGGCGCTGGCCCGGGCGCTCGGCCTGACCGTCGAGGAAGTGTTCGGGCCGGGCGGGGAGCCGTCCGCGGTAGCGGCCCGGCCGGTCGCCCCGCTGGGCAGCGGCCGGGTGACGCTGGCGCCGATCGGCGAGAGTCTTCGTGGCGCTGCCGCTGGCCGGGCCGACCGTGAGCCGGGCCGGATTCCTGCCCGCGGGCGGACTGGCCATCGCCGGAGCGGCCGGGTCCGGCCCGGGCGGCCTTGGCGAACCGGTTGAGCCGGGCCGATCTGGCGGGCCGGCTGGGCATGGCGGCGGCTGGGCATGGCGGGCGAGCCCAGCAGGCCGGCCGGCGGAGCCGGACGAGCTGGTGCGGATCCAGCCGATCGGGCCGCCGCGGCCCACGCTGGTGATAGCGGGCTGCGATCCGGCCCTGCCGCTGCTTGAGCCGCCGCTGGGATTGCTCGACCCGCCGGTGGCGTTCAGCTGGTGGCCGTGCTCAAGCCGGACCGCGCTGGAACTGGCCGCGGCCGGCCTGGTGCACGTGGCCGGGGCGCACCTGCGCGGGCCGGGGGGCCGCTACAACACCGGCCCGGCCGCCCAGCTGCTCCCCGGCGGCGCGGAAATCATCGGGTTCTGCTCGTGGCGCGAGGGGCTGGTGGTGCGGCCCGGGCTGGACATCGCCGGCGTGCGCGACCTGGTCCGGCTCGGCCTGCGGCTGGTCAACAGGGAGGCGGGGGCCGAGGCGCGCAGCGTCCTGGACCGGGAGCTGGCCCGGGCCGGCGTCGCGGCCCGCGAGCTGCCCGGTTATGACACCCAGGCGACCGGGCACCTGCAGGTGGCCGCGGCCATCACGGCCGGGCTGGCCGACGCCGGGGTGGCCAGCGAGCCGGCCGCGCTGGCCTACGGACTGGGCTTCGTCCCGCTCACCGCCGAACGCTTCGACCTGGTCATCCCGGCCGGCCAGGCGGGTACCCGCGAGGTGCAGGGCCTGCTCAAGGTGCTGTCGTCGCGCTGGCTGCTCGACCAGCTGGCCAGCCTGCCCGGGTGTGACGCCGCGAGCTGCGGTGCGCACGTGGCTACGCTGCCGCCCGCTTCGGCGAAATAAGCTGCCGGCGGGCACGACCACGACGGGTCAGTCGCGGCGGGCCAGCCACAGCTGGGTCAGGTACGCCACGGTCAGCTCGCCGTCAGGGAACCGGGCGCTGATGATCTCGGTGAGCCGGGCCAGCAGGTTGTCCCGGGCGGCCTGGTCCAGGCTGGCCACATACGACTTGCTCCGCTGGTCGGTCAGCCACTGCTCCAGCCGCACCGTCCTGGTCCAGGGCGCCTCGAAGTAGGCCGCAGGGCCGAACCGCCCGGCCACTCCCACCTCGGCGGCCCGGTCCAGGCCGGCCTGGTGATGCTGCCAGGGATAGTCCGGGCAGGCGGCCGCGATCACCTCCTGATAGCGCGCGAACCAGTCCGCGCCGTCCACGCCGTCGGTGTTCCACCAGGCGGCCCAGTAGCCGCCCGGCCGCAGCACCCTGGCCACCTCGGCCAGCGCGGCAGCCGGGTCGAACCAGTGCCAGGACTGGGCGAAGCAGGCCAGCTCGAACTGGCCGTCCCTGAGCGGGATCGCGTGCCCGTCGGCCAGCACCCCCGCCAGGTGCGGGCTGCGGGCCCGGGCCCGGCGGAGCATCTGCTCGCCAAGCTCCAGCGCCACCACCCGGGCACCGCGCGCCGCGAGCTGCCGGGAGGCGATCCCGGTGCCCGCCCCGCCGTCCAGGACCAGCCGGCCCGCCAGCGGCCCGGTGACCCGCTCCAGCTCGTCATAAAGGGTGTCCGGGTAGGACGGCCGGGCCGCGTCGTAGGGCCCGGCGACCGGGTCAAACCGGGAGCGGGGCATGTCGGTCCGGGCCAGGAAGAAGGCGGGCGCGGGCGGGCGCTGTCCGCTGAGGACGAACGCGCTCAGCTGACGACGAACACCCCCGCGACCTCAGGAGCAGCAGCGGCATAGTGCCTAGTATGAGACTCCTGATACTTGGCGGTACCCATCACGTCGGCCGGGCGGCGGTGGAAACCGCGCTGGCCCGCGGTGACCAGGTCACCACGCTCACCCGCGGGGTAAGCGGGGAGCCCGCGGCCGGGGCCGTCGCGCTGCACGCCGATCGCACCGATCCGGCCGCCCTGGCCGCGGCACTCGGCGATCAGAGCTGGGACGTGGTGATCGACACCTGGAGCCAGGCCCCGGTGGTGGTCCGGCACGCGGCCCAGCTGCTGGCCGGCCGGGCCGCCAGCTACCTCTACGTGTCCAGCGAATCGGTGTACCAGTGGCCGCCGGTGCCCGGCGCCGACGAGAGCGCGCCGGTGGTCGAGGGCGACCCGGCCAGCCCCGAGCATTCCGACTACGCCGCGGCCAAGCGGGGCGGCGAGCTGGCCGCCATCGAGGCTTTCGGCGACCGGGCCCTGCTGGCCCGGGCCGGGCTGATCCTCGGGCCGTACGAGCTGGTCGGCCGGATGCCCTGGTGGCTGGGCCGGCTGGCCCGGGGCGGGGACGTGCTGGCGCCAGGGCCCGCCGACCAGCCGGTGCAGCTCATCGACTGCATGGACCTGGCCGCATGGATGCTCAGCGCGGGGGAACGGGGCCTCGGCGGCCCGTTCAACATGGTGTGCCGGCGTGGTCACGTGACCATGGGCAGTCTGCTTGAAGCGGGCCGGGACGTGACCGGGGGCGGGGCCCGGCTGGTCTGGGTCAGCCCCGAGACCATCGCGGCGGCCGGGATCGAGCCGTGGACTGAGCTGCCGGTCTGGGCGCCGCCGGACGGCGAGTTCGCGGGCCTGCACAACTCGGACGTCAGCGCCGCCTACGCGGCCGGGCTGACCTGCCGCCCGGTGGCCGAAACGGTGGCTGCCACCTGGCGCTGGCTGCAGGCCGAGGGTTATCCCGAGGCCCGGCCGGGCCGCCCGGTGCACGGGCTGGACCCGGAGCGGGAGCAGCAGGTCCTGGCCGGCCTGTAATCCCGGGTCCCGGGCGCTGGCCCCGATAGCGAGGCTCGCCCGGGGTTCCGCAAAGCCGGCCCCGGCCCGCACACTGAGGTTGTGTATGACTTCGACGTGCTGGTGATCGGCTCAGGACCGGGCGGCCAGAAGGCCGCCATCGCCGCCGCCAAGCTGGGCCGCGCGGTGGCGATCGTGGAGCGCAGGGACATGCTCGGCGGGGTGTGCCTGAACACCGGCACGATCCCGTCCAAGACGCTGCGCGAGGCTGTCCTGTACCTGACCGGCATCGACCAGCGTGAGATGTACGGGCAGGCCTACCGGGTTAAGGACGACATCACCATCGCCGATCTGGCGGCCCGCACCCAGCATGTGGTGGGCCGCGAGATCGACGTGGTCCGCAGCCAGCTGACCCGCAACCGGGTAACGATCCTGAGCGGCACCGGCCGCTTCGCCGACCCGCACATGATCGAGGTCGACGATGGCGAAGGCCGGCTCGAGGCGGGCCAGCACGGACAAGGTGGTGATCGCCACCGGCACCCGGCCGGCCCGGCCCGCCAGCGTGGACTTCGACGAGCGCACCATCATCGACTCCGACGGGATCGTGCACCTGGAGAAGGTGCCCCGGTCCATGGTGGTAGCCGGGCCGGCGTGATCGGGATCGAGTACGCCTCGATGTTCGCCGCGCTCGGCACCAAGGTCACGGTGGTCGAGCAGCGCGACCGGATGCTGGAATTCTGCGACACCGAAGTGGTCGAGGCGCTCAAGTATCACCTGCGCGATCTCGCGGTGACCTTCCGGTTCGGCGAGTCGGTGGCCTCGGTCCAGTCCCGTCCCGAAGGGGCGATCGCCACGCTGCGCAGCGGCAAGAAGATCCCCGCCGACACGGTGATGTACTCGGCCGGGCGGCAGGGCGTCAGCGACAACCTCAACCTGGGCGCGGCGGGCCTGTCCGCGGATGAGCGCGGCCGGATCAAGGTCGATGAGTTCTTCCGCACCCAGGCCCCGCACATCTACGCCGTCGGCGACGTCATCGGGTTCCCCGCGCTGGCCGCCACCTCGATGGAGCAAGGCCGGCTGGCCGCGCAGCACGCCTGCGGCGAGCCGATGCCCGCGCTGGGCCAGCGCCAGCCGATCGGCATCTACAGCATCCCGGAGATCAGCTTCATCGGCCGCACCGAGGACGAGCTGACCAAGCAGAACGTGCCGTTCGAGGTCGGCGTCTCGCGCTATCGCGAGCTGGCCCGCGGGCAGATCATCGGTGATTCCTACGGGGTGCTGAAACTGCTGGTCTCGCTGGAAGACCGGACGCTGCTCGGGGTGCACGTGTTCGGCACCGGCGCGACCGAGCTGGTGCACATCGGCCAGGCGGTCATGGGCTGCGGCGGCACCGTCGACTATCTGGTCGACGCGGTGTTCAACTACCCGACGCTGGCGGAGTCCTACAAGGTGGCCGCGCTGGACGCGACCAACAAGATGCGCGAGATCGCCCGGCTGTCCTGACCGGGCAGCCGGGCCGGTCCCCGCGCCTAGTGTCCGTAGACCGGGATGAGCAGCGCGCGGGCGATGGTGTGGAACCTCAGGTTGAACCCGGCCACGGCGGGTGAGGAGTCGGAGTCGATGCCCAGCGACTCGGTGTCCAGGGCGTGCACCGCGAAGACGTACCGGTGGGCCGGGTCGCCCGCGGGCGGCGCGGCGCCGCCGAAATCCTTGGTGCCGTAGTCATTGCGTACCGAGAACGCGCCGGCCGGCAGCCCGGCCGCGCCGCCCGCGCCGGCCGGCAGCTGCGTGACCGAGGCCGGGAGGTCAAGCACCAGCCAGTGCCAGAAGCCCGACCCGGTCGGCGCGTCGGGGTCATAGCAGGTCACCGCGAAGCTCTTGGTCTGCGCCGGGAACCCGCTCCAGCTCAGCTGCGGCGAGACGTTCTGCCCGGACATGCCGAACCCGTTGTACACCTGGGCGTCGTCCATCTGCTCGTCCTGGCTGACGTCGGCGCTGGTGAGCGTGAACGACGGCACCTGTGGCATGAAGTCATACGGCAGGGGAGCCTGATCGGCCATTGGTCCTCCAGTTGCTGCGGTCGTAGTCGCGAAGCCCACGCTACTGTGGCGCCGCGATGAGCTGACCGCATCCCCGGACAAAACACGGCCGGGCGGAACCTGCGCCGGATCCGGCGCCGCGCAGCCTGGGCCCGGCGCGGCGCGCAACCAGGCGCGCCAACCGCTACGGTTATTGCTCGGCACGGTGGCATATACGGGGAAGGGTCAGGCAGGCGTGAAGGTGGCGCGCTGGTCGCCGCGGCTCGTGCGGCGCGGCTTGCTCGCGGTGGTGCTGATCGGGGCCGCGGTGCTGCCCGGTCACGCCTTCGGGCTGTCCGCGCGCAGCTGCACAGGCCGGTGCGGCGCGGCGGGCGCGGTGCGCTGGGCCCGGGCGCTGCCCGGCTCGTGGCTGGCCAGGAGCGGGGTCGAAGGGACGGTGCCGAGCCGGGGTCAGGCGTACGCTGCGGCCGGCTCCAGCGTGGCCGCGGTCGGGTTCGGCCTGCGGGTGGCCGCGTTCCAGGTGGGCACCGGCGCGCCGCTGTGGACCAGCACGCTGGCCGGCTTCCCGGCCGGCTCCTCGATCGTGTCGGTCCGGATCTGGCCCGGCGCGGTGACGGCGGGCGTGGCCTACCCGCGCCGGCGCGGGACGGCCTGGACCGAGGTGCTGCTCAGCGCCGCGACCGGAGCCCGGCTGCGCAGCTACCCGGCGGCCGCCTATGGCGGGGCGGTCGCGGGCAGCGCCGGGCCGGGGCGGCCCGGCTCGGCGAGCGTGCCAGGGGCCAGCGCGATCGCGGCGACCGCGACGACCACGGTGGTGGTCGGCCCGACCGCGGTGACCAGCTACAACGACGTCAACGGCCGGGTGCGCTGGACCCGGCCGACCGGGAAGGTCCCGCAGGCCTGGCGGGTGGACGCGGGCGAGTTGTACGTGACGGTGGCCAAGGGCGGGTACCTGAGCAGCGCGCCGGTCACGGCGCTGCGCCGGATCAGCCTGCCAACCGGCGCGCAGGTCAAGATCAAGCCAGCCAGCGGGCCGTTCGCGGGCGCCCTGGCCGGGGCGTTCGACGGCGTGGTGGTGTTCTCCGGCTGGCCGGCCTGACCGGCTACAGCGGGCAGACCGGGCAGCAGCTCTGGCAGCTGCCCGCCACCTTGCTGACCGGCGTCGACCAGGCGCACGGCACGCTGTATGTGACCCGGCACGGCGCCTTGCTGGGGGTCGATCCGCAGACCGGGGCCCGCGTCACCCGGCGGTCCGTGCCCGGCTCGGCCGGCCTGTACGGAATCAGGAACGGGGTGGCCCTCGGGCTCGATCTCGGTGCGCGCGGGGACGCCTGGGGCTACGGCATCACCGCCCGCCGGGTGATCTGGACCACGCCGACGCTGCCCTGGCCGCACTACTTCGTCGACCTGTCGGGCATTGGCGGCAGCGCCGACCCCAGCTCCACGACGGTCCTGCTGACCATCTGCGCCGGCCTGGGGCCTGCCACCCCGTCCGGGCCCCGCTGCCTGCGGCCCGAACTGGTCGCGATCAGCCGCTGACCAGCGTCGGCCGGCCCGCACGCGGAGCCAGCCCAGGCCGGCCGGGCCGGCCGGGCCGTTCCGGTCGGCTAGCGGCCTAGGTAGAGCGGATACCCCCTGGCTGTAGGGCAGCCGACGACCCGGGTCACCGCCGCGGTGCGGCTGGCCCGGTGCACGGCCGGGCACCTGACTGGCGGGAACGCGGCGCTGACCAGGACCGCGGCGGCCATAGTGGCCAGGGCGAACGGGAAGAACAGCGCGGTCCGCAACCGGGACCGGCGCGGCACCACCAGCCAGCGGCGCACGCCCGCCAGCCGGCTGGTCGCCAGCAGGGCCCGGGCCCGCAACTGCTCCAGCCGCGGCATCTCCTCGCCGACGTGCAGCCTGCAGAAGATGTTGAACATGCAAGCGAGCTGGGGGTCGGATCCTCGCAGCGCCGTCTCGATCTCCGCCAGCACCTTGTCATGGTTAGCGCGCAGGCCCATCGAAACCTCCGAACCGGCCCCCTGATTGACGTTCCCGCTCAAGGTAGCAGTCAGCGGACCGGGTCTTTCCCAGGTCAAGACCAATCTGGCCGGCTGAATAGCAACCAGCCTGTCACACTGCTCAGCCCTGTTCTCACCTGACTCCCCGGTTCCGGAAACCGGTCGCGGGCCTGCGCGCGGGCCGCCGCCGATCAGGGCACCGGGCTCGTGCTGAGCAGCCCAAGCGGGCTCGGCGCCGCGAACTGGACCCGCAGCACGGTTCGGGCGCCGGTCTTGACCAGCGCGACCTTCGCGGCCCGGTAAGAACCGGTCTCCTGGCTCAGCAGCGTCACCACCGAGTGGATGTAGGCCGAGTTCTTCTCCGGGGTCATGCCGTTGGTCTCAGCCAGGTCGGCGGACCGCAGCGGGATGCCGGGGCTCGCCCCGGGCCCGGAATCACCGAACGCCTCCACCACCACGGGCTGCAGCGACGCCAGTTCCGCGATCGCGATCATCAGCCGGGTATCGACCTGGCCCGCCGCCAGCTGCGCCCTGGCCTTGGCCGAGTAGCTGATCCGCGCGCTGATGTGCAGCAGCGACGGCGCGGCGGCCTTGCGCGCGGTCACGTCCGCCTTCAGCGCCGCGGCGTAGGCGGCCGCGCCCTTGGCGGACATGGCCCTGACGTCAATCCGGGCCACTCCGGATCCGAAACTCGCCAGCACGTCTGGCGCGTAACCCGAGGCTAGGCTGCTGCCGAACTGGCTGCGGACAGCGGCGGTCACGACGACCACGGCGGCCCCCAGCGGGTACTGCGCGGCCGGCCCGAGCTGGATCAGGTCACCCGACGGGATCTGGTCCGCCTCCAGGGCCTGGCACATCGCCGGGTCGCAGGAGACGACGGCGGCCCGGCTGACCTGGGTGGCCACCCAGGCGGCCGCGGCCCGGCGGGCGACCGCCTCGGCGGCGAGCGCCCGGGGACTGACCGCGGCGCTGTTGTGCGAACCGGAGGGCTGGGTCAGCTTGTAGACCGCGAACGTCACTGAGCCGGCGGTGAGCAACACCATCAGCGACAGGACCACGCCGATCAGCCGGTAGCGCCGCCCGCCCAGCCGGCTGGCGGGCCGGATCGCGTCCGCGGGCAGCCGCGGCACGGGGGGCTGCTTGCGCGCGGGCTTCGCGACCGCGGCGGCTTTGGCCGGCGGCCCGGCAGACGGGCGCTGCCCGGCCGCGGATGTCCCGCGGCCGGCGGGCCCGGCTTGTCCCGGCCGGGCGCTTCGGTCGGCCTTACGGTCGGCCGGGCGGCTGGCGCCGGCCCCGGTGCGCCGGGGCCGTTCCTCGCCCCGGGGAGGCCGGCCGGGTAGCGGACGAGGCGCGGTCGTTGACCGGCGTCGTGGCGGTCTGGCCGGGCCCCGCGGCCCGGTCCGCCGGGGCCGTCCGGTCTGACCCTGCCGCCTGGCCCGGGGCGGCCGGCCCGGGTGCTGCCGTCCGGTCCGGACTGGACGGCAGCCCGGGCTGAGCCGCCTGATCCGGCCGGGCCGTGGGCAGCGGCTTGGTGGCCAGGCTGGCTGGGCTGAGCTGGCCCGTTCGGGCTTGGTGCCGTTGCCTGGCTGGGTCCCGTTAGCTGGCCGGGTCCCGTTAGCTGGCCGGCCTCGGGGGCCGGCGCCGCGGTGCGCTCGGGCGAGGCGGCAGGCCTCCGGTCGGGCTTGGCCCGGGTCCGGTCCAGCCAGCCGGACCGATCCGGCTTCCGGGCGGGCGCCTCGGCGGCCTCGGTAGCGACCGGGCTGGGCAGGTAGCCGGCCGGCGAGCGCGGGATGACCGGAATCGGCTGCGTGTCGTCGATTTCGGAGACCCGGCTCAGCAGGCTGGCCGGCAGCGTGGGCGGAGTGACCCGGGCAGGCGGCTTGGGCATGTCGCTTTGCCCCGGCACCCGCCGGGGCAAGCCGTCCCGGCCCGGAGCAGCCCGAGTGGGCGGGGCCTGGTCAGGCCCGGCCTGATTCGGCCCGGCCTGATCCGGCGCAGCATTAACTGGCGCAGTGCCCGACTGCGCCTGCTCAACGGGCGCAGCATCGCGCTGCGCGGCCTGGTCCACGGCCTGCGCAGCCGGATCCTGCGGAGCCTTCACGGGCTCATCGGGATCCTGCTCCTCCTCCTGCGCAGGCTCGGCGCCGAGCGCGGCACGCGCAGCGAGCAGCAAAGACTCCGGCAATACCGGCGGCACAACGCGCGCCGCGGGCCTCGGTCCTCCTGCCGCACCTGGTACGCGTCGCGACAGCGGTGGAACGCGGCTGTCTTCTCCCATGCGGCCAAACCCCCTGAGGTGCGCGTGCGGGATGACGCGAACCCCGAAAGATAGCGCAGCACACTGCGATCGGGGAATCAACCGGAATGACTTATTGTCAGATAACAACTACATAATATCGCCAGGAGATCTCTCTTACCGGGCGGATTGGCCTGATAGCCCGCTGTGTAGCACGATGTCTGTGACCTGGCCCGCAGCCGGCCGGAGCGGGCGGGATGGCACCGCCCGCCCTGCGGCCGTCGCGCCCTGCGGCCGGCCCCGCCGCGGGCCGGCTGGGCGAATTTTCGGTGAACCCCCCGGCGTGCTGAGCCGTCCAACAGTAGGTTTTTGGTGGCGACGGTCCCGTTCGACGGGTACCGCTACGTTATGTCGCGTGGCCAGTACCTTGCGTGGACCGCAAAGGGGGGTTCTGAGCTGCCCGCCGCTGGCGCGTCCCTGAGCGCGGCCTGAGGCTAGCTGAGGACCACGACGAGACGACATCCTGGGAGGTCGTGGCACCGGTGCGATGGCCGAAGACTTCCGGTAGCACCGACCGGGACCTCGGGACCGGATGCGCCAGGATCCGCCCGGGCGGGCCCCCGCCGGGCCAGCCCGGGCCCGGCCAGCCGAGGTCCGCCGTGATCTGGCGAGCCGCGCTGTGACGCAGCAGCGAACGCGCCCCGCCTCCGCCCGCGCGCCCAGCCACCGCCGGGCGCACCAGGCCAGCGGCCGGGTCAGCCCCGCGGTTACCGCCGTGGTCATCTTCAGCGTCGCGGTCCTGGTGGGCGCGGCGGCAGTGGTGTCGGCGACGCTGCTGCGCGACCGCGCGCCTGCTCCGCCCCGGCCGCACGCCGTGAAATACGTCGGGGTATATGAGCCGCAGGTGCTCAGCTCGTACGCGGGGATTGACCAGTTCGCCCAGGCCATCGGCAGGCAGCCGAACATCGTGTCGTACTACAGCGCCTGGATGGAGCCGTTCCAGCGCGGCTTCGCCACGACCGCGGCCAAGCACGGCGCGATACCGCTTGTGCAGATCAACCCGGTGCATGTCAGGCTGGCCGCGATCGCCGCCGGGCACTATGACAGCTACCTGAGCGAATTCGCGGCCGCCGTCCGCGCCTACCACCGGCCGGTCATCCTGAGCTTCGGCCACGAAATGAACGGATACTGGTACTCCTGGGGTAACCGGCACACCCCCGCGGCGGTGTTCGTGGCCGCCTGGCGGCACATTGTGACCGTGTTCCGATCGCTCGGGACAGCCAACGTGACCTGGCTATGGACGATCAACGTCATCAACAAGAAGCACAACAGCATTCCCGACCCGGCTCCGTGGTGGCCCGGAAATTCGTACGTGACGTGGGTCGGCATTGACGGCTACTACCACCAGGCGACCTGGCAGTTCGCGCCCTTGTTCGGCCCGACGATCGCGGCGGTGCGCAAGCTCACCCGCGCCCCCATCCTCATCGCAGAGACCGGCGCGGCGGCCAACGCCGATCAGCCAGCGAAGATCGCTGACCTGTTCGCCGGCATCCGGTCTTACGGCTTGCTGGGGTTCTTGTGGTTCAACACGGTCGGGAACAGGGACTGGCGCCTGGACAGCCCCGCCGCGCTAGCCGCGTTCCGCCGGGGCGCGCAAGCCTAGGGCCGGCATAGGCCTGGGAACAGCAGGAGATTCAGGTAAACACCCGTTCCCTCGGGGACCCGGCCAGTAGGTTTCATATGCGGTATTCCTGTCCGGGGGGTATCGGCACAGAATATGACGCCGCCAGTGGGTGGGGCCGCGCGGCGGCCCTGAGCCGCAGAGCTGCCCTGGCGTGTCCCTGATCGCAAGCGGGCGGCACTATGGAACACGGCACGACGACAGGCTGGGAGGTCATCCCGGCGGCGCCGTCGCAGGCTTCCGCTCGAACAGGCCGGGCCGCGGCCGCGGCGGCGGCCGCCGGGCCCGGGCTGGGACCGGCGGTGGCGCAAGCCCCGGTCGAGGCACCGGTGCTGGCGGCGGACGCGGTGCCCTGGGCCTGGGGCCCGCGCGTCCCCGGCATGCGGCTGTGGTCCTGGGCGGGCTGGCCGCTGGCCCTGGTGCTGGCCGTGCAGGCCGCCTTGTCGCTGCGGCTGATCGGCGCCGACACGGCTTATCAGGATGAGGCCGCGTACCTGTGGGCCGGGCACCTGGAGTGGGCGCACTGGCTGCATGGCACGGCCGTGCCGCCCTTCCCTTATTACTTCTCGGGCGCTCCGGTGATTTACCCGCCGCTGGGGGCGCTGGCGGATTCGGCCGGGGGGCTGGCCGGGGCGCGGGTGCTGTCGCTGGTGTTCATGCTGGGCGCGACGGTGCTGGTGTGGGCGGTGGCGGGGCGGTTGTTCGGGCGGCGGGCGGCGTTCTTCGCGGCGGCGTTGTTCGCGGTGCTGGGGCCGACGTTGCATCTGGGCTCGTTCGCGACCTATGACGGCCTGGCGGTGCTGCTGATCGCGGCGGCGGCCTGGCTCGTCGTCAGCGCCCGGCCGCAGGCGGATGCGACCGGCCGGATGGCGGCGGCCGGGGTGGCGCTGGCGGTGGCCAACGCCGCGGCCTACTCATCGGTGCTTTTCGACCTCGTGGTGCTGGCCATCGCCGTGCTGGCGGCGGCCCCCTCCGGCCGCCGGATCGTGCTGCGGCGCGGCGGCACCCTGCTCATCGTCGTGGCCGCGCTGCTGACCGCGGGGTTGCTGATCGGCGGCGGTACCTACGCCTCGGGAGTCGACCGGACCACCCTGACTCCGATGGCCGGCACCGAGTCGGCCGTGTCGGTGCTGATCAACTCCTGGTCCTGGTCCGGGATCGTCATCGTGCTGGCCGTCTGCGGCGTGGTCGCGAGCTGGGCCAGGCGGGAGGGGTTCGCGCAGACGCTGTCCTTGGCGGTGCTGGCCGCCGCGGCGGTGCTCGGCCCGCTGGAGCAGGCCCGGCTGCACTCCGCAGCCTCGCTGGATAAGCATGTCGGCCTGGGCGCGTGGTTCGCCGCCATCGCGGCCGGCTATGCCGCTGAGAAGCTCATCGCGGCCGCGCCTGCGCCGCACTCGCGTGCTCACCTGCGGCGCCTGCGTCGTGGCCATGGCATTCCCTGCCTCGCTGGGCGCTACTCAGTCCCGGGCCCTCGCCACCAGCTGGCCCAACGCCACCAGCTTTATCGCGATCATGCGGCCGGTGGCTGGCCAGGGCGGCCGGCTGCTGGTCGAGGATCCGGCCGTCGCCGAGTACTACCTGCCGGCCGGCCGTCAGTGGCAGCGCTGGTCCAGTACCCGCAATATCGCGCTGACCGCGGGAGCGAGCACCGGCCACCCGGCCCAGGACGCCGGCGTCGTCGGCGCGGGCAACCCAGCGGCCTACGCGCGCTACATCGCGGAGGGCTACTTCTCGATCGTCGCGCTCAACTTCAGCGACACCACGCCGCTGGACCACAGCATCCGCGCCGATCTCAGCCGCAACGGCAACTACCACATCATCCAGGTCGTTCCCTACGGCATCGAGGTCCCGCCCATCGGCACCGGCACCTACGTGATCTGGAAGTACCAGCCGTCCGGGTGAGCCAGTCCGGGCCCTGGGCAGGGGCGCCGCCACGCACAGTGACTGTCGCGAGCCCGGGCGTCCGGTCGGCGGCCAGCCTCGGTCCGAGCCGGAAAAAATTACCCCAACTTCGATCAGTTCGACAGTCATGGCAGGCCGCGTCTGCCATGATATGCCGTGTATTCACATGGGGGGATCTGTGTGATACGGCCTCCCGCCGGCAGGTGGCTCCTTGCGCCGCCTGAGCTCGACCGCGGAGGCCGCATGACTAGCAATCTCGACCAGCCGCCCACCCGGGTGGCTTGTCTCGCTGAAGGTTTCCTCCCTAGCAGGCACGGCCGCAGTTATGCGGGCACATTAGCCGCCATTGAGGTTCCCGGCTGGCCGGGAACAAACCCAGCGCAGAGATCTCCTCGTTGACCGGGTAATCCGGTCCATGAGGGCTTTGCCGGGTGGGGGAGAAGCCAATGACAGACCACGCAGCTACCAGCGAGCCATGGCCGCGGGTGTCCGTAGTAATTCCGGCGCTGAACGAGGCGCGCAATATTCCGCATGTGCTGGCTCAGATGCCGCCGAATATCCATGAAGTCATTCTGGTAGATGGTTATTCGGTGGACGGCACGGTCAACGTGGCCCGCGAGCTGTGGCCGGACGTGCGCATCGTGCGGCAATCGCGCTCGGGAAAGGGGAACGCGCTCGCCTGCGGCTTCGCGCTGGCCACAGGGGACATTATCGCGATGATCGACGCGGATGGCTCGGCCGATCCGGGAGAGATACCGCGATTCGTGCAGGCGATCCTGGATGGCGCCGATTTTGCTAAGGGAACTCGTTTCGCGCCGGGCGGCGGCAGCAGTGATATAACGCGGCTGCGCAGCTTCGGTAACTTTGTGCTGACTAGGCTATTCAATCTTTGTTATGGCGTACACTATTCAGATCTGTGCTATGGATTCAATGTTTTCTGGCAGCGTCACGTCGCCGTGCTGGGCTTGGATGTCACGTCCGCGCCTCCGGGTTACGGCGACGGGCGGCTGTGGGGCGATGGCTTTGAGATTGAGACGCTGATTCATATCAGGGTAGCTAAAGCCGGGCTCGCGGTGACGGAAGTAGCCAGCTACGAGCATTCACGAATACATGGTGTTAGCAATCTGAACGCTTTTGGCGATGGCGTACGGGTGCTCCGGACTATCTTCATAGAACGGCGGCACTCGCGGCGGCGGCCGGTGGCGGCCCCGGCGCGCGCGCGAGAATATGATACGGCCGACCCCTCGCCCGACCTTCCCGTCCCGGTCGCTGCGAATCTTCCGGTCGCGTCACTGCTTGTCGCCGAGGCACGGATTGACGGTGCGCAATTAAATTAAGTGACCAATGTCCGGGACCGCCTGGCCGGGCTACGGAGCGTAGCCGCGCCCGGAAGGCAACTGTTCGCGGCTAGGCCCCGGCGGCCGGAATCGCGCGCGATCAGATTTGCCTGCGGCCGTCGGCGTCCCGGTGCAGTTAGCCGAAATCCCTGCCAGCCGGAAGTAACGGGGAGTAGCCTGACTTCGCCGTGTGAATCAGAGATTGTGCCTCCGCGGAGGACAAGAGTTCGGGGCGACATGACCGCTGGGGCCAGCGCAGGTACGCCAGCTGCCGCCTTCTGGGCGGTCTCGGTGTCAGCGCCAGCGGGCTGGGCCGATGCGTGAGGCCCGGGGCGTCATGGGGGGCAGCGTGGATCAGCCTGCGTCAATGACGGTCGTCATCTGTTCCTATAACGAGGACAGATGGGCTACCCTGCAGGCCGCTGCCCAGGCCGCCAGGAAGCAGCTGAGATTCGGCGATGAGCTACTCGTTGTCATTGATGGTAATCAGCAGCTCGCCGCTCGCTGCCGGGCATCCCTTACTGAATGTACCGTCATTTTGAATAACCATTGCCGAGGGCTGTCCGGAGCACGGAATACCGCGCTTGAAATGGCCCGCGGATCGATCATTGTCTTCCTCGATGACGACGCCGTCCCGCTGGACGGCTGGCTTGACGCGCTCCGGGCGCCCTACGCGGACCAGCGCATCGCCGGCGTCGGCGGCCGGGCCAGGCCGCGCTGGCCCGGCCGGGCCCCGGCCTGGTTCCCCGATGAGTTCCTGTGGGTAGTGGGCTGCAGTCACCGGGGCCTGCCTGAGCAGCCCGGCGCGGTTCGTAACCTGCTGGGCGCCACGATGTCATTCCGCCGGACCGTCTTCGATCAGGTGGGCGGCTTCGCCGAGCAGATGGGCCGCATCGGGGACCGGCCGCTGGGCTGTGAGGAGACCGAGCTTTCCATCCGGCTGACCCAGGCTGACCCGGATGCCATTTTGCGGTATGAGCCCGGTGCCCAGGTGGACCATCATGTGGCCGGCCAGCGCGGGACGCTCGGCTACTTTTCCCGGCGCTGCTGGTCCGAAGGCCTTTCGAAAGCCGAGGTCTCCCGTCGGGTCGGGTCATCGAGCGCGCTGAGCACCGAGCGCGCGTATACCGCGCGAGTCCTCCCGCGGGCGGTCTGGCTCGGGCTGGCTGACAGCGCGCGGGGTGATCTGTGGGGAGCGGCCCGCTCGCTGGCGGTGATCTGGGGACTGGCCATGACCACCGCCGGCTATGGCCTGGGCCGGGCTCCGCCGCCCCGCGGCGCGGGGCCGGGCGGCGTGCTGAGCCGGCTTGGCGGCCCGGGGAGCGGCTGGGCCGCCTGGCTGGCCCCGGCGCGCCCCCGGCGGCTGGCCCGGCTCGGGTCGGCCGGGCCCGCCAGCGACCGCCCTGATGCGCCATCGCCTGGCCGCCGCCTGCGGATCGCGGTGGTGGCGGCGCGGTTCCTGCCCGACCTGGGCGGCACCGAGACGCACGTGCACGAGGTCACCAGGCGGCTGGCCCGCCGCGATGATCTCGATCTCACCGTGCTGACCACCGATCGCTCCGGCCGCCGCCCGGCCCGGGAGGAGATGGCAGGCTTCCAGGTCGTGCGGTGCCGCTCGTACCCGCGAAACCGCGACTACTATTTCGCGCCCGGCCTTTACCGGCTCATCCGGGCCGCGGACTTTGACGTCGTGCACTGCCAGGGCGTCCATACCGCGGTGCCGGTCATCGCGATGCTGGCCGCCCGCCGGGCCCGCATTCCCTACGTGGTGACGTTTCATACCGGCGGGCACTCATCCGGCGTGCGCCAGCGGATCCGCGGCGCGCAGTGGCGCGCCCTGGCCCCGCTGCTGCGCCGGGCCGCCCTGCTGGTCGCGGTCAGCCGGTTCGAACAGCGCCTGTTCCAGCGCGCGTGCCACCTCGACGAAGCTCGCTTCCGGCTGGTCCGCAACGGCGGGAGCCTGCCGGGTAACGGCGGGCAGGCGGCCAGGATCGAGGGCCGGATCGTCTCCAGCGGCCGCCTCGAACAGTACAAAGGCCATCAGCGGGTCATCGAGGCCCTGCCCATCGTGCGGCAGTCCATTCCTGATGCCACCGTGCACATCCTGGGCGCTGGTCCCTACGAGGCCAGACTGCGGGCCCTGGTGGCGAGCCGGGGGCTGACCGGCTCGGTGACCATCGAGTACATCCCGCCGGACGAGCGGGAACGGATGGCGCGGGCGCTCGCGCAGGCGGCCGTGTTCGCCGGGCTGTCCGAATACGAGGCTCACCCCGTCGCGGTGATGGAGGCCCTGACGCTGGGTATCCCGGTGGTGAGCCTGGACACCGCGGGCGCGGCCGACCTGGTCGCGGACGGACTGGTCGCGGGCGTGCCCCGGGATGCCTCGGCGGCGACCGTCGCCGCGGCTCTGGTCGCGGCCCTGCTCGAGCCGGCCGGCCGGGTGACGGCGACGCTGCCTACCTGGGAGACCGCGGCGGACGACCTCGCTGGCATCTACCGGCAGGCAGCCGGGGCCGGGACGCTGGCGCCAGGCTCATGCGGTCCGTAGTGCGCATCGCGCCCGCGGCGCCGTCCCCGCTCACGCGCGGCCGGCCGCAGCCGGTCACCCGGCGGCGGCACCGCCAGCTGCCGGGCCCGCCCGCGGGCCATGGCGCCAGGCGCCGGGGGTACGCGGTCCGCGCCGCCCTGCGGCGGCAGTACTCTGACCCGCTGTCGCGCGGCGGGCTGGCCCTGCTGGTCAACACCGGGCTGACCGGAGCCCTCGGCTTCATCTACTGGATCATCGCCGCCCGGTTGTTTACCACTTACGCGGTCGGAGTCGCCGGGGCTCTGGTCGCGGCCACCACATTGTTCTCCGGAATCGGGCAGCTCAACCTGTCGGGCATGCTCATGCGTTTCCTGCCCACGGCCGCGGGCAAGAGCGGCGGCTCGTGCTCGTCACCTATGCCTTCGCGGCGACGATCTCCGCGCTGCTGGCGGCCACCTCCCTGGCGGTCATCAGGATCATCGCGCCGCCGACCTCGGTGTTGCACCTGAGTACCGCTGAATCAGCGGGCCTGGTACTAGCGGTCGCGGCCACCGCGATCTTCACCATCGAGGACAGCGTCCTGGTCGGGCTGCGCCGGGCCGTCTGGGTGCCGGTGGAAAACGGCACGTTCGGGGTGGCGAAGATCGGCGTGCTCTTCATCGTCGCGCCCGTCGGCACGGCGTTCGCCCTCTACAGCGCGTGGATGATACCGCTGACGCTCACCATTCCGATCATCTCGGCCGTGCTCTTCGGCCGGTTCCTGCCGCCCGCGTCGAAGCCGCGACGCATGGCCCTGCTGGGCCGGAAAGTCCGGTCGAATATCATCGGTTTCGCGGTGGGCGACGCCACGGGCGGGCTTTTCACGCAGGCCTATACCTATCTTCTGCCGGTGATAATCACCGCCCTGCTGGGCCCGTCCAGGAACGCTCTGTACTTCACCTCCTTCTTGTTCTCCAGCACCATCGACCAGGTCGCGGCCAACTATGCCTCGCCGCTGACCGTCGAAGGCGCGCACGCGCCTGAAGAGATCGCGATCCTGATCCGCCTGGCCTTCAAGCGCGTCTTCACGATCGTCTGTCCCACGGTCATCGTGCTGATCATCATCTGCCCGTGGCTGCTGCACGCCTTTGGCGTCAAGTACCTCGGTGCCGTGGACCTACTGCGGATGCTGCTGATCGCCTGCGTGCCCAAGGCGATAGCGACCATCTACACCGCCTACTGCCGGATCCGCCGTACCATGCACAAATCAGCCTCCGTGCAGGCCTACGTCTGCGTCGCGATGCTCACGGCGGTCGTCTTGCTGGCTCATCCATTCGGCCTGCTTGGCATCGGCCTGGCCACCATAGCGGTCCAGTCGTCGGCGGGCGGGGTCTGCTGGTGGGCGCTGAGAAGAGGCCTGCGTGACGCCGAACGCCGGGGCCCGGGACAGGGCAAGCACCGGCGCTCACCCCGGGGCCTGGCCGGTGACGCGGTCCGGGTCGCCGTCACGGAGGGATGACGCCATGCACGTCATGCACGTCATCGACAGCATGCACGGCGGTGGCGCGGAGACCTCGCTGCTGGAGTTGGTCCCGGGCCTGGACCGGCGCGGCGTCCGGATCTCGATCGTGACGCTGCTGGCCGATGACCAGGGCCTTGAGCACCGGCTGGACGCGCTGGGAGTGCGCCGGATCAGGCTGGCCCGGCCGGACCCGCTGCGCCGGGTGACGGAACTGCGGAAGATCATCCGCACCCACCGCCCTGATCTGCTCCATACCACCTTGCTGTTCGCGAACCTGGCGGGCCGCACGGCGGGGCGGACCACCGGCACCCCGGTGATCACTACGCTGGCCAACTCCGATTACGGGCCCGAGCACCGGGCCAACTCGCGCCATGGCGCCTGGAGCGTACGTGCCGTGCAAGCCGCGGATCTGGTCACGGCGCCGCTGACCACCCGGTTCCATGCGATATCCGATGAGGTGGCCCGGGTCATGGGCCATCGGCTCAAGATCCCCGGGGACAAGATCCAGGTCGTCTACCGGGGACGTGATCCAGGCCGGCTGGGCTCGTTCTCGCCGCCGCGGCGCCAGGCGGCGCGGGCGGCACTCGGTGTCGGCGCCGCCACGCCGGTGGTCCTCAGCGTCGCCCGGCTTGACCGCCAGAAGGGCGTGGACACCACGATCGAGGCCTTCCACCGGCTGCTGGCCCGGATACCGGACGCGGTGCTGCTGGTCGCGGGCCGGCCAGGCAACGGCAGCGCCGAGGTGGCGGCCAGCGCCCGGCGCCACCCGGCGATCCGCCTGCTCGGGCACCGGGCCGACGTGCCTGACCTGATGTGCGCCGCGGACGTGCTGTCCTTCCCTTCGCGCTGGGAAGGGCTGGGCGGGACGCTGGTCGAAGCCATGGCGCTGCGGCTGAGCATCGTCGCCTCAGACATCCCGCCGGTAGCCGAGACTCTCGGCGATTCGGGCTGGCCGCTGGTTCGACCCGATGACGCCGCCGGACTCGCGGATAAGCTGATTTCGGTGCTTGAGGGCGGCACCGCCAACGCGGCGAGGAAGAACGCAGCGGAGAAACGCTTCCTGACCCTCTTCACGGCGGAGGCGGCTTGCGATGGGATGGCCGGACTGTACGAAGACGTCTTGCGCGACAATAGGCGCCGCCCGTGACGGACCCGGCGCCTCCCAGGGGTCCCCGGCCCCCCGGCCGCGGCGATCACGCCCCGGCCGAGGCTCAGCCGCACCCGGGTGTCGCTCAGCTGATAAACCTGGCCGAGCGCCAGTCCACCGAGCGCCAGACCACCGAGCGCCAGCCCACCGAGCGCCAGACCACCGAGCGCCAGCCGGCTGAACGCCAGGCCGCCGAACGCCAGATCACTGAACGCCAGATCACTGAACGCCAGGCCGCTGAACGCCAGGCCGCCGAACGCCAGATAGCTGAGCGCCGCAGGCCCTCGCCGCAACTGCCGCCCTGGCCCGCTCCCGAGGGGCCAGAGCCCTGGCCCGAGCCGGTCAGCGCACCCGACCCGGCCGCCGCCGATGCGACGGCGGCGCCGTCGGCCGACCCGCAGGCGCGCGCCCGGTGGATCGGGCAGGCCATGCTGCTGGTCGCGCTGGGGGTACTCGGGCAGGCCTGGGTCGGATACCAGGGACGGATCACGGGCGCGTCATCGTCGCTGCTGTGGTACGGCACGCTGTGCCTGATCTTCACCCCGTCCGCCGCCCTGGTCATGTCCCGGCGGCTTAGCGACAAGGCCCGGGTCTGGTTCACGCTGTACATGTCGGTCGCCTTGCTGGCCACCAGGTTCATCTTGTACCCGTCCCAGTTCGCCTATCATGACGAGCTGATCAATTACCGGGTCCTGCTGTCGATCGACCGCAGCGGGCACCTGTTCACGCCGAACTCGCTGCTGCCCGCGGTCGCCGACTACCCGGGCATGCAGATCGCGACGGCGACGGTGAGTCACCTGACCGGGCTATCACTGCACTCGGCCGGCCTGGTCATCTTGCTGGCCGTGCGGGTGGTCATGACGCTGGCGCTTATCCGCATCGTCCAGATCGTCAGCAAGAGCGCCCCCGTCGGCTGCCTGGCCGCCCTGATCTACGCCACCAACCCGCAGTACATATTCTTCAACTCGCAGTTCTCCTACCAGTCCGTCGCGCTCCCGCTCACCTTCTTCTGCATCTACGTTTTCGTCAGCGGCCGCCGGACAGGGAACCTGCTGTCGCTGCTGCCCGCCGCCGCGGTCTTGCTGGCCGTCGCCGCCACGCATCACCTGACCTCCCTGGGCCTGGTGGTGGTGATCTGGATCTGGTACGCGTTCACGAAGGTGGCCAAGCGGCCGGTCAGCGGGCTGCTCCCGCTGGCCCTCATCAGCCTCGTCATCGTGGCCGCGTGGACGTGGCTGGCCCGTTCCGTCATCGTCCCCTATATCAGCGAGATCTTGCAGAACAGCGCGGCGAACATCGCGAACCTGGCCAGCGGGCGGTCTGACCACAAGCTGTTCACCGATTCCGCCGGAGATCACAATCCGCTCTGGCAGGCGGTGCTGTCCATCGCCTCGGTCCTCATCATCGTGTCGACTCTCATCCCGGCGCTCTGGCTGGCCTCGATAAAGCACCGGCTGCTGAGCGCGGCGGCCATGACGCTGTTCTTGATCGCGGCCGTCTACCCGATGATTCCCGCGGGCCACCTGACCAATGCCACCGCCGAAGTCTCGGACCGGGCGTCCGGCTTCGTCTTCGTGGGCCTGGGCTACCTGGTGGCCATCTGGTGGTTCCGCGATGTCCCGTTTCACCGGCACGCCCGGACCAGCCGCTTCACCGTGGCCCGGCGGACCTGGCTGCTGGTGCTGGGCCTCACTGTCTGCTTCGTCGGCGGGACCATCATCGGATCAGGCCCTGACTGGCTGCACGGGCCGGGCCCGTACCTGGTCTCAGCGGATAACCGGTCGGTCGATCAGCTGGCCCTGCAGGCCGCCCGCTGGGAGGGACAGCACCTGCCGGCGGGCAGCCGGGTCTTCTCGGACCGGGTCAACGACCTGCTGGCGGCGGTCTACGGCAATCAGCACGTCGTGACGTCGCTGGGCGACGGGATCAAGGAAGGCTCGGTCAGCACGCTCCTGCTCGAAGGGCCGACGCCCGCCGACGCCGACGTCGCCTGCCAGGCCGACGTGAACTTCCTCATCGCCGACCAGCGGCTGGCCACCAGCCTCCCGCATGTAGGCGTCTACATCGACAAGGGCGAGTACCAGACCGGAGCAAGGGCCACCCCGCCTGCCCCGGGCGATCTGGTGAAGTTCGATGACGTGCCCGGTGCGCAACGGATCTTCGACAACGGGGCCATCAGGATCTTCGACTTGAGAGGGCTGCTGTGCGCTGGCGGGAAATAGCGCTGCGGCTGGCGCTGATCGCGGGCCTGTTCTGGGTGGTCGCCGACAACCTCAGCGGCTGGATTACCGCGGCAGTCGGCTTCGCGGCCGTCCTCGCCACCGCGGGAGCTGGCGGTCCGGCCTTACGCGAAGAACGCGATCGACAAGCTGCTGCTCGGCTCGGGCGCCGTCGTGACCGGGCTGATCGTCATCGGGCTCGGCCTGACGCTCACGCCCTGGGGGCTGAGCCGGATCACCGCGGACGTCGCCTGGCTGGTGGTCAGCCTGGCGGTGCTGGGCTGGCGGCGCAACCTCCGGACCCGCCTGACCTCGCCGGCCGGTGAGCTGAGGTCTGTCAGCGGATGGGCGGCCGGGGCCAGCCTGATCCTCGCGGCCGCCGTGGTGCTCGCGGCGGCGGGCGTCCGGCACTGGGATCAGCGGCCCGACCTGGCGTTCGGGGTGGTCTCCAAGCGCACCGGCTCGGTCGTGGTCGAGATCGAGGCCACGTCGGTCACCGGCCGGTACCGGATCGTGGCGGACTCCAAGGTCCACGGCGCGCAGCAGTATGCCAGCGCGGTCCTGACGGTCACGGCCGGGGGAGCCGGGGCGCAGCTGCAAGAACGCGTGCCGGTCAACATTCCCGGCGTCTGGCGGATCGAGCTGCGGTCCGCCGATAACTCCGCGCTGGTGCGCTTTCTCATCGTGAATGTCAGCTAGGCGCCTGCAGCACCGCCGGCTTCAGGTCCGTCTTGACGCCCTTGCTGAACGCGGCGAACGCCGGGGGGCTGGTGATCTTCCAGTCCAGGGCGCCATGATGCGGGTCCGTGGCGTCGTACCAGACAAAGCCCAGCAGCCCGTACTCCTGCACGCCTGCGAACAGGTCAGTGATCTTCGCGGGCTGCGCCGGCCGTGGGTGACGCCCCGGTCTCTGAGATGAGGATCGGGTCGTGGGTGAAGCCCCGCACCGTGACGATCGTGGGCCCGAACAGGGAGGAGAACGTCCAGGACGGGCTGTAGTAGTAGCCGTCGATCCCGACCCAGTTCACGTACGAGCTGCCGGGCCACCAGGGGGCCGGGCTGGGGATGTGATTGCCGACCGTATCGATGATGTTAACGGTCCACATCCAGGTGACGTTCGAGGCGCCGAGGCCGCGGAACACCGTCACGATGTGCCGCCAGGCGTTCACGAAGACGTTGGCCGGCGTCTGCCCGTTGCCCCAGGTGTACCAGTCGCCGTTCATCTCGTGCCCGAACGACAGGACGACGTGACCGCCGTACGCCTTCACCGCGGCCGCGTAGCTGTGCAGGTAGGAGTCGTACTGGCCGGAGGCGATGGCGGCCACGCTGATGTTGGTCGCGTCCATCTGGACGATCACCGTCGCGCCGCTCTTGGCCGCCGCGGCCGCGAAGGCCGGGGCGAACGGCGTGCCCCAGGCACTGTAATAGGTCACCAGGTTCGGCTGCCCGCCGATGGACTGGGCGAAGCTGTCGACGCCCGCGTAGGAGCCGGGGGATCCTGGCTCGTAGACGCCCAGGTAGGGCACCGACTGCGTGCTGTGGACGACCTTGCGGGGCGGCGGATCGGGTGCCGTGGAGCATCCGGCCGCGGCCGCCGCGCTGAGCAGCAGCGCGGCGCACGCCGCCAGGCTCAGCCGCCGGGGCGTCCGAATCGCATGGAAGACACGCACGGTCAGCAGCCCGCCACCGAGGGATGCGCAGCCCGGAGGTAGGTTCCCACGCCAATACCGCCCGCAGAGTGTAGTTCGGGGTCCGCCCTGAAAGGTTAAGCGTCATGGCCCGGCTGCCCGCCGGACAGAGTCAGGGTAGCAGCCCGGTCAGGTCAGCCAGGCCGGGCCTGGCGGTCGGGCGCCGGCCAGAGCTGAACCGTTTCCATGCAGACCGAGAACGCGTTCCGGTAGACCCACCCGGCCAGAGGCACGGCCGCGGCGGGCAGCCAGGGCGCGTGATGCCGGACTTTCGACCGGGCGGTATTAGCCAGTTCCGCCCTGATCCCGTGCCGGAGCATTGCTTCGGCAATGACGCGGGGCGGCCGGTAAAAGGTTTCGTCGTTGCTGAACCGGGCGAAAATCTCGGCCCGCTCGGCGACCGGCCGGTCGGTGAAGTAGGCGGCGCTGGCCCGGGTCATCAGCAGGGCGGTGAGGGCTCGTCTCCTGGCGCTCCCTTTCGGCAGCCAGTGCACGAGCGGGGTGTGCATGTGCACCTCGACCGGGCGCCAGCGGGCGGGGAAGATATGCAGGCCGAGCGCCCCGGGCCCGGACACCCGGCTGACCTCGGAGGCTAGCCCGTCGAGATCAGCCACGTGCTCAATGACCTGGTCCGAGATGACCACCTGGAACCAGTCGCTGTCCAGCGGGTAGCGGGGGCCGTCGATGGTGCGCAGCCGGCCAGGGTCGTGGCCGGTGTGCTTCAGGTAGTCCCGGCCGATATCGATGTAACGGGGGTCAACGTCGATGCCCCACGCGTCCCAGCCCTGTTCCAGCAGCCAGAAGACCACGTCGCCGCGGCCGCAGCCCACGTCCAGGATGCGCAGCGGGTGCCCCGGCCGGCGTTCGGCCAGGCTCGCGAGCCACTGGCGCATGAAAGGCACCGGGCCGGCCGGTAGGCGCCGGCGACTATCGGCTGCAGCTTGACGTGGCCGGCGTGCTCGGTAAAAGCCGGAAGCCGCTCCACAGGCGCAGTCTGCCACACAGATCAGGGCCCGCCGGGCCTGCCCGGACCCCACAGGCACCCCGGCCGCGCGGCCGGGCCGGGGCCACGGACGCGCTGCACCCAGGGCCGGGGCAAATTCGGTGAATGCCCTACCTGCCGGCCAGCTCAACTGTACTTTTTGTATGCGGTATTCCTATCCGGGGGGGTATCGTCACGACATGTGACGCCGCCACTACTGTGCGCGAGTCAGTCGAGGTCAGCCCTGTTTAGCCATGATAGCGAGCAGCGCGGCATTTGTACCACGGCGGGATAAGCAACGGGCGTCCGGGAGGCAGGGAGGCATGGGCCCGTCCGACGCCCAGCAAGCAGGATGCACGGGCAGCTGAAGCCTCGGGGAGGGGGCGTCATCCTAGATCAGGGGCAGATGCTGCCGCCGGCCGAGCGGCCAGGCGGGCAGGCGGCCGGGCCCGGCCCGGGCCGGGCCGAATCCGGGGGCTACCTGCCGCAGCCGCCGACCCGCACTGAGAAGTACGGCTATTTCCGTGACCGCCGGCCGCTGCGTCTTCGCCTGGCTGCTGGTCGCGGCGGTCGGGATCCTCTACGGCTACGTACGGGTCGCCACCAAGGCCTGGTGGTCCTCGCCGGCCCTGCTGCTGCTGGCCGTCATGGTCCCGCCGGTCGTGGTCAATTTCTGGCTCCGCATCGGCCGGCCGCGGCTGACGCTGGCCCCATCAGGCCATCATCGCGCGCCTACCGCTACGGCACCAGACCGTGGACGTTTTCCTGCCGAGCTGCGGCGAGCCGGTCGAGGTGCTGGACAACACCTTCCGCTGCGTCAGCGACATGCGCTGGCACGGCACGCAAGACGGTCTACGTGCTCGACGACTCGGCCCGCGCGGAGGTGCGCGCCCTGGCCGAGCGCTACGGCTTCCGCTACGTGGTGCGCGCCCGACCGGGGCGAGCTCAGGAAGGCCGGCAACCTCATCCATGCCTTCGGCCTGAGCGACGGGCGAGTTCATCGTGGTGATCGACGCCGACTTCGCGGTGCGGCCCGATTTCCTGTACGAGACGATGCCCTACATGGCCGACCCGAAGGTCGGTGTCGTCCAGACCGCCCAGTTCTTCGACACCCGCGACCGGTCGTTCCCCTATATCCAGCGCTATGCCGGGGCCCTGCAGGAGATCTTCTTCCGCTACATCCAGCCCGCCAGGGACCGCTACAAGGCGGCGATCTGCGCCGGGACCAACCTGGTCTACCGGCGCACCGCCGTCGAGGCGGCCGGCGGTTTCGCCCGGGTGCCGATCGGCGAGGACGTGCACTCCGGCGTGAAGCTGTGGTGGGCAGGCTACGAGACCCGGTACGTGCCCGCTGTGCCTGGCCAAGGGGGTCGCGCCGACCGACTTCGCGTCGCTGGCCAACCAGCAGACCCGCTGGTGCCGCTCGTCGATGCTGCTGATGGTCGACAAGCATTTCCGGGAAGCCCCGTTCAGCTGGAAGCAGCGGGTCGCGTTCTGGGCCGCGTTCCTGTACTACATGTCCTCGGCCGCGCTGCTGTTCACCGGGCCGTTCCCGACGCTGGCCATGATGTGGTTCTTCCCGCGCCAGGTCTACCCGCACAACTACCTGGTGATCCTGCCCTCCTTGGCGGCCACCTTGTTCGCGTTCCCGATGCTGAGCAGCGGCTGGCGGCCGACCATCTACCGGGTCTGCATCATCAACTCCTGCTGCCACCTGCTACGCGATCTGGTACGCGATCCGCGGCCGCGTCGCGGACTGGGTGCCGACCGGCGCGTCCCGCGGCCAGGACCTGGTCCCGCGGCGGTGCGGCCGCATCCTGCGCACCTGGATCGTGGTCGTGCAGACCCTGCTGTGGGCCTCACTGGTGCTGCGCGTCCATGAGTTCGGCTGGCGGCCGTACTGGGCGACGCTCGCGCTCAGCGCGTACCAGTTCTTCCTGCTGGCGCCGCTGATGACCTGCATGCGTGAGCGTCACCGAGCGCCTCGCACCGCGCGGTGGCCAGCCCGGCCCCGGAGGCTGCATGAGCACCCACCGCCGACCGACCGCCCAGCGGCCACTCCGATCGCCGGTGGCGCGGCCTGATGACGCAGCACGGAAGGAGCAAATCAGATGAAGCATGACCGACGGCCTCGCCGGGCGAAGTCCGCTGCCGGTCGTGATCAGCCGCGGCCGCGGTCGATCGTCGTGGCCGCCGTCATCGTGGCCCTCCCCGGCATAAGCCCGGCGACCCGGCGGCCGCCGCCGCCGGGCACCCTCCCGCACACGCCCGCAGACCTACCTCGGTGTCTACGCGGCCAAGGTGCCTGGCTCCTACTCCGGGTCACCTCGTTCACCAACGCGACACCGGGGTCGCCCGGACGTCGTCATGTACTACAGCGGCTGGTATGAGCCATTCCGGACCACCTTCGCCGCCGACCGCGGCCGCAGCACGGCGCGGTGCCGCTCGTCCAGATGGAGCCCTCGGAGGTCAGGCTGGCGCGCCATCGCGGCCGGGCAAGTACGACGCCTACCTGAGCGCGTTCGCCTCGTCGGGTCCAGGCCTACGGCCACCCGGTCATCCTGAGCTTCGGTCACGAGATGAACGGCTTCTGGTACTCCTGGGGCAACACCGGCACACGTCCCCGGCCACGTTCGTGGCCGCCTGGCGGCACATCGTCACGCTGTTCCGCGACCTCGGCGCCAAGAACGTGACCTGGCTGTGGACGGTCAACATCATCGACCAGCGGCACAGAGCGGATCCCCTCCCGGCGCCCCTGGTGGCCCGGCGGCGCGTACGTGACCTGGGTCGGCATCGACGGCTACTACCTGAAGTCCGAGCTACGCGTTCGCTCCGCTGTTCGGGCCGACCATCGCCAACGGTGCGCAGCTTCACCCACGAGCCGATCCTCATCTCCGAGACCGGTGCGGCGACCGTCGGCCGACCAGCCAGCGAAGATCGCCAACCTGTTCGCAGGGCATCCACGCCTACGGGCTGCTGGGGTTCATCTGGTTCGACTCCACCGACATCGCGGACTACCGGATCAACCGACAACCCGGCGGCGCTGGCCGCGTTCAAGCAGGGGGCCAAGACCTATAAGTGGCCGGGATCATGACCGGTGGCCTGCGCCTCACCGTGCTGGGCACCGGGTATCTGGGCATTACGCACGCCGCGTGCCTGGCCAGCCGGGCTTCGAGGTGCTCGGCGTGGACACCGCACGCGGCGGGTGGCTGAGCTCAGCGCCGGGCGGCTGCCCATCTACGAGCCGGGGCTGGGTGACCTGCTGCGCGCCGGGCTGGACAGCGGGCGGCTGCGGTTCACCACCTCCTACCCGCAGGTGGCGGCGTTCGGCGACGTGCACTTCATCTGCGCAGGCACCCCGCCGCAGCCGGGCAGCGACCACGCCGACTTGTCGCAGGTGCAGTCCTGCGTCCGGCACGCTGGCCCCGCTGCTGGCCCGGCCCTGCCTGATCGCGGGCAAGTCCACCGTCCCGGTCGGGCACCGCCCGGCGGCTGGCCGCCGACCTCGCGGCCGCGGGCACCGGCGCCGAGCTGGCCTGGAACCCGGAGTTCCTGCGCGAGGGCTCGGCGGTCGCGGACACCCTCGCGCCGGACCGGATCGTAGCCGGGGTGACCTCCCGGCGGGCCGAGGATCTCCTGCGCCAGGTCTACTCCCGGCCGCTCGCGGCCGGGCACGCCGGTTCTTCGCCACCGACCTGGAGACCGCCGAGCTGGCCAAGGTGGCCGCCAACTCGTTCCTGGCCACGCAAGATCTCGTTCATCAACGCCATGGCGCGAGGTGTGCGAGGCAGCTGGCGGCGATGTCGGCGTCGCTGGCCGACATCCTCGGCGCTGACTCGCGCATCGGCCCCGCGTTCCTGCGGCCCGGGCTCGGCTTCGGCGGCGGCTGCCTGCCCAAGGACATCCGCGCGTTCATCGCCTGGGCCGGGCGGTCGCTGCCCGGCGAGGCGCTCGGCTTCCTGCGGGAGGTGGACGCGATCAACCTGCGGCGGCGGGCCAGGACTGCCGACCTGGCCGCCGAGCTGGCCGGCGGGACCTGGCCGGGGTCCCGGTCTGCGTGCTCGGCGCGGCCTTCAAGCCCGGCTCCGACGACGTCAGGGACTCCCCGGCGCTGGACGTGGCGCAGATCCTGCACGGCCTGGGCGCACAGGTCACCGTGTACGACCCGGTCGCGCTGGACAACGCCCGGCGGCCTGCCCGGAACTGCGCTACGCGGCCAGCGTGCCGCAGGCCGCCCGGGACGCGCAGGTCGTGCTGGTGCTCACCGAATGGAGCGAGTTCGTCGCCCTCGACCCCGCTAACCTGAGCGAGGTGGTGGCCAGGCGGAACATCATCGACGGGCGCGGCGCCCTGGACCCGGCCCGGTGGCGGGCCGCCGGGTGGACCTACCGGGCGCTGGGGGTGGCGACAGGCCCGGATGGCCTCGCCAGCTCGCGTCACGAGGCGAAGCACCCGGGCTAGCATGAGGTCTCGCCTGGTCTTGGTGGTGGCCGCTGCGCTCGCGGCGGTCGCCGTCGTCGTGGCGATCACCCGGCTCACCTCAGCGGCCGGGCCAGCGGCCCGGCCGGGCCAGGCCAGGCCCGCGTCCTTGCCCGCCGGGCCCGCCTCATACCTGGGCGTCTACGCGCCCGGAGATCCGGCCGGCGATGCCCCGGTGGCGCGGTTCGCGCAGACGGCGGGCCGGGCGCCGAACATCGTCGGGTACTTCAGCGGCTGGGCCGAGGCGTTCGCCACCCCGTTCGCGCAGCAGGCCCGCAGTCATGGCGCGGCCACGATCGTGCAGATCGATCCCACCTACGCCTCCATTGCCGCGATCGCGGCCGGGGCGTATGACAATTACCTGCGCTCGTTCGCCGACAGCGTGCGGGATTTCGGCCACCCGGTCATCATCGGCTTCGGCCACGAGATGAACGCGAACTGGTACTCCTGGGGCTACACCCACGTGCCCCCGGCGACATTCGTGGCGGCCTGGCGGCATGTGGTCACCGTGTTCCGCGGCCAGGGCGCCCGCAACGTCACCTGGCTGTGGACCATCAACCAGGATCGTTCCAGCACCGGCCCGATCGCCGCCTGGTGGCCTGGCGCCTCGTATGTGAGCTGGGTCGGCATCGACGGCTACTACTACCGGCGCACCGATACCTTCGCCCGGGTCTTCGGCCGGACGATCGAGCAGGTCCGGGCCCTGACCAGCAAGCCAGTGCTGCTGTCGGAAACCGCGGTCGGGCCCGCGGCCGGCCAGCCCGCCAAAATCAGCGACCTGTTCCAGGGATGCGCAAGTATGACGCCATCGGCCTGGTGTGGTTCGATATCGCTCAGCACGACGGGATCTACCATCAGGACTGGCGGCTGGAAGACAGCCAGGCCGCACAGGCGGCGTTTCGGCGCGGGGCCTCATCGCTGCCCCTCGTGCATCCCTGACCTCCGGATTAACCGGCAGGCCCCGGTTGACTGCCCGCAGCCGGCTTAATTCGGTAAAAGACCCCTTCTCGGGGAGATCTGGCCAGTAACTTTTGTATGCGGTATTCCTGTCCGGGGGGGTATCGCCACCACATGTGACGACGCCAGTACTCTTTGTAGGCCGCGAGGGGGGACCGAGCTGCCTTTCTGGCGTGCGTCCCTATTCGCAGGCAGGTGCGGCTAATGGAGCACGGCACTTCGACGGGCTGGGAGGTCTTCCCGCCGTCGCCGCCGTCAGCAGGGCCCGCTGGCCGGGCGGCACCTGCCGCCGCGCCAGCGCAAGGCGCTGGCCGGGATGACCGGCCCGCGGCGGCCGAGGGCAGCGCCGCCAGCAGCCTCGCGGCGGGACCGGTGGCGCAGGCCCCGGTCGAGGCACCGGTCCTGGCGGTGGAGTCGGTACCGGGAACCCAGCGCAGGCGCCTGCCCGGGCTTGGGCTGTGGACCTGGTCCGGGTGGCCGCTGGTGGCGATCCTGGCCGTGCAGGCTGCCTTGTCGGCCTGGCTGATCGGGGCCGACACGGCCTTCCAGGATGAGGCCGCGTACCTGTGGGCCGGGCACCTGGAGTGGGCGCACTGGCTGCACGGCGCGGCCGTGCCGCCGTTCTCGGCCTACTTCTCCGGCGCTCCGGTGATTTACCCGCCGCTGGGGGCGCTGGCGGATTCGGCCGGGGGGCTGGCCGGGGCGCGGGTGCTGTCGCTGGTGTTCATGCTGGGCGCGACGGTGCTGGTGTGGGCGGTGGCGGGGCGGTTGTTCGGGCGGCGGGCGGCGTTCTTCGCGGCGGCGTTGTTCGCGGTGCTGGGGCCGACGTTGCATCTGGGCTCGTTCGCGACCTATGACGGCCTGTCGGTGCTGCTGGTCGCGGCGGCGGCCTGGTGCGTGGTGCGGGCAGGCTCCCGCCCGGAGGCGACCGGCTGGATGGCGGCGGCCGGGGTGGCGCTGGCGGTGGCCAACGCCGCGGCCTACTCATCGGCACTGTTCGACCCGGTGGTCGTCGTGCTCGCGGTGCTGGTGGCCTGGCAGGCCCCTGGCCGGCGGCTGGCCATCGCGCGCGGCGCGGTGCTGGTGACAGTGGTCGTCGCGCTGCTGCTGGCCGGGACCCTGATCGGCGGCAGCTCCTACTTCTCCGGCATCGGGCAGACCACGCTGGCGCGGGTCGCCGGAGCGGACTCGGCCGCCACGGTCCTGGCGCATTCGTGGGCCTGGACCGGGCTGGTGTTCGTCGTGGCGGTGTGCGGGGTGGCACTCAGCTGGAGCCGTAAGGAACCCGCGACCCGGACCTGGCTGCTGGCGGTCTTCGCGGCGGCGGCCTTGCTGGTGCCGGCCGAGCAGGCCTGGCTGAACACCCTGGCCTCGCTGAACAAGCACGGGGACATGGGGGCCTGGTTCGCCACCATCGCGGCCGGCTACGCGGTGGACCGGCTGGTCGGGTCGGCGCCCGCGGGCCGGACCCGGGTGCTGACCTGCGGGGCATGCGTGGTGGCGCTGGCCCTGCCGGTCTCGGTCGGGGCCAGCCAGGCGCGCGGGTTCGCGACCAGCTGGCCCGACTCGACGAGCTTTGCCGCGATCTTTCGCCCGCTCGCTCAGCAAAGCGGGCGGCTCCTGGTAGAGGACCCCTCCATCGCCGAGTATTACCTGCCCGCTGGCCGCCAGTGGCAGCGCTGGTCGAGCACCCGGCAGATCGTCACTGCCGTCCGGGGCCAGCGTCGGCACGCCCGGCAAGGATGCCGGGGTCGTGGGCGCGGGCAACCCGGCGGCCTTCGCCCGCTACATCGCGGCCAATTACTTCTCCGTGGTCGCGCTCAACTTCAGCGACACCACGGCCCTCGACCACGCCATCGCCGCTGACCTGCGCAGCAATCCCAACTACCGGATCGTCCAGGTCGTGCCCTACGGCATCGAGACCACCCCCACCGGCCAGGGCACGTACGTGATCTGGCGTTACGAGCCGCACCGGTGAGCGCCACCGGGCAAGCCTCGCTGGACCCGCCCGCCAGCCCCGCCACCGCCCCCGCCCCTGCAGCCGGAACGGGCCGGCCGGCCTGGTCCTGCCCGCCCCGCCTGACGACGAAGAGAAATACGCCTACGTCTTCCGTAACCTGCCCTACCTCGCGACCATCCTGGTCATCGGCTCGGGCTGCCTGATCATCAGCCAGGCCCGGTTCGAGCTGCATAACCCGCTGCTCTGGCCGTTCATGATCTTCACCGCGACTTACGTCATCTACCAGGCCATCAGCCTGCCGGTGAACTTCACCGGCCGCGGCTTCGACCTAGCCGCGCACCAGGCCAGGATCGACGCCTGGCAGCCGCCTTCGTATCCGAGCGTGGACATCCTGCTGCCCATCTGCGGCGAGCCCATCGAGATGCTCCGCAATACCTGGACCGCGGTGGCCGCCCTGGTGGCCGAGTACCCGGGCGAAGCCAGGGCCTACGTCCTGGACGACGGACCTTGCCCGGAGGCGCCGCCGATGTGCCAGGCCCTGGGCTTGCGCTACCTCCGCCGTCCCGATCTGCGGGCCTATAAGAAGAGCGGCAACCTGCGGTACGCCTTCGCCCGCACCGACGGCGAATACCTGGTGATCTTCGACGCCGACTTCGCGCCGCGCCGCGACTTCCTGGCCGAAACCCTCCCGTACCTGGATGACCCGGCGATCGCCATCGTCCAGACGCCGCAGTTCTTCCGGGGCAGTGCCGGGCAGAGCTGGATCGAGAACGCCGCGGGCTCGATCCAGGAAGTCTTTTACCGGTCGATCCAGGTGGCCAGGGACCGGTTCGGCGCGGCCATCTGCGTCGGAACGTCGGCGGTCTACCGGCGGGTCGCGCTAGAGCCGCATGGCGGCCCGACCCTCATCCCCTATGCCGAAGACGTGCATACCGGCCTTGACGTGCGCAGGGAAGGCTGGTCGATGGTGTACGTGCCGATCGTCTTGTCGACCGGGATCTGCCCGGGGGACCTCGATGCGTTCGTGCGCCAGCAGTACCGCTGGTGCACCGGCAACGCCGGCGTCGTGTTCTCCCGGCGCCTGTGGTCGGTGCCCATGCCCGTCGCGGCCCGGCTCACTTACATCTCCGGGTTCTTCTACTACGCCTACACCGGCCTGCTCACGTTCTTCGGGCCGGTCATTCCGGTGGTCATGCTCGCCTTCCTGCCCGGCCAGGTCCGGCTGCGGAACTTCATCGTCTTGCTGCCGGCCATGCTCACCGGGTTCGTGCTCTACCCGCTGTGGCACCGGTCCAGGTACGGGCCATCGGTCTGGTCCCTGGGCATCGCCCGCGGCTGGGCGCACGCCTTCGCCATCTGGGACGGGGCCAGGGGCAAGACGATGGGCTGGCATCCGACCCGGACCCCGGGCAGTTCGCTGCGGCGGTTCAGGATCGGCGTGCTGTGGTGGAGCGGCGGCATGGCGCTGCTCTGGCTGCTGCTGGCCATCTGGCGGATGGCGACCCCGGGCAGCCTGCGTTTCGCGGTGCTGTTGTTCTTCGCACTGCTCAACCTGGCCATGGTGAGCCGGGTCATTATCCCGGGGGCTAAGACAGCATGAGATCGCGCGTAGTACTCCTGGTGGCCATCGCCATCGCCGCCGCTTCGGTCGTTTTCGCGATCACCCGGCTGTTTTCCTCGGCTCCGTCGGCCCCGCCGGTCGTTCACGCCAGCCTGCCGCAAAGCTCCACTTCGTATCTGGGCGTGTTCACCACCGGCGCGCCGCCCTCCTATGACCCGGTGGCCAGCTTCGCGGACGCCGTCGGCAAGCAGCCCAACCTCGTCGGGTACTACAGCGGCTGGGCCGAGCCGTTCGCCACGTCCTTCGCGCAGAAGGTCCGCGCGCACGGCATTACCCCGTTCGTGCAGATCGATCCCACCTTCGCCTCCATCCCGGCCATCGCGGCCGGTGACTACGACGGCTACCTGAAGTCGTATGCCGACAGCGTCAGGGACTTCGGCCACGCGGTCGTCATCGGCTTCGGCCACGAGATGAACGCCCCCTGGTACTCATGGGGCTACAAGCACGTAGCGCCCAGGACATTCGTGGCGGCGTGGCGGCACATCGTGACCGTATTCCGGGCCCAGGGCGCAGACAACGTCACCTGGCTGTGGACGATCAACCAGGAGCGCGCCGACACCAAGCCGGTCGCCGACTGGTGGCCTGGCTCTTCCTACGTGACCTGGGTCGGCATCGACGGCTACTACTACCGTCAGTCCGACACCTTCGCCACCGTGTTCGGCGGCACCATCGAGCAGGTGCGGAAGTTCACCGACAAGCCGGTGCTGCTATCGGAGACCGCGGTCGGGCCGGTCGCCAACCCGTTCGTCGGGATTCCCAACCTGTTCCGGGGGATGCTGAAGGCCGGCGCGCTCGGGCTGGTGTGGTTCGACAAGGACCAGCACGGCAGCATCCTGAAGCAGGACTGGCGGCTGGAAGACAACGTCAGCGCCGAGGCCATCTTCCGGCTGTGGGTCTCGAACCTGAACCTGGCCCGGGCCGGCGGCTAGCCCGGCGCCCGGACCGCGCTCCAGACCGCGCCGGCCCGGCCGTGCGACACTGAGCTGTGCCGGCTGAGCCCGCCATCGCCGCGGAGCTGAGGTCGCGCGGCGTGGCCGAAGTGGACGCCTCGGCCCGGCGCGCCGCGGAGTATTCCAGTGACGCCTCGATCTACCGGGTGCTGCCCGCGGCCGTGGTGTTCCCCCGGTCCGCCGAGGAGATCGCGATCGCCGTGTCGGCCTGCCGTGACCTCGGCGTCCCGCTGACCATGCGCGGCGGCGGCACCTCGCTGGCCGGGAACGCCATCGGGCCGGGGGTGGTCCTGGACGCCTCCCGGCACCTGCGCCGGGTCGTCAGCATCGACCCGGCGGCCCAGGTCGCGGTCGCCGAGCCAGGGGTAGTCCTGGACGACCTGCAGCGGCAGGCCGCCCGGCACGGGCTGCGGTTCGGTCCCGATCCGGCCTCGCACAGCCGGTGCACAATCGGCGGGATGATCGGCAACAACGCCTGCGGGTCCCGGGCGCTCGGATACGGCCGCACCAGCGACAACGTGCTCGGGCTGGAGGTCATCTCGGGCACCGCCGAGCTGATCCGGGCCGCCCCAGCTCAGGCCAGCACAGGCCCGGACGGCTCGGCGACGCTGGCGGCCCTGCGCTCCGCCGTAGCGGCCTACCTGCCGGTGATCAGGACGGAATTCGGCCGGTTTTCCCGCCAGGTCTCCGGCTACGCGCTCGAGCACCTGCTGCCCGAACGGGGCTTCGACGTGGCCAGGGCACTGGTTGGCACCGAGGGCACCTGGGCGGTCACCACCTTGGCCACGCTGCGGCTGCGGCCGGTCCCGGCGGACACGACCCTGGTCGCGCTCGGGTACCCGGACATCGCGGCCGCCGCCGACGCGGTCCCCGCGCTGCTGCCGCTGGCCCCGGTGGCGGTGGAGGGGTTCGACGCCCGGATCGTGGACCTGGTCCGCCGCCGCCGCGGGCAGGCCGGACCTGAGCTGCCCGCGGGCCAGGGCTGGCTGCTGGTGGAGCTGGCCGGGAACGGCCCGGGCGAGCTGGCCGCCGCTGCGCAGACGGTCATCGCGG
Source organism: uncultured Actinomycetota bacterium (assembly GCA_963788895.1). Classification (GTDB taxonomy): domain Bacteria; phylum Actinomycetota; class Actinomycetes; order Streptosporangiales; family Streptosporangiaceae; genus DATBGO01. The sequence goes on along the minus strand of CAWBJA010000009.1, from coordinate 167,768 downwards.
CCGCGGGCACCAGCGACTGGGCGGTGCTGGCGGACCCGCGCCAGGCCGCCGCCATCTGGCGGATCAGGGAAGACGGCGCGGGCCTGGTGGCCAGGCCGGCCGACGGGCACAGCTACTACGCCGGCTGGGAAGACGCCGCAGTCCCGCCCGCGCAGCTGGGCTCCTATCTGCGCGAGTTCGAGGCGCTGCTGGCGGCGCACGGCCTGCGCGGGCTGCCCTACGGCCACTTCGGCGACGGCTGCGTACACGTCCGGCTGGACTTCCCGTTCGCGGCCACCGGCGGCACGGCGGCGTTCCGGCGGTTCCTGACCGATGCCGCGGACCTGGTCGCGCGGCACGGCGGCTCGATGTCGGGGGAGCATGGCGACGGCCGGGCTCGCGGCGAGCTGCTGGCCCGGATGTACTCCCCGGCGGCCCTGGCCGCCTTCGCCGCGGTCAAGGCGGTCTTCGACCCCGACGACGTGCTGAACCCGGGGATCGTGGTGCGGCCCCGGCCGGTGGACGCTGACCTGCGCCCGCCGCTGCTGCGCCCGCACCGCGCGGGCCTGGGCCTGCGCTACCCGGCCGATGCCGGGGATTTTTCCCAGGCCGTCGGCCGGTGCACCGGGCTGGGCAAGTGCCGGGCCGACAGCACCGCCGCGGGCGGCGTCATGTGCCCGTCCTACCTGGCGACCAGGGACGAGAAGGATTCGACCCGGGGCCGCGCCCGGGTCCTGCAGGAACTGGCCAGCGGCGGGCTGCGGGACGGCTGGCAGTCCGCCGAGCTGGCCGAATCGCTGGACCTGTGCCTGTCCTGCAAGGCCTGCTCGGCGGACTGCCCGACCGGCACGGACCTGGCCGCCTACAAGGCCGAGGTCCTGTATCAGCGGTACCGGGGCCGGATCCGGCCTCCCGCCCACTACGCGCTGGGCTGGCTACCGCGCTGGGCGCGGGCCGCGTCAGCTGCCCCGTTGCTGGTCAACGCCCTGCTCACGGTGGCGCCCCGCGGCCTGGCGGGCATCGACCCGCGCCGCCGCCTGCCCCGGTTCGCCCGCCAGACGTTCCGGTCCTGGTTCGCCCGGCAGCCGCAGGCGGCCGCTGCCGCGGCCGGACCCGCGGGCGACCCGGTCGTCTTGTGGGTCGATACCTTCACGAACTACTTCACCCCCGAGGTGGGCCGGGCGGCGGTCCGGGTGCTGACCGAGGCGGGCTACGCGGTCTCGCTGTCCCGGCCGGGCGACTGCTGCGGCCTGACCTGGATCACGACCGGGCAGCTGGGCACCGCCCGCCGGAAGCTGGCCCGGTCCTTGACGCACCTGGCGCCGCACGTCCGGGCGGGCACGCCGGTGGTCGGGCTGGAGCCGTCCTGCCTGGCCGCGTTCCGCGGCGATGCCCGCGCGCTGGCCGGCGACGCGGCCGGGGCGGTGGGCGAGTCGGTGCTGACCCTGGCTGAGCTCCTGGCCGGCCGGGCCGGCTGGCAGCCGCCTGGCCAGCTGCGCGGGCTGCGCGGCGTGGCCCAGCCGCACTGCCATCAGCACGCGGTGATGGGCTGGGAGGCCGACCAGGCGCTACTGGCGGCGGCCGGGGCGGCGATCACCCCGGTCGGCGGCTGCTGCGGCCTGGCCGGGAACTTCGGCATGGAGCGGGGCCATTACGACGTCAGCGTGGCCGTCGCGCAGACCGCGCTGCTGCCCGCGGTCCGCCGCCGGGGCGACGGCGCGGTGGTCCTGGCCGACGGGTTCTCCTGCCGCATCCAGCTGGATCAGCTGGCCGGGGTACGGGCCTACCACCTGGCCGAGCTGCTGGCCGGGCACCCGGCCGGACCGTGACCGGAGCGGGTCAAGCCTGGCCGCCGGGGCCGGCCGGTTAGCCCTGGCCGCCGGGGCCGGCCGCGACGCCGTTCTCCGGGGTGCCGGAGAGCCGGGCTCCTGAGCTGGCCGTGCAGCTGGCCGGCCAGGTTGACGCTGACCACGAAGTCGATCGCTTCGATGCTCTCGACGTTGATCCGCCCGCCGATGATGGGCGCGACCTTGAACCCGAGCACCTGATCCGGGCCGGGGATGATCCCGTGCTGCTGCGCGCTCCAGGCCAGCCCGGCCAGCAGGAACCGGTCCTGGCCCGCCGTGGTGTCGAGTTCTGCCTTCATCACCTCGGCGTTCTCCCAGGGCCGGGTCAGCTGACCTTCGAGCAGGTCCAGCCACCAGAAGCCATCCGGCGCGCGGAAGAAAACGTCGCCGAACGGCGAGGCGAACACCGGGATTCTCGCGCCGATCGCGGCCCAGCCCCAGGACTCCAGCGCCCGCCGGTACTGCTGCGCGGAAAAGGCCCTAATCAGTTCCATCCCGATATTGAACCCGACCCGGCCATGCCTTGATCACCGAACGTTTGATCACCAGGCCGGCCGACCATCGTGACCAGGCCAGTTCAGCCGCGCGGCCGTTCCTCGGGCCGGTGCTGAGCGGCCGCCTGCTGACCCCCGGCCTGCTGGCCGCCAGTGTGCCGTGCGGCGATCGGCAGCGGCACCGGGGCGAGCGGCGGCTGGAGCGCCTGGCCCGGCCGAGCGCAGGTCGATCCGGCTCTGGCCGGCCTGCTCCAGCCAGGCCAGGTCCTCGGGCGGTACCAGGCAGGCGACCGGCTTGGCGTGCCGGGTCAGCACGATCCGCTCGTGGCCGTACGCCACCCGGTTGATCAGGTCGGCGAGCTCGTCCCTGGCCTGCGTTACCGGAATCTCGATGCTCATGCCCGCGAGACTACGTACACACTTAGCGTTCCTCAAGTATTGTACGTTTTGTAGATTTACTACGTCTGACGGAGGCGCCCGGTGAACCAGGTCCGGCAGTTGCCCCGAGGGCTGCTCGGCCGGGGCGGGCGGCGTGGGCCCGCGCCGGTTCAGCAGGCAGCACGACCGCCGGTCCCGGGTCAGCGGGTTCCGGCGCTCGCGGTACTGCGCGGCCGTCACTTCCGCTGGCTGGTGACGAGCAACGCCGTGTCAGCGGCCGGGTCGTCGGTGTCGGCCGTGGCCCTCCCGTTCGCCGTGCTTCGGATCGGCGGCTCGGCCGCCGACGTGGGGTACGTGGCCACGGCCGGGCTGATCTCGCTGACCGCGTGCCTGCTCGGCGGCGGCGTCATCGCCGACCGGCGGCCCCGCCAGCACGTCCTGGCCGCGGCCAACGTAGTCCAGGCCCTGGCCCAGGGCGCCGCAGCGGCCCTGCTGCTGACCGTCCAGGCCCGGGTCTGGTCGCTGGCCGCGCTGGCCGCGGTGGCCGGCGCGGGCACCGGGGTGAGCTACCCGGCCAGCGCCGGGCTGCTCCCGCAGACCGTGCCCGCCGCCCAGTGGCCCGCCGCCAACGCCGTTGACCGTACCGGCCGCAACGCCGCGACCATCGGGGGGTCAGCGCTTGGCGGCGTCCTGGTCGGCCTGGCCGGGCCCGGCTGGGGGCTGGCCATCGACGCCGCGAGCTTCGTGGTGGCCGGGGCGTTGCGCCTGGGCCTGCGCCTGCCCGCCGCGAAGCCCCGGCCTGCCCGCTCCAGCCTGCGGCGTGACCTGCGGGACGGCTGGCGGGAGTTCAGCTCCAGGCGCTGGCTGTGGCTCACTGTGGCCCAGCTTTCGCTGCTGGTCGCCATCTCGGCGGGCACCGTCAACGTGCTCGGGCCGCTGGTGGCCGGCACCCGGCTGGGCGGCGCCCGCAGCTGGGGCTGCATCGTGGCCGCCTACTGCGCCGGGGCGGTGGCCGGCGGGCTGGCGATGATCAGGTTCCGGCCCCGGCGGATCCTCGTCGCCGCGCTGGCCTCGGTGCCGGTGTTCGGCGCGCTGCTGCTCGCGCTGGCGGTCCCGCTCCCGGTCCCGGCCGACATCGTGGCCGCGGCCGCGGCCGGCGCGGCCCTGGAGGTCTTCGCGGTCAGCTGGGCCACGGCCCTGCAGCAGGAGATACCGGCCGACAAGCTGTCGCGCGTCAGCTCTTATGACAGCCTGGGCAACTTCGCGCTCACCCCGGCCGGCACGGTGCTGGCCGGCCCGCTCGCGGCGCTGACCAGCCTCCGGGCCGTGCTGGCGGGCGGCGCGGTCGTTGTCGTCCTGCTGCCCGTCCTGCTCCTGCTGCTCGTCCCGCAGATCCGCCAGCTCCGCCGGGCGGCCGGCGGCCCGGCGCCAGGCGGCGCTGAGCCTGGCCCGGAGGTGTCGAGCTGATCCCGCAACGCGGCCACCGCCACCGGATTCAGCCGGCCGACCCGCCTGGTGCTGAGACCCAGTTCCCTGACCAGGCCGGCGTCCCGGCCACAGACGGAGGCTAATATCACCGGACATGTACCCTGACGCCGTCAGGCACGTCCAGCAGGAGCTGACGGCGGTCGGCGTGACCGGCGACATCAGGACCTTCGCCGAGCCGGTGCCGACCGCCGCGGCGGCCGCCGCCGCGGTCGGGTGCGACGTGGCCGCGATCGCGAACAGTGTCGTGTTCGACGCCGGGGGGAGCGCGCTCCTGGTCCTGGTCAGCGGGGCCCACCGGGTCCATCCGGGCCGGCTGGCCCAGCGGCTCGGCACCGGGAAGATCCGCCGGGCCAGCCCCGAATTCGTCCTGGCGCACACCGGCCAGCACGTGGGCGGCGTGGCCCCGGTCGGTCATCCCCAGCCGCTGCGTACCGTGGTTGACCTGGCGCTTGAGCCCTACCCGGTGGTCTGGGCCGGCGCGGGCGACGAGCGGGCCATCTTCGCCACGAGCTTCGCTGAGCTGGTGCGGATCACCGGCGGCACGCCCTGCGACGTTGACTGAGCCAGCCGACGTTGACTGAGCCAGCCGACGTTGACTGCGCCGGCCGTTGACTGAGCGGGCCCGCCGCTTAATGACGGTCGGCGGCCGCGTTAATGAACGGCAGGCGGCCTCGGATGGCAGCAGCACCCGGGCGGCGCCCGGGGGCTGCTGCTGGAGCCGGAGCCCGTCAGGGAGCGGCGGGACCCACAGTGTAGGTGTAGGGCAGGGCGGCGATCACCTGCGTCTGGTTATTGACGCTGGTGTTGCTGACCACGTCCAGCACGCCCGAGACGACGGTGCCGGCCGCTGCGGTGGGAGTGATATTGGCGGTGACCGGGCCGGTCACGCCCGAGGCCAGGTAGACCGCCGTGGTGACGGCCCCTCCGGACAGGTCGCCGGCCGCCGACTTGACGGTGAACGACCGGCCGACGCTGGCCCCGTTGGTGACCGACAGGCCGACCGGCGCGCTGCCGCCCGCCGGGATCACCGTGCTCGCGCTGGCGGGCAGGCCGGTCGCGCTCACCTGGACCTGGTTGAACGCGACGTTGCCGTTGACCTGCTGGGTGAACTCCAGCCCGCTGACCGTCAGGTTCAGCTCGACGTCGATCTCCCACAGCCCGGGCGCCGGGTCGAGCGCGATCAGGTCCGCGTCGGCCACCGGGGTGGTCGACCCTTGCGTGGTCGTGTTCGGGGTGGCGTCCTCGGCGACGACCGTTCCGCTCGGGTTGATCAGGTAGTAGGTGAGCCGGTTGTCGGCGCTGGCGTCAGGAGTGGCGAAGCTGACGTCGATGTCGTTCTGGCCGGCCGGCACGTTGATGTTGAAGGTGCTGATCTGACCGACACCGCGCCCGACGGTGCTGGTGATCGTGGTGTCGAAGTCGCCGCCCGCCGACGGGATCAGGGTCCGGCGGGTGATCGGGAACGACGTGGTCGCGCCGTTGTCCGCGCTGAGCTGAACCGACTCGGGGTGGTCGCCCGGCGCCTTGGGCATCCGGACGGACAACGGCACGGTCACGCTCGAGTGCGCCGGGATCGTCACCGGGCTCAGGGCAGCCCGGGTGATGAACTGCTGCCCGGTGACCCGGAACGAGATGTCACCGGTGAAGGTGCCGGGCACGTTCGGCGGCGACTGCAGGTGCGCCCGGCCGTTCGCCCACAAGATCTTCGCCGTCCAGGTGCCGGGCATCGGGTCCGCCACCTCGACGTGCTGGATGTTAGGCACCGATCCGAGCTGGCCCGCCCGGGTGGACGGGGTGCCGTAGTCGTAGGAGATCTGGGTCAGGCTGCCGTTCGGATCGACCAGTGTGTACGACAGGATCGTCCCGTTCGTCGGGTCCGGGGTGATCATGTCCGCGTTGAGCCGGTCCAGGCCCCCGGGCACGTTGAACGTGACCGGCGCCGCGGCCTGCGCGCCCTCGGCCGGCACCGGCAGGCTCGGGTCCGGCGCGCTGACCGGCTCGGTGACGGTCGAGCCGATCTGGGTGGCCGGGCCGAGCTCCCGGTAGGTGCCGGTGACCCTGGTCTTGTGGTCGCCGGTGTTGTACAAGCTGACCTGCTGGCTGCTGCGAGTGCCGCCGCCGGCGGCGATGTCGAGCTGGGCGGGCGAGGGGATCAGGGCCGGCGTGCCATTGCCGGAAGCCTGGGTGCTGCCGGGCATCTGCTGCGCGGCGCGCACCGCGGCGTAGATGTCCACCAGGCCAGCGCCCTGCTGGTCTGCTGGCGCGTCGATGTCCTGCGCCGTGCCGGTGAGGATCTCCTTGACCATCGCCGGGGTCGGCTTGGTGCCGCCGTGCGACGCGGCATAGGCCTGGATGACGTCGGCGGCGGCGCCGGCGATCAGCGGGGCCGACTGGCTGGTCCCGCCGAACGCCTCGGTCATCGTGTTGGTCGGGCAGTCGCTGCCGGCCGGGTTGCACTCGGCCTCGCCGCCGTAGCCCGGCGCGACCAGGTCGACGATCCGGTTGTTCGGCGTGGTGCCGCCGGACGACAGCGGGGTGATGTCGTTGTTGATCCAGCTGGTGTAGCCGTAACCCTGGGCCAGCAGGCGCAGCGTGTTCGTCGCCCCGGCCGCGATCACCTGCGGGTCGGTGGCCGGGGAGGAGACGGTGCCGGAGTCACCGCTGTCACCCGAGGACACCACGACGGTCACCCCGGCCGCGACCGCGGCGTCGTTGGCGGCGTAGAAGATGGCGTAGCGCCCGGGCCGCTGGGTGAAGCCGTAGGACTCGGAGATCACGTCGGCGTGCTCGGTGATGACGGCGTTGTCGATGCCCTGGACGATCTGGGCCTCGGTCTGGTGCATGAACCCGTCCGGGTCCGTCGGCGTGTCGACCAGCGAGGCGTCGACGAGCGAGGCGCCGGGGGCGTCGCCCTTGATGACGAAGGTGCAGCCGGACGGCAGGCCGGAGAACGGCAGTTCCTTGGAGAAGTCGTAGACCACGGTGCCCTGGCCGGCGACCGACGAGGCGTCACCGTAGGCTTCGTCGTTGCTGTCATCCGCGTTCGGCGTGGGGGAGTCGATGACCACGTGGGAGCCGTCGGCCCGGATCAGGTCCGGGTTGCCCGCCAGCTCGTTCATCCCGTCGATCGCGACGAGCACGCCGCTGCCGTCGGCCAGCGTGTCGCCCTGACCGGGGTCACCGGGGTTGCCGGTGTCGTAGTGGATCACGCCCAGGGCCTCGGGCTCCAGAAGCGGCTTGGCCGGGTCCGCCGGGCACAGCTTCTTGCTCAGCGGGGCCGGGTTCTTGGCCTGCGGAACAGGCGCGCTGACCTGAACCGGGATGGTCGCGTTGGGCACGATCTCTTTGACGGCCGGGTCCTGGCGCAGCTTGGTCACCTCGGCCGCCGACAGGGTGGCCGCGACCGCATTCACGCTGACCAGCTGGGTCACATGGGTGCCGCCGCTGGCCTTGATGCTCGCGATGATCGCTTTCTGGTCAGAGCGGGTGGCCCTGGTCCGGGCGGCGCCCTGGGCCTTCAGCTGCAGGTTGGCGTGCTGGTTCTTCAGTACCACGATCACCGCTCCGCCGGAGGCGGCGCCGTCCGGAGCTGCTGCGACGGGGGTGCCGGACACCGGTGCGGCCACGGCCGGGAGCCAATTGGTTCCCATTGCTGCGATGGCCGAGGCCGCTAGGACAGTCGTAGCTCTGAATAGAAAGCGCCGATACACAAGACCTCCGACAGACATAGACGCCTACTGTTTCGCGGGGCACGATGATTGTGTCTTGCTGTCCTTTACCATGTCAATACTCAAGGAGCTGACGCCATAGCGTTGTTCGGCATGCGAACTTTAGCTGATTCACTGGGCGGCCGGTGCCGTCCGGACGGTTCTTTAATGACGTGAAAAGCCCTGCCTGGGCTGGTGCCCTGACCGGCCGGGCCGGTGGGCGGCCTGGCTGCCCCGCCTGAGTGCCCGCCAGGCCGGGGCGCCGGCGATTCCTTAAATAAGCGCGAGCTATCGGATCGGCTGATTGCCCGCGGGTACCTGCTCATCCTCGCAAAGCTCGCTGACAGCCATTGTGACAGCTCTTTTCGCGCTGGGCGAACGCATTACCGGCGCTTATTTCCAGGCCGCGCGCCGCGTCTTAACCGCCCAGATCCTGGCCGGCGCCGCCCGGCCCGGCTGATCCTCGCCCTGATCAACCGCCCTGATCCTCGCCCTGATCAACCGCCCTGGTCCGCGGCCTGATCAACCGCGCTGGCCTGCGGCGCGACCAACCGCCTGGTCCGCGGCATCGGGCCGCCGGCTGACCGCAGGGCGCGGTCATGAAACCGCCAGCCCCGGCTGCGGCGTTACGGCGCGGGGATCCGCGCCTGGGCGAAGTCGAACCGGTACACCCGCGACCCGCGCTCGGTGAACCCGACTCGCTCGTACAGCCGCCCCGCGGCCTCGCGGGATGGCCGGGAAGTAAGATCCACGGTCCGCGCCCCGGCCTCCTGCGCCAGCCGCAGCGCGGCCAGGGTGAGCGCCACCCCGGCGCCCTGGCCGCGGGCCGCCTCGTCCACGACGACATCCTCGATCCAGGCTCGCAGCCCGGTCGGGATGGGGAACATGACGAGGGTCAGCGTCCCGTTGATCAGGCCCGCGGAGCGGGAGATCAGAACCGTGTTGGCCGGGCATTCCACGATCGCGGCCAGCGCGCCTCGCGCTAGCGGCGGCGCGGACCTGGACAGCTGCGGAAGCAGCCGCGCGAACGCGTCGACCGTCTCTTCGGTTACCTCGCGGAGCACTTCTACCTGGACAGCCATCCGGGCACCTTACCCCGGCCCGGCCGGTCAGCGTGACGCGGGCTGGATCATCGCGATGGCCTGCTCAGGGCTGGCCACCCGGACGAGCAGCCGGGTGAACGAGGCCGGCTGGTCCAGCTCGACCCGCACCACCGGGCGGCTGCCGTACACCGCGACGAAATCCTTGCCGCCGCGATACCGGCGGGTGCCCAGCGCGATCACGCCCGGGATCCCGGCGCCGGCCATCCGGGCGCCGCGCACCAGCGGCCACGGCTGCGTCTCCACCGTGGCCGAGCGCACCGTGCTCAGCGGCACCCGCAGGCTCCCGCGCAGGCAGCCCAGCATCTCCAGGGCCGACAGCCGGACCACCAGGTCGGCGCCTTCAACTGCCATCGTGGCCATGCGGCTCCTCGGCCCGGCCGCAGCTTCAGGCGCGGCGCATCCGGCACCTGACTGAGCGGGCCGCCCGGGCCGGCCAGCCAGCTCCGTGACGCAGTCTAAATCCGGACACAAGCCCCGGCCTGGGGCGGGTCCTCCCGGGCCGGACAAACTGAACCGGGCCCGGCGGGAGGCCGGGCCCGGTTCAGCGGGCTGATCGCGCGGCCGCGAGCCGCGGCCCAGATAGTCAGCTGGCGTAGTCCAGCAGCGGCTGGGCGCGGCTCGGGTGCCGCAGCTTGGACAGCGACTGCTTCTCCAGCTGCCGGATCCGCTCCCTGGTCAGGCCCAGCGCCTTGCCGATCTCGTCCAGCGTGTGCGGGTTGCCGTCGTACAGGCCGAACCGCATCGACATGATGGTGGCTTCGCGCGGCGTCAGCGCGTCCAGCGCGTGCCGCAGCTGGTCGGCCATCAGCTGGCGGTCGACCAGCTCGCCCTGCCTCGGGCGCGTCCACATCCTCGATCAGGTCGCCGATGCTGGTCTCGCCGTCCTCGCCGATGGTCGAGTCCAGGCTGATCGGCTGCCGGCTGGTGCGCAGCAGCTCCTCGATCTGGTCCGGGGTCCGGTCCAGCTCGACGGCCAGCTCCTCCGGGGTCGGCTCCCGGCCGAGCCGCTGGTGCATGTCCCGCTCGACCCGGCTCAGCTTGCTCAGCATCTCCAGCACGTGCACCGGCAGCCGGATCGTGCGGGCCGAATCAGCGAAGCCGCGCTGGATCGCCTGCCGGATCCACCACATGGCGTAGGTCGAGAACTTGTAGCCCTTGCTGTAGTCGAACTTCTCGACCGCCCTGATCAGGCCCAGGTTGCCCTCCTGGACCACGTCGAGCAGGGACAGCCCGCGGTCGGAGTACTTCTTGGCGACCGACACGACCAGCCGCAGGTTGGCCTCCAGCATGTGCGCCTTGGCCCGGCGGCCGTCCTCGGCGACCGCCTCCAGGTCGCGCGCGGTAGCTGCTTGGACAGCCGCTTCTCGGTCTCCAGCTTGTGCTCGGCGAACAGGCCGGCCTCGATGCGCTTGGCGAGGTCAACCTCTTCCTCGGCGGTCAGCAGCTGGCGGCGGCCGATCGACTTCAGGTACGTGTGCACCGAGTCGCCCATGACCGACGTCTGGTCGTCCAGGTCGGTCTCAGGCGCAGCTCGGTGGCCGCGACGCTGGTCACCGCGGAGCCTCGGCGGCCGCGGACTCCAGCCCGCCAGCTCGATCCGTCAGCGCCATCGGCGAGCTCAGCGTCGGCGGCGCTCTCGGCGGCCGGCCGGCCCTGGGCCGCCTCGGGCGGCCGGGCGTCGGGCTGCTCGTTGCCCAGCTGCACGCCGGCCTCGGTCAGCTCGCGGATGATGGAACGGGCCTCAGCGGGGATACTCGCGCCTGGTCAAAGGCATCGCGAAGTTCGGGCAGGGACAGATAGCCCTGGCCGCGGCCGCGCTGGATCAGCTCGTCCACGTGGGTCGTGGTCTCCTCATCCTCGCGCCTCGGCGACAAGGCTGTCGCTGTCCTCGGCATGAGACACCTCCCTTCGTGGGCGCATATCGGGCATGCGCTCGAACATCGCGCCTTGGCGGCGCGCTGTTGGTAGCCGGGGGCCCTCAGCGGACTTGGCAGTGCGCACCGCGGGCACTATCTTGTAACGCACGGGGCGGCCAAATGTTCCCGCCTGCGTGCGGTCCGTGCGCCTGCTCAGGGAATCGCACGACCAGGATCGCATGCCTCGGCACCGAGCACGAATCCGCCCCTGGCCTGCGGTCCGCGCCGCAGGCTCCGCAAACCTCCGGCCTGTCCAGATCGGACGCCGTCAGCCGCCGCAAGGCCGCCCGATCCGGCTTCCCGGACGGCAATAGCGGAAATTCTGGCACAACCACACCCTCTTGGGCGCTGCATACACGGAAACCAGCCTGTCCCGGACATGTGCCCGGATCCGTCCAGCTCGGGCGGGTCGGCCGGATCCGCCGGACCACCACGAACGCCGTCACCCCCTCGCCCCACTCCGGGTCGGGCAGCCCGATCACGACAACGTCAGCGCACGCCCGCGCAGCGTTCCCAGCGCCGCCTCGACCTCGGCCGGGCACGACCTTCTCGCCGCCGGTGTTGATCACGTCGTCGGCCCGGCCGCGGACGCCAGCCGCCCGTCCGGCCGCACCGAGCCCAGGTCAGAGGTGACGAACCAGCCGCCCGTCGCAGGACCGCCGAGGTCAGTCCTGCGGCGCCAGCCGGTAACCGGAGAACAGCACCGGGCCGGCGATCCGGATCCGCCCGTCCGGCGCCGACGTCGCGACCGCGACGCCGTCCAGCGGGACCCCGTCGTACACGCAGCCACCGCAGGTCTCGCTCATGCCGTAAGTGGTGACGACCCGGCCGCCCGCGGCGCCGCGGCCTCGGCGAGCAGGCCCGGCGGGCGCGGCGCCGCCGAGCAGGATCGTCCGGCAGCCGCGCCCGGTCTGGCGCCCGCGTCCAGCAGCCGGCGCAGCTGGGTCGGGACCAGCGAGACGTGCGCGCCGCCGCTGGCCGCCAGGACGCCGGGATCCAGCCGCGGGCACCACGACCGGCTCGGTCCCGGCGAGCAGCGACCGGACCAGCACCTGGATGCCCGCGATGTGGAACGCGGGCAGGCAGCACAGCCAGCGCTCGCCGGGCCCGCGCCGATCCGGCGCAGCGACGCCGGCGGCCGAGGCGAGCAGCGCGGCGGCGCTAGAGCTCGACGCCCTTGGGCTGCGCCGGTCGAGCCCGAGGTCGCGATGACGACGGCGATCGTCGGGCCGACACCGGCGGCCGGCTGGCCGGGCGGACGCGAGCCGCGGCGATCGCGTTCCGTGGCCTGGTTGTCCACCGCGTCGGGGCGAAGCGCGCGAGCAGCGGGCCAGCCGGGCGGCGGCAGGCTCGGGTCCAGCGGCAGGATGGCCGGGCCGGTGCCGTCGAGCGCCGCGGCGCAGCGCCGCCAGCAGCCGGCTCGCGCGGGGCCGCCGGCGGGAGCAGGACCGCGTGCAGGGGCCGGGATGTCACGGTCGTAAGGTTAACCGGGCAGATCAGGCAGTCGGCAGGAGGGCGACGCGGTGGTCGACTGGAAGGCATCGGGCACCGGCGGACGGGCAGGACTACACCGACATCCGGTACGAGACGGCCGAGGGCATCGCCAAGATCACGATCAACCGGCCCGAGGTGCGCAACGCGTTCCGGCCGACGACGCTGTTCGAGCTGTCGCACGCGTTCAACGTGGCCCGGGACGACCCGGAGATCGGCGTGATCATCCTGACCGGCGCCGGGGACAAGGCGTTCTGCTCCGGCGGTGACCAGCGGATCCGCGGCGACGACGGCTACATGGACTGCCACGGCGTCGGCCGGCTCAACGTGCTCGACCTGCAGGTGCAGATCCGCCGCACGCCCAAGCCGGTGATCGCGATGGTGGCCGGCTACGCCATCGGCGGCGGTCACGTGCTGCACGTCTGCTGCGACCTGACGATCGCCGCCGACAACGCGATCTTCGGCCAGACCGGCCCGAAGGTCGGCTCGTTCGACGCCGGCTACGGCTCGTCGCTGCTGGCCGCGACCGTCGGGCTGAAGAAGGCCCGCGAGATCTGGTACCTGTGCCGCCAGTACAGCGCGGCGCGAGGCGCTGCAGATGGGCCTGGTCAACACCGTCGTGCCGCTGGACCGGCTGGAGGACGAGACGGTCAGCTGGGCGCGGGAGATGCTGGCGAAGTCGCCGCTGGCGCTGCGCATGCTCAAGGGCGCGCTGAACGCGGTCACCGACGGCGCGGCCGGGATGCAGCAGTTCGCCGGCGACGCGACGATGCTCTACTACATGAGCGAGGAAGCCCAGGAGGGCCGCGACGCCTACGTGGACAAGCGCGCGCCGGACTTCGCCAAGTTCCCGCGCCGCCCGTGACGCGGCGCCGCCACGGGCTGGGCAGCCCGGTGCGGGACCGGCCGCGCCGCAGCTGGCCGGCGCCTGCTGCCGACCCTGCGGGCGTTCGCGATCCCGATGCGCGACCAGGTTCCGCGGCATCACGCTGCGCGAGGGCGCGCTGCATCGAGGGCCCGGCCGGGCTGGGGCGAGTTCTCCCCGTTCGCCGAGTACGGGCCGCGCGAGTGCGCGCGCTGGCTGGCCTGCGCGCTGGAGTCGGCGCTGACCGGGTGGCCGGCGCCGGTGCGCGACCGGGTCCCGGTGAACGTGACCGTGCCCGCGGTCGGGCCCGGAGCGGGCGCACGCGATCGTCGGCCGCGTCCGGCTGCCGGACCGCGAAGGTCAAGGTCGCCGAGCCCGGCCAGCCCGAGTCGGCCGACATCGCCAGGGTCGAGGCCGTCCGGGACGCGCTCGGCCCGGCCGGCCGGATCCGGGTCGACGCCAACGGCGGCTGGGACGTCGGCCAGGCCGCGGCGCGGATGCTGGCGGCGCTGGCCGCGGTTCGGCCTGGAGTACGCCGAGCAGCCGTGCGCGACGCTGGCGGAGCTGGCCGAGCTGCGCCGGCGGTCGACGTGCCGCTGGCCGCCGACGAGTCGATCCGCCGGGCCGAGGACCCGCTGGCGGTCCGCGCGGCGGGCGCGGCCGACATCGTCGTGCTCAAGGTCCAGCCGCTGGGCGGCGTGCGGGCCGCGCTGGAGATCGCCGCCGCCTGCGGGCTGCCCGTCGTCGTGTCCAGCGCGGTGGACACGTCGGTCGGCCTGGCCGCCGGGGTGGCGCTCGCCGCCGCGCTGCCCGAGCTGCCCTACGCCTGCGGGCTGGCCACGATGAGCCTGCTGGCCGGCGACGTGACCGGCGAGCCGCTGGCCGAGCGGGAGGCGCTGCTGCCGGTCCGGGCGGTCGGCGCCCGATCCAGAGGACGCTAGCCGCGTGGGAGGCTGACCCGGCGCCGTGGCGGCCGCGGATGCGGGCGGCCGCGCGGTTCCTCGACTCCGTGACCGGCCGGCCGGTCCGGGCATGAACCCGGCCACCGCCTTCGCCACGGTGCTCGCCGACGAGCTGGTCCGGTGCGGCCTGCGCGAGGCGGTGCTCGCGCCCGGCTCGCGCAGCGCGCCGCTGGCGATGGCGTTCTGACGCCTGCCAGCGCCGGGCGCGGCTGCGGCTGCACGTGCGGATCGACGAGCGGTCGGCGGCGTTCCTGGCGCTCGGGCCTGGCCAAGGCCAGCCGCCGCCCGGTCGCCGTGGTGTGCACGTCGGGCACGGCGGCGGCGCACTTCCACGCCGCGGTCATCGAGGCGGACGAGTCGGGCGTGCCGCTGATCGTGCTGACCGCCGACCGGCCGCCTGAGCTGCGCGGCACCGGTGCCAACCAGACGATCGACCAGATCAAGCTGTACGGCGACGGCGGTCCGGTGGTTCTGCGAGGTCGGCGTGCCGAGGCGCGGCCGGGGCAGGTCGGCGTACTGGCGCTCGCTGGCCTGCCGGGCGTGGGCGGCGGCCGCCGGGCAGGCGGGCGGGTTCCCCGGTCCGGTTCACCGTCAACCTGCCGCTGCGCGAGCCGCTGGTGCCCGGCGCGGCGCCCGGATCCGGGCCCGGCGGCGCGGACTGGCCCGAGCCCCTGGCGGGCCGGCCGGGCGGCGCGCCGTGGACGAGTTTCGGCCCGGGGCCCGCCGCGGACGGCGGCGCCCGGGCGGGCCAGCGGCGCGGCCGGCGCGCTGGATCTGGCCTGGACCGAGCGCGGCGTGGTCGTCTGCGGTGACGGCGACTACGACGCGGCGCCGCTGCTGGCGGTGGCGCAGGCGGCCGGCTGGCCGGTGCTGGCCGAGCCGTCGTCCGGCGCCCGGTGCGGCCCGAACGCGCTGTCGGCTTACCAGTACCTGCTGGATTCGCCGAGTTCGTGGCCGCGCACCGGCCTGACGTGATCGTCTCGGCCGGCCGGCCGGGCCTGTCCCGCGGGCAGCTGGCGTTCCTGGGGCGCGCCGGGCGGCCCCGGCCCGGCATGTCGTCATCGCCCAGGGGCCGGGCGGTGGGCCGACCCGGCCCGCACGGCGACCGACGTGACGGCGCTGATCCGGCTGGCCGGCGGCCCGCCGGGCCAGCCCGCGCACCCGGGCCTGCCGGGAGGCTTCGCGGCCGCCGGCCCGGCGCGGAGCGAGGCGCATCGGCTGGTGCCGGGACTGCTACCGCGGCTGGTGCCAGGACCGATGCCGCCGCGGGTCCTGGCTGGGGGGCTGGAGTCCTGGCGGCGGGCCGACGCGGCCGCCCGGTGCGCCGCGGATGCGATCCTGGACGCCGAGGACCGGCTGAGCGAGCCCCGGCTGGCCCGCGACCTGGCCGCCGCCCTGCCCGGCGGAGCCTTGCTGTGGGCGGCGTCCAGCATGCCGGTCAGGGACCTGGACCGGCACCTGACCGGGCGGGCCGGGCTGCGGGTGCTGGCCAGCCGGGGAGCCAGCGGCATCGACGGGCTGGTCTCCTCGGCGATCGGCGCCGCGCTGGCCCACCAGGCCGCGGGCGGCGGGCCCGCGGCCGCGCTCCTCGGCGACCTGGCCTTCTGGCACGACGCGCCGGGCCTGATGCTCGGCCCGGACGAGCCGCGGCCCGACCTGTGCCTGGTCGTGGTCAACAACGACGGCGGCGGCATCTTCTCGACGCTGGAGCAGGCGGCGTTCCCGGACTCGTTCGAGCGCGTCTTCGGCACGCCGCACGGCGCGGACATGGCGCACATCGCGCAGGCCGCCGGGCTGCCCTACGCCCGGGTCGAGCGGCCTGCGGACCTGCCCGCCGCGCTGGCAGGCCAGGGCCTGCGGGTGCTGGAGGTGGTGACCAGCCGGACCGAGGGCGCGGCCCTGCGGGACCGGCTGCGGGCCGCCTGCCGGGCCGCGCTCACCGCCGCCGGCTAGCCGGCCGGCCGGCGTCCGCGCTCAGCCTTCGAGCGCGTCCTGCATCGGGCGGAACTTGGCCTGGGTCTCGATCAGCTCGGCTTCCAGATCGGAGTCGGCCACGATGCCGTTGCCCGCGAACAGGCGGGCGCGCGGCCCGTCTAGTTCGGCGCAGCGCAGCGCGATGCCCCACTCCCCGTTGCCCTGGGCATCGACCCAGCCGACCGGCCCGGCGTAGCGGCCCCGGTCCATGCCTTCCAGCTCCCTGATCCGGTCCATGGCCAGCGCGGTCGGCGCGCCGCAGACGGCCGCGGTCGGATGCAGCGCGGCGGCCAGCGCGAGCGCGGAGGTCAGCTGGCGCGGGTCAGCGCCCGGGTCCTGGCCGGCGGCCGGGCCCGCTGCCGGACCGCGCCCGCCGGGTCCGGAGCCTGCGCCAGGGCCAGCGCCCGCGGCGAGGTCAGAGCCTGCGCCTGGGCCGGCGCCAGCCGCCCGCGGACCTGGGTGGCCAGGTGCTGCACGTTGGCCAGCCGCAGCAGCCGGGGCCGGTCGGCCACCTCCAGCTCGTAGCAGCGCGGGGCCAGGGTGGCGCGCACGTCGGCGACGGCGTAACCGTGCTCTTCGACATCCTTGGCCGAGGCCAGCAGCGCCGCGCCGAGCGCCTCGTCCTCGGCCGGGCTGGCCCCCCGCGGGATGGTGCCCGCCAGCACGAGCGAGCTGATCTGCCCGCCTTCGCGCCGGATCAGCAGTTCCGGGGTGGCCCCGGTCAGGCCGGCGCAGGAGAAGGTGTAGCAATCCGGGTAACGCTGGGCCAGCCGGCCCAGCAGCAGCCGGACGTCGATATCGGTGGAGCCGACCGCGTACAGGTCCCTGGCCAGCACGACCTTGCTGAGCTGGCCGGCCCTGATGCTGGCGACCGCCGCCGCCACGGCGCGCTGCCACTGCGGGGCGCTCAGGCTCCCGTCGTGCCAGCGGATCTCGGCCGGGGCGACCACCGGGCTGGCCGCCACGTCCTCGGGCTGGCCGTCGTCGAATGTGGTCAGCCAGGCCTGGCCGGACCTGCGGCCGATCACGGTGCGCGGCACCACCAGCACCGAGCCGTCTGAAGTCGGGTCGAAGGTGAAGCTGCCGAACGCGACCGGGCCCGAGCCTGGGACGCCGACCGCATCGCTGACCTCGGCGCCGTCGAACAACTCGCGCAGCCATTTCTCGCCCGCGGTGAACCTGTCCTCGCCGGCCGGGAGGGTGACCCGGGCCGTCTGGCCCCAGCCGATGAGGCCATCGCCGTGCCGGACCCAGGCCAGCGCGTCGGCGCCGGGCAGCCGCGCGATCAAGTCGCCGGGATCGCGGAGGGGGACGGTGCGGACGGCCAGCCTGTCGGGCACGCGCTGGTCAGCGTGATCATGCTGGATTGCCACGCCAGTAACTGTACGTGCGCCGCAACCGCGCTCGGGCGCAGGGGCGCGCCGTGCGGGCCGGCGGTGCGAACGACGGCGGCCTGACCCCGCGACGCAGCCGGGCGTGCTAACGTCAGCGAACCCTATTTCCGACTTAGCCGAGTGGAGAACTAGGATGACATCTGCCGTCAGTCAGTGCACCGCCGGGCCCGGTCTTCAGCGACTCAGCCTGGAATGGCTCGGGCAGCTGGCCGCCCGGATCGCCGGGCGGCCAGCGGAATGGGGACCGCTGGTCAGGTTCAGCGCGGGGGAGCGCTGGTATCACCAGCTTGAGCTGGCCGGCGACTACGAGGTGTGGCTGCTCAGCTGGCTGCCAGGGCAGCACACGGGCTTCCATGATCACGGCGAGGCAGCGGGGGCCTTCGCGGTGGCGCACGGCGGGCTGGCCGAGCGCACGGTGCCGCCCGGGCAGTGCCGGGCCCGCGCCAGGCTCCTCGCGGCCGGGGCGGTCACCGCGTTCGGCTCGCACCACGTGCATGATGTGGTGAACAACTCGGCCGGGCCTGCGGTCAGCGTGCACGCCTACTCGCCGCCGCTCACGGCGATGCGCCGGTATGAGCTGACCGCGGCCGGCCTGGTGCCGGTGGCGACGAAGGAAGCAGGACGGGACTGGTGATGACAGACGCGCCGGCGGGCAGCAAGACGATCGACCAGATGCTGGCCCGGGCCCGCGGCCGGCTGCGGCGGCTTGGCCCGTATGAAGCATCGGCCGCGGCCAGGGACGGGGCGCTGCTGGTCGACATCCGGCCCCAGGCGCAGCGCGCCGAGGAAGGCGAGATACCCGGCGCCCTGCTGGTCGAGCGCAACGTGCTCGAATGGCGGTTCGATCCGGCGTCAGCCGCCCGGCTCCCGCAGGCCGGTTACGGCCTGCGGGTGATCGTGTTCTGCTCGGAGGGCTACACCTCCAGCCTGGCCGCCGCCGCGCTTCAGGAACTGGGCCTGCGCGCCGCTACCGACCTGGACGGCGGCTTCCGGGCCTGGGCCGCGGCCGGCCTGCCGGTCCAGCCCGGAGGTCACAGCAGGGCGAGCTGAACCGCCGCCGGCCGGTCAGCGCGCTGCGGGGCTGGCTGACCGGAGCCGGGCTGACCGGGTCCTGGTGCGGCGGGAGGCCGTCGCGGCCGGAGCCGCCGGGCCTGCGCCGGGCCCGCCCGGCCGACCCCGCAGGCGGCGGCGAACTGGCTGACCTGATCGGTGATCCGCTGCTGGTAAGCCCGGGGCGCGTATGCGCCCGGGCCGTAGAGTGACCGGTACCGGCCGACCAGCCCCGGATGCTGCTCGGCCAGCCAGCTCAGGTACCACTGCCGGGCGCCGGGGCGCAGGTGCAGCACGATCGGGGTGACATGGCTCGCGCCCGCGGCGGCGGCCTCCGCGACCGTGGCCTTGAGCTGGGCGGGCGAGTCCGACAGGAACGGCAGCACCGGGCCCATCAGCACCCCGCAGCTCAGCCCGCGCTCGGTCAGCGTGGCGCAGGCGGCCAGCCGCCGTCGCGGACTCGGCGTACCGGGCTCGACAGATCGAGAAAGCTCTTTATCGACAAATCCCACCGACACATTCAGCCCGACATCGGTGACCTGCGCGGCGTCGGCCAGCAGTTCGATGTCCCGCAGGATGAGCGTGCCCTTGGTGAGGATCGAGAACGGGTTGGCCGCGTCCCGCAGCGCCGCTGATGATGCCCGGCATCAGCTGATAGCGGCCCTCAGCCCGCTGGTAGCAATCCACGTTGGTGCCCATCGCGACGTGCTCGCCAGCCCAGCGCGGCCGGGCCAGCTCGCGCCGGGCCAGTTCCGGCGCGTTGACCTTGACCACGATCTTGGAGTTGAAGTCCAGCCCGGCGTCCAGGTCGAGGTACGTGTGGGTGTTGCGGGCGAAGCAGTACACGCAGCCGTGACTGCATCCCGCGGTAGGGATTGATCGTCCAGCGGAACGCCATCCGCGAGGCGGGCGGCACCTGATTGATGATCGACCGGGCGTGTACCTCGTAGAACGTGATGCCGCGGAAGGCGGGCGTGGTCACGGTGCGCACGCCGCGCCGGTCAGCCTCAAACAGGCCAGGCGCAGCATCCGGCTATCGAGCGAGTCCCAGCGCATGCCCGCCACGATGGATACAGAACGGGCGTTCGATTAAATCAAACACCTATTCGACTCACTGGCCTCAGAGCCGGGCGATCAAGCGCCGCCGCGGCACGGCAGGCAACCGGGCCGCAAAGGACGGGTAACGAATTCCCGCCGAGCGCAGGCCTGGAAAGAATCGTGAGAGTCAGTCCGCCACCCATGCGCGCGGCGGTGGTGGCCCGATGCGGCCGGAGGTGGCGTCATGGCGTTATCCATGGACGAGCAGCGCATGCTCGACGAGATGGAGCGCAAGCTCGCGGCGGACGACCCGCTGCTGGCCTCGACGACTGAATTCCTTCGGCCAGCCCGGGCTAGCCGCCCTGATGCGGTCGCGGCGGACCCGGTGGCTGGTGGCCCTGGCGGTGCTCGCCGTTATTGCCGTCGTCGCCCTGGCGATCTACGCGACCGGCCCGTTCCGGTCCGGCGCGGACCGGCCTGGGCCGACCCGGTCAGCCGCGCCGCACGGCGTGACCCGGCAGTTGCCGCAGCCCACTGGGGCGGATTCGGCCGCCCGGCCTGGCGCCATAGCGATCAGGCGCCAGCGAGTCAGGACTCGCGCCAGAGCTGGATCAGGTACTGCTCCAGCCCTTCCAGCCGCCGCCGGGCCTGCTGGAACTCATCGCCCAGCGGGTCGGTCTTGAGGTTGAACAACGCGGCGTAGCGGCGGACCGCCTCAGTGCGGTTGCGGGTGTAGACCCGGACGCCGTAATCGCCGACCCCGCCAACCAGGCGCACGCTGCGCAAGGCCCGCCCGGTCGGGCCCATGTCCTCGACGCTCAGGTGGCCGCGCAGGTACAGCACGCACTTGGCCTCGTCCTCGTAGCCGTCGCTGAACGGGGCCGGGGGGTCTTCCCACTCCTCGATGGTGAGCTGGACGCCGACATGCTCCTGCGCGCAGGAGACCAGCATCTGGTCGCGGCTGGCGCTGATGAGGGCATCGGAAGGTTGCAACGGCCCGCCCGGGCCGTCCAGATCGGCCGCGGGATCATGAACCCGGAACATTTTTCGCTCCGGGAAGACCGGGATCTCCAGCCGAAGCAGCCTGCGGCTCAACTAGCCCCCCTACAGCAGACAACGTCCTCAACTACAGCATGGCCTGTCTTGGCATCTTATGTACCAGCAATCGGCCACAAAGATCGGGGGAGCCGACCGCACGCCCCGGCCACCCGGCCGGGGCGTTATTGTCCCGATATGCAGACGCGCCCGGACGGCGATCGGATCACACATCGGCAGCTAGACTTGCGCGGGCTGCGGATGCACATCGCTGAGGCGGGAACCGGGCCGCTGGTGCTGCTGCTGCACGGCTTCCCTGAAAGCTGGTATTCCTGGCGGCACCAGCTGACCGCGCTGGCCCGGGCCGGATATCACGCGGTCGCGCCGGACCAGCGCGGGTACGGCCAGACCGACGCGCCACCGCAGGCCGATCAGTACACCATCCTGCACCTGACCGGCGACGTGATCGCGCTGCTCGACGCGCTCGGCGCCGACCAGGCCGTGGTGGCCGGGCACGACTGGGGTGCCCCGGTGGCCTGGCATACCGCGCTGCTGCGGCCCGACCGGGTGCGCGGCGTGGCCGGGCTGAGCGTCCCGTACCGGCCGCGGGGGAGCAGCCCCCCGGTCGCGAACATGCGGGCCCGGCTGGGCGAAGGCTTCTACATGGTCTACTTCCAGCAGCCCGGCGTGGCCGATGCCGAGCTCAGCCGGGACCGGCACGCTACTTTCCGGCGGCTGCTGTACAGCGCATCAGGCGACGCGCCGCCCAGCGTGCCCATCGTCCCGCCCGGCGGCGGCTTCCTTGACGCCTGCGCCGAGCCGCCTGACCAGCTGCCCGCCTGGCTGACCAGCGCCGACATCGACAGCTACGCCAGCCAGTTCGCCGCCGGGTTCACCGGCCCGCTGAACTGGTACCGCAACCTGGACCGCAACTGGGAGCTCACGGCGCCGTGGCACCACGCCCAGGTCACGGTGCCCGCGCTGTACCTGGCCGGCGACCGCGACCTGGTGATCAGGGCGCCCGGGGCCAGCAGGCTGGTGTCCAGGCTGCGCGACTTCGCGCCCCAGTTGCGCGAGCCGGTGCTGCTGCCCGGGTGCGGGCACTGGACGCAGCAGGAACGTCCCGGCGAGGTCACCGCGGCCCTGCTCGGCTTCCTCAGCGAGCTGGCTTAGCCGGGCGCGGCGGGCAGCGCCGGGCCACCTCCGCCCACAATGCGTCGTAGCCGCGCGCGGCCGCGGTGCGCGGCGCGAACGCGGTCACCGGAGCCCGCCGCACGGACATCTGCTCGATGACCGACAGCGCCGGGATGGCGGTCTGGGCGAAGTCGGGCCGCTGCGCAGGGAGCTGCTCGGCGATCTCCCTGTGCAGCCGCTTGCGCCGGTCGATCATGGAGAAGAAGGCCAGCACGGCGGGCCGGGGCCCGTCGAAGCCGGAGATGAACTCGGTGAGCTGATCCAGCGTCCGAACCGACAGCGTGGTCGGGATGAGCGGGACCACCAGCAGGTCGGCGGCGTGCAGCACGCTCTCCGACAGCAGCGAGATGCCCGGCGGGCAGTCCAGGATGATCACGTCGTACTCGGCCCGCAGCGGCGTCAGCAGCCGGCGCAGCTTGCGGGTCGGCTGCTTGGCGCTGTCCAGGATCAAGTCCAGGTTCCGGTAGGTGAAGTCGGCCGGCAGCAGGTCCAGGCCGTCGAAGTCGGTGCCCTTGATCGCGTCGTCGACCGACCGGGTGCCCTTGATCAGCGCCTTGCCGCCGCCCTTGACCCGGGGCCTGATCCGGAACAGGAAGCTCGCCGCGCCCTGCGGGTCCAGGTCCCACAGCAGGACCCGGTGGCCGTCGCGGGCCGCCAGGTAGGCCAGGTTGACGGCCGTGGCGGTCTTGCCGACGCCGCCCTTGATGTTGTATGAGGCGAAGATCTTCACCGTCAGGCCGCCTCGGTGAGCGCGCGGATCCGGCTCTGGCTGCCCGGGCTGGCGAAGTCACGGAACCGCCCGCCGAACTCGCCGCGGGCCTGGCGCTGGCGGGCCATCAGGCCCGCCGCGATCTCGCCCATGGCCAGCAGGGCGGTCGCGGGCGCGGCCGGATCGGTCAGCATCTCGGCCGCGAAGGCCTTGATCTTGTCGTGCTGCACCTGGGTGTCCTGGAATTCCCCGAGGCAGTCCTGCAGCCCCTTGAGCTCCCTGACCGCCTGCCACTGCCGGGCCGGGTCGTAGAGCGACCCGAAGATCTCCAGCAGGTACCGCAGTTCCTTGCAGCGCTTGCGCAGGTCATGCAGGGCTTCGGGGGGCGTGGCCGCGGTGATCGCCGCGCCCTGGCGCAGCACCCGCTGGTGGGCCAGCTCGATCCGGCTCGCGGCCAGCTTGGCCACGGTCGGCCGGCCCGGGACCCGGCGGCGGCCAGGGCGTCCCGCCACCCGGCGGTCAGCCGGGTGAACCGCGCGGAGCGCAGGCCGCGGGCCAGCTGCCGCTGCGCCACGGCCCGCTTGCGCGCCAGATGGTCGTAGAACGGCTGCAGCTCCGCGGGCGTGGCGGCCATCAGGCTGGCCGCCATCGCCGGATATTCGAGCAGGTAGACGTCCAGGTCGCGGGTAGGCGTGGTCAGGTCGCCCAGCCACTTGAACTCGGGCCGGAAGGTGGCGGTCAGCTCGGCGGGCAGGGCGCTCCCGGCGAGCTTCAGCGCCGACCTGGTCCGGCGCACCGCGATTCGCAGATCGTGCAGGAACTCGACGTCCACGTCCTTGATGGTGCCCTCGACGTTGGCCTCCAGGGTGCCCAGCAGCCCGGTCAGCACCCGGCTGAGCGCCGCCGCCGCGGGCATCCCCGGGGCCAGCTCGACGTCGATCTTGCTGGAATAGTCCCCGGGCCGGCGGCTGGCCGCGGCCAGCGCGGCCTCCAGGGCCGGCTGGGGGGCGGCCCTGATGCCGGGCCCGGTGGCGAGCTTGTCGGCCAGCCGGACCGCCTGGGGCTGATAGCCGCGCAGCGCGGTGACGCTGAGCCGGACCGGCAGCGTCGCCCGGGCCGGGTAGCTGACCGACATCTGGTCAATGACGACCCGGGCCACCGTTTTCTGGTCCGAATTCACGGCCGGCTGCTCACGCAGCACGCTGACCGCCCGGACCACCGGGGCCAGCGCCCGCACCCCGACCACCGGCCCGAGTTGCTCGCGCAGCGGGCCTGCGGGCAGAGCGTCGAGCTTGCCCGGCCAGCTCGGGGCGCCGGCCCGGCCGCTCCGGCGCCCGCCGGGGCCCGGCTCGGCCCGCGCCGTGTCATGCTCGGCCAGCACCGTGCCGTCGCGCCCGGTGAGCCTGATCTGGGTGCCGCTGCTGGTGCTGACCTGCTCGAGGGTCAGCCCGGACCGGTACAGCCGCCAGTCGAAGGTATCTAGCCAGACCCGGCGCAGCCGGGCCGGGCTGGCATCAGCCCAGGCGAACGCCGGTCCCGGCGCGGGCAGGCCCGAACCGGGCCCGGTCCCGTCATCGCCGTCAAGCACAAATTCGCGAAATGCATTCGGCAATGCGTGAACCCCGAAACAGAAGAGTGAAAAGACTAATACCGCAGAACGCTATTGACCGCGTAATAACCGAAATCCGGGTTACCTACTGTATCAGCGGGCAGCTCAGCCAAGCCAGCACGGCGTCAGCCCGGCCAGCACGACGGCTGCCACTTGGCGGCCTGCACTTGGCGGCGGGCGGCCGGGCCAGGGAACATGGGAACCGTCTGCCGGTCAGCGAAGGAGGGCCCTGGTGCTCTACGCGTTTGGTTTCGAGCGGTTCGGCGTGGTGGTCAGCGATCTGTACTTTGTCGATCCGCGCCCGAAGCGCGGCCAGGAAAGCCCGGAACGCGGCGTGCGGCTTGAGGTCAGGCTGCTGGTGCCGGCCGACCTCAAGGGCTCCATCTACTCGGCCCGGCCGATCGAGGTCGGGCAGCCGGTCTGGCGGGCGGACTTGCTGGAGTCGGCGGACGGGCCGCCCGGCACGCTGGACCGCGCCCACCACCACCCGGCCTTCCGCGGCTGGGAGCCGGGGAGCCGGGTGTTCGACCCGGAGCTGACCGCCGACCCGGTCGCGTGGGTCGGGCAGCAGCTCGCTGACCTGGAGGGCCTGGCCGAGCGGGCCGGGCTGCCCCGCGACGCCGTGCTGGCCGCCGACGCGCAGAGCTTGCGCGACTGCCTGCCCGAGGTGCTGGACACGGTCGCCCGGCTGCTGCGCCGGGTGTACGCCGGCGAGCTGGCCGTAGCGCCCAGCGGCGAGCCACTGGACAGCGCCAGGGTCAGCTGGCTCTAGCCCGGCCCGGTGCCCGCGTCGCACGGCTGCTGCGCCCGGTGTACGCGGGCGAGCTGGCCGCAGCGCCCAGCGGCCAGCCACTGGACAGCGCCAGGATCAGCTGGCTCTAACCGTCCCTCGGCGTCTGCCCGGTCTGGCGGCCAGCTGGCCGCTGAGTTGTCATGCCCGGACAGGTATCCGGCTAGTTCGGCAGGGTCCGGGGCAGCCCGAAGCGGGGGAACAGGCCGTTGTCGCCGAACCGGGTGATGGCGCAGATCTTGTCGCCGGCCAGCGTGAGCACGATGAGGCTATGGGCGTGCGCGACCGGCGCGTGCGGATCGGCGCGGTAGTAGCCGAACGCGGGCTGGTTGTTGGCGTGGGCGGGCACCAGCCGGGCCACGTAGGTCCCCCAACTGGCCCGGGACCGGAAGAACTCGGCGATCGCGGCCGAGCCCTGGTATTCCAGCGGCTCGGGCGGCATCGTCACCAGCGCGTCCTCGGTGAGCAGGGCCAGCAGGCGCTCGATGTCGGCGGCCTCGAACGCGTCCGCGAACCGGCTGGTGAGCTCGCGCTCCCGGGCCGACCGCGGCGCGGGCGCGCTGTCCCGGCCCGCGGCAGGAAGCTGAGCGGCGAGCGTGGCCCGGGCTCGCCGCAGGGCGCTGTTCACCGACACCTCGCTGACTTGGAGCATGTCGGCGGCCTGCGCCGCGGGGTAGCCGAGCACGTCCCGCAGCACCAGGACGGCGCGCTGCCGGGGCGGCAGGCGCTGCAGCCCGGCCACGAACGCCAGGGCCAGCGCTTCCCTGCGCTCATAGCGTGCTTCCGGGCCGGGCGTGGTGTCGGGCAGGTCATCGAGCAGCGCGTCCGGGTAGGGCTGCAGCCACAGCGGCTCCGCCCGGCGGGTCGGCTCCGGCGAGGAGACAGACCACTGGGACATGGCCACGGCCGCAGGGCGGCGGCCCGCGGCCCGCAGCGCGTTCAGGCACTGGTTGGTCGCGATCTTGTACAGCCAGGTGCGCGTCGAGGCACGTTCCTCGAACCGGTCAAGGCCGCGCCAGGCGGCCAGCAGGCTCTCCTGCAGCGTGTCCTCCGCATCCTGGACCGAGCCGAGGATCCGGTAGCAGTGCAGCTGCAGCTCGCGCCGGTAGGGGTCGGTGAGCTCGCGGAACGCCTCTCCATCCCCGGCCCGGGCGCGGGCCAGCGCTGTCGTGGTCACGATCACATCCTCCCGTCGCCTCACCCGCCACCGGGTCCTTGAGGTAACGACACCAGCCGGGCCGGAAAGTCACCGGTCAATTCGCGGCTGCCCGCGGTGTCTGCCCAGCAGCAAGTGTCACAACGCAAACTGGAGGACACGTGAGCACCGCGAGCAAGCAGGCCGCCGTGACCCGCGCCCAGGGCTGGGCCCTGGCGCTGGCGTCGGCGGCGTCGTTCATGGTCGTACTGGACCTGCTGGTCGTCGCGACCGCGCTGAGCACGATCCGCCGCGACCTGGGCGCCTCGATCGGGCAGCTGGAGTGGACGGTCAACGCCTACACCCTGACCTTCGCAGTGCTGCTGATGACCGCGGCCGCCGTGGGCGACCGGTTCGGCAGGCGGCGGGTGTTCGCCCTGGGCCTGGGCGTGTTCGCCGCGGGCTCGGCGGCGTGCGCGCTCGCGCCCGGGGCGGGCCCGCTGATCGCGGCGCGCACGGTGCAGGGCGTCGGCGCGGCGATGGTCATGCCGCTGGCGCTGGCGCTGCTGAACGCGGCCGTCCCGCCGCAGCGCCGCGGCTGGGCGATGGGGATCTTCGGCTCGGTGACCGCCCTGGCGACAGTGGTGGGGCCGGTGCTGGGCGGCGCGATCACCCAGGGCATCGCCTGGCAGTGGATCTTCTGGCTGAATGTGCAGGCCGGCCTGCTGACGATCCCGCTGGCGCTGCGCCACCTTGACGAGAGTTACGGGCCGCGCGCCGCACTGGACCTGCCCGGCATAGCGCTGGGCACCGGCGCGGCGCTCGGGCTGGTCTGGGGCCTGGTGCGCGGCAGCTCGGCCGGCTGGGCCGGCCCGGCGTCGCCGGTCCGCTCGTGGCGGGCGCCGCGCTGGCGGTGGCGTTCACCGGCTGGGAAATGCGGGCCCGCGCGCCGATGCTGCCGATGCGCTTGTTCGCCATCAGGGGCTTCTCCGCGGGCAACGCCTTGGCCTTCCTCCAGGGCGCGTCGGTGACCGGGGCGGTCTTCTTCATGGCCCAGTTTCAGCAGGTCGGCCTCGGCCAGGATCCGCTCAGTACCGGGCTGCGGCTGCTGCCCTGGGGCGTGACACCATTCCTGATCGCGCCGAGGGCGGGCCAGCTGGCCGACCGGATCGGCGAGCGGCCGCTGGTCGTTTCCGGCTTGCTGCTGCAGGCCGCCGGGTTCGCCTGGATCGCCGTCATCGCTAGCCCCCGGCTGGCCTACCCGGCGATGCTCGCACCAATGATGATCTCCGGCGCCGGGCTCGGCCTGGCCGTGCCCGCGGTCACCAAGGCCGTGGTCAGCTCCGTCCCGCGCGGCGACATCGGCAAGGCGTCGGGCAGCTTCAGCATGATGCGCCAGCTGGGCGGCGCGTTCGGCGTCGCGATCCTGGCCGCGGTGTTCACCTCGGCCGGCGGCTACACTTCGGCCGCCGCGTTCAGCGCCGGGTTCGCGCCCGCCATCGCGGCCGCGACCGGCCTGGCCCTGGCCGGGGCCCTCGCCGGACTGGCCCTGCCGGGCCGGCCAGGCCAGGCGCAGGGCGCGCCGGACGAACGGGGGGCAACGGCCCACCAGGCCAGGACCGCCGATGCGGCAGCCGGGCGGTGAGCATAATCACGCGGGCGGGAGGCTCAGTAGGGGGTGTTGTCCAGCCACTGGGTGAGCAGCGCGGGGTCGCCGAGTACCTCGACCGATGTCGGGGGCAGCCGCCTGATCAGCGTCAGCAGCAGCTGCCCGGCCGGGCCGCGCACGGCCACGTCCGCGCGGGCGTGGTCATGGTCGACGGTGATGACCGAGCCGGTGCGGCGGATCAGCCACTCGCCGGCTTCGCCCGGCTCGGCGTCGGTGGCGTGTACGTGCAGGGACTTGCCGTCCGGCAGCGCCTTCAGCCGCGGGTCGTCCTCGCGTTCCCAGGCCGGGCCGGACAGGAAGCCCAGCCATTCGTCCACCGCGTCCGCGCCCAGCCGCGGCGTGAACGCGGGCACGAGCCCGGCGGCCAGCTCGGCGTCGGCGCGGTGGACCGCGGTCTCGTGCGCCATCCGGCGGCCCCAGAAGCTGGCCGGCTGCGGCCCGACGAAGGTCCAGACCTGGTCCTGGCCGGCCCCCTGGACCACGTCGATCACCAGCTGAGCGCCGGCGAGCAGCCAGTCCTGCTGCGCCGCGCGGTCACCGGGCAGCTTGCCGTCCGGCACCGAGCGGAACGGGATCATCTCCGCTGACCGGGTGCGCGCCAGCTCAGCTGCCCACCGCTGCGCCCGGCCGACGTGGGTGGCCAGCTTACTGAGGGTCCAGCCCGGGCAGGACGGGACGGCCAGGTCAGGCTCCTGCTCACCGAGCAGTCCGGCGATGATGCCGGTGCTGGCCCGGATTTCGGCGTAGAACGTCTGCGGGTCAATGGTCGCCATCAGGACCTCCGGCTGGGGGCGGGCAGCAGCTACCGGCGCGGGAGTGACGGGGCCGGCCGCGGGGTCAGCGGCAGCCGCACGCTCCGCCGCAGCAGCCACCGCCGCCGGGAGCAGGGTTCGCTGCGGAGCTGGCCCGGCCGCCGACCGCCACCGTGGATAGCAGCCGCACCGTGTCGTCGTGGCCCTGCGGGCAGTTGCACGGGGCTGATGATTCGCTCATCGGGCGGGTCTGCTCGAACGTCGCGCCGCAGGCCCGGCACCGGTACTCATATCGGGGCACGTTGCCAGCATACGCCGTGCCAGCCGGACACCGGGGCCAGCCGGACACCAGGACCAGCCGGACACCAGGACCAGCCGGACACCAGGACCAGCCGGACACCAGGACCAGCCGGACACCAGGACCAGCCGGACACCAGGACCAGCCGGACACCAGGACCAGCCGGACACCAGGACCGGCCGGACACTGTGTCAGCCGGACACCGGGGCCAGCGTGCCGGTGGCCGGGATCGCGGCTCAGGGTTCGGCTTCGGCCGGGCTGGACCGGCGTAACCCGGCCGCCCGGCGCCAGGCTTTCCCCGGCCCGCGGCCGACCAGCGGGCGGGCCGGACTGGCGAGCTGGGTAGCGTTCGGCATCGTAGTGGTCGCCGGGGCGGGCACCGGCCTGGCGGCCGGGACGGGCGGGCCCGCTCCTTCCGGCGCGTCATAGTAGAACTGCTTGCCGCGCAGCAGCGAGACCAGGGCCCCGGCCACGGACATGGCGGCCGCGGTGCTGAACACGATGATCAGCCCGTGATGGAACGGGCCCGCGACCAGGTGCGGGAAGTACTGCTTGCCAGTGAGGTTCGCGACATTGCGGGCCGGCAGCCGGGACAGCACGCCGCTCGGCTTGAGCAGGTTGCGGATCGGGTTGTAGCCCAGGAACGAGGCGAACAGCGTGCTGACCGGCGGCAGGTGGCCGACGTGCTGGGCCACCGCGGCCGGCACGCCCTGCGCCCGCAGCCCGCTGATCAGGGCCCGGGGCATGGCCGCGGCCAGCCCCGCGATCAGCAGCGAGAAGAAGACGCCGATCGACAAGGACACGCCCGAGTTCTGGAACGTGGCCCGCATCCCCGAGGCCGCGCCGCGGTCACGGGCCGGGACGCTGCTCATGATGGCCGAGGTGTTGGGCGAGGCGAACAAGCCCGACCCGACCCCGTTGCCGAAGATGATCAGCGCGAACAGCCAGTAGGGGAAGTTGACCGGCAGCAGCATCAGCCCGATGAACCCCGCCGCGCCCAGCAGCAGGCCGGAAGTGGCGAACGGGCGCGGCCCGAACCGGTCCGACAGGTAGCCAGAGACCGGCCCGGAGACCAGGAACCCGGCGGTGAGCGGCAGCATGTAGATGCCCGCCCACAGCGGCGTATCCACGAAGTTGTAGCCGTGCAGCGGCAGCCAGATGCCCTGCAGCCAGATGATGAGCATGAACTGCAGGCCGCCCCGGGCTATCGAGCCCATCAGGCTGGCCGCGTTGCCGGCCGCGAACGCCCTGATCTTGAACAGGCCCATCCGGAACATCGGGTCGGTGATCTTCGTCTCGATGATCCCGAAGCAGACCAGCAGCACGATCCCGGCGGCCAGCCCGCCGAGCACCTTCGGGTTGGTCCAGCCGGTCGGGTTGCCGCCGTAGGGCTGGATGCCGTAGGTGATGGCGACCAGCAGCAGGCCAGCCCCGAGGGCAAAGGTGACGTTGCCCCACCAGTCGATCTTCGCGCGCCTGGTGGCCGCGATCTCGCGCAGGCTGCGGTAGGACCAGATGGTGCCGAACAGCCCGATGGGCACGTTCACCCAGAACACCGCGCGCCAGTCCCAGGCCGCGAGCACGCCGCCTAGCAGCAGGCCGATGAACTGCCCGGAGATGCCGGAGATCTGGTTGATGCCCAGGGCCATGCCGCGCTGGCGGGCCGGGAACGCGTCGGTCAGGATGGCCGCCGAGTTGGACATCAGCATCGCGCCGCCGAAGGCCTGCACGAACCGCCACCCGATCAGCCACAGGGCCCCGGACGGGCCGGTGTAAGGATCGAACGAAAGCGCGATCGAGGCCACGGTGAACACGACGAAGCCGAGGTTGTAGATGCGGACCCGGCCGAATATGTCGCCCAGCCGGCCCAGGGTGACCACCAGCACCGCGGTGACGAGCAGGTAGCCGATGATCATCCAGAGCAGGTAGCTGAAGCTGCCCGGGCCGGTCGGGTCGAGGTGGATGCCGCGGAAGATGGCCGGCATGGCGATGATCACGATCGACCCGTCGATGGTCGCCATCGTGACGCTCAGCGTCGTGTTGGAGAGCGCTATCCACTTGTACCGGTCCGGGGGCGCCCCGCGGCCGTCCGGCCCGTTGCCGCCGTCCGGGCCGCCCGGCCTGCTCTGATCTGCTGTCCCGCGCACTGATTGAGCCTATCCCGAAACAGTTGCTTGATCGCAACTAGCTAAAGCGCAGCTCCAGCTCGCGACGCTCGGCGGCGCGGGCCAGGTCGCGGCCGCGGCAGCGCTCCGCCGGGGGAGTGTTCAGACCCGTGCGGCCTGGGGAAATACCTCTGCGTAAGCGGAAAGTTGACACATAGTGACAGTCCGCCGGATCCTGGGATCCGGGCGGCCCGGGGGAGGCACCGAGATTGAAGGAAGCGCGACCCGTTGACCTGGCGGGACTGGCTGAGCAGGCCGAGTTCAAGGCGCGGCGGCTCAGTGCCCGCTCCGGGCGGGACGGGGGAGCGGGGGATGACCCGGCGGAGCTTGGCGCGGTGCGGCTGGCCCATGACCTGCATGCACTGTCCGGCACAGTGCTGCAGGCCAGCGTCGAGCAGGCCCGGACGGCCGGGCGGACCTGGCAGGAGATCAGCGAATTGCTCGGCGTCTCCCGGCAGGCGGCGTTCCAGCGCTTCGGCCGGCCCGCTGACCCGCGGACCGGCGAGCCGATGGACGGCGCGGCGCTGCCCGACGCGGGGAAGCGGGCCACCGCGCTGATGATCAACTGGATCGAGGCCAGGTACAGCGAGGTCACGGCGGGCTTCAACCAGGCCCTGACCGAGAACCTCACCCCCCGCGAGCTGGCCGCGACCTGGGCCCAGGTGGTCGGGACGGTGGGGGAGTACCAGCGGATGGGCGAGCCGCTGGTCCGCCAGGTGGGCGACTACACCGTGACCGACATACCGCTGGGCTTCGAGGCGGGCGAGCTGAAGGGCCGCGTGGCCTACGACCAGGACGGCCGGGTCAGCGGGCTGTTCGTGCTGCCGCCGCACACGCTGTGATCGCGGCGGGCGGCTGACCGGGGCGCGGCCGGGCCCGGCCTCAGGCGTCGCCGCGGGCCAGCGTGATCAGGCGGTCGAGCACCGCGCCGTTGCTGACCCGCAGCCCGTCGTGCTCGTACTCGCTCGTCACCCAGGGCCGCAGGCCCGGCAGGCCGGCTGCCGTCTCCAGCGACAGCCGCTGCGGCACGTACATGTCGTTGAAGTAGACCGCCGCGGCGGCGGGCACCTCGCAGGCCGCCAGCCGGGCCGGGTCGTACAAATCCGGCCAGCCGTCCCGGTGCGCCAGCAGCTCAGCGGCCTGCGTCAGCGGGGCCAGCACCGGATCGGCCTCGAGCATCCACGGGTAGATCATCTCGCCGGTGAACAACAACGGCTCGCCGCCGTCCACCGCGGCCGCCGGGTCGAACTCGGCGAACTCGGCCCTGATCCGCTGTGCCGCCCAGCGGGTGGCGCCGCCCTGGGCATAGCAGGCTTCGTGCAGCAGGGCGTAGATCGGCCCGGCGGCGAAGCTGAGGTGTCCCTGCACCTGCTGCAGGAAATCGTCAGCGAGCTCCGGCCCGGCGAACGGGTGCTCCAGCAGGTAGTGCAGGTGATGGCTGCCGGTGCTGGAGCCGAGCATCCGGCCCAGCGACTGGAACGCCTCGACGGTCAGCGTGCCGCCCGAGGGCAGCCGGGCCGGGGCGACGGCCAGCCGCCTGGCCACTGCCCTGGCCTGCTCGACGTCGCCCGGGTAGCGCGCGTAGTGCGCCCGGCTCCTGGCCGCCACCAGCGGGTAGGTCGCCCGGTACACCTCGTCGGCGCTGGCCCGCAGGCCGGGCAGGCCGCCGGTGATGAACGCCTCCCGCACGCCGCCCGCGGCCCGGGACAGGTAAGTGACGGTGCAGAACCCGCCGAAGCTCTGCCCGAGCACGGCCCAGGGCTCGCCGCCGGTGACCTGAGGCCTGATCAGCTCGGCGTCGGCCACGATCGCGTCAGCCCGGAAGTGCGCCAGGTAGTCCGCCTGGGCCTGCGCGTTGCCGAGCGCGGCCAGCGTGTGCCGGCTGACGGGGGAGGAGCGCCCCGTTCCGCGCTGGTCCAGCAACAGCACCCGGTAGTCGCGCAGCGCCCGGTCCAGCCAGCCGTCCCGGCCCACCGGCCGCGGCGCGCCGAACCCGGGCCCGCCCTGCAGGAAGACCAGCCATGGCCGGCCGCGGCCGGCTCGTTCGCCACGACCTCCCGGGCGAACACTTCGATCTGCGGCCCGGCAGACTCCGCGTGATCCAGCGGCACGGTGAATACCCGGTCGGTCAGCACGGTGCCGGGCTGGCGGTAGGAAACCATGATCGCCACCGTAGCGGCAGCCCCGTCACTCAGTCCCGGCAGGAGCCTCCCGCTCGCCGAGCGGCTGGCCGGGTCCAGCGGGAAACCGCGAAGAGTACCGTGCGGTACATGAAGCCAGTACGGGTGAGCATCGACGTTCCCCAGACCCGGGAGGATGTCTACGACTTCCTCGACGTGCTCGCCAACCACGAGCTCTTCACCGACCACATGTTGCGCGACTGGCGGTACGAGGGGCCGGTGCGGGGCGTCGGCGCGAAGGCCAAGGTAACGGCCGTCGCCGGCGGCCGCACCGAAACTCTCGACATGGAGGTCATCGAAGCCGAGCGGCCGACGCGGAACGTGGAGCGCAACGCGGGCGCGAGCGGCCGCGTCGCGACCGGGACCTACACGCTGGCCGAGCTTCCTGGCGGGGGAACCCGGATCACCTTCGAATCCGCCTGGCTGCGAGTCCCGCGCAGCGAGGCTCTCGCCGCGCCGTTGGTCCGTGCCGTGGTCCGCCGCGGCAACAAGCGCGGCATGGAGCGCCTCGCCGAGCAACTGCGGGCTCGCAAGACAGGCGATGCCAGCGGCTGAGCGCGGTGGAGTTCAGCCAGGAGCTGCAGGTGCTGGACGGCGCGGCCGCCCAGGGTGACATCCCGGCGAGCCGACGCAAGGGCACCCGGAGCCGCTTGACATCGCAGCGAAGAATTGCCGCGATCAAGGGCGAGGCCAGTCAGCGAACTTCTCCCGTATTTCTGCCACATCAGGTGGCGCTAGCCCGTAGCGGGCGAATATCCGGTCTGGCAGCCGGTCCAGGCGTCGGCCGGCGTCGGCCAAGTCCCTGCTGTCCAATCCCGGATCAAGCCGTTTCGCGAGGCTAATCAGCTGATCAACGGTGTAACGATCCAGGCAGGCTGCTATGTCGGCGTAGTCACGCGGCTCGGCCCGGCTGGCGAGCGCTACGGTCTTCCACGCGGCTAGATCCTCCAGGTCAAGAACGGGCCCGACGTCCATGGTCACCGGTCCGCGGTTCCGGTCGAAGTAGGCCATCTGCAGCATGGTCTGCGGCCCGTCGGGAGCGGTGATGATCCACTCGGCGAGCCCTTCGCCGGCCCGTCGAAGAGGTCCCCGAGGCCGCCCATCATGTCCCGCCGCTCGGCCTGGAAACCCGCTTCGCGCAGGGCGTCTTCCACCGCCCGGGCGGCCGCGGTCACCCCCGTTTCCTGGTCGCTGAACAGGTCAACGTCCTCGGTGGGCCGGTCGATGACCCCGTGGGCGATCAGGGCATTCCCGCCGGCCAGCGCGAAACCGTGCCGGGCCGCCGCCCGCAGCGCGATGGTGGCCACCTCGCGCTGCAGCTCGCTGATCGGCATCAGGGGGAGTGGACAGCGACCGCCCGCAGCGCCGGGTGCTGCTCTTCCCAGGCCTGGCGGACGTCCTTCGGCAGGTACAGGTCCGGCCACAACGGAGTCAGCAGCTCACCGTTCAGGTAGGCGAGGTCTTCAGGGCGGGTGGCTTCCCTGAGCACGATCTGATACATCCAGGCCAGCATGTCCGGCTCAGCCAGGTCGAACCGGCGGTCGGGGTGCCAGAACAGCCACAGCGGCAGCTCGACCACCCCGTCGACAGGCCCGCGCAGGTCCGCCAGGCTAGCGGCCACCAGGACGCCGCGCCCGGGGCGCGACTGATACCGGGCGCTGGGCAGGGCGGCACGCACCGTAGCCATAGAGCCAAGGGTAACTGTTCGGGTGCCGGTGCGCCCGTGCTCAAACGCAGTTTTCATTCGCAGCTAGGTTCATTGCCTGATTCGTAACTTCGTTCTAATAGTAGCAGGTGAGGCCGGACCGGCCGGGTATCAGCCGGTCAGGCCAGTGCTGAACGCCAGGCGCGGGCCGCCCGGCGGCGTCACCCGCGTTCGATCGCGGCAGGCCTGCGGCCGGAATTACCTGGCTGTAGCTTAAAGCCGACCGCAAAAGCGGACCAGGAGGAGCGACCGGATGGCGAATTCCGCGCCGCCGCCAGACGGCCCGGCGGCGGCGATGTTCGAGGCCGACCTGGCCTCGCGCGGTCTCGGGATGGAATTGCTCGCGACCGGCCCCGGCACCGCGACCGTGCGGATGAGGATCACCGCCGCGATGGTGAACGGGCATGCCATCGCGCACGGCGGCTTCGTGTTCCTGCTGGCCGACACCGCGTTCGCGTGCGCCTGCAACAGTTCGGGCCCGGTGACGGTCGCGGCGGGCGCGGACATCACCTTCGTCACCCCGGCGCGCGACGGCGACGTGCTGGTCGCGACGGCCGCCGAGCGAGTCAGCTACGGGCGCAGCGGCATCTACGACGTCACCGTCCGCCGCGGCGACCAGGTCGTGGCCGAGTTCCGCGGCCGCAGCCGCACCATCGGCTGATCAGGTGAGCCCGGCCGGAGCCGAGCGACTGCGGTGATCCGGGGCCAGGAGGGCGCTGAGACCGGGCGTCAAACCACAACTTGACATAATGCTCATTATCGGCGTAGCCGGGACGACGCTGGTCGACACCGAGAATTTTTTGTCCTGTCTCAACCGGCGCTAACGCCGGAAATCGGATGGTGCATGCGGGGCGGCTCGCCGATGATGACGGTGCTGGGTGCGATGAGTGCGGCCCATCCGCAGCCGTCGCGGCCCGCCCCACTTATACCGGATTTGGTACGGACAAAGCACGCATTTAGTCACCGGGAGCGCACCGAATCCGGTATAAGTGCCCGGAAGCCGGGGGTACGAGCCGAGGTCGCGTTGCAGATGAGGCACGCGGGACGGCTGAGGACCGTGAGCCGAGGCCCCGGGGTGCGCGGGGTTGCGGGGCGCGGGCGGGGCCGCGGGTGCGGGGGGTGCGGATTGCGGGTGCGGGCGCGGGCCACAGGCGCGGGGTGCGGGGGTGCTGGGCGCGGGCCGGGCCGAGCCGGGCCGGGCGGGGCGAGGGCCCGCGGGTGCGGGTGCGAGGGTGCTGGGTGCGGTCCAGGCCGGCCGGGCGGGGCGAGGGCCCGCGGGTGCGGGTGCGGGGGCGCTGGGTGCGGGCGCGGGCGGGCGGGGCGCGGGCCGCAGGGGGCGGGCGCCGCAGGGTGCGGGCGCCGCGGGGGTGCGGGCGCCGCGGGGGTGCGGGCGCCGCGGGGGTGCGGGCGCCGCGGGGGTGCGGGCGCCGCGGGGGTGCGGGCGCCGCAGGGGGCGGGCGCCGCGGGTGGTGCGGCTGAGGGGCGTGCCGGGGCCGCGGATTGGGCCAGCTTGGCTAGGGGCGCGGGGCGGCGGCCATGGCCGGCGCGGGAGGTGGCCCGGGGCCATAGCGGGCGGCCAGGGTGCGAGCGGTGGTGGCCATCGCGGCGCGGAGCGGGGCGGGCGCGAGGATTTCCAGGTCGGTGCCGAGGCTGAGAAACTCCGTCAGGGCGCGATCGGATGACTCGGTCGGCACCACGGCGGTGATCCAGCCATCGGGATCGGGATTGGTGGCGGCGGCCTCGACGGCCTGGCTGACCACTGGGCTCAGCAGGGCGCGCATCCGCCGCCGCCCGGCGGCGGACAGCCGGATCGTCGCCTCCCCCGTCTGCAGCCAGGCGTGAAATTCGCTGACGCTGGCCTCCCAGTGATCGGCCAGCCGGAACCCGGGCTCGCGCTCGAAGCTCTCCCCCAGTGTCGTCACGCTGAGTATCTGGCTGATCCGGTAGGTCCGCAGGGCCTGGCCGGACTGGGCCTGATGCCGGGCGATCAGGTACCAGCTCCCGGCCTTCATGACGATGCCGTGCGGATCCAGGGTCCGGGTCACCTCGGCCGGAGCCGCCCACCGGCGGTAGCTGATCTCGATCCGGCGCTGGCGCCACACCGCGTCCGCGACGGCGGCCAGGTACGGGACGCGGTCGCTTTCCTGGTACCAGCCGGTCGCGTCCACGTGAAAGCGCTCCGCCACCACGGCAGCCTGATCGCGCAGCTCAGCGGGCAGCGCGGCCTGCAGTTTCAGCTGGGCCCCGGCCAGCGGGGAGCCCAGGCCGAGCTCGGCGGCCGCCGCGGGCAGGCCGGCCAGGGACAGGGCCTGCGCCTCCGCGGCGGTGAGCCCGGTGAGCCGGGTGCGGTACCCGCCCAGCAGCTGATATCCGCCCGCGGGCCCGGCGTCACCGTAGACCGGCACGCCCGACGCGCTGAGCGAGCCGATGTCCCGGTAGATCGTGCGGACCGAGACCTCCAGCGTGTCAGCCAACTGCTGGGCGGTCATCCGGCCGCGGGTCTGCAGGAGCAGCAGGACGGAGACAAGGCGGCTAGCGCGCATGGAAAAAGAATGCCAGCAGACACTGACATTTGGTGTCAGTGTCTGCCTCGTACCTTCAGGCCATGACAAACACCGAGCAGAACCTGGCCGCGCTCGTCCCGGACGAGAACGCGGCCGAAGGCACCACGGCAACCGCAGCTGACACAGCGCAGCCGGCCATCCCCGGCCGCGGCGACTTCGACTTCCTGATCGGGTCCTGGAATGGCGTCCACCGCCGGCTGCTGAAGCCGCTGGACGGTGGCGATGAATGGGATGAGTTCCCGTCCACCACGACCTGCTGGCAGCTGTTCGACGGGGCGGCCAACGCCGACGAGCTGCTGGTCCCCGAGCGCGGCTTCCGGGGGCTGACGGTGCGGCTGCTCGACCCGGGCACCGGGATCTGGTCGCTGTACTGGATCAGCAGCCGGAACGGGCTGCTGGAGCTCCCGCCGGTGGTCGGCCGGTTCAGCGACGGGGTGGGCCGCTTCTACTGCGCACAGGATTTCGCGGGCACGCCGGTGCTGGTGCGATACACCTGGTCGGACATTACCCCGGTGTCGGCGCACTGGGACCAGGCCTTCTCCACCGACGGCGGGCAGACCTGGAAGGTGAACTGGATCACCGAGTTCACCCGGGCTGACTAGCGGACGGGCCGACCGGCGGACGAGGCTGACCGGCCGCCGGGACCGACCGGCGGACGAGGCTGACCGGCGGACGGGACCGACCGGCCGCCGGGACCGACCGGCGGACGGGCCGACCAGCGGACGAGGCTGACCAGCGGACGAGGCTGACCGGCCGCCGGGACCGACAGGCCGCCGGGACTGACCGGCGGACGAGGCTGATTGGCGGCTGGGCTGGCTAGCGGCTCAGTGGCCGTGGCGGCCTGGCAGGCCGGCCACGCTCGCCCGGCCCTGCGTCACCCGACGGGCGCCTGCGCCTCGGCGATGGCCTGCGCGAACTGCGCGGCGTACAGCCGAGCGTAGGCGCCGCCGGAGGCCAGCAGTTCCTCGTGCGTGCCCTGCTCCACGATCCGGCCCGCCTCCATGACCAGGATCAGGTCGGCGTCCCTGATCGTGGACAGCCGGTGGGCGATCACGAAGCTGGTCCGGCCCTGGCGTAGCGAGCTCATGGCCCGCTGGATCAGGACCTCGGTGCGGGTGTCCACCGAGCTCGTCGCCTCGTCCAGGATCAGGATGGCGGGCCGGGCCAGGAACGCCCGGGCGATCGTGATCAGCTGCCGCTCCCCCGCGCTGACGTTCGCGCCCTCATCATCCAGGACGGTGTCGTAACCCTCGGGCAGGGTCCGCACGAACCGGTCGACGTAGGTGGCCCGGGCCGCCTCGATGATCGCCTGCCTGCCCGCGCCTGGTGACCCGTAGCCGATGTTGTCGGCGATCGACCCGCCGAACAGCCAGGCGTCCTGCAACACCATCCCGGTCATGCCGCGCAGCTCGTCGCGGCTCATCGCGGCGATATCGACGCCATCGACCGTGATCTGTCCAGCGTCCAGCTCGTAGAACCGCATCAGCAGGTTGACCAGGGTGGTCTTGCCGGCCCGGTGGGGCCGACGATGGCCACCGTCTGGCCGGGCTGGACGGTCAGCGACAGGTCGTCGATGAGCGGCTGGCCGGGGCGATACCGGAACGAGATGTCGTGGAACTCCACCTCGCCGCGCACTCGCGCCGGGCGCACCGGCTCCGCCGGGTCGGGTGCCTGCTCGTCAGCGTCCAGCAGGGCGAAGATGCGCTCCGCTGACGCGACGCCGGACTGCAGCAGGTTGGCCATGCTAGCCACCTGGGTCAGCGGCTGGCTGAACTGCCGGGAGTACTGGATGAAGGCCTGCACCGCGCCGAGCGACAGCGTGCCGGAGGCGACTTGCAGCGCCCCGACCACCGCGACCAGGACGTAGTTGATGTTGCCGACGAACATCATGGCGGGCTGGATGGTGCCGGAAATGAACTGGGCCCGCCAGCTGGCTTCGTACAACTGCTCGTTGTGCTCAGTGAACACGCGCTTGGCCTGGTCGTGCCGGCCGAAGACCTTGACCAGCGAGTGGCCGGTGTACATCTCCTCGATGTGGCCGTTGAGCCGGCCGGTGACCGACCACTGGCGGACGAACTGCGGCTGGGCCCGCTTCCCGATCCTGGCCACGACCAGCACCGACAGCGGCACGGTGACCAGCGCGATGAGCGCCAGCAGCGGCGAGATGACGAACATCATGGTCAGCACGCCGATGATGGTCAGCAGCGAGGTCACCAGCTGGCTCAGCGCCTGCTGCAGCGACTGGGCCAGATTGTCGATGTCGTTGGTGACCCGGCTGAGGATCTCGCCGCGCGGCTGCCGGTCGAAGTAGCTCAGCGGCAGCCGGGCCAGCTTGGCCTGCACCTCCGCCCGCAAGCCGAACACCGCGCGCTGCACCAGCGTGGTCGTGCTGCGGCCCTGCAGCAGGCTGAACAGCGCCGCGCCGAGGTAGATCAGCACCACGATCAGCAGCACCCGGCCGACCGCGCCGAAGTCGATGCCGTGCCCGGGCGTAACGTGCACCGAGGCCAGCAGCTTGGCCAGGTCGCCGTGGCCTTCCTGGCGCAGCCTGGCGACCGCCTGGGCCTTGGTCGTCCCGGCCGGGATCATGCGGCTGATCACGCCGGAGAAGATCAGGTTGGTCGCGTCGCCGAGCAGTCTCGGCCCGAGCACCGCCAGCGTCACGCTGGCCACGGCCAGGCCCAGGGAGAGCGTGATCAGCGGGCGCTGGACTCGCAGCGTGCGCAGCAGCCGCAGGCTGGAGCCGCGGAAGTCGAGCGACTTCTCGGTGGACATGCCGCCCATGAAGGCAGCCGGCCCCCGGTTCAGGCCCGGCGCCGGGCCCGGACCGCGCTGCGGGGTGGGCCGCTCCCCCGGTCCGCCGGCCGCAGGATGCTCCCCCGGTCCGCCGCCGCGCCGCAGGATGCTCCCCTAGCCCGCCGGCCGCAGGATGCTCCCCTGGTGGCCCGTCGGCCTCAGGCCGGGGCCCGGGGACGCCGCCCGGCTCGGGCCGTTCCCCCGCGCCGTGGCCCGCGCCCGGCCGGCCGTTCACGCGGCCTCCTGCTCGGTGAGCTGGGACAGCACGATCTCCCGGTAGGTCTCGCTGGTGTTCATCAGCTCGGCGTGGGTCCCGGCGGCGACCACCCGGCCCGCGTCCAGGACCAGGATGCTGTCGGCGTTCCTGATGGTGGCGACCCGCTGAGCGACGATGAGCACGGTCGCGTCGGCCGTCTGCCGGGCCAGCGCGGCCCGCAGCGCGGCGTCGGTGGCGTAGTCCAGCGCCGAGAACGAGTCGTCGAACAAGTAGATCTCCGGCCGGTGCACCAGCGCGCGGGCGATGGCCAGCCGCTGCCGCTGGCCGCCGGAGACGTTGGTGCCGCCCTGGGCGATCTTCGCCTCCAGCTGGCCATCCATCTGGGCCACGAAGTCACGGGCCTGCGCGGTCTCC
Source organism: uncultured Actinomycetota bacterium (assembly GCA_963788895.1). Lineage (GTDB taxonomy): Bacteria > Actinomycetota > Actinomycetes > Streptosporangiales > Streptosporangiaceae > DATBGO01. The sequence continues at coordinate 126,850 of CAWBJA010000009.1, read as the reverse complement.
AGCGCCTGCCACAGCTGCCCGTCGGTCGCCTCCGGCTGGCCGTAGCGCAGGTTGGAGGCAACCGTCCCGGAGAACAGGTAGGGCTTCTGCGGCACGAGCCCGATGGCTTCCGACAGCGCGGCCGGGTCGAACTGCCGGACATCGACCCCGTCGATGAGCACTGCCCCTCCGGTCACGTCGAACAGCCGCGGGATGAGGCTGAGCAGCGTGGTCTTGCCGCTCCCGGTGCCGCCGATGATGGCGGTGACCTCGCCGGGCCCGGCGGCCAGGCTGATGCCGCGCAACACCGGCTCCTCGGCGCCCGGGTAGCGGAACTCCGCGTCCCGCAGTTCCAGCCGGCCGCGTACGGCCGGGGCGGCGGCACCCCGGCCGTCAGCCGAACCTGGCTGGCCGTCCGGACCAGGCTGGCCGTCCCGGCCCAGCGGGCGGTCTGGGCCTGCCCGCCCGGGCCGGATGGCCTGAGCGGGCGGGACGACGCTCGGCTCGGTACCGAAGACCTCGTCGATGCGCTCGGCGCACACCTCGGCCCTCGGCACCATCACGAACATGAACGTCGCCATCATGACCGACATGAGGATCTGCATCAGGTAGCTGAGGAACGCGGTCAGCGCGCCGATCTGCATGCCGCCGCTGCCGACCCGGTGCCCGCCGAACCAGAGCACGGCCACGCTGGAGACATTCAGCACCAGCATGACGGTAGGGAACATCAGCGCCATCAGCCGGCCGACCCCGAGCGACACGTCGAGCAGCCCGGTGCTGGCCGCGTCGAACCGATCCCGCTCCTGCTCGTCGCGGACGAAGGCGCGCACCACCCGGACGCCGGTGATCTGCTCGCGCAGCACCCGGTTGATCTGGTCGATGCGCTCTTGCATGAGCCGGAACAGCGGCCGCATCCGGGAGATGATCAGGCTGACGGCGATGCCCAGCACCGGGACGGCGACCAGCAGCAGCGAGGAGAGCGGGACATCCTGGTTCAGGGCCAGGATGATGCCGCCCACGCACATGATCGGCGCCGACACCATCAGCGTGAAGGTGAGCAGGGCCAGCATCTGGACCTGCTGGACGTCGTTGGTGGTCCGGGTGATCAGGGACGGCGTGCCGACTGGCCCACCTCGCGGGCGGAGAAGTCCTGCACCCGGCTGAACACCGCCTGGCGCAGGTCCCGGCCGACCGCCATCGCGGTCCTGGAGCCGAAATAGACCGCGCCGACCGCGCAGCTGATCTGCACCACCGTGACGAGCAGCATGATGCCGCCGGTGCGCAGGATGTAGTGAGTGTCGCCGGTGATCACGCCGGAGTCGATGATGTCCGCGTTCAGGGTGGGCAGGTACAGCGTGGCCAGGGTCTGCACCAGCTGCAGCAGCACGACCAGGGCGACAGGGCCGCGGTAGGGGCGCAGGTGGGCGCGCAGGAGCCGGAATAGCACGGATACTCGCTAGGCCATCGGGGGTGGGCCGGCGGGCCGGGCCGGCAATCACATTCTCGGCCATCAGCCGACTGGCCGGGACGCCGCTGGGCGCCCGGTCACGGGTAGCTAGTCTGCGACGCGGCAGCGGGCGAGCGCAAACGCTTAACTACAATGTCGCATTTTCGCTAGACCGAGGCCGGGCCGGCCGCCCATGCTGGCCGGGTGAGCGACGACAGGACCCATCAGCCCGGCGGGGCCGGCGGGGCCGGCGGCGAGCCCGGCGCAGGCCGCGTGGCCAGCGGCGTCATTGGCACCGAGCGGCTGATCCGGGCCTTCCAGGCCAAGGATGCCCGGTTCGACGGCTGGTTCTTCGGCGCGGTCATCACCACCGGGATTTACTGCCGCCCGAGCTGCCCGGTGGCCGGGCCCAAGCCAGCGAACATGCGGTTCTTCGCCTCCGCGGCGGCCGCCCAGCAGGCCGGTTTCCGGGCCTGCAAACGCTGCCGGCCTGATGCCAGCCCGGGATCGCCGCAATGGAACGAGCGCGCCGACCTGGTCGCCCGCGCGATGCGGCTGATCGCCGACGGGGTGATGGACGCCGGCGGGGTGGCCAGCCTGGCCGCCCGGCTCGGTTACAGCGTCCGGCAGGTCGAGCGGCAGCTGCTGGCCGAGCTCGGAGCGGGCCCGCTTGCCCTGGCCAGGGCGCAGCGGGCGCAGACCGCCCGGCTGCTGATCGAGACCACCGGGCTGCCGATGGCCGAGATCGCGTTCGCGGCCGGCTTCGCCAGCATCAGGGCCTTCAACGACACCGTCCAGGAAGTCTTCGCGCTCTCCCCCACCCAGCTGCGGCAGCGGGCCGGCCGCGGGACGGGACCGGCGGCGCCGGGTGTGCTGCAGCTGCGGTTGCCGTTCCGGATCCCGCTGGTTCCCGACAACCTGTTCGGCCATCTGGCGGCCACGGCCGTGCCCGGGGTCGAAGAATGGCGCGACGGCGCGTACCGGCGCACCCTGCGGCTGCCGCACGGGCCTGGGATCGTGGCGTTGCGCCCCGGGCCTGAGCACATCGGCTGCCAGCTGGCCCTGACCGACCTGCGCGACCTGACCAGCGCGATCAGCCGGTGCCGCCGGCTGCTGGACCTGGACGCCGACCCGGTCTCGGTCAGCGAGCTGCTGCAGGCTGACCCGGTGCTCGCGCCGCTGGTCGGCAAGGCCCCGGGCCGCCGGGTGCCCCGCACGGTGGACGCGGACGAGTTCGCGGTCCGGGTGGTGCTCGGCCAGCAGGTGTCGACCGGGGCCGCGCGAACCCACGCGGGCCGGCTGGCCGCCGCGCACGGCGAGCCCGTCGATGACCCGGGCGGCGGGCTGACCCGCCTGTTCCCGGCGGCCGCGACGCTGGCCGCGGTGGACCCGGCCACGCTGGCGCTGCCGGGCGCGCGCCGGGCGACGTTCGCGGCCCTGACCGCGGCGCTGGCCGGCGGCCAGCTCGACCTGGACGTCGGCAGTGACTGGCAGCTGGCCAGGGACCAGCTCAGCGCGCTGGCCGGGATCGGCCCGTGGAGCGTGGAGATGATCGCGATGCGAGGGCTGGGCGACCCGGACGCTTTCGTCCCTGGTGACCTGGGCGTCCGCGTCGCCGCGCGGGAACTCGGCCTGCCGGCCGGGCCGGCCGCGCTGACCCGCCGCGCCGCGGGGTGGCGGCCCTGGCGCGCCTACGCCGTGCAGTACCTGTGGGCCACCGGCGACCACGCGATCAACCGGCTGCCGCCCAGCCCGCTTCCGGGCCCGGCCCAGTCGGCGCCGCCGGCCGGCCCGGCGCGCCCTGGACGTGCTGGCCGCCCGGCCCGCTGAACCGAAACCGCCCGGAAGGAATTGATCATGACCGCCCGCCCGCTGGCCGGACGCCGCACGCACACCATCATCGACAGCCCGGTCGGGCCGATCACCCTGCTCGGCCTGGACGGAGCGCTGGCCGGGCTCTACCTGGACCAAAAACGCCACCCGCCGCCGCCAGAGCTGTACGGCGAGCCCGACCCGGAGCCGCTCGGGGCGGCGGTGAGCCAGCTGGCGCGCTACTTCGACGGCACGCTGACCCGTTTCGACCTGCCGCTGGCCCTGGCCGGGACGCCATTCCAGCAGCGGGTGTGGGCCGCGCTGCGGGCCGTCCCTTACGGCACGACGATGTCCTACGGCGAGCTGGCCGGCCAGCTCGGCCAGCCGTCGGCGGCGCGCGCGGTCGGGCTGGCCAACGGCCGCAACCCGGTCAGCATCATCGTGCCGTGCCACCGGCTGATCGGTGCCGACGGCAGCCTGACCGGCTACGGCGGCGGGCTGCCCTGCAAGCGCTACCTGCTCGACCTGGAACGCCAGGTGGCAGCGCGCTCCCCCGCCGCCGGGCCGGCCGTCGCGCTTCCTTGATCGCGGGTGTTAGGTGGGGCTTGGGTTCATGCAGTGGTCGCAACAGCCCTGGATGATGTGGGGATGTTGCGATGTGGGTTGGCGGCAAGCGGGCGTTGCCGGCTGAAGTGCGTGAGGTGATGTGGTCGGCGCGGGGCACGGGTGCGCCGGTGACGCGGGCGGCGGACGCGGCGGGGCCTGGCGAGGGCGGGCCATCTTGCTCAGGCGATCCAGGCCGGGACCACCGGGTCGGTCCCTTCGGCGGCTGCCCTGGCGCCCGCCGGGGCGGTGACGATCGCGGCCAGGCCCGTGCCGGCCGCGCGGATCTGCCGGGTCACCGCGGCCGGGATCACCGCCGTGTCCCCGGCCGCGAGAGTGGCGGGCTCGCCGTCGATGGTGACCTCCGCTCCCCCGGCCACTACCGTCCACAGCTGCTCGACGTCGAAGGTGTGCAGCGGCCCGGACTGGCCCGCGGCCATGTCCACCCGCCACAGCGCCCGGCCCGCGCCGCCCTGGGTCGGCGAGGCCAGCGTGGTCATGATCGCGTTCGGGGTCTGGATCCGGCGCGCGTCCGCGCCGCGGGTGACAGTCATGCTCGGGACTCCTATAGTCGACAATGTGATTGTCTATATCGTCAACCTCGTTGTCGTTTATGTCAAGCGCTGACCCCCCGGGCCGGCCAGGCTATGACCGGCCGGGCTATGAGCTGCCGCTGCTGCTGCTGGCCGGCTTCCGCGTGCTGGTAGATGAGGTACACGCCGAGCTGGCCCGGCAGGGTCATCCCGATGTGCGCCCGCTGCACGGGTTCGTGTTCCAGGCCATCGGGGCCGACGGCAGCACCGCGGCCGAGCTGGGCCGCCGGCTGGGCATCTCCAAGCAGGCGGCCGGGAAGATCGTCGACAACCTGGCCGGCCTCGGCTACGTCAGCGTGAGCGCCGATCCCGCCGACGGCCGCCGCAAGCTCATCCGGCTCACCAGCCGGGGAGTGGACTGCCTGGCCCGGTCCGCGGCCATCTTCGACGCGCGGCGCTCAGCCTGGGCCGCTCGGCTCGGCCCGGACCGCCTCCGCGAGCTGGAGGACGGGCTGCGCCAGGTGACCCCGGGCGGCCCGGTCCGGCTGGACGTGCCCGGCTGGTTCGGCAACTGACCTGGCGGCAGGCCCGGTCGCGGTCCCGCCCCAGGTCCAGGCCAGCCCAGATCCAGGCCAGCCCAGGTCCAGGCCAGCCCGGGTCCGGGGCCGGGACCCGGACCGCGGCTAGCCGGCGCCGAGGGGGCCCGGCTCGACGTCGAACTCGTTGCCCTCGGGATCGGCCAGGGTGACCCAGCCCACTTCGGGGCGCAGGTCCCTGAGCACGGTGGCGCCCAGCTCGACCAGCCGGGCGATCTCGTCGGCCTGGTCGCGGTCGGCCGGCAGCACGTCCAGGTGCATCCGGTTCTTGACCGTCTTGCCCTCGGGTACCTGGTTGAAGTAGAGCCGAGGGTGGCCGGGCCTGAACAGGCCGGCCGAGTACTCGCCGAACCCGTGCTGGCTGACCTCCCAGCCGGTCACCGCGGCCCAGAACCGGGCGATCCGCTCCGGGTCGGCACAGTCGAGCGTGATGTTGAGAATGGTCGAGCTCATGGATTGCTCCGCTTTCTGGCGGGCGCCTGCCGCGGGCCGTCGCGGTCAGCGAGAGGCTCGGGATACAGACCGGACATCGACCGCACCTCCCTCCGGCTCCATGATGGCCGCCCGGCTCCGGCTGGCCCGGCTCCGGTTCGACCGGGCCCGACTATGGCATACCCGGGCGGCCAGCGTCGCGCGGTTATCCGCCGTCCAGGCCGGCCACCAGGCCGGTGACCAGGCGGCGCAGCAGCGTGCCGTCGCCGTCGTGGGTGGGGTTCACCTCGGTCAGCACCAGCCCGGCGAAGGACGGGTGCTGGCGCAGGACCTGCAGGGCCGCGGTGACATGCTCCAGCCGCACCCCGGAGCCGTAGTGCGGGAAGTTGCCGAGCGGCAGGTCGCCGGAGTCGAGCACGTCCACGTCGAGGTGGACGACCACCGGGCCGGCCGCTTTCTCGATGGCGGCCAGCGCCCGGGCCGCCGCGCCCGCCGGGTCGGCGATCAGCGCCGGCGCCTCCTGGAAGCTGACCCCCTGGGCGGCCAGGAAATCGCGCCCGGCCGCATCGGTCTCGCGCGGGTCGGCGCCGATCAGCGCCAGCCGGGCCGGGTCGATCAGCGGCCCGGGCCCGGCCAGCCCGGTCAGCTCCGGGGCGCCCCGGCCGAGCAGGTGCGCGATGCCCATCGAGTCGAAGATGCCGTCGTCCGAATCGGGCGTGGACAGGTCCGCGTCACCGTCGACGTAGACCAGGCCGACATCGGGATGGCGGCGCCGGAACCCGGCGATCACGCCCAGGGTGATCGTGCAGTCCCCGCCCAGGACCAGCGGCAGCGGCCCGGAATCGGTCAGCTCGGCCACGGCGTCCGCCGTCTCGTACGCCACCCGCACGACAGCGGGCAGGTTCCGGCCGCCGGGATGGTCGCGGTCGACGGTGAAGACCGCGCCGGGCAGGTTGCCCGCGTCCCGGACCGGCTGCCCCGCCTCGCGCAGCCGTTCGGGCAGCCCGGCGGCGCGCAGCGCGTCAGGGGCCCGTTCCTGGCCCGCGTAGTGAGCTCCGGCACTGCTGGGCACGCCGATGATGATCCAGTCCTGCATACCGGCTCCTTTGCCCTCCCGGGCACGGCCGGCTAAACCATCCTCGCCCGCCTGAACATCCTGCTGCCCTGGCCTGAAACCCGCCTGACCGGCCAGGCCATAACATGTGATCACGCGGAACGGACCTCGTCACCGGAGTCAACATGGACGCCGTCACATCAGGGAACTCGGCTTCCTCCGACGGCGAAACGGCAGGCCTGACGGCGAAGGTCCTCGCCAGCCGGGCGGCAGCGGCAGCGCTGTCGGGCCCGGCCGTCAGCCCCGGCCAATGGGTGTACCGGAAGTACGCTGTCGTCGCTACACCGGACAACGCAGCCCGCCCGGTGACCGCGGAGCGCTGGGCCACTGCCGACCACGCCACGGCCGCGGCTTACCTCGGCGGCCAGCTGGAGGTCGGCCCGTGGACGTGGCGGGTCAACCCGGCCGGCGAGATCAGCAAGTCGCCGATCGCTCAGCCGGCGGTTAGCTACGGGTCTTTGACCTCGCTGCCGAGCAGGCCGCGCGCCCTCCTCAGCCTCCTAGGCCAGACTCCCGTCACCAGAGCCAGGGCGTGGCGCGCCGGGCACGCGTTCGAGCTGGTCGCAGAGCTGTTCCAGAGTTACGTCATGCCACCGCAGTCGGCCGCGCAGATGTACCGCGCCCTCGGCGAGATCAGGCGCGTGATGGCCGACGAACACGCCATCGACGTGTCAGGACGGCATGGCACCGGATTCCTGCTGACCGGCACCGGCGGGAACCAGGAGATCATCGTCGATCGGCGGACCCACCACTTCGCGGGATACCAGTTCCTTGGCAGCGGCCGGGATATCCATGCGGAAGGCGCCTGGGTATGGCCATTCTCCGTCAAGCGCTCGTATCCGGGCCGGGGGCACGCCCAGAGGACAAGCCCGAACCGGGCCAACCGTGACCCGTGATCGTGCGGAACGGGCCTAGGCCAGCTGGGGGCCGGAGGAGGCGATCCAGTTCTGGTCGAACAGCGCGCTGACCGACTCGCCGTTGTGGATCCGGCGCATCGCCTCGGCCAGCGCCGGCGCGATCGACAGCACCGTGCAGCTTGGGGTCACGTCTCGGACTCCGGGATCGGCACCGTGTTGGTGCAGACGATCTCGACCACGTCCGGCTGGGCCGCCAGCCGCTCGAGCGCACCCGTCGCAGAACAGCCCGTGCGTGCAGGCGACCCGGATCGAGCGGGCGCCCCGCTCGCGCAGCCGGGCCAGCAGCTCCATGACGGTGCTGCCCTTGGCGATCTCGTCGTCGAGCACGATCACGTCCCGGTCGGCGACGTCGCCGATGATGGCGCTGATCGTGACCCGGTCGTCGCTGAACCGCTGCTTGGCGCCGGCCGCGACCGGCACGCCGAGCAGCCGGGCGAACGCCGCCGCCTCCTTGGCGTTGCCCAGGTCGGGCGAGACCACCACGGTGTTGTGACAGGTCAGCGCCGGCGAAGTGCGCGGCCAGCTCGCGCAGCGCGTGCAGGTGGTCGACCGGGACGCTGAAGAACCCGTGCACCTGCGGCGAGTGCAGGGTCATCGTCAGCACCCGGCTGGCGCCGGCGGTGGCCAGCAGGTCGGCGACCAGCCGGCCGCCGATCGAGATGCGCGGCGCGTCCTTCTTGTCCGACCGGGCGTAGGCGTAGTGCGGCATCACCACGGTGATCCGGGCCGCCGACGCGCCCCTGGCCGCGTCGAGCATGAGCAGCAGCTCGACCAGGTGCTCCTGGACCGGCGGCACGAGCGGCTGGATCAGGAAGACGTCCCGCTCGCGGCAGTTGGCCTGCAGCTGCACCTCGAGGCAGTCGTTGGCGAACCGGCGGACCCGCACGGCTGCAGCGGCGTCTCCGAGGTGGTCGCAGATCTCGGCGGCCAGCTCGGGATGGGCACTGCCGCTGAAGACGGCGATGTCGCGCACGGCTACAGGCTAGTTTCTCTGGTCCCGATCCTCGCCGCCACCACCCAGATCGGTGGCCAGCTGGCGGCCGGCCGCGCGCAGCCAGCGGGCCGGGTCGGCGGCCGACCGGCTGGCCCCTCCGGCCAGCTCGGCCAGCGAGACCACGTGCCGCACGCCGCCGGGCGGGGCCGCCGCGACCTGCCCGGCGACCAGGACCGCGGGCACCCCGGCCCGGCCCGCCGCGGCGAAGACCGCGCTGGCTACCTTGCCCGTCGCGGACGTGGCGTCATACCGGCCCTCGCCGGTGACGACCAGATCGGCGCCGCGCAGCGCCTGGTCCAGGCCGCTGATCCGGCCCAGCTCAGCGGCACCGGGTTCGATCGACGCGCCCCAGGCCGCCGCCAGGCCGTATCCGGTGCCGCCCGCGGCCCCGGCGCCCGGCGCGCCCGGCGCGCCGCCCAGCAGGCTGGCCAGCTTATTCAGTCCTTTTTCCAGAACGCTAACCTGGCGCCGGTCAGCGCCCTTCTGCGGGCCGAACACCGCGGCGGCGCCGCCCGGGCCCAGCAGCGGCGCGGTGACGTCGGTCAGGCAGGTGACGCCGCCGGGCGGCGGCGCCCGCAGCCCGGCGAGGTCGACCGTGGCCAGCCGGGTCAGGCCGGCGCCGCCGGGCGGCAGCTCGCGCCCGGTCCGGTCCAGGAACCGGGCGCCCAGCGCGGCCAGCGCGCCGGCGCCGCCGTCGGTGCTGGCTGACCCGCCCAGCCCGATCAGGATCGCCCGCGCGCCGGCCTCGAGGGCCCGGCCGGCCAGCTCCCCCACCCCGGCGGACTGGGCGTGCAGCGGATCGAGGGCCGGCATCAGCGGCAGGCCGCTGGCCCGGGCCAGCTCGATGGCCGCGGTGCGGCCGGGCAATTCCAGCCAGCAGCTGTCCACCTGGGTGCCGTCGGGGCCGCGGACCCGGGCCGGGTGCCAGTGCGCGGCGGTCCAGGCCGCGGCCAGCACGTCCAGCGTGCCCTCGCCGCCGTCGGCCAGCGGCAGGCAGGTCAGCTGGTCCCGTGGCCGGGCCTGCCGCCAGCCCGCGGCCAGCGCCGCGGCGGCCTCGGTGGCACTGATGCTGCCCTTGAACGAATCAGGCGCGATGACGATCCGCACCGGCCCGGCCTGCTCTGGTCAGGGCCTGCGGCCAGGCGGCCGCGAAGGCCGGCCCGGGCGCGGGGCCGGGCATCGGGGCGGGCCCGGGCACCGCGGCGGGCCCGGGCGGCGGCTGATCGGCGGAGGGGGGCTCATAGGCGGGCAGCCTGAGCTGCTCCCTGATGGCCCGCTGGACCGCCTCCTTCGCGGACCGGGCGTCGACGGTCACCACGTACTCCTTGCGCCGGAAGATGTCCAGCACCGGGTTGGTCTTCTCGTGGTAGTCACGCAGCCGGACCGCGAGCGCCTCCTCGGTGTCGTCCTCCCGGGTGACCAGCTCGCCGCCGCAGACGTCGCACGTGCCGGCGCACCTCGGGGCTGCTGTCGATCAGGTTGTAGTCCATGCCGCAGCCCGAGCACAGCCGGCGGGCCAGCACCCGGCGGCGGACCTCGCTCGTCGGGCAGGTCCAGCTGGATCACGCCGTCGATGTCGTAGCTCTCCAGGAAGAACTCCGCCTGCCGCTCGTTGCGCGGGAAGCCGTCGATGATGAACCCGTAGTTCCAGTCGTGCTGGGCCAGGCGGTCGCGGACGACGCCCTCGACCAGGTCGTCGTCGACCAGCTCGCCGGCCGCCATGATCCGGCGGACCTGGGCGCCGAGCTTTCGTGTGCTGCTGGACGTTCCAGCGGAAGATGTCGCCGACGCTGATGTGCACGAGCTCGAAGTCGCTGGCCAGCAGCGTGGCCTGGGTGCCCTTGCCGCTGCCCTGGACTCCCATGATGACGTACTTGCGCATGCCGCCACCCTGGCACACGCCCCGTCCGGCAGGAAGCCTGCCCTACTTGCGCAGCGGCGCGCAGAACTCGCTGGCCGCCCGCAGGAACCGCCGCTCGCACCAGCGGCGGAGCTTGGGATCGAGTGAGGCCCTGATCAGCGGCCAGTCCTGGATGAGCAGCCTGGCGTTGAGGAAGCGGGCGACTTCGTTGCGCCGGCCCTGGGTCAGCAGGATCCCGTACATTCGGCGCCGGCTGCTGTCGTCGGAGACATCGCACTCGCGCATGCCCGGCCAGGACAGGTGCCGCGGCAGGACGATGACTCCCTTGACCGGGCCGCGCAGGTCCTCAAGCCGGCCGGGCAGCCGCCCGGCCAGGCCGGGCCGCCCGGAGATGAGATCCGCAAGAGACATGGGTCCGATTATCACTGAGCAGGCCGGTTAGGCTCGTAGTGACTCGCTGACACTGGCTGATGACCGGGCACCTACCACCGATATGTCCGGTGACCGGGCTGATCGCGGCCAGCGCTAGGCTCATGTGCATGCCCGGCTCCCGGCCCCGATGGGTCGTCTTGTTCCGCCCCCGGTGGCTGGCCTGGCATGCCTTCGTGTTCGCGGCCGCCTTCGGGATGCTATGGCTGGGTGACTGGCAGTTCCACCGGGCCGAGTCAGGGAACGCGCTCAGCTGGGCCTATACCTTCGAGTGGCCGGTCTTCGCGGCGTTCGGCGTGGTGTTCTGGGTGAAGACCATGATTGATGAGCTGCGGCCAGGCCCGGCCCCGGGGGCCGTGCCCGAGGTTGACCTGCAGGCCGGCCCGCCGGGGCGCCGGGGAGCTGCGGCCGGGGCGGCGGGCGCCGCGCCCGAGGAGGAGGACGATCCGGAGCTGGCGGCCTACAACGCCTACCTGGCCCGGCTGAACGAGCAGGTCAAGGGGCACGGCAGATGGCACGGGCTGCGCTGACCCGTGGGCCTGGCGATAGGCGAGGAGGTTAGTCCGGTGCGTGCTTACGTGCTCAGGTACCGGGTGATGGCGTACGTGACCGGCGTGGTCCTGATGATCTTGTGCTTCGTCGGGATACCGCTGCAGGTGTTCGCCGGCGATGCCGCCGTGGCGAACTACGTCGGCACGACCCACGGCATCTTGTACATGATCTACCTGGTCACCGCGTATCTGCTGGCCAGGAAACTGCGGCTGGCCATCGCGCCGACCGTGGTGCTGCTGCTGGCCGGCACCATCCCGGTGCTGACCTTCGTCGTGGAGCGCTGGGTGACCCGGCGGTTCATCAACCCGGCGCTGCGGGCCGCAGACCCCGCGTCGCCGGCCGTGAACCCGAGCCCGGCTCCGGCGCAGCCTCGGCCGAGCTGACGGGTGAGCCAGCAGTATTTCGCCGAGGACCCGGCCGCGCCCCATCACCCGGGCACCGTCCACGTCGTCCTGGCCAACCTGCACCTGGAGCTGGAGACGGACTCGGGGGTGTTCTCGCCGGGCCGCCTGGATCCGGGGACCAGGCTGCTGCTGGAGACCGCGCCGCCACCGCCGGATCACGGTGACCTGCTCGACCTCGGCTGCGGATACGGCCCGCTGGCGCTGGTCATGGCCCGGCGCTCCCCCGGGGCCCGGGTCTGGGCCGTGGATGTCAACCGGCGCGCGCTGGAGCTGTGCGCGCGCAACGCGGCGCGGGCCGGGCTGCCCGGTGTCCGCGCCGTCAGGCCCGATGATGGCGCGCTGCCCGGCGGGTTCGGGCTGATCTGGTCCAACCCGCCGATCAGGATCGGCAAGCCGGCCCTGCACGCGCTGCTGACGGACTGGCTGGGCCGGCTGGCCCCGGGCGGGGCGGCCTACCTGGTGGTCCAGCGCAACCTGGGCTCCGACTCGCTGCACCGGTGGCTGGCCGAGGCAGGCTGGGCGACGCAGCGGGTGGCGGCCCGGGCTGGGTACCGGGTGCTGCGGGCGGCCCGGTGAGCGGGCCCGCGGGCCCCGGCTGCCCGGCCCCGTCCGCAGCGCCGCGGTCGGAGCAGTCACCGTCGGAGCAGTCACCGTCGGCAGGGTCACCGCCGGAGCAGTCACCGTCGGCAGGGTCACGGCCGGCAGCGGCGCAGGCCGGCCAGGCCCGGCAGCGGCAGCTCGGCGCCACCGACGTCAAGCGGCTGAACCGGTCCTGGCGCCGCCAGGCCGGGACCAGGATCAGCGTGCTGCTCGACTCGGTCAGCCAGCCGTTCAACGTCGGCTCGATCATCAGGACCGCTGCCGCGCTGGGGGTGGAGCAGGCCTGGCTGTGCGGGGATACCGCGTCGCCGGAGCATCCCTCGGCCCGCAAGACGGCCCTGGGCACCGCGCGCTTCGTGACGCTGCTGCGCGAGCCGCCAGCGGCCGCCGCGGCCGCGGCTCAGGCCCGCGCCGCGGGTTACCGGGTGATCGCGGTCGAGCTGGCCGAAGGCGCGGTCCCGCTGCACGAGGCGCCGCTGCGCGGCGACGTCTGCCTGGCCTTCGGGCACGAGGACAGGGGCTGCTCGGCCGGGCTGCTGGCCGCCGCCGACCTGGTGGCCTACATCCCGCAGCCGGGCCGGGTCGGGTCGCTGAACGTCGCGGCGGCGGCCGCCATCGCCATCGCGGAGGCCCGCCGCCAGTCCTGGCCGCCCGCCTGACCAGCCCGCCCGCCTGACCAGCCCGCCCGCCTGACCAGCCCGCGCGCCTGACCAGCACTGTCGCCGCCGCCGGGCATACTGGGGCGGTGCCGCCCGGATTCCTCGGCCTGCCCCGGCCGCACGCGTTCGCCCACCGCGGCGGCGCCAGGCAGCATCCCGAGAACACCTGGCGCGCGTTCGAGCACGCGGTCGGGCTTGGCTACGCCTACCTGGAGACCGATGTGCACGCGACGGCGGACGGCGCGCTGGTCGCGTTCCACGACCGGACGCTGGACCGGGTCACCGACCGCACCGGGCGGATCGCCGAGATGGCCCACCGCGACGTCGCGGCCGCGCGGATCGGCGGCACCGACCCGATCCCGCTGCTTGAGGATCTGCTGGGGGCCTGGCCCGACGTCCGGTTCAACATCGACATCAAGGACCGGCCGGCGATCGCCCCGCTGGCTCAGGTCCTGAGCAGGACGGCGGCCTGGGACCGGGTCTGCCTGACCTCGTTCTCCGGACGCAGGCTCGCGGCCGCGCGCCGGGCGCTCGGCCGGCCGGTCTGCACGGCGGTCTCGCCCGCGGGGATCGCCGCGGTCCGGTTCGGGATCCCTTCGCGCGCCCTGGCGGCGCGCTGGGACCGGCTTTCGGTGCGCTGCGCTCAGGTGCCGGTCGCGATCGCCACCGCGCCGTTCACCCGGCACGCGCGGCAGGCCGGCCTGGCCGTGCACGCCTGGACCGTCAACGAGCGGGCCGAGATGATCCGGCTGCTCGACCTGGGCGTCGACGGCATCATGACCGATGAGACCGTTTTGCTGCGCGATGTCCTGCTGTCCAGGGGTCAGTGGCATCCGCGCCGCGGTAATTGAGGTTTTTGCAGATCCGGCTGCCCGTCGCGGGGTTGGAATCCGGTCGCGGGGGGAATCTTGTCCGGGTACTCACCGTTGTCATCAGGGACGGCTGAGCGGCTTGGGAGGCAATACTTATATGGCCGAGCGCGCACTTCGAGGTACCCGGCTCGGGGCCACGAGCTACGAAAATGACCGTAACACCGATCTGGCCCCGCGTCAGGATGTGGCCTTCGACTGCCCGAAGGGCCACCGGTTTACCGTCCCGTTCTCGGCCGAGGCGGAGATCCCGGTGAACTGGGAGTGCCGGGTGTGCGGCTCGCTGGCTCTGACCGCTACCGGTGATGTGCCCGCGCCCAAGAAGGCCAAGCCGCCGCGCAGCCACTGGGACATGCTGATGGAGCGCCGCAGCATGGCCGACCTCGAGGAGGTGCTGGCCGAGCGGCTGGCCGTGATCAGGGGGCGGCGCGGCGAGAGCAGCGACTCCGACTCCCGCGCGGCCCGCCAGCGTAAGAGCGCCTAGCGCGCGGCCGCCCGCACAGCCAGGATCGCCGTCGTGAGCCGCAAGCTCGCGGCGGCGGCTCACGTTACCGGCCAGTACCCCGGCGGGCCCTCCGGAGCCGGTCGGACAGGCCCCACAGCGTCACCCGCCACAGCGCCTCAGCCACGATCGCCTTGCTCATCTTGCTGGCCCCGCGGGTCCGCTCGACGAAGGTGATCGGGATCTCGCTGACCCGCAGGCCGGCCTTGATGGTGCGCCGGGCCAGGTCAACCTGGAAGCAATAGCCCTGCGATTGGACTTTGTCCAGCCCGATCCGGCGCAGCGTCTCGGCCCGGAACACCCGGTACCCGCCGGTCGCGTCGCGCAGCGAGATGCCCAGCATGATCCGGGCGTAGGCGTTGCCGCCCCGGGACAGGATCTCCCTGGACCTCGGCCAGTTCCGCACCGTGCCGCCGGGCACCCAGCGGGAGCCGAGCACCAGGTCCGCATGGTCCAGCGCGGCCAGCAGCCGGGGCAGCTCGTCGGGCTGGTGCGAGCCGTCCGCGTCCATCTCGACGACCGCCCCGTAGCCCTGCTCCAGCGCCCAGCTGAAGCCCGCGATGTACGCCGCGCCCAGGCCCGCCTTGCCCGGCCGGTGCAGCACGTGGAACTGGTCGTCGTCGGTGGCCAGCTTGTCGGCCAGCTCGCCGGTGCCATCCGGGCTGTTGTCATCGACGATCAGGACGTCGGCGGCCGGGACAGCGGCCCGCACCCGGGCCGAGATGGCCTCCAGGTTTTCCCGCTCGTTGTACGTCGGAATGATGACGGCCACGCGGCGGCCATGAGGAGATTCTGGTCGTTCGCTCCCGGTCAATATTCCTGCCTCAGCGTGTGCTGCACTGGGATTAGCGCATAGAGCTGAAAGGATAAGCGATAAGGGCAGCCTGGCTGGCAGTCGGCCGGACCGGCCGCTGGCGAAGGCCCGGGCATCCCTTCGGACCGGAGTCCGTCCTGTCGGCAACAGGATCGTTCACCGTTGTCTACTGGGTGCCCGGGCCCCCTGGATCCAACCCCCCCGTTCAGCCAGGGCCGCTGCGCCGTCCTAACCACGCTGCGCTCCGGGACTTACGCCCGGCTGCTGCGCAACGCAGGACCGCTGCAGCCCGGCCCGGCTGGCTGGCCCGGTGCTGGACTGGACAGCAACTTACCGCCGATCCCGATGATGTCAACCTCGTCTACCAGGCCAGATCCGGGAGGGCCGGGATCCGCGCGGCCGGGCCTGTCGCGGTATCTCCGGCGGCGATACGATTGATCATCCCAGGCGTGTAAGGGCGGAGTGGCAGGCTTGAGCAGGCGTCAGCGACGGCAGCGCTCGGAGCGCGTGCCCGTCTCGGCAGCGCCCGCGCCGTCCTCCCGCACCCCCGACAATATTTCAATTGGCGTGCACTCACTTTACGACGGCGTTACCTATCCGATTGCCGGGTGCATCTTCCAGCTGGAGGACGAGCAATGACAGAGACTCCGGAAGCTCAGGTGACTGAGTCCCAGATCGCAGTGCACTGGCGCGAGGAGGATTACTACCAGCCCCCCGCGAAATTCGTTGAGCAGGCCAACGCGGCTGACCCGGCCATCTACGACCGGTTCAGCGAGGAGCATTTCCCTGACTGCTTCACCGAATACGCGGACCTGCTGAGCTGGGACGAGCGCTGGCACACGATCCTGGACACCAGCACACCCCCGTTCTGGAAGTGGTTCGTCGGCGGGCGGCTGAACGCCAGCTACAACTGCGTGGACCGGCACGCGGAAGCCAACCCGGACAAGGATGCGCTTATCTGGGTGCCTGAGCCCGAATCCGATGAGATGGTGCATATCAGCTACGCCGATCTGCACCGCCAGGTGAACGAGTTCGCGGCCGTGCTGCGCGATTTCGGGCTGAAGACCGGCGACCGGGTGACCCTGCACATGCCGATGGTCCCCGAGCTCCCGGTCACCATGCTGGCCTGCGCCCGGCTCGGGGTGATCCACTCGCAGGTCTTCGGCGGGTTCAGCGGCAACGCCTGCGGGACCAGGATCGCCGACTCCGGCAGCCGGATCCTGATCACCATGGACGGCTACTACCGCAGCGGCGACCTGGTTGATCACAAGGTCAAGGCCGACGAGGCCATCGCGGAGGCGCTGCGGCAGGGCCAGGAGGTCGACAAGGTCCTGGTCTGGCGGCGGCACCCGGGCCAGTACGCCTCCCAGACGCCGATGGCCGGCGGCCGCGACTACTTCGTCGATGAGGTGCTCGGCGCGCACCGCGGGGCCGTGGTCGAGCCGGTGTCGATGCCGGCCGAGGCGCCGCTGTTCCTGATGTACACCAGCGGGACCACCGGCCGGCCGAAGGGCTGCCAGCACAGCACCGGCGGGTACCTGGCCTACGTGGCCGGGACGTCCAAGTACTACCAGGACATCCACCCCGACGACATGTACTGGTGCATGGCCGACATCGGGTGGATCACCGGGCATTCCTACATCGTCTACGGCCCGCTGGCCCTGGGCACGACCAGCGTGATCTACGAGGGCACGCCCAACTATCCCGACGCGGGCCGGCCTTGGCGGATCGCCGAGAAGCTCGGGGTGAACATCTTCCACACCTCGCCGACCGCGATCCGGATGCTGCGCAAGGTCGGGCCGGACGAGCCGGCCAAGTATGACTACCACTTCAAGCACATGACCACGGTCGGCGAGCCGATCGAGCCGGAGGTCTGGCGCTGGTATCACTCCGTGGTCGGCAAGGGCGAAGCGGTCATCGTGGACACCTGGTGGCAGACCGAGACCGGCGGCTTCCTGGGCAGCACGCTGCCCGCGCTCAAGCCGATGAAGCCCGGCAGCTGCGGCCCGGCCGCGCTGGGGATCTACCCGGTCATCTACGACGAGGACGCCGCCGAGGTGACGGCGGGCAGCGGCCGGGCCGGCAACATCTGCATCCGCAACCCGTGGCCGGGGATCTTCGAGGGCATCTGGGGCCAGCCGGAACGGTTCGTCGACACCTATTACCGCAAATACAACAAAGATCCCGACAGCAAGGACTGGCACGACTGGCCCTACTTCGCCGGCGACGGGGCGGTGCAGGCCGCCGACGGCTACTTCCGGATCCTGGGCCGCGTCGATGACGTCATCAACGTGGCGGGCCACCGCCTGGGCACCAAGGAGCTGGAGTCGGCCAGCCTGACCGTTACGGAGGTCGCCGAGGCGGCCGCCGTGCCCGTGGTCGACGACATCCGCGGCCGGGCGGTGGAGATGTACATCTCGCTCAAGCCCGGCTACACGGCCGGCCCCGATCTGGAAGCCAAGGTCACCAAGGCGATCGAGGTGGAGATCGGCAAGATCGCGCGGCCGAAGAATGTCTGGATCGTGCCGGATATGCCCAAGACCAGGTCGGGCAAGATCATGCGCCGCGTCATCGCGTCCATCTCCAACTTCACCGACATCGGGGACGTCACCACGCTGGCCAACCCGGAGATCGTGGAGAGCATCAGGGAGCAGGTGCAGACCGCGAAGGAGGCCAGGGGCGACGTGCCGCGGGAGCTGAGCCAGGCCGAGTCCGAGGAGATCAAGAAGTTCGGCACGGAGTAGGCCCGGCGCGGCAGCGCCTCCGGCCGCTGCCGGGCTCAGGCCAGCTGACCGGGCCAGTAGCCGCCGGGCCAGCCCCTGGGCCCGGCGCGGCCCCGCGGGGTTAAGCCGATGGGCGGCTGCGCGGGCGGCGGGGGTGCCGCCGACCGGCACTGGCCGGCCGCGCTGGCCCGCTCGCTGAGCCGGTAGGCCTCGGCCACGTAGTGGTTGAGCTGCCTGATGCGGCGGTTGGCGCCGGCTTGCGCCACGAGGATCCGCTGCCGGGCCCCCCTGAGTTCCCGCGCGACCTCGGCCGGTCCGGGATAGCCCCGGCCGCCCCGGTAGCCGGGCTGGGCCCGCTGGACCAGCCCGAGCCGGGCGGACAAGGCGCCCACCGCGTCCCGCAGGACGTTCAGGACCTGCTGGAGCGAGCCGGTGTCGGCGGCCATCCCGTAGCCGAAGGCACTGGCCGCGGTGGCGTCCGAGCCGACCACGACGGCGTAGCCGCAGACCTGCTGCCGCTGGGCGCCCCGGCGGGCCTGGGCGAGTGTCGCGGCGGTGTGCCGGCGGGGCCCGGCCGGCCACCTCCGCCGTGCCAGTCACCACGTCGGTCATCTTGCCCAGCTGGCGGCTCACCACCAGCCGGGCCTGGCGGACCGAGATAGCCGCGGTGCGCAGGGCCCCGGCCGCCTGCCTGGACGCGCGCCGGTACGCCGTGGCCTGGGCGGCCGCGTGCCGGGCGTAGCTGTTGGCCCGGGCGGCCCGGACCCGCAGGCCGGTCACCGCCCGGCTGTACCGGCCCGGGCCGGACAGTTCGAAGGTGCGGATCCCGGCCCCGCCGGGCAGCGGCCCGAGGGTCAGCAGCCGCCCGTGCAGCTGCCCGCGGACGGTCTGGCTGCCGATCCTGATGGTCAGCCGGCCTGGCCCGGCGCGCGCCGGTGACAGGGAAACTGCGAGCCTGGACGGCCTGGTGCGGCGCGGCGCCCGAGATGGCCTGCAGCTCCAGTGAGCCGGCCTGCCCGTGCGGCCGGTCCGGCCAGCGCAGGAAGGCGACGCTGGACCGGCCGGTGGCCAGGTACCCGGCCTGGCCCGCGGCCGGATGCGGCGCTGCGGCGCAGCCGGCCGCCACGGCGGCCAGCAGCAGGCCAGCAGCTCGTCGGCCCAGCCCGCAGCGCAGTCTCCCCACCCCCCAGGCCGCGACCGGGGCGCCACCCCCTGGCACCCGACATATCGGTCGCGGCTCGCGAGGCCATAACTACCCAATGTGAGCGGAGATACCCTCGCGGTAACCGGGCGGATCCGCCTTCAGCGGGGCGGGACGACGACCGTCCCGGCCGCGGTGACCGCGACGATGGGCTCAGCCAGCAGGGCCGCCGCCGACGGGCCGCGCTCGGGCTCGCCCCGGCAGACCACCCGGGCCTCGAACGCCATGTCCCGGCTCCGGCGGCCCACCCGGGTCACCGTGGCGGTCACCTCGAGCACGTCGCCCGCCCGGACCGGGGCCCGGAACTGGACGTCGGAGTAGGCGGCGAACAGGCCCTCGTCGCCGTCGCCCAGGATGGACGCCTCAGTTGCCACGTCGCCGAACAGCCCGAGCACGTAGGCGCCGTCGACCAGGTTGCCCGCGTAGTGCGCGTGGCTGTAGGGGACGTACCGGCGGTGAGTGACCGTCAGCCCGGGCTGCGGGCCGGGCCCGGTCACGCTGACCCCGTCGTCCTGGCCGCGCCCGCACCGGCCGGCTCGCCCTCGCCCGCCCCGGCCAGCGCGTGGACCAGGTAGCTGGCCACCTCCCGGGGCGTGGTGCCCCGGCCGAAGATCTTGTCCACCCCGAGTTCCGGGGCCATGCCCGGGTCGAACCGGGGCCCGCCGACCACCAGCAGCGGCCGGGCCTGGCCGGCCACGGCGAACGCCCCGGCCATCTGCCGTGAGTTCGACAGGTGCGCGTCCCGCTGGGTGACGACCTGGCTGACCAGCACGGCGTCGGCCTGCTCGGCCTGCGACCGGCGGACCAGCTCTGGCACGTCCACCTGGGAGCCGAGGTTGACCACCCGCATCTCCCGGTAGTACTCCAGGCCCTTCTCCCCCGCGTGGCCCTTGACGTTCAGGATGGCGTCGATGCCCACGGTGTGCGCGTCGGTGCCGATGCACGCGCCGATGATCACCAGCTTGCGGCCGAGCGCGGACCTGATCCGCAGGTTGACCTCGCGGGCCGACAGCAGCGGGTACTCCCGCTCGGTCACCGTCACCTCGGCCAGGTCGATCAGGTGCCGGGCCTGCCCGTACACGATGCAGAAGGTGAAGTCAGGCCCGATGGCCTTGGCGTGCACCACCATGGCCCCGTCCAGGCCCATCTTGGCCGCCAGCTGCAGCGCGGCGCCCTCGGCCCGGGCCCGCTCGGTCGCGTCACCGAACGGCACCGGCAGCGTGAACGAAACCTGCACCCTGCCATCGCCGGTGGTGTCCCCGTAGGGCCTGATGACCTGGCCGCTCATCGCCGCGCTCCGAGCATGCCCAGGTCGGCCTCGGCCGCGGGCCCAGGCGGGCCGCTGCCGCCCTGGCCGGCGAGCTGCGGCTGGCCCGGCTGTTCCTGCTCCAGCTGCTCGCTCGCCGGGTTCAGGTAGCCGTCCGCCTTCTCGATCACCCCGGCCAGGCCGCGGCCGCCGTCGGCCGGGCGCCGGGTGATCCCGAACGTTCCCGCCGCGATGGCGTTCAGCAGGCCGTCGGAGCAGATCCGGCGCAGCAGCCCGACCGCCTCGTCCAGCACGGTGACGGCGCGCTGCTCGATGAAGCCGCCCGGCGCGGGGACGAAGCTCTGGCCGAGCCGGCCGGCCGCGTCGCGCACGTAGCGCACGTTCTCGATGGCCAGGTCCCGGTCGGACAGGAACGGGGTGTGGATGCCCTCGGTCATCATCCCGATCAGCAGGATTGACTGGTCGGTCATCAGGCCGCACAGGTTGAAGAACGCGTCGAGCAGGTAGCCCGCGAACACGTTCCCCGTCATGTGCTTGGTGGGCGGCATGTACTTCAGCGGCGCGTCCGGGAACAGCTCCCTGACCAGCTGCGCGTGCGCCAGCTCCAGCAGGAAGGAGTCCGGCACCGCCGGGTTGATCTCGAACGCGTGGCCCAGGCCGAGCTGAGCGTCGGCCAGCCCGGCCTCCTTGCCGAAATACTCGTTCAGCAGCTGGCTGACGATCACGGTGTGGGCGGCGTCGACCGCGTCCGCGGTGGTCAGGTAGTTGTCCTCGCCGGTGTTGATGACGATCCCGGCCCGGGCGTGGATCTGCCGGGAGAAGCGCTGGTCGATGAAGGTCCGCTGGGGGTTTATGTCGCGGAAGATGATGCCGTACATGCAGTCGTTCAGCATCATGTCCAGCCGCTCCAGGCCGGCCAGCGCGGCGATCTCCGGCATGCACAGCCCGGAGGCGTAGTTGGTCAGCCGCACGTACCGGCCCAGCTCCCGGGAGGTCTCGTCCAGGGCGGCCCGCATCAGCCGGAAGTTCTCCCTGGTCGCGTAGGTGCCCGCGAAGCCCTCCCGGGTCGCGCCCTCGGGCACGTAGTCAAGCAGCGACTGGCCGGTGGACCGGATCACCGCGATCACGTCCGCGCCGGCCCGCGCAGCCGCCTGGGCCTGCGGGATGTCCTCGTAGATGTCACCGGTGGCGACGATCAGGTAGATCCACGGCTTGGGCGGGTCGGCTGTCGCCGCGATCAGCTGGGTGCGCCGCTCCCGCTGCGCGTCGATGGCGGCGATGCCGCGGCGCACCGCCGCGGTGGCGCCGGCCGGGCCGGGCCGCGTCGGCTCCCTCGGGGATCCGGAACGCGACCTGCCCCAGCGCCGCGTCGGCGGCCAGCGCGGCCAGGTCGGTGTAGCCGCCGGTGGTCAGCGCGTCCCAGGCCGGCAGCGCGACCCCGTGCTGCAGTCCGGTGCGGTCGGCTACCGCGTCGACGAGCCGGTTGACCCAGGGCATGCCGTCAGCGTCGGCGCCGTCCAGGCCGGCCAGGCGCAGCACGGCCCGCTCGACCGACACGGTCGTGTGGGTCCGGGCCAGCTCGACGATCGGCTGGCCCGCCTGGCGGGCCAGCGCCCGGGCCTGGCGCACGACGGCCGGATCGAGGCCGAGCTTGCCGGTGATCGCGTTACCCGTGTCCATCGCCATCCTTTCCTGGCTGGCTGTCATGGCCGCAGATCCGGCGCTCAAACAGCGCCCGGACGCCCGGCTCGGCGCGGATCAGGTCCAGGGCCAGCCGGGCATGGCCGGGCACGAAACCGTTGCCTACCAGCATCGTTACATCCGCGGCGGCGCCTTCGGCGCCTAGGGCGGCCGCCGTGAACGAGGTGGCCATCGAGAAGAAGATCACCGTGCCGCCGTCGGCGGTGGCCAGTATCGCACCGCCCTCGCAGCCGGGGACGTCGACGCAGACCACGCATACGTCGGCTGGGCCGCCGGCCGCCCGGACCGCGGCGGCCAGGGCCACCGGGTCCCTGGCATCGGCGATGACCACCTCGTCGGCCAGGGCCGCCGGTCCCGCGCCGCGCTCCTGGCCCGCCGCGCTGGTGACCGCGCGCAGCAGGGCAGCCTCCTCCGGGCCGGGGACCACCCCGATGACACGCCCGGCGCCGGCCCGGCGCGCCGCCGCGGCGGACAGGCTCCCGCTCTTGCCCGCCGCGCCCAGGATCGCGACCACCGGCCCGTCCGGGCCGGGCCGCTCGCGGGCGGCCCGGGCCACGACCCGGTGGGTCAGCGCGGGCGCGCCGCACACGTCCAGGACCGCCAGGGCCAGCGTCGCGGGCAGGTCATCGGGCAGCGGCGCCGCGATCGACCGGCCGAACAAGATCGCGTACCCGGCGCAGGGCACCTGCTCGGACTGGCCGTCCCAGCCGGCCAGCCCGTCGGTGAGCGTCAGGGGGGTCAGGCTGAGCGAGACCAGCGTCGCGATGGCATCGCCGGGCCGCAGCCCGAGCGGGGAGTCCGGCCCGGCCTCGGCCACCACGCCAGTCAGCATCCCGCCCGAGCCGGTCACCGGGTTGTGCATCTTGCCCCGGCGGCCGACGATGTCCAGCACCGTGGCCTTCATCTGGGCCGGATCGCCGCCGCTTGCCTCCCTGAGCTGCCGGTAGGAGGCGGCGTCGAGGTTGAGCCGCTGGACCTGCACCAGCACCTCGTCCGGCCAGATCGGCAGGCTGGAGTCCAGCCGCCAGGCGGCCTGCGGCAGCACCCCGGCCGGCTCCAGCACCCGGTGCAGGCCCAGCGGTGACCCGCGGTCCTGCGGGCCAGGCCATCCGGTCACTCGACCGCTCCCCTCTTGCCTGTCGTCTCACCCGCACCGTAGCCGGGCAACGTGGTGGTTCACCGCCCTAGTGAGACGATCCGGTAGAATTTCCTGCGCTGAACTATACAGTCAAGAGCTTCTTGCGTAGCGTGCCGATATTGCTGACTATCGTTGCGCTGACGCAAGCTGAAGGGCGGGTGACCAGGTGCTCAACCAGCCTTATGTCTACCGGCACCGTGAGCTGACCGAGCCTGACTGGCGGCGGCTGCCCGGGTGGGCCGATGTGACGCCGGAGCAATGGGAGTCCGCGCAGTGGCAGCGGGCGCACTGCGTCAAGAACATCCGGCAGCTGCGCCAGGTGACCGGTCCGGGCCTGACTGAGGGATTTTACGCTGACCTGGAACGCGACCAGCAGCAGCGCGCCACCATGTCGATGCTGGTGCCGCCGCAGATGATCAACACCATGGCGCCGTCGGTGAGCCCCGCCGCGCCTGGTTTCACCGACGCCTTCTACGCCGACCCGGTGCGCCGGTACATGATCCCGGTATTCAGCGACCGCCGCACCGACTGGCCCTCGCACCCGGAGGCGTCCAGGGATTCCCTGCACGAGGCGGAGATGTGGGCGGTCGAGGGGCTCACCCACCGGTACCCGACCAAGGTGCTCGCCGAGGTGCTGCCCACCTGCCCGCAGTACTGCGGGCACTGCACCCGGATGGACCTGGTCGGCAACCCGACGGCGGTGACGGACAAGCACAAGTTCGGGCTGTCCCGCGAGGACCGGCTGAGCGCGATGATCGGGTACCTGCGGGCCACCCCGGGCGTGCGCGACGTGGTGGTGTCCGGCGGGGACGTGGCCAACCTGCCCTGGCCCCGGCTGGAGACGTTCGTGTCCAGCCTGCTGGAGGTCGACAGCATCAGGGACATCCGGCTGGCCACCAAGGCGCTGATGGGCCTGCCGCAGTACTGGCTGACCGACGAGGTGCGGGCGGGCATGGAGCGGCTCGCCACTACCGCCCGGCAGCGGGACGTGAGCCTGGCCATCCACACCCACGTGAACGCGGCGCAGTCGGTCACGCCGCTGGTGGCCCGGGCGTCCAAGGCGATGCTGGAGACCGGGATCAGGGATGTCAGGAACCAGGGCGTGCTGCTGCGCGGCACCAACGACAGCGCGCAGGCGCTGCTGGACCTGTGCTTCGCGCTGCTCGATGACGCGAAGATCACGCCGTACTACTTCTACCTGTGCGACATGATCCCCAACAGCGAGCACTGGCGGCTGACCCTGGCCGAGGCCCAGGACCTGCAGCATCAGATCATGGGCTACCTGCCGGGCTTCGCCACCCCGCGGCTGCTGTGCGACGTGCCCTACGTGGGCAAGCGCTGGGTGCACCAGGTGGCCAGGTACGACACCGAGCGCGGCATCTCCTACTGGACCAAGAACTACCGGACCGGCGTGGAGGCCGACGACCCGCAGGCGCTGGACCGCGAGTACCGCTACTTCGACCCGATCTACACGCTGCCCGCCGAAGGCCAGCAATGGTGGCGCGCCCAGCCCGCCCCGGCCCAGGACCAGCCCCTAGCTGACCCCGTCCACGCCTAAGCTCGCCTCCGGCCGGGCCAGCGTCTGGGCGGGCTCGGAGCCAGGCTCTTCGCCCGCGCTGGTGCTGGCGTCAGGGGTGCTGGCGTCGGGGCTGGTGCTGGCGTCAGGGCTGCTGGCGTCAGGACTGCTGGCCTCAGGGCTCGCCGGGGCGTCGTCCAGGCGAGCCGGCGGACCCGGCCTGCGCCGCTGGGTGAAGATGAACCAGCCGATCCCGGCCGCGGTCAGCACGGTGGCCACGAAGAAGTTGAGCCGCAGGCCGAGGAAGTGCTCGGAGGAGTCGATCCGCAGCGTCTCCTCGAACATCCGGAACGCCGAGTAGCCCGCGACGTACAGGGCGAACAGCCCCGGCGGCCTGATCCGCAGGTGGTGGCCCAGCCACACCAGGGCCGCCGCCAGCGCCAGGTCGAAGATCAGCTCGTACAGGAACGTGGGCTGGAAGGTGCTGAAGCCGGCGTACCCGGCGGGCCGGAAGTGCTGGTCGATGTGCAGCGCCCAGGGCACGGTGGTCGGCTTGCCGAACAGCTCCTGGTTGAAGTAGTTCCCGATCCGCCCCACGGCCTGGGCCACGAGCAGCGCCGGGGCGATGGCGTCGGCGAACGCCGGGACGCTGCCGCCGGTCTTGCGGACCCGCCACACCCCGGCGGCGGCGCCGGCCGCGATGCCGCCCCAGATGCCCAGGCCGCCCGACCACACCGCGAACACCCCCCACCAGTGGGGCGGGATGTCGCCCGGGGTGGTGATGTCGAAGTAGATCCGGCCGCCGATGATGCCGGCCGGCACCGCCCAGGTGGCCACGTCGGCGACCAGGCCAGGGTCGCCGCCCGCGGCCCGCCACCGGCGCCGGGTGATGATGATCGCCAGGGTGATCCCGATCACGTACATGAGCCCGTAGAAATGCACGAACGCCGGGCCGACGTGGAACCCGCTCACCGGCGGGCTCGGGATTTGCAAAGCCATGGACAGAGGGTAAACCAGGCTCGGTGCCGGCCGCTGCCGGGCCGCCGGGCGATCGGCTATGGTGCAGCCGTGACCCACCGTAGCGAGCAGGTGCAGCCGTGACCCGCCGTAGCGAGCAGCTGAGCCAGGAACTTCACGACTACCTCACCGCCCGCAGCACCCCGCCGGACGCGGTGCTGCGCGAGCTGGCCGCTGAGACGGCCCGGCTCTTCCCGGCCGCCGCGCACATGCAGATCGGCCCGGAGCAGGGCACTTTCATGACCATGCTGACCCGGATCGCCGGGGCCAGGGACGCCATCGAGGTCGGCACCTTCACCGGTTACTCCTCGATCTGCCTGGCCCGCGGGCTGGCCCCCGGGGGCCGCCTGCTGTGCTGCGACGTGAGCGAGGAGTGGACCTCGGTGGCCCGGCGGTACTGGGGCCAGGCCGGGCTGGACCGCCAGATCGAGCTGCGGCTGGGCCCAGCGCTGCCGACGCTGCGGGCGCTGCCCTCGGCCGCCGCCTTCGACCTGGCGTTCATCGACGCTGACAAGCCGGGCTACATCGGCTACTGGGAACAGATCGTGCCGCGGATCAGGCCCGGCGGCCTGCTGCTGGTCGACAACACGCTGTCCCACGGCCGGGTGGTGCAGCCCGGCGAGCGGGACGCCAGCGTCCAGGGGATCAGGGATTTCAACGACCACGCCCGGGCCGACGCCCGGGTGGACCTGGTCCTGCTGCCCATCGGCGACGGACTCACCCTCGCCTACCGTAAGTAAGCGCCGGGCCGCCCGCGGAACGCCCGGGCAAACCGCAGGTCAGCCGCGCTCAATGTAGCGCGCAGGAGATGTCCGTATATCGGTGGCGCATACACCGACACCGGAACGATCCCGGATCGCTACGATGTCCCGCTATGGCGGCATTGTTCAACCGGATCATCCCGATCCTGTTCGTTGGCGACCTAGAGGCCGAACGGGATTTCTATCTCCGCCTGGGTTTCCACGTCACCTATGAGGGACCTGAGTACCCGGACTTCACCGCTCTGGGCCACGGCGCGGTGGAGTTCGGCATCGAGCGCAAGGCCGGGTTCAGCACCGACGGCCCGGACCAGGTGCTGGCCTGGCAATTCGGGGTGAACGACATCGAGCAGGCCAAGCAGCAGCTCAAGGAGGCCGGGGTGCCTTTCACCGAGCAGCTGATGACCCCGAGCGAGGACTGGCAGTACCGGCTGCTGCACGCGCGCACCCCCAACGGCTACCACCTGCTGCTGGAGGAAGGCAGCGACTAGCCGGGCGGCCAATATCCCGCTTGGCCGGCCGCCTGCCCGCGCCCTGGGCGACAATAGCCGTTCGGCCAGGTAAGGAGTGAGCCGATGGGCATGTCGACCGATCCGGTCTACCTCCGGGTCCTGGAGGACCTGCGCGGCAGGATCCTGGACGGCGCGCTGGGGCCGGGGGCCAGGGTGCCCTCCCGCAACGCGATCATCGCCCGGTACGGCGTCGGCGAGACCGCGGCCAAGCACGCCCTTCAGGTCCTCGCCACCGAGGGCCTGATCGAGGCGCGGGCGGGCTCGGGTTCTTACGTGCGCGAAGTCCCCGCCGCCCGCTACTTAGACCATGACCAGCTGCACTTTCCCGGGTCGCCGTTCGGCCTGGACCAAAGTGCCTGGCCGGCCGACGGCGCCGCGGCGCCGCGGCGGCTGGCCTGGGAGCACCAGAGCGAGCTGGCGCCCGCGCCCGGCTCCATCGCCCGGCGGCTCGGCCTGGACCCGGCTGACCGCCAGGTCGTGATCACCAGATATCTGCTCAGCGCGGACGGCGCCCCGGTCCAGCTGGCCACCAGCTACGAGCCGGCCGCGCTGACCGCGCAGACTCCGGTGGCCGCGCCGGAACAGGGCCCGCTGGCCGGCCGGGGGGTGATCGAGCGGATGGCGTCGATCGGGATCACGGTGGATCAGGTGACCGAGGAGATCTCGGTCCGGGCCGCCCTGCGGGCCGAGGCGGCCGCACTTGACATCCCGCCCGGCGCGCCGGTGCTGCTAGTGGAGCGCGTCCACCTAGCCGGGCCGCGGGCCGTGGAGGCCGGCGAGATCGTGATCGCGGCCGACCGGTTCCGGCTCAGGTACCTGCTGCCGGTGGCCGGCCCCGGCGGGGCCCGGTGAATCCGGCCCGGCGCCGCGGCTAGATCGCCCGTGCGACGATGAGGCATGCGGATAGCCGGGCTGGCCTCGACTGACCTGTTCACCGGCAGCGCGCTCAGCCCGGCTCAGATCGCGGCGGTCACGCTGGCCGGCGACGCGGCGCAGCAGGCCGGCCAGCCGGTCACCGTCACCGTGGCCGGACCCGGCGTGCGTACCCCGAGCCGGCCGTGGTGCCCTGCCCCGGCCCGGGCCAGACCCGCATCGTCGAGGTGGGCACTCAGGTCACCGCCCCGTACACGGCCGGCGGCGCCCGCCCGGTCACGGTGATCGCCGAGCTGCCCGCGCCCGGGCCGCGGGCCGAGCTGGCCGCCGAGATCACCGTGGCCGAGACCGGCTGGACCATGTGGATGGTCAGCCACTTCCACTACGACCCGGTCTGGTGGAGCACGCAGGGCCAGTACACCCAGTCGCGCATCTTCCTGCCTGACTCCGACGGCCGCCTGCCCGACGTCAGGACCGCCTTCGAGCTGGTCCGGCTGCACCTGGATGCGGCCCGACAGGATCCCGACTACAAGTTCGTGCTGGCCGAGATCGACTACCTCAAGCCGCACTTCGATGCGCACCCGCAGGACCGCGCGGACCTGCTCGCCTTCATCGCCGCCGGGCGGATCGAGATCGTGGGCGGCAGCTACAACGAGCCGAACACCAACCTGACCAGCGCCGAGTCCACGATTCGCAACGCCGCCTGTGGCCTGGCCTTCCAGCGGGAGATACTCGGCGCCGACCCGAGCACGGCCTGGATGCTGGACAGCTTCGGGCACGACCCCGGCTATCCGGGCCTGATGGCCGCGGCCGGCCTGGCCGAGTCGGCCTGGGCCCGGGGCCCGTTCCATCAGTGGGGGCCGCGCCACACGGTGGGCGACAACCAGCGGATGCAGTTCGCAGCGGAGTTCGAATGGCTCTCGCCGTCCGGGTCCGGCCTGCTGACCAGCTACATGCCCAACCACTACGGGGCCGGCTGGGTGACCCACCAGGCGCCCAGCCTGGCCGCCGCGCAGCAGGCCGCGCTGGAGCAGTTCCGCCAGCTCGCGCCGGTCGCCGCGACCCGCAACGTGCTGCTGCCGGTCGGCTCCGACCACGTGATCCCGTCCCGCTGGGCCACCGGGATTCACCGCGACTGGAACGCCCGCTACCGCTGGCCCCGGTTCGTCACCGCGGTGCCGTCGCAGTTCTTCGCCGCGGTGCGCCGGGACGCGGCCGAGCGCGGCACCTGGATCACGCCGCAGACCAGGGACATGAATCCGGTCTACACCGGCAAGGACGTCTCCTACATCGACACCAAGCAGGCGCAGCGGGCCGCGGAGGTCGCGGCCGAGGACGGCGAGCGGCTGGCCACCCTGGCGTGGCTGGCGGGCGCCAGCTACCCGGCCCGGTCGCTGGACCGGGCCTGGCGGCTGCTGGCCTTCGGCGCGCATCACGACGCCATCACCGGAACTGAATCGGACCAGGTCTACCTGGACCTGCTGGCCGGCTGGCGGGAAGCCTACGAGCGCGGCGCCGCGGCGCGCGGCTCGGCAGCCCGGTACCTGGCCGGGCTGGCCGACACCACGGGCGCTGAGGCCGCCGAGCCGGTCGTGGTGTTCAACACGCTGTCATTCCCCCGCTCCGGCCTGGTCCGGGTGACCCGGCCCGCGGCCGCGGCCCGGCTGGCCGACGAGACCGGCGCCGCCCCGCCCGGCCTGGCCGAGGCGGCGGCGCCGGGCCCGGATGGCGCGGCCCGGGTCACCCTGACCTTCCGGGCCGAGCAGGTGCCCCCGCTCGGTTACCGCACCTACTGGGCGCAGCCCGCGCAGGCTGGCCCAGGGGCCGGGCCTGGCCTGGCCGGCTGGAGCGCGGCGGAGGGCACCACGATCGAGAACCAGGCCTTCGCGGTGCGGGCCGACCCGGACCGCGGCGGGACGCTGACCCAGATCACCGACCTGCGCACCGGGACGCCGCTGCTGGCCGGGCCCGGCAACGAGCTGGTCCTGCAGGAGGAGTACAGCCGGCATCCGCGCTGGGGTGAGGGCCCGTGGCTGCTGAGCACGACCGGCGCGGCCATCAGCTCGGCGCAGCGGCCTGCCCGGCTGCGCGCCGAACGCTGCCCGATCGGCTCCCGGCTGATCGCCGAGTTCAGCCTGGGCGGCCTGCGGGTGCGCCAGGAGACCGTGCTGTGGGACGGGGCGGACCGGGTCGAGTTCCGCACGCACGTGGACGGCTCGATCGGCCAGGACCGACTGCTGCGGGTGGCGTTCGGGACCCTGGTGCCCGGCGGGCTGCCGGTCTACCAGAGCGCCACGGCGGTGGTTGGCCGGTCCCCTGGCGCCGCCGACACTGACGTCGGGCAGCACGACTTCACCCTGGACAACCCGGCGCATGAATGGTTCGGCGTGGGTTCCACCGCCCGGGTCGCGGTCGGACCCGGGCCGGTCATGCACGCCATCGGGGTGGCTGAAGTCATCACCCCGGCCCAGAACGCTATCCGCGGGCCGGTCAGGGAGCTCATGCTGGCCCTGGCCCGGGCCGGGGTGACCGCCACCTGCTCGCTGGCCGACGGTCCCCGCTACGGCGCCATCGACGTCGACTCCAACCTGCCCGACGTCCGGATCGCGCTGGGCGGCCCGGAGCAGAACCCGTTCACCGCGCAGCTCCTGGCCGCGGCCGGCCCGCACGCCGCCGCGCAGCTGGCGGCGAGCGCCCTGCCGGGCGGCACGGCAAGCGGCGGGACGGGCGGCACAGCGAGCGCCCTGCCGGGCGGCACGGCAAGCGGCGGGACGGGCGGCACAGCGAGCGGGCGGCTGTCGGTGCCGGCCAGGCAGAGCCGGGCCGCCGCGTTCGCCCCCGGCGCTGACCTGCGCGGGCCGACTGACCTGCCGGTGCTCGTGGTGACCGGCGACGATCTGGGCGCCGCCATCCAGGCGGTCGCCGCGGATCTGGCCGATGCCGTGATCGAGGTGCCCGCCGCCGCCGCTGGCCCGGTCACCGAGCCGGGCCCTGTCACCGAGCCGGGCCGCGTCACCGAGCCGGGCCGCGTCACCGAACCAGGCCCTGGCCGCCAGCCCGGCGCCGACCCCCAGCCAGGCGCCGGCCCCCAGCCAGCGCCGGCCCCCAGCCAGGTGCCGGCTCCGGGCCGGGCCTGGCGGGCTACAGCGTGGCCCTGCTCAACCGGGGCACCCCGGGCAGCCTGGTCACCCCGGACGGGGTGCTGTACCTGGCCCTGATGCGGGCCTGCAGCGCCTGGCCGTGCGGGGTCTGGATCGACGGCGACAAGCGCACGGTCCCCGACGGCAGCAGCTTCGCCTTCCAGCACTGGAGCCACACCTTCGAGTACGCGCTCGTGGCCGGGCCTGGTGACTGGCGCTCGGCCGGTTTCAGCCTGGCCGGCCAGGATTACCAGCGGGACCTGCTGCCGGTGCTGACCAGCCAGCATGGCGGGCGCTGGCCCGCCCGGGCCAGCCTGGTTCAGACCGGGCCGCCGGGTGTGCTGCTGTCGGCACTCAAGCCGGCCGGGAACCCGGTCGCCCCGGCCGGGTCGCCGGACCCCGCGGACGGGATCACGGTGCGGCTGCGCGACATCTCCGGGTCCGGCGGACCGGTCCGAGCGCAGGTCAGGCTGCCAGGCGGAATCCGCGCGGCGGGCGTCGCCGACCTGTGCGAGCGCCGCACCGGGCCGCTGTGGCCGGCCGCCGGCGGGGTGGCCGAGGCCGACGTCCCGGCCTCGGGCTTCGTCACCCTCGCGATCGTGCCGGAACCGCACCCCGCCGCCAAGGCGCCGTCCGGGACAGCATCCAGCGGGCCGGGCCGGCCGGGGCCGCGCCGCCGGTCTTCACCCGGTACTGGCTGCACGGCCAGGGTCCCGCGCCGGCCGGGAACCTGCCAGTCGCGGTGCACCTGTCCCCCGCCACCACCGCGCTGGAGCCGCCGGGGACGGCCGGTCAGGACCGCGGGACCCTACGGCTCACGGTGGCCTGCGCCGCGGCGGCCGCGGCCGGCACCATCACGCTGCAAGGGCCCGCCCAGCTGGTGCTCGAACCGGCCGGGCCGCTGGCCTTCGATCTTCCCGCCCGCGGCTACACCAGCTGGGGCCTGACCGTGCGGGCCGCGCCCGGGCCGGCTCCGGCCGCTACTTCGTCGCGGCGCAGACCCCGGACGCCGCCGGCCAGCTCACCGAGGACGCCGTCCTGGTTACCGTCGGTGAACCAGCGCCGCCGCCACTTGACCTGCCGCTCGACGACCTGCTCCCGCGCTATCTGGCCGCCGAGCAGGCGGCCGCGGCCGAGCTTCAGCTGACCCTGCTGACCCCCGAGCTGACCATCGCGCCCGGCGGCCAGGCCCAGCTCGAGGTGGCCGTGACCAACACCACCGCGGCCCAGATCCGCGGCCAGGCCCAGCTGCTGTCGCCGTTCGGCAGCTGGGCTGCGATTCCGCACTGGGAGCAGGGGTTCAGCGCCGAACCGGGCGAGCGCCTGGCCCTGGTTTTCCCGGTCCTGATACCGGTCACGGCCCGCCCAGGAGAGCACTGGTGGACGCTGGTCAAAGTCGCCTATTTCGGCAGGCTCAGGTACAGTGAAGCTGCCGCAGTGATCATCGGTGGCTAAGGCTCGCGCCGCTGCCGTCGCCGGGCAGGCGGTGGCCCGCTGGCGGGACTGACCCCGCGAGCGGCCTGCGATGAATGGACATCTGGTGGGATACTGGACATGACAGTGATCCTCAAGGCCGATGACCGCTGAGATTGCAATCACCCTCGGTAATCTCCCGGCGGAACCGAACAGCTTCGTGGGCCGAGAGCGGGATCTGGCTGAGCTGGCCCTGCTCCTGGACGACGTGCGGGCGCTCACCCTGTGCGGGCCAGGCGGCATCGGCAAGACCCGCCTGGCGCTGCGGCTGGCCTGCGAGATCGTCCCCGGCTTCGCCGACGGCGCCTGGCTGGTCGAGCTGGCCGACACCACCGATCCCGCCCTGATGCCGATGCGGATCGCGGCGGCCCTGGGGATCAGGGAAGAGCCGGACCGGCCGGTGGCCGAGACTCTTGTCGAAGCGCTCAAGCCGCGCCGGCTGCTGCTCATCCTGGATACCTGCGAGCACGTGGTGGCCGCCTGCGCGGCACTGGTCCAGCAGCTGCTCGCCGGGTGCCCGGGGCTGCGGCTGATCGCCACCAGCCGCGAGCCGCTGCGGGTCCGGGGCGAGACGGTGTGGCGGGTGCCGCCGCTGGCCGTGCCCGACGGGCTGGTCCCCGGCGACCTGACCCGGCACGAGGCGATCCGGCTGTTCGTCGAGCGGGCCGCCGCGGCCCGGCCCGGGTTCACCCTGGTCGCCGGCAACTCCGGCGCGGTGGCCAGCCTGTGCCGGACGCTGGATGGCATGCCGCTGGCCATCGAACTGGCCGCCGCGCGGGTCCGCGCGCTGTCCATCGAGCAGATCGCCGGGCGCCTGGACGACCGGTTCCGGCTGCTGGCCTCCGGGGACCGGACCGCGCCGCCGCGCCAGCAGACCCTGCGCGCCGCCGTGGACTGGAGCTATGAGCTGCTTACCGAGCCGGAGCAGATCCTGCTGCGCCGGCTGTCGGTGTTCGCCGGGTGGAACCTGGAGATGGCCGAGCAGGTCTGCGCGGACGGCGCGATCCCGGCCGGGCAGGTTCTGGACCTGCTCGCGGCGCTGATCGACAAGTCGCTGGTGACCCTGGACGGGGAGCTGGACGGCGACGCCAGGTACCGGCTGCTGGACACCATCAGGGAGTACGCGACCGACCGGCTGGCCACCTCGGGCGAGCAGGCCGCGGTCCGGCTGCTGCACCGCGACTACATGCTGGGCCTGTTCGAGTCCATCGTGGCCCAGGCCTTCCTGCGCGGCGACCCGCCCTGGCCGGCCCGGGTCGTGATGTACCGCAGGGCCGACGCCGAGCGGGCCAACGCCGGGGCCGCGCTCGGGCTGTGCCTGGAGCACGGCGAGGTCACCGAGGGCCTGCGGCTGTGCACCGCCCTGCGCGGGCCGTGGATCGCCTACGGCGACGTGAGCGAGGGCGCGAGCTGGTTCGACCGGTTCCTGGCCCTGGACGCCCCGGTCCCGGGGGCGGTCCGGGCCCGGGCCCTCATGATCCGGGCTGAGCTGGCCTTCGAGCTGCAGGACTACGCGCTGGCCGCCGAGTCAGCCCGGGCCGGCCTGGAGCTGATCCAGGCCGGTGACGGCCGGGGCGGGGCCGGCGCGCTGCGGATGCTCGCGATGGTCAGCATGCGCGCGGGCCAGCTCGAAGACGCGCTGGCCGCGGCCGACGCGGCGGCCGCCGCCGCGGCCAGCGACGCAGACGACTGGGAACAGGGCCTGGCCCTGGCCGCCCGGGCCGCGGTGCTGGCCCGGCAGGGCCAGCTGACCCAGGCCCAGCGGGCCTACGAGATCGCCCTTGAGGTGCTGCGGGACAACAACGGCTGGGGCGTGGCCCAGACCTTGTCCGGTTTCGGCGGCCTGGCCCGGGCCCGCGGCGACCAGGGCGCCGCGATGGGTCACTTCAGCGCCGCGCTGGAGCTGTACCGGGAGATCGGCGCCCGGCCGGAGATCGCCCGCTGCCTGGCCGGGATCGCCTGGCTGGCGCTCAGCCAGGGCCGGCCAGAGCAGGCCGGGACCAGCCTGGCCGAGAGCCTGCGGCTCAGCCTGGCTACCGGGCAGCGGCTGGCCATCGCACGCGGCCTCCAGGCCGCCGCGATGCTGGCCGGGGCCAGGGACGAGCCGGCCCAGGCGGTCCGGCTGGCCGGCGCGGCGCTCGCGATGCTGGAGGCGATCGGCCACCCGCCGTCCGACTCAGCCCGGGCCCAGGGCGATCAGCTTCTCGACCTCGCGCGCCGCCGGCTGGGCGCGGACCAGGTGACCGAGCTGCTGGCCGAAGGCCGCGCGCTGAGCGCCTACGCGGCGGTCAGCTACGCCACCGGCGCCGAGGTCCCTGAGCTGGCCCCGGCCGGCCCGCAGGTCACCAGGCGGACCGGACCAGCCGCCGGGGCGGCGGACAGCGGCCCGGTAGCCGGCCGCCAGGCAGGCAACGGCCCGGCCCCAGCAGGCAGCGGGTGGGCAGGCGATGGCCGGCCGGGCGGCGGCCCGTCGCTCCCGCTCACGCCGCCGGGCGCAGGCCCGCTGGCCGGCTCGCTCACCGCCCGGGAGCGCGAGATAGCGATCCTGATCGCGCGCGGCCTGTCTAACCGCGGCATCGCCGGCGAGCTGGTGATCAGTCCGGCGACCGCGGCCCGGCACGTCGCCAACATCTTCACCAAGCTGGGCCTGCGGTCGCGGGCCCAGGTCGCCACCTGGGTCGCCGAGCGTCAGTTCCGCGAGCGCTAGCCGCGTTACCCCAGCCGCGTTACCCCAGCCGCGTTCGGCTCCGGCGTGTCCTGCGTAGCTGACTGACCGCGCCCGAACCGGGCCCGCTGGCCACGGCTGGTGCCCCACGGCCGGCTTGAGCTGGGCGGGGCCGATCGCTGGCCGTCTACACATCCGCAGCCGCGCTTCTGCACATCGCAATGGTTAATTCGGTGCATGTACACAGAGCGTGTTCGTCGTAGCGTTTACATCAACGCAATGTGATGCCGCGGGCAGTTCCGGCCACTCGGAGGGGGGTGGCCGGCCAGGAACCCGGATCATGGCGTGCGGGTCCGGGCACTGCGCCTGGGCCCGCAAAGTTCCATCCTGCCTGGCTGCCGGCGTCATTCCGCGCGGTGCGGGCCATACCGCACGGCATGACGCCATCTGTGGCCCGGCGCGGCTCCCGCAGCGGCAGGCCGGCCCGCCAGCAGGCCGGCCTACATATCCGGACTTCGCGCCTACATATCGGTCTACATACTCCTGACGATGCGCGCCCGGCCGCCGCCTCCTTAGTCTCACCTGTCAGTGAGCCCAGCCCGGGCGACAGGAGGTAACCCGCTGATGACCCTCCCCGATCTGCAGGAGGGCACGGTCACCCGCCTGCTCGGGATGGCCCGGGCGCGCGGCGGGCACCGGGCCCTGGCCGGCGGCGTGGCCGGCCAGGCCTACAGTTACGGCGAGCTGGCCGGCCTGGTGCGGCGGGCCGCCGCCGGGCTGGCCGGGCGCGGCCTGCAGCGCCGGGATGTTGTCGGCGTGTTCGTGCCGGACGCGGCCTGTTATGTGCTGGCGGCCTACGCGGTCCGGGCCGCGGGCGGGGTCCCGTCCCCGATCGGCGCCGGGCTCAGCATCGGCGAGATCGCGGGCCAGCTGGCCGACTGCGGGGCCCGGATGATGCTCACCGGTCCGCCGCTGGCGGCGACCGCCCAGGCGGCAGCGGACCGGTCCTGGGTCCGCCAGGTGATCTCGTTCGGCGAGGTGGCCGGCGCGACGCCGTTCGACGCGCTGCTCGGAGCCACCGAGCTGGAGCCCGCGCAGGCCGGCCCGGACGAGCTGGCGCTGCTGCCCTACCGGCGCCAGCCCGATGGCACGCTGGCCCCGGTCGCGGTCACCCAGCAGGACCTGATCGAGCAGCTGGCCGAGCTGACGGCGGAGCCGGCGATCGACGGGCGCGACGTGGTCCTGGCCGGCCCGCCTGCGGGCGACGGCCGGGCTTACACCACGCTGCTCGATCACGCGCTCACCCGCGGCGCCACGGTCATCGCCGTGCCAGGCCGGCCAGGTGCAGTGCGCGACGGCCACCTACCGCGGCACCGTAGCCATAGTGGGCGACGGCGAGCCGATCAGCCCCGGCGGCGGCCTGCGCGTGCTCGCCGTGGCCTGATCAGCCGATCAGCCGGTTCCCTCAGCGTCCGGGTTCCCCAGGATCAGGTTCCCCAGGATCAGCTTCCTGTTCCTCAGTGCCCCGGGTTGCTCAGATATCGGGATCCCTCAGATATCGGGCGGGCGGTTCTCGTACGGGGTGCTCAGCACGATGGTGGTCCGGGTCGACACGTTGGCCGCCGCGCGGATCTGCTGCAGCAGGTCCTCCAGCGCGGCCGGGGAGGCGACCCGCACCTTGAGGATGTAATTCTCCTCGCCGGCCACGCTGTGGCAGGCCTCGATCGCGCTGAGGTGCTGGAGCCGTTCCGGCGCGTCGTCGGCCGCGGCGGCGTCGAATGGCTTGATGGAGACGAACGCGGTGAGCGGGAGCCCGGCTTGATCGGAATCAACGACGGCGCCGTACCCCTTGATCAGCCCGCGCTCCTCGAGCCTGCGGACCCGCTGCTGAGCCGCCGACACCGACAGCCCGGTCATCTTGGCCAGCTCGGTAAAGCTCATCCGGCCATCCCGGGCTAGCAGCGCGATGATCCTGCGGTTCATCTCCTCCATGGCCTCACCGTATCGGGCCGGCCCCCGGTTCCGTTGCATATAACAATCTGATATCGGTCTTTACGCTCGGATAACAGCATCGGCGGCCCGTCCAATTGCCGGGCCCGGCCAGATACGCTCCGGCCAGGGATGTGCGGGAAAACCGCGCTGCGGAAAGGCGGCTCCATGGGTCAGATCGTCCTGGACCAGGTCAGCAAGGTCTATACCGGCGGGGTCAAGGGGGTCAATGACCTGAGCCTGGAAATCACCGACGGCGAGTTCATGGTGCTGGTCGGCCCGTCCGGGTGCGGCAAGTCAACGGCGCTGCGCTCGATCGCCGGGCTGGAAGAGATCACCTCCGGCACCATCTCCATCGGCAGCCGGGTGGTGAACGACCTGCCGCCCAAAGACCGCGACATCGCGATGGTGTTCCAGAATTACGCGCTCTACCCGCACATGACGGTGGAGCAGAACCTGGCCTTCGGGCTGCAGCAGCGCAAGACGCCGCGGGATGAGATCAAGCGCCGGGTCACCGAGGTGGCCCGGATGCTCGGCCTGGAGGAATATCTCAAGCGCAAGCCCGCCGCCCTGTCCGGCGGGCAGCGGCAGCGGGTCGCGATGGGCCGGGCCATCGTCCGCGAGCCGCAGGCGTTCCTGATGGACGAGCCGCTGTCGAACCTGGACGCCAAGCTCCGGGTGTCCATGCGCGCCTCGCTGTCCCAGCTGCACGACCGGCTGGGCGTGACGACGGTGTACGTCACCCACGACCAGGTCGAGGCGATGACGCTGGGCCAGCGGGTCTGCGTGCTGCGCGACGGCCAGCTCCAGCAGGTGGACAGCCCGCAGGTGCTGTTCAACGCGCCGGTGAACCTGTTCGTGGCCGGGTTCATCGGCTCGCCGGCCATGAACTTCGCGCTGGCCCGGCTGGTGCGCGACGACGGCCCGGCGGTCACCTTCGCCGGGCACCGGCTGCCGGTGCCTGAGAAGGTGCTGACGGCCCGGCCCGGCCTGGACGGCTACTTCGGCCGGGAGCTGATACTCGGGCTGCGGCCCTCCGACTTCGAGGACGCCACCCTGGCCGAGGCCGACTGGGCCCGGCTGCAGGCCACCGCGGGCGTGACCGAGGCGCTGGGCAGCGAGATTCACGTGCTGTTCACCATCGACGCCCCGCCGGTGGAGCACGCCAGCATCACCGAAGCCGCGACCGACGACGGCGAGGACGCGGCGATCCCGCTGGCGGGCGGCAAGACGATGTGGACCGCCCGGGTCGCGGCCCGCAGCAAGATCACCCCGGGCCAGCCGGTCGAGCTGGCCGTGGACACCTCGAACCTGCAGTTCTTCGACACCGACACCGGCCTGGCCATCGGCCGCGGCTGAGGACCGAGCGAGGAACGAGCCCGGCTGAGGAACGAGCCTGCCTGAGGAACGAGCCCGGCTAGGTCATCAGCTCCATTAGGGACCGAGCACTGAGGCGGCGGGCAGCCGGGCCGCCCGCCGCGCCGGGATGGTCGCGGTCAGGCTGGACATGGTGACGGCCAGCACGGTCGCGGCCAGCACGGCTACCGCCGACGGCAGCGCGCCGATCCCGGCCCCGATGCCGTAGGCCTGCGCGCCCAGGTTGATCAGGCGCGCGCTGACCAGCAGGCCGGCCAGCGCGCCCAGGGTCACCGCGACCAGCGCGAGCACGCTGTTCCTGGTCAGCAGGGAGGCCCGGACCTGCCACGGGGTCAGGCCCATAGCCCGCAGCACCCCCACGTCGCGGACATGATCGCGGATCCCGACCAGCGACGCGGTGAACAGGTTGGTCAGCCCGATCACCGAGAGCACCGCGATCAGGCCGGCGATCATGAACCGCACCACGTCGAGCTGAGCCGCCGGGCTGGCGGTTTCCTCGACGTCCAGCCGGTTGCCTGAGGCACGCAGCAGCCGCGCCCTGGCCGGCGGCCGGCGGCACGCCGGGCCGCAGCACCAGGCTGTAGAACACCGGCGGCGCGGCCGCGCC
The DNA here is from genome assembly GCA_963788895.1 of uncultured Actinomycetota bacterium. Taxonomy (GTDB): domain Bacteria; phylum Actinomycetota; class Actinomycetes; order Streptosporangiales; family Streptosporangiaceae; genus DATBGO01. The sequence goes on along the minus strand of CAWBJA010000009.1, from coordinate 87,776 downwards.
CTCCTCGGCCAGCGTGTCCCGGCCGAAGGCCAGCACCTGGCCGTCGTACTCGGGCTCGATGATCCGGCCGACGATGTGGAAGATCACCGGGACGCCGCCGATGGGCATCCGGACGAAGTCCCCCGACCCGCAAGTGGGCCAGGCCGAGCAGGCCCTGGCTGGCGACCGCCTCCCCGGGCGCCCGGTACAGCCGCCCCTGGGCCACGTGGAACGGATAGGGCCGCTCGGACGTGCCCATGCCCAGGGTGGTGATGGTCGTGGTCTCGCCGGGCAGCAGGGCGGGCAGCTTCACCGACGGGTACACCGCCGCCACGTCGCGGTCGCGGTCGACCAGCTGCCCGGCCTGGGCCGTGCTCAGCGCGCCCGGGCTCACGGTCAGCGCGGCGGCCAGGCCGATGTCGGCCGGATGCTGCTGCACGTCGTCCAGGGTGGACCAGAAGCCCAGGCCGATCGTGATCATCAGCATCGGGATCGCGAGCCCGCCGATGGTGAGCGCGGCCGGCAGCCGGCGGACGAAGGCGCCGCGCGCGCCGAGCACGATCGAGGGCGGCAGCCGGGACTCCAGCGCGGTCCTGGCCAGCCGGGACAGGTGCCCGCGGGGCAGCGAAGGCGTCGCCGCGGCGACCGGTGACACCCGGCTGGCCCGCCAGCCGGGCAGCGCCGTGGCCAGCATCACGGCCAGCTCGGTCCCGCCCGCGATCAGCAGCGCCCACGGGGCGGGCACCGGAGTGGCGGCGGTGACGACGCCGTGCCCGCTGTCCAGCAGCGCCGCGGTGAGCAGCCGCTCCGCGGCCAGCCCGGCCCCGATCCCGGCCGCGCCTATCGCCGCGTGCTCGGCCACGATCACGCCTGCGACCTGGGCCGGGGTGAACCCGAGGGTCTTCAGCATGGCCAGGTCGGCTGCAGCTGCAGCAGGACCCGCCCGCCGGTGGCGTTCATGATGGCCAGGATCGCGGCACCCAGCGCGACCAGGCCGAACAAGGCCAGCAGCAGGCCCAGCAGCGGGTCCCGCCGGGCCATGGACTGCTCCACCTGCTGCCAGGTGGAGACGTCCTGACCACGTGCTCGCTGCCGAGCTGGGTCACCACCTGCTGGACCACGAAGCCGGTCGCCGCCGGGTCAGTGATGCGCAGCCCCACTTCCTCCTGGGTATCGCCGGCTGACCGGCTCCACCTGCCGGAGCAGCCCGGGCAGCACCCACATCAGGCCCGGCGTCTGGTCAGGGTAGAAGCCCTGGTCGGAGGTGTCCGCGAGGCCGGCCACCCGGATCCGGGCCGAGTTGCCGTCCAGGCCGTCGATGACCAGCGTGCTGCCCTGGCCCGCGTGGATGGCCTGGGCCAGCGAGGACTCCAGCACCACCCCGGCCGGGGCCTGGCGGCTCAGCCAGCTGCCCCGGCGGACCAGCAGCCGGCCGATCGCGGGCTGCCTGGTGCTCATCGCGCGCAGCCGCACCGGGACCCGCGTTCCGCCCTGGACCAGGGTCGCCGCCGTGACCCGGTACGGCCCGGCGATGCCGGTCACGCCGTCCACCCGGGCGGCCAGCCCGCGCACGCTGGTGCCCGGCGTCAGCCGCAGCCAGATCTGCGCGCCCCGGGTCTGGGTGAACAGGCCCTGCCACGGGTTGGTCGCGCCCTCCAGCAGCGCCGCCGACAGCAGCAGGGCGGTCACCACGCCGGCGATGACGGTGGCGCTGACCAGGACCTGGCCGGTCCGCGCGCGCAGGTCGGCGCGGATCCAGCGCAGGACCGCGCGCACGCTCAGCCCCGCAGCCGCAGCACCGCGGGCACCGGGGTGGTGGCCGGGGCGATGCAGGGCGCCTGCAAGGCCGTGTCGTCGGCCACGAACCCGTCGAACATGCTGATCACGCGGTCGGCCATGCTGGCCACCCGGGCGTCGTGGGTGACCAGGACGACGGCCTGCCCCTGCTCGTGCACCCGGCGCAGCAGGTTCAGCACGATGCGGGTGCCCGCGCTGTCCAGGTTGCCGGTCGGCTCGTCGGCCAGCAGCAGGCTGGGCCGGTTGGCCAGCGCCCGGGCCAGCGCGACCCGCTGCTGCTCGCCGCCCGACAGCCGGGCGGGCGCCGCGTCGGCCCGGCTGGCCAGGCCCAGCTCGGCCAGCAGCTCGTCCCGCCGCGCCCGGGCCTGCCGCCGGGTCGCGCCGCCGATCAGCGCGGGCAGCTCGATGTTGTCGGCCACGCTCATGTTGGAGACCAGGTTGAAGAACTGGAACACGAAGCCGATGTGCTGGCGGCGCAGCACCGCCCAGCGGGCCTGGCTGAGGCCGTCCACCCGGGTCCCGTTCAGCCAGATCTCGCCGCCGGTCGGCTTCTCCAGGCCGCCCAGCAGGTGCAGCAGGGTGGACTTCCCGGCCCCGGACGGGCCCATGACGGCCGCGAACTCGCCGGGCCGCAGCCGCAGGTTCACCTCGCGGACGGCGGTAGCTGAGGTCCCGTCGCCACGGAAGGTCTTGGTCAGGTTCACCGTCCGCAGCAGAAAAGCTCCGCCTGGCGGGGCGGAGCCCGGCGGGCCGCCTCCGGTCAAACCAGCTCCTCCTGACACCGCTCCAGCCAGTCCAGGTCCGCCTGCACGTGCAGCATGGCACCCTCGATCAGCAGCCGCGGTATCCGGCTGCCCCGGTCGGTGCCGCTGGCCAGGCTGGACAGGCTGCGCATCTGCTTAAGGTAGTGCCGCCGCTGCCGGTTGATCAGGTCCATCCGGTCGGTAACGCCCGCCAGCGGACCCAGGGCGAGCTTCATGAAGAAATCATCGCGGATCCGCGGCCCTTCGCTCGGGGCATCGACCCAGGTCGCCAGCGCCTCCTGGCCGGCCGGGGTCAGCTCGTAGACGCGCTTGTTCGGCCGGGTGGCCTGGACCACGTCCTGGCTGCGCACCAGCCCGTCCCGCTCCAGGCGCTGCAAGGTCACGTAGATCTGCCCCACATTCGGCGGCGGGTAGGCTTCGCCGAAGATCTGCTCCAGCAGGGTTTTCAGCTCATAGCCGTGTGCTGGCTCCTTGGCCAGCAGCGCTAGCAGCGGTAGGCGCACGACCCCGTCCCCTCTCCCTCGCGCGCAGCAACCCCTTCGGGCGCTCCGTCCCGGACGGCAGGTTGCGGGGTCAGCCTGCCCTCAGGCCTCATCGTCGCACAGAACGTAACGAAAGTGCATGACAGCTACCCTGGCTGTTTCACGGGCGCTGGACCCGGGTAGCCATCGCTGGCCGGATATGAGCGGTCATATCCGGGCGACTGATCTTGACCATTACCTAACAGGCCTATATAACACGCATATACAGCAGCAGCCCGCCCCGGCCGTATGCCCGGGGCGCGGCCCGCCCCGAGGACGCAAATCATGCCCCGCTCCAGGTCACGCAGGAAGCTGGCCGCCCCGGCCCTGCTGGCGCTGATCGGGCTGCTGGCCGCCGGGTGCACCGCGGCCGGGGCGGCGCCGCAGCGCTCGGTCGCCTCGCTCAGCGGCATCGGGCCGATCACCTTCGCGACCGGGAAGGTCGACACCGGCTACCTGCCCGCGCTGATCGGGCAGTGGAACGCCGCCCACCCGGGCCAGCGGGTCACCGTGATCCAGCTCCCCGACGACGCCGACGACCAGCACGCCCAGATGGTGGCCAACCTGCAGACCGGCAGCGACTCATACGACGTGCTCAGCCTGGACGTGGTGTGGACCGCCGAGTTCGCCGCCAACGGCTGGATCGTGCCGCTCAGCCCGCAGCTGTTCCCGCTGGCCGACTTCCTGCCGCCGGCCGTCGACACGGCCCGGTACCAGGGCAAGCTCTACGCCGTCCCGTTCACCAGCAACGCCGGGCTGCTGTATTACCGCAAGGACATCCTGGCCGCGGCGGGCCGCCGGCCGCCCAGGACCTGGGCCCAGCTGGCCAGGCTGGCCAAGACGGTCGCGCCGCGGTACGGCCTGGCGGGCTACGCCGGCCAGCTGGCGGCCTACGAGGGCCTGACGGTCAACTTCGCCGAGGCGGTCCAGTCGGCGGGCGGCAGCATCCTGTCCCCGGATGGCACCCGGGTGACGCTCAACTCCGCCCAGGCCAGGGCCGGCCTGAGCTTCCTGGTCAGCGGGGTGCGCGAGGGCTGGATCCCGCGGGCGGCGCTGAGCTACGACGAAGAGGCCTCGCGCACCGCGTTCGAGTCCGGTCACCTGCTGTTCCTGCGCAACTGGCCGTACGTCTACGGCCTGGCCAGCCAGCCGGGCCCGGGCAACCAGGTCGCGGGCAAGTTCGGCGTCACCGCGCTGCCGGGCCCGGCCGGGCCCGGGTCCAGCTCGCTGGGCGGGGCCAACCTGGCCATCAGCGCCTACTCCCGGCACCAGCGCACGGCGCTGGCGTTCATCAGGTTCCTCACCAGCCTGGCCAGCGAGCGGCAGATCCTGATCTCGGCCTCGCTCCCCCCGGTCTGGACCCAGCTGTATGACGACCGGGCCCTGATCGCCAGGTACCCGTACCTGCCGGTGCTGAAGAAAGCCATTCTCGACGCCAGGCCGCGCCCGCAGCTCGCCAGCTACAACCAGCTCAGCCTGGCCATTTCCAGCGCCGTGCACCAGGCCCTGATGCAGCGCCAGAGCGTCGCCGGGACCATTTCCGTGCTCAGCGCCGAGCTCGCCCAGATCGTCAGGCACGAATGACCTGCAGGTCATTCCGGTTACCCACGAGATAGAGGAGGTGGCCACATGAGGATGTGGCCCAACAATTCCGGCCGGACGTCCCGGCGGCACCCCGCGTACGCGCTGGCCGCGGCGGGCGCGGTGGTCGCGCTGGCCGCGGCAGGCTGCGGCAGCAGCGGCTCGGGCGCGAGCGCCAGCAAGCAGGTGGCGGCCAGCGCCAAGCAGACCATCGTGTTCGCCACCCAGGGCCTGGGCACCGAGGGCACCGCGACGACCGCGGCGGTCAAGGCCTTCGAGCAGGCCCACCCCAACATCACGGTGCAGATCCTGTCCCTGTCGCCGACCTCGAACGTGGCCCTGCAGCAGCTGGAGCAGCGGTTCATCTCCGGGTCGAGCACGCCCGATGTGATCACCACCGACGTGACCTGGCCGTCGACCTTCGCCCGCTCGGGCTGGATCGCCAACCTCAGCTCGTTCCACCCGGCGGCCAGCTCGTTCTTCCCGGCCCAGATCGCGACCGGCGAGTACAACGGCAGCGTCTACGGGATCCCCTGGTTCATCAACGCCGAGGGGATCTACTACCGGACCGACCTGATCAAGACCCCGCCGACCACCCCGGCGCAGCTGGTCAGCGAGGCCCAGGCGGCCATGAAGAGCGACAAGTCGCTGAAAGAAGGCCTGGCCTTCGAGGGCGACAAGTACGAGGGCGCGGTCACCGCGTTCCAGAGCTTCGGCGGCCAGATCGCCAGCTCCCAGCTGTCCAACATCGACACCCCGGCCAACGTGACCGCCCTGACGTTCATGTACGACGCCATCCACACCTACAAGATCTCCCCGGAAGCCGTGACCACCTGGGAGGAGGGCAACGTGCAGGCGGCCTGGCAGTCCGGCCAGACGCCGTTCGCGCTCAACTGGCCCTACATCTTCCAGCTGTCCGAGGCGAAGGGCTCCAACCTGGCCGGGAAGACCGGCTGGATCCCGTTCCCGAACTCGACCGGCAAGCCGCAGGCCTCGCTGGGCGGCGACGACCTGGCCATCAACGCCAAGAGCACGCACCAGGCCGCGGCCTACGAGCTGATCAAGTACCTGACCAGCGACGGGGCACAGGACACCCGGGCGATCAGCGCCGGAGACCCGCCGTCGGTGAAGTCCGCTTACAACGCGCAGCTCTACACCGCGGCGCCCTACTACAAGCAGGAGCAGGTCGTGTACGCGGCGGCAACCCCGCGCCCGGTCACCCCGGTGTATCCGGACATCTCCACCCAGCTGCAGACGATGATCTCATCGGTGCTCGCTGGCCAGGCGACGCCCAAGGCGGCGCTGTCCGCGTCAGCCCCCACGGTGGCTCAGCTCGTTCAGACCGTCTCGTCGTCATGAGCGCTTCATGACGACCAGTCAGCAGTCCGTGCCGTCCGGGCCAGCCACGCTGGCCCGGACGGCACGGGGGGGCCAGGTCAGCCTGCTGGCCCAGGACCGCAGGTTCGGCTACGCGATGGTCGCGCCGATGCTCATCGTGCTGCTGGCCATCACCGCCTACCCGCTGTTCTACAACCTGTGGAACTCCTTCCACCACGTGGACTACCTGGCCCCGCCGCTGGGCGGGTTCGCCGGGGCGTCCAACTACTCCAAGCTGTTCACCGACCACCAGTTCGTGCCCTCGCTGGTACACACCGTCGGCTTCACCGCCGTATCGGTCGCCGTGGAGACCGCGATCGGGCTGGCCCTGGCGCTCGCGCTGAACAAGCCGTTCCGGGGCCGCGGCGTGGTGCGGGCCGCGGTGCTCATCCCCTGGGCGGTGCCCACCGTGGTGTCGGCCGAGCTGTGGCGGACGATGTTCGACCCTCAGTCGGGCTTCGTGAACTACATCCTGTCCGAGCTGCACCTGCCGCTGGCCCATGCCACCTGGCTGGCGGGCACCTGGACCTCGTGGACGGCGGTACTGGTCGCCGACGCCTGGCGGAACACCCCGTTCATGGCGATCATGCTGCTGGCCGGGCTGCAGGTCATCCCGGGTGACATCTACGAGGCGGCCCGGATCGACGGCGCGAGCGCCTGGCAGACCTTCCGGCGGCTCACCCTGCCGCTGCTCAAGCCGGCCCTGATGGTGGCGCTGGTCTACCGCACGGTGTCCTCGTTCCTGATCTTCGACGTGATTTACATCATGACCAAAGGCGGCCCCGGCACCTCGACCGAGGTCCTGGGCTACCTCAACTGGCAGGCGTTCCTGACCGACTTCGACTTCGGCTATGGCGGAGCGGTCTCGGTGGCGCTGGTCGTCTTCGCCCTGCTGATCGCGGTGACTTACGTGCGCGTGTTCCGGACCGAGGAGATGCGATGAACCCGGCCGGGCGGCTGGCCAGGAAGACTGGCTTCTTCGTGCTGCTGGCCATCTTCGTGGTGGCCAGCCTGTTCCCGTTCTACTGGATCCTGATCACCTCGCTGAAGACCAACGCGCAGATCCAGCAGGGCACCTCCAGCCTGCTCCCCTCGCACGTGACCTTGAGCAGCTACATCACGGACCTGACCAAGGAGGACTTCGTCCGGCCGCTGATCAACAGCGCGATCATCTCGCTGGGCACCACGCTGATCACGGTGGTGCTGGCCGCGCTGGCCGGGTACGCGGTGTCCCGCACCCGGATGCGGGGCAAGCCGCTGGTCTTCGGGTTCATCCTGATCGCCGGGTTCTTCCCGATCATGGCCATGGTGGGGCCGCTGTTCATCGTGTACCGGCACGCCGGGCTGCTGAACTCCTACCCCGGCCTGATCCTGTCCTGCCTGATCTACACGCTGCCGATCGCCACCTGGCTGCTCACCAGCTACTTCTCGCAGATCCCTGTGCAGCTGGAGGAGGCCGCCATCGTCGACGGCGCCACCCGGCTGCAGGCGCTGCGGAAGGTCATCATGCCGGTAGCCCTGCCGGGGGTGTTCACCGTGACGATCCTGTCCTTCATCCTGGTCTGGAACGACTTCACCTTCGCGCTGTCCTTCCAGAGCAGCCCGGACATGTTCACCGCGCCGCTGGCCATCGTGAACCTGGGCCAGAGCCAGTTCCAGACGTTCTACAACCTGATCGACGCGGCGGTGGTGATCATCTCCATCCCGATCGCGCTGATCGTCATCTTCGCCCAGCGGCGGATCGTCTCTGGCCTGACCGCGGGGGCGCTTAAGTAGCCGTCAGCGACCGGCCGATAACCAGCCGCTGGATCTGGTTGGTGCCCTCCACGATCTGCAGCACCTTCGCCTCGCGCAGGTACCGTTCGACCGGGAAGTCCTCGACGTACCCGTAGCCGCCGAGCACCTGGACCGCGTCGGTGCTGACCCGCATGGCCGTGTCGCTGGCCAGTAGCTTGGCCATCGCGGCCTGCGGGCCGTAGGGCAGGCCGGCGTCCTTGCGCCTGGCCGCGGCCAGGTACAGGGCCCGGGCCGCGGCCACCCCGGTGGCCATGTCCGCGAGCAGGAAGGACAGGCCCTGGAACTCGGCGATCGGGCGGCCGAACTGGCGCCGCTGCCGGGCGTAGCTGATCGCGGCGGTCAGCGCGGCCTGGGCCACGCCGGTGGCGCAGGCCGCGATGCCCAGCCGGCCGGCGTCCAGCGCGGCCAGGGCCAGGGCGAAGCCCTGGCCCTGCGGCCCGACCAGGTGGCTGGCCTGCACCCGGGCGTCCTCGAAGATCATCTGCGCGGTGACCGACCCGCGCATGCCCATCTTGTGCTCGGGGGGCGCGGCGAGCACGCCGGGCGTCTGGGCCGGCACGTGCAGGCAGCTGATCCCGCGCGCCCGGTCCCGGCCTTCGGGGTCGCCCGACGTGCGCGCGAACAAGGTGTAGAAGTCAGCCTGGCCTGCGTGCGAGATCCACGCCTTGATCCCGTTAAGAACGAAATCTGAGCCATCGGCCTGCGCCGTGGTGCGCAGCGCGGCGGCGTCTGACCCGCTGGCCGGCTCGGACAGGCAGTACGCCCCGAGCTGCCCGCCGCCGAGCATCGCCGGGAGCCAGCGCTCCTGCTGCTCCGGCGTGCCCGCCGTGACCAGCGGGTAGCAGGTCAAGGTGTGCACGCTCAGCCCGAGCCCGACCGTCAGCCAGGCGCCCGCCAGCTCCTCCACGACCTGCAGGTACGTGGCGTAGGGCTGCCCGCCGCCGCCGAACCGCTCCGGGTAGGGCAGGCTGAGCAGGCCGGCCTGGCCGATCAGCGTGAACTTATCCCGGGGGAACCGGCCCTCGCGCTCGGCCGCGTCGGCGGCCGGCCTCAGCTCGTCGTCGGCGATCTGCGCGGCGAGCTCGAACAGCGCCCGGGTCTGATCGTCGTGATATTCGCGCTCGGCCAGGCTCATCGGGCTAGCCCGCGACCACGAGCTCGCGGCTGGCGTTGTTGAGGCGCTCGTAGCCGGTCTCGGTGCAGACCAGGATGTCCTCGATCCGGGCGCCATGCGGTCCCGGGTAGATGCCAGGCTCGACCGAGAACGCGTTGCCGGGCTGTAGCGGCTCGGCGTTGCCCGAGACGATGTACGGGTTCTCGTGCACCTCCAGGCCGATGCCGTGGCCGGTCCGGTGCAGGAAGTACTCGCCGTACCCGGCCGCGGTGATCGGCTCGCGGGCTGCCGTGTCGACCGCCTCGGCGCTCACCCCGGGACGCACGGCCGCGCACGCCGCGTCCTGGGCGTCCTTCAGCACGCGGTAGTAGGCGGCCAGCTCGGGTGGCGGCGCGGCGATCACGTAGGTCCGGGTGCAGTCAGAGAAGTACCCGCTGGCCATCGCGCCGCCGATGTCGACGACCACCGCGTCGCCGCGTTCCAGCACCCGGCCGGTGGCCTCGTGGTGCGGGCTGGCCGCGTTGGGCCCTGACCCGACGATGGTGAAGTCCGTCCGGGCGTGGCCCGCTTCGACGATCGCCTCGGCGATGTCGGCCGCGACCTCCAGCTCGGTCCGGCCCGGCCGCAGGAACCCGGGCACCCGGGCGTGCACCCGGTCGATGGCCGCGCCGGCCGCCCGCAGCTCCGCCACCTCAGCCGGGTTCTTGCGCGCCCGCAGGCCCTGCAGCGCCTGGCTGGCCAGGGCGAGCCGGGCGCCGGGCAGCGCGTCCTGCAGCCGCAGCACCATCATGGCCCACATCTGGTCCGACAGGCCGACCCGCTCGGCCGGGCCCAGGCGGCGGCCCACCAGCGCGTACGGATCGGACGTCTCATCCCAGGTCACGATCTCCAGGCCGAGACGGCCCGCCGGGGAGTCCTGCGCGGCCTGCAGTTCCAGCCGCGGGACGAGCAGGAACGGGCTGCCGCTGGCGCCCTCGGCGGGCAGCGCCAGGCAGGTGAGCCGCTCGGTCAGGTGGGCGTTGTAGCCGGTCACGTAGCGCAGGTCGGGGCCCGGCGTCAGCAGCAGCGCGGACAGGCCCGCCTGCCGGGTCGCCGTGGCCACCTTCGCCAGCCGGTCGGCCGGCTGCAGGTCCGTTCCCGCCTGGTCCTGTCCCATGTTGCGCTCCAAATCCCGCTGGATCCTGATCCTGGCGGGCCCGGCCCGGCCCGTTGCTGCTGCTGGTGAGCCCAGACCCGCTGAGCCCGGTCCCGCCTGCGGCGCGCTCGCGCGTGCATTCGGTTCCCAGCGCATCATCTCATTGCGGGGAGCTGAGTCGCCCTGGCCCCGTTTCCGTTGGTGCCGTGCGGCACCGGCTCGTGCGGGACGGCCCTGGCCCGCCCGTCGCCCTAGCGCAGCAGTGACCGGGCGGTCGGGGCCAGCCGCAGCCGGTCCGGTGCCCTGGCGGCCATCGCCGAGAGCCTGGGCAGCACTTTCTCCTGCCAAAGTTCCGAGCGCGACAGCCAGTCCTCGGCTGCCGCCGCCTGCGCCGCGCTGGAGAACCGCGCAAACCAGACGAACGCGTGCTCGCCCGTGCGCACCGGCAACGCGGGAAACGTGTTCACCGCGTACTCGGTCCGCAGCAAGGCCAGTGGCCCTGCTCCCGCCCCGGCCAACGCCGGCCCGGCCTGGCGGTCGAAGAAGTCCAGGAAGTCGTCATCGAACGGCCGGTCACGGTAGCAGATCGTCGCGAGGATGAGCGAGGCCGGCACCCGGGCGTGCCCGGCGGGCGGCCGCGGGGCGCCGGGGGCACGGAATGCCGAGCGCGCGCAGACCGGGCGCAGGAGCAGCACGTTGTCGGAGTCGATCATGGTCGCGTTCGCCTCGGCGCTATGGGCTCGCCAGGTCGGCCCGCCGTAGAAGCTGGCCAGCGCTTCCGCTCGCCCTGGCATCGTCTCGAACCCGCGCAGCCACACGAACCTGTCACGGTTGTCCAGATCGCGGAACTGGCCCAGGACCGCCATCCCGAGCTCCTCCTGGCTCTCGACGAGTTCCTGGTCGAACAGCGTGATCAGCGCCTCGCGCTGGCCGGGGTGCAGCGTGTACTGGCGAAGCTCGACGATCGGGCACCGCACGATGTCCATCAGCGCACTCCCAGGGTCGAGCGCAGGACGTCCGCGATCGAGGTTCGCGTCAGCTCGCTTCGCAGGGCCTGATCGATCCCGCCGTAGACCTGTTCCAGCGCGGGCCTGATGCCGTGGCCGACCGGGCATTCGAGGTTGGGCTCGGTGCGGTGCAGGGCGAACAGCAGTTCGCGCTCCACCGCGTCGTATACGTCGAGCAGGGTGATCTCGCCTGGTTCGCGGGCCAGGCTCCAGCCAGCTCCGGCACCGCGCCGCACCTGGACCAGGCGCGCCCGATGCAGGTCACCAAGGCTGCGCCTGATGATCACCGGGTTGGTGTTGACGCTGGCAGCGACCTGATCGGACGTCATCCAGTCCAGGCCGCCCTCGCGGGCTAGCGCCATCCAGGCCAGAGCGTGTACCGCGATCGTCAGCCGGCTGTTCGCGCTCATTGATGTAACATCTTCTGTTACACCGTGACGAGCTGTCAAGCGGTGCGGCTGCTCGACCGCCGGCCGCCGCTCGTTTCCCGGCCCTCGATCTTCGCGGGCTTCGGCGGAAGGCACGATCACCAGGCCAGCGTCCCCTGCGGCCGGCGGCAGGGGCGTGCGCGTCGTTACCAGCACGAGATGCGAGGCAGAGCCAGTTGTGTCCGCATCTAGACAGCGGCGCCCCACATGCATCACGCTAGGTGCACAACGTCTCACCAGATGTGAGTCAGGATGACTTCTGAGACTATCGAGGTTTCCCCCCGCCGCATGGGCACTGCGGCGGGCGCCCAGTCGCCTGCGGCCAGGTTAACGGCCGAGCTCGCGGCCGAGCGTCACGTGGTGCTTGAGCTGCAGCGCGCCATTTTGCCGCTGCATGAGGAGCCGTTCGAGCTGCCGGGGCTGCGGGCGGTGGTCCGGTATCTGCCCGCGGCGGCGGACAGCGTCGGCGGCGACTGGTACATCACCGCCGAGATGCCCGGCGGTCAGGTGCTCATCGCCATCGGCGACGTGGCCGGGCACGGCCTGGCCGCGGCCGCGGGCATGGCCAGGCTCCGCGGCGCGCTGGCCGGCCTGGCCATCACCGGCCTGCCCCCAGCGCGGCTGGTCGGCTGGCTCAACGACCTGGTCCAGCACGTCGGGCCCGAGCACACCGCGTCGGTCATCACCGGCTACTTCGATCCCGCCCGCCGGGTGCTCACCTGGGCCCAGGCCGGGCACCCGCCGCCGATCCTGGTCCGCGGCTCGTGGGCCCGCCCGCTGGATCAGCCCGATGGCATCCTGCTCGGCGCGGGCACGGCCGGGTACGGCACCGCGACGCTGGACCTGGCCGCGGGTGACCTGCTGCTGCTGTACAGCGACGGGCTGATCGAGCGCCGGTCCCAGTCGCTGGACGAGGGGCTGGCCACGCTGGCCGCCGCGGTCCGCGGCAGCACCGACGCCGAGATGCTGACCGCCGCGGCGCTGCGGTCGGTGGGCACGACCGAGGACGACACCTGCCTGGTCGCCCTGCAGGTGCTCTAGGCGGCTGCGGTCCGACCTGGCCACGGCCGCCTCCGCGCCGGGCAGCTCGGCGGCGGGATAGCCGATACCCGCCACGGACAGGCTCCAAGCCATCCGGCGGCCGGAGCGGTCCGGCGGCTGGGACGCAATCTGAGCGCTTCGAAACCCTTGACGCTCCTGCCGCGGCCGATTTCTCGGCCATGATGACCGCCGCTATGGGTAAGCAGGTTGCCGACGTGGCGTTGCGTGTCTGGACACCGCAGCACGCGACCATCCAGTTCGTCAAGCAGGTAGCGCCCGCCGTCGAGGACCTGACCGACCGCCGCACCCAGTCGGGCCCGCAGGCAGTCGACTACCCGACCGGCGCCTGGGGCGGCGGGGAGAGCCGCGACTACCACGTATGCGTACGGGTCACCCCGGGTTCGGTGGGGCAGGAGATGCTGGCGGCCCGGGTGAGCCTGGTCACCGCCGCACCGTCCGGGCCCGATGTACTGGCCCAAGGCCTGGTGCGGGCGATCTGGACCGATGACGAGGCGCTGTCAACCCGGCTCAACAAGCACGTCGCGCACTACACCGGCCAGGCCGAACTGGCCGAGGTAATACAGGAAGGGCTGGAAGCCCGCAAGCACGGCGATGAGGACACCGCGACGGCCAAGCTGGGCCGGGCGGTCGCCCTGGCCCAGCAATCTGGCAACGAGGACACGGCCAAGCTGCTGGCCAAAGTGGTCGATGTGATCGATGTGGCGAGCGGCACCCGTCAGGCTGAAGAAGAAGGTGCAGGACGCCGACGAGATGGCGCTCGACACTAGGTCGACCAAAACGGTCAGGACCAGGAAGTAGCTGGCCCGCCAGCAGACCATTAAGGAGGCGGTGACACAGATGCCGACCTGCCCAGCCGGTCACGATTCAGCGAGCGGCGATTTCTGCGATGTCTGCGGAATGCGGATCGGCGGGTCTGTCAGTTCCGCTGCCGCTGCCCGGACGGCTGGTCGGGGTGCGCAGCCGACTGCGCCGTCGGCCGGGGAGCCGGCCGCGCCTTCCTGCCCGCGCTGCGGTGCGGTCAGTTCAGGCCGTTTCTGCGAGTCCTGCGGATTCGCCTTCGACACCGGCCAAGCTCCAGAATCCCCTCCCGTGGCCGCCGCGATCGCCGCAGGCGAGGGCGCCGTCCAGCCCAGCACAGGCGCGGGCTCCGTACCGGCCCCCGGCGGCCAGGCGGGGTGGACAGCCGTGGTGGCCAGCGATCGCGCGTACTACGAGAGCGTGATCGCGGCCGAGGGCCCCGATGCAGCGTCCATCGAGTTTCCGGCGTACTGCCCGGAGCGCCGATTCCAGCTGGCCGGGCCGGAGATGCGGATCGGGCGGCACAGCGCATCACGCGGCCTAGGGCCCGAGATCGACCTGACCGGCCCGCCTGCCGATCCCGGTGTATCGCGGCTGCACGCGGTCCTGCTCGCTCAGCCTGACGGAAGCTGGGCGATTCTCGATCCTGGCTCGGAGAACGGCACACCGGTCAACGGCAGCGAGGTGGGCACCGGCGTCCTGGTGCCATTGCATGACCAGGACCAGATCCACGTCGGAGCCTGGACAGTGATCACCGTTCACGCAGGCTAGTGGTTCGGACCGCAGGTCCTACTAGGTAGATAGGGACGCTTGGGCGTAGCAGCTGGGCTGTATGCCGACGAGCTAGCTGACGCCTCCCCAGCAGGTAGGTTGTCCTTCTATGATCGAGGCGTTCATGATCAGCGGCTGCCCTGGGTTGCCGCCGGACTCCACGTTCCTCCAGGCATCGGCTTGGTCGGTGTAATGCCGGTTGACCATGTCAACCGGAGGGAAGCCCGAGCAGCCCGGTTCTCCGTACACGATCTGGACCGTACCGACCCCCCCTCCCGTCCCGGTTACCACGCTGTTGCAGGTGGTGAGTATTCCGTGGCCGTTGCTGTCGCTTCCGATGCACTGTCCGGTCGGTGCGTAGACGATCTGCACGATCTCGGCACCCTCGAACTCAGCGTCGTAGTTGTGATTGGCCAATGGGCAGGTTGATGTCACGTAGTAGCCGTTGCACAGCGGGACGAGCTCGTCGTAGAAGTCTTCGTGACTGTTGCTGCCGTTGTACATCTTGACGCTCGGCCCGCCGTTCCAGGCGTTCATGCAGTACCCGGATCCGCCGTTGCCGCAGATCTGCTGCTGAGTGGCGCTGGCGGTGCCCGGGCTGAGCAGCGCGACGGCGAGCGCGACCGGCAGCCAGGCCGCGAGCAGGGCCGCTCGGCGGCTGATGACCTTCATCATGTCCTGCCTCCATGATCTCGGGGCTAATGCCCGCGGATGCCGAGCCTGGCGTCCAGCCCAGGCTGCATCGAGCATAAACCGCCAATAGCCGCAAAGGCCATAAAGGGCGGCTCGCGACCCGGGCAGCCCTTCGGATCTGACCTATCAGGCGGTAATCAGCGGCCAATCGCAGCCGTCTGCAGGATGCGGGTACTTCGCCAGCCGGCCTCGTTAATTTCGTCAGCCCGCAGGTCATCCACTTATGAAACGGACGAAATGCATGATCAAGTAGAACGGGCGCGGATCGCATCGAGCCGCTCCAGCAAGGCGATGAGCTAGCCGGGCGAGCGCCGCCGGGCCCGGGGCCGCGCGCCCGGGGCCGCGCTAGCCGGGCCGGGCGGCGAGCGCCGCGGACATCCGCCCGAGCGAGGACCCCAGATCCCAGCGCTGGTCCAGCTCGGCCAGCCGGGCCGGGTCAGCGGGCCTGGCCGGCAGCTGCCCGGCCAGTTCCGGCAGGGGCACGTCGGTGGCCACCCGCACCACCGGCAGCGCCGCCTCCAGGTAGTCGCGGGCGGCGGCGAGCTTGGCCCGGCTGCCCATCGGGAACCCGCCGTGGCCCGAGTCCAGCGCGGTCAGCATGGCCTCGGCCGAGCCGAACACCCGCACCAGCGCGGCGGCCGTCTTCTCCCCCACCCCGGGCACGCCGGGCAGGCCGTCACTGGGGTCGCCGCGCAGCAGCGCGAACATGGCGTAGGACTGGCCCGGGATCTCGTACCGCGCGGTCACCGCCGCCTCGTCGATCACCTGCAGCCGGCTCAGCCCGCGCGCGGTGTAGACGATCCGCACGCCTTTGGCGTCGTCCACCAGCTGGAACAGGTCGCGGTCCCCGGTCACCACCTCGACCGGGCCAGGCTCACGCACCGCGAGCGTCCCCATGACGTCGTCGGCCTCGTAGCCGGGCGCTCCGGCCAGCACCACCCCGGCCGCGGCCAGTACCTCCTCGATCACCGGGATCTGGGCGGTCAGCGAGTCCGGGGCCTGCTCGGTGCCGTCCGGGTTAGCCCGGTGCGCCTTGTACGACGGGACCGCCCTGACCCGGAAGGCGGGCCGCCAGTCCGCGTCCATGCACGCGACCAGCGCGGCCGGCCGCCGGGCCCGGACCAGCCGGGCGATCATGTCCAGCAGCCCGCGTACCGCGTTGACCGGCGTGCCGTCCGGGGCCGTCATGTCCTCTGGCACGCCGTAAAACGCGCGGTAGTACAGCGAGGCAGCATCCAGTAGCATCAGCGCGCCCACGCTGCCATCCTGCCAGCCCGGCCGCTCCTGCGCCGCCAGAGCCGGCCGGCCGCCGGGCCGGTTGTGCCCCATAATCGGTGCTAATGATCCGGGCCAGTCAGGACCGAACCCAGGCCGGGCGCCCAGCCGGGCCGCCCGGCCGCGGTGCTGACGGCCGCGATGCTGACCCGGCCGCAGTGCGGACCGGCGGGGCGTGCTGACCGGCGGGGCGGGCGAAGTCCTGGCCTGCGCGCTGCTGGCGGTGGTGATCGTGACCGCGACCACCCGGCCGCGCCTGCTGCCCGAGCCCGTCGCCGCGGTCGCCGCCGCCGCGCTGCTGCTCCTGACCGGCGTGCTGTCCGTGACCCAGGCCCGCGCGGCAGCCAGCCGCCTGCTGCCGGTGCTCGGCTTCCTGGCCGCGATCCTGGTCCTGGGCTACCTGTGTGAGCGGGCCGGCCTGTTCGCCGCGGCCGGGGCCAGGCTGGCCCGGGCGGCCGGGCCCGGGCCTGAGCCGGATACCGGGACCGCGCCAGCCCGCCCGCCAGCCAGGCCGGTCCGGCTGCTGGCCGGCGTGTACCTGCTGGCGTCCGTGACCACGGCGGTGCTCAGCCTGGACACCACCGTGGTGCTGCTCACGCCGGTGGTCTACCGGAGCGCCCGGCAGCTGCGCGTTCCGCCGAGACCGCACGTCTACGCCTGCGCCCACCTGGCTAACTCGGCGTCGTTGCTGCTGCCGGTGTCCAATCTCACCAACCTGCTGGCGTTCGCGGTGAGCGGGCTGACGCTGAGCGGGTTCTGCACGCTGATGGCTGGGCCCTGGGCGGCCGCCATCGCGGTCGAGTACATCGTCTTCCGCCGGTTTTTCGCCGCTGACCTGGCCCGTCAGCCGGAGCCGCCCGCCGACCTGGCCCGTCAGCCGGAGCCGCCCGCCGACCTGGCTCGCCAGCCGGGCCCGGCCGCTGACCTGGCCCGCCGGGCGGGCCTTGGCGTGGAATCGGCGGCGGCCGGGACCAGTCCCCTTCGCTGGCCCGGCAGACCGGCCGGGACCAGTCCCCGTCCCTGCGGCCGGGCCGGACCGGGTTCCGGTCCCGTGGTTCGCGCTGGTGACCGTGGCCGGCACGCTAGCGGGCCTGATCGGCGCCTCGGCCGCCGGGCTGAACCCGGCCTGGGCCGCCCTGGCGGGCGCCTGCGTGCTCGGCGGGCGTGAATTGCTCCGGCGGCAGGCCCGGGCGGCCGGCCTGATCCGCGCGGCCAGCCTGCCGTTCCTGCTGTTCGTGCTGGGGCTCGGACTGGTGGTCCAGGCGGTGACCGCCCGAGGCCTCGGCTACGCCGTCGGGCGCCTGGTCCCGGGCGGCTCGTCCTGGCTGGCGCTGCTGGCCATCGCGGCGCTGGCCGCCGTGCTCGCGAATGTGGTCAATAACCTGCCCGCGGTGCTGATCATGGTCTCGGTGCTGACCGTCGGCGGCGCCCATCCGGCGCCGGGCCCGCTGCTGGCCATGCTGATCGGCGTCAATATCGGCCCGAATCTCAGCTACCCGGGCTCGCTGGCCAACCTGCTCTGGCGGCGCCTGCTGGCCGGCCTCGGCTACCGGACCCGGGCCCGCGACTTCACCCGGCTGGGCCTGCTCACCACCCCGGCCGCGCTGGTGCTGGCCAGCACGGCCCTGTGGGCCGGCCTGCACGCCTGACCCCGGCCTGCACGCCTGACCCGGCCTGCACGCCTGACCCGGCCTGCACGCTTCCCCGGCGACCGCCCATTCATTTCGCTGCTCTATTGATCAGCGAAATGGTTGGCATTAGATCTGCCACCTGCGGGAACCCTAGGCTGACAAGGTCTGGCCTGTTGACTTGCGGGAGGGAAGATGACCTTCGCCGACCCGGACGGTACCCGATGTCCCGCTGACCTGGCCACTGCGGTCCGCAGCGCCGTCGCGCAGCACACCGACTGGACGCGGACGGCGACCCTGGTCGGGCAGGCCCTGCGCGAGCACCTGCCCGGCCCGGAGATCCTCACCGCCCGGCAGCGGGATGGCAGCCCGGACGGCTATGTCTGCGAGGTGCTGCACGCCGAACCCGACGGGTCGTTCTCGGTCTGCACCCTGGTCTGGCGCCCCGGGCAGCAGACCCCGATCCACGACCACGTCACCTGGTGCGTCCTGGCCGTGCTGCAAGGCAGCGAATTCGAGGAGCTCTTCGCGCTGACCGACCAGGGCCGGGGCCTGGAGCAGATCGCCGCCGTTGACAACCAGGTGGGCGAGATCAGCGCCTTCGCCCCGCCCGGCGACATTCACCGGGTGCGCAACAGCAGCGACCAGGTCGCGATCTCGCTGCACATCTACGGCGCCGACATCACCCGGCTCGGCAGCAGCGTCCGCCGCACCTACGACCTGCCCGTGCTGGCTCCAGCCCGCTAGCCGACGGAGGAGTAGGCGACGATCCCGCGGCGCAAGGCCTGGATCGCGGCCCGGGCCGTGCCCGCCACCGGCGCCGGGCCGGCCGCGGCAGCGATCTGGTCGAGCAGGTCGACCAGCTGCTTGACCGCGCGGACGAAGTCGCCCGGGGTCAGGTCGGCCGACAGCAGCTTTTCCAGCGGCTGGCCCCGGGCCCAGGCGTGCGCGGTCCAGGCGAAGCCGTCGTCGGGCTCGCGCAGGAACGACAGCTTGTGCGCCCGCTCGACGTCGTCGAGCTCGTCCCAGACCCGGCGCATCGCGCTGATCACCTCGCGGCTGCGGCCCGGGGCCGGGCGGGACGGCGCGGCGTCGTCGGGCTTGCGGGATTCGAAGGTGAGCGTCGAGACGCACGCGGCCAGCTCGGCCGGGTTGAGGTCGTCCCACAGCCCCCGGCGCAGCGACTCCGCGGTCAGCAGGTCGAGCTCGGAATAGAGCCCGGCTAGCCGCTTGCCCTCCGCCGTGACCTGGTCTGCGTCCAGATAACCCAGCTGGTCCAGGACCGCGCACACCCGCTCGAAGGTCCGGGTGATGACGTGGGAACGCCCGGCCACCCGCTGCTCAAGGTCCGTGGCCTCGTGTTCCAGCCGGGCCCGCTTCTCGGCCTGGCGGGCGTGCTGCTCCCGGTCCGGGCAGCTGTGGCACGGATGCTCGCGCAGCTGCCGGCGCAGCCGGGCGATGTCGGGGTTCTCGGCCGCGGACTGGCGCTCGGGCGGGCCCAGATCGCGGCCGGCCAGCTTGTTGCGCATGGTCGCGGCCAGGTCCCGGCGGTGCCGGGGAGACTTCGCGCTGAACCAGTTGGGGATCCGCATCCGGTCGATGGGCGTCAGCGGCTCCGGGATGTCGGCCAGCGGCAGCCTCTTGAGCTGGTTGGCCAGGGTCAGCACCGCGAGCAGCGGCTGGCCGCCGGGCATGGTCAGCTCAAGAACCAGGGCGACCCCGGCCCGCCGGCCGCTGGGAACCCGGATAAGGTCGCCCCGCTTGAGCTGCTCCAGGGACTGCGCGACCTCAGCCCGGCGGGCCGCCGAACGCTGCCGTGACTGCTTCTTCTCCAGGTCGGACAGATCCCGGCGCCAGCCCGCGTACTGCGCGAAGTCGCCCCGCTCGCACCGGGGCGCCAGCTCTTCCATGGCCGCCCGGGCCCGGCGGGCCTGCCGGACGATGCCCACCACCGCGCGGTCGGCCTGGAACTGCGCGAACGACGACTCCAGCAGCGCGGCGGCGCGCGCCCGGCCGGCCCAGCCGACCAGGTTGACGGCCATGTTGTAAGACGGCCTGAAGCTGGAGGACAGCGGGTAAGTCCGGGTGCCGGCCAGGCCCGCCACCGAGCCGGGGTCGATGCCCGGCTGCCAGAGCACGACCGCGTGTCCCTCCACGTCGATGCCGCGCCGCCCGGCTCGCCCGGTGAGCTGGGTGTACTCCCCCGGCGTCAGGGCGGCATGCGTCTCGCCGTTCCATTTGTCCAGGCGCTCGATGACGACGGTCCTGGCCGGCATGTTGACGCCCAGCGCGAGCGTCTCGGTGGCGAAGACCGCGCGGACCAGGCCCGCCGCGAACAGGTCCTCCACGACTTCCTTGAACGTGGGCAGCAGGCCCGCGTGATGCGCCGCGATGCCGCGCTGCAGCCCGGTCAGCCACTCGTCGTAGCCCAGCACGCCCAGGTCCTCGTCCGGGAGGTCGGCCATCCGCTCCTGCACCAGCTGGGTGATCTGGCTGGCCTCCTCCGGCGTGGTCAGCCGCAGCCCGGCGGCCAGGCACTGCTGGACCGCGGCGTCGCACCCGGCCCGGCTGAAGATGAACGTGATGGCCGGCAGCAGCCCGGCCGCGTCCAGCCGGTCAATGACCTGCGGGCGGCTGATGAGCCGGAACCGGGGCGGGTGGCCGCCCCGGCCGGGCCGGCCAGGCCGCGGTCGCCCAGCGGGCAGGCCCGGCGCCTTGCGCTGCGCCCAGTCGTCGCGCTGGGCGATCCGGACCAGCTCGGGATTGACCACCGGCCGGCCGCCGGGCGGCCCGCCGTTGCCGGGCCCGGCCCCCGCACCCGGGCTGGTGAACAGGTCATAGAGCCGGGAGCCGACCATCATGTGCTGCCACAGCGGCACCGGGCGGTGATCATCGACGATGACGGTGGTCCCGCCCCGGATCTGGGCCAGCCAGTCGCCGAATTCCTCGGCGTTGCTGACCGTCGCGGACAGCGCGACCAGCCGGACCGACTCGGGCAGGTGGATGATCACCTCTTCCCAGACCGCGCCGCGGAACCGGTCCGCGAGATAGTGCACCTCGTCGAGGACCACGTAGCCCAGGCCGGCCAGCGTCGGCGAGCCCGCGTACAGCATGTTCCTGAGCACCTCGGTGGTCATCACGACCACCGGCGCCTCACCGTTGACGCTGTTGTCCCCGGTCAGCAGGCCGACCTTGGCCGCTGAGTACCTGCGCACCAGGTCTGAGTACTTCTGGTTGGATAGCGCCTTGATCGGGGTGGTGTAGAAGCATTTGCGGCCTTCGGCCAGCGCCAGGTGCACGGCGAACTCGCCGAGCACCGTCTTGCCCGACCCGGTCGGGGCGGCCAGCAGCACTCCGTGGCCGGCGTTAAGCGCGCGGCAGGACCGGAGCTGGAAGTCGTCGAAGCTGAAGTCGTACAGCTGCTCGAAGGCGGTGAGCTCCGGCCCGTGCTGCGCGGCCCGCCTGCGCGCCGCGGCATACCGGTCTGCGGGGCTGGCCGGACCGGCCGGGGTGCTCATGTGATCAAGAGTAGGCGGCGCGGCGAGCCCGGCCCGCAGGCTGGTTACCCGGCCGGGCCCTGGCGGCCTGCGTCTGCCCCGTCCCGCGAGCCCTCACCCAGATCGAGCGGTGACATCTCGTCCGGGTCCAGCCCGGCATACGGCGACGGCATACGGGCCTTACGGCGGTCGTTGGCCCAGACGAATATCTCCGCCAGCTCGACCAGCGCGACGCAGGGCACGGCCAGCAGCAGCATGGTGATCGGGTCGGGGCTCGGCGTGGCGATCGCGGCGAACGCGAACACCCCGAAGATGATCATCCGGCGCGACTTCCTGAACCGCTCGTGGGTCAGGATCCCGGCCAGGTTGAGCAGCACCACGACCAGCGGCAGCTCGAAGGCCAGCCCGAAGATGAAAAGCATGGCCGTGGCGTAGCCCAGGTAAGTGTTGATCGTGATCAGCGGAACCACGCCGTGCGGCACCAGGCCGAGCAGGAACCGCAGGCCCTTGGTCATCGCGAAGTAAGCCAGCACCCCGCCGATGCCGAACAGCGGCACCGCCGCGCCGACGAAGAAGTAGGCCCAGCGCCGCTCCCGCCGGTACAGGCCCGGCGCGATGAAGGCCCAGAACTGGTACAGCCAGACCGGCGAGGAGACGATCACGCCGACGATGAAGGCCAGCTTGAGCCGCAGGAAGAAGGCGTCGAAGATGCCGTTGACGTACAGGGTGCAGTTATGCGTGGGACCGTAGGCCTGGTTGTTGAAGTGGATCTTGCAGTAGGGCGCTTCGATGAAGTGCCAGACGTGCGGGTAGACGAACCAGCCGACGATCATCCCGAGGACCAGCCCCACGGCGGCCTTGATGATGCGGTTGCGCAGCTCGCGGATGTGGTCCATGAGCGGCATCCGCGCATCGGGGTTGGCGGACCTGGACACCCGCTGGCGACCGCTTTGCGGAGCCGGCGCCGCGGGCCCTGTCGGGTCGGCCGGCATGGTCATATCTGGAGGGCTGGGCTCAGTAGGTCTGCTGGCCTGGCTGAGCCTCCGCCGGCGGCGCACTGGTCATCGTGGAGCCATCCCCGGCGGGCTTGCGCTGCAGATCCTGGAGCTGCCGCTGCAGATCATGGATCTGCTGCTGGGTGTTGTCGGTCGGCCCGGCCTGCTGTACCGGCTGTTGCGCGGGCGGGGCCGGGGCCGAGTAGGTCGCCTGCGGCGTGGTCAGGGCGTCCTTGTTGTCGTCATCGTGCCGGATGCCCTTGGTCTCGGCCTTGAATATGCGCATGGCCTGGCCCAGCGACCGGGCCGAGTCGGGCAGCTTGCGGGCCCCGAAGAGCACTACAAACACGACTAGCAGGATGATGATGTGCCAGGGAGCAAATGCATCGCCCATGTCCGTCCCCAATCAGCGGGAGAAGTGTCCCGGCCGCGACCGGAAACTTACCATCCGAGAGTCTACACGTGCCTGCCGAAAGTAGGGCCGGGCCACAGGTCAGGGGCTTGGAGCCGGGGCCGGGCAGCCGTCAGGGCCGCGCCGCCTGCGGCTGCTGAACGTCGGCCGGGCGGCTACTCGTACTGGGCCAGCGCCGCCTCGGCGTCGTCGCGGATCTGGCTGGTCAGGCCGGGCGGCGAGATCACCCGGCCGTCCTCGCCGAGCCGCAGCGCCAGCCGCCGCACCCACCGGGTGTCGGGCGTGAGCAGGCTCACCCGGAGCCGCCCGCCGCCCAGCTCGGTGACGGACTGGCAGGGATAGTACTCCGCGACCCAGCGGCCGGGCGGGGACAGTTCCAGTACCACCTCGACGTCGTCGGGCGAGGGCCGGTACAGGCCCTGATCCACGTCCCGCTGCTGCGCGTCGCCGGGGACCGCGGCCGCCTGGTCCAGCACGGTCAGGGCCAGCACCCGGTCCAGCCGGAACAGCCGGACGGCCTCGGCCCGCAGGCACCACCCTTCCAGGTAGGTCCGGCCGTCCACGACCAGCAGCCGCATCGGGTCCACTTCCCGCTCGGTGGCCTCGTCCCGGCCCGGAACGTAGTACGAGAGATGGAGCCGCCTGCTGCGGTAGATCGCGTCCCTGAGCTGGGCGGGCGAGGCCGGCCGCGTGGTCGTCGACCTGCACGGCCACCTGCGCGCTGACCGCCCCGGCCGCGCCGGCCGCAGTTTCCAGCTTGGCGATCGTGCGGCTGAGCGCCGACCGGTCTTCCAGCGATGGCACCTCGGCCAGCATCCGCAGCGCGATCAGCAGCGCGCTCGCCTCGTCGACGGCCAGCCGCAGCGGCCTGCCGATCGACTCGGCCTGGCTGACCACGATCTCGCCGCCCTCATAGGACAGGTCGATCGGGCAGTACGGGTCGGGCGAGCGCAACTCGACGCACCACAGCAGGTTCAGGTCGTCGACGAGCTGATGCTCGCTGACCCCGAACGCGGCGGCGGTCTCGGCCAGCCCGACCACGTTCCTGCTCACCACGTAGGGCACCAGGGCGAGCAGCCGCTGCAACCGGTCAGTGGCGGTGGCCGCGGCGGGCCGGGCGGGCTCGTCCGGCGCCCGGCTCACCTGGCCGGCCGCCCGGTCACTCACGCCAGCACCCCCTTCAGCCGGGCCATCACGGCGTCCCGCAGGTCGATGGGCTCGATGGCGACCACATCCGCGCCGCACGAGGCGATCTGGTCGCCGAACCAGCCGATGTCGGAGAACGGTACCTCGATCAGGTCCCAGCCCGGCCGCCGCGGGTCGGGCCGGTGCGCCGCCGCCTGCCGCCGGAGCCCGACCCCGGCGCCCGCGCGGACCCGCAGCACCGCCACCCGGCTGGCTTCCGGCTCGGTGTCCCAGGCCCGGACGGTTTCCCGCACGTCGGTGCCCGCGGGTACTTTCACCTGGCAGGCCGGCCCGCAGAACCGCACCGGCCCCGCGATCCGGCTGAGCCGGAAGACCCGGACGTTGGCGCGGTCGGTGTCGTGGCCCGCGACGTACCAGCGGCCGTGCCGGTTGACCACGCCCCAGGGCTCGAAATGCCGCTCCTGCGGCGCGCTGCGGCCCGCGGCCCGGTAAGCGAAGCTGACCGGCCTGCCGTCCCTGACCGCCTCCCACAGCGGGCCGAAGGCGGGCTCCCCGGTGGCCAGCCTGGGCTCGATGCCCGGCTGGGTGGTCTCCTCCGCGTCGATCCCGGCCGCCCGCAGCTTCAGCAGGCCGCCGGCCGCCGCCCCGGCCAGCTCCGCGCGCCGCCAGACCCGGGCGGCTAGCCCGAGGATGGCCGCCTCGTCCGGCTCCAGCCTGATCTCCGGCAGCTCGTAGGCGTGCCGCGGGATCCGGTACCCGGGTTCCTCGTCGCCCGAGGAGTTGGTCCCGGTTTCCAGGGGTATGCCGAGCTCCCGCAGTTCATCCTTGTCTCGCTCGAACATCCGCTTGAACGCCTCGAACGACTCCGGGTAACCGGGCACCGCCGCCCTGATCTGGCTGGCGCTGAGGTAGCGCCGGGCGGACAGCAGGCACACGACGAGACTGAGCAGCCGTTCGGTCTTACGCCTGGACATCGTCATCCCTTTCCCGCACCGACGCTACCCTGCCGGAGTGATCAGGTGGCGTAGTGGCGTGGTTTCGGGGCTGCGGCGGGAGTGGGCGGGCGCGGTCGAGCTTGAGGTGAGCGTCGGCTCCGAGCAGTTGCGGGCGCTCGCGTACCCGGACCTGACCGGCCGCCCGCGGCCGGGCGACCGGGTGCTGCTCAATACCAGCGCGCTTCATCTCGGCCTCGGTACCGGTGGTTATGCGCTGGTGGTCGCCCTACCGGACCGGCTGCCACCGGATCCGGACGGGCCTGGCCACCTGATGAAGGCACGGTACACGCCGCTGCAGACATGCGTGCTCGGCGCCGATGAGCAGGGCTCGCCGCATCACCAGGTGCTCGCCGAGGCCGATGACCTGGCCGGGATGCCGGTGGTGGTGGCTGACCTGCACTCAGCCTTGCCCGCCGTGCTGGCCGCTTTTCATGCCGAACGCCAGCCGCCCGCCGGTCCCGCCACGCTCGTCAGGGTCGTGTACGTGATGCAGGACGGGGGGGCTCTGCAGGCCGGGTTCTCCCGCACCGCGGCGGCGCTGCGCGAGATCGGCTGGCTGGCCGCGACGGTGACCGTGGGCCAGGCGTTCGGCGGCGACCTGGAGGCGGTCACCCTGCACACCGGGCTGCTGGCCGCCCGGCACGTGCTCGGCGCGGAACTGGCGGTGGTCGCCCAGGGGCCGGGCAACCTGGGCACCGGCACGAGATGGGGCTTTTCCGGGGTGTCCTGCGGCGAGGCGGTCAACGCGGCGGCGGTGCTGGGCGGGCGGCCGGTGGCCGCGCTGCGGGTCAGCGAGGCTGACCCGCGGCCCGGCACCAGGGCATCTCACATCACAGCCTGACCGCCTACGGGCGGGTCGCGCTGGCCCGCGCAGACGTGGTGCTGCCCGAGCTGCCGGGTGATTTCGGCGCCCGGCTGGCCGCCGAGGCGGCCCCGCTGGCGGCCCGGCACACGCTGGTGCCGGTCAGCGTGGCCGGGCTGGCCGAGGTGCTGCGCGCCAGCCCGGTGCCGCTGGCCACGATGGGCCGGGGCCTGGATGACGACCTGGCCTATTTCCTGGCCGCCGCCGCGGCCGGCCGCCACGCCGCCACCCTGACCCCCCGCCCCCGCTAAGAACCGGCGGCGGGGCGGGACTTCCCTGACCGCGAAGCCCCGCGTCAAGACGCCGCAGACCCGCTTATCGCGCCGAGAATATCCACCACGAACACCAGCGTGTCCGTCCCCTTGATCCCGGCCGACGAGTTCCCGGATTTCCCGTACCCGTCGGCAGGCGGGATCACCAGCATGACCCGGCTGCCGATCGGCACGCCGACCAGCCCCTTGTCCCAGCCCGGGATGATCTGCGCCGGGGACGCGTCCAGCTGGAACCCGAACGGCGCGCCGCGGGACCAGGATGAGTCGAAGGTCTTGCCGGTCCGGTACAGCACCCCGACGTACTGGGTGATCACTTCCTGGCCCTTGACCAGCGGCGCCCCGGTCCCCTTGATCAGGGTCTTGACCACGAGGCTCTTGGGCGGGCTGGTGGCGGGTATCTTCACGGTCGGGGCGCCGCCTGCCGTCGCGGTGACCGTGGGCAGGCCGTGGCCGCCGTTCGAGACCTGCGCGCCCGACGCCGACGCGGTCGCCGGGAAGTCCTTGATCATGTCGACCACGAACACCAGCGTGTCGGTGGCCTTGACGCCGACCTGCGAGTTGCCCTGCTTGCCGTAGGCGTACTTGGGCGGCAGCACGGCCAGTACCCGGCTGCCCATCTTCTTGCCGCGCAGCGCGGTCTCCAGGCCCGGCAGCAGCGTGCCTGACAGGACCTGCGGCGCCGCGGTGTAGGTGCTCAGCGCCAGCTTGTTCTTGGCGCCACTCCAGATATAAACCACGTAATTGCCGACGAATGCGTCGGTCTTGCCGAGCGCGGGCCCGTTTCCGGCAATCTCGGTCTTGACGGACAGGCCGCTGCCGGCCTTTTTCGCCGGGATCTTCACCACGGGCGCTTTGCCGAAGGTGCCGGACACGGAGACCGCCGTGTTCGGGTTGGCCGCGGCCGATGGTTTGGATGAACCGCACCCGGCCAGGGCTGCGGTGACAATCAGCGGCACAAAGACCGCCGCGGCAATGCGTCGCATGGAAAAACCTCGGTGTCGGGATCGTGAGCCAGGCCAGCCTACCCGGTCGAGCTGGCGGCAATGCCGGTGCGCGCCGATCGCCTGCAGGCCGGGCCCGCTCAGCGCGTGTCCGCCAGCAAGTTCTTGTCCCGCACCAGGATCAGGTAGCCGCCCGCCTGGTATGTCCGGGCAGGCCGACTGTCGGCACACTGAGTAGCAAAGTGACTACGCAAAGTCAGATCGAGGGGCCTCACATGCCCGCGATCAGCTTTTCCACCCGCTCGTCAACCGACCGGAACGGGTCCTTGCACAGCACCGTCCGCTGCGCCTGGTCGTTCAGCTTGAGATGCACCCAGTCCACGGTGAAGTCGCGGCGGCGCTCCTGCGCCCGGCGGATGAACTCCCCGCGCAGCCGGGCCCGGGTGGTCTGCGGCGGGACCGACTTGGCCTCGAAGATGTCGATGTCCCGGCAGATCCGCTCCACCGCCCCGCGCCGCTGCAGCAGGTAGTACAGGCCCCGGCCACGGTGCACGTCATGGTAGGCCAGGTCGAGCTGGGCGACCCGGGGCGAGGACAGCGGCAGGTCATGCTTGGCCCGGTAGCGCTCGATCAGCTGGTATTTGGTCACCCAGTCGATCTCCCTGGCCACCAGGCCCAGGTCACCGGTCTGCACCGCGTGCAGGGCCCGCTCCCACATATTGAGCACCCGCGTGGTGATCGGGTCGCTGCCCCGGCGGTCGGTGAAGTCGCGCGCCTTGGACAGGTACTCCTGCTGGATGTCAAGGGCGCTCACCTCGCGCCCGTTGGCCAGCCGGACCTTGCGCCGGCCGGTCATGTCGTGGCTGACGTCCCTGATGGCCCGGATCGGGTTCTCCAGCGTCAGGTCGCGCATCACCGTGCCCGCCTCGACCATCCGCAGCACCAGGTCAGTGGCGCCTACCTTGAGCAGCGTCGTGGTCTCGCTCATGTTCGAGTCCCCGACGATCACATGCAGGCGGCGGAACCGCTCGGCGTCGGCGTGCGGCTCATCACGGGTGTTGATGATGGGGCGGGACCTTGTGGTCGCCGATGACACGCCCTCCCAGATGTGCTCGGCCCGCTGGCTGACGCAGTAGACCGCGCCGCGCGGGGTCTGCAGCACCTTGCCCGCGCCGCAGATCATCTGCCGGGTGACCAGGAACGGGATCAGGATGTCGGCCAGCCGGCCGAACTCCCCGTGCCGGCCGACCAGGTAGTTCTCATGGCAGCCGTAGGAGTTGCCGGCCGAGTCGGTGTTGTTCTTGAACAGGTAGATGTCGCCGGCGATGCCCTCCTCGCGCAGCCGGCGGTCGGCGTCGACCAGCAGGCCCTCCAGGATCCGCTCGCCGGCCTTGTCGTGCACGACCAGGTCCACCAGGCTGTCGCATTCCGGGGTCGCGTACTCCGGGTGGCTGCCCACGTCCAGGTAGAGCCGGGCGCCGTTGCGGAGGAAGACATTGCTGCTGCGCCCCACGAGACCACCCGGCGGAACAGGTACCTGGCCACCTCGTCCGGCGACAGCCGCCGCTGCCCGCGGAACGTGCAAGTGACGCCGTACTCGTTCTCCAGCCCGAATATCCGTCTGTCCATAGCCGCCCGGGTCACCAGTCCACGGCGATGTACTTGGTCTCGGTGAACTCCAGCAGGCCGTCGTGCGCGCCTTCGCGGCCCAGCCCGGACTGCTTCACGCCGCCGAACGGGGCGGCCGGGTCGGAGACCACGCCGCGGTTGATCCCCACCATCCCGGCCTCCAGCGCCTCGGCGGTCTGCAGCGCCCGCCGCAGATCGCGGGTGTAGAGATAGGAGACCAGGCCGAACTCGGTGTTGTTGGCCAGGGCGATCGCCTCGTCCTGCTCGGTGAACCTGACGATCGGCGCGACCGGGCCGAAGATCTCCGCCGACAAGATGCCCGCGTCCTGCCGCACCTGGTCGACCACGGTGGGCAGGTAGTAGTAGCCGGGCCGGTCCGGCGCGCTGCCGCCGGTCAGCAGCTGGGCTCCGGCGCTGGTCGCGCCATCGACCAGCTTGGCTACCTTGGTCCGGGTGTCCTCGTTGACCAGCGGGCCCAGGTCGGTGCGGGCGTCCAGCCCGGGCCCACCACCAGGCCGCCCAGCCGGGCCGCGAGCGCCTCGGCTGAATTCGTCCGCGACCGCCTCGTGCACGTAGAACCGGTTCGCGGCGGTGCACGCCTCGCCGCCGTTGCGCATCTTGGCCAGGAACGCGCCGTCCACCGCGGCGTCAATGTCGGCGTCTTCGAAAACGATGAACGGGGCGTTGCCGCCCAGTTCCATCGAGCAGTTGGTCACGGTCTGCGCCGCCGTCTGCAGCAGCACCCGGCCGACCTCGGTGGAGCCGGTGAAGGACAGCTTGCGGACTCTCGGGTCGGCCAGCATGGCCGATACCACCGGCCCCGCGGTCGAGGTCGGCACCACGTTGACGACCCCGTCAGGTACCCCGGCCTCGCGCAGCAGCTCGGCGATGGCCAGCGCGGTCAGCGGTGTCTCCTTGGCGGGCTTGAGCACGACCGTGCAGCCCGCGGCCAGGGCCGGCCCGATCTTGCGGGTGGCCATGGCGGCCGGGAAGTTCCACGGCGTGACCAGGACGCTGACGCCGACGGGCTGGCGGGTCACCATGATCCGGTTGGCGCCGGACGGCGCGGTCATCAGCGAGCCTTCGATCCGGACCGCTTCCTCGGCGTACCAGCGGAAGAACTCGGCCGCGTAGATGATCTCACCGCGGGCGTCGCGCAGCGCCTTGCCGTTCTCCACCACCATGAGCCGGGCCAGCGCTTCGGCCCGGGCGTTCATCAGCTGCCAGCAGCGGCGCAGGCACTCCCCCCGCTCCCGGGGCGGCGTCGCCGCCCAGCCGGGCAGTGCGGCGGCCGCGGCCGCTACCGCCTCCAGCGCGTCCTGCGGGCTCGCGTTGGCCACCTCGGCCACCGGCTCCTCGGTGGCCGGGTCGATCACCGGCAGGGTCCCGGCACTGCCGCTGCCCCAGTGCCCGCCGATCAGCAGGCCCGTGGGCGCGTCGATGCCAGTCCGTGTCTCCAGGTCGCTCGTCACTTCTCCTCCTGGGTGCCGCCGCCTGGCTTCTTAGTATTACCCGGCTTGGCCTGCGACTTGGCCTGCGGCCTGGCCTCGGCCAGCAGCGCTTCCAGCCGGGCCCCGGTCAGCCGCCGGAACGTGCGGTGCGGGCGGCTGCGGTCCAGCACGGCGACTTCCAGCTGAGCCGCGGTGATCTCGGGCCGCTCGTCATTGGGCTGCCCGGCCAGGGCCGCGGTGGCCACGCCCAGCGCCTCGACCAAAGTCATGCCCTCGGCGAAGCGCTCCTTAACCACGGTCGCCACCTGCGTCGGCGTGGCCGCCCATCACCACGAAGCCGTGCTCGTCCTCCACGGAGCCGTCAAAGGTGATCCGGTAGATCTGGTCCCGTTCCGGGGTGGCGCCCACCTCGGCGACCACGATCTCCACCTCGAAGGGCTTGTTGCTCTCGGTGAAGATGGTCCCGAGCAGCTGCGCGTACCAGTTGGCCAGCCCGCGCGCCGTGACATCCTGCCGGTCGTACTGGAACCCCGTCATGTCGGCGTAGCGGACGCCCGCCTTGCGCAGGTTCTCGAACTCGTTGTACCGGCCCACCGCCGCGAACGCGATCCGGTCGTAGATCTCGCTGAACTTGTGCAGCGCCCGGGACGGGTTCGGCGCGATGAACAGGATCCCGCCGTCGTACTCGATCACTACGCCGCTGCGGCCGCGGGTGATGGCCTTGCTCGCGTAGTCCGCCTTGTCCTTCATCGCCTGTTCAGGCGAGACATAGAACGGCATCGACACCGGTCGCGTTCCCTTACTTGTCTGCCCGGCTAATCGTCTCAGCCGGGCTGGTCTGGATCGGGGCTTGTCTCATCAGGGCGGTCGGCCGGGCGCAGCTGCGCGGCAGGCCCGTCCGGGGAACGCATCCGGCCTTCGATCACCGTCTGGGCGTAGGTCCCGGCCTCGGCGTCGGTGAGCCGCTGATAGCCGTCCTCGGTGACGGTCACCACCAGCGGGTAGATGCTCCTGGTCAGGTCGGGCCCGCCGGTCGCCGAATCGTCATCGGCGGCGTCGTAGAGGGCCTGCATGCAAGTCAGGACGGCGTCCTGCACCGGCATGCTGTCGCGGTAGAGCTTCTTGAGCGCGCCCCGAGCGAACACCGAGCCGGAGCCGATCGCGTGGAACCGGTGCTCTTCGTACCGGCCGCCGGCGACGTCGTAGCTGAAAATCCGCCCGGTCGCCGTGTCCTCGTCGTAGCCGGCGAACAGCGGCACCACGACGAGCCCCTGCATCGCCCCGCCCAGGTTGGCCTTGACCATGCCGGCCAGCCGGTTCGCCTTGCCCTCCATGGAGAGCGTGCGGCCTTCGAGCTTCTCGTAGTGCTCCAGCTCGACCTGGAAGATCCGGACCAGGTCGATGCCGATGCCCGCCACCCCGGCGATGCCGATGCAGGAGAACTCATCGCTGCGGAAGACCTTCTCGATATCCCGCTGCGAGATCATGCTGCCGGCCGTGGCCCGGCGGTCGCCCGCCATGACCACTCCGCCAGCGCAGTCCACCGCGACGATGGTCGTCCCGTGCGGCAGGTCAGCCGGCACTGTGCCGCCCGCGGCGGTGCCCGGCAGCAGCCCGGGGGCGGCTGAGGCGAGGAAATCAGCGAACGACGACGTCCCCACGCCCAGGTGCGGCACGGGGAGCCGCGGTCGGTAGGAATCTGGGCCCACTCGGATCCTTCCGCTAGTACGCGTCACATACAGATGCGACCCTACTGCGGCGGTAGCCGCAGCCGGCGGCCGGGCAACGGCTACTGGCCGCCCTTCTGCACATAGGAGCGCACGAACTCTTCGGCGTTCTCCTCAAGGACCTCGTCGATCTCATCGAGGATCGCGTCCACGTCGTCGGTGAGCTTTTCCTGCCGCTCCTTGACGTCCTCTCCGGTCTGCGCCGAGGCGTCCTGCTCCTCTTCGCTCCGCCGCGGAGCCTGCCGCTGGCCGCCGGTGTCCTTTGTCGCCATGCGATACCTCCATGATCCGCGGTACTGCCCGCAGCCTCAACGCTATCCTCGCCAGCGGGTGGCCTGCCCAACCCTGGAAACTCCGACCGGTATCGGACTGACCAGATATCCGGACAGATCCGGCATCCGGCAGGCCCGGCCAGGCCTGGCCCAGGTCCGGTCAGTCCTGCCCGGTCAGGGCGGCCACAAGCTCGCTGGCCGTCTCGCAGCGATCCAGCAGGTCACCGACGTGCGCCCGGGTGCCGCGCAGCGGCTCCAGGGTCGGCACCCGCTGCAGCGATTCCCGGCCCGGAATATCGAAGATCACCGAATCCCAGGATGCCGCGGCCACCGCTTCGGGGTACTGCCGCAGGCACCGGCCGCGGAAGTAGGCCCTGGTGTCCTCCGGCGGGTACTCCACCGCCCGGGCCACGTCCGCCTCGTCCAGCAGGCGGGTCATCCGGCCCCGGGCCGCCAGCCGGTTGTACAGGCCGCGATCGGCCCGCACGTCGGAGTACTGCAGGTCCACCAGCTGCAGCCGCGGGTGGTTCCAGCTGAGCCCGTCCCGGGCCCGGTAGCCCTCGAGCAGCTCAAGCTTGGCCACCCAGTCAAGTTCCCGCGCGGTCAGCATCGGATCCTCGGCCAGCCTGGTCAGCACGGACTCCCACCGGTCCAGGACGTCGGCGGTGGCCGCGTCCACGTCCGCCCCGAACCGGTCCTCGGTGTACTTCCTGGCCAGTTCGAGATATTCCATCTGGAGCTGGACGCCGGTCATCCGGCGGCCGTCCCGCAGCGCCACCAGGTGGCGGCAGGACGGGTCGTGCGAGATGGCCCTGAGCTCGGCCACCGGCGCCTCGACCGACAGGTCGCCGGCCAGGAACCGGTCCTCGATCATGGCCAGCACCAGCGCCGTCGTACCCAGCTTGAGGTAGCTGGAGATCTCGCTCATGTTGGCGTCGCCGATGATGACGTGCAGCCGGCGGTATTTCTCCGGGTCGGCGTGCGGCTCGTCGCGGGTGTTGATGATCGGGCGCTTGAGCGTGGTCTCCAGGCCCACCTCGACCTCGAAGAAATCGGCCCGCTGGCTGATCTGGAAGCCCTCTTCCCTGCCGTCCGCCCCCCGGCCCACCCGGCCGGCCCCGCAGATCACCTGCCGGGACACGAAGAACGGGGTCAGGTGCCTGACGATGTCGGCGAACGGGGTGGCCCGGTTCATCAGGTAGTTCTCGTGACAGCCGTACGATGCGCCCTTGTTGTCGGTGTTGTTCTTATAAAGCTGGATCGCGGTGCTGCCCGGCGTCGCGCTGGCCCGCGCCGCCGCCTCGGCCATCACCCGCTCCCCCGCCTTGTCCCAGGTGACCGCCGACAGCGGGTCGGCGCACTCGGGCGCGGAGTACTCCGGGGTGCGCGTGATCGACGTAGAGCCGCGCGCCGTTGGTCAAGATGACGTTGGCCAGCCCGAGGTCCTCGTCGGTGAGCTGAGTGGAATCAGCCGCCTCCCGGGTCAGGTCGAAGCCCCGGGCATCGCGCAGCGGGTTCTCCTCCTCGAAATCCCAGCGGGCCCGCCGGACCCGGGCCGATGAGGCCGCCTGGTAGGCATTGACGACCTGAGAGGAGGTGACCATCGCATTGGCGCCCGGCTGCGCGGGCACGGCAATGCCGTATTCGGTCTCCACGCCCATGACCCGCCGCACGCTCATGCTTGAAAGCCTAGTGCCGTCACTTGCGTGCGGGGCGCAGCCCGCCCCCCGCGGCGCCCAGGCCGGGGGGCCGCGACCGTCCTCCCGGCCGCCCGCGGGCCGGGCTCAGCCCCGCCCGCCGGGCTTCGCCGGGGCATAACCTGGCGGGCCGCTGGCCTCCGGACTTCACAAGTACTGGCCCGTGTTCGCGACCGTGTCGATGCTGCGGCCGGCCTCGGTGCCGTGCTTGCCGGAGACCAGGGTCCTGATGTAGACGATGCGCTCGCCCTTCTTGCCGGAGATCCGGGCCCAGTCGTCGGGGTTGGTGGTGTTCGGCAGGTCCTCGTTCTCGCTGAACTCGTCCACGCAGGCGGTCAGCAGGTGCGCGACCCGCAGCCCCTTCTGGCCGGTCTCCAGGAATTCCTTGATGGCCATCTTCTTCGCCCGGTCCACGATGTTCTGGATCATGGCGCCGGAGTTGAAGTCCTTGAAGTACAGGACTTCCTTGTCCCCGTTGGCGTAGGTGACCTCAAGGAACCGGTTTTCCTCGGTCTCTGAGTACATCCGCTCGACCACGCGCTGCATCATCTCGTCCACCGTCGCGTCGGCGGAGCCGCCGTGCTCGGTGAGGTCGTCAGGGTGCAGCGGCAGGCTGGTGACCAGGTACTTGGAGAAGATGTCCCGGGCCGCCTCGGCGTCCGGGCGCTCGATCTTGATCTTGACGTCCAGCCGGCCTGGCCGCAGGATCGCCGGGTCGATCATGTCTTCCCGGTTCGAGGCGCCGATGACGATCACGTTCTCCAGGCCCTCGACGCCGTCGATCTCGCTGAGCAGCTGCGGCACGATCGTGTTCTCCACGTCGCTGGACACGCCCGAGCCGCGGGTACGGAAGATCGAGTCCATCTCGTCGAAGAACACGATGACCGGCATGCCCTCGCTGGCCTTTTCCCTGGCCCGCTGGAAGACCAGCCGGATGTGCCGCTCGGTCTCGCCGACGTACTTGTTCAGCAGCTCGGGGCCCTTGATGTTGAGGAAGAAGCTCTTGCCCGCGGCCTCGGGCGCGACCGGGCCGCCCGGGTCCTCCTCGGTGCTGCTGGCCGTCCTGGCCGCCACCTGCTTGGCCAGCGAGTTGGCCACCGCCTTGGCGATCAGCGTCTTGCCGCAGCCCGGCGGGCCGTACAGCAGTACGCCCTTGGGCGGCCGCAGCTGGTGCTCGCGGAACAGGTCGGCGTGCAGGTACGGCAGCTCGATCGCGTCCCTGATCTGCTCGATCTGCGGCGCCAGCCCGCCGATCTCGGAATAGGTAATGTCGGGCACTTCTTCGAGGATGAGCTCCTCGACCTCGGCCTTGGGAATCCGCTCGTAGACATAACCCGAGCGCGGCTCAAGCAGGAGCGAGTCACCGGCCCGCAGCGTCGAGCTCAGCAGCGGCTCCGCCAGCCGGGCCACCCGCTCCTCGTCCGCGTGCGAGATCACCAGCGCCCGGTCGCCGCCGTCCAGGATCTCCTTGAGCATGACGACCTCGCCGATCGTCTCGAAGCCCTGGGCGATGACCACGTTCAGGGCCTCGTTCAGCACCACTTCCTGGCCGGGCTTGAGATCGTCCAGCTCGATACCAGGGCTGACGCTGACCCGCATTTTCCTGCCGCCAGTGAAAACGTCGGCCGCGCCGTCCTCAGCGACGCCCAGGAAGATGCCGAAACCCGACGGCGGCTGCGCCAGCCGGTCCACTTCTTCCTTGAGCGCCACGATCTGGTCGCGTGCCTCGCGCAGAGTCCCGGTCAGCCGCTCGTTCTGACCGGTCACGGTGGCCAGGCTCGCCTCGGCCTCGCGCAGCCGCTCCTCGAGCAGCCGGGACTGCCGCGGCGAGTCCGCCAGCCTGCGGCGCAAGGCCGCGACCTCCTCTTCGAGGAAGGAGATCTGCGTGGTCAGGACCTTGACCTCGTCGTCATATCGTCCGGCGCGTGCGCTGTCGTCACGAGAGGCCACGCCCCTCACCCCCTCCCGAGCTCCGACTTAACCTAGACCCTACCTATCCAGGACCCTTCCGTAACCTTACGGCAGGCCCTGACACAGCATTCTCCCGTTACGATCCGGGAACAGCCAGGCCGCGTTACGCCCGTGGTTCGCGGCCGGGCCGGCTGGGCCGCCGCGGCCTGCTCGGCGGCGGCCTCCGCGGCGGCCTCCGCGCCCTTGGACGGGCGCCGCCGCCGGGGCGGCGCGGTCACCCCGTCGGCCAGCCGCCGGGCGGTCACCAGGAACCCGGTGTGGCCGACCATCCGGTGCTCGGGCCGGACCGCGAGCCCGTCGACGTGCCAGCCGCGCTGCAGGGTCTCCCAGACGGCGGGCTCGTCGAAGTTCCCCTGGCCGCGCAGCGCCTCCACCGTCCGCGACAGCTGCGTAGTGGTGGCGATGTAGCAGCAGATAAGGCCGCCGGGGATCAGGGCCGTGGCGGCCAGCTCGGCGTGCTCCCACGGGGCCAGCAGGTCCAGCACGACCCGGTCGAAGTTCCCGCCGCCCGAGGCGGGCAGCTCCCCGACGATCAGCTGCCAGGCCGGGTGCGGGCCGCCGAAGTAGCGTTCTACATTCTCCTGGGCAATCTTGGCGAAGTCCGGCCTGCGCTCGTATGAGACGACAAGGCCCGATTCTCCGGCGGCCCGCAGCAGCCAGCAGGCCAGCGCGCCTGACCCCGCCCCGGCCTCCAGCACCCTGGCCCCGGCGAAGATGTCACCCTGGGCCAGGATCTGGCCGGCGTCCTTGGGATACACCACCGCCGCGCCGCGGGCCATGGACAGCGTGTAGTCGGCCAGCAGCGGCCGCAGGGCCACGTAGGCGGTGCCGCCCGATGAGAGCACCACGCTGCCCTCCTGGCTGCCGATCAGGTCGTCGTGGGCCAGCGAGCCGCGGTGGGTGTGGAAGGCCCGCCCGGCCTCCAGGACGACCCGGTGGCGGCGCCCCTTGGGGTCAGTGAGCTGAACCTGATCGCCGGGCGCGAACGGCCCGGTGGGCTGTCTGATCACGCTGGCCAGGTTAACGGTGGATCAGGCCCCGGCGAACGCCTGGTCGAGGTCGCTGGTGGCCAGGACCCCGAACACCTGGCCGGACGGCTCGATGAGCAGGTACTCGGTCGCCGGGGACTTGCGCACGGCCTCGATCAGGGCCATCCCGGACAGGTCGGCCGACAGCACGATGCCCGGGTCGATGGCCCGGGCCAGTGACCCCACCTCGATCCACGGCCTGCGCTGCTCGGGGGTGGCCATCACCGCCGTCTCGTTCACGATGGCGGTCGGCGTCGACTCATGGTCCACCACGACCAGGGCCCGGGCCTGGGCCGCGTCCGCCCGCCTGATCGCCTCGGCCAGCGGCAGCGTGGCCGGGACCGGGATGGCCTTGCGGGCCAGCTTGCGGGCTTGCAGCCCGGGCAGCCGCTCACGCACCCTGGCCACCCTGATCGACTGCCCGGCGCTGGTCCACATGAAGATCGCGATGATCACCAGCCAGAGCGCGTAGGTGTTGTTGAGCAGGGAGTAGTTGCGGTCGTAGAAGACCAGCGGGACGACGATCAGGGCCACCGCCAGGCCACGCCCGGCCCAGGCGGCCCAGATCGTCGCGGTGCCGGGCTGCCGGGTCACCCGCCACAGCCCGGCCCGCAGGATCCGCCCGCCGTCCAGCGGCAGGCCGGGCAGCAGGTTGAACAGCCCGACCAGGACGTTGGCCAGCACCAGCTGGTCGAGCAGGATCCGGGGCAGGCCGTCCGGGACCACCAGGGTGAACGCGTAGCCCACCCCGGCCAGGGCCAGCGAGATCACCGGGCCGGCCACCGAGACCAGGAATTCCTGGGCCGGGGTGGGCGGTTCCTCCTCGATCTCGCTGTAGCCGCCCAGCGGGTACAGCAGGATGCGGCGGACCGGCAGCCGGAAGGCCCGGGCCACCACGCAGTGGCTCAGCTCGTGCACCAGCACGGACGCGTAGAGCAGCAGCACGAACAGCGCGGCGATCAGGTACCGGACCACGGACGGCCCGACCGACGCGTCCAGGTTGCCGGCGTAGAAAAGGATGAACAAGCCCGCGATAAGAAACCAGTACGGGGAAATCTGCACCGGAATGCCGAACGGCCGCGCGATGACAAGCCCGCCCCGCCCGTCGGCGCGGGCCGGGTCCGGCTGATCGGACGCCGGTTTCTGGTCCTGCGGCGGCGCCGGCTCCTGGGTGAGACCTGTCACACCCCAGATGCTACGTGCTGCGGGGTCCGCTGGCGCCCGCGCCGCAGGGTGATTCCGCGTGATTCCGCGCCGGGGCGGACTTGCCGCAACACCAGCCAAATGACGGTAACTGTCAGCACGGTCCCCTAGTCTCCGAGGGTGGGCAATGACAATGGCGCAAAGCCGGATCCGCCGCTCCCGGTTCCGGGCGGCTCCGCACCGGTCGGCATCCCGGCGCCGGCTCCGGCTCAGGCTCCGGATCCGGCCCGGGCGCTGTCGTTGTCACCCTCGCGGGCCGGCGACTTCCTGACCTGCCCGCTGCTGTACCGGTTCCGGGTCATTGACCGGATCCCTGAGCCGCCCAGCCCGGCCGCGACCCGCGGGACGCTGGTGCACGCGGTCCTGGAGCGGCTGTTCGACGAGCCGGCCGCCCAGCGCACCCCGCAGACGGCCAGGGCGCTGCTGCAGCCGCAGTGGGACCGGCTCATCGAGGCCGAGCCGGAGCTGGCCGGGATGTTCGGCAGCGAGGCGGAGCTGAGCGCCTGGCTCACTGAGGCGGCCACGATGCTCGACCGGTACTTCACCCTGGAGGATCCCACCAGGATCGAGCCCAGCGACCGGGAGCTGGCCGTCGAGGCCACCTTGGACTCCGGGCTGCTGCTGCGCGGCTACATCGACCGGCTGGACGTCGCCGCATCCGGCGAGATCCGGATTGTCGACTATAAGACCGGCACCTCACCGAGGGAGGAGTACGAGGCCCGGGCGCTGTTCCAGATGAAGTTCTACGCCGTCGCGCTGTGGCTGACCCGCCGCCGGGTGCCGCGGCTCCTGCAGCTGATCTACCTGGGTAACGGAGAGATCGTCCGGTACGCGCCTGATGAGGCGGATTTGCGGGCCACGGTGCGCAAGATCGAAGCCCTGTGGCAGGCGATCCAGCGAGCCAGGTCCTCCGGCGACTGGCGCCCCCGCCCCAGCCGCCTCTGCGACTGGTGCTCCCACCAGCCCATCTGCCCCGCCCACGGCGGCACCCCGCCCCCGCTCCCGTCGCTGGACTCCATCCCCAAGGAGTCCACCACCGCCCAGGCCGCCGCGGAACTTGCCGCCACCCGCGCCACCTAACCCCTGATCCCCGCCGCGTACCGCGCCCCCACCCACTGATGCAACCGCGACGCCCGGCGTGCCGGGCCGAGCGGTTGCATGCGGGGGGTCTGGGGGGCGGGCTGTGCCCCCCAGCCGGGGGGCGTGGGGGGTTGGTCTTCACCCCCCACACAAGCACTCTCTAACGGGACGCCTTGGGGCGAGTCATGCCGCCAGATCACGTGGGGGCGGAGCTGGTTTTACCCGCCGCTAGGCAGAGTATTTTCCGGGAAATGGCACGCCACGTTGTGACCAGGGGCCAGCGAGACCAGCTGCGGTTCCTCGGTCCGGCAGATGTCCTGCGCCTTCCAGCACCTGGTGTGGAACCGGCAGGCCGCGGGCGGGTTGAGCGGGCTGGGCACGTCTCCGGTGAGCCGGATGCGCTGGCGCCGGGTCCGGTTCCCCTGCGCGTCGCGCAGCGGCTCGGGCACCGGTACCGCGGACATGAGCGCGACGGTGTAAGGGTGGCGGGGGGTGGCGTACAGCTGATCCCGTGACGCGGTCTCGACCAGCTTGCCGAGGTACATCACCGCCACCCGGTCGCTGATGTGCCGGACCACCGACAGGTCGTGCGCGATGACGACATAGGTCAGGTTGAGCTCGTTCTGCAGGTCCTCGAGCAGGTTGATGACCTGCGCCTGGATCGAGACGTCCAGGGCGGACACCGGCTCGTCGGCCACGATCAGCTTGGGCTTGAGCGCGAGCGTCCTGGCGATCCCGATCCGCTGCCGCTGGCCGCCGGAGAACTCATGCGGGTAGCGGTTGTAGTGCTCGGGGTTCAGCCCGACGAGTTCCAGCAGCTCCTGGACGGACCGCTTGGTCCCCTGTTCGGTCTTCACCTTCTGCAACCGGAACGGCGCGCCCACGATGGCGCCCACGGTGTGCCGCGGGTTCAGCGAGGAGTACGGGTCCTGGAAGATCATCTGGACGTCGCGGCGCAGCGGCCGCATCCGCCCCATCGACAGGTGGGTGATGTCGTGGCCGTCGAACACGATCTTCCCGCCGGTCGGCTCCAGCAGCCGGGTGAGCAGCCGCCCGGTGGTGGTCTTGCCGCAGCCGGACTCCCCCACCAGGCCCAGCGTCTCGCCCGGGCGAACCGAGAAGCTGACCCCGTCGACCGCCTGGACCGCGCCGACCTGGTGCCGGAAAATGACGCCCCTGGTGACGGGGAAGTGCTTAGTCAGACTCGGTCACGTCAAGCAGCGCGCCGTCTTCGGCCGGCCCGCTGCGGCGGCGACCGGCTCGCTCACTGAGGTGCTCACGTGGCCTCCATCGGGGACCGGCCGGTCATGGCTTCACCTTGGCCTGCTCGTCGCGGATCTCTTCGCGCTGCTCGACGGTCAGGTGGCAGGCGACGAGGTGGCCGGGATTGACCTCACGCAGCAGCGGCGGCTCGTTTCGCTGCGGCCGCCGGTCAGCGACCGGTAGCCGCAGCGCGGGTGGAAGGCACAGCCCGACGGCACGTTGATCAGGCTGGGCGGCGTTCCCGGGATCGGCATCAGCCGGTCGGGCCGGTCGTCGTCGAGTGCGGGGCATCGAGCTAGCAGGCCCAGGTGTAGGGGTGCGCGGGCTGGTAGAAGATGTCCTCGGCGTCGAGCCGTACTCGGCGACCCGGCCCGGCGTACATGACCAGGACGTCGTCGGCGAGCTCGGCGACCACGCCCGAGATCGTGGGTGATCATGATGATCGCCGAGCCGCACTCGCTCTGCAGATCCGCGATCAGGTCCAGGATCTGGGCCTGCACCGTGACGTCGAGCGCGGTGGTCGGCTCGTCGGCGATCAGCAGCTCGGGATCGAGGCCAGGGCCATCGCGATCATGGCGCGCTGCCGCATGCCGCCGGAGAACTGATGCGGGTAGTCGTCCACCCGGCGAGTGCGGGTGCGGGATGCCGACCCGGTCGAGCATCTCGATCGCGTGCTCGCGGGCGGCTTTCTTGCTGACCTTGTTGTGGATCAGGTACGCCTCGGTGATCTGGGCGCCGACCGTGTAGTACGGGTGCAGCGAGGACAGCGGGTCCTGGAAGATCATGGCCATCTTCCTGCCGCGCAGCTCGCGGACCCGGCCTGGGTCGGCGGTCACCAGTTCCTCGCCGTCCAGCCAGATCTGCCCGTCGATCCTGGCCCGGGTGCCGTGGTGCAGGCCGAGCAGGCCGAGGCTGGTCACGCTCTTGCCGGATCCGGACTCACCGACTATGCCCAGTGTCTTGCCGCGCTCCAGGGTGAACGACACCCCGTCCACGGCCTTTACCAGGCCGTCGTCGCTGGGGAAGTGGATGCGCAGGTCGTTGACCTGCAGCAGGACCTGGGAAGCGGGCCCGCTGATCAAGCCGGCGGTGGCCGGCTGCGGCCTGCCCGTTGGGCCGGGCCCGGCCGCGGCCCAGTGCGCGCATGCGGCCGCCGGGCCGCGCCGGCCTGCGCCGCCGTCAGCCGTCATCCGGTCCTCACTCTCGGATCGACCACTGCGTACAGGATGTCCACGACCAGGTTGGCCAGCACGATGAAGAAGGCCGCCAGCATGACCACGCCCATGATCTCGGGCAGGTCGGCGTTGCCGATGGCCTCGATCGTGAACAGCCCGAGCCCGTGCAGGCTGAAGGTGTACTCGGTGAGCACCGCGCCGCCGAGCAGCAAGCCGAGGTCCATGCCGAAGATCGTGAGGATCGGGGTGAGCGCGGCTCTCAGCCCGTGCTTCACGATGACCGTTCGTTCCTTGAGGCCTTTAGCCCGGGCCGTCCTGATGTAGTCCTCGCTCATGGTTTCCAGCATCCCGGCCCTGGTCAGCCGGGCGTAAAGGGCAGCATAAAGGAAGGCCAGGGTGATCCACGGCAATACCAGGTTGCGGGCCCACAGCAGCGGGTTCTGGGTGATCGGGACGAACTGGACGTTGGGGAACAGCGGCCACTTGTAACTGAACAGCTCCAGGGAGATCAGCCCGGTGAAGAAGATCGGCAGGGACACGCCCGCGAGGGCCACGCCCATCGCGGTCCGGTCGAAGACGCTGCCGCGTTTCAGCGCCGAAAGCACCCCGATCGCCACCCCGCCGACCAGCCACAGCACGGCCGCCCCGGCCGCCAATGAGGCGGTCACAGGGACGTCGCTGATCATCTGCGGCCAGACCGGCTGCTGGCTGCGGAAGGAATAGCCGAAGCAGGGCGGCGGGCAGTAGGTCTGGCTCGGCCCGTCGTTGTAGTGCGCGCCGAAGACGATGCCGCGCAGGAAGTGCCCGTACTGGACCTGCAGCGGGAGGTTGAAGCCCAGCTTGACTTCCAGCTGGCGGACCGCGGCGGGCTGCGGATTGCGGCCCACATACTGCACGGCCAGCTGGTAGGTGCTCTGCCCGGCGATCCGGGGCACTAGGAAGAAGATGCCGAACGTGATCATGCTAACCACGACCAGCAGGAACGCGGTGGCGATCAGGCGCCGGATGAGGAATGTGATCACTGCGTGCGGCGCCGGCACCCGGTGGTTAGACCGGGTGCCGGCGCCTCACCTGCTCTCTGCCTAGTGCTTGCGGATTACTTCAGGCCGAGTACGGCGTAGTTGTACATGCCGTAGAACGAGTCGACATACACGTTCGTCAGGCTGGGGTTGCGATACAGCAGCGCCTTGGAGTACACGATCGGCAGGATGCCCGCGTCGGTCATCACCTGCTTGTCGATCTGGCTCCAGATCGCGTTGCGCTGCGTCGCGTCGAGGAGGTTAGCGGCCTTGGCAAAGTTATTGTTGACCACCGGGTCGTTAAGCTCCTCGATGTTGGTGTTGCCGCCCGAGGTCACGATGGCGTTGCCGTTGGTGATCTCGTCCAGGAACCCGTAGCCGTCCGGCCAGTCCGCACCCCAGCCACCGAGGTCGATGCCCAGGTTGTGCGAGTGCACGAAGGCCGTCGAGCCCGCGAAGTTGGAGTAGTACTTGCCGGACAGGTAGCCGAACAGCTGGGTCTTGATCCCGACCTGGGACAGGGCCTGCTGCAGGGCCTGAGCGGCCAGGACTTCCTTGGGCCGGTCCGACCGGTAGGCGATGTTGGTGGTGAATCCGCTCGGGTGACCGCACAGCTTGAGCTGAGCCTTCGCGTCAGTCGCGTCCCCGGCCGGCTGTGACAGCGCCTTGTACAGGTCGAAGCTCTTGTAACCGAGCACCGTCGGCGGCATCACCGTACTGGCGATGGCCCCGCCCACGACCGGGCCGCCGTACGCGGTCTGCAGGGTGGTCTTGTCCGCGGCGTACTCAATCGCCCGGCGGCACGCCACGTTGTTCAGCGGCGCGACCTTGGTGTTGAGGTAGGCGAACCAGAGGAAGCCGCTCAGCGCGTCGTCAGAGTTCTGCTTGAGCGCCGCCGAGGACAAGATCTTGGCCCGCGCCGCGGTCTGCACGCCGGTACCAGCCTGGTCGACGTCGAGGTCGCCGGCCAGCAGCCGGTTGTCGATGTCGTTGGCGTTGACGTTCAGGTTGAAGACGATCTTGCTCGGGTTCTGCTGCACCTGCGGGTCCGTCGCCGGGTTCCACTCCGGGTTCTTGACCAGCGTGAACTGCTTGTTCAGGGTGTAGCTCTGGAACTTGTAGGGGCCAGTCGAGATCGGGTGCAGCTGGTAGTTGGCCCCGGTGTCCTTGTCCGGCGGCACCGGCACCGACTGCGAGATCGCGACCACGTAGTTGAAGTCAGCGAACGGATGCTGCAGGTGGAACACGATCGTCGTCGGGTTCGGCGTGGTGACCGAGGTCAGGCCGAACTCGTTCTTGGCCCGGTCGACGTAGGGACCCGGATAGGTCGGGTCCTTCAGAATCACCTGGTAGTAGCTCGGCCCGTTCGGCAGGACCGAGCGGGCGTAGGTCCGCTCGACCGCGTACTTCACGTCCTGCGAGGTGACCGTGGTCCCGTCTTCGAACTTGATGTTCGGCTGGATGTGATAGGTCCAGGTCAGGCCGTGGTCGCCGACGATGCCCAGCGAGGTGGCCAGCTGCGGAACCAGCGTGTCGCCGCACAGGCCCGGGCAGGACTTGTACGTGGTCAGCGCCATGCCGTAGAGGCGGACCGTGTTCCACATGAAGGCGTAGTAGGTGTTGCCTGGGTCGGTGGAGTCCGGGGTGTTGCTGAGACCGAAGGTCAGCGTGCCGCCCTTGTGCGTGGACTGGTTGACCACCTGGGTGTTGGCCTCGTTGTATGCCACCGGCGCCGATTTGGCCCCGGCCGAACTCCCGCTGCCACTGCTGCCGCAGGCGGCCAAGGTCAGCGCGAGTGCCGCGCCGACCGCGGCCAGGCCAACGGTCTTGCGTCTCTTCATCGAGTAAAACGCCTCCTGTCGTGATCTGTTAGCCCTGGCCGGCTACCGGCTGCTTCTGGGATCGAGAGCGTCCCGCAGCCCGTCGCCGAAAAGATTGAATGCCATGACCGTGATAAAGATGGCCAGGCCCGGAATGATCATGTACATCGGGTCGATGTAGTAATAGCCGTTCGTGACCGCGTCCGACAGCATCTCCCCCCAGCTGGGCGTGGGCGGGTAGAGGCCGACGCCCAGGTAGTCCAGCGCCGCCTCGAACAAGATGTTGGTCGGAATTAGCAGCGTCGAGTAGACCAGGATCGGGCCGACCAGGTTGGGCAGCAATTCCCGGACCAGAATGTATGGCCCGCGGCCGCCCAGGCTGCGCGCGGCGTCGACGAACTCCCGTTCCCGCAGGGACAGCGTCTGGCCGCGGATGATGCGCCCCATGTACGGCCAGCTGAAGAAGCCGATGATGAAGATGAGGACGCCGACCCGGACGCTGTTCCCGG
Organism: uncultured Actinomycetota bacterium; assembly: GCA_963788895.1. Lineage (GTDB taxonomy): Bacteria > Actinomycetota > Actinomycetes > Streptosporangiales > Streptosporangiaceae > DATBGO01. The sequence goes on along the minus strand of CAWBJA010000009.1, from coordinate 43,085 downwards.
TGAAGCCCCACACCGTCGGCGGTATCACGCCGACCAGGGCCAGGGCGAAGACCAGCAGCGGGAAGGCCAGGAAGACGTCCATGACCCGGGCGATGACCGCGTCGACCCAGCCGCCGAAAAAGCCCGCGATGATGCCGAAGAACACCCCGATCGCGACCGCCAGCGCGGTCGCCAGGAACGCGATCAGCAGCGAGTACCGTGCGCCGTTGACGATCCGGCTCAGCATGTCCCGGCCGGTCACCGGCTCGACGCCGAACGGATGGGCGGTACTGATGCCGCCGAATGCGCCGTAGGGCTTGCTGAACGTCGGGTTGATCAGGCTGGAGTGGTAGATGTCGGGGTTCTGCACCAGGAACGGTCCGGCGACCGCGACGACAATCAGGAACAGCACGAAGAGGCCGCCCGCCAGCGCCACCTTGTCCCTGCGCAGCCGCAGCCAGGCGATCTGGCCGAGCGAACGGCCCTCAATGGCGAGTCGGCTGACCCCGGTAAGCACTGCGTCCGGCGCGGCCTCGGTAGCGCCCGGGGAGACGTCGATCGGCGCGGTCATGTGGCGTTAACTCTCCTGGCTCACTTGCCCGGATCCGGCATTGTCACCCTGCCCGTCCCAGGTGTACCAAGTAAGGCCTAAAGGCCCTCTACGCGAGCGTGCACCGGGGATTCTGCCTCGCGCCAGTGCTATGCGCAGGTCGTGCCCCTATTGTGACCGAATGAAGATCCGTTCGCGACGACCCGTAATGCCAGGACCAGGGGCTTTGTGCCGCGTTTAGCCCGCGGCTGCGATGGCGCGCAGCATCGGCAGGTCAACTTCGGTCAGCGAGGTCACCACGACCCGCCCGGCCCGCCCGGCGATCGGCACCAGGCTCGGTACCGCCACCAGGTGGCAGCCGGCCGATTCGGCGGCCGCGACGCCGTTGGGCGAGTCTTCCAGCGCGATGCAGTGCCGCGGGTCGGCGCCGAGCAGGGCCGCGGCGCGCAGGTACGGCTCGGGGTCGGGCTTGCCGCGCTGCACGTCCGCGCCGCACACGGTCGCGTCGAAGGCCAGGCCGGCCCGGGCGATGACCGCGTTCATGATCCCTCGTTCGGATGAGGTCACCAGGCCGTGCTTGATCCCGGCCGCGCGGACCTCGGCCAGCAGCTCGCGCGCTCCGGGCAGGACCCGGGGCCCGCGCGCGGCGACAGCGGCGGTCATCCCGTCCACCAGCCACCGCGCCACGTCTTGCTCGCTGGCGGGCCGGGCCGCCCTGGCCAGCAGGTAGGCCACGGTTCGCTGCAGTGAGCCGCCGAGCAGGGCCCGCTGGTCGGCCTCGCCCCAGGCCCCGCCGAGCCGCGCCATCACCTGCGTCTCCACCTCGAACCACAGCGGCTCGGAATCCACCAGCAGGCCGTCCATGTCGAACAGGACGGCCTGCAGCGAGCCGGCGGCGGGCGGCGGTCTGGTGGTGGCGGGCCGCATGCTCAGGTGCTGAAGTACTTTGCTTCGGGGTGATGGGCGATCAGCGCGTCGGTGGACTGCTCCGGGGCCAGCTGGAACTCTTCCGACAGGGTGACCCCGATCCGCTCGGGCTGCAGCAGCCGCATCACCTTGGCCCGGTCCTCCAGGTCCGGGCAGGCCGGGTAGCCGAAGGAGTACCGGCAGCCGCGGTAGCCGACCCGCAGGATGCCGTCCAGGTCGGCGGGATCGAACTGGGCCAGCCCGAGTTCGTCGCGGACCCGGGAGTGCCAGTACTCGGCCAGCGCCTCGGCGAGCTGGACGGACAAGCCGTGCAGCTCCAGGTAGTCGCGGTAGGCGTTCTTGGCGAACAGCTCCGCGGTGGCCTCGCTGATCCGCGAGCCCACCGTGGCCAGCTGGAAGGCCACGACGTCGGGCTGGCCCGCCGACCGGGGGCGGAAGAAGTCGGCCAGGCACAGCTGCCGGTCTCGGCGCTGGCGGGGAAAGGTGAACCGCTCCCGCTCGGCGCCGTCGTCATCCAGCACGATCAGGTCGTTGCCCTCGCTGACGCAGGGGAAGTAGCCCTGGACCACCGCAGCTTCCAGCAGGCCTTCGGTCTGCGCCCGCTCCAGCCACATCCGCAGCCGCGGCGGGCCTTCCGTCTCGGCCAGTTCCTGATGGGTGGGGCCGTCCCGGCCGCGCGCGGGCTTGAGTCCCCACTGGCCGATGAACAGCGCCCGCTCGTCCAGGTAGGCGGTGTAGTCGGCCAGCGGGATGCCCTTGATCACCCGGGCGCCCCAGAACGGCACCTGGGGTATCTCGACCGTCGTCGATACGTCCGAACGCCCGGTGACCTGCTCTGGCCCCGCATCCGCGCCCGGGCCGGCGGCCCGCCCGGTGGCCCGGACCCGCCGCTCCCGCAGCGCGGGCAGCTCGGCGCCGGCCACGCCCCGTTTCACCGCGATCATCGCGTCCATGAGCCGCAGCCCCTCGAACGCGTCCCTGGCGTAGCGGACCTGGCCGTCGAACAGGCCGGCCAGGTCCTGCTCGACGTAGGCGCGGGTCAGCGCCGCGCCGCCGAGCATGACCGGCCAGCGCTCGGCCAGCTGCCTGGAGTTCAGCTCGGCCAGGTTGTCTCGCATCACCACGGTGGACTTGACCAGCAGGCCGGACATCCCGATCACGTCCGCGCTTTGCTCGGTCGCGGCCTCGATGATGGCCGAGATCGGCTGCTTGATGCCGATGTTGACGACGTCGTAGCCGTTGTTGGACAAGATGATGTCAACCAGGTTCTTGCCGATGTCGTGCACGTCGCCCTTGACCGTGGCCAGCACGATCCTGCCTTTGCCCTCCTCGCCGGAGCGCTCCATGTGCGGTTCGAGGTATCCGACGGCGGCCTTCATCACCTCGGCGGAGGTGAGCACGAAGGGCAGCTGCATCTGGCCGGAGCCGAACAGGTCGCCCACCGTCTTCATGCCATCCAGCAGCACGTCGTTGACGATCTCCAGGGCGGGCCGGGCCGCCAGCCCTTCGTCCAGGTCAGCCTCGAGCCCGACCCGCTCGCCGTCAATGATCCGCCGCTTCAGCCGCTCCCACAGCGGCAGGCCGGCCAGTTCCGCGGCCCTGCTCGCCTTGACCGCCGCCGCGTCGACGCCCTCGAACAGATCCAGCAGCCGGGCCAGCGGGTCGTAGCCCTCCCGGCGCCGGTCGTAGACGAGGTCCAGGGCGGCCTGCAGTTGCTCTTCCCCGATCCGGGAGATCGGCATGATCCGGGACGCGTGCACGATCGCTGAGTCCAGCCCGGCGCGCACGCACTCGGCCAGGAAGACCGAATTCAGCACGGCCCGCGCGGCCGGGTTGAGGCCGAAGGAGACGTTGGAGACGCCCAGGGTGGTCTGCACCTCGGGGTAACGCCGCTTCAGTTCCTTGATCGCCTCGATCGTCTCGATGGCGTCCCGCCTGGTCTCCTCCTGTCCGGTGGCGATGGGGAAGGTCAGGCAGTCGACGATGATGTCGCCGATGCGCATGCCCCAGTTGCCGGTGAGGTCCTCGATCAGCCTGCTGGCCACGGCCAGCTTCCACTCGGCGGTCCTGGCCTGGCCCTGCTCATCGATGGTCAGCGCGATGACCGCGGCCCCGTGCTCGCGGACCAGCGGCATCATCCGGCTGATCCGCGAGCCGGGCCCGTCGCCGTCCTCGTAGTTGACCGAGTTCACTACCGCGCGGCCGCCGAGCAGCTCCAGGCCGGCCTGGATGACTTCCGGCTCGGTGGAGTCGAGCACCAGCGGTAGCGTCGCCGCCGTAGCCAGCCGGCCCGCGATGGCGGCCATGTCGGCGGCGCCGTCCCGGCCGACGTAGTCCACGCACACGTCCAGCAGGTGCGCGCCGTCCCTGGTCTGCGCCCGGGCGATCTCGATGCAGTCGTCATACCGGCTGGCGATCATCGCGTCCCTGAACGCCTTGGAGCCGTTGGCGTTGGTCCGCTCGCCGATGGCCAGGAACGCGGTGTCCTGCCGGAACGGGACGTGCTGGTACAAGGAGGCGACGCCGGGCTCGGGACGCGGCTTGCGGGCCGTCACCGGCTGGTCGCGCAGGCTGCGCACGACCGCGGCCAGGTGCTCGGGCTCGGTGCCGCAGCAGCCGCCCACCAGGGCCAGGCCGAATTCGGCGGTGAAGACCTGGTGCGCCTCAGTGAGCTCCGCGGGCGTGACCGGGTACCGCGCGCCGTCCGCGGTCAGCTCCGGCAGCCCGGCGTTAGGCATGCAGCTGAGCGGCAGCCGCGAATGCGCGGCCAGGTACCGCAGGTGCTCGCTCATCTCGGCCGGGCCGGTGGCGCAGTTCAGCCCGATCACGTCGATGCCCAGCGGCTCCAGGGCGGTGAGCGCGGCGCCGATCTCGCTGCCGAGCAGCATCGCCCCGGTCAGCTCGATCGTCACCTGGGCGATCAGCACCACGTCGCGGCCGGCCTCGGAGATGGCCCGGCGGGCGCCGATGATGGCCGCCTTGGCCTGCAGCAGGTCCTGGCAGGTCTCGACGATCAGCGCGTCAGCGCCGCCGTCCAGCAGGCCGGCCGCGTTGATCTGGTAGGTGTCGCGCAGCTCGGCGAAGCCGACGTGACCGAGGGTGGGCAGCTTGGTCCCCGGGCCCATCGAGCCGAGCACCCAGCGCGGGCGGTCAGCCGCGGCCCACCGGTCGGCGGCCTGCCGGGCCAGCCGCGCGCCCGCCTCGGCCAGCTCGAAGATACGGTCCGATATGCCGTACTCGCCGAGATTGCCGAGGTTCGCGCCGAAGGTGTTGGTCGTGATGCAGTCCACGCCCGCGTCGAGGTAGGCCTGGTGAATATCATCGACGATGTCCGGGCGGGTGATGTTGAGTATCTCGTTGCAGCCCTCATGACCGGCGAAGTCGTCTAGGGTGGCCGGCGAGCCCTGCAGCATGGAGCCCATCGCCCCGTCGGCGATGAGAACGCGCCGGCCGAGCGCCTGCCTGAGGGCGGGCTGGGGGGCGGGTCCGCGATCCGGGCCGGTTTCCTCGCTGCGGACCGATTCGGTGTCCAGGGTCATAGTCACCCTATTGTAGGTGCCCGGAATGGTCGGGGGCGGCGCCCAGCGGCCGGCGGGTCGGCCGGGCCGCAGACCGCTACCCCCACGCGGGGATCATGGTCAAGCACGTAACCTGGAATTGGGTACCGAAGGGAGGTGGTGGGAGATCGAGCTCGACGCCGCAGGGAAGCTCAGCTCACCCGCCGTCATCGCGGCTTTCGAGGGCTGGAATGACGCAGGCGAGGCGGCTAGCGGGGTCATCAGCCATCTCAGCACCGCCTGGCAGTCCCGCCCGGTCGGAGCCATCGACCCGGAGGACTTTTACGACTTTCAGGTGACCCGCCCGGTCATGGAGGTAGCCGACGGCCAGACGGAGCGGCTGATCTGGCCGACGACCAGGCTGTCGGTGGCCCGGCCTGACGGCTTCGACCGGGACCTGATCCTGGTCCACGGGATCGAGCCCAACATGCGCTGGCGGACCTTCAGCGACGAGCTCGTCGCCGCCCTGGCCGAGCTGGGCGCCGAGCTGGTAGTGCTGCTGGGCGCCCTGCTCGCGGATTCCCCGCACACCAGGCCGGTCCCGGTCAACGCGGCCGCCTCCGACACCAAGCTGGCCGCTCAGCTGCACGTCGATCCGGTGGACTATAAAGGCCCGACGGGCATCGTAGGGGTGCTGCAGCAGGCGTGCTCGACCGCCGGGATCCCGGCGGTCTCGCTCTGGGCGGCGGTTCCGCATTACGTGGCCCAGCCCCCCAGCCCGAAGGCCACGCTGGCCCTGCTGCGCGGGGTCGAGGACATCCTGGACCTGACCCTGCCGCTGGCCGACCTGCCCGATGAGGCCCGGGCCTGGGAGCGGGGCGTGGACGAGCTGGCCGACCAGGATTCCGAGGTGGCCGAGTATGTCAGGACGCTGGAGGAGGCTAAGGACGCCACCGACCTGCCCGAGGCTTCCGGTGACGCGATCGCCCGCGAGTTCGAGCGGTACCTGCGCCGCCGGGGCGATCGCGGCTGACCGGCTAGATCGGCGGCCAGGGCACCGCGGGCCAGTCCTCAGGCGGATACGGATGCACCCGGTGCTTGATCATCACTTCGATTCGCTGCCGGGTCGCCTCGACCTCCGCCGGGGTGAGCCAGCGGTCCAGCGCGGCGGCCAGCGCACCGCCCGCGGCCAGGCCGGCCCGAAGCCGCCGCAGTGATTCGACCGCGGCGGCCGGGAGGCTCTGGCCCCGCCACTGCCACAGCACGGTGCGGAGCTTGTAATCCTCGCCGAAGCAGACGCCGTGATCGCAGCCGAACAGCTGCCCGTCCGCGGTCGGCAGCAGGTGCCCGATCTTCCGGTCTGCGTTGTTGACCACCGCATCGAAGACCGCCATGGCCCGCAGCGCCCGGTGGCTGGCCTTGCGGGCCAAGGCGATCAGGTCGGCGGACGGGTCCACGTCGATCCAGAGCTGGCACATGCCCGGCCCGAACGGGCCCTCCCGGTAGACCGTCGGCGGGACCAGCCGCCAGCCCGCCGCCCGCGACACCTGGTAGGCGGCGACTTCCCGGCCCGCCAGCGTGCCGGTGGGGAAGTCCCACAGCGGGCGCTCCCCCGCCACCGGCTTGTAGACGCAGGCCACCGCGTGGTCCTCGTGCCGCAAGGTGCAGTAGAAGGTCTCGTTGGAGGCCACCGCGAGCCTGCCCTCGACCGTCAGGGTGCCGCGCGCCAGCAGGTCCAGGCGGGCGGCATCAGCGTCACCGTCCTGGTCGGGGTCTGGCTCGCCGCCGGCGCCTGCCCCGCCCCGCCGCTGCCCCCGGCCGCGCGGCGGCGGCTCATGCATGGCCGACTCGGTGGCCGTTCTGCCTCGGGCAGATGTGGCCTGCCGCGTCGAGCGGAAGTCCGCACAGGGGGCATGGAGCCCGGCCCTGGCTCACCAGCTGGAGCGCGCGCCGGGAGAACGCCCGCGCGACGGACGCGGTGATCCGGACCCTGAGCACGCCGGGACCGTCCTCGGGCACGTCATCGGCGAGCGGCTCGACTGGCGAGTCGGTCTCCTCCTGCGCCTCTATGACCACCCGCTGGTCGTCCCGGTCCCAGGCCAGCGCGATGACGCCGACCCGGAATTCCTCCATCAGCGGCAGATCCAGCGGATCGTCATCAGCCAGGCCCGCCGGCGGGTCGGCGAACCCCGCAGTGATGCCGCTGCCCCGGCTGAGTTCTTCGTCCAGTAGCTCGTCCAGCCGCTCAGCGAGCCTGCTGACCTGCACCTTCTCCAGCGCGACGCTGGTGATCCTGGCGCCGGAGCTGGCCTGCAGGTAGAAGGTACGCTCACCGGGCTGGCCGACCGTGCCGGCCACGAACCGGTCCGGGGGGTCGTAGGAAAAGACTGGCATGGTCCTATCCTCCCGTGCCGCCGCTGAGCACCGCGCTGCCAGCCCCGCCGCCGACCGCCGCGTCGCTCTCGCCGCGCGCAGACGCCCGGGGCTGCTTTGCCTCGGGCCTTTTCAGGTAGTCAACTTCCCCGCCGGTGTCATTCATCCGCAGCACGAACGGGCGCAGCGGCGTATACCGGACCGCGCTGAGCGAGCAGGGGTCCACGCTGATCCGCTGGAGCATGTCCAGGTGCATGCCCAGGGCGTCGGCCAGCAGCGATTTGATCACGTCTCCGTGCGAGCAGACCAGGTACATCGCGTCCGGGCCGAGCCGGGCGTTCCAGTCCCTGAGCGCGCTGACCGCCCGGTGCTGCATGTCCAGCATCGACTCGCCGTCCGGGCCGGGAAAGCGCATCGCGCTGGGATGGGCCTGGACCACCCGCCAGAGCGGTTCTTTGGCCAGCTTCTTCAGCGGCTTGCCGGTCCAGTCGCCGTACCGGCACTCGCCCAGCCGCGCGTCCTCGGACACCGGCAGGCCGACGGCGCCGGCGATGGCGGCGGCGGTCTGCGCGCAGCGCTCCAGCGGGCTGGTGATGATGGCGTCCAGCCGGACCGGGGCCAGCCGGCTGGCCAGGGCGGCCGCCTGACCCCGACCCCGGTCATCAAGCGGGATGCCGGGCGTCCAGCCCGTCAGCACCCCTCCGGTCGTCGCGGTCAGGCCATGCCGCACCAGGAGAACCAAGGTCACCCCCTGACAATAAGGGGTACGGCCTGGTGCGGCGGGCCCGGAACCCTCGGCGTGGGCTAGTGCAGCCGGACCCGCGGGTCGAGTACCGCGTACAGGATGTCGACGAGCAGGTTGGCCACCACGACTCCGGCCGAGGCGACGATGACGATGCCGATGACCACCGGCAGGTCCTGCTGGCCGATCGCCTGCACCGCGGTGTACCCGAGCCCCGGCAGGCTGAAGACAGACTCGGTGATGATCGCGCCGCCGATCAGCGTGCCGACGTCCAGCCCGAACTGGGTGACCACCGGGGTCAGCGACGCCCGCAGGTTGTGCCTGAAGATCACCCGGCGCTCGCGCATGCCCTTGGACCTGGCGGTGCGGATGTAGTCCTCACCGAAGACGTCCAGCATCGACCCGCGGGTCAGCCGGGTGTAGGTGGCCGCCGAGACTAGCGCCAGCGTCAACCAGGGCAAGATCAGCACGTGCGCCCACTGCAGCGGGTTCGAGGTAAACGAGACCCAGGTGCCCGGGGCGGGGAACAGGTTGACGTGGTGGATCGAGAACTCGTAGTACAGGCCCAGGATCAGCAGGAAGCCCAGCACGAAGCTGGGCATCGAGTAGAACAGCAGGGCCAGCAGTGGTGAACAACCGGTCCCAGATCGACCGGGTCTTGACCGCGGAGACGATCCCGGTCGTCACGCCGATGACCAGCCAGATGATCGACGCGCCGATGACCAGCGACAGGGTGATCGGGAACGCCGAGGCGATAAGCGAGTTCACCGACTGCTGATGGTAATAGTCGTAGCCGAGGTTGCCGTGCAGCAGCAGCCAGATGAAGTGCCCGTACTGCACGTAGACCGGCCGGTCCAGCAGCAGCCGATGCGAGACGGCGCGCGACCTGCGCGGGGGTGGCCTGACGGCCCGCCAGCGTACGGGCGACCGCGCCCGGGCCAGGGCCGACGAAGAAGATCAGGAACACTGTGACTGTCATCAGCCACAGCACGAAAATGCCCTTGCAGGGTCCTGCGGACCAGGAAACGCGCCACGGGATGCTCCTAGACGAACACGTCGCCGCGCGGGTCGAATGCGTCCCGCACGCTGTCACCGAAAATGTTGAAGGCCAGCGTCGTGATGAGCAGCGCCAGGCTGGGGAACAGCAGGTACCACCACGGGCCGTACAGGTAGATCGCCGAGCCGGCGCTGATCATCTGGCCCCAGTCCGCGGTGGGCGGCAGGACGCCGACGCCGAGGAACGACAGCGACGCCTCGCCCACGATCGTGAGCGGGATCAGCAGGGTGGTGTAGACGATGAGCTGGGCCATCAGGTTCGGCAGGATGTCGATGAACATGATCCGCCACGGGCCCGCGCCCAGCGCCCTGGCCGCCTCGATGTACTCCTTCTCGCGGATGGACAGCACCTGGCCGCGGACGATACGGCCGACCGAGGCCCAGCTCGAAGACGCCGAGCACGATGATGACCACCGGCAGTCCTGGACCGATGAACAAGATCGGGTGCACCAGCACCACCGACACCAGCGAGATCGCGAACAGCAGGAAGGGCACCGCGAGCAGCCAGTCCATGAGCCGGGCCAGGACGGTGTCCACGAGCTTTGCCGAAGTAGCCTGCCGCCAGGCCGACGATGGCGCCGATCACGACGGTGAGCGCCGGTCGCCACCACGCCGACGAACAGCGAGATCCGCGCCCCGTAGGCGATCCGGACCAGGATGTCGCGGCCCTGGTCGTCGGTGCCGAGCCAGAACGTGCCGCTGGGCCCGACCGGCTGCCCGGTCAGGGTCAGCCCGATCGGCGGCTGGGGCCCGCGGAACTGCTGGTACACCCCGTGCCCGATGGCCGCACGCGATGACCGGCGCGAAGATCGCCACCGCGACGATGAGGACGATGACCGACGAGGGAGATCATCGCGGCGCGGTCGCGGCGCAGCCGCTCACAAGGCCAGCCGCCATGGGCTGCGGCCTTCGATCTTCTTGGCCGCCTCGCCCTCGCCGGCCTCGGCGCCTGATATCTTGCCCGGCCAGGCTGTCCTGGATGTTGATGGTCATGTTGGCCTCCCAACGGTCCGTGCAGGCTCAGGAGCCGCCGACGAGTCCGGTCTCGATCACACGGTCTTCGGTGCCGATGCTGGGCCGGGATTTCGAGATGTCCTCGCCGTCCTCGACCGGGAAATGGCAGGCGGCCAGGTGCGCGGCGCTCGTCACCGAGCCGTGGGCTCAAGCTCGGGTACGTCGTCGACGCACTGCTGGCTGTGCCTTGGGGCAGCGCGGGTGGAACCGGCAGCCGCGACGGCGGGTTGATCGGCGACGGCACGTCGCCGACCAGGATGATCCGCTCGCGCTGCCCGGCGCGATCCGGGTCGGGCATCGGGCACCGCGGACAGCAGCGCGTCGGTGTAGGGGTGCCGAGGGTGCGCCCAGATGCTGCTCGACCGGGGCCTGCTCGCGATCTTCCCGAGGTACATCACCGCGACCGGTTGCTGACGTGCCGGACCACCGACAGGTCGTGGGCGATGAAGATGTAGGTCAGGCCGAGCTCGGCTCTGCAGGTCGGCGAGCAGGTTGATGATCTGGGCCTGGATCGACACGTCGAGCGCCGAGACCGGCTCGTCGCAGATGATGAGCTTCGGCCTGAAGGCCAGCGCCCGGGCCACCCCGATCCGCTGCCGCTGGCCGCCGGAGAACTCCGCCGGGAACCGGTTGTAGTGCTCCGGGTTGAGGCCGACCAGCTCCATCAGCTCCTGGACCCGCCGCTTGCGGTCCGCGCCCTTGGCGATGTCGGTGGATGGCGAACGGGTCGCCGATGATCGAGCCGACCCGGCGGCGCGGGTTCAGCGACCCGTACGGGTCCTGGAAGATCATCTGGATCTCGCGCCGGAACGGGCGCATCTGCCGGCGCCGAGATGTGGTGATGTCCTGCCCGTCGAAGATGATCTTCCCCGAGGTGATGTCGTAGAGCCGGGCCACGCAGCGGGCCAGCGTCGACTTGCCGCAGCCGGTCTCGCCGACCAGGCCGAGCGTCTCGCCCCTGCGGACCTCGAGGCTCACCCCGTCCACGGCGTGCACGAAGTCACGCTGGCCGCGGATCAGCTTGCCCGACTGCACCGGGAAGTGCTTGACCAGGTTCTCCACCCGGAGCAGCACGTCGCCGTCAGCGGCCGATACGGCATGGCGGATCGCGGTTCCGGTATTCATCGCGGTCTCATCGCCTCCGCCTCAGCGGCCTCGATGACATGAGCCTGGCACTGGCCGATGCACCTTGCGCGCGCAGCGCGTCGCGGGTCGCCTTGTCGCGGGGCAGCCAGCACGCGGACAGGTGGCTCGGTCGTCCCCGGCCGGAGCCGACGCCAGCGGCGGGGCCTCGGTCGCGGCACCGGTCCATGACGTAGGCGCAGCGCGGCGCGAACGGGCAGCCGGGCGGCAGGTGTGATCGGGCTGGGCGGCTGGCCGGGGATGGACCGCAGCCGCTCCCGCTCGCCGCCGTAGGCCGGCAGCGACAGCAGCAGCCCCTCGGTGTACGGGTGATGGTTGCCGGTGAAGATCGTGATCCGGTCGGCCTGCTCCATCACCGTGCCGCCGTACATCACGACGACGTCGTCGGCGACCTCGGCGATGACGCCGAGGTCGTGCGTGATCAGGATGACCGCGGTCCCGAACTCCTCCTGCAGCGCGGCTGATGACCTGCAGCACCTGCGCCTGGACGGTCACGTCGAGCGCGGTGGTCGGCTCGTCGGCGATCAGCAGCGCCGGGTTGAGCGCCATCGCCATCGCGATCATCGCGCGCTGGCGCATGCCGCCGGAGAACTGGTGCGGGAAGTCGTCGACCCGGCGGTCGGGCTGCGGGATGCCGACCAGCGTGAGCAGCTCGACGGCGCGCTGCCGGGCCTGCTGCTTGGAGATCGGCCGATCGTGCAGCGCGGATCATCTCGACGATCTGCCAGCCGACCCGGTAGAACGGGTGCAGGCTGGACAGCGGGTCCTGGAAGATCATGCCGATCTTGGCGCCGCGGACGCGCCTGCATCTGCTCGGCTTCATGCGTGAGCAGGTCCCTGCCCTCGAACAGCGCGCGGCCCGAGACCTGCGCGCCGCGGGTCAGGCCCATGATGGTCTGAGTGGACACGCTCTTGCCGGATCCGGACTCGCCGACGATGCCGAGCGTCTGTCCCTGGTCGACCTGGAACGACACCCCGCGGACGGCCTTGACGATGCCGTCGTCGGTGCGGAACGAGACGTGCAGGTCCTCGACCTCAAGTAGTGCCACGCTGTCTGCCCTTCACCGATCCTTGCTCCGGCACGGCACAAGAGACATGCCTGGTGTCACAGCATGTATGCCCGTTGGAAATGCACTGTATTCCCGTCCGGCACCGCCGCGATAGATGCTCCTGCGGGGTGCCGGCAGGGAACACAGCGTTGCCTGGATCAGCCCGTGGGGGTGCTCAGCCAGACGTTGGTCGGGTCGAACTCCTGGAGCGCCGGCACGTAAACCGCGTTGTGCACGTAGCTGGCGTGGTACATGCGCCTGCAGCGGCTGGGTGATCGGGAAGACCGGGCGCGTCCTTCATGACGTCCTGGTCGGCCTGTGCCCAGAGCGGTCGCCGCGGCTGCGTCGCGCTAGCCTGCGAAGAGGCCTTGTCGATCAGCGCGTTCACCGTCGGGTTGTTGTAGAACCCGAAGTTGCTGCCGACGGCGGGTAGGACGGCGGCGCCGGAGAACAGCGGCTTGAAGAACGAAGTCGCCGCGTCGCCGTACCAGTCCGGGCCCCAGCCGGCCAGGGACGATGTCCCAGACGCCGCGCTTGGCCACGCTCGGCACCTCCAGGTACTTGGTGTAGAAGTCCGCGTCAGGAACGCCCACGCCGGTGAGCTTGATGCCGACCTTGCGCCAGGTCGGCCTGCAGGGTCTGGAACATCTTCGACCGACGCCGACTCGACTGGCCGGTACAGGAACTTCAGGGTCAGCCCGTTCGGGTACCCCGCCGCCGCCAGCATCGACTTGGCCTTGGCCGCGTTGTACGGGTACGGGTCGTAGTTCGTCGGCACGTCCTGCGCCCCGTTGATCCCGTCGGGCAGGATGTGGGTCAGCGGCGGGCTCAGCGAGCGCGCCGTTGAAGTCCTGGATCAGGTGCGCCCGGTTGATCGCGTAGCTGATCGCCTGCCGCACCGCCACCTTGCCCAGCGCCCCGCCGTTGTTCGGCGACACCGTGTTGAACACCAGGTACGGGTTCGTCGAGTAGGTCGGGCCGAGGTTGAAGTTCTTGCCTCCGTGCTGCATCTGGGCGACCAGGCCCGGCACCGCGGCGACCGGCGGGAAGCTGTCGCACTCCATGCCCGCCCGCGGCGGTGTTGGTCTGCAGGATCTGCTGGTTGGTGGTCTGGTTACCGGTCTCGGTCACGTTGATCTTGTCCGACGTAGGCCTTGCGGATCGGGTCCGTGGACGCGTTCCACGCCGGGTTGCGCACGAACACGATCTTCTTGGTCGGCACGTACGACTGGACCTTGTACGGGCCGTCGGCGATCGTGTTCTGCTGCGCCTGCGCGCTGGCCGGCAGGTAGTTCAGGCTCGCCGCCGGGGCCGGGTTGAACGGCGGCAGCGTCAGCATGTCGGCGAAGTACGAGGCCGGCTGGGTCAGGTTGTAGGTGACCGTCTGGCCCGAGCGACGGTCACACCAGAGATCTGATGCGAGTTCGACGTAGCGCCTTGATCGCCGGCAACCGTCGGCGTCGACCTTGGCGAACGCCGGCGCAGAACTGCGCGTAGCCCTTGATCAGGCTCGATGAAGTCGGGCAGGCCGCCGAACGGCTGCGCCGGGTTGCAGGTCCGCTTCAGGCCGAGCACCGCATCCGCGCCGGTGACCGGGGTGAACGGCGATGGTGTTCCACTGCGCGCCCGATGCGGATCGTCACCGTGTAGGTCTCGCCGCCGTTGCTGACACGACCGGGGCCGCCGTGGCCAGGTCCGGCTCCGGCGTCGTGGTCTTGCCCGGAGTGGCCGGGTACGCGTACAGGCCGCGCACCCACATCCGCTGGGCCAGGTACGCCGATGGTGTAGTAGCTGATGTTGTAGTCCATGTAGTCGACGTCACCGACGCCGAGCATGTTGAGCGTGCCGCCCTTCTTCGGGGCGCCAGTGCCAGGGTTGATCCCCTGCACACCGCTGGCCAGGCTCACGCTGCCCGACGAACCTGAGTTCGACGAGCCCGACGAACCCGCACTGCTCCCGCAGGCGGTAGCAACAAGCGCGAGCGCTGCCAGGCCGCTGACGGCCATCAAGCTTCGCTTGGGTGTCCGCATTGACACTCTCCTCCTCCCTATCCTTCCGCTGATTCTTGGCGCGGATCCAGTTACCGGAGGCTCTGCCGCCCCGCGGCGTGACGACACGCCTTCTCGGCGCGCCGTCGCGTCATATTAGGAGCATGGGCACCAAACTGGGAACGGGCCTGGAGCGGACCACCCCAATCGTGATCCGACAGTGACCTCGCGCTTATCGGACCGCTACTTGCGTGGCCCCGTTCAGGACGGAATCCCCAGTAACGCTGGCAAAGCGGGATGTTGAGCCCACAGTGCCGGGCCGCTCAGGACGCCCAGAGGCCGCGATTAACGGCCCTCACGGGTCCGCGCCAGGGCCCGGTCAGCCCGGCCGGCGTCCGGGTCAGGCCCCGATCGCGTGCACGCCGCCGTCGACGTGCACGATCTCGCCGGTGGTGGCGGGGAACCAGTCCGACAGCAGCGCCACGCAGCCGCGGGCCGCGGGCTCAGGGTCGGACAGGTTCCAGCCCAGCGGGGCCCGCTCGTCCCACACCGATTCGAAGCCGTCGAACCCGGGGATGCTCCTGGCCGCCATGGTCCGCAGCGGACCGGCCGCCATCAGGTTCACTCTGATGCCGCGCGGGCCCAGGTACCTGGCCAGGTACCTGGCGCAGGACTCCAGGCCCGCCTTGGCCACGCCCATCCAGTCGTAAGCGGGCCAGGCTTGGCTCGCGTCGAAGTCCAGCCCGACGATCGAGCCGCCCTCGCCCATCATCGGCAGCGCGGCCATGGCCAGCGACTTGAACGAGTAGGTGGATACGTGCAAGGCGGCGGCCACGTCGTCCCATGAGGTCTGCAGGAAATTGCCGCCCAGCGCCGCCTGCGGGGCGTTGCCGATGCTGTGCACCACCCCGTCCAGGGCCGGCACGTGCTCGGACACCCGCTCGGCCAGCGAGGCCAGCTGCCCGGCGTCGGTGACGTCCAGCTCGATCACCGGCGGCAGGTCAGGTAGCCGCTTGGCGACCCGCTGCACCAGGCTGAGCCGCCCGAAGCCGGTCAGGACCACGGTCGCGCCCTCCTGCTGGGCGATCCGCGCCACGTGGAAGGCGATCGACGCGTCGGTGAGCACACCGGTCACCAGGATCCGCTTGCCGTCCAGGATTCCCATCGCCTGCTGTCCTTTCCCGTGCTGGGGAGGTTGCCAGATGACCTGCTCAGTGGCCCATGCCCAGGCCGCCGTCGACCGGGATCACCGCGCCGGTGATGTACGCCGCGTCCGGGGAGGCCAGGAAGGCCACTGCCGCCGCGATCTCATCGACGGTTGCGCCGCGGCCGAGCGGAATGCCGTCCAGGATCGCCTTCTTCCTGGCTTCGGGCAGGTCGGCGGTCATGTCCGTGGCCACGAAACCCGGCGCGATCACGTTGACCGTGATCCCCCGCGACCCGAGCTCGCGGGCCAGCGAGCGGGCCAGCCCGACCATGCCTGCCTTGGAGGCCGCGTAGTTGGCCTGCCCGGCCGACCCGAGCAAGCCGACCACCGAGGAGATGAAGATGATCCGCCCGCGCCGCATCCTGATCATGGCCCGGGTGGCGCGCCTGGCGACCCGGTAAGCGCCGCCGAGGTTGGTGTCGACGACATCAGTGAAGTGCTCTTCGCTCATCAGCGCCAGCAGCTGGTCGCGGTTGATTCCGGCGTTGGCCACGACCACTTCTACCGGCCCGTGCGCCGCCTCGGCCACCTTGAACGCGGCGTCGACCGACTCGGGGTCGCGCACCTCGCACCGCGCGACGGTCAGTCCGGCCACGTCCTGCCCGGAGCGGGAGGTGATGGTCACCGCGTCGCCGCCGGCCGCCAGCCGGCGGGCGATCGCTAGCCCGATGCCTCGGTTGCCGCCAGTCACCAGGACAGATCGAGCCATGCCTGGGACACCTCCGTCCCTTCCGCAGGAACCTGTCCGGTCGTGGCGAGCGTACCGGGCCAGCTGACCGCGCGCGGGAGTGGGATAGGTTGCCTGCCGTGGAGGACAACGCAGCCAGCGCGGCCGCGCAGCGGATCGACCCCGAGTTCGCCGGCTACCCGCTGCGCGAGCTCGCCGCCGCGGCCCTGCAGCGGGCCGCCGACCTGGGCGCGGAGCATTCCGACTTCCGCGCGGAGCTCATCAGGGACCAGCAGATCGGGCTGTCCGACGGCCAGCTGGAGACGCTTTTCGACGCCGATGAGGCCGGCCTGGCCGTGCGCGTCGTGGTGGACGGGACCTGGGGGTTCGCCTCCGCGGTGGACCTGACGGTGCCGGCCGCGGTGCAGGCCGCCACCGAGGCCGTCGAGCTGGCCAGGGTCTGCGCCGCGATCAACACCGAGCGGATTGAGCTGGCCGCCGAGGCCGCCCACGGCGACGTCACCTGGGTCTCCGGCTATGCGGCGGATCCGTTCCGCGTGCCCACGGCGGAGAAGATCGCGCTGCTCACCGGCTGGAGCTCGGGCCTGCTCAGCCGGCCCGGGATTGATCACGTGGACGTGACGCTGCTGCAGGTCAAGGAGTGCAAGTTTTACAGCGACGGGGCGACCACCACGACCCAGCAGCGGGTCCGGGTGCACCCGGAGCTGACGGCGGTCGCGGTCAGCCCGGACGGCCGGTTCGAGACCATGCGCACCCTCGCGCCGCCGGCCGGGCGCGGCTATGAGTACCTGACCGGCACCGGCTGGGACTTCGGTGCCGAGCTGGCCGAGCTTCCTGAGCTGCTGGCCGCCAAGCAGGCCGCGCCGACGGTCCCGCCGGGCCGGTACGACCTGGTGATCCACCCGTCGAACCTGTTCCTGACCATCCACGAGTCCATCGGGCACGCGACCGAGCTTGACCGCGCGCTCGGCTACGAGGCGGCTTACGCGGGAACTTCCTTCGCCACCCCGGACCAGCTGGGCCGCCTGCAGTACGGCTCGCCGCTGATGCATGTCACCGCCGACCGGACCGCCGAGCACGGCCTGGCCACCGTCGGCTACGACGATGAGGGAGTTCAGGCGCAGTCGTGGGACCTGATCACCGGCGGCGTGCTGACCGGATACCAGCTGGACCGGCGGATGGCGCACCGGCTCGGGCTGGCGCGCTCTAACGGCTGCGCGTTCGCCGACTCGGCCGGACACATGCCGATACAGCGGATGGCCAACGTCAGCCTGCAGCCGGCCGCGGGCGGCCCGTCCATCGACGAGCTGATCAGCGGCGTGGAGCACGGCATCTACGTGGTCGGTGACAAGAGCTGGTCCATCGACATGCAGCGGTACAACTTCCAGTTCACCGGCCAGCGGTTCTTCCTGATCGAGCACGGCCGGCTGGCCGGGCAGCTGCGCGACGTCGCCTACCAGGCCACGACCACCGAGTTCTGGAACTCCATGGAGGTGGTCGGCGGGCCGCAGACCTACGCCATGTACGGGGCGTTCAACTGCGGAAAGGGGCAGCCCGGCCAGATCGCCCCGGTGGGCCACGGCAGCCCGGCGGTGCTGATGCGGGGCGTGCGGATACTCAACACGGTGGAAGAGGGATCATGACCAGGCCGACCCCGCAGGAAACCGTCGAGCGGGCCCTGCAGGCCGCCCGGGGCGGCTGCGTGGTCATCGCCGAGGAGGGATCGGCGGCCAACCTCCGCTGGGCGGACAACACGCTGACCACCAACGGCGTGCAGCAGGCCCGCCGGCTGACCGTGATCGCGGTCAGCGCCGGGCGCGACGGCCCGGCCACCGGGATCGTGTCCCGGTCCGGCGTTCGCCTGGACCAGATTCCTGACCTGGTCGCGGAGGCGGAGCGAGCCGCCGCGTCCGGGCCGCCCGCCCCGGACGCGCAGCCGCTGGCCGGCCCGGCCGCGACCGGCCGGCCGGCTCAGGTCACGCCGCAGGCCGGACCGGGCTGGGACGAGCCGCCCCAGCGCACCGAGGCCGCGGTGTTCAGCGGCTTCGCCGGCCAGCTGGCCGAAGCGTTCGAGACCGCGTCGGCCTCGGGCCGGCGGCTGTACGGGTACGCCGAGCACTCGATGACGTCGTCGTTCCTGGGCAGCTCGACCGGGCTGCGGCTGCGCCATGACCAGCCCGCGGGCAAGGCGGAGCTGAACGCCAAGTCGGCGGACCTGGCCGCTTCGGCCTGGGCCGGAGCGGCCACCAGGGACTTCTCCGACGTCCAGGTGGCTAGCCTGCACGCCCAGCTGGCCCGGGAGCTGGGCTGGGCGGCCCGGCGGGTCGAGCTTGCGCCCGGCCGGTACGAGACGCTGCTGTCCCCTTCGGCCGTGGCCGACCTGTACATCGCGCTGTACTGGTCCGCGGGCGCGAAGGACGCACTGGACGGGCGCACGGTCTTCAGCAGGCCCGGCGGCGGCACCCAGGTCGGCGAGCAGCTGACCCCGGTGCCACTGACCCTGCGCAGCGATCCGGGCGCTCCTGGCCTGCAGTGCGAGCCGTTCGTGATCGCCCACACCTCCAACCGCGAGTCATCGGTATTCGACAACGGACTGGCGCTGCCGCCCACGGACTGGATCTCCGGCGGCACGCTGGGCGCCCTGGTCCAGACCCGGCACTCGGCGGCCCTGTCCGGGCTGGCGGTGACCCCGTCGATCAGCAACCTGATCATGGAGCTGCCCGGCGGCACGGCCCGGCTCGACGAGATGGTGGCCAGCACCGGCCGCGGCCTGCTGGTGTCCTGCCTGTGGTACATCCGCGAGGTGGACCCGCAGACCCTGCTGCTGACCGGGCTGACCAGGGACGGGGTTTACCTGGTGGAGAACGGCGAGGTGACCGGCGCGGTGAACAACTTCAGGTTCAACGAGAGCCCGGTCGGCATGCTGCGCCGGATCGCCCAGGCCGGCGCCAGCACCCGGGCCCTGCCGCGCGAGTGGAGCGACGACTTCACCAGGACCGCGATGCCGCCGCTGCGCGTCGAGGGCTTCAACATGTCCTCGGCCAGCCAGGCCAGCTGACCCCGGGGCTCAGCCGTCCTCGAGCCTGAACCCGACCTTCAGCCCGACCTGGTAGTGCGCGACCTCGCCGTCCACGATCTGGCCGCGAATCTGAGTCACCTCGAACCAGTCCAGGTGCCGCAGCGTCTGCGCGGCCCGCTGCAGCGCGCCGGTGATGGCCGGCTCGATGCCGCTCGGCGAGGTGCCGACGATTTCCGTGACCCGATAAATGCGATCGCTCATGTCTGCCTCCGCTGGGATACTCGGCGGTTGTGATTCCTGACCTTGCGCAGCTGGAGCGCAGCGCCCGGGAACTGCTTCCGGCTGCGGTCTACGACTACTACGCCGGAGGGGCCGGACGCGAGCGGACCCTGCGCGGCAACCAGAAGGCCTGGCGCCGGGCCTGGCTGGCGCCGCGGGTGCTGCGCGACGTCTCGGCGGTGAGCACCGCCGCCCGGCTGCTCGGCGCGCCGCTGGCCACGCCGGTGGGCGTGGCACCGACCGGGTTCCACCGGCTGGCTCATCCCGACGGCGAAGTGGCCACCGCGACCGGCGCGGCCCGGGCCGGCGCGCTGTTCGTGCTGTCCACCCGCAGCACCCGGCGGATCGAGGAGGTCGGCGCGGCGGTCGCGGCCGCCGGCGGTTCCTGGTGGTTCCAGGTGTACATCATGCGCGACCGGGAGCTGACCGCGGGCCTGGTCGCCCGCGCGGCCGCCGCGGGCGCGGCGGCCCTGGTGCTCACCGCGGACACGCCGGTGGTCGGCCGCAAGCGCCGCGATAGCCGCGACCTGATCATCAGCGACGCGGATTTCAAGGTCAACCTCGGCCCGCTGGCGGATCCGGGTGCGGCCGACCAGGCCGACGACCTGACCTTCGCCGACATTGGCTGGCTCAGCCAGATCAGCGCCGGGCTTCCCGTTGTGGTCAAGGGGGTGCTGCGCGGTGACGACGCCCGCGCCTGTGCCGCGGCCGGGTCCGCCGCGGTGCTCGTTTCCAACCACGGCGGCCGCCAGCTTGACGGTGCGCTGCCCGCCGGCGCCGCCCTGCCCCATGTCGTCGCCGCGCTGCGGACGGGCCCTGCTGGCCCGGCCAGCCCCGGCTACGACGGCTCAGCCGCAGCCGGCCCCGCTGGCCCGGTCGCGACCGGGCCGGCCTCCGCTGGCCTGTCCCCCGCGGCCCGGGCCGCAGCGGCCCCGCGGCCAGCCGGCCCGGCCGCGGCGGCGGGCCAGCCCGTCTACGTCGACGGCGGGATCCGCCATGGCGACCAGGTGCTGACTGCCCTGGCCCTGGGAGCCAGCGCGGTCTTCATCGGCCGGCCAGTGCTCTGGGCGCTGGCCTGCGGCGGGGCTGACGCCGTCCAGGCCCTGCTGACCGGGATCACCGACGATCTCGCTCACTCGATGGCGCTGGCGGGCGCCGCCTCGCTGGCCGAGATCGACGGCCTGCTCGCGGCGCCCGCCTGCCAGCCGGAGGCCACCAGGGGGGCGGGATGACGCCGGGCCCCGGCCCGCATACCTTGGAGAGGTGAGAGCTTCGCACCAGCCCCGGCGAGACCGCGCCCAGGTCGTGACCGAGGCGCGGCCGTCGAAGTCGGCTGACATCGCCAGCCGCGAGCGCCGCTACCTGGTGATGATGGGCATCCGGGTGGTGTGCTTCGTGGTCGCGGTCGTGGCTTTCATCAACGGGGCCGGCTGGCTGACCGCGATCCCGGCGGTCGGCGCGATCATCATTCCGTACTTCGCCGTGGTCTTCGCCAACGGCGGCCGGGAACCGTACAACACCCGCGGCTTCCGGGCTTACGAGCCCAACTTGCCGGACCGATTTAGCCCTCCCGACTCGGGCCCGGCGGGCCGCCCGCAGCAGCCGCCCGGTGTCCCGGACGATTCCGGCAGTGGGGGCAACACCGGCGAGTCTGGCCGGTAGCGCTGATCCGGTTAGGAAAAGGCCGACCGGAAAACGCTTGATGGTCGTGGATCGGCCGGGCACCGCGGCGAGATTCGCTTCTAATCCGGTCTTGACGCACAAGGGGGGGGTTCGGTGTAACATGCTTACCGGTGCTCTGGTCCCCCGCCGGGGCACCACTGCCGGCGTTCCGGGCCCCCGTCGGAGCGCCGATGAATGCGACGCCGGGTGGTTTGCCCCCGTAGCCACCCGGCGTCGCTCTATCTTTTCCCGGCCGTGACAGATGCCGGGCGCCGAAACTCAGCTACCCGGCATCGTCCATACCCGGGACCCGTTACTCGGTCTTACGGAACTCGGCAATCGCCACCAGCATCATTCCCAGGCCCATGCTCGCGACGATGCCGAGCGAGAACCACAGCGGCACCAGCCAGCCGCCCCAGGTGATGCCGGGGGCCAGGTGCGACTCGAACACGGCCGGCATGTTCAGGTGGCTGAACACCGCGTCCCGCATGGGACCGACGACGTAGGTGAGCGGATCCAGCCGGGTCAGCACGCTCAGCCAGCCCGGCAGGCCGCTGAGCGGGTACAGCGCACCGGACAGGAAGAACAGCGGCATCACCAGCATCTGGGTCAACGCCATGAACGCCTGGAACTGCTTGATCCGCGCGGCCATCATCACCCCGAAGGCGGTCAGCGTGAACGACAGCAGCAGCAACTCGCCAATCAGGGTCAAGATCAGCACCGGGTTATAGGGCACGTCGGCCAGGCCGGCCAGGATCAGGAAGATGATGCCCTGGAAGGTGGCTATGGTCGCGCCGCCCAGCGACTTCCCGATCACGATCGAAGCCCGGCTGACCGGCGCGACGAGGATCTCCCTGAGGAAGCCGAACTCCCGGTCCCAGACGATCGACGCGGCCGAGAAAATGGCGGTGAAGAGCACGGACATGGCCAGCACGCCCGGGTAGATGAAGGTCTTGAAGCTGATCCCCGGAGGCATGCTCTGACCTGCGAGCGAGGACAATCCGGTCCCCAGCACGAACAGGAATAGCACCGGCTGGATCAGCGCCGTCACCGCGCGTAGCCGATCGGTGCGGAACCTGATCAGCTCCCGCCGCCAGATGATGCTGACCGCGCGCAAGTCGTGGCGCAGCCCGCGCTCGGGTACCGCGACCCTGATCTCGTGTACCAGGTCGGCCGGCCCTGGGCCGACCTCGGGCCGGTCCTGATCTGGGTGGTCATCGCCTGCCTCCCCGCAAGCGCGCCAGCTGGCGCATCGCATCGGATCCCGACGCCTCGGCGTCACGGATAGTAGTTCCGGTATAAGACATGAAAACGTCATCCAGCGATGGCCGCGAGACGCTCACCGAGCGGATCGGGACCGGCAGGCTCGCGAATAGCCGTGGCACGAATTCCTCGCCGGATGCCACCGAAAAGGTCACTGCCCCCTCATGAATCGCGGCCTCGATCCCGAACCGGTCCGCGAGCGCGGCGATAGCCGCCGGATCGTCCGCGGTATGAATCTGCACCCGGTCTTTACCGACGCTGGCCTTCAGCGCTTCCGGGCTATCAATTGCCACGATCTTGCCATGGTCGATAATCGCGATCCGGTCGCAGTGCTCGGCCTCATCCATGTAATGCGTGGTAAGGAAGATAGTGATGTCCTCGCGCCGCTTCAGGTCGTTAATGTAAGCCCAGATTGATGATCTGGTCTGCGGGTCAAGCCCGACGGTGGGCTCGTCAAGGAAGAGCACCCGCGGCGCGTGCAGCAGGCCGCGGGCGATCTCCAGCCGCCGCTGCATGCCGCCGGAGTAGGTGCTGACCAGGCTGTCCCGCCGGTCCCACAGCCCGACCATGTCCAGGACCTGGCGCATCCGCGGGCCGACCGCGGCTTTCGGCACCCCGTACATGTCGGCGTGGAAGCGCAGGTTCTGCGCCGCGGTGAGGTAGCTGTCCAGCGTGGTGTCCTGGAACACCAGGCCGATATTGCGGCGGACCGAGTCGCGGGCGGTGGCCGTGTCATGGCCGGCCACCCGGGCCCTGCCTGAGCTCGCATTGGCCAGCGTGCACAAGATCTTGATCGTGGTGGTCTTGCCCGCGCCGTTCGGCCCGAGGAACCCGAAGGTCTCCCCCTGGGCCACGGTGAAATCGACGCCGCGGACCGCCTCGATGTCGCCGTACTTCTTGGTCAGGCCGGTCACCGTGATGGCCGGTTCCTGGCGGCGGCCGTTGTCCCCCTAATGGGGGTTACCGGGTCAGTCCCGCGCAGAACACCAGCCCCGTGAGGAGCAAGGGTTCGCCAGGGTACAGACTCGGCCCGGAAGCCGCTGGCGGGTGAGCACCGCATTGACCCCCAGGAGCACATGAGTCCTATGGTCAGACCGTGCCCCCGCCAGTGACCGGGAGACATGACCGCTGTTGGGCTGTCGTGCCCGCCGCATGGCGTGAGCACTGATCCATTAGGGCGCGTGCCGTTCTCCCGCAGGCTGCCAGGACCAGGTTAACCGTGGTGATCAGATGCGAGGAGAAATGAGACATTGCTGTTCGTCGGGGATGACTGGTCCGAGGAGCACCATGACGTGGAGATCCAGGATGAGGCGGGCCGTAAGCTGGCGGCCCGGCGGCTGCCGGAGGGCGCGGCCGGGATCGCACTGCTGCATGAGCTGATCGCCGCGCACCTGGGTGCCGATGGCGATCCCGGCCAGGTGGCCGTGGCGATCGAGACTGACCGGGGGCTGTGGGTGCAAGCCCTGGCAGCGGCCGGTTACCAGGTG
The DNA here is from genome assembly GCA_963788895.1 of uncultured Actinomycetota bacterium. GTDB lineage: Bacteria > Actinomycetota > Actinomycetes > Streptosporangiales > Streptosporangiaceae > DATBGO01. The sequence continues at coordinate 19,162 of CAWBJA010000009.1, read as the reverse complement.
TTCGGGCTCAACCCGAAGCAGGTCGCGCGGTTCAAGGAGCGCTACAACCTCTCAGGTGCCAAGAGCGACGCGGCTGATGCCCATGCCCTGGCCGACATGGTGCGCGCCGAGCGGCACCAGCTGCGGGCCGTGGCCGCCGACACCGCCGGCGCCGAGGCGGTCAAGGTGGTCGCCCGCGCGCACCAGACGCTGATCTGGGAACGCACCCGGCATACCCTGCGGCTGCGCTCGGCGCTGCGCGAGTTCTTCCCCGCCGCCCTGGCCGCCTACGCTGACCTGGGCCTGACCGCCGCGGACACCCTGGAGCTGCTGGCCCGGCCCCGCCCCCGAGGCCGCGGCGAAACTGACGGCCGCCCAGATCAGCGCCGCGCTCAAGCGGGCCCGCCGGCGCGACGTGCCCGCCCGGGCCCAGGCGATCAAAGACGCGCTCCGCGCCCCGCAGCTGGCCCAGCCCGCCGCGATCACCGCCGCCTACGCCGCCACGGCGCAGGCCACCGCGGCCGTCCTGACCACCTTGAACGAGCAGATCACCCGGCTGGAGACCCAGGTAGAGGCCCATTTTCTCCAGCACCCCGACGCTGAGACCTACCTATCCCAGCCCGGCATCGGAACCATCAACGGCGCCCGGGCGCTCGCCGAGTTCGGCGACGCCCCCGGCCGGTACGCCTCCGCGAAAGCCCGCAAGAACTACGCCGGCTCCAGCCCCATCACCCGCGCGTCCGGACGCAGCAAAATCGTCCTGGCCCGGTTCATCCGCAACAACCGGCTCACCGACGCCCTGCACTCCCAGGCCCTCTCCGCGCTGTCCGCGTCACCCGGAGCCCGCGCCTGCTACGACAGGCAGCGCGCCCGCGGCCTCGGCCACAACGCCGCGCTCCGCCAGCTCAGCAACCGCCTCGTCGGCATCCTGCACGGCTGCCTGAAAACCAGCACCTGCTACGACGAAGCAACCGCCTGGCCAAACGCCGTCGCACACCTCGAACGCCTCGCCGCTTGACATCTCAGCCCTTGGGATGTCTGGCCTGCCTCAGCCGGGCCGCCGGGCTGCGGGCGGCCGTTAGCCGTCGCGGCGCCGGGGCCTGCTCCGGGCTGCGCTGTCACAGTCACTCCCCTTCATTCTGAACCTCTCCGCGGCCGGTAGCCGACGGCACCGAGCCTAGCCCGGGCGGGCGCGCGGCCCGCTGACCGCGCGCCCGCGCGCCCGCGCGCCTGCTAGGCACTGGCTCCGTCCGGGGCGTCCTCATCGTCGGCCGCGAGCACTCGGTAGAGCGCCTTGCGGACGTCGGTCAGGATCCGGCGGGCCTGCTTGACCTGCCCGGGCGTGCCCGCGCTGAGCACCTGGAACCCGGCCATGCTGACCTGCCGGAGCAGGTTGCGCATCTCGATGGCGGAGTCGCCGACCGACCCCGCGACCGCCTCCCATGGTGCCCGGACCTCGTCCGGATGAGCCGCCACGTAGTCGCGGCCCGCGTCGGTGAGCTGGTAGCTGCGCCGGCTGCTCGTCGGACTCGTCCCTGATCAGGCCCTCGTCCACCAGCTGCTGCAGGGCCGGGTAGACCGACCCAGGACTGGGCCGCCAGACCCCGTCGCTGCGCTCGCCGATCTCCTGGATGATCTGGTATCCGTTCATCGCGCCTTCGGCCAGCAGGGCCAGCGCCGCGGCGCGGACGTCGCCCCGCTTGGCCCGCCGCCCGCGCATCCCTGGCTCACCGGCCCAGGGGCCGAATCCGAACCCCGGTCCGCCCGGTCCGCCCGGCCCGCCAGGTCCGCCCGGTCCGCCCGGTCCGCCGGGTCCGCCGGGAAATCCAGGCCGCACCCGGAACCCGGGCCCGCGGCCGTGTCCCCGCCTGCCTCCCCGGCGCGGCCAGCTGGCCTCATCGTCGCCGTGGGGCCAGGCATCTTCGCTATGCATCGTTCTGCCTCCCGTGGTGTGCTCCGGCCGCCTGTTCTTACTGAGACTGTCACCGGACTACTAAGATACGTTAACGATATATCGTTAACGTCATCCTGGCAACCCTCTCTCCGTGCGGCCCGTAGCGGGCCGGCGTGGAAAGACCGCCGGGCCTGCGCGGCCGGATTAATGCTGAGGCTGGGTCAGCTGGCCGAGGTGGCGGCTTTGGCCTGGATGCTGGTGATGAGGTCGTGCAATGGCTTGGTGCCCGCGCCGATGGCCAGCTGGACGTCCGTGGTGCTGGCGTCCGGGTCGGCGGCGACCGCCTGGGCCATGGCCTTCGAGCTGGCCGCGGTCTGCTGGGCCGAGGCCGGCGACGAGTCCTTCGGCATGAGCACCTGGCCGAGCGGCTCAAGCAGCCGCTCCAGCGCCCCGGTGACCACGATGAGGCCGGCGAAGGGGACGTAGCCCGTCTGGATCTGGATGATGGTCGGCTTGATCCAGTCGCGGTAGGCGAACCACATGAGAGCGCTGGCCGCCGCGACCGCGAGCATCGAGACGATGATCACCCGCCAGGGCGTGGGCGGCGGCGCGGCCGACGCCGAAACCGGGCTGACGTGGGCGCCGCCGACCGCGTCCCGCTGCACGTTCGCGACAGTAACTGTAGCCATAGGATTTCCACCCAATGCACTTAAAGAAATAGAAATGGCTCCAGAACCGCGAGTTAGCGGGTCCCGCTTTCCTGGCCGACAGCACCATATCCGGTGAGCAGTGCTCGCCGCGGCCATTCTGCCCGGAATGCACCGGTAGCGGTCCGGCTCCAGCGCCGCCCTGGCGGCGCTCGCGGACACCCGGCCCGCGCGGCCCGCCGGGCCCCGGGCGGGGCGGCGCGGCGGTCGTTGTATGCCGCCTCTCATTACGAACCACGGGCACCGCTGCCGGGCACCGGGAAGTGCCGCCCGGAGTCGCCCGCACCGCCTTGCCGGCCGTAAATTAGCGACCGCCAGGTCCGGGCTAGTCAGCCCCGATGTCACCGTCAGCGCCGTTAGCTGACCGGGGCCAGTTGAGGTGGCGCCTTTTCGCTTTACCAAGCGCGCCTAATCCAGCCTCGGCGGCGTTTATGACCGCGATGAGTTACCAGCTGGCGCGCCGCCCAGGTTGACCCTGCGTAGTGACCGGCCGAGCAGGCCCGGTCTCGTTCCCGCTGATAGCGCTGCTGCGGCGGGGCCTGCCGGGCCAGCCCGGCCGACCGCCTTTCCCGGGCCGAACTGATTTCACGGATCATCCGGAGGCAAAGTGGCCGGGGCCGGAGGCCCGCTGGACCGCTTTGCCGGCCCGCGGTCGTGACCTAACCGTGATCGCGGTCGGATTCGCCGCGTCGCATATCAGGAACCGGGCGGGCCGGTCGCTACCTTGCACGCAGTGACGGTAAGGCTGGCAACTTCCCGACTGCATCTTGCGATTTTACCGTTCCAACTAACGAAAATGATTACAGATCGTTCACAGCCTGGGGTTCAGGCCCGCTTCCTGGCTACAACCCGTATCGATCTGCGGGGTCCGTGAATCGATAGAACTCCGCGTCATAGTTCGCGCAGAGTGATCACGAGGCGGTCCGCTGGCGGTCCGGCCTAGTGCTCGTCGCCGCTTTGCCGGACCGGCTCAAGGAACGTTGAGACGCTATTGTCGCTAACCTGACGTTCTGGTAGGTATTCGGACTGCCCGTCCCGCTGCCGTTACGGCGCGTAGTCGCCGACCTTTCGGCTCAGCTGGCGGGATGCCGGGGCTAAGCCAGGGTCTCCTGGCGGACTTGGCGCCGGCCGATCCGACGGCCCGGCGAGACCAGGCCGGGCCGGGCCGGGCCCTGACCGCTTGCCGCTGGCTCGGGCGCAGAGGCTAGCCGCTCGCCGCTGGCTCCGACCAGGACGCGGCCAGTGCGCTCAGGCGTGCGGCCGCCGTCGGCAGGTCGGCACCCCGGCCCACGGCCACCCCCAGCAGGTAGGCGGTGAGCGGCGCGGCCGGCCGCTCCACCGCGTGGGCGACATCCCGGGCCAGGTCCAGCACGGCGCGGGTCGCGGCGACGGACGGATCGAGGCCGAGTTCGGCGCAAGCGTCCTGGATCCAGCGCTCTAGCGTGGTCATCGGCGTGCCTCCGGAGTGCGGTCAGTCCCGGGCTGGCCCGGCGATCCCTGGACCGGCCAGCGGCGAGCTAGCGCGAGCTCGGCTGCGGTATCGCAATCGAACCATGGCGGCGGCTGGCCGGCCGGCGTCCGGTAGCTGACCTGCTCGGGCCGCAGCGGCCCGAGCACGCCGTGCAGCGAGCCGCCCTGGCAGGCGGCGGCCGCTGGGCGCAGCGCCGCGGTCCGCCAGCAGCTCACCAGCCATTGCCGCTGCCCGGCCGGGTCGATCAGGACGGCCCCGGCCGGGCTCCCCGCCGCCTCGGTGACCAGGAGCCGCAGCGGGTCCGCCCGCAGGAATGGCAGATCGGCGGCCAGCAGCAGGACCAGCGGCGCGCCGGCTTCGGCCAGGCCGCGCCGCAGGGCCGGGACCGGTCCCGCCCCGGCCGGTTCCTCCCGCACGACCAGCACCCGCCCGGGCCGGGCCATACCGCGCCGAGCCTGCTCCGCCTCCCGCCCGGCCGCGGCGGGCGGGCCGACCACGATCACGGTGCGGGCGCCGGCCGCGGTGGCGGCGCAGATCACCGCGGCGAGCATGCTCTGGCCGGCCACGATCAGGGCCGGTTTGTCCGCACCGCCGAGCCGGGTCGCGTGCCCGCCCGCCAGCACGATCGCGTCGAACTCCGGCACCAGGACCCAGCCGCCGGCGCAGCCGCCGATGGCGGACATCGGGCGGGCGGGCTGCAGGAAGCCGGGGTCGCTGATGCCGTGTCCGGGCAGCTTGGCCGAGACGCACGCGCGCCAGATCGCGGTCAGTTCCTCGTCGCTGGCCCCGGCGCGCATCGGCCCGCGCAGGTCGTTCTCGGTCCGGGCGAACAGGCAGTTGCGGACCTGGCCGTCGGCGGTCAGCCGGACCCGGTCACATTCGGCGCAGAACGGCCTGGTCACCGAGCCGATGATGCCGACCCGCGCGGGGCCCGCCGTCGACTAGGAACGCCTCGGCGGGCGCCGAGCCGCGATCCACCAGGTCATCCGCGGTCAGCTTGAACTCGGTGCTCAGCTCGGCCAGGATCTCATCCGCGGTGACCATGTTGGTGCGCCGCCAGCCATGCTGCGCGTCCAGCGGCATCTGCTCAATGAACCGCAGCTGGTACCCATGCTCCAGGCAGAACCGCAGCAGCGGCACCGCCTCGTCCCCGTTGTGGCCGCGCATCAGCACCGCGTTGACCTTGACCGGGGTGAGGCCGACCGCGTCCGCGGCGGCCAGGCCGGCCAGCACATCGGCCAGCCGGTCCCGGTGGGCTAGCTGCTGGAACGTTTCGGGGCGCAGCGTGTCCAGCGACACGTTAACCCGGTCCAGGCCGGCCGAGCGCAGCGGCCCGGCCAGCCGGTCCAGGCCGATGCCGTTGGTGGTCAGCGAGATCTCCGGGCGCGGGCGCAGTGCCGCGGTAGCGGCGATGATGGCCGCAGGCCGCGGCGCAGCAGCGGCTCTCCCCGGTGAACCTGACTTCGGTGATGCCGAGCTGGCGGACCGCGATCGCGACCAGCCGCGTCACCTCGTCGTCGGTGAGCAGCGCCGGGCGGGGCAGCCAGTCCAGGCCCTCGGGCGGCATGCAGTAGGTGCAGCGCAGGTTGCACCGGTCGGTCAGCGAAACCCTGAGGTCGGTGGCCACGCGTCCGAACGAATCGGTCAGCACGCCCATCACCTCCTGATTCCGCGCCAGTACCATCAGCCTCAGCCTATGCGGGCCACCCCCGTTACCCCTAAAAGCGCTGCTGCGCTCGCCAGCCCAGGCTGCCCGGCACACTGTCTCCCGCCCGGCACACTGACCCCGGCCCGGCACACTGACCCCGGCCCGGCACACTGACCACCAACCGGCGCACTGTCCCCCAAACGGAGGACGGCACCGTGACCGGCTGGCCGGCTGTGGCCCGCGCCGGGTCCGGCGAGGCTGCGGTTATGACAGTGCCGCCAGCCCCGACCGGACCGCCAGCCCCGACCGGACTACCACCGGAACAAGGACCGGCCGCCAGACGAAGACGGGCCACCGGACGAAGACGGGCCACCGGACAAGAACCGGCCGGCCGGACGAACCGGGGCCGCCGGGCTGGCCGTCCGGGTCCGCGGGCTGCGTAAGGATTACGGCCGCGTGACCGCGCTGCGCGGAATCGACCTGGATGTCCGGCCCGGCGAGGTATTCGCGCTGCTCGGCCCGAACGGGGCCGGCAAGACCACCGCGCTGGAGATCCTGGCCGGATACCGGAAGCGGGACGGCGGCACGGCCGAGGTGCTCGGCTGCGACCCGAGCGGCAGGCGGCCAGGCCGGCCGCCGCTGGCGGTCCCGGATCGGCATCGTCGCCCAGACCGGGGCCGGGCTGCCGGACCTGGCCCTGGCCCGGATTGTCACGCATTTTGCCCGCTACTACCCGGCCCCGCTGGCCCCGGCCGACGCGCTGGCCATCGTCGGGGCTGTCCGGCCAGGCCCGGGCGCGTCCCGGGCAGCTGTCGGGCGGCCAGCGCCGCCGCCTGGATGTGGCGCTGGGCATCCTGGGCCAGCCCGAGCTGCTGTTCCTGGACGAGCCGACGACCGGGTTCGATCCGGACGCGCGGCGGAGGTTCTGGACGCTGCTGGCCGGCCTGGCTGCGGGCGGCACCGCCATCCTGCTGACCACGCACTACCTGGATGAGGCCGAGGCGCTCGCCGACCGGGTCGCGGTCATCAGGGCCGGCCAGATCATCGAGACCGGCCGGCGGCCGAACTGGGCGGGCGGCAGCGGGCCGCGGCCACGGTCAGCTGGCAGGAGGCGGGCAGCCGGCGGACCATCTCGACCACCGCGCCCACCGCCGTAGTCGCCCAGCTGGCCGCGAGCTACGGCCGCGAGGTGCCCGGCCTCACGGTGACCCGGCCCTCGCTCGAAGATATCTACCTGACCATGATCGGAGCCGAGCGATGACGACCGCCGAACCCGCCGCGCCCCGGACCGAGCCCCGGACCGGGCCCCGCCAGCCGACCATGCCGGGGCTCAGCCTGCACCGGGCCGGGCTGGAGCTGAGATCGTTCTTCGCCCAGCGCGACCTGGTGGTGTTCACCTTCGCGCTGCCGGTCATCCTGCTGCTGATCTTCGGCCAGGTGTTCCGGGGCGACATCGCGGCCACCGGCGTCCCGGTGGTCCAGTACTTCACCGCCGGGATCCTCGCCTCCGGCGTGATGTCGGTGACCTTCGTCAACCTGGGCATCACGATCGCGGTGGAACGCGACAGCGGCGCGCTCGAACGGCTGGCCGGCACGCCGCTGCCGCCGGCCGCCTACTTCGCGGGCAAGGCCATCGCGGCCCTGGTGATCATGGCCATCGAGGTGGCCTGCACGCTGGTCATCGGCGTGACGCAACTGGGCTTGCACCTGCCGGTCACGCCGGGCCGCTGGATCACTTTCGGCTGGGTACTGGTCCTGGGCGGGGCGGCCTGCAGCCTGGCCGGCCTGGCGGCCAGCAGCCTGCCGCGCCACGCCGCGAGCGCCTCGGCCGTGATCAACCTGCCGTACCTGGTGCTGTCCTTCATCTCCGGGGTCTACTTCGTGTTCACAGACCTGCCGGCCAGCTTGCAGCACATCGCCGCGCTGTTCCCGCTGAAGTGGCTCAGCCAGGGCCTGCAGTCGGTCTTCCTGCCCGGCCGGCTGCTGGCCGCCGAGCCGGCCCACAGCTGGGAGCACGGCCGGGTGGCGCTGGTGCTGGGGGCCTGGGTGGCCGCAAGCTTGGTGGCATGCGCGCGAACGTTCCGATGGCTGCCCCGGCAGCGGTGACGCCCGCCGCCGCGCGCCAGGACGCCTGGGTCGGCAGCAGGCGGCAGTGGGATGGCTACTTCGCGGCGATCCTGGCCATCACGCTGAGCCTGGTCCTGGCGACCGGCACCGGGCCGGTCCGGTCCCGGCTGGTGCTCTGCGCGGTCTTCCTGGTCCTGGCCGGGTGGTACATCGTGGCTGGCCGGCCGGTCCTGTTCGGCGACGTCGAGCGGCCGGGGCAGGGCGAGATCTACCTGGCCGGCCTGGTGCTGTTGTTCGCGATCATGGCCGGGCTGTCGGCGACGAATACCTTCGTGCTGCTGGCGTTGTGCCCGCAGTGCTTCATGGCGGTCAGCTACCGGCGCGCCATGGCAGCGGTTTTCATCCTGAACGCCACGCCGGTGCTGGTCGCCCTGGCCCTGGGTCGGCAGGGCCGGGGCAACCTGGCCAACATCGCCGCCGGATCGGCGCTCGCCCTGGCGTTCTCCCTGGTCTACGGACGCTGGGTGCTGCGGATCATCGAGCAGAACGCCGAGCGCCGCCAGCTCATCGAGCAACTGCAGGCGACCCGCGCGGATCTGGCCCGGGCCGAACGCCAGGCCGGCGCGCTGGCCGAGCGCAGCCACCTGGCCAGCGAGATCCACGACACCATCGCGCAGGGCCTGGCCAGCGTGGTGCTGCTGGTCCAGGCGGCCGAGGGAGCCATCGACGCGGCGCCAGCCCAGGCCCGGCAGCACCTGGCGCTGGCTGCTGAAGCCGCCCGCGACAGCCTGGCCGAGGCCCGTGCGCTGGTGGCCGGGCTGGCGCCCGCGCAGCTAGCGGCGGGCAGCCTCGGCGAGGCGCTGGGCCGGCTGGCCGACCGGGCCAGCGCCGGGCTGGCCGACGGAGCCAGCTTCGAGGTCCGCGGCGCACCCCGGGCGCTGGGCACCGCGACCGAGGTCGTGCTGTTGCGGGTCGGCCAGGAGGCGCTGGCTAACGTGGGCAAGCACGCGGCGGCCCGCCGCGCGGCGATCTGCCTCGATTATGGCGAGGGTGAGGTCAGGCTGGAGATCTGCGACGACGGAACCGGCTTCGACTCGGACCGTCCGACCAGCGGCTACGGGCTGCGCGGCATGCGCTCGCGGGCGGCCGAGGCGGGCGGGATCCTGACCGTGCACACCGCGCCTGGCGCCGGGACCACGGTCCGCGTGGCGGTGCCGGCGTGACGGCCTCCGGGGCGGACGGCCCGATCCGGGTCCTGCTGGCTGATGACCACCCGGTGGTCCGGGCCGGGCTGCGCGGGATGCTGGCCGGCGCCGACGGCATCGAGATCACCGGCGAGGCCGGCTCGGCCCCGAAGCCGTCGCGCTGGCCCGGCGCGGCGACCCAGATGTGATCTTGATGGACCTGCGGATGCCCGGCGGGGACGGGGTGACGGCGATCGCCCGGCTGGCCGCCGACCAGCCGCGGACCCGGGTGCTGGTGCTGACCACCTACGACAACGACGCCGACATCTTGCGCGCGGTTGAGGCCGGCGCGGCCGGCTATCTGCTCAAGGACACCACCCGGGCCGATCTGGTCGCCGCGATCAAGGCGGCGGCGCGGGGCGAGACCGTGCTCGCGCCCGCGGTGGCCGGGCGGCTCATGCATCAGCTACGCGGACCGCGGCCCGAGCAGCTGACGGCCCGGGAGACCGAGATCCTCGCGCTGGTGGCCCGCGGCCGGACCAACCTCCAGATCGGCGCGGAGCTGTTCATCAGCGAGACGACCGTGAAGACGCACCTGATCCGGGCCTGCGCCAAGCTCGGGGTGTCCGGCCGGGCCGCGGCGGTGGCCAAGGCCATCCAGTCCGGTGCGCTGCCGGCCAGGGTAGCACCCGGCAGGCCCTCCCGGGGCCCGCAGCGTCCGGGCCGGGCAGGCCCGCCGCCGCCCGGCGGTGGCCGCCGCGCCGGCCGGCGCGGGGTCGGCCTGCCCGATAACATCTGGTCACCGCCAGCCTCGGCTGGGCCGGCTGACCTCTCCGGCGGAGCCGGCCAATGACAACGGGTGGCATGATGACCGTGCAGTACGCGATCTGGCGCGATCAGCTCACCGCGGCCGAGCGGGCCACGCTCGGCCGCAGTGACGGCGACATCCCCGATCCTCGGCCCGATGTGCTGGTCGTGGGCGGCGGCATCGTCGGCGTGGCCACCGCGGCGGCCTGCCACGAGGCCGGGCTCGGCACGGTGCTGCTGATCGAGACCGGGCGCCTGGGTACCGGCGCCACCGGGGGCGCCACCGGGCTGCTGATCCCCGAGCCGCACCAGTGGAGCGACCCTGAGCCGCTGGTCGACCTGGAGCGGGCCAGCCTGGAACGGTGGCGGGAACTGGAGCGCAGCGTGCCCGGCGGCGTCGGGCTGATCGAGCTCGACTGGATCGGCCTGGCCCCGCACCCGGGGGGTTTCGCCGCCCACCAGCCGCCGGCCGTCGAGTGGCTGGCCCCCGGCCAGGTCGAGCGGCTGGTGCCGGGCCTGGCCCGGCCGATGGAAGGCGCGCTGATCCGCCGTCAGGCCCGGATCAACCCGCTGCGCGCGGTCGCCCGGCTGGCGGCGGGCCTGCCCGCGGTCGCCACCGGGGTGGCCGCGACCAGCGTCACGATCCGGGGCGACCGCATCGTCGGGGTGGCCACGTCGGCCGGCCCGGTCAGCCCCGGGGCGGTGGTGTTCGCCACCGGCCAGCCGCCGGTTATCGACAGCCTGCCGCTGGCCATCCCGTCCGACCGGGTCAAGGGCCACCTGCTGGTGACCGAGCCCGCGCCGGTCAAGCTGCCCGGCACGGTGGCGCCGATCGCCACCCAGATCGAGGACGGGCGGCTGCTCGCCGGCGGCACCTTCGACGTCGGCGACGAGAGTCCGGCCGTGCGGCCCGATGTCATCGAGTCGATCATGGATGGCCTGGCCGCCGCGATACCGGCGCTGGCCGGCCTGCCGGTTGCCTATCAGTGGTGCTGCTTCCGGCCCCGGCACCCGGACCGGCGGCCGGTCATCGACCGGATCCCTGGCCTGCAGAACGCCTGGCTCACGTCGGGCCATTTCCGCACCGGGATCCTGAACGCCCCGGCCACGGCCGCGGTCCTGGCCCGCTGGATCGCCGCGGACCAGCCGCCCGCAGAGCCGGGCACCTGGTCAGCCTCCCGGTTCAGCCGCTAACCGGACATCCTGGCGTGCGGTGGCCGGGTGCTAGCGTCACCGGATGCGGGTTTCCTCAGGACCGATCGCCTGACGCTGCGCCGTTTCACCGAAGCCGACGAAGACAGCCTGTTCGAGCGCACCCGGCCGGCTGGGACGAGGACGGCGTCGCCGAATTGGGCTACCGCCTGCGCCAGTCCGCCTGGGGCAACGGCTACGCGACCGAGGGGTCCCTGGCCCTGATCGACCATGGCTTCACCGAATCCCGCGTGCGGCGCGTCGTCGCGGAGACGCTGGCGGGCAACCTGGGCTCCAGGCGCGTGCTGGAGAAGTCGTGACCCAGGCGGGCACCTTCGCTACCGCCGGGCCAGGTGCCGCCGACAGTGCCGGGCAGGTCCACGTCGCGTACGAGCTGACCCGGGCCGACTGGGCAGCCAGGCACCGCCCGGTCAGCTGAGCGGGGCGACCCAGGCACCCGGCTCGAACTGGCGGGCCTCGACGCGGTCCGGATCCGGCCAGCCGGTATTCGAGCCAGCGCGTGCCGCGCTCGCGGCGGCGGGGAAATGCCAGCGCGCTGCCTGGACAGCCTCGCCGCCGCCACCACCTGGCCGTATCCCGATGATCTGCCCCTGTCGGGCACCCACCGGGCCTCGACGCCTTCGTTGCCGTCCCGGACGGTGATGATGCCCGCGTTACGGTTGGCAGGGCAGGCTGGACCGCAGGCCCAAGTACCTGACCTGGCCGGCGGCCTGGTCAGCCGGTTATGAGGTGCTGGCTGGGCCGGGCGGGGCGAGGTTACTGGCCGCCTTCAGCTTGCGGCGGTCATCGGGCAGCCGCTCGGTCACGCCCGCCCGGTCTAGGTACTCAAGCAGCGGGATCACGACCCGCCGGGTGGTCTCCAGCGCCTGCCGGGCCTGCGCCGCGGTGAACGGCTGCGGCAGGCCGGCGAGAATCCGGGCCGCCGCGCCGTCGGCGCCGGGCGCCAGCACGATCTGATCACTGATCCGCAGCAGCATCCCGGCCCGTTCCGCGGCGGCGATCGCGCGGATGTCCAGGCCGAGGCGGCGCAGCCGGTCGGCCTCCGGGGCGGCGAACGGTGCGGCAGCCAGTTCAGCCCGGATCACCCGCACCGCCGACCTGACCGCGGTGGGCAGGGCGGGCGCGCCGGGCAGCCCCGCGGGCACGGCCACGTACACGATCCCGTCGCTGACGGTCAGCGGCGGCTTCACCAGCGCCTCGACCAGCCGGCGGTCCGGGAGCCTGAGCGCGGCCCGGGCGGCCTCCAGGGTAAGCCCGGGGGCCAGCGGCGCGCGGGCGGCGTGGTCGGTGAGCGCCTCGGCCAGGCAATGGGTCAGCTCGGCCCAGTGGGCCGGGTCGGCCAGCCATTCGCCGCAGACCGGGCCGGCTGCTCGGAGACGCCCATCGCCAGCAGCGCACTGGCCCGCAGCAGGCCGTGGCGGCGCAGCAGATGCGCCGCGGTGGGCCGCTCGGGCCAGGAGCCGAGTTGCCGGGCCGCGGCGGCGGCCGCGCCGCGCCGGGCCAGCGGCGGCGGCGCGACGTCGAGCACGACCGCGCCGGCCAGCGCCGGGCGCTGCGGCCCGGCTCCGGTCCCGGCCGGGCCGTACCGGGCCCGGGTGCGCCGGGCCGCGCCCGGGTCGCGCAGCAGGATCCGGTCGCCCACATGCAGCGGAACCGGGTCGGACAGGCTGAGCCTGATGATCCCGTTGTCGCCCAGCGGCCGGACCCTGGCCACCGTGCGGGCCGATCCGGCGTGCAGCGTCAGGGTGCGCGGCAGGGTGATGGGGACCGAATGCGGACCCGCCGGATGACCGTCCGCGCGCGTGCCAGCTACGACCGTGCCAGCTACGACCGTGCCAGCTGCCGCCGTGCCAGCTGCGACGCCGTGCCAGCTGCCGCCGCCCGCTGCCCCGTGCCACTGCGACCGTGCTCGCTGCGCCTGCGCTGTCCGGGGCCGTGCTGTCAGAGGCGGTGCTGTCCGGGGCCGTGCTGTCCGGGGCGGGCCGGTCGGGGCGGGCCGGGCTGGCCGTCGCGGCCAGTTCCGGCGCGAAGACCGTCTCCAGCCCGGCCACCTGGCTGAGCCGCACGTCGATGACGTCGGTCAGCGTCCAGCGGCCCGCCTGGACCAGGGCCATGCCGCGCGACACCGAGTCCTGGCTGATGCCGCGCAGGTTGAGCGCGACCCGGGTCACCCCGGTCACCGCGGTGACAGGCTGGCCTAGCGACTGGATCCCGCGCACCCGGACCGGCCGCATCGACGGGGTCAGGACCAGCTCGTCGTCGGCCCGGATGGTGCCCGCCTGCAGCGTGCCCGTCACCACGGTGCCGCTGCCGGTGATGCTGAACGACCGGTCCACCCAGAGCCGGGCCGGGGCGCCGGGATCCGCAGTGGGCAGGCTCGCGGCCAGCTGGTCGAGCACCGCGATGAGCTTCGGCAGGCCCTCGCCGGTGACCGAGCTGACCGCGACTGCTTCCACCGGGCCCAGGCTGGTCGCGGCGATCCGCCGGGCCGCGTCCGCCGCCGCGGGCCCGGGGTCAGCCAGGTCGGCCCGGGTGACCACCAGCACGCCGTGCCGCACGCCCAGCGCGTCCAGCGCGGCCAGGTGCTCAGCGGACTGCGGCATCCAGCCCTCGTCGGCGGCCACCACGAACAGCACGGCCGGGACAGGTCCGATGCCCGCGAGCATGTTCGGCACGAACCGCTCGTGCCCGGGCACGTCGACAAAGGCCAGCTGCTCGCCCGAGGGCAGCGTCATCCAGGCGAAGCCGAGGTCGATGGTCAGGCCCCGGCGGCGCTCTTCTTCCCAGCGATCCGGGTCGGTCCCGGTGAGCGCCCGCACCAGGGCGGACTTCCCGTGGTCTACGTGTCCGGCGGTGGCGATGACTTGCATGGCCGCTATCCCGCCACCGCGATGACCGCCGCCACGATCTGCTCGTCGGCGCCGGGCGGCACCGCCTTGAGATCCAGCAGCAGCCGGCCGCTCTCGACCCGGCCGATGACCGCGGGCAGTCCGCCCCGGCGCGCCCCGGCCCCGGTCCGCAGCAAGGGGGCGTACCGGGCGGGCAGGCTTACCGCCGCGCTGGGCAGCTCCACCCCGGGCGCACCGCCGCCGCCCACGGCGGCGGTGCTCGGCACCGGGCGGGAGTCGATCCCGGCTTCGTCCAGCTCCGCGCTTATCCGTTCGGCACGCTGCAAGAGCGCGCTGGCTGGCGTCGTCAGCGCTTGCACTACCGGTACCGGCGGCCCGGCCAAAGTGGCCTCCAGGGCCGCGATGGTCAGCTTGCCCACCCGCAGTGCCCGGGCCAGCGGATGCCGGGCCAGCTGGCTGATCAGGGCCGCGGAGCCCAGCAGCAGGCCGGCCTGCGGGCCGCCGAGCAGCTTGTCGCCGCTGGCGGTCACCACAGCCGCCCCGGCGCGCAGCCAGGAGTCCGCGTCCGGCTCGCCGGGCAGCAGCGGATGCGGCGCCAGCAGGCCCGAGCCGATGTCGCCCACCACCGGGACGCTCAGCCCGGCCAGCTCGGCCAGGCTGGCGCTGGCGGTGAAGCCCTCGATCCGGTAGTTGGACGGGTGCACCTTCAGCACGAACCCGGTTTCTGGCCCGACGGCTGCCGCGTAGTCGGCCACCGTGGTCCGGTTGGTCGTGCCGACCTCGCGGATCCGGGCGCCGGTCGACTGCAGCAGGTCGGGCAGCCGGAAGCCGTCGCCGATCTCGATCAGCTCGCCCCGGCTGACGATGACTTCGCGTCCGGCCGCCAGCGCCGTGGCCGCCAGGACCAGGGCGGCCGCGTTGTTGTTGACCACGTGCACGGCCTCGGCCGCCGGGACGGCCCGGGCCAGCGCCGCGAGCGCGCCCGCGCCGCGCCGGCCACGGGCTCCGGTGGCCAGGTCGTACTCGACGTCTGTGCTGCCCGCGGCCACCTCGATGGCCTCGACGGCGGCCGCCGACAGCGGGGCGCGGCCGAGGTTGGTGTGCAGCAGCACGCCGGTCGCGTTGATCACCGGCGACAGCGAGGCCGCGGCGGACGGCAGCGCCGCTACCGCGACGTCAGCGACCTGGCCCGCGCTGATCGCGCCGGTGCGGGCTTGCTGCTGGGCCTGCCGGACGGCAGCGATGACAAGTTCTCGGCCGAGGCGCTGCTGCGCGTCGGCTAGCCGGGGGTCGGCCAGCACCGCGTCGGTGCGCGGTACGAGCCTTCGGACGTCCACGAGCGCGACCATACCTGCGACTGGAATGCAGCGATGCCCTCATGTGGTCCCCATCTGTGCCCATTTACCAGTACTTTGCACAACAGGCGGTTCACGGGGTACCACGGTTGTGCAAGTCTTAGTGCTTCTATTACTAAGGAAGTGATTGAGATGGCCGATGCAGCAGGTATCCCGAGAAGCCGCGGCGCCCTGAGCGGCCTGTTGCTGATCCTGCTGGGCGCCTGGGGGGCGCTCGTGCCGTTTGTCGGCCCGTACTTCCACTTCGCCTACACCCCCGACGTGGCCTTGAAATACACCACAGGCCGGCTCTGGCTGGAGGTGGCGCCCGGGGCGGCCGCCGCGGCGGGCGGGCTGATCGTGCTGATCACCAGGAGCCGGGCGCTGGGCGGGCTGGCCGCGTTCCTGGCCGCGCTGGGCGGGGCCTGGTTCATCACGGGTACCGCGATCACCGCGCAGTTCCTCAACGACCCCGCGATCACGCCGGGCAGCCCGGTCGGCACGACGACCCTGCACCGGTTCCTGGTGGGCATGGGATTCTTCGTCGCGACCGGGGTCTTGATCCTGTTCTTCGCGGCGCTGGCGCTGGGCCGGTTCAGCGCGGGCGGCGACGCGGCGCGGGACTGGTCCGGCGGGCTGGGCTCAGCGGGCGGCCAGGACAGCTTCCCGGCCGGGCCCGATCAGTACCAGACCCAGGAGCAGTACCCGGCCGGATCGGACCAGTACTCGGCGACCGGCACCTTCCCGCAGTCCGCGGTCTCGTCTCCGGCCACCCAGGACACCTCGGCCGCGCCGCAGGATCTGTTCGGCCGCAGCCAGCAGCAGTATTCGTCGCCGGCCGGTCAGTTCCCGCCCCCTTCGGCCAGCCCGTTCCCCGCGACCCCGAGCCCGTTCACTACGCCGGGCTCGCCCGGGTCCGGCAGCACCGAGAGCTAGGCCGCCGCGGGCGGGCACTGCGGCGGGACGGCGGTGAACTCGGCGACGGCGCAGGTCCAGCTGAAGCCGGCCCCGACGCCGACCAGCAGGACGTGATCACCGGGCCCGGCCCGGCCGCTCTCGGCCAGCCGGGCCAGGCCGATGATCTGATCGGCCGCGCCGACGTGGCCGGTGCAGCGGCCCCATTCCCAGGTCGTCGCGGCTACCTCAAGGCCGAGATGCCGGAGGTAAGCGGACCTCAGCGCGGTCTTCCCGATGTTCGGGAAGACCGCCCGGCTGATCTGGTCGCGGGTGATCCCGGCCTCGGCCAGGACCCGGTCCACCACCTCGGTCAGGCCCGCGGCCGTCCGGCGGAGCACCGAATCGACCCCGGCCCCGGCCAGGAACTCCTGCCGCCGGGCCCGGTTGTCCAGCGGGCCAGGTCCCCAGGCCGGGCCGAACGGCTGGTCCCCGCGGTACATCGGCTCCAGGCTGCTGTCGCTGACGGTGCAGACCGACCGCAGCCGGGCGAACCCGCGACGAGCCAATACCAGCGCCGCCGCGCCATC
Source organism: uncultured Actinomycetota bacterium (assembly GCA_963788895.1). Classification (GTDB taxonomy): domain Bacteria; phylum Actinomycetota; class Actinomycetes; order Streptosporangiales; family Streptosporangiaceae; genus DATBGO01. Next base: position 2,526 of record CAWBJA010000009.1, on the reverse strand, counting down.
GCCGTAGACGATGCTGTGCAGGTCACTGCGCCACCGGTCAAAGCCGGGCCGGGCCAGCCGGTCCGCCGCGGTGATCAGCGCGGCCGGCCGGGACGGGTCCGCGGCCAGGTAGGAGGCGGCCAGTTCGAGCGCCGCCATCGAGCCGTTGGACATCTGGTGCACGTCCATCGCGGGGGCCTGCCGGCCGTGGTCCAGGACGTGCCGGTGGATGTAGGAGGCAGCCGGCCAGAAGTCGATGCCCTGGTACCAGAGCGAGGCGTGCAGGACCAGGGCCACGTCCTGCGACCCGACGCCGGACTGAGCCAGGGCCTGCCGCGCCGCCCTGATCGCCATGTCGGGCGGCGCGTCCTGGTCGCCGGCCACCGTGATTGCCGCATAGTCATTTTCGGACTGTTCAGCTGCGTCATATTGGCCGTCCGCAATTGCGGCCGCCACGCTTACCGGCGGCGGGAGCCAGCTGCCGGTCCCCGCGATATACAGGCCGTCTAGCCGCATGGCGACTCCTGGGTGCACCGGTGAGCAGAATATCTGGAGCAGATGGCAACCCGGCCTATTGTGCCAGCCTGACGGACCGCCGATATGGCGTAAAGATGGGTTATGGCGACAGCTGGGGTCAGGGCAGTCATCTGGCGCGCGCTAGGGCCTTATCCGGGCCTGTTCGACCGGCCCGGGCCCAAGGGCTTCGTCGCCGCGGGCTTCGTCTCCCGGCTGACGGCGTCGATGGTCACGGTCGGCATGGTGCTGGCCATTACCGCGCGCGGCGACAGTTATGCCGCGGCCGGCGCGGTAGTGGCCGTGCTGCCGCTGGCGTTCGGGCTGATGTCGCCGTTCTTCGGGCGGCGAATCGACCGCTACGGCCAGCGTCAGGTCCTGGTCCCGCTGACCGTCGCGTTCGGCGTGGTGATGACCGCCCTGACCATAGCGATCGCGGCCGGCGCCGGGGCCTGGGTGCTGGTCCCGCTGGCCGCGGCGGCGGGCGTCGTGCTGCCGTCGTCCGCCCCGCTGGTCCGGGCTCGGTGGACCAAGCTCTACCAGGGCACGCCGAAGCTGCGCGCCGCCTACGGGTTCGACAGCGCCAACACCGAGGTGGTCTTCATCGTGGGGCCGATCCTGGTCACCGCGCTGGCCACCGGCATCGGCCCGCAGGCCGGCCTGACCGCAGTGGTGGTCTGCGCAGTGGCCGGCACGCTCGCGCTCGCCGCCCAGCGCAGCACCCAGCCCGAACCCGCCGGGCTGCTGGGCCGCCAAAGCACCAGCGCGCTGCGCTTCCCCGTGCTGCGCGCGGTCTACCTGGCCCGGTTCTGCATCGGCGGCGTGCTCGGGGCGGTCCCGATCGTGACCGTCGCTTACGCGACCGCGCAGCACGGGCGCGGGTTCAGCGGGCTGCTGCTCGGCGTGTGGGGCACCGCGAGCATGGTCGGCGGCCTGACCTACGGGGTGATCGGCGCGAGCACGCCGCTGCCGCGGCGGCTGCTGGCCAGCGTGCTGATGTTCGCGCTGGGGTTCATCCCGCTGCTGTTTGTATCGGGCCTGCTCAGCCTGGCCCTGCTGATGCTGGTGGCCGGGCTGGCCATGGCCCCGATCGCGGTCAGCGTGATGGAGGTCATGCAGCACGTGGTGCCGGCCACGATGCTGACCGAGACGCTGTCCTGGGATGGCACCGCGCTGGCGTTCGGCATGTCCGCGGGCGCGCTGGTCGGCGGGGACGCCGTGCACGGCCTGGGCCTCGCGCACGTCTACGCGGTGCCCGCCGGGTTCGGGCTGCTCGCGCTGGCCGTCGTGCTGGCCGAGGCGGCGCATCCGCGCGGCCTGCGAGCAGCCCGCGGCCGCGGCCCAGGCCGGCCAGCAGGCCCGGGCCGGTCAGCAGGCCCGGGCCGGTCAGGAAGCCGGCCCGGCCCCGCAGCCAGGCACGGCAGCCTGAGGGGCAGCCCGCGGCGCGACGGCGGGCTCAGCTGCCGGTGCTCAGCAGGCCGTGCTCAGATCCCCCTGCTCAGATGCCCGTACCCGGATGTCCCGGCTCAGCTGCCCGGGCTCAGATACCTGTGCTCAGCTCGTCGAGCGCGGTAGCCAGCACCGCGATGGCGGTGCTGAACTCGGCCAGGTCCAGGTACTCGTCGTCGCTGTGATCCAGGGAGCCGTCACCGGGGCCGTAGGCGGCCATCGGCACCGTCCACCGCTCGGCCACGGTGTTCATGTCGGAGGTGCCAGTCTTCAGGGTCGGCCGGGGCTGCCCGCCGTGCCGCCGGATCGCCGCGGACAGGCTCCGGGCCACCGGGTCCGACCGCTGCACCCGCGCGGCCGCGATGCTCCGGATGACCTTCAGCTCGCCCTCCCCGGCGTGCGGGCTGAGCCGGCTGACGAATTCACTGACCGAGTATCCGGGCGGCACCCGGCAGTCGACATCGATGTGCCCGGCGGTGATGTCGCCGGTGATTCCCCGCAGGGTCGCCGCGGGCAGCCAGAATGACCCGTGATCGCGCTCTGGGCCCAGCGCTTCCAGCACGGCCAGCCAGAACGCTCCGCTCT
>CAWBJA010000008.1:0-72095 GCA_963788895.1 uncultured Actinomycetota bacterium | reverse complement strand
ATCTCATCGGTGACATCGATGTCAACGATGTTCTCCTCGAAGTCCTCGGGCGGCGGGGTTGTCGTGGTGCGTCTGGCCATGACCGCCATTGTGCCGTCCGCGGCGGGCTAGTTGGGTGAGGCACTGCCGTCTCGGGCCGGCTGAGCCGCGACACCGGGCCCGGAGCGCGCCGCACCGTAGGCCCGGCGTCACTGGGCGCGATTACCGCCCGGCGCAGGTCCAGGACGGCGACCGGCCGAGCAGCCCGACCAGCTGATCCAGCGGCGGAGCGTCGTCCGGCACCGCCACCTTGGGCCCGAACGGCGCCCCGGGCCCGCGCACCTCGGGGGTATCGGGGTACCGGGCCGCCATGCTCAGCGCGACCGCGACCAGGTCGGCGTCCGGGCGGGCCGGGACGCCGATCGCGGCGGCCACGTCCCAGCCGTGGATCAGGTAGTCGACGAAGTGGAAGCTGATCGCGGTCCGGGCCGGGAACGCGCCCAGCCCGGGCAGCTCGATCTGGCGGGTGAGCGCATCCGGCGCCGTGAACGCGGCCGCGGCCTGGCCGGCCGACTCCTGGTAGGCGGCGTGCGGGTCGGCGCCGAGCGGCGCGCCGTCCCAGACCGCCGCGGCCACCGGCTCGCCCCGGGCCGCCGCGGCGAAGCCGTGGTTGTGGGCCACCATGTGCGCGAGCAGGTCGGCCAGCGTCCAGGCCGGGCAGGGAGTCGGGCCGCCGAGCTGGCCGGCCGTGACCTGCGCGACGATCTGCCCGGCCGCGTCCAGCGCGCGCCGGTCCAGCTCCACGATGTCCACGAGCAGCCTCCCGGCGCTATTTCATGACCGCCCGGACGGCGGCGGCCAGCTGATCCCGGCTCGGCTGGACGGCGCGGTCCAGGTCCAGCGCGAACGGCAGCACCGCGCCGTCCGGCCGGGTGATCCGCCGGGGCGGCGCGATCAGCCGCATCTCCTCGGCCGCGGTGGCCAGGATCTCGCCGCCGATGCCGCAGGTGCGGTTGGAGTCGTCGATCACGACCAGCCGGCCGGTCCGCTCCAGCGACGCGGCCAGCGCCGGCCAGTCGAACGGGTACAGCGTGCGCGGGTCGAAGACCTCGACCGAGATCGTGTCCGGCCAGCTCGTCGGCGACCGCGAGCGCGTCGTGCACGAGGTGGCCCGACCGCGACCACGGTGACGTCGGTGCCGGCGCGGTGGATCCGGCCGACGCCGAGCGGCACCGGCGCCAGCGTCGTCGAAGTCGACGTCCTCGCGGACGCCCATCGCGCCGGCCGGGGCGAACACCACCACCGGGTCGTCGTCGCGGATCGCCGAGACGCAGCAGGCCGTAGGCGTCGGCGGGCGTCGCCGGCACGACGGTCTTCACGCCGACGTGGGCGAACAGGCTGTACGGGTGGTCGGAGTGCTGCCCGGCCCAGCCGGTCCGCGAGCCGGAGCCGGGCACGAGGTAGGTCACCGGCACCCGGCCTGGCCGCCGGTCATCAGCGAGAACTTGTGCGCCTGGTTGGCGATCTGCTCGAAGACCAGGAACAGCAGCGACGGGATCTGGAACTCGACCACCGGCCGCAGCCCGGCCAGCGCCGCGCCGGTGGCGAAGCTGGTGAACGCCTGCTCGGAGATCGGCGTGTCGAGCACGCGGTCCGGGCCGAAGCGGCTGCAGCAGGCCGGTGGTCACGTTGGCCGACCGCCGACGCCGATGTCCTCGCCGAACACGCAGACGGCCGGGTCGCGGTCCATCTCGTCGCCGAGCGCCCGGTTGAGCGCCTTGAGGTAGGAGAGGATCGGCATCAGGCCACCCCCGCCCGGGCGCGCAGCCCGTCGGCGTACAGGTAGTCGAGCGCGCCGGCCGGATCCGGGTGCGGCGCTGTCCAGGGCGAACGCGCACCGCCGCGGCGAGCAGCGCCTCGACCTCGGCGTCGATCCGGCCCGCGTCGTCGGCCGGCGAGCCGGGCGCCCTGGATCGTCCAGCGGGTCGCGCGACGCGGCCGGCCGCGATCTCCTCGTCGGTGCGGTAGCGCGGGCCGGGCCGCGTGCTCCAACGTGTGGTGGGCGTCGAAGCGGTAGGTGAGGCACTCCAGGAACGTCGGGCCGCCGCCGGCGCGGGCCCGCGTCGACGGCCGTCGGCGGTCGCGGCGCAGCACGGCCTCGGGGTCCATGCCGTCGACGGTGGCGGCCGGGATGCCGAACGCCGCGGCCCGGCCGGTGATGCGTGCCGGCGACCGCGGCTCGACCCGCATCGAGGTGGCGTAGCCGTTGTTCTCGCAGACGAAGACCACCGGCACCCGCCACAGCGCGGCCAGGTTGAACGTCTCCAGCAGCACGCCCTGGTTCACCGCGCCGTCGCCGAAGAAGGTCACGACGACCCGGTCCGAGCCGGCGCGGCGGGCCGCCCAGGCGGCGCCGGCCGCGATCGGCGCGGCGGCGCCGACGATCGCGTTGGCGCCGAGGATGCCCGAGGCTGAAGTCGGCGGCGTGCATCGACCCGCCGCGGCCCCGGTTGAGCCCGGTCGTCCCGGCCCGGCCAGCTCGGCCAGCATCCGGCGCCGGGTCGGCGCCCTTGGCCAGCACGTGGCCGTGCCCGCGGTGGGTGCTGGTGATCAGGTCGTCGGCGCGCAGCGCCGCGCAGACGCCGGCCGCGACCGCCTCCTGCGCCGATGTACGGGTGGATGCCGCCGACGATCTCGCCGGAGCGGACCAGCTCGATCGCCCGCTCCTCGAACCGGCGGATCAGCGCCATCCGGGCGTACAGGTCGGCGGGACTGCTCAGCGACGAGGCCATCATGCCTCCTCGGGAGCGGTGGCGGGCGGCCCGCCCGCGGCTATGACGCCACAGCACCGGGCAGAAGTCGGGGTCGGCGTAGTCGGGCGTGCCCGTCGGCGGTCGCCGGACCAGCGACGTCGTGGTTGTAGACGACCTCGCTGCCGTCCTGCTTGGCGTAGCGCCGGTACTGGTTGTCGCCGTCCTGCAGGTGGAACGAGATCGCCCGGCGCGGGCGGCCGCTGAGGTTGGCGCCGCTGCCGTGGTAGATCCGGCAGTGGTGGAAGCTCATGTGGCCCTTGGGGATCACCATCGGGATCTTGCTCACCTCGGTGCCGTTGTAGCTCGGCGTTCTGGCCCAGGATGCGCTCCAGTTCGGTCCGGTCGCGCTCGGCGAAGTGCCGGCGTCGAGTCGTCGCCGTGCCGATCTCCTTCCACGGTGGCTGCCGTCGACCATGGTGATCGTGCCCATCTCCTCGTCGCAGTCGTGGAACGGGATGAACGCGGTCAGCATCCGCTCCGAGGTGCAGGTCTGCCAGTAGTGCCGGTCGAAGTGCCAGGGCACCAGGTTGCGCGGCTCGCCGGGCGCTCGGCGGCTTGTAGATCAGCGTGGACTGGAAGACCCGGATCTCCTCGGCCTGCGGCCAGCCGGGCGGCGACCGCGCCGATCAGCGGCTTGCGCAGGATCTGCGCGACCTCGTCGCTCTCGTAGTGGACGTAGTCGTTGTGCCGCTGCACCGGCGCCGTGCGACGGCTCCCAGTAGGCCAGGCTCGGCGGCCGGACCGGGCAGGGTGCGGTCGCGGTGCCCGGCGTAGAACCGCTCGGTGGCGGCCACCAGGGCGTCGACCTCGTCGTCGGTGAACAGCTTCCGGGACAGGTACCAGCCGTGCTCGGCGTAGTCGGCCGCCTCGGCGTCTGACGGCAGCAGGTCCCGCTCGGCTTCGGTCAAGGTGAACTGGCTGGTGCTGGTCATCGATGTCCTCCCCGCTCCGTTGCGGTCCTCATGACAGCTGGCTCGCCGTCGGCGTGCTGTCGTTCCATCGCCTCGTACAGCGCCTTGATGTTGCCGGCTGCCGAAGGTGCAGCGCGCCGTGCCGCTCGATCAGCTCGAAGAAGAAGGTGTGCCGTTCATGGGTGGACTGGCTGAAGATCTGGAACATCTGGCCCCATTGGTCCCGGTCGACCAGGATGTTGAGTTCGCGCAGCTCGGCCACCGGGATGGCCAGCGGCCCGAGCCGCTCGGGCAGCGAGGCGTAGTAGCGCGCGGGCGCGGTCAGGAACTCGACCCCGCGGCCGGCGAGGAGCCGGATGGCGCTCGCGATGTCGCCGGTGCGGAACGCCAGGTGCTGGACCCCGGCGCCGCCGTGCGGCGCGCAGGAAGTCGTCGATCTGGCCCGGCTCGCGGGTCAGGTCCGGCTCGATCAGCGTGAAGGTGACGGCGCCGGAGTGGTCCTGGACCACCTTGGAGAGCATGGCCTGCCCGCCGACCTCGATCTGCTCGTCGAAGATCTGGCTCAGCCCGAACACGTCGCGGTAGAAGTCGACCGTGGCGTCCAGCTCGCCGGCCGGCAGGCAGACCGCGACGTGGTCGAGCACGCTCAGGATGCCGTCGTCCGGCGGCCGGCCTGGTCATCTGGATGCGGCCGGGGGCGAACTCATCCGCCGGGCCTGACCGCTCGACCAGCCGGTGCACCACGTCGCCGAATCCGCCGACGACCGCGCTGGCGACCCGGCTGCCCTCGCCGGTAATTAATCCGGGCGCCGTGATCGGCACCGCGCCCGCCGCGACGACTTCGCTGAACGCGGCGGGCACGTCATCGGTGCGGAACGCGATCACCGCGATCCCGTCGCCGTGCCGGTCGACGTACCCCGCCGCCGGGTGCCCGGTGGTCAGCAGGATCTGGATCTGTCCATGGCGCAGCAGGAGCGACCGCTCGCCGGCCGGGGCGCCCTCGGGGCCGCGGCCGGCCCGGTGCTGGTCCCGTGAACACGGAACCCGAAGTCATCGCACAGGCGGCTGGCCGCCTGCTCTATGTCGCCGACGTAATACTCGACATGGTCGATTCCGTGGATCCTCATCGTTGACCTCTCACAGGGTGCGGGCGGCGGGCCGGTCCGGGTCAATCCGTCGCTGGCTGCGGCGGGGCGGTCCGAGTCACTGGGGTCGCCTTGGCGAGCTGGCCGGGCCGAACACCAGGCTCACGTTGTGGCCGCCGAAGGCGAACGAGTTCGACAGCGCGGCGCCGACCGGGCCAGTCCGGGCCGGGCCGCGTACGTGGTCCAGGTCGCAGTCCGGGTCGGGGTCGTCGAGGTTGTGAGTGGGCGGCAGGACGCCGTGGCACACGGCCAGCGCGCTGACCGCGGCCTCGACCGCGCCGGAGGCGCCGAGCATGTGCCCGGTGACCGCCTTGATCGAGCTGACCGGCGGGACCCTCCGCCGGCCGAAGACCCGGCGGATCGCCTTGGCCTCGGCGAGGTCGCCGAGCTTGGTGCTGGTGCCGTGGGCGTTGACGTAGCCGATGTCCGCGGGGCGCAGCCCGGCGTCGGCGCAGGGCCTGCGCATGCAGGCGGCGGCGCCGGCGCCGTCCGGCCGGGGCGTGGTCGGGTGGTGGGCGTCGGTGGTGGCGCCCCAGCCGATCAGGTCGGCGTAGCCGGCCGCGCCGCGGGCGTCGGCGTGCTCGTCGCGCTCGATCACCAGGACGCCGGCGCCCTCGCCGAGCACGAAGCCGTTGCGCCGCCGGTCGAACGGGCGGCTGGCCGCGGTCGGGTCGGCCCAGCCGCTGGCCAGCGCGCGGGCGTTGCTGAAGGTGGCGGCGATGCGTCGGGTGCAGCGGCGACTCGGTGCCGCCGCAGACCACCACGTCCGCGCTCGCCGTCGCGCGATCAGCCGCAGGCCTCGGCCGATCGGCTTGCGCCCCGGCCGCGCACGCGGTGACGATCGCCGAGCTGTAGCCGCGGATGCCGTACTTGATCGCGATCCGGGCCGCGGCCATGTTCGACAGCATGCCGGGCAGCAGGTACGGGCTGACCGCGGCGCGGCCCCGCTCCAGCCGGGCGTGCGAGGACTGCTCGAAGGTCTCCAGCCCGCCGCCGCCGGTCGCGATCACGATCGCGACCCGGTACGGGTCCACGTCCCGGCCGACCTCGAGCCCGGCGTCGGCCAGCGCGTCGTCGGCGGCGGCCAGGGCCAGCAGCACGAAGCGGTCGACGCAGCGGGTCTCGGTCGGCGGCAGCACGCTGACCGGGTCGATCGGCGGGGCCAGGCCGGCGGCCGTCAGGACGGCCCCGGCCGGATGGTCCTGCGGCGGCCGCTGCAGGCCGGACGCGCCCGGCAGAGCGCGTCGAAGAAGCTCGTCGACGTCGCTGCCGACCGGCGTGACCAGGCCGATGCCGGTGATCGACGCGCCGCGTCGCGCTGCGGCGGCGTCACGCCGCGCTCACGGGCGACGCTCTTCCAGGTGGCGCTGGCGCAGCACGAACTTGCGGACCTTGCCGGTGGCGGTGAGCGGGATGTTGTCCTCGTCGACGCGCGACCACGTGCCGGATCGTCGCGGCCACGCCTCGGCTCGAGCGCGGCGCGTGACCTCGCTCGGTCCGGTCGGCGCCGGGATCGGCGCCGGTCTCGCAGCACCAGCAGCACGTCGGTGACGACCCGGCCGTCGCGGTCAGCGCGACCACCGTGCAGTCCAGGACGTCCGGGCAGGCGGCCAGGATCCGCTCCTCGGACATCGCGGTGTAGAGGAACCCGCCGTCGCCGAGGTCGACCGAGTCGACCTTGCGGTCCAGGTGGTAGTAGTAGCCGTCCTCGTCGCGGTAGACCAGGTCGCCGGTCAGGAAGTAGCCGCCGACCCGGGTGCGGTAGGTGGTGGCCGAGTCGTTCCAGTAGCCCGAGCGCCAGGGTCGGCGACTTGGTGCCCAGCTCGCCGACCTCGCCCGGCGGGCAGGCGGCTGCCGTCCGGGGCCGAGCACCGCGGTCTCGGCGAACGCGTGCGGCCTGCCGATGCAGCGGCCGTACCGGTCGGTGTCCGTGGTGTGCGTGATGAAGAAGTGCGAGTGGCCCATCTCGCTGGAGCCGAGTCCGTCCACGAACACCGAGCCGCGGACCCGCTCCCGGCCCGCGCCGGGTCACGGTGTCCCGGCTGCCGCAGGCGACCAGCCGGCGGATGTGCGCCTCGTGCGCGCAGTCGCCGGTGTTCCACCACAGCGCGACCGAGCTGACGTCGTGCTCGGTCGAGCTCGGCCTTGACCAGGTCGGGCCAGGTCGTGGAGAAGCCGACCACGCCCCGCGGGCTGCCACTGCTCGATCGCGTCAGCACGCCGGGTCCGGTCTGGCGCGACAGCATGGCGACCTCGGCCGCCGAGCTCAGCGCCAGGTTGAGCACGATCAGGCCGGCGGCGTGCGGGCAGGGCAGCGCGCTGAGCATCCGCTCCGATGCCCTGCGGCCGGGGCAGGCCCAGCCGGTACCTGATCGCCGCGAACAGGCTGGCGTGCGAGTGCACGACCGCCTTGGGCAGGCCGGTGGTGCCCGAGGAGTGGGTGATCGCGACCGGGTCGGTCGGGTAGTGCCGGTACGGCGGCGGCGCATCGCGCCGGGTCGGCCCGCGCCGAGCTCGGCGAAGTCGGCGAGCAGCGGGCTGCCCGGGGTCGTAGCCGGCTAGCTCGGCTGGCGTGCTCGGGGTCGGTGATCACCCCGGCCGCGCCGAGCCGGCTGATGTACTCGGCGAGCCAGGTCGGCGGGCAGGTAGGGGTTGATCAGCGCCGGGATGGCGCCGAGCCGGGCCAGGGCCAGGAAGGTCAGCGCGGTGTCCGCCGCGGTGGGGGCGCAGACCGCCACCGGGTCGCGCCTGCCGACGCCCAGGCCGTGCAGGCTGGCCGCCCGGGCCAGGGTCAGCTGATCCAGCTGCCGCAGGGTCAGCGGCTGCCAGGCGGGGTGCCCGTCGATCGTCGGTGTCGAAGGTGAAGACCGGCTCGTCCAGGCCGCTCGCCCCGCGCGATCAAGGTGGTCAGGACATTGCCTGCGCCCAGGTCGGGATCGGCGGCGAGCTGGGCTCTTACGCTCTTGACGGGCACCTCAGATACCTCTTCCGTTACCGGGACCAGGCGGGCTCAGCGGCGGCGGTGTCCCGGCGGCCGCGCCGATGACTGTTTCGGAAGGCAAGGCCCGCCGGCGGCCGGGTACCGGGCGGCCAGGAGGCCGGGCCGATCGAGCTGCGGCCAGCGCCGTGGTCAGCGCCGTGCTCGCGGCCGGCCGGCGGCCTGCTCAGCCAGGATCACCAGGACCGCGTCCGCGTCGCCGTCGGCCAGCAGCAGCCGGGCGCAGCGGTGCGCGTCAGCCAGGGCGTCGGCGCGCTGGCGTGGTGCAGACCACCGGGCCGCTCAGCCCCCACCGGGCCGCGACGTAGCCGACGACGGCGTTCGGGTTGGACTGGTAGAACAGCAGCGGCGGCACCCGGCGTCCGGCATCGACCGCCGCGGCGATGGCGGCCGGCGGTGGCGATGTCGCCGCTGGTGCTGGCCAGCAGTACCGCGGTCCGCTCGCCCCGGGCCGGTTCGGCGGGCGGCGCGGCCGAAGTAGCCCCGCAGGCACCGCTCGGCCAGCTCGGCCACCAGCGGGCTGAAGGACGAGGTGACGAAGCCCGCGATCGGCGGCAGCTGGTCACCGGCGGCCTGCGGCCAGCTAGCGGAGGCCAGGATCATGGGCGTGCTGTCGGTGCGCTGGCCCGCCCACGGCGCGGCGGCCGGCAGCGCGCTCACGCGGCACCGACCAGCAGCGCGGTGTTGGCCCCGCCGAAGGCCGCGTTGAGCGCTGAGCGCGTACCTGGGCGCGGCCTCCCGGGCGGCGTCGAGCACCAGGTCGAGCTGGCAGTCCTGGTCGGGCCCGAGGTAGCCGGCGTTGACCGGGAGCCGCCCGTGCGCGCACGGCGAGCACCGTGACCACCAGCTCGAGCAGCGCCGACGCCTCCAGCGCGTGCCCGTGCACCGACTTGGTCGAGCTGACCGGGACCGCGCGGCGCGGCGGGCCCAAGCGCCCGGTGCAGGGCGGCGGCCTCGGCCGCGTCGCTGAACGGGGTGCCGGTGCCGTTGGCGTTCACGTAGCCCGATGTCGGCGGGCGTCGATCCCGGCCCGGCGCAGCGCCGCGGTGATCGCCCGGGCCAGCCCGGATCCGTCCGGGCTGCGGCTGGCACACGTGGTAGGCGTCGCCGGCCCGGCCCCAGCCGGCCAGCGAGCCAGCGGCCGGCGGCGCCCCGGCCGCTGGCCGCCGCGCGCCGATTCCAGCACCACGGCGGCGACGCCGTCGCCGAGCAGCAGGCCCCGGCGCCCGGCGCTGAACGGCCGCACCTGGCCGTCGGCGGCCAGCGCCCGGCCGGCGTCGAACAGCGCGAAGCTGTCGGCTCGACCAGGTAGCCGGCCGCGACCACGACCCGGTCGCGCCGGCCGGAAGCGATCATCGCGGCGGCGTCGGCGACGGCGGTGCTGCCCGCCACGCAGGCCGAGGTGTAGACCCGGGGCACGGCCGGGAACCCGCACCGCCGGGCCACCACGGCCGCGGTGTCGCCGGTGGTCGTGCCGGCCAGGGCGTCCCGGCCGCGGCCGGGTCGGAGTGCAGCGCCACCAGCAGCGGCAGCCGGCCGCAGCGGCGCGCTCAGCTGGCCTTGCGTGCAGGCCGCTTCGAGCGCGGCGGTGATCTCGTCGGCCAGGACCGGCGTGCCGGGCAGCTGCGCGGCCACCTTGACCCGGCAGTGCTCGGTCCCGAACCTGGTCACAGGGATGAACGCCGGGCGGCCGGCCAGCACACCGTCCAGCAGGGCCTGCGGGCCGCGGCCGTACGCCGAGGTGACGCCCAGGCCAGTGATGACCACCGGCCCGGGCTCCCCGGCAGCAGGCGGCTGGCTAGCCATGGCCGGATCCGGCGAGCATGTCCTGCAGCACGTCCACTGCCCCGGACACCGTCGACATCTGGTGCATGGCGTCGTCGCTCAGGTCCAGCGTTACTTCGTAGCGTTCTTCAACCTTGGTGATCAGCCAGGTCAGTTCCAGCGAGCCGATCCGCTCCGCGACAGCGTCGGTACCGCGGTCACCGAAGGTGGCTAGCATGGCGATCACCTCACCGCGGTCCGGCGCCGCCGGCTGGCTCATTCGGCCTTTCCTCCTGCGGTGACGGCAATCCTGCTGCCGACCTCGGCCGCGAATTCATCCAGCGTCATCAGGGCCAGCTGCTCGGTGTCCTCGTCGGTGAACTTGACCCCGAACTTGTCCTCTACCTGCACGGCCAGCTCGGCGACCGCGAGCGACTCCAGATCCAGGCCGGCCGGGCCCAGATCGGTGTCGCCGGTTACCTCGCTGACGTCGTAGTTCATCGAGCCCAGCGCCTCGACGACGAACTTGCGGACCTCATCGTCCATCTCAAACTCCTCTCGGCGTGATATTCGGGTGATTCAGGACGGGAAAGTTCGCGCGGGCCGCGGCCGCACGGCCGCGGCGCGGACATGCGAACGGGCCAGGCCGCCTGCGGCCGGGTGCGCTGCGATCACGGTGAGCCCGCCGGGCTCACGCCCGCCGCCGCGCGCAGCACGGCCCGGTCACGGACCACCTTCCCGGTAGCCGTTCGGGGCAGTTCGGTCAGCACGTGCAGGTGCCTGGGCCGCTTGTAGGCGGCTAGCTGGTCGGCCAGTTCGGCCTCGGCATCCGCGACCGCGAAGCCATCCCTGAGCACCAGGTAGGCCTCGATGGCCTGGTCAAAGCTGACGACTGCCGCCGCGACCGCGGGGAGCTCGCACAGCGTCTGCTCGACTTCGGTGAGATCTACTTTGAGGCCGCCGATGGCGACCTGGGAGTCTAGCCGCCCGAGTATGGTCACCAGGCCGGTGGCCGGGTCGATGCTGGCCGCGTCCCTGGTGTGCAGCCATCCGTCGGCCCAGCGGGTCGGGTCCACCAGCCCGACATAAGGCGAGGCGGCCAGCTGGACCTGCAGCTCGCCGTCGGCTACCCGCAGGGTCATCCCGGGCGCGGGCGCCACCGCCGGGGCCTGGCGGCCGGACAGGTCGGTCGCGATCACGCCGAGTTCGGTCATCCCGTACATGGTGCCGAGCGGGACCTGGTAGCCGGCCGTGAAAGCATCCCGGACCGGCGGCCTGAGCAGTTCTCCGGCCACCACCATCCGGACCAGCCGCGGCACCGGCTTGGGCGCGGCGGCCAGCAGCTCGGCGTGGAACGGGACGCCCAGCACCATGACCGGGCCGCCGGAGGCGGTCACCGCGGCCCTGATGCCGTCGGCGGTGAGCCGGTCGGGGTAGACCAGCTGGACGCCCGCGTGCAGGCTGTACAGCAGCCCGCCGACCAGGCCCAGCACGTGCACGATCGAGGCGAGCAGGACGATGCTGTCGCCGGGCTTGGGGTACTCGCTGAGCTGGTCGTAGCGGCCCAGTTCGGCCACCAGGTCGGCGGCGGTCCGCGCGATGACCTTCGACGGCCCGGTCGAGCCCGAGCTGAGCTGGATCAGCGAGTGCGGGGTCTGCGCCGGGCGGCCCCCGGCCCGGGCCCTGGCCACCGCGACGGCGCCGGAGTACCCGCTCATCGGCGAGCTGGTGACCTGCCCGGCCTCGACGACGACCTGCGGGGCCAGCCGGTCCAGGGCGCGCTCGATCTCGCCCGGCGCCAGCCGGTGGTCGAGCAGGCTGACCTGCGCTCCGAGCTGCCAGGCGGCCAGCAGGCTGGCGACGTAGGCCAGCGAGGGCGGCAGGTGCAGCGTCACGGTGCCCCCGGCGGTCAGCCCGGCCGCGGCCAGCTGCTCCTGATGCTTCGTGACCAGCGCGATTAGCTCATGACGGGAGACCGGCCCGCCCATCAGGAGGCAGGTGCCGGCCGGGTCGCCTTGCAGGAGTTCCGCCTGGACCCATTCGCCGGTGGCCGGGAGTGCCGTTTCCCCAGGCGGATAGTAGGAAAGGCGACCAGTCATGAACGATCCCTTGCAAGAGCCATTGTCGCGGCGATGGAGGGGGTTTGACGTGAGACTGGCACATACGCTGCAACCAGGTCAAGCTGAGTCCAGACCTTTCCGGACAGGCCTCGGCGGGCCTGGCTGGCAGGCCATTACCAGCCTGAGGCCGGGCGGGATGGTCAGGGTCACAAGATCCAGCTATTCCCCGATTACTGCCACTTGTAACACTATGTTCCGAGGATGCCGGGAATCCCGGCGGAGCCGAGGGGGGCGGCGCGGGCCGTGAGGGACCAGCAGCCAGACCTTCTCTGCCCCCTCCTGCCTGCGGATTCCTGGACCGTCCGCCGGTATCGGCGGCGGCCCGGCGGCCCCGCGGCCACGATCAGGCTGCCCAGCATTGACTTGGCGTATCTGGTGCTGGACGACGTGGAGCGGGTGCTGCGGGACCGGCGGTTCAGCCGCAACTTCCGCCATCAGGGCGCGGCCGGGCTGACCGAGGTAGACGATATGTCGGCCAACCCGGACGCGATCGTGAACCTGGACCCGCCCGAGCACACCCGGCTGCGCCGGACGGTGCGAGGCGCGCTGGTTGTATCGGGCCTGCGTCAGCCGTAGTGTGCCAGAGTGGCAAATCCGCGCCTATACCCGGCGGAGGCGGCCGACCCTTTCTGCCTTCGCGCAGGGGAAGCGGAGCAGCTGCTGGCCGGGCATCCGTGGCAACGCTTCGCCGTGCTGGGCGACAGCATCGCCGAGGGCCTGGGCGACCCGGTTCCCGGTTACCCTGACCAGCCCTGGTGTGACCGGATCGCGGCCGAGCTGGCGCTGGCCCGGCCCGGCCTGGACTACCTCAACCTGGGCGCGGCCAACAGCACGGCGGCCCGGGTCAGGGCCAGGCAGCTGGCCCCGGCGGTCGGCTTCGGCCCGGACCTGGCCCTGGTCGCCTGCGGCGGCTACGACGTGCTGCGGTTCTCCTACGACCTGGCCGGGACCGAGGAGGACCTGCGGGCGATCATCACCGAGCTGGCTCAGGCCGGCGCGCTGGTGATCACGATCGGGCTGTTCGACGGGTCACACGCGCCGGGACTGGCCGGGCCGCTGCGCGACAAGCTCAGGGCGCGGCTGCATGAGCTGTCGGAGCGGATGCGGGCGCTCTCGGCGCAGCTGGGCACCTTGCACGTCGAGCTGACCTGGCATCCGGCCTCCCGCGACCCCGACCTGTACAGCCAGGACCTGCGGCATGGCACCCGGCGCGGGCACGCGATCGCGGCCGCGGAGGCGATCAGGGGCCTGGGCCAGTACCTGCGGCCCGGCCCCCAGGTGGCCGCCGCGCCTGATGGCGCGGCCCGGTGACGGCCAGCCCGGGCGCGGCGCCGGCCCAGGCCCCGGTGACCGCGCCCGGCTGTTCACCATCCTGACCAGCCCGTGGCTGGCGCAGGCCTGCTACGCGCTGGTGAAATTCGGCATCCCTGACCTGATGGCCGACGGGCCCCGCGACGTCGCGGACCTGGCCGCCGCCTCGGGCACCGACCGGCAGGCGCTGCACCGGATGCTGCGCGCGCTGGACGCGGGCGGGCTGGTCCGCCAGACCGCGCCTGGCACCTTCGAGCTGACCGCCGTGGGCCAGCCGCTGCGCGCGGACGTGCCCCGGTCCAGCCGGGACGCCGCGGTCATGTTCGGCGAGGAGGTGTTCCGCTCGCTGGCCGACATCACCTACACGCTGCAGACCGGTCGGCCCGCCTTCGACAAGATCTACGGCCAGCCCTTCTACGACTATCTCGGCGCCAACCCCGAGGCCGCGGCGACCTTCGCCACCGCGATGGGCGAGGCCCCGGTGCCGGCCGCGCTGGCCGCCTGCGACCTGACCGGCCTGGGCACGATCGTCGACGTGGGCGGCGGCAACGGGGGACTGCTGCGCTGGGTGCTGCGGTCCAGCCCGCAGGCCCGCGGCGTCCTGTTCGACATGCCCTCGGCGGTCCAGCAGGCTCGGGCCCGGCTGGCCGGGACCGAGGTAGCCGGCCGGGTCGAGTTCGTCGAAGGCAGCTTCTTCGGCCCGCTGCCGCCCGGCGGTGACGTCTACGTGCTGTCCCGGGTGCTGCACAACTGGCCCGACGAGGACGCGGCCGCGGTGCTGCGCCAGGTGCGGGCGGCTATCCCGGCCGGCGGGCGGCTGCTGGTCTTCGAGGAGCTGATCGAGACCGGGCCGCCCGCTGCCGGCGCTGAGCCGGCCGCCCGCCCGGCCCGGGGCAGCGTCATGGACCTGCTCATCCTGGTCATGCTGGCGGGCTGCGACCGCAGCGCGGCGCAATACCGCGAGCTGCTGGAGCAGGCCGGGTTCGAGGTGAGGTCGGTGCGGCAGGCGCCGCTGCGGCCCCGGCAGTCCGAGAGCGTCATCGAGGCGGTGCCCCGGTGAGGTGAGCCCGCAGGCCGGCGGCCCGCCAGATGTGAACCGAGCGAGGCGAGGAGACCACCGATGCCGTATCACCCCCAGGTCCAGGCCATCTGGGACCGGCTGGAGCGCGACCAGGTGCCCAGCCTGTACACGCTGCCGCTAGCCGAGGCGCGCGCCGCTGACCTGGCCGCGATCACCGCGGCGGCCGGTCAGGGCGAGCCGGTGGCCGAGGTGAGCGACCTGCGGATCGAGGGGCCGGAGGGCGAGCTGCCGGTCCGGGTCTACCGCCCGGACGGCACCGGGCCCTGGCCGGCCCTGGTCTACTACTTCGGCGGCGGCTGGACCCTGGGCACCCTGGATACCTGCGACGGGGTCTGCCGCCGGCTGGCTAACGCGGCGCGGTGCGTCACGGTCGCGGTCGGCTACCGGCTGGCCCCCGAGCACAAGTTCCCTGCCGCGGTGCATGACGGCCACGCCGGGCTGGCCTGGGTGGCCGCGAACGCGGCCGGGCTGGGCGTGGACCCGGCCCGGCTGGCCGTGGGCGGGGACAGCGCGGGCGGGAATCTCGCCGCGGCGATCGCGCTGCTGGCCCGGGACCGGGGCGGCCCGGCGCTGGTGCATCAGCTGCTGGTCTACCCCAACACCGACTACCAGGCCGACACGCCGTCGATGCGCGAGATGACCGACGAGCACTTCTTCAACCCGAACTCGGTCCGCTGGTACTGGGGGCACTACCTGGCCGATCCGCGCGACGGCGCCAGCCCGCTGGCCTCGCCGCTGCGCGCCGGGGACCTGACCGGCCTGCCGGCCGCCACGGTGATCACCGCCGAGTACGACCCGCTGCGGGATGAGGGCGAACAGTACGCCGCCCGGCTGGCCGCGGCCGGGGTGCCGGTCGATGTCACCCGCTACGACGGGATGATGCACGGCTTCTTCACCATGTCCGGGATCCTGGACGGGGCCAGGACGGCGGTGGCGCACGCGGCCTGCGCTGCAGCAGGCGTTCGCGCCGGTGCCACAGGGCTCGGCTGGTATGGGTGGAGGGAGCGGCGGCTGATGACCGGACAGATGGCGGACACGCGGGATCCCGGGCCGGTGGCCCAGGCCCCGGCGGAGCTGAGCGAGGCCAGCCTGCACGCGTCGCTGCGCGAGCCGGCGCTGGAATCGATGAACTTCCTCAACGAGGTCGCGAGCCGTTATCCCGACGCGGTGTCCTTCGCCTCCGGCCGCCCGTTCGAGGAGTTCTTCGACGTGGCGCTGATCCATCGCTACATCGACTCGTTCTGTGCGTACTTGCGCGCTGACCTGGGCTACAGCCAGGAACGAGTGAACCAGACGCTGTTTCAGTACGGCCGGACCAAGGGCATCGTGCACGAGCTGATCGCCCGGCAGCTGGCGGTCGACGAGGGGATCGACATCGATCCCGAGGCCGTCGTGGTCACGGTGGGCTGCCAGGAAGCCATGCTCATCGTGCTGCGCGCGCTGCGGCGCGACGACCGGGACGTGATCTTGTCGATCTCGCCGATGTACGTCGGGCTGACCGGGGCCGCCCGCCTGGTCGACATGCCGGTCTGGCCGGTCCGCACCGAGGAAGCCGGGATCGACCTGGCTGACCTGGCCGCGCAGGCGCAGCGGGCCCGGGCGGCCGGCCTGCGCCCGCGCGGGTGCTACGTGATGCCCGATTTCGCCAACCCGTCCGGCGCGTCGCTGAGCGTCGAGGCCCGCCAGCAGCTGCTCGCTGTGGCCGCGCGGGAAGACCTGCTGCTGCTGGAGGACAACCCCTACGGCACCTTCGGCGCGGGTCCGCGCCAGCCCACCCTCAAAGCGCTCGACACCAGCCGGCGCGTTGTCTACCTGGGCTCGTTCGCCAAGACCGGGTTTCCTGGCGCCCGCCTGGGCTACGCACTCGCCGACCAGCGGGTGGCCGCCGCCGATGGCAGCGCCGGCTTGCTCGCGGACGAGCTGTCCAAGATCAAGAGCATGGTCACCGTCAACACCTCGGCCATCTCGCAGGCGGTGGTGGGCGGCAAGCTGCTGGAGCACGACTGCAGCGTGATCCAGGCCAACCAGCGGGAGACCGCCGTCTACGTGCAGAACCTGCAGCGCATTCTGGCCGGCCTGGCCCGCCGGTTCGCGGCCGCGCCCGGCGCGCCCGCGGTCACCTGGAACACGCCCAGCGGCGGCTTCTTCATCGTGATCACGGTCCCGTTCGCGGTCGACGACCGGCTGCTGGAGCACTCGGCCCGGCAGTACGGGGTGCTGTGGACGCCGATGAGCCACTTCTACGACGGCGGCGGCGGGACGCATCAGGTCCGGCTGGCCTACAGCCAGCTCACGCCGGACCGGATCGAGACCGGGCTGGACCGGTTCGCGGCGTTCGTCCGGGACACCACCGCGGCCTGAGCCGCTCAGCAGGCAGAGAAGCCGCCGTCGACGAAGATGAGCTGGCCGGTCACGTACTCGCTGGCGGCGCTGGCCAGGAACACCACGGCGCCGGCGAAGTCGTCGGCCAGCCCGTTGCGCCCGATCATCGTGCGTGCCGCCAGCGCCGCCGACTGGGCCGGGTCACTGGCCACCGCGCTGGTCAGCGGGGTGGCGACGAATCCGGGGGAGATCGCGTTACAGCACACGCCCTGGGCCGACCAGGCCTCGGCCTGGGACCGGGTGAGCGCGGCCAGGCCGCCCTTCGCCGCGCCGTACCCGCCGCTGTTGCTGAAGGCGCGGATCGCCTGCTGGGACGCGACGTTGATGATCCGGCCCCAGCCCCGGGCGGCCATCCGCGGCCCGAACTGCTGGCCGAGCAGGAACGGCGCGGTCAGGTTCACCGCGATGGTCTGATCCCACTGCGCGGCGGTCAGGTCGGCCAGCGGCGGGCGCAGGTTGACCGCGGCGCAGTTGACCAGGATGTCGGGGTCACCGAAGCAGTCGGTCACCGCCGCGACCGCCCGGGCCAGCTCGGCGCGGTCACCCAGATCCGCGCTCACCCAGGCCGCGGCGCAGCCCGCCGCGCGCAGCTGCGCCACCGTCGCGGCGAGCGCCTCCTGGCCGCGGGCGAGCACCACCACGCTGGCGCCGGCCCGGGCCAGTGCGCCCGCCATGGCCCGGCCGATGCCCGAGCTGCCGCCGGTGACCAGGGCGACCCGGCCGGCCAGCGAGAACAGGCTGTCGAGGTAGCCGGTCATCCGGGCCCGGTCAGAGGGCCGGCCGTGCGCCCACCATGCTGAGCGCGCGGGCGGCCAGCCTGCAGCCACTGGCCAGCGCCTCACCCGGAGGCTTCTTGTCCAGCCAGGGGGGCAGGAAACCAGCGCAGAACGCGTCTCCGGCGCCGGTGCCGTCCACGATCTTCTCGATCGGGGGCCCGGGAACCCGGGCCGGGTCAGGCCGGCCGTTGGCGTAGAACAGCGCGCCGTCCGCGCCCAGCTTCATGACGACCTGCGGGTACCAGGCGTTCAGCACCCGGGCGGCCTGCTCGGGCTCTTCCCGGCCGGTGATGACCCGGGCCTGGTCGGAGTTGACGAACAGCAGCGCCGCCCCGTTAGTGAGCTGCAGGAACGGCTCCGCGCCGACCCGCTCCAGAGGGGCGGACGAGGCACAGTCGACCGACACGGTCATCCCGGCCCGCTGCGCATGGCTGAACGCGGCCAGGGTGGCGTTCCGCGAGCCCTCGTTGAGCAGGGTGTAACCGGAAATATGCAGGTGACTGCCCGGCGTGAACAGATCCTTGGGCAGGTCATCGGGGGACAGGGCCGAGTTGGCGCCCGGGTCGGACAGCATCGTGTGATCACCACGGTGGGTAACCATGACGACGCACGTCCCGGTCGGACGTTCAGGATCCATGACGAGCCGGGCATCAACGCCGTAGCCCATCAGCTCCATGTCCCTGTTCCGGCCGGCGATGTCGGCGCCCCGCCGTCCGACGAAGGCCACCTCGGCGCCGTCCACCGCGAGCCAGGCGGCGATATTCGCGCCTGAACCGCCACCGTGCATCGTCACCGTCGCTGGCGTGTCGCTGCCTCTGGCCAGCGGCAGGGCAGCGTGCGCGACGGTGTCTGTCATCAGATCACCAACGACGACAACGCGCGTCAATGTCGTCACCACCTCGATCACCGGGCTTAACTGCTGGCCCGGTTCACAGCGCCCGCAGCGCCGCGCTTGCTGCTCAGAGCCAGCTCATAGAACTTAACAGTTTCAGCGCCTCGTCTCGTGCTGTTCGCCCGCTGAACCCGCAATTCGTGGCTATTACGGCGGGGTTGACCGGTCCGCGGGACGGGCTCACTGATCGCGGTGAAAGCGGTCGCCGGCCGCGGTCTCATCGAGGTAATCCGGCCCGGGGAAGCCCTTCTTGCGCATGGCCAGCCCGCTCAGGGCCTCGAAGATGGCCCGGCGGGCGTTCAGCGTCGTGGTCGAGCCCGGATCCAGGTGCGGGGCCACCTCGACCACCTCGATGCCCACCACCTTGGTCTCGTGGCACACCCGGCGCAGCGCGGGGAACAGCTCGCGGACGGTCAGGCCCTGCGGCTCGGGCGTGCCGGTGCCCGGCGCGTACGCGGGGTCAAGCACGTCGATGTCGAGTGAGAGGTAGACGTGCTCGGGACCGTCCAGGGCCTCGGCGATGGCCCGGTCGATGACCGAGCTGAAGCCGTACTTGTCGATCTCGGCCATGAAGTGCGAGCGCATGCCGTGCTCCTGCATCCAGGCCAGGAGCCGGTCGTCGGGCGTGATGGTCGAGCGCAGCCCGACCTGGACGAAGTTACGCCCGGGCAGGTGCTCGTCCAGGATCAGCCGCCGGATCGGGGTGGCGTGCGATATCGCGTGGCCGTAAGGGTCGTCGGAGCAGTCCGGGTGCGCGTCGAAATGCAGCACGCCTACGTTGCCCGGCCCGTAGACGTCGGCGATCCCGGCCACGTTGGGCAGCATCACGGAGTGATCTCCGCCGAGGATGACCGGCACCGCTCCGGCCTCGGCCACGTCCCGCACCATGGCCCGGATCGGCGCTATCGAGTTGTCGATGCTGAACGGATCGACGACCGCGTCACCGTAGTCGACGACGGTCAGCTCACGGAACGGGTGAATGCGGGTCGTGGTATTGATAAGCAGCTCAGGCGGATATGGCGGCCAGCGTTCATCGACCCTGATCATGCGCGGCCCGAAGGCCGCGCCGCGGTGGCCAATCGACATGTCCACGGGCGCGCCCATGAATGCCACGTCAATCGGTACCGCGCGCAGGTCCTCGGGAGTCAGGCACAATGGCACCCCGAACAGCGTCATGGCCCCGACCGGCTCGCCGCCAGGCCGGACATGCTGATCGGGCCTGGCCGGCGAGAGCTGCTGGTATTCAAGGGTCGCGTACCTCCAGGCCGGCGGGCAGCCGCGCTACCGTAGCGGCGTGTTTTGGCGGGCAATATGGCAGGACAATAGCCGATCGGCCGGACGCCTGGCCGCCCGGCTCGGTCCCGGCGGGCCGGGCGGCCCGCCCGGTCAACTATGGCCCGGGATTGAGGGTATCCCCGCTCTGGCCAATCACCTATCGTCGGCAGGAACGTTCGTTCCAGACGGTAGCCGGAACACAGGAGTTCCGGATGGGAGAAGGGATCCGGTGATGTGGGAGACGTTGTCGCCCCCCAGCGGAAAACGAGCGGCGCAGTACCGGTCGGCACAATGGTGGCGAGATACGACGTTCCTCGATGACCTGGCCCGCTGGGCCGCGCAGCGGCCCGGCCATCCAGCGATCATCGGGTACGAGGGCGGGCAGCTGGCCCGGACCGTGACGTACGCGGAACTGGCGGCCGCGGTGGCGCGCTTCGCCGGGGCCCTGGCCGAGCTGGGCGTGCAGGCGGGCGACGTGGTCGTGGTCTACCTGCCCAACCGCTGGATCATCGCCCCGCTGTACCTGGCCTGCGCCCGGCTCGGGGCGGTCGCCGCGCCCGCGCTGCCCGCGCTGGCCGGCCGCGAGCTGGCCCACGTGCTCACCACCAGCCGGGCCAAGGTCTGCGTGACCGTTGACTCGTTCGACGGCACCGACTACGACATGCTGCTCGCGCAGGTCGCGCCGGCGACGCTGGAGCACCGGGTGGTGGTGGGCAACGCGGCCAGGACCGGGGCCATTGACTTCGCCGAGTTTTTCGCCGGCTCGCCCTGGGAGGAGCGTTACCCGGACCCGGGGACGCCGTCCGGGCCCGACGATCCGGCCCTGCTGGTGTTCACCTCGGGCACCACCGGCCAGCCCAAGGGCGTGGTGCACAGCCAGAACACCCTGTGGGCGGCCGCCAGTCGCTGTCGGTGCCCTACCAGCTGACGGCCGCGGACGTGGTGTCGATCCCGCAGTACCTGACGCACGTGGCGGCGGCCGTGCACGCCGTCTACGCGCCGATATTTCTCGGCGCGACGTGCGTGACGCACGACACCAACGACGACATGAACCTGATGGTGGACCTGGTCAGCGCGCATCAGGTCACCCACCTGCACGCGGCGCCGTGGTACCTGGCCCGGCTGCTCGCCGCGCAGCGCGCCCGGCCGCGCGATATGTCCAGCCTGCGGGTGCTGAGCTCAAGCTCGGCGCCGATCTCCGCGCAGATGGTGGCCGAGGTGCGCGAAGTGCTCGGGCTGCCGTTGTTCGCGGTGTGGGGGATGACCGAGACCGGCGGCTGCACGACGACCGGGCCGCAGGACCCGCCGGACTGGGCCGCGTACAGCGACGGGCGGCCGATGCCCTGGATGCAGGCCAGGGCGAAGCGGCCGGCCCGGGCGAGGCGGGCCGGCTGCTGATCCGCGGGGCCTCGCTGTGCCTGGGTTACCTGGGCCAGCAAGAGGCCTTCACAGCCTGCCTGGACGCCGACGGCTGGTTCGATACCGGCGACCTGGCGCGCGACGACGGCCGGGGCGGCATCAGGATCGCGGGCCGGCGCTCCGACCTGATCACCCGGTCCACCGGGGCCAAGGTGCCCGCCGCGGAGATCGAGGCGGTCCTGCTGCGGCACCCGCAGGTCCGCGACGTGGCGCTGATCGGCTATCCGGATCCGCGGATTCCGGGCTCGGACGAGGTATGCGCGGTGGTCGTGCCCGAGGCGGCCCCCCCGGCCCTGGCCGAACTGACCAGCTACCTGGAGACCGAGCAGGTCACGGTGGAGAACTGGCCGGACAGTATCGAGGTCGTCAGCGCCCTGCCCAAGAATTCGCTGGGCAAGATCCTGCGCGCCCAGCTGCGTCAGGAAATCGAGAGCAGGCCGCCGCAGCCGGCCTGACCAGCCCGGATCAGGGGCCGCCTGGTCCGGATCAGTGCCGGTCCGGGCGGTCCTTCCTGGGCAGCTTGCTGACCACGGTCTGGTAGGACGCGTCGACGGCCTCGAGCAGCTCGTCGTCCGGGATGCCCCCGCCCAGGCGCAGGCTGTTCCAGCCCGACCGGCCGAGGTAGGGCATCACCGTGGCGTCGTCCGGATAGCGCAGCCGCCACTCGGCGGCGGCCTCCCTGGTCGTCCCGCACTTGAGCCCGATGGCGGCCGACGGTCCCGAGCCCAGGAACGCGAAGATCTTGCTGCTGACCTTCACGACCAGGTCGTTCTCCCAGGGCTCGTCCGGCCAGGCGCCCGGCTTGGCCAGGCAGTAGGCGAGCAGGTCGTCGCGGGTCATCGCGGCCTCCCTCCGGCCTGACTCTATGATCTGGCCTGCCGCTGTCTGTCGCGAAGGCGGGCGGCGAGGCGAACAGGAGGCAGCCGATGGCCTGGATATGGCAGTTGGAGAAGCAGGACGGGACCGTGCTGACCGCGCGCGGCCTGCCGAAAGAGTCGTTCAGCAGCCAGGGTGACGCGGAGAGCTGGCTGGGGGAGAACTGGCGCGACCTGCTGACCGCCGGGGTCGACCAGGTGACGCTGAAGGACGAGGACCGGACCGAGTACGGGCCGATGAGCCTGCACCCGGCGGCAGAATAACCGGGTGCAGGCTCGGCTCAGCCCGGCGGTGCCCCGCCTGGCGGGGCCCGGTCAGGGCCCGCGGCGCGGGCTGGCGGCGCGGGCCGGGGGCGGGCGCTAGTGGCGCGGGCCGGGGGCGGGCGCTAGTGCCGCGGGCTGGGCGTCAGGGCCGGTGTGGGGGGCTGGCCGTCAGGGCCGGGTCGCGCTGGATGACCGGGCCCAGGACGTCGTCGATCTGGCGCATGAGCTCGGTGTCGAGCCGGACCCCTGACGCCTGCACGTTCTGCCTGACCTGCTCGGGCCGGGTGGCACCGACGATGGCCGCCGACACGTTCGGGTTCTGCAGGGTCCAGGCGATGGCCAGCTGGGCCAGGCTCAGGCCCGCCTGCTCGGCCAGCGGAGCCAGCTGCTGCACCCGGGTCAGGATGTCGTCGGTGAGGTAGTTCTTGATGAAGCCGGAGCCCATCGCGTCGGTCGCGCGCGAGCCGGCCGGGGCCGCGGCACCCGGCTGGTACTTGCCGGTCAGCGCGCCCTGCGCGATGGGCGACCAGACGATCTGGCCGATGCCCTCCTTCTCGCACAGCGGGACCACCTCGGTCTCGATGACCCGCCAGATCATGTTGTACTGCGGCTGGCTGGAGATGATGCGGTCCAGGCCGAGCTGGTCAGCGATGCGCAGCGCGTCGGCGATCTGCTCGGCCCGCCACTCAGAGACGCCCACGTACAGCACCTTGCCCTGGCGGACCAGGTCGTCGAAAGCGCGCAGGGTCTCTTCCAGCGGCGTCTCGTGGTCGTAGCGATGCGCCTGGTAGAGGTCCACATAGTCGGTCTGCAGCCGGCGCAGCGACGCGTCCGCCGATTCCATGATGTGCTTGCGGGACAGGCCGCGGTCGTTCATCCCCGGGCCGGTCGGCCAGAAGACCTTGGTGAAGATCTCCAGGCCCGCGCGGCGCTGGCCCTTCAGCGCCCGGCCGAGTACTTCCTCGGCCTTGGTCCCGGCGTAGACATCGGCGGTATCGAAGGTCGTGATGCCCTCATCGAGCGCCGCGGCGACACAGGCCCGCGCGGCGTCCTCTTCTACCTGTGATCCGTGCGTGATCCAGTTGCCGTAGGCGATCTCGCTGATTTTCAGCCCGCTGCGGCCAAGGTGACGATGCTCCATGGTTGTGCACCTTAACCGCATGCCGGGCGCGGGCCGAAAACGTGTCGGCCTGACGCCCGTCAGGACCGGCCAGCGCCCCGGTCACCACTGGTCAGATGCCGTCGCCTGGCTTGATCCTGGGCGCGGGCATCCGCAGCTTGCGGATCTGGGTGCAGCGCAGCGCGGCGTAGAACTTCACGCCCTTGGTGGACTCACCCGGGTACCGCTGCCGGGCCAGCCTGGTGACCTGGCGGCCGACCAGCACGCCCTCGACGAACATCACGGCCACCACCGCGAGCACCAGGAAATCGGCGTAGACCCGCAGGCTGGAGACGAACAGCAGCAGCACGAGCGCACCGACGGCGTACAGGTAGTACTCGCTGATCCGGCGCCGGGAGTCGACGTAGTCACGGGCCAGGGCGCGCACCGGGCCCTGGTCCTTCCTGGGCAGGGCCCAGTTCTCGCCCCGCTTGGCCGCCGCATACCTGGACGTCCTGGCGGTCCGCTCGCGGGACCTGGACTGCTGCACGGCGGCCTTCCTGTCGGCAGGCGCGGTGTAGGGCTGCCTGCGCCGCTTCTCGGCTTCGCTGCGCTTGGGGGTCGGCCGGCCCTTGGCCGCGGTCTGGCTGCCGTGGGAACCGCCGCGCTCGACGTATTCGCGCAGCCCGTCCCCGGCTGAGCCGTCAGCAGGGCCGGCTGAGCCGTTACCGGACCCGGCGCCCGGCTCGATGACATCAGGCGGGGCGGCGGAGCGTCGTCGGAACACCCGCCCAGCTTACCGGGAGGAAGCCGTCAGAACGCCAGGCCATGACGATCGCCGGCGATCGTCGGGACCTTCGTGGTGACGGGCGTTGCGCCACGGTCGTAGGGTGGAACGGAGCATATCCCGGCAACCTGTGTTGCCCTTCGCAGCAAGCCAGTTTCGCGGCGCGGCCGCATACGTGCGGCAGCGGTGTAACAGGATGAGGGGATGGTCGCGCCTATGAGCGTGATGAAGCGGGTCACCATGATCTTCCGCGCCAAGGCCAACAAGGCCCTGGACAAGATGGAAGATCCCCGGGAGACCCTCGATTACTCCTACCAGACGCAGCTGGAACTGCTGCAGAAGGTCCGCCGCGGGGTTGCTGACGTGGCAACGTCACGCAAACGGGTCGAACTGCAGATAAACCAGCTTCAGCAGTCCTCGACCAAGCTCGACAAGCAGGCCAGGGACGCGCTCTCGGCCTGCCGCGAGGACCTGGCCAGGGAGGCGCTGCAGCGCAAATCGGGCGTACAGGGCCAGCTGGTCGACCTGAATACCCAGTACACCTCGCTGCAGGGCGAGGAAGAGAAGCTGACGGCTGCCTCACAGCGGCTGCAGGCCAAGGTGGACGCCTTCCGGACCAGGAAGGAGACCATCAAGGCCACCTATACCGCGGCCGAGGCCCAGACCCGGATCAACGAGGCCTTTACCGGCATCTCCGAGGAGATGGGCGATGTCGGCATGGCGATCCAGCGGGCCGAGGACAAGACCGAGCAGATGAAGGCCAGGGCCGGGGCGATCGACGAGCTGATGGCCTCGGGAGCGCTCGACGACGTGGTCAGCGGGCCGCGCGACGACATCCAGGCCGAGCTGGACCGGATGGGTGCCAGCAACGACGTGGACGCGGAACTAGCCCGGATGAAGACGGAGCTGGACCAGGGCAGCGCGCCGAGGCAGATCGAGGGCTCCGACGCGGCCAGCGCGGCTCCCGCGGGTGAGGCCGCCGCGCAGGGCCAGCCGGCCGCCAGCCGCAGGCGGGTGATGGGCAATGATCGTCCGCATCCTGGGCGAAGGCCAGGTCAGCGTGGATGACAGCGCCGTGGCCGAGCTGAACGACCTGGATGCCAAGCTCGAGGCTGCGGTCGACGTGGGTGACGAGGCCAGCTTCCGGGCCGCCCTGGACAGCCTGCTGGCGCGGGTCCGCGCGCTCGGTACGCCGCTGGAGGCGGGCTCGCTGCAGCCCTCCGAGCTGATCCTGCCGCCCGGCGGCGCGACCATGCAGGAAGTGCGCGAGCTGCTCACCGACGACGGGCTCATCCCGGGCTGAGGGCCCGCGGGGAACGATCGCCGGGGATCGCCCGTTGGACAGGACGACCGGCACGCCCCGGCCGGTCATCCTGCGCTCTGCGGGCCGTGCGGGACGCTCAGATGCCAGCGCGGGCCCGCAAGGCCGGGCGCGACGGGGCGGCCCGGCCTGGGCAAACGACTCCTGGCCCTAAGGTGTAATGGAGTAACTCGGCTGCAGCGGCGGCCGGAACGGAACGGAGGCGTCGCCGATGGCGCGGACGCGCTATGCGACCGACAGGGGACTGATCGCGCGGATGGGCGCGACCATGTTCCTGCTAGGCCTGGTCTTTGTCGGGTTCATCCTCGCACTCGTCTTCATCCTGACCGACTACAGCAACGTCAGCAGCGGCGGCATCATCTTCATCGCGGCCCTGTTCGGCATCGGGACAGCGTTCGCGTCGTTCTACTGGTCCGACAAGATCGCGCTGACCACATCAGGGGCGCGGGTGGTCGAGCCGGGCGATTCGCGTGAGGCCGCCCGGCTGCACGCCGTGGTGGACCGGATCTGCGCCATGGCCGGCATGCCCAAGCCGCGGATCGCGATTGCGCCCACGTCCATGCCGAACGCCTTCGCCACCGGGCGCAGCAGCAAGGTCGCTGTGGTCTGCGCCACCCAGGGCCTGCTGGACAAGCTGGACAACAACGAGGAACTGGAAGGCGTGCTCGCGCACGAGATATCGCACGTCGCGCACAAGGACGTCGCGGTCATGACCATCGCCTCGTTCCTGGGCATCATCGCGGGCCTGCTGGTCAGGTTCGCGTTCTACTCCGAGCTGTTCGGCGGCGGCGGCCGGGACCGGCGCGGCGGCAACGACCAGAACTCCATCCCGGTCGTGTTCATCGTCATGGCGGTCGGCATCGTGGTCTACGCGATCAGCTTCCTGCTGATCAGGCTGCTGTCGAGGTATCGCGAGCTGGCCGCGGACCGGTCCGGCGCGCTGCTCACCGGCAACCCGTCCGCGCTGGCCAGCGCCCTGGTCAAGGTGACCGGGGACATGGCCAGGATCCCGACCAGGGACCTGCGCAAGGCCGAGCCGCTGAACGCGTTCTACTTCACCCCGGCGCTGTCGCCCAGGCGCGGCGAACTGAGCCTGTCCAACATCTTCTCCACCCACCCTTCCCTGGAGCGCGGCTGGCCGAGCTGGACAAAGTCGCCAAGCAGCTGGGCCGGTAGACGGTGGGCCTGCTGGACACGCTGCTCGGCCGGACCAAGCCGGTCCCGCCCAAACTGGACAACCTGTTCGGGCTGCCGTCCGCCGCGATCACCTTGCAGGCCGCGACCGAGCTGCGGCCGACCGGGGCCGGCCGGTCTGCTTCCGCGCGGTGCAAGGCCGGGCGTTCAGCGAGATCGAGTCGGACGTCCAGGAGCTGCTGAAAATGGGCGGCAGCAACACCATGATCGAGGTGACCAAGGACACTTACGGGTTCACCTGGCTGGTCTGCCGCCATGCCCCGGACGATGTCGAAGGCCTGGTCACTGACCTGCACGCGGTGAATTCCTCGCTGGAGCAGGGCGGCTTCGGCCCGCAGTTGCTGTGCACGATCCTGGCCTTCAAGGACGGCTCTGGCCACCGGGTGGGCCTGGTTTACCTGTACAAACGGGGCACCTTCTACCCATTCGCCCCGTTGCCCGGGGAGCGCCGCGATAACGCGCTGGAACTGCAGGTGCGGGGCACGGTCACCGACGATCTGAAGATCGAGCCGGACCTGAGCCGCTGGTTCCCGGTCTGGGGCGCGCCCGGCTTGTGACAGCGGGCGGGGCGTCGGAATGAGCGCCCGGGGCATATCGTTGACATAGGACAGACCAGGCCGCCCGCCGGACGGGGCGGCGGCCGCAGCCGGACGCGGGAGCTAACGCAGATGACAGTTCAGGGCGAGACCACCATCCAGGGCATCAATCTCACCGATGCCGCGTCGGTCAAGGTGAGCAACCTGCTCGCCCAGGAAGGCCGCGATGACCTGCGGCTGCGCATCGCCGTCCAGCCCGGCGGCTGCTCTGGCCTGCGCTATCAGCTTTACTTCGACGAGCGGCAGATCGACGGGGACGTGGTCAGCGAGTTCGGCGAAGTGCGGGTGGTCACGGACAAGATGAGCGCCCCCTACCTGGGCGGCGCGACGATCGATTTCGTGGACACCATCGAGAAGCAGGGTTTCACGATCGACAACCCGAACGCGACCGGGTCCTGCGCCTGCGGCGACTCCTTCCACTAAAGCCGCCGCTTGGCGCAGGCCGCCGCCGGGCCACGGCCGGCGGTCCCGGGCCGCCCGGTAGCGAGGACCGGGCGCAGGGGAGGAACGGGGTAGCCTGTCTGCGCCCCGTCCGTGCCCCGACCGAAGGAACTCGCCGTGCGCATTGCCGTCACCGGCTCGATCGCGACCGACCATCTGATGACATTCCCCGGCCGGTTTGTCGAGCAGCTCATGCCGGACAAACTGGATAAAATCGCACTTTCGTTCCTGACCGACTCGCTCACCATCCGGCACGGCGGGGTCGCGGCCAATATCGCCTTCGGGATGGGCTGCCTGGGCCTGCGGCCGCTGCTCATCGGGACCGCGGGCGCGGATTTCGGCGAGTACAGGGACTGGCTGGAAATGCACGGCGTGGACACCGCCGGGGTGCGGGAGTCGCAACTGCACCACACCGGCCGGTACGTCGCCACCACCGACACCGACATGAACCAGATCGCCTCGTTCTATCCCGGGGCCATGACCGAGGACCGCGACATCGACCTGGTCAGCGCGATCGGCCCGGACGGCACGGACCTGGTGCTGATCGGCGCCAGTGACCCGGAGGCGATGCTCGCCTTCACCGCGCAGTGCCGGACGCGGGGCATCCCGTTCGCCTCCGACAGCTCCTGGCAGCTGGCCCGGATGGACGGGGCCCAGGTCAGGGACCTAGTCGACGAGGCCGCCTACTTGTTCTCGAACGAGTACGAGGCGACGCTGATCGAGCACAAGACGGGCTGGACCGGCGCCGAGGTGGCCGCCCGGGTCGGCGTCCGGGTGACGACCCTGGGCGCGGACGGGGTCCGGGTAGAGCGCGACGGCCAGCCCGAGATCGAGGTCGGGCCGATCACCGGCGTGGAGCCGAAGGAGCCGACCGGCGCCGGTGACGCGTTCCGGGCCGGGTTCTTGTCCGCCCTGGCCTGGGGCTGCGACCTGGAGCGCGCCGCCCAGCTGGGCAACCTGATCGCGGTGTACGCCCTGGAGACCGTCGGCACCCAGGAGTACGAGCTGAAGCCGGGCCTGGTGACCGAGCGGCTCGCCGCCGTCTACGGGCCCGCGGCCGGCCAGGATATCGCCGCCCATTACTGCTAGCCGTGAACGCTAGCCGCGCGCTCATATCACTCGGCGGCTGCGCGAGCAGGCCGGGCACGAGGTGATGGACCGGGGCATCCCTCCGGCGGAGGCGGCCCGGCGCGCCGGGATCTCCTGGCTGACGGTGCACCAGACGTTCACCGCCGCGCAGGCCCGGTGCTGTAGCAGCCTCCCGCGCCGGTGGCGCACTTAGGCATCGGTGAGCACCGCCGCGGCTCGCTCAGGTCGGCCTCCGCTGCCGCCGCGACGACGACGGCCAGGCCGAGCAGCATGGATGTGGCTTCAGCCTGCCTCCTCCTCGCGTTCGAGGGCACGGACAAGCGCGTCCAGTGCCGGGGCGATGTTGGTCATGTCGCGGGTGGTGCGCCATTCGGCCAGGCAGCCGCGGATAGTGGCCACGATGAGCTGGGCGACCTCGCGCTTGCGTTGCTCGGTCCAGTGCGGTGGGCACCAGGACTGCAGCGCGCCAAGGTAGGCCTCGGAGGCACCCCGGGACAGGTGGGAGTACCGGGCCGGGTCGTACATCGCCAGCCCGATCGCCTCTTCGATGACCCGCACGCCGGTGGCATCGTCCACGAGCACCGGCCATACGGCCCGCACCCGTCCGGCCAGCGAGTCAGTCGAGGTGACCGCGGTCATCGCCGCGGCAGTGCGCTTGTCGCGCAGCTTCGGCAGCGCCTGGCCGAGCAGGTCCTCAGCGCCATCGAAGTAGTACAGCAGAACCTTGTGCGTGGTTCCTGCCGCCCGCGCGGCCCGCCGCAGCGAGAAGTCCGCAAGCCCATTTACCGCCAGGTCATCGACCACCGCACGCAGCAATGCTTCCTTGCGGGCCTGTCCACGCGGCGAGCCAGCGGAACGACGGTAGGCGGCCGGGCGGTTGCCCGCCATCGCACCATCCTCCCATCCCTCGGCCGGACGTGACGGCGGGCCGCCCCAGGCTATCCGGCCGAGCCAGGCAGTCGGCGCCGCTTCGCCGCCCGGCGGTGTCCTGCGGCCGGTCAGCAAGCGTGCACGGAACCATTTGCGATGATGTGAACCGCGTGGTTCACTTCTGGCATGAGTATCTCACAACGTGAGTCAGCCGCTGGACGGCGAGAAGGGATTACCTTCCGCAGCGGCACCGATGACTGCGCCGCCTGGCACTACCGTGGCAGCAACGGCGCGTGCGTAGTGATGGCAGGCGGGGCAGGTGTGATCAAGGAGCCGGCTACCGACCGGTTCGCCGCCCGCTTCCATGCCGCCGGGTACAGCGTGCTCGCCTTCGACCACCGCCACTTGGGCGAGTCCGGCGGAATGCCCAGGCAGGTGGTGCGAATCCGGGAGCAGCTGGCCGACTGGGAGGCCGCGCTGGACTGCGCCGCGTCCCTTCCCGGCGTGGCACCCGGCAAGATCGCCGGGTGGGGCTTCTCGCTCGCCGCAGGGCACCTGCTCCGCCTCGCCGCCCGGCCCCCAGGTCAGCATCGCCTTGCCGCGGTGATCGCGCAGGCGCCACTGGTCGACGGCGCGGCGAGCTCGCCGCGCGCGCTGAGCCACGAGACCCCTAAGGTCCTCGCCAGCTTCCCCCTGATCGCCCTGCGCGACCTCGCTCGCGGGCTGGCGGGCCGCGAGCCCCTGGTGGTGCCGTTGGCCGGGCCGCGCGGCGCGGTCGCGATGCTCACCACGCCGGACGCCATCGACTGTTACCGCGCGCTCAATCCGGGCAACGCCTACCCGCACTGGCAGCAGACCATCGCGGCCCGCTCTGTGATACCCATAGGCCTGTACCGCCCGGGCAGCACCGCCAGCCGCATCAGCTGCCCGATGCTGGCGGTGATCAGCACCCGTGATCAGTCCGTCCTCGCGGCACCAGCGCTAAAGGCCGCCCGCCGGGCACCCGGAGGGGAGATCCTCCAGGTCGACGGCACGCATTACGCCGCCTTCCTCGACCAGCACGAGACGGTCGTCGCCGCAGAACTCGACTTCCTGCGCCGGAACCTGCTCCCGGATGACCTCGGCGAGGTGGGGTGAGTCAAGCGGTCAGGTGCTTGACGAACCGCACCCGATCGCGGCTGTCTCCGTCGTATCCGGACGTTACCGGGATGCCATCCACTTCCGTGTCGCCTGGCTCGATGCCGAATCCCATCTGCTGGTGGAACCTGATCGAGTCCTGGTTAACCGGCGCCGTCACCGCGCGTACCAGGCTGCAGCCCCGTGCCCGTACGGCCGCGAAGAAGCGCTCGTACAGCTGCTGTCCTAGCCCGCGACCGCGCTCGTCAGGACGGACGCCGACAAAATGGACATAGGCCTCGCCCGGGCGTGACTGGGAGACGAATCCGACCAGGAATCCGGTCAGCTCACCGCCGCGCTCGGCTGCGAAGCTGGTATCGGTGAAGTGCTCGAAGAACAGGCGCGGGAGCATGTCCGCCATGTGACGGCCGCTCCACCAGTCGTCGATGACCGAGATCACGGGCCGGTAGTCTGAGGGCCGGATCTGGCGGATGCCTTCTGTCATACTGCGTGCTCCTCCCGCTTCGGCCGTGGGACTAAGAGACGGGTATCCCGGAAGCTCATGCTGGCCGGGAGACAATTAGCACCAGCCCCGCATCATACGAAGACTGTCCGCGGAGATGGCCATGCCGCTTGTCCCATCTGCCGTCGGCAAGATCCGCTGCCAGCCTGCTGATCGCCCGGGATTCCACTCCAGGAGGCAGGCTTCTCCAGGTGGCTTGAGCAGCACGGATCTCATCATCGAGAAACGCTTCAGGCCTCGCCCAATAGGCCTCCACGAATCCGTCGCTGCAGTCTGAGGGAACCGGGATCGGCTCCACACTGACAGTTCCGCCGAGCGACTCGGCGACGAGTTCAACCGCTGGGAAGCAGCGGCTGTCAATTTCAATTACCTCGGGCGCATAGTCGGCCAGCAGCCAGTAACGCGGAAGCACCGTGACGTCGATCGTGAGCACCGCGACAGGCCCCCGGGCGATGCGGCGCAATTCCTTGAGGCCTGCGATCTGGCCGGTCCAGTGATGGATGGTGAGTATGGCCATTGCCGCGTCGACACTCTTGTCGTCGAGAGGGAGCGACTCTGCGCGCGCGGATATGGCTGGCGTCATCCCGGCCGGTCGTTGCGCACGCATGACGTGCGACGGCTCGAAGGCCAGAACATAGCGGTCATCAGGCTCATACGACCCCGAGCCGGCGCCTGACGTTCGCTACCGTGCGAGCGCCGCCCAGCGCAGCATGGATGCGGGACGCAATGCGCGGGTCCGGCCGCCGACGGGCAGAGTAGCCATGTCCATGCTCGTCGTAATCCATGCAGAGCGCTCCGCCGTTCACAGACGGCATGTTACTACGTTTCGTAGTAGCTGGCGTTGGCCCGGCAGTGCGGGCTCCCTGGACCGGGGGCATACGTCTTGCGCTGTTTCAAAGTTCGCGGCCGCACTGGCCAGCGATACCGCCTGGGCCACAGCACCGCCAGAGTCCGATGGCCAGTAGGATCAGCCGTCCCGGCGCGCGTCCTGGGAGCGTTCCATGAGCAACAACCCTGAGTCCGGGAGGCTCACCAGCGGACAGTTCCGCTGCCTGTTTCCCGCGCTCAGCAGGCAGGTCTGGCTCGACACCCCCGCAGCACCACCGGCTGCGACACCAGTGAGCCAAGCGCTCAAGACCGCCATCGACCAGTGGACGAGCGGCGACTTCGCCTGGACGGACTGGGTTGACGCCGGCGAGCAAGCCCGGCTGCTACTTGCCGGCCTCCTGGGGGTGTCACCGTCCACGGTCGCCTTGCTGGCCTCAACGGGCGAGGCCGCAGCGACGGTCGCTAAAGATCTTCCGCCGGGTGACATCGTGATCGGCGACCTTGAATACCGGAGCCTGCTCTTCCCCTTCATGAGTGCCGTGGGGGCTGAACATCGGCTCATTCGCGCCACAAGCGGCGCCCCGGGGGTCCGTACTCGCGACTTGCTCGCTTCGATCACGAAGCGGACACGTATCGTGGTCGTCAGCGACGTCCTCTCCCAGGACGGACATCGCCTAGACCTGAGAAGACTTCGCGAAGCCACCGACTCTGTCGGTGCGCAGTTGTTCGTCGATGCCACCCAGAGCCTCGGCGCCCTCAGATTTGACTACGATCGCATCCGGCCCGACTACCTGGTGGTGCACGGCTACAAATGGCTCCTCACGCCGCGCGGGGCGGCCTTCCTCGCGGTCCGTGACTCCCTGGTCCGCGACATGCGGCCGCTGGCGCCCAACGTCCAGAGCAGCGTCGACGGAACGTACTTCGGGGGGACGCTGAATCTGTGGCCCACGGCAGCCCGCCTCGATACCTCGCCGGCCTGGCTCTCCTGGGTCGGCGCCCGCAGCGCGCTGGCGCTGCTGTCCACACTCGACGCACGACAGGTCGAGGACCACTGTCTCAACCTGGCTAACCAGTTCCGCGAAGCTGCCCACGATCTCGGATACCAGGCGCTAGACCCTCACGGCTGCAGTCAGATCGTCACCGTCGAAGTGCCTAACCCGCCCAGGTTGACGGCGTCGCTTCGCCAGCACCGGATCCGGTGCCTTACTTCGGCCGATCGGATGCGGGTGGGATTTCACTACTTCAACAACGGCAACGACCTTGAGGCAGCCGTGGCGGCGTTGAAGGACGCGCGATGAATGTGACCATCCCGGCCGGGAACCGTTCTACTCTCACCCTGCACAAATGAAACGGCGGGGACGGTCCCGGACTGGGACCGTCCCCGCCGTCTGGATATCAGGCGGTCAGCACCTCACCCGTGCATCTTCACGAAGCTGAGGTACTGCCACGGCGAGCCGACGCCGGTCGCGTCGTCATAGCCGGCCACCGCGTGCAGCGCCTCGGCGCCCTCACCGTTGATGCCGAGCGTCCGCAGCTTGTACACCAGCGGCAGGGCCTTGGAGAACGGGTCGGTGTAGTCGACCCTGACCTCAGCCGGCGGCGTCGGGCCGAGCGGATGGTCGGTGACGTCGTGGAACGCCTTGGCATCCTGCGTCGACACCGCGTAGATGACCGGGTTGGCGAACCCGAGCGCGCCGTGCGCGGCCTGCTGCGCGTCGGCCTCGATGCCGGCGAAGGTCGGGCAGGCCAGGCTGGTCCCGCCGATCCGGCTGAGCGAGAAGGCCTGGGTCACGCCGTCCGGCTGCAGCACGGTCTCGCCGATCAGGAACCCGGTGGCCGGGTCCGAGTACGCCGACACGTCCGGCACCACGCGCATCTTGGTCGCCGAATGCGCGCCGCCGGGCAGGGTCTGCGACAGCGAGCTGGGCACCACGCCCTGCTGGTAGCCGGGCTGGGGGTACAGCGTGCTGGTGCCGCCGCCGCCCGAGCCGGCGTAATCGCGCGGGTAGCGGCCGGGCGGCTTCGCCGACCAGGCCTTGCCGTTCTTGGCCAGCGGGTCAGCCATCGTGCCCCAGGACGTCTCGAACTCGTAGTTGTTCGTCCGGCCCACGGCCAGGCTGGTGCCGCCCACGGAGGTGACGAACGGATCAGAGGTCGGGTAGTCGACCTGGATCTTGTCGGAGAAGCCCGGGTCCTCAGCCGGGGCCTCGTAGCCGCTGTCGCCTGAGGAGAACATGAACGCGATGCCCTCGGCGGAACCGAGCTCGAAGATGGCGTGGTACACGGCCGCGGTGCCGGCCGTGCTGTCCTCGGTTTCGCCCCAGGAGTTGCTGACGATGCTGGCCACGTGGTTGTTCACGATGTAGGCCAGCGCGTCGGCCAGGTCGTTGTCGTTGCAGCTCGCCGCCCCGACGTAGCGCACGTTGGCGTCCGGCGCCATGCCGTGCACCGACTCGACGTCCAGCGTCTCCTCGCCGTACCAGCCGGCCGCGCCGCACTCGTCGATGCTGTTGAAACTGGCCGGCAGGTGCTCGGCGTACTGCCCGGGCGCGAACGGCTTGTCCCCGACGGCCTTGGCGTACAGATTGGCGTCCGTCAGCATGGTCGGCGCGGCGTAGGCGTCCACCACGGCCACGGTCTGGCCCAGGCCGGTCTCCTGCGCGGCGGTCACCCCGTAGGCGGCCCGGATCTGGCGCGGCGTGTAACCGCACAGGGCATAGGGCTGGTGCTGGCCGTAGGCGGTCGGCTGCTGCGTCGCGATCAACTGCCCGTAGTAGGCCGCGCACGGGCGGGCCACCCAGAAGTTCGGCCCGGCCGGCGGCAGCCCGGCGACCTTGACCGACGAGGCGGGCCGCGTGGCGGTGGTCCGGGCCGCGCCGGTGACTGCGCTGGTACCGTCGGCCGAGGTGGAGGCGGTGTCGATCGCGGGCCGCATCACCTGCTTGGCCGTGGACAGGCCGGAGACGGCCACGACCGAGGCGGCCACGCTGGCCGGCACGGTGGCCGCCTGCGCGGGCGCGCGCACCACGGTGCCGCCGGTCCGGTAGGCCCCGAGCGTGACCGCGAACGCCCGGCTGGCCGCGGCGGCGGAGCCGCGGACGGCGACGTAGCCTCCGGCCACGTGGTTGTCGACCGATGTCACGGTGAGGCCGGAGCCGCGCAGCCAGGACTCGACCGCGCTGAGCTGAGCCTTGGTCGTGCCAAACCGGGCCTGCAGCTGAGCTGGGCTCAGGAAATGCCGGTACATCGCGTTGCCGGGCGTGGACACGGCCATGGCCAGCGTGCTGAGCCCGGCCTGGTCCCGCGGCGCGAGGTACACGCGCGCGTTCACGGTGCCCGTGCTGACCGCCGGGCTGGTGACGCGGTGGGCCGCCGTGGCCCATTGCGGATGCGTGCCAGCGATGGCCTTGCGCGGCGCGGCCTGCGCTGCGGTGGCCATGGCGAAGCCACCGAGCGTGAGCGCGCCCGCGGCCACCGCGGCGCTGATCACCCGCAGCCGATTGACATACGGCATGCGCGATCCCTTCTTCGAGGATTTGACGTTGCCCATGATTAGACCAGTTGATCAGGCAATAAGCGTAGTAATCGGGTATCCGCGTGTCCGGACCGCAATCGAAGCCCGGTCCCGGGGCCGGGCTGGCGCGCCACGATCAGCGGCAAACCACGCGGCGATTGACGTAGCCGCGCGCGATACTGGGCGTAACGGGACACGGGACCCGCGATGATCTGGCCAGAACGAGCGCCCGGGAACGGACGAGTTGAACGAAGCCGAGGAACAGGATGGCAGCTTGGCGGCGACCCTGCACCGGTTTCGCGTCCGAGCCGGGCTGACCCAGGAAGAACTGGCCGAGCGGGCCGGGCTGAGCGTGCGGGCGCTGCGCGATATGGAGCGCGGCCGGACCCGGCGGCCCTACCGGCAGTCGGTGCTGCTGGTCGCGGACGCGCTGACCCTGGCCGGGGCGGCCCGCTCGGAGCTGATCAGCGCGGCCAGGCCCGGCGGCGCGTACCGGCGCGGACTGGCCGCAGACCCTGGCCGCGGCCCGGGGGCCGGCGGCGCCGGCGGCGCTGGCTCGCAGTCCGGGCCCGGGTCGGGCTCTGCCGCTGGGCTGGGCTCTGGCGCCGGGCTGGACCCCGGCCCGGGTGACAGTGCCGCAGCTAACGGCCAGGCTGGCCGCCGGGGGTCTGGCCTGCCGCCGGGGTCTGGCCGGCCGGGGTCTTTCCGTCCGGGGTCTGGCGAGGCGGGGTCTGGCGATCGGGGGTCTGGCCGTCCGGGGTCTGGTCGTCCGGGGTCTGGCGATCCGGGGCCTGGCCGTCCGGGGTCTGGTCGTCCGGGACCTGGCCGTCCTGGTCAGGGCACCGGGCCGGCCGCCGCGGTGCTGGTGCCGATGCAGCTGCCCGCCATCGGGCCACGGTTCACCGGCCGGGCCGCCGAGCTGAAAGTCCTGGCCGAGCTGTTGGGCCAGCCGGAAGGGACCGCGGACACCACGACGATCGTCGCGATCACCGGCACCGCGGGAGTGGGCAAGACCGCGCTGGCCGTGCGGTGGGCCCGCTCGGTCAGCGACCAGTTCCCCGACGGCCAGCTGTTCGTCAACTTGCGCGGATTTGACCTGTCCGGGGTGCCGACCGCGCCCGAGGAAGTGATCCGCGCCTTCCTGGAGGCGCTGCAGGTACCGCCCAGCGAATTCCCGGCTAGCCCCGCGGCCCAGGCCGGCCTGTACCGCAGCCTCACCGCGCAGCGGGCTCTGCTGATCCTGCTGGACAACGCCAGGGACGCCGACCAGGTTCGCCCGCTGCTGCCCGGCGGCCGGTCCTGCCTGGTGGTGGTGACCAGCCGGGCCGAGCTGCCCGGGCTGACCGTGACCGACGGCGCCTGCCCGGTGTCGCTGGACGTGATGAGCGAGGCTGACGCGCGCGAGTTGCTGGCTCAGCGGCTGGGCGCGCCGCGGCTGGCGGCGGAGCCGGACGCGGTCAGCGAGCTCATCACGCTCTGCGCCCGGCTGCCGCTGGCCCTGGCCATCGCTGCGTCGCGGGCCGCCACCCGGCCGCAGATCAGCATCGCGCTGCTGGCCGGGCAGTTGAGCGACGTCCGGGCCCGGCTCGACTCGCTGGGCACCGGCGAGGCCGCGACCAGCGTGCGGGCTGTCTTCTCCTGGTCCTACAACTTGCTGCGGGGCCCGGCGGCGCGGATGTTCCGGCTGCTCGGCCTGCACCCGGGCCCGGATATCTCGCTGGCCGCGGCGGCCAGCCTGGCCGGGCTGCCGCCCGCCGACGCCGCCGGGCTGCTGCGCGAGCTGACCGGCGCGCACCTGATCGAGGACCGGGTGCCGGGCCGGTACGGGTTCCACGATCTGCTGCGTGCCTACGCGGCCGAGCAGGCCGCGGTGGTCGACGGCGGTCCGCGCTGCCGGGCCGTGGTGGAGCGGGCGCTCGACCACTACCTGTACACCGGGCACACCGCCGCACGGCTGCTGTACCCCGGACGCGAGCTGATCACCTTGGCGCCGCGGCTGCCCGGGGTGCGGCCCGAGGCGCTGGCCGACTACCCGGCCGCGCTGGCCTGGTTCACCGCCGAGCACCAGACCCTGCTGGCGGCCTGCACCCAGGCGGTCCGCGAGGGGCTGGACCGGCACGCCTGGCAGCTGCCGTGGGCCATGATGCATTTCCTGGACTGGACCGGGCACTGGGCCGAGCTGGCCGCGGTCGAGAGCTCGGCGCTGGCGGCGGCCCGGCGGCTGGGCGACCTGGACGGGCAGGCGCACGCGCACTGTGACCTGGCCCGTGCCTACGTGCGGACGTTCCGCCTGGACGAGGCCAGGCTGCAGTTGCGACTGGCGCTCAGCCTGCGCGAGCAGATCGGCGGCGACGCGGCCAGGGGCCGCATCCACCTGGACATCTCCCAGGTCGCGCACAAGCAGGGTGACCTGCAGGAAGCACTGGGCGAGGCAGAGCTGTCCCTGGCCCTGTTCCGGTCCGGCGGCACCAAGGCCGGCCAGGCCCGCGCGCTCAACAACATCGGCTGGATCCACGCCGCGCTGGGCGACAGCGCGCAGGCGGTCGAGCACTGCCAGCAGGCCCTCGCGCTCAACCGCGAGATCGGCAACCGGCCCGGCGAGGCCGCCAGCCTGGACAGCCTGGGCTTCGCCTATCTCGGGCTGGGCCGGTACGCCGAGGCCACCGAATGCTGCGGCGCGGCCCAGGAACTGCTGCACACCCTGGGCGACCGGTACACCCGGGCGGTCGCGCTGGTCCACCTGGGCGACGCGCAGTGCGGCAGCGGTCACCGCGCGGCGGCCGGCCAGAGCTGGCAGCTGGCCCTGGAGATCCTCGAAGACCTGCAGCACGCCGAGGCGGCCGGGGTCCGGGCCCGGCTGGCCGGGACCTGGCCCAACGTGTCCGGGAGAGTCGGTTAGTACTAGCTCGCGCCGCCGGGCCCGCGGCGGTCAGGGCTGGCAGGAGCCGGGCCATGAATGTCCCTGTTTACCACCGCGAGCGGTTAGCGCCGTTCGTCGACCAGGAACACCTGGAACGATTTCGCGGTGCCGACTACGTGAGCATCGTCACGATATGATCGTTAGTGTCGTATATCACCCCGGAGCCGAGGCCAGTTTCCGTCTTGATCTCCACCACCGACGGCAGTACCCGGCGGATCGCGCCGACATAGGCCTGCTGAAGCGTGGCAGGCGTGCCCAGCGTGGTGGCCGGTGTCGCGGCCGGCCCGGCCGCCGCTGACGAGCTGGCGGATCCGCGGCCCGCGCACCCCGCGCAGACGGCTAGATGATCAATTCCAAGGGGTGGCTGTGGCTGCGGAGATGAGGCGAGGGCGTCCAAGATCAGTTTGTGACAACAAACCTGGACACCCTCGCCACCGCACTGTACGTCAGGACCGATGACTGGCTGAAGGAATCGCCGCAGCTCGCACCGCCGCGGCCTGCGACCGGCATCCCCCCGCGGCTGAGTGACGCGGAGCTGGTCACCCTGGCGGTCATGCAGGCCCTGCCGGGGTTTGCCTCCGAGGCCCGGTGGCTGCGGCATGCCCGTGCTCACCTGCGGCACCTGTTCCCCTACCTGCCCCAGCAGCCCGGTTACAACAAGCGGCTGCGCGCCGCCGCGCCGATGATCCGCAACGCCATCCGGACCCTGGCCGCCGGCACCACCGCATGGACTGATGACGTGTGGGTCGTTGATTCGACCCCCGTCGAATGCGGCCGGTCCCGGGAGACCGCCAGGCGCAGCGACCTGGCCGGATGGGCCGAATACGGGTACTGCGCCAGCCACTCACGCTATTTCTGGGGCCTGCGGCTGCACCTGGTATGCACCCTGCATGGCCTGCCCGTCGCCTTCGCCCTGGCCGGCGCCAAAGCCGACGAGCGCGACGTCCTGGCCGGCATGCTCACCGCCGGCCCGGACCTGGTCGCCGCACGGCCCGGCCAGACCCTCATCGGCGACAAGAACTACTACGGCCGCGACTTCGAATCCGCGATAGCCCAGGCAGGGATCAGGCTGCTGCGCCCCGCCCGCAAGGGCGAGCCCGCCCGGGCAGGCGCACACCTGCTCAAGCCACTGCGCCAGATCATCGAGTCGGTCAACCACACTTTCAAAGGCCAGCTTGACCTGGAACGCCACGGCGGCCACACCCCCGCCGGCGTGACCGTCCGCGTCCTTCAGCGCATCCTCGCCCTGACCGCCGCCATCTGGCACAACGACACCACCGGCCAGCCCGTCCCACGATCACTGGTCGCCTACGACCACTGACCTAGGAATTGATCATCTAGTGCACCGCCAGCGGCGCGGCAGCGGCGCTGGCTCGCAGGCCGCGGTGGCCACGCCGCTGGCCTGGCGGCCACCCGTGCATATGTTCAGGTCTGGGTCGCACCCCTGACCACCCCCGAAGCATCTGGTCGGATTACTGTGGCCCGGCGGACCTTCCCCCGGCATCCCCCGGCGAGGATGAGCGCGGCCCGGCCAGGAGATCTGCGACAGTCCATAACGCTGGCTAGCTCGAATGTGTCAGGGTGGTCGCGTGGCTGAGGGGAGCGAGCGCGAGGCCGTGCCGGAAAGGTGGAATGCTGTCGGGGCCGGTTCCGGCATGTGGATGGACATGGCGCTGGACCCGAGGTTGGCGGCATGGACCGCGCCAGAGGGCGAGCGGGCGACGCTGCTTGAATACCTGCAGAGGTACCGGCTGACGATGGAGATGAAGTGCGCTGACCTTGACGCGGCCCAGCTAGCGACCCGTTCGGTACCGCCCTCCACGATGTCCCTGCTCGGCCTTATCCGTCACATGGCCGACGTGGAACGCCACTGGTTCCGGCGGGTGATGGCGCAGTCCGACGCTCCCTTCCTGTACTGGTCGCAGGACGTGCCGGATGCTGAGTGGCTCGGCGCGGTCGCCTACCCGGCGGTCGTGGACGAGGCCTGGCGGGCCTGGCGCAGCGAGGTCGCCTTCGCCGACAAGTTCGTCGCCGATTCCCCCGACCTAGGCGTTAAGGGCTTGGAGCCGGACGGCAGTAGTCCGGAACTGCGCTCGGTACTGGTCCACATGATTGAGGAGTACGCCCGCCACTGCGGCCACGCCGACCTGCTGCGGGAACGTATCGACGGCCGCATCGGTCAGTGACAGCGGCAGCAACAATCCGGCGAGCACGTCACGGCCGCGTATCGCGCGGCGGCGCCGGGGCTGGTCAGGTCATCGTGATCGCGTCCAGGCGTTCCTTCAGGAACTGGGCGCAGACCACCGGCTCGTAGTCGCTGCGCTTGCCGACGGGCGGCTGCAGCGACTCGATCACCGCGTCGTGGTCGGCCTCGTAGAAGTAGACCAGCGAGACGAGGTCCTCATCCGGCGCCTCGGCCTGCGGTGGGAGCACCCGGTGCCGGTTCGACTTCCACCGGCCGCCGCTCCAGCGGG
Source organism: uncultured Actinomycetota bacterium (assembly GCA_963788895.1). GTDB lineage: Bacteria > Actinomycetota > Actinomycetes > Streptosporangiales > Streptosporangiaceae > DATBGO01. The sequence continues at coordinate 31,318 of CAWBJA010000008.1, read as the reverse complement.
CGAGCAGGTCACCGGTGTTGATGGTGAAGGCACCCGGCTGGTACGGCGCGTCCTGCCAGCCGTCCTGCTCGGTCCACACCTGCAGGCCGCCCCGGCCCGGCTCCCGGTCCAGGATGGTAACCGTGCCGAAGTCGGTGTGCGGGCCGATCCGGAACTGCCCGGGCTCGGGCGCCCCGGCGATCGCGATGGGCGGGTACCAGTTGACGTTCATAGTGTGAGTCGCGTGTCTGGTGTGCCGGGTGAAGAAGTCGCGTTCCAGCCCCAGCGCGGCCGCGCACAGCACGAGCAGCTCATCCGCTAGCGCGCGCAACCGGGCCAGGTAGCTGACGATCGCGGGCTGCAGGGCCGGGATCTCGGCCGGGTAGACGTTCGGCTGGAACCAGTACCCGTCGACGTCCGGGTCGCCCGTTGGCTGGTCGGCGCCGACCGCGAACGACTCCTTCAGGTCCGGCGGCGTCTGGGTGCCCTCGGCGTAGCCATTCGCCTCGACCCCCGGCGGCAGCCAGCCCCGGCCGCCGACGGTGACCGCGTACCGCTGCTTCACCGCGGTCGGCAGCGCGAAGAACGCCCGCGCCTGCGCCCGTACCTCCGCGCGCAGCCCGTCCGGCACGCCATGCCCGGTGATCAGGAAGAACCCGACGTCCTGCAGGGCCTGGTCGGCCTGGGCGGCGACGGCTCCGCGGGCGGCAAGGTCCCCCCTGAGCCACGGGGCGAGATCGATGACGGGGACAGCGGATGGCATGACCCGGCTCCAGGTGTCGTCGCGGCAAGGCCGCGGGCAGGCAATGCGGTCATGGTACGTCCGAGGCGGGATCCTGGCTGGGCCCGGAAGTCTGCCGGTCCCGGAAGTCTGCCGGTCAGTCTGCCTGGTCCGGGGGCGGGAACGGCTCATACGCTTTCGGACGAGGGTTATCGCCCGCTTAACGGTGAACAGCCAGGAACGCGGAGGTGCCATGAAGCGAATACCGGCCACGGCATTCGGGTGACGACCAATCCGGCGGGCCGCACGCCCGGCTAACCCTCCCCAGACGTGGGGCGTCTCCTCCCACGCGCCCCACAACAGCGCCAGCCGGCCGCCCAGCGGCCTGCTGGCGCTGTGTTTCGGCTGGCGCGGTGTTCCGCAGGCGCGGTGTTTCCGCTCGCGCTACGTTTCCGCTCGCGCTACGTTTCCGCAGGCGCTGTGTTCCGCTCGCGCTACGTTTCCGCAGGCGCTGTGTTCCGCTCGCGCTACGTTTCCGCAGGCGCTGTGTTCCGCTCGCGCTGTGTTCCGCTCGCGCTGTGTTCCGCTCGCGCTGTGTTCCGCTCGCGCTGTGTTCCGCTCGCGCTGTGTTCCGCTCGCGCTGTGTTCCGCTGGCACTGGCTAATTCGGGCTGGCGCTGCCTATTCCCGCGGCCGCCGCACCGGCCATCGGCAGCACTGGGTCTTCGGGGCCGGGGGTAACGTGGCCGGCATGGCCGTCACGCTCGCCACTGGGTACCACGGGCCGCCGGAGCTGACCCCGCTGCGGGCGCTGACCGAGTGGCAGCTCGACCCGTGGGCGCTGGCCGTCGTCGTCGTCGCGGGCGGGCTGTACATCGCCGGGGTCCGTCAGGCGCGGCGGGCCGGGCGGAGCTGGCCGGCCGGGCGGCTCATCGCGTTCTGTGGCCTGGGCCTGGGCTTCGCGGTGCTCGCGACCATGTCGAGCGTCGGGGTCTACCAGCCGATGCTCTTCTACGCCCGGTCGGTCCAGACCATCCTGCTGCTGCTGGTGGTGCCGCTGTTCCTGGCCCTGGGCCGGCCGTTCTCGCTGGCCATCATGACGCTGCCGCGGCTGGGATCGCGGCTGGAGGCGGGCCTGCGCAGCAAGATCGCGGTGATCGCGACCTTCCCCGCGATCACCACGCTGGTGCTCGTGGTCGTGCCGTTCGCGATCTACTTCTCACCTTGGTACGCGGCCGGGTTCGGGTCCGCGCCGGTCCGCGAGGCGACCTACCTGGCGTTGCTGCTGCCGGGGTTCGTGTTCTTCTGGACGCTGCTGCGGGTGGATCCGGTGCCCAGGGCCTACCCCTACCTGGTGGCCATGTGGATCACCGGGGCCGAGGTCGTCGGCGACGCCATCCTGGGCCTCGCGGTGATCGCCGACCAGCACCTCATCGCGGGCGGCTACTACCACGCGCTGGCCCGGCCGTGGGCCTGGCCTGGCCAGTAGCCAGGTGATCGGCGGGGGCGTGCTCTGGGTCCTTGGCGACCTGGTCGGGCTGCCGTTCCTGGCCGCGCAGCTGATCCAGATGATCCGCGAGGACGAGTCGCAGGCCATCGTCATCGACGCGGAGCTGGACCGGCAGGCGGAACTCGACGGGCAGGCGGAACTCGACGGGCAGGCGGAACTGGACCGGGCTCAGCTTGACCCGGGTCAGGCTGGTCTGGGTCAGCCGGGCCGGGCGGCAGGGACCGGGCCGGCCCGGCCGGGCGGCGGCCGTGGTGGGAATCAGACCCGCGGTTCGCGGACCGGTTCCAGCCGGTCGACGCGGCCCGCGACGAGGTCACCCCCGGGCCTAGTAGCAGCGCCTGACCACGAACGCCCAGCCGGCGGGCAGATCGGTCACCCGCACGAACTCGTGCGACTTGATCATGCACCAGGCGGGGACGTCGGTCTTGGCCGCCGGATCGTCAGCCAGCACGGCGACCAGCTCGCCGACTTGTATCTCCCTGATCCGTTCGGCCAGCATGATGATCGGGATCGGGCACTTGCGGCCCAGCGCGTCGATGATCAGCGCGGGCGCCGAGGCCGGGGTGCTAGCCGGGGGCAGCGGGCGGGTCACCCGGTTACGATACCCATACGTCGCGGCGGGTAAGCAAGCTCTCGCCCGGGCGTAGCGGAAACTGGCCCGCGGACCAGGCCGAGCCGGGCCGGAGCGCGCGCCCGGGGACCAGGCCGAGCCGGGCCGGAGCGCGCGCCCGGGGACCAGGCCGCAGAAATCCGCGCGCCTGCACCGGGGGTCCCGCCAGCGCCGGCCTGCCCGCGCGATACTGTTTTCCACGACAGGCTGTAGGACGAGTGAAACCGGCCGGTGGAGCCGGAGTCATCCGCTGGGAAGGCAATCGGTGAGTCCACTCCGCAACAACCCGCGCGGCCCGGCCCGGCGCCGCAGGCTGGTGCCGCTAGCTGGCGTGCTTGGCCTCGTGCTCCTGGCCACGACCGGCTGCCAGTCGACCGCCTTCACCCGGCTCGGCATGCCCTCGCCGGTCACCAAGCAAGGCCAGGTCGTGCTGACCCTCTGGCAGGGTTCCTGGATCGCCGCGCTCGCGGTCGGCGATCGTGGTCTGGGGCGCGATCCTCTGGGCGGTGCTGTTCCACCGCAAGCGGTGCGACCGGATGCCGCACCAGGTCCGGTACAACCTGCCGATCGAGATCCTGTACACGGTCGTCCCGTTCATCATGGTCGGGGTGCTGTTCTACTTCACCGCGCGGGACGAGAACAAGATCGACAAGCTCTCGGCGCAGCCGGACGTGGTCGTCAACGTCACCGGGTTCCAGTGGAGCTGGAAGTTCCAGTACCCGCAGTACACGGTGCAAGAACTCGGCCGACGGCGTCACCGAGATCGGCGACATGTGGAACGGCAGCAGGGCAGCGCAGCAACGCAGGGCGCTGCCGCTGCTGGAGATCCCCGACCACGAGACGGTGCGGTTCAACCTGAAGTCGAACGACGTCATCCACTCGTTCTGGATCCTGCCGTTCGACTTCAAGCGCGACGTCCTTCCTGACCACCCGAACCACTTCGAGGTGACGCCGACGCAAGCCTGACAGCGCCTCGATCGGGCGCTGCTCGGAGCTGTGCGGGCTGTACCACAGCCGGATGCTGTTCCGGATCAAGATCGTGACGCCGGCCCAGTTCCAGGCCTGGATCTCGGCGCAGCAGACGCTGCAGAACGCATCTGGGGGTGCTCAGTGACCACGATCAACCAGCCGGCCTGGCCGGCGACGGCCCGATCGCCGCCCGGGCGGCTACCAGCAAGGGCTCGATCCTGGCCGACTGGCTGTCGTCCACCGACCACAAGATCATCGGTCACCTGTACCTGATCACGTCGTTCGTGTTCTTCCTGATCGGCGGCCTGATGGCCATGATCATGCGGGCGCAGCTGATGGGCCCGGACAACAGCATCGTGTCCGACCAGCAGTACAACGAGCTGTTCACCATGCACGGCACGATCATGCTGCTGCTGTTCGCGACGCCGCTGTTCGTCGGCTTCGCGAACGAGATCATGCCGCTGCAGATCGGCGCGCCTGACGTGGCGTTCCCGCGGCTGAACCTGCTCAGCTACTACATGTTCACCTTCGGCGGCATCATCCTGCTGCTCAGCTTCCTGACCCCGGCGGGGCGGCCGTCGTTCGGCTGGTACGCCTACTCGCCGCTGACCAGCGCGCTGTACTCGCCGGGCGTCGGCGGCGACATGTGGATCATGGGCCTGACCCTGTCCGGTCTCGGCACGATCCTCAGCGGCGTGAACTTCGTGACCACGATCCTGTGCATGCGCGCGCCCGGCATGACGATGTTCCGGATGCCGATCTTCACCTGGAACATCCTGCTGACCTCGCATGCTGGTGCTGCTGGCCTTCCCGGTGCTGGCCGCCGCGCTGCTGGTGCTGGAGATCGACCGCAAGCTCGGCGCCCAGGTGTTCGCGGCCAACAGCGGCGGCGCGATCTTGTGGCAGCACCTGTTCTGGTTCTTCGGCCATCCGGAGGTCTATATCGTGGCGCTGCCGTTCTTCGGCATCGCCACCGAGGTCCTGCCCGTCTTCTCCCGCAAGCCGCTGTTCGGCTACAAGGGCCTGGTCGCGGCCACCATCGCGATCGCCGGGCCTGTCGCTGACGGTGTGGGCGCACCACATGTTCACCACCGGCGCGGTGCTGCTGCCGTTCTTCTCGTTCATGACGTTCCTGATCGCGGTGCCCACCGGGGTGAAGTTCTTCAACTGGGTCGGCACGATCTGGCGCGGCCAGATCACGTTCGAGCCGGCGATGCTGTTCATCCTCGGGCTTCCTGGTCGTGTTCCTGTTCGGCGGCCTGACCGGCGTCATCCTGGCCTCGCCGCCGCTGGACTTCGCGGTCAGCGACTCGCTACTTCGTCGTCGCGCACTTCCACTACGTGCTGTTCGGCACCGTGGTGTTCTGCATGTTCGGCGGGTTCTACTTCTGGTGGCCGAAGTGGACCGGCAAGATGCTGGACTACCGGCTCGGCCAGTGGCACTTCTGGAGCGTCTTCATCGGCTTCAACATGACGTTCCTGGTGCAGCACTGGCTGGGCCTGATGGGCATGCCGCGCCGGGTCGCGAACTACCCGTTCCTGCCGCACCTGGCGACCACGCTGAACGACGATCTCCTCGATCGGCTCGTTCATCCTGGGCGCGTCCACGCTGCATCTTCCTCTACAACATCTACAAGACCTGGAAGCGCGGCGAGCAGGTCACCGCCGACGACCCGTGGGGCTTCGCCAACTCGCTGGAGTGGGCGACGTCCTGCCCGCCGCCGCGGCACAACTTCACCTCGATCCCGCGGATCAGGTCCGAGCGGCCGGCGTTCGACCTGCACTATCCGCACATCAGGTCGGGCCGGGACCGGCACCCGCACCGGCCGACGCAGCAGCAGGTCGATCGGAGGGCGACGTCGTGAAAGTAGAGGCTTACCTCTTCCTGGGCTGCGCCGCGCTTCTTCGGCGCGTCCGACATCGTCTACTGGCGCTTCTCGCACGACCCGACCGGGACCACCGCGCTGGCGCTGGCGGTCTGCCTGGCCTTCCTGACCGGCTTCTACGTGCTGTTCACCGGGCGCAGGCTGCCAGAGCGGCCCGAGGACGACCCGACGGCGAGATCGACGAGGGCGTCGGCGAGCTGGGCTTCTTCAGCCCGCACAGCTGGTGGCCGCTGTTCGTCGGCCTGGCCGCCGCGGTGGCCGCGCTGGGCGTCGCGATCGGCTGGTGGATGTTCCTGATCGGCGCGCTGGCGACTGCTGCTCGCCATCATCGGCTTCGTCTTCGAGTACTACCGCGGCCATTACGCGCACTGACGGGCCGGCGTGTCGTCAGCCTGACTCGCGAGCGCTTAGGCGGCCGATTGGACCTCTATGAGGCGCTGTACACCACCAGGGCCATGCGCCGGGTCCGGCCCGACCCGATCCCGGCGCCGGTGCAGGCCCGCATCTTGGACGCGGCCATCCGGGCGCCCAGCGGCGGCAACGCGCAGAACTGGCGGTTCCTCCTGGTCGACGACGCCGGGAGTCAAGGCCAGGCTCGGCCCGCTCTATCGTGACGCGGTCGCCCAGCGTCTGGCAGTCGGTGTACGCCGGCCGGCTGGAGCAGGCCCGCCGCACGCCCGAGGACCCGAGCAGCGCGCTGACGCTGCGGATGATCGCCTCGACCCAGCACCTGGCCGACCACTTCGAGGACGTGCCGCTGTTCCTGCTGCCTTTCACCCGCAACGACAACTCGGGCGGGTCGATCTTCCCCGCCGTGTGGAGCGCTCAGCTGGCCGCCCGGGCCCAGGGCGTCGGGCACCGCGCTGACCACCGTCCTGGGGATCTTCCACGGCGCCGAGGCCCTGGAGATCCTGGGCGTACCGCCCGGCAAGGGCTGGGAGCTGGCCTGCTGCGTCTCGTTCGGCTACCCGACCGGGCGCTGGGGCGTCGCGGCCCGGCGCCCGGTGCACGAGGTGGCGTACCGCAACTCCTGGGGCGCTGAGGTCGGCCTGGACATCCCCGAACCGCTCTGGCCGCCCGCGGCGCAGCGCGTCCTAGCTGCCCCGCGGCGCTGCCGTCCCAGCTGCTGAGCCCGGACTGTCCCTCGCAGGCCGCCTAGCTGTGGTCGTCCTGGTCCCCGGCGCCGGGCCTGCCGGGTGCCGAGCTGCGCTCGACCTGCGCCGCGTGGCCGTTTCCGTGGCCATCGCCGTGCTCGCCGTGGCCGTCCGCCTCGATCATCGGGACCGACTCGGTGACGACGTTGTAGAGCCGCTCCCGCACCCGGCCCAGGCCGCCGCGCATCGCCGGGCGCCGGCACGTCGGTCTCGGCGGTCTCGGCCGAGGGCAACGCGGCTCCGGCCGCGACATCGAGGACGGCGAGCGAGTTCCTCGTCGACCGGCCTGGTCTCCTCGATGAACTCGCCGCCGGGCAGCTGCCTGATGATGCCGGTCTCGACGCCGTGCTCGAGCAGGTGGTTGTCCTTGCGCTGCAGGCCGAGGCAGATGCGCTTGGTGATGATGTAAGCGATCACCGGCGCCGACGAAGATCGCCGACCCTGGCCGACCCAGGTGGTCCAGATAGAGCGGGACATTAAGGAAGTCGGCGATTAGGTCGTTAGCGCCCTCGGCCCACAGGATGCCGTAGAAGCGTGATCACTGCGATGCCGAGCGCGGTCCTGCGTCGCTGCGTTCCGCGGCCGGTCGTTCATGTGGTGCTCGCGTCTGTCGCCGGTGATCCATTGCTCCAGGAACGGCCAGATAGCGGCGAGGGTAAACACGAGGCCTAGCGGCACCAGAGCCGGAATGAACACGTTGAAGGCGAACGTGTGCCCGAACACCACCCACTGCCAGGCAGGCATGACGCGCAGCGCGCCCTCGAGCATGCCCATGTAGAAGTCAGGCTGCGAGCCGGCCGACATCGCGACCGGATTGAACGGCCCGTACAGCCAGATGGGGTTGATCTGCGCGAACGTCCCGGCCAGCGCCAGGGCGGCGAAGACGAAGAAGAAGAACGCGCCGGTCTTGGCCATGAAGTACGGGTACGTCGGCGCGCCGACCACGTTCTGGTTCGTCCGGCCCTTGCCCGGCATCTGCGTGTGCTTCTGGAAGAACATCAGGAACAGGTGCGCGCTGACCAGCGCCAGGATCAGTGCCGGGATCACCAGCACGTGCAGGATGTACAAGCGCGGGATAATGTCGTGGCCGGGGAACGCGCCGCCGAACAGGAAGAACGCCAGGTAGGTGCCGACGAGCGGGATCGACTGGATGACGCCCTCGAGGATCCGCAGGCCGGCGCCGGACAGCAGGTCGTCCGGCAGTGAGTAGCCGAACAGGCCCTCGAGCAGGCCCAGCGTGAGCAGCGTCATGCCGATCAGCCAGTTGATCTCGCGCGGCTTGCGGTAGGCGCCGGTGAAGAAGATCCGGAGCATGTGCGCGAAGATCCCGGCCATGAACAGGTCGGCGGCCCAGTGGTGGATCTGCCGGATCAGCAGGCCGCCGCGCACGTCGAAGCTGATGTTCAGCGTCGAGGCGTACGCCTCGCTCATCCGGACGCCGCGCAGCGGGATATAGGACCCGTGATAGATGACGTCGGTCATGCTGGGCTGGAACCACAAGGTCAGGAATGTCCCGGTCAGCAGCAGGATGATGAACGAGTAGAGGACGATCTCGCCGAGCAGGAACGACCAGTGGTCGGGGAAGACCTTCCGGAAGCAGGACGGACGCCTCGGGCGCCGTGGAACCTGTCGTCCAGTGCTCCGCCGAGGCCCTCAAGCGCGCGCTCCACGCTCATGACCGCTCCCAGTAACTCGGGCCCACCGGCTCGTGGAAGTCGCTCTGCGCGATCAGGAAGCCCTGCGAGTCGATGGCGATCGGCAGCTGCGGCAGCGGGCGGGTGGCCGGCCCGAACAGGACCGTCGCGCCCCGCGGAGCGTCGAAGGTCGACTGGTGGCACGGGCACAGGATGTGGTGCGTGGTCTGCTCATACAGCGCCGCCGGGCAGCCCACGTGCGTGCAGATCTTGGAGTAGGCCACGATCCCGTCCACCGTCCAGTTCTGCACCGTCGGGGGCTGCAGGATTCCGGGCTGGAACTTGATAATGATGACAGCGGCCTTGGCCAGCGCGTCGAAGTCGTCCGTGTAGCCCTCGGGGACCACCCTGATCATGCTGCCGGGCGTGCTGAAGTCGGCGGGCCGCAGCGGCCGGTTGCTCCCGTAGATGATCAGCCGCAGGCCCTTGCGCCAGACCGTGTGCTCCAGGCTCGTGCCCGGCAGCGGCCCGGTGTCGCGCAGCAGGAACAGCGGCGCGACGCCCAGCGGCACCGTCGCGGCGATCAGGGTCCGGCGCAGCAGCGGCCGCTTGACGAACTGGCTGGCGTCCGCGCCCTCCTCGAAGGTCTCCTTGAACGCCTCCCGGTCGGCCGCGGCTGAGGCCAGCGGCTTGCGCGGCTCGGTCAGCTCGACCTCGGGCATGAGGTGGCGCACCCAGATGGTGGCGCCGATGCCCAGCAGCAGGAAGGCCAGTCCCATGGACGTGCCGAGGGCCAGGTTCGAGCGCAGCACCGCGTCGACCGAGTGCACCCGCAGCCCGACGTAGAAGGCCAGGAACGCGATGCTGGCCAGCATCGAGAGCAGGAAGCAGGCGGCGACCACGCGCTCGGCCCGCTTGGCCCGTTGCGGATTCGGCAGTTCGCCGGGCAGCTCGCGCGGGGCCGGCGTCCCGGCGTCGGCCTCATCAGTCCCCAGCAGCCTCCGCGCCTGCGCGGGCGAGGGAGTGCCGATTACCCGGTGCGGGCCAGCTGGCTCGGGCGAGTCAGCGGCGCCGTTGCGGCCCTCAGTAAGGTCCCGGTCCTCGGGACGCTCGCCGGGGGGGTTGGTGTCACTCATGGGCCTTCCCATGCTTCGCAGTTATCCAGAGTGCGGCGATCACCATGAAGAAGAGCAGGCCGAGGAACGCGACCAGGCCCTCGGTCACCGGGCCGACCCGGCCCAGGCTGAACCCGCCCGGGTTCGGCTGGGCGCGCGTCTGGGTGACGAACGCGACGATGTCCCGCTTCTCGCTCGGGGTGATCGTGGTGTCGTTGAACGCCGGCATGGACTCGGGGCCGGTCAGCATGGCCTCGTAGATCTGCGTCGGTGTCGAGGCGGTCAGCGCCGGCGCGTACTTCCCGTCGGTGAGGGCCCCGCCCGCGCCGACGAAGTTGTGGCACTGGGCGCAGTCGGCGTTGAACAGCGACTGGCCGAGCCCGATGTTGGCGCCGCTCGCGCTGACCTGCTCCGGCGTCGGGATCGTCGGGCCGCCGGCCAGCGAGGCGATGTAGGTCGCGATCTGCCTGGTCTGCTGCGCGTTGAGCTCCGCAGGCTTGCGGGGCATCTGGGCCCCGGGCTCCTTGGCCGGCATCCGGCCGGTGCTGACCTGGAAGTCGACGGCGGCCGAGCCGACGCCGATCAGGCTCGGCCCGTTGACCGTGCCCTGGGCGTTCGCGCCGTGGCAGCTGGCGCAGTCCTGGCCGAACAGTTGCTTGCCCGCGTTGATCTCGGCCTGCGGCCCGCCGGCCGGCGCGGCGGCGGACGCCCCCTGGCTGCTGCCCGTGAACGCGGCGTACGCCATCGCGGTCACGAGCAGGCCGAGCAGGACGACGGCGTAGCCCGCGGCCGGGTGTCTGCGCCTCGCGGTGATCCAGCCCACTGCTGTCCTCAGCTTCCGGTCAGTGGATCAGGTAGATGGTGGTGAACAGGCCGATCCACACGACATCGACGAAGTGCCAGTAGTACGACACCACGATGGCGCTGACCTGCTGCTCATGGGTAAATCGCTTGGCCGCGTAGGTCCGGCCAAGCAAGAACAGGAACGCGACAAGCCCGCCGGTCACGTGCAGCCCGTGGAACCCGGTGGCCAGGTAGAACACTGACCCGTAGTTGTTCGACGACAAGGTCAGGTGCTGCTCCCTGATCAGGTTCAGGTACTCATAACCCTGGCCGCTGACGAAGTACAGGCCCATCAGGAAGGACAGGACATACCACTCGCGCAGCCCCCAGCGGGCCATGTTGAGTATGCCGCCGGTGCGCCGGATCTGGCCGCGCTCCACCGCGAACACGCCCAGCTGGCAGGTGACGCTGGACAGCAGCAGCACCGTCGTGTTGACCGAGCCGAGGGTCAGGTCCAGGTGCACCTTGGGCCACGCCTGGCCCAGGCCCTTGTCGACCGACCTGACCGTGAAGTACATGGCAAACAGAGCTGCGAAGAACATCAGCTCTGAGGAGAGCCAGATGATGGTGCCCACGCTGACAAGGTTCGGCCTGCTGGCCGGGGTGCGGGGGGCCACCTCGGTTGTTGCTGTCGCCACGTGCACATTATTACGACACCGCGTAGGCCTTCGTCGGCCGACCCCCCGGGTCGGTACCATCCAGTTTCATGAAAGTCGTTGTGTACAGCCATGACGCTGACACCCGTGCGCGGGTGCGCCAGGCCATCGGCCAGCGGCCGGCCGCCGACGTCCCGCTGGCCGAGATCATTGAGGTGGCCACCCAGCCCGCGCTGATCAGGCTGCTCGACGCCGGCGGGGCGGACGTCATGGTGCTGGACGGCGAGGCTCAGCCGCCGGCGGCATGGGCATCTGCCGCCAGGCCAAGGACGAGGTGTACGACTGCCCGCCGGTGCTGCTGGTCGTCGGCCGGCCCGACGACGGCTGGCTGGCCACCTGGTCCCGGGCCGACGCGGTCGTCAGCCACCCGATCGACCCGGCCGCGCTGGCCCAGGCCCTGGCCGGCCTGATGCGCCAGCGCGCGGCCGACGCGGCCCCGGCCCCGTCATGACCGCCCGACCGCCCGGCCCGCGCCAGCCGGCTTCGCCGGCTGACCGCCCGCTCGCCCTGAGGAGTCCCGTGGACGCACGCACGACGTGGCCAGCGCTGATCGGCGCGCTGGTCAAGGGCCAGGCGCTGACGGTAGACGAGGCGGCGTGGGCCATGGACGAGATCATGGACGGCGCGGCCGGGCCGGCCCAGATCGCCGGCTTCGGCATCGCGCTGCGGATGAAGGGCGAGACGGTGGCCGAGCTCACCGGCCTGGCCCAGGCCATGATGGCGCACGCCGCGCCGGTCAGCATCCCCGGCCGCCTGGTCGACCTGGTCGGGACCGGCGGCGACGGCGCCCGCACGGTCAACATCTCGACCATGGGCACGATCGTGGCCGCCGCCGCGGGCGCGCGCATGGTCAAGCACGGGAACCGGGCGGCCTCCTCGGCCTGCGGCACCGCGGACGTGCTGGAGGCGCTCGGCGTCGTGATCGACCTGCCGCCGGCCAAGACCGAGCGGCTGGCCGCCGAGATCGGGATCGCCTTCCTGTTCGCCCCGCTTTATCACCCGGCGCTGCGGCATACCGCGGCACCCCGCCGCGAGCTGGGCGTCCCGACGGTGTTCAACTCCCTCGGCCCGCTCGCCAACCCGGCCCGCCCGGCCGCCCAGGCGGTCGGCGTGGCCGATCCGCGGATGGGCCCGATCGTGGCCGGCGTGCTGGCCGGCCGGGGCTGCTCGGCGCTGGTGTTCCACGGCGAGGACGGCCTGGACGAGCTGACCACGACCGGCCCTTCCACGGTCTGGGTGGTGCACGACGCGGTGGTCAGCGAGGTCAGGTTCGACCCGGCCCTGATCGGCATCCCCCGGTCCGCGCCCGATGACCTGCGCGGCGGCGACGCCGCGCACAACGCGGCCGTGGCCCGGGCCGTCCTGGCCGGCCAGCGCGGCCCGGTCCGCGACACGGTCCTGCTGAACGCGGCCGCCGCTCTGGCCGCCAGCGCGGGCGTGCCCGGACCCGACGCGCTGCCCGACGCGCTGCGGGCCGGCTACCAGCTCGCCACGCAGGCCCTCGACTCAGGCTCGGCCCAGGCCCTGCTCGAGCGCTGGATCGCGACCAGCCAGCGGCTAGCGGCCAGCTCATCCTGATCCCGGCCCGCCTGCCCTGAGTCCAGCCGGCTGCTGAAGGATCAGGCTGGGGGATCAGGCTGGCGGAGTCAGGGCTGGTCGGCGTAGCCGATGGCGAAGGCGGCGTCGAGGTCGTGCCGGGAGTAGGTGCGGAACGCGATGTGGGTCTCGGTGTGGGTGACGCCGGGGACCCGGTTCAGGGTGCCGGGGATCACGTCGCCCAGCTCGTCGTGGTGCCTGACCCGGACCATCGCGACGAGATCGAACTCGCCGGTGACCGAGTAGACCTCGGTGACCTGCGGTATCTGGGCCAGTTCCTCGGCGGTTTCCGGTATCCGCGCGACATCGGTCTTCACCAGGACGATTGCGGTGACCACGGCCGCCTCCTTCACCGGGCGGGGCCTGCTCCCGCCTGCTCACGGTCGCCTGCCTCGGCGTCGGCCGCTGCGACCGATCCTGGCTCCGGGCTGCGGCAGTCAGCGTACCGCCTGGCTCAGCGGATCAGCGGGCGCCGGACGGGGAACGCCCGGGCGGGTCAGCACCCCAGCCGTGGCCAGCCGCCCGAGCAGGCCCTGAAGCACGTCGGCCGTGGCCTGCGCGTCGGGCAGGGCCCGATGGCAGGGCCTGGTCCGGGCGCTGAAGTAGGCCGCGAGCGTGGCCAGCCGGCAGTCAGGCACTTCGGCCTCGCTGAGCACCAGCCGGGCCAGCGCGGCCGTGTCGAGCACGCTGAACGCGGGCCATTGCAGGCCGGAGCGCCGGCAGGCGGCGGCAAGGAAACCCACGTCGAATGGGGCGTTGTGGGCGGCCAGCACGCAGCCGCGGGCGAAGGCGAGAAAGGCGGGCAGCACGGCGGCGATCGGCGGCGCCTGCCCGACCATCTCATCGGTGATGCCGGTGAGCTCGGCGATCTCAGAAGGGATCGCGCTGCCCGGGTTGACCAGGGCCGCGAACTCGGCCCGCGGGCCGGCCCAGCCGACCTTGACCGCGCCGATCTCCGTGATCGCGGCCTGCTCGGGCAGCCAGCCGGTCGTCTCCACGTCAACGATCACGAGCTCGAGGCTGGCCGCCGCGCCATTCGGCGCGGGCTGCGGCGGCCCGGTCTGCTCCGTTGTGGTCACGATCTCACCGTAGGCCAGGCCACTGACAGTCCATTCCCGAGCCGCCGGACTGCATCTCGTTATGGGTTCGTTATGTTCTTGGCTCAGTCAAGGCCCGCACGAGTGTGCGCGAAGTGGTTGAATCCCGCCGCGGATCTTCACTAGTCTCTTAGTCCGATGCCGCATCGCTCAGCAGTCGCCGCCATGGCGACGGCGATCGGCCGCCGCCGAGTTTCGATGCTGGCCCCCGAGGCCGGCTGGAAAGCCGGGGACCCACCGGAAGACCGCCGGGCAGCAGTCCGGAACGGTTCCAGGGGTGAATCGGTTCGGGCCGAATTGCTGGGCCGGGCCGTAGGGCGCACTTCCACAGCCCGAACCCGTCAGCTCACCCGGTAAGCGGACAGTGGGAGAAGGAGCGTGCTGCGCACGTGCAAAAGCGGCTATCTGTCAACGTCTCGCTCAGACGTCGCGGTGCTGCTGCGGCGGCCGGTCTTGCCGCAGTCGGCCTGCTGGTCGGGATCGGCGGCGTGGCGGGCGCGGCCCCCCAGCCCACGATCACCCAGGTTCAGCAGAAGCTCAACCAGCTGAACACCCAGTCCAGCCGGCTCGGGGAGCAGTTCGACCAGGCCCAGGAAGAGCTCACCTCGGCTAACCAGCGGCTCAAGCTGGTCAACAGCGAGGCGTCGCGGTACCAGGCCAGGTTCCAGCAGATGCGGGCCGTGATCGCGCAGATCGCCGCCACCGCCTACGAAGAGGGCACCTTGACCTCTCCGGGCGCGCTGCTCACCTCGGGCAATCCGCAGCAGATCCTGAACCAGTCCTCGATCCTGCTGGAGATGTCGGCCAACAACAGTGCCGCCATGAAACAGTTCCTCGGGGCGGCCAAGCAGCTCACCGGGGCGCAGCAGGCGGCGCGCCGGGTTCAGGCCGGGATCCTCACCCTGAAGAAGAGCCTGAGCAGCCGCAAGGCCGCGCTTAACAAGCTGATCACGCAGCAGAAAGCGCTGCTGGCTCAGCTCACCCCCGCGCAGCAGGCCGTCGCGAGCCCCGGCGGGGTCACCAAGTCGACCAACACCGTCTACACCGGGACGACCGCGACCCAGGCCGGCAAGGCCGTCCAGTTCGCCTACAACCAGATCGGCAAGCCCTATGCCTGGGGCGGCACAGGTCCCGGCTCGTTCGACTGCTCCGGGCTCACCCAGGCGTCCTGGGCGGCGGCGGGCGTATCCATCCCGCGGGTCAGCTACGACCAGATGAGCGACCTGCCCGCGGTGTCGCTCAGTGACCTGCAGCCGGGCGACATACTCGGCTTCGCGGGCAACTCCCACGTCGGCGTGTACGTGGGCGGCGGGTTCCTGATCGACGCGCCGCAGACCGGCGAAGACATCCAGAAGGTCGCGCTGAGCGGCTGGTACAAGTCCGAGCTAGACGGAGCCGTCCGGCCCTGAGCTGACGGCAGCACTCGCGATCGCAGGGATCCGGGCCCTGGCGGAGGATACCGCCGGGGTCCGGACCGGCCGTTTTGGCGCCGGACCGAGCGGCTAAGATCGCTGGGGCCAGGTCCGGGCGCCAGGTCCGGACGGGACAGCTGAGCCAGGCCGGGCCGCGGCCGCCAGCACGGCCGCGAGGCGGCCCGGGGAACTCGATGCCGAAGGTCTTGATCGTCACCAACGACTTCCCGCCGCGGCGCGGCGGGATTCAGTCGTTCGTGCACGCCCTCGCGACCGGGAGGCCGGCCGGCACGGTCACGGTCTACGCGCCGGCCTGGGCGGGCGCGGCCGAATTCGACGCGCGCCAGCCGTTTCCTGTGATCCGGCACCCGGGCTCACTGATGCTGCCGGTGCCGTCCGTCGCGCGGCGGGCCACCAGGATCCTGGCCGCCCACGGCTGTGACACCGTGCTGTTCGGCGCCGCGGCGCCGCTGGGGCTGCTGGCCCCGGCGCTGCGCCGGGCCGGCGCGCGGCGGATCGTCGCCATCACCCACGGCCATGAGGCCGGGTGGGCGGCGCTGCCGGGGGCCCGCTGGCTGCTGCGCCGGATCGGCGAGCACGTGGACGTCGTCACCTACCTCGGCGAGTACTTCAGGACCCGCCTGGCCACGGCGCTGTCCCCGGAAGCCGCCGCGCGGATGGTGCGGCTCGCGCCGGGAGTCGACACCGCCGCGTTCCGCCCCGGCGCCGGGGGGGACGCGATCAGGGCGCGGCTCGGGCTGGGCGGCCGGCCGGTCGTCTTGTGCGTGTCCCGGCTGGTGCCGCGCAAGGGCCAGGACACGCTGATCCGGGCCTGGCCCCTGGTGCTGGCCGCGGCGCGCGACCCGGGCCGGGCCGGGGCGAACGAGGCCGGGGCGAACGAGGCCGGGGCGAACGAGGCCGGGGCGAACGAGGCCGGGGCGAACGAGGCCGGGGCGAACGGCCCGCAGGCCCGGGCGGACACCGCGACCCGGCCGGGACCGCACGGGCGGCCGGCCGGAACGCCGGAGGGAACACCGCTGGGCGCTGAGCCCGTGCTGCTGCTGGTGGGGGACGGGCCGTACCGGGCCGAGCTGGCCCGGCAGGCGGACCGGGCCGGCCTGTCGGACTCGGTGGTATTCACCGGGCCGGTCCCGTGGGAAGAACTGCCCGCCTACTACGACGCGGGCGACGTGTTCGCGATGCCCTGCCGGACCAGGCGGTTCGGGCTGGACGTGGAAGGGCTCGGCATCGTCTACCTGGAAGCATCCGCCACCGGCCTGCCCGTCGTGGGCGGTGACTCAGGCGGGGCGCCGGACGCCATCCTCGACGGCGAGACCGGCCACGTGGTGCCGGGCGACCGCGCGGACCTGGTCGCCGACCGGCTGATCAGCCTGCTCAGCGAGCCCGGCCGGGCGGCAGTCCTGGGGGAGCGGGGCGCGGCCTGGGTGCACACGGACTGGCGCTGGGAACTCGTCGCCGAGCGGCTGGAGAAAATCCTGGCCGGCTGACCGGCCCGGGGGCCGGATCAGCGGCCGGGCGGCGCGCTGTAGAGGGCCTCGATCTCGGCGCTGAAGTCCTTGGTGACCACGTTCCTGCGGACCTTCAGTGACGGGGTCAGGTAACCGTTGTCCTCGGTGAAATCGATGTCCAGGATCATGAACCTGCGGATCGACTCGGCCCTGGACACGGCCTGGTTGGCCGCGTCCACCGCGGCCTGGATCTCGGCCAGCAGCTCCGGGTCGTCCTTGAGGTCGGCCAGCTGGGCGTCGGCGGGCCTGCCGCGGCGCTGCTGCCAGTGCTCCAGCGCCTCGGTATCCAGCGTGATCAGGCAGGCGATGTAGGGCCGGGCGTCGCCGATCACCAGGCACTGGCTGACCAGCGGGTGGGCCCGGAGCCTGTCCTCCAGCACGGCGGGGGCGACATTCTTGCCGCCCGAGGTCACGATCAGCTCCTTCTTCCGTCCGGTCACGCTCAGGAAGCCCTCGTCGTCGAGGGCGCCGATGTCGCCGGTGTGCAGCCAGCCGGCCTCATCCAGCATCTCGGCGGTGGCCGTTTCGTTGTGCCAGTAGCGCGAGAACACGCCCCGGCCCCTGATCAGGATCTCGCCGCCGGTGCCGATCCTGACCGTGACGCCGGGCAGCGGCAGCCCGACAGTGCCGATCTTGTTGCGGGACGGCTTGTTCACCGTCGCGGCGGCCGAGGTCTCGGTCAGGCCGTAGCCCTCCAGGACGGTGATGCCCGCGCCGCGGAAGAAATGGCCGAGCCGCTCGCCGAGGGCGGCGCCGCCGGAGACGGCGTACTGGACCTGCCCGCCGACGGCGGCCCGCAGCTTGGCGTAGACCAGCCGGTCGAACAGGGCATACCGGACCCGCAGCCCGGCTCCGGCCGGGCCGCCGTCGGCGGATTTGCTCCAGGCGATCGCGGTCTGGGTGGCAGCCTCGAAGATCCGGCTCTTGGCCTTGCTGGCCGAAGCCTGCCGCTGCGCGCTGTTGAACACCTTCTCGAACACCCGGGGCACCGCGAGCAGGAAGGTGGGCCGGAACTCGGCCAGCCCCTCGGCCAGCGTGCTGGCATCGGCCCAGTGACCCATGATCGTGCCCGATTCCACGCAGCCGACCTCGATGATCCGGGCGAAGGAGTGCGCGAGCGGCAGGAACAGCAGTGTCGAGCTCTGCGCCTGGTCGAAGAGCTCGGGCACCGCGCCCTCGATCGCGTTGCGCGCGTTGGAGATCAGGCTGGCGTGGCTTATCTCGCAGCCCTTGGGCCGGCCGGTGGTGCCCGAGGTGTAGATGATCGTGGCCAGGTCATCGGCGCGCTGGGCGGCCCGGCGCTGCGCGGCCTGCTCGTGGCTGACCTGGCCGGCCTGGCCGGCCACCAGCGCGTCGAGATCATCGACCCGCCACAGCTGCCTGAGCTCAGGCAGCCGGTCCCGGACACCGCTGATCAGGTCCGCGTGCCGGTCCGACTCGGCGAAGACGGCGACCGCGGCGCAGTCACTGAGGATCCACTCGACCTGCTCAGCCGACGATGTCTCGTAGATCGGCACCGTGACCGCGCCCGCGGCCCAGATCGCGTAGTCGATCAGCGTCCACTCATAACGCGTCCGGCACATCAGCCCGACCCGGTCACCGCCGTCGACGCCGGCCGCGATCAGCGCCTTGGCCAGGTCCGTCACCGCGTCCCTGAACTCGCTGGCGGTCACGTCCTGCCACCGGCCCTGGCCGAGTCGCCGGCGCAGGATCACCGTATGCGGCTGCTGCTGGCCCCGCTGATAGACGACGTCCGCGAGGCCCGCGGTCGCCGGGATTTCGACCAGGGCGGGAACGGTGTACTCGCGCAACGGGGACTCCTCTGACATTCCGCGGGCAAGAAGTAAATGGTGGATCTCCCCAGGACCGTACCCCCACCAGCGGGGCCGGCGCCAGCATGAGCGCCGCGCCTGGCTTGCCGTTCGCGGATCTGCCTAGCGGGCCACCGGCCGGCCATTCGGGCTGGACTTGAAGCCCGTTGCGGCTGGCCAAGTCCGGTCAGCGCGGTGCGGGAGGTACGCTCCGAGGATGACGGACAAGACGACTTCGAGCATCGCTATCGCGGTGCCCAGGTCCGGCGTCATGGCCGTGATCGCCGATTTCGGGGCGTACCCGGACTGGGCCACGGGGGTGCGCGCCGCCGAGGTCCTGACCAGGGATGTGGACGGCCGGGCCAGCCGGGTGCGGTTCCAGCTGGACGCTGGAATCATCAAGGACACCTACGTCCTGCACTACGACTGGGACGGCGACGCGCAGGTCAGCTGGGAACTGGACGAGTCTGGCGCGGTCATCTCCGCGATGTCGGGCGCCTACCAGCTCGCTGAGCAGGGAAGTAGCACACAGGTGCGGTACGAGCTGGCGGTCGGGATCCGGGTGCCGATGATCGGGATGCTCAAGCGCCGGGCCGAAAAGATGATCATCGATGCCGCATTGAAGGGGCTGAAGTCCCGTGTCGAGGCAACAGTTGGACAGCTGTGACCGAGCGATCTGAGCAGCAGGAGCCGCCGGAGGACGAGCCCGCGGGCGACGCATGGTCAGCGGCGAGCGACCGGACCGGGCCGCGGGCTGGCCGGGAACCGGCGGGCGAGCCCGAGGCGGCCGGGCCGGGCCCGGGCCCGGGATCGGCAGGCCGCAGGCCAGCGGGCGGCCAGCCGCCCGGTAGCCGGACATCAGGCAGCAGGACCGCGGGCAGCCCGACATCGGCCAGCCGCACATCTGGCAGCCCGACCTCGGGCAGCCGCACATCGGGCAGCCGGACATCGGGCAGCCGGACATCGGGCAACCGGACATCGGGCGGGCGAGGCGAGTCAGGCCCGCGGCCCGGCGGCCGGGCCGCGCCGGGCCCGCGTCAGTTCGGCGATGACCTGGCCGGCGAGATCCAGCGGTGGCTGATCCGGTCCGGGGCCAAGAGCATGCGCCGTGAGTTCGGCGATCAGGTCCGGCGGACGTTCGGCGGCGGGCGGGCCGAGGCGGGTGACGTCTGGGGCACCGCCACGACCGAGCCGCCGCCGGACGAGCAATTCCAGTCACCGGAGTGCGCCTGGTGTCCCATCTGCCGGGCCGCCCGCCGGGTCAGGGAATCGGGGCCGGGCCTGGGCTCGCAACTGGCCGGGGCGGGCGACGCGGTCGCGGCGGCGGTCCAGGAGGCGCTGTCGGCGTTCGACTCGGTGCTGTCGGCCAACCCGGCCCCGGGTTCGGCCCGGCGGCCTTCGGGTGGCCCGGGCCGGCCCAAGGCCGCGGCTGAGCCGGCCAGTGCGCCCCGGCCCGCGCGGCCGGCCGGATCAGGGCCGGCGGCCGGATCCGCGCGGCCGGCCGGGCCCGCGGACGCGGCCGAGCCCGCCGCCGAGCCGGGAGCGGCCGGTGCCGCGGGGAAAGGGCCAGACCGTGAGCCTGACGATCGGAGTTGACGTCGGCGGGACCAAGGTCGCGGCCGGAGTCGTCGATGAGCACGGGCACATCCTCGAGAAGCTGAAGGTCCCGACCCCGGCCGCCACCCCAGAAGGAACCGCCAAGGTCATCGGCGACGTCGTGATTGAGCTGCTGAGCCGGCACCAGGTCGACCTGGTCGGCGTCGGCGCGGCCGGCTTCGTGGACGAGACCGGCTCCACGATCATGTTCGCGCCCAACCTGGCCTGGCGCGAAGAGCCGGTGAAAAAGCAGGTCGAGGACCGGGTCGGCGTGCCGGTGATGGTCGAGAACGACGCCAACGCCGCCGCCTGGGCCGAGGTCAGGTTCGGCGCCGCCCGCGACCAGCAGCACATGATGATGATCACCGTCGGGACCGGCATCGGCGCCGGGATCATCATCGACGGGGAGCTGTACCGCGGCCGGTGGGGGATGGCCGGAGAGCCGGGGCATAGCCGGGTCGTCCCCGATGGCCGGCTGTGCGGCTGCGGAAACCGGGGCTGCTGGGAGCAGTACGCGAGCGGGAACGCGCTGGCCGCGGAGGCCCGCGACTTCGCCAGGCGGTCACCGGGAGCGGCGATGCGGATCCTCCATCTGGCCGGGGGCTCGGCCGACCGGATCACCGGCCTGGAGGTCACCCAGGCCGCGCGGGAAGGCGACGAGAGCGCGCTGCGCTGCTTCGAGATCGTCGGAACCTGGCTGGGCCAGGGCCTGGCCGACCTGGCCGCCATCCTGGACCCGGGCTGCTTCGTCATCGGCGGCGGGGTGTCCGAGGCCGGTGAGCTGCTGCTCGGGCCGGCCCGCGTCGCGTTCAGCGCCGGGCTGACTGGCCGGTCCTACCGGCGGCACGCCGAGATCAGGCGGGCCAAGCTCGGCGCGGACGCCGGCCTGATCGGCGCCGCGCACCTGGCCCGGGGCAGCTTACCGGCCGGTCCGCCGGGACCGGCCCGCGGTTAGCGTTCAGCGGCCCTGGCCCTACAGCACGGCGCCGTTGTCTGGCCCTTCGCCGCGGGACGGGCCGTCGCCAAGGCGGATCACGATGATGGTGAAACCGCCGATGAAGGCCGCCACCGCGGCGAGCGCGGCCCAGCCCGGCACGACCCAGCCCGCCAGGCTGGCCACCAGCAGGTAGCCGGGGCCGCCGGCCAGTGCCGTCCAGGCTCCCTTGGCCACCGGATCCAGATGCGGCAGGGGCGGCGGGGGCGGCGGGATGAAGTGCTCTTCGCCGGACAGCGCGGCCGTGGTGAAGTCGGTGCTCTCGGCCGGGGGGCGCGGGAACGGGGTCGTGGCGGGCCGGATGACGCGGGCCCGGTCGCGTCCTGGCCGGCGGCGGTGACCGTGGGCCGGGCCGGGCGGACCGGGTTCGGGGCCCGGGCTGGCCAGTCCGGGGGGCGCGGAGTCGGCGGCCACCCCTTCCGGCCGGACCTGACCGGGCGGTACCTGATCGAGTGGTAGCTGACCGGACGGGGCCTGACCGGGCGGGGCCTGGCCGGACAGCGGCTGGTCCGGCGGTGTCTCATCGAGCTGTGCTTGACCGGGCTGTGCTTGACCGGGCTGTGCTTGACCGGGCTGTGCTTGATCGGCCTGGGCTTGATCGGCATCGAGCTGGGCTTGACCGGGCGGGGCCTGGCCGGGCGGCTGATCCGGCGCGGCGGGGCCGGCCAGCGGCGAGCCGGGTGATTCCGGGCGGCGGTGCCGGGCCCGCAGGTCTTCCTGCTCGGGCCAGGGGGGCTTAACGGCATCGAGGTCAGTGACCATCTCATAGCGCGCGACCAGGTCGCGCCATACGGCATCGTCGCCGCTCGCGCCCCCGCCGCTCGCGTCCTTGCTGCTCGCATCGCCGCTAGTGGCCAACCGGCTACCCCTTTCCGGCCCGACTGTGTGCCCTGACGAACTCCAGGCTGCCCGCGAAGATGGCCTGCGCGTCGTTATCCAGGGTCGCAACGTGATAGCTGTCCGCGCAATCGCGAATCTCAAGCTGGCCGGCCGGGATGCCCTCGCGCAGCACCTTCAGGCTGCGCGGCCCGACTACATGGTCCACCGTGCTCTTGTACACCAGCACTGGCTGCGACACCTGGCTGAGCTGCGCCTGCGTCACGCGCCACAGCCCCGGCATCGTCGCGGCGGCCTTGACCGGCACCCGGTCGTAGCCGGTTTCGGTGACGCCGTCGCGCTTGATGTCGCTGGCGATGCCTTTGACCGAGCGGGCCAGGTGCTTCAGCACGGGCAGGAGCGCGAATACCGCGCTGTCCGCGGTCACCGACGGATTCACCAGCACCAGCCCGGCCACGGCGGCGCCCTGCAGCTCAGCCAGCCGCAGGGCCAGGCAGCCGCCCATCGACAAGCCCATCACGAAGGTCTCGTCGGTCACCGCGCGAAGCTCATCGAAACTCCGGTTGACCTCGGCGTACCAGTCCTCCCAGCGGGTCCTGGCCATCTCCTGCCAGGTGGTGCCGTGCCCGGGCAGCCGCGGCAGGCTCACGCTCAGGCCCGCGGCGGCCAGGAACTCGGCCCAGGGCCGCAGCGACTGCGGGCTGCCGGTGAACCCGTGGCAGAGCAGGACGCCGGTGCGGTCGCCCTGATGAGCAAAGGGTTCTGCGCCTGGCTGTACGGGCATGCTCGGATCCTCTCACCGTCGCAGACGGTTTTCCCTCCCGAATAGTCCCATGCCAGCGGGCCGGGCGCCGGGCCGGGCGTCAGCTGGCCGGCCCGGCCGGGCCGAAGGCTGGCCCGCAGGCATCCCCATCGTCGTCATGACATGGGAACATGTGAACGTGTTCTACTGGGTGGTGAAGGCGATCCTGTGGCCGTTCCTGCGGGTCATATTCCGGCCGTGGGCCGAGGGGACCGACAACGTGCCCAGGACCGGCCCGGCCATCCTGGCCAGTAATCATCTGTCATTTTCCGATCATTTCTTCGCGCCGCTGCCGTTGCCGCGCAAAGTCGTGTTCCTGGCGAAATCGGAGTACTTCACCGGACGCGGACTCAAAGGCCTGGTCAGCCGGGCGTTCTTCAGCGGGGTGGGCCAGATCCCGGTAGACCGGGCCGGCGGGCAGGCCAGCGAGCGCGCGCTGCGCACCGGGCTGCGAGTGCTGGCCCAGGGCCAGCTGCTGGGGATCTACCCGGAAGGAACCCGGACCCCGGACGGGCGGCTGTACCGGGGCAAGACCGGCGTGGCCCGGCTGGCCCTGGAGGCCAGGGTCCCGGTGATCCCGACCGCCATGGTGGGCACCTTCGAATTTCAGCCGCCGGGCAAGATCGCGCCCCGGCTGTGGGTCCGGCCCGGCGTGCGGTTCGGCCTGCCGCTCGACTTCTCCCGCTACTACGGGCTGGAAGAGGACCGCATCGTGCTGCGGGCCATTACCGACGAGATCATGTACGAGCTCATGAAGCTGGCCGGCCAGGAATACGTCGACGAGTACGCGCAGCGCGGCAAGCTGCTCCCGTCGGTCCGCCGGGGCCTCAGGAAGGCCAGGGCCGACGCCGCGGGCGGCCAGTCAGGGACTAGCGCCGCGGGCGGCCAGGCGCAGACGAGGGCCGCAGCCGGCCAGGCCGGCGGGCCCGGCGCTGAGCTGGACGCGGGCGGGCTGGTCCTTGATCCGCAGGCCCGCCCGGACGAACTGCCTGGGCGGCAGGCGGGCTAGCTCTGGGCTAGCTCAGCCGCCGGCCGCCCAGCCCTGGCCCCGGCGGACCGCGTCGAGCCAGCGCGGGTAAGCCGCGTCGTCCCTGGCGGCGGGGGAGAACCTGCGGTCCAGGCGCCAGGTCGCGGCGAGTTCGCCGGGCGAAGACCACTCGCCGACGGCCAGGCCGGCCAGGAAAGCGGCCCCCAGCGCGGTCGTCTCGGCCACGGCCGGGCGCTCGACCGGCCGCTGCAGCTGATCGGCCTGCAACTGCATGAGCAGGTCGTTGGCGCTCGCGCCGCCGTCGACCCGCAGCGCCGTCCCGGCCGCCTCCGCCGGGCCCGCCGGGGCGGGTGCCTCGGCGGCGATCACGTCGGCCACGTCGCGGACCTCGAACGCGATCGCCTCCAGCGCGGCGCGGGCCAGGTGGGCCCGGGTGGTGCCGCGGGTCAAGCCGAAGATCGCGCCGCGGGCGGCCGGATCCCAGTGCGGCGCGCCCAGGCCAGTGAGCGCGGGCACGAACACGACGCCGCCCGAATCGGGCACCGACCGGGCCAGTGCCTCGCTCTGCGCCGCGGCATCGATCAGGCCGAGCCCGTCGCGCAGCCACTGGATCGCGGCGCCGGTCACGAAGACCGAGCCTTCCAGCGCGTAGGTCAGCGACGCCGGCCGCGTCCATCCAGGCCACCGTGGACAGCAGCCCGGCCCGCGAGCGCACGATGTCGCGGCCCGGTGTTGGCCAGCACGAACGAGCCGGTCCCGTACGTGCACTTGACCGCGCCCGGGCTGAAGCAGGCCTGGCCGAACAGGGCCGCCTGCTGGTCCCCGGCGATGCCCGCGACCGGCAGCGACAGGCCGAGGAACCCGGCCGGGTCGGTGCGGCCGACCACGCCGGTCGACGGCACCACCTCAGGCAGCGCGTGCGGCGGAACCCCGAACAGCTCGCACAGCTCGGCCGACCACTGCCCGGCCGCGATGTCGAACAGCAGCGTCCGGGAGGCGTTGGAGGCGTCGGTCACGTGCCGGCTGCCCGCCGGTCAGCCGGGCGATCAGGTAGGAGTCGACGGTGCCGACGGCCAGCGCGCCGTCGTGCACCCCGGCCCAGGTACCCGGCTCGTGGCGGGCCAGCCAGGTCAGCTTGGTCGCGGTGAAGTACGGGTCCAGGCGCAGCCCGGTGAGCTCGGCGACCCGGTCCTCGACGCCCAGATCGCGCAGCCGCTGGCAGATCGGCCGCGGTCCGCCGGTCCTGCCAGACGATCGCCCGCCGCGGCGCGGCGAGCGTGGCCCGGTCCCAGAGCACGGCGGTCTCCCGCTGGTTGGTGATGCCCGACGCAGCGGACCGAGGGCCCGGCTGCCCGGCCAGCGCCTGGCCGCAGGCGGCCAGGGTCGCCTGCCAGATCTCGTCCGGCAGGTGCTCGACCCAGCCGGGCTCAGGGAAATACTGGCGGAACTCCTGATAACCGCGGCCGACCATGGTGCCGTCCTCGGTCGACAATCAGGGCGGTAACCCCAGTCGTTCCGGCATCGATCGCGAGAACGCTCATGGGCACTAGTGTGGCGGGCGGGAACATGCGAGAGGGAAGCTCATGCGATTGGAGTCCTGACCGGCGGCGGTGACTGCCCCGGCCTCAACGCGGTGATTCGTGCGGTCGTGCGGACCGGCGTGGACGAGCACGGCTACGATTTCACCGGCTTCCGCGACGGCTGGCGCGGGCCGCTGACCGGCGACACGCTCACCCTGGACGTGGACGCGGTGCGCGGCATCCTGCCGCGCGGCGGGACGATACTCGGCTCGTCCAGGACCAACCCGCTGGCTGACAGCGCCGCGGCAGGCGGCCGGTCCGGGATCGACCGGATCAGGGACAACCTGGCCGCCCTCGGTGTGGACGCGCTGATCGCGATCGGCGGTGAGGACACCCTCGGGGTGGCGGCCCGGCTGCACGAGGACGGCGTCAAGGTGGTCGGGGTGCCGAAGACCATCGACAACGACCTGTCCGCGACCGACTACACCTTCGGGTTCGACACCGCGGTGAACATCGCGATGGAGGCCATCGACCGGCTGCACACCACGGCGGAAAGCCATCACCGGGCGCTGATCGTCGAGGTGATGGGCCGGCACGCGGGCTGGATCGCGCTGCACGCGGGCATCGCCGGCGGCGCGAACGTCATCCTGATCCCTGAGCAGCCCTTCGACATCGAGCAGGTCTGCAAGTACGTGGAGCACCGGTTCGAGACCCGGTACGCGCCGATCGTGGTGGTGGCCGAGGGCGCGCACCCCCGGGCCCGCGACGGGGCGGTCGGCGCCGCCCAGCGCGACGCGTTCGGCCACGTCAGGCTGGGCGGGGTGGGCCAGTTGCTGGCCGACGAGATCGAGGAAAGGACCGGTAAGGAAGCCCGGGTCGCCGTGCTCGGCCACATCCAGCGCGGCGGGACGCCGACGGCGTTCGACCGGGTCCTGGCGACCAGGTTCGGCGTGCACGCGATCGGCGCGGTGCGGGACGGGGCGTACGGCAGCATGGTCGCGCTGCGCGGCACCGAGATCGTCCGGGTCTCGCTGGCCGAGGCGACCCGCGAGCCCAAGCTGGTTCCGCCCGGGCGCTACGCCGAATCCGAAGTCTTCTTCGGCTAGCCGCAAAACCCGAAACCAGGCCGCGGAACGGTATCAGCCGCCCGGTCCCGGCTCAGGCCGCCGGTCTCGCCTGCGGGGGCCGGGCGGCGGGCCGGTCAGCGCTGGCGGGCCCGGAACGCGGCGGCCTTGACCCGGCTCTGGCACGAGACTGAGCAGAACCGGCGGTTGCCGTTGCGCGAGATGTCGACGTAGACGCGATCGCAGCGGGGCGCGGTGCACAGGCCCAGGCGGCCGCCGGAATTGCTGCCGATCACCACGGCCAGGCCGGCCGCGCAGCCCGCGGACCAGCCGCCGACGAAGGTGTCGTCGGCGTCGCGGAAGTGCAGGTGCCAGGGTTCGCCGTCGTGTGAGTCCAGCCACGGCCGCGCGCCGGTCTCGGCCAGCAGCCGGTTGACCTGGGCGGCCGCGCGGTCGGTGTGCCCGGCCGCGATAGCGGTGAAGACGCCGCGCAGGTCCTGGGCCACGGCGGCGAATTCGGCGGCCTCGGCCGCGGTCAGCTCCCGGGTCGGCCGGAGCCCGGCCCGCACCGCGGCGGTGGCCGCCGCGACTTGCCCGGCGCCGCTGGGCGCCGGGTACGGCCGGCCGCCGGCCTCGCCCTCGGTCAGCTGGTTGACCAGCTCGGCCGCGACCGTGACCACCCGGTCGATGTGACTGCTGAAATTCACTTGACCAGTCATGCTTTCGCTGTCTACGTTGTGACTGTCGTAACTATAGTCGCTAGTGACGGGAGTGTCGGCGTGACCATCGACCGCGAGCAGGCCCTGGACTGGATCAGGCGCTGGGATCTTCAGCAGGCGAACTACCTGTCGGACCGGGAAGACCGGTTCACGGCGCTGATCGACGCGGTCGAGGAGGGCGCCGGGCGGGCCGATCCGCTGGTGCTCGATCTGGGCTGCGGTCCTGGCTCGCTGGCCGTGCGGCTGCTCGGCCGGCTGCCCAAGGCCACCGTGATCGCGATCGACGCTGACCCGGTGCTGCTGGCGCTGGCCCGCGCGGCCTACCCGGACACGCCCGGCCTGCGGATCGCCGACTGGGATCTGCGCATGGCGGGCTGGTCCCTGGCTGTCGGCCTGGACCGGCCGGCCGACGCGGCGGTCAGCACCACCGCACTGCACTGGCTTACCGCCACCGGGCTGACCGCCCTGTACGCGGAGCTGGCCACCGCGCTGCGGCCCGGCGGGCTCTTCCTGGATGGCGACCACCTGCGCGAGGACAAGACGCAGGCGCCGGTGCTGGCCCGGCTGGGCCGGGCCCTGACCGACCGGGCCGAGCGACGCCAGCCCGCCCAGCCGGCCGGCCAGACCTGGGAGGGCTGGTGGGAAGCGGTCGCGGCGGATCCGGCGCTGGCCGGGCTGCTGGGCCAGCGAACGCAGCTCAACCTGGACTCCGAGCATCACGGCTCGCCCGCCTCGCTGCTGAGCACGCACGCCGCCGCGCTGCGCGCAGCCGGGTTCGCCGAGGTCGGGACGCTGTGGCAGCACGGGGACAACCGGCTGCTGTGCGCGGTGCTCGCCGGGTAATCAGCCCGCAGGTTCCCTTCTGGCCTGGCCCGAGTGCTGGCAAACTGGGATGATGTCCGCGCTGCCGCTCAGTGACCAGATAGTGCCCGCCCGTGACCCGGCCCTGCATGAGCCTTGTGTCCTGCTCAAGCTGGGCGAGGTCATCCTCAAGGGCAAGAACCGCCAGCAGTTCGAGCGGCTCCTGCACGAGAACATCAGGCGCGCGGTCCGAGACCTGGGCTTCGGGATCAGGATCTGGCAGCGTGAGGGCGTCATCGTGGTGCGGGTCGCCGTCGCGGAGGCCGGCGGCGTCGCCGCGGAGGCGGCGGTAGATCTCATTGCCGAGCGGATGCGCAACGTGATGGGCCTGGCCCGGGTCTGCCGGGCCGTGCGGGTGGCCAAGGAGCCCGAGGCGGCGGTAGCCGCAGCGGTGGAGCTGACCGCGGGGCGGCCGGGCAGCTTCGCGGTGCGGGCCAGGCGCAGGGACAAGCGGTTCCCGGTCAACTCCAGCCAGCTCGCCGCGCTCATCGGCAGCCGGATCCAGCAGGCGCACGGGTATCCGGTCAACCTGCGTCATCCCGACCTGACCGTCTTCGTCGAGGTCGACCAGTCCGAGGTGTTCGTGTTCACCGAGGGCCTGGCGGGCCAGGGCGGCCTGCCGGTGAGCATGAGCGGCCGGGCGCTGGTGCTCATGTCCGGCGGCATCGACTCGCCGGTGGCCGCGTACCGGATGATGCGGCGCGGGCTGCGCTGCGGTTACCTGCACTTCTCCGGCATGCCGCTGACCGGCCCTGAGTCGGTGTACAAGGCGTACGGGCTGGTGCGAGAGCTGGACAAGTTCCAGGGCGGCTCCCGGCTGTTCGTGGTCGCGTTCGGCAAGGCGCAGCAGCGGCTGGCCTCGTCCGGGGCCGGGCGGCTGCAGATCATGGCCCAGCGGCGGCTCATGCTCAAGACCGCCGCGGCGCTGTCTCGCCGGCTGCACGCGACCGCGCTGGTCACGGGCGACTCGCTCGGCCAGGTGAGCAGCCAGACGCTGACCAACCTCACCGCGCTGGACGACGCGGTCACGCTGCCGATCCTGCGGCCGCTCATCGGGCTGGACAAGACCGAGATCATGGCCGAGGCCCGGCGGATCGCGACGCTGCGCATCTCCGAGCTGCCCGATCAGGATTGCTGCTCGCTGCTTCTGCCGCGCCAGGTCGAGACCCGGGCCCGGATCTGTGACCTGCGCAAGATCGAGGCGCGGCTGGATGCCGACGACCTGGCCGAGGAGCTGGCCGCCGCGGCGCAGGAGCACAGCCCGAGCCGGCCCTGACCGGCTCGGCCGGGTCGCGGGCTACCCGGGCCGGGTCAGCAGCACCCGGGTGGTGGCGGCGATCACGGTGGCCCAGACGGCCGGGGCGGACCGGCGCCGGGTCAGCGCGTCCGGGCCGTGCATCCAGATCGCGGCGTCGCCGCCCGCGGTGGTGAGGAACCCGCCGCTGCCCCACAGCGAGGTGGTATGGGGGATGAGGGCCAGGTCACTGAGCGCGTTGCCGAGGCCCTGATCGATGGCCGTCTGAGTCCACCGGCCCGGCTTCAGCAGGTGCAGCAGCCGCGATTCGGTCTGGCTGCCCAGGGTCATGGCGGTGATCCAGATGCCGTCGCGCCCGTCGGCGGCGATCCGCCGCGGGATGGCCCGGCCGCTGGCCTCGTGCCGTAGCCAGGTCCGGCCGTCCCAGTGGGCCGCCACCACATGACCGGTCTCGGCCCGGGCGGGGGAGCTGCCGGCCACCCAGACGCCGTCATGCGCGGTGGCCAGCACGTCCGCCAGCTGCGTGTCAGCCAGGGCGGATCCGGTGTGGACCAGATCCCAGTCCTGGCCGTCCCAGTGCTCGACCGAGCCGTGCGGCCCGGCCGTGATGGCCCAGATGTCATCAGGGGAGACCGCGCTGGCCCGGTAGATCGCGGTGGCCTGCCCGCTGACTATGGTCCAGCGCCGCCCGTCGAAGTGCCAGGTGCCGGTGCCCCTGGCCCCGGATCCTGGCGCACCGAACAGCCACACGTCGGTCGGGCTGATCGCGGTGACGCAGGTGGCCTGTGCGCGCGGGCTCCAGGTCCTGGCCACCGACCAGCTACGGCCATCCCAGCGCAGCAGGTACCCGCCAAACGAGCTGACCGCCCAGATGTTGGCCTGGCCCTGACGCGCTCGCCCCGGAGATGAAGCTGCCCAGCCCGCCGGGCAACGACGCGGTCCGCCAGCTGTGCCCGTCCCAGTGCTCGGCGACCGGGCGGCTCGGCCCGCCGGGGTTGGTCCCGCCGAACACCCAGGCGTCGTTCCAGCGCGGCGCGATGATCGCGGAGTAACCAGAGGCATTGCTGGCCCCGCCGTAGTGCCCGGCGGTGATCATCCGCCAGGTGCCGCTGACCGCGGAGACCGCGCTGGCCAGCGAGCCGGCGGGCGGGAGCGCGGCGGACTCAGTGCCGGGCTGCAGCGCCGACACCACGGTCGCCGAGACGACGGTAGCGATCAGCACGACGGTCGTCAGAACCGCGGTGGTCAGCACGCCGCCCCAGGCGATGCCCCCGCGGTCAGATCTGTTCATTGCGAATCTCCGCTCGGGGACAGATTCATTACACAGATCAGCCCAGCGCCAGAATAGTCCGTTACGCGGCATTATGCGAGGAACCCTCAGTTCAGTTAACCACGCCCGCGGCAGCGGGCGCTGCCGCGCGCGGCTTTATCCCCGTCCGTGCGGCCCGGGTATGACAGGCTCTGCCGAGGAGGTGATCTTGTGAAGATCGGACTGCAGGTTCCTGACTTCACCTGGCCCGGCGGCCCCGGGCAGCTCGGCACCAAGCTGGCGGCCATCGCCAGGACCGCGGACGAGGCAGGTTTCGACTACATCAGCGTGATGGACCATTTCTTCCAGATCGGCGCGGTCGGGCCCGCCGAGCACGACATGCTCGAGGCGTACACCACGCTCGGCTACCTGGCCGCCTGCACCTCGCGGGCCAAGCTGGTCACGCTGGTGACCGGCACCGTCTACCGGCACCCGGGCATCCTGGCCAAGATCGTGACCACGCTGGACGTGCTGTCCGGCGGCCGGGCCTGGCTTGGCATCGGCGCGGCCTGGAACGAGGAGGAGTCGCGCGGCCTGGGCATCCCGTTCCCGCCGGTGGCCGAGCGGTTCGAGCGGCTGGAGGAGACGCTGCAGATCTGCCTGCAGATGTGGCGCGGCGATGAATCGCCCTACCACGGCCAGCACTATCAGCTGGAACGGCCGCTGAACTACCCGAAAGCGCTGTCCCAGCCGCATCCGCCGGTGCTGATCGGCGGCAGCGGCGAGCGCAAGACGCTCCGATTCGTGGCCAGGTACGCCGACGCCTGCAACCTGTTCCCGGGCCGGACCTGCCGCGCAAGCTGGACGTGCTGCGCGAGCACTGCGCGGCCGAGGGCCGCGATCTACGACGAC
>CAWBJA010000007.1:0-22692 GCA_963788895.1 uncultured Actinomycetota bacterium | reverse complement strand
TAACTACGCGGCATTGGGCCGGCGGCCCACCTAATTACCGCGATCATGAAAACCAGCGAACTTGGCTGACCGTTTTGCGGAGAAGATGCCGGGTTACCGGGGCGTTCCGCCGAGCCAGGGACACCACGCGGGCGCCGGGCAGGGGGCCATACGGCCGGACAGCCAGACGGCCGGACAGCCAGACGGGCGGACAGCCAGACGGGCGGACTGGCAGACGGGCGGACTGGCAGACGGGCGGACTGGCAGCCAAACAGACGGGCGGACAAACGGGCGGCCGGGGCGGACAGACGGGCGGGCGGACAGCCTGGCGGGTTGGGCGGGCTAGATGCCGACGGGGTGCCAGACGGTCTTGGTTTCCAGGAACGCCAGCAGCCGCCGCAGCCCCGGCGGCCCGGCCCAGTCTTCGTCGGCGGCGAACACCCGCTTCACGTTCTGCGCCGCGAGCCGCTCGAATTCGGCCCGGTCCGGGCCCGGCACCCCGGACAGGTCGATCGCGTTGACGTCCATGTGCGCCGCGAGCACCGGCACCAGCTCGGCGGTGCGTCCGGTCAGCAGGTTGACCACGCCGCCCGGCAGGTCCGAGGTGGCCAGGACCTCGGTCAGGGTGACCGCGGGCAGCGGCCGGGCCTCGCTGGCCACCACGACGGCGGTGTTGCCGGTCGCGATGACCGGCGCGACCACGCTGACCAGGCCGAGCAGGCTGGACCCCGGCGGCGCGATGACCGCGATCACCCCGGCCGGCTCGGGCACGCTGAAGTTGAAGTACGGCCCGGCCACCGGGTTAGCCGCGCCCGCGATCTGGCTGATCTTGTCGGTCCAGCCCGCGTACCAGACCATCCGGTCGATCGCCCGCGCCACCTGATCATCGGCGGCATCAAGATCAAGACCTTCATTCTGAACGATTTCCGCGGCGAACTGCGGCCTGCGGCCCTCTAGCAACTCGGCCACGCGGTACAAGACCTGCCCCCGGTTGTAGGCCGTCGCGCCGGACCAGCGGCCGACCGCGGCCCTGGCCGCGACCACCGCGTCCCTGACGTCCTTGCGCGAGGCCCACGCGGCATTGGCCAGCACGGCCCCGCCGGGCCCGGTCACCGGGTACGAGCGGCCCGACTCCGAGCGCGGGAACGCTCCGCCGATATAGAGCTTGTAGGTCTTGCGGACGCCGATCCGCCCGCCCCGGTCCGGGCCGCCCGCGTCCGGACTCCCGCCCCGGCCCGAACCGCCTTGGTCCGGGCCAGCCCGACCCGAGTCACCCTGATCTGAGCCGCCCCGGCCTGAGCCGCCCTTTCCCGAACCACTCTGGGCCGAACCGCCCTGATCCGGGCCAGCCCGACCCGAGTCACCCTGATCTGAGCCGCCCCGGCCTGAGCCGCCCTTTCCCGAACCACTCTGGGCCGAACCGCCCTGATCCGGGCCAGCCCGACCCGAGTCACCCTGATCTGAGCCGCCCCGGCCTGAGCCGCCCTTTCCCGAACCGCTCTTTCCCGGTCCGCCCTTACCCGGTCCGCTCTTACCCGGTCCGCCCTTACCCGAGCCGCGCCGGTCCGGGCCGGCTTGGCCTGAGCTGGTCTTGCCTGAGCGGCCGCGGTCCGGGCCGTCCTCGGCGAGGCTGCCCTCGGCAGGGGCGGCGGCCGGCGGGCCGCTCGGCTGGCTGGCGGTCTGGCGGGGAGCCCGGGCCGGCTTAGTCGCGGCGCGCTTCGCGCCGCCGCCCTCAGGCATCGAGGTAAGCGGCCAGCCCGTGACGACCGCCCTCCCGTCCGAACCCGGACTCCTGGTACCCGCCGAACGGGCTGGCCGGATCGAACCTGTTGTAGGTGTTGGCCCAGATCACGCCCGCCCGCAGTTGCTGCGCCATCCACAGGATCCGGCTGCCCTTGTCGGTCCAGACGCCGGCCGACAGGCCGTAGGGCGTGTTGTTCGCCTTGATGACCGCCTCCTGCGGGGTGCGGAACGTGAGCACCGACAGCACCGGCCCGAAGATCTCTTCCCTGGCGATCCGGTGCGACTGGCTCACCCCGGTGAACACCGTCGGCGGGAACCAGTATCCCCGCCGGGGCAGCTCGCAGGGCGGTGACCAGCGCTGCGCGCCCTCTGCCTGTCCGGCCGCGGACAGTTCGATGATCTTGTCCAGCTGGGGCCGGGAGTTGATCGCGCCGATGTCGGTGTTCTTGTCCAGCGGGTCGCCGAGCCGCAGCGTGCCGAGCCGGGCCCGCAGCCGGTCCACCACGGCGTCCGCGACCGACTCCTGGACCAGCAGCCGGGAGCCCGCGCAGCAGACGTGCCCCTGGTTGAAGAAGATGCCGTTGACGATCCCCTCCACCGCGGCCTCGACCGGCGCGTCATCGAAGATCACGTTCGCGGCCTTGCCGCCGAGTTCCAGTGTCAGCCGCTTGCCCGTGCCGGCCACCGCCCGGCGGATCTGCTTGCCGACCTCGGTCGACCCGGTGAACGCCACCTTGTCGATGCCCTGATGATCGACCAGCGCGGCGCCGGTCTCGCCCGCGCCGGTGATCACGTTCACCACGCCGGGCGGCAGGTCGGCCTGCTGGCAGACCTCAGCGAGCAGCAGCGCGGTCAGCGGGGTCGTCTCGGCCGGCTTGAGCACGCAGGTATTGCCGGCCGCGAGCGCGGGGGCCAGCTTCCAGGCCGCCATGAGCAGCGGGAAGTTCCACGGGATGATCTGGCCGGCCACCCCGATCGGGCGCGGCGCCGGACCGAGCCCGGCGTACTCCAGCTTGTCCGCCCAGCCCGCGTGGTAGAAGAAATGCGCCGCGGCCAGCGGCACGTCGACGTCGCGCGACTCCTTGATCGGCTTGCCGTTGTCCAGGCTCTCCAGTACGGCGAACTCCCTGGCGCGTTCCTGCAGGATCCGGGCTATCCGGAACAGGTACTTGGCCCGCTCGGCCCCGGGCATCGTGCCCCACACCCGGTCCTGCGCCGTGCGGGCGGCGGCCACAGCCCGGTCGATGTCCGGCGGCCCGGCCACGGCGAACTGGGCCAGCGGCTCTTCGGTGGCCGGGTTAAGCGTGGCCAGCTGGCCCCCGGCCGCGGCCGGGGCGAACTCGCCGTTGATGAACAGCCCGTACTCGGCGGCTAGCGTCACGATCTCGCGTGACTCAGGAGCGGGTGCGTACTCCCAGGTCACCTCGGCCGGGCGCGGCTGCAGCGGAGCTGAGCGCGGGTCAGCCGCGTCGCTGCCCGCCATCAGTGGCCCATCGTCATATCGCCTCGCTAATCGATAGTGAAGTAGTCCGGCCCGGCATAGGCGCCGGTCAGCTGCTTGGCCCGCTGCATCAGCAGGTCGTTGAGCAGGCTGGAGGCGCCGATGCGGAACAGGTCGGGGGTGAGCCAGGCCGGCCCGGCGGTCTCGTGCACCAGGACCAGGTAGCGGACCGCGTCCTTGGCGGTGCGGATGCCGCCGGCCACTTTCACCCCGACCCTCCGCCCGGTCGCCTGGGCGTAGTCCCGGACCGCGGCCAGCATGATCAGCGTGACCGGGGGCGTGGCCGCGGGCGTGACCTTGCCGGTGGAGGTCTTGATGAAGTCGGCGCCTGCCAGCATGGCCAGCCAGGAGGCCCGGGACACGTTGTCGAGCGTGGCCAGCTCGCCGGTCTCCAGGATGACCTTGAGGTGGGCGGGCCCGCAGGCCTCGCGCACCTGCCTGATCTCCGCGAACACCTGGCCGTAGTGCCCGGCCAGGAACGCGCCCCGGTCGATGACCATGTCCACCTCGTCGGCGCCGGCCGCCACCGCGTCGGCCACGTCGGCCAGCTTGACCGCGAGCGAGGCCCGGCCGGACGGGAACGCGGTGGCCACCGAGGCGACCGCGACGCCGCTGGTGGCCAGCTCGGCCTTGGCCACGCTGACCAGGTCCGGGTAGACGCAGACCGCGGCGACCGGCGGCACCGCGGGATCGGCCGGGTCAGGGCGCAGCGCCTTGGCGCACATGGCCCGGACCTTGCCGGGCGTGTCGGCGCCTTCCAGGGTGGTCAGGTCGACCATCCGGACGGCCAGGTCCAGGGCCTGCAGCTTGGCGGCCTTCTTGATCGACCGGGTGGCCAGGCCCGCGACCCGGGCCTCGGAGCCGATCTGGTCCACCGGCGGCAGCCCGTGCAGGACCTGCCGCAGCGCGGCGTCCGAGGTCGCGACCTCGCCCAGCCAGGGCTGGCCGCCCGCCGCCGATATCGTCTCGATGCCCACGCCCACGACGTTACCCGGCTAACCGGCGCGGGCGAACCCTGGCTTGATCACCGAGTTGATGATCTTCAGCCGCTCGTCGAACGGCGCGAACGCGCTCTTCATCGCGTTGATGGTCAGCCACTGGATGTCGGCCCAGCCGTAGCCGAAGGCCTCGCTCAGCGCGTGGAACTCCGACGACAGGCTGACCCCGCTCATCAGCCGGTTGTCGGTATTGACGGTGACCCGGAAGGACAGCTCGCGCAGCAGCCCGATGGGGTGATCCTTGATCGATGCGGCGGCGCCGGTCTGCACGTTGGACGTGGGGCACATCTCCAGCGGGATCCGCCGGTCCCGCACGTACCCGGCGAGCCGGCCCAGCGAGGCGGATCCGTCCGGGGTGATCTGGATGTCATCGATGATCCGCACTCCGTGGCCCAGCCGCTCCGCGCCGCACCACTGCAGCGCTTCCCAGATCGAGGGCAACCCGAAGCCCTCGCCGGCGTGGATCGTGATGTGGAAGTTCTCCCGCGCCACGTACTGGAACGCGTCCAGGTGCCGGCTCGGCGGGCTGCCCGCCTCGGCCCCGGCGATGTCGAAGCCGACCACGCCGGCGTCCCGGTGCCGCACCGCCAGCTCGGCGATCTCCAGCGATCGCGCCGCGGTCCGCATGGCGGTCAGCAGCGCGTAGACGGTGATGTCGCGGCCCCGGCAGCCGCGCCGGAAGCCTTCCAGCACCGCCTCGACCACCTGGTCCAGGCTCAGCCCGCGGCTGACGTGCAGCTCGGGCGCGAACCTGACCTCCGCGTAGACGACCCCGTCCGCGGCCAGGTCCTCGGCGCACTCAGCCGCCACCCGGATCAGCGCGTCCCTGGTCTGCATGACCCCGACGGTGTGCTGGAACGCCTCCAGGTACAGCTCGAGCCGACCGCGCTGGGCCACCCCGGTCATCCACCCGGTCAGCTCGGTCACGTCGGTGGACGGCAGGCCGTCATATCCGGTCTGCTCGGCCAGCTCGATCATGGTGGCCGGGCGCAGCCCGCCGTCAAGGTGATCATGCAGGAGGACTTTGGGCACGGCGCGGATCTGGTCCAGGGTGACAGGCACGCTGTCCATTGTCACAGACCGACCTGTTCCAGCACGCGCGGCCGGGCCGGCCTGCGCCGCCCGCCGATCTCGATCGCCCCGGCCAGCGCCTCGCGGGCCCGGGCGAACCGGCCCGGGTCGTCCCCGCGCAACTCAAGCAGCGGCTGCCCGCGCTCGACCCGCTCCCCCGGCTTGGCCAGGCAGATAATCCCGGCGGCCGCGCTGACCGGGTCTTCCTTACGGGCCCGGCCCGCGCCGAGCCGCCAGGCGGCCACGCCCACCGCGCGCGCGTCCAGCCTGCTCAGCCAGCCCGACTCCAGCGCGGTCACGGTCTGGGTGTGTGCCGCGGCCGGGGGCGGCGCGTCCGGGTCGCCGCCCTGAGCCGCGATCATGCGCCGATAGCAGTCCAGGGCCCGGCCGTCGGCCAGCGCGGCGGCCGGGTCGGCGTCCAGGCCGGCCAGCGCGAGCATCCGCGCGGCCAGCGCGATCGTCACCTCGACCAGGTCGGGCGGACCCTCGCCGCGCAGCGTCGCCACCGCCTCGGCTACCTCGACGCCGTTGCCCACGGCCCGCCCCAGCGGGGTGTCCATCCCGGTGAGCAAGGCCGTGGTGCGGACCCCGTGCTCGGCGCCGAGCGTCACCATGGTCTGCGCCAGCTCCCGGGCCGGGCCGATCCGCTCCATGAACGCGCCGCTGCCCACCTTGACGTCGAGCACCAGCGCGGCCGTGCCCTCGGCGATCTTCTTCGACATGATCGAGCTGGCGATGAGCGGGATCGACTCGACCGTGCCGGTGACGTCGCGCAGCGCGTACAGCTTGCGGTCGGCCGGGGCCAGGCCCGGGCCGGCCGCGCAGATCACGCAGCCCACCTCGCGCAGCACGGTGAGCATCTCGGCGCCGGACAGCGCCGCCCGCCAGCCCGGGATCGACTCCAGCTTGTCCAGGGTGCCGCCGGTGTGCCCGAGCCCGCGCCCCGACAGCTGCGGAACCGCCGCGCCGCAACTGGCCACCAGCGGCGCCAGGATCAGCGAGACCTTATCTCCCACGCCGCCGGTCGAGTGCTTGTCCACCGTCGGCGCCGGCACGCTGGCCAGGTCGAGCCGCTCCCCAGAGCCGACCATGGCCGCGGTCCAGGCGCGCAGCTCGGCGGGATCCAGGCCGCGGAAAAAGATGGCCATGAGCAGTGCCGACATCTGCTCGTCGGCGATGACGCCGCCGGTGTAGGAGCTGATCAGCCAGCTGATCTCGGCTTCGGTCAGGGCCGCGCCGTCCCGCTTGGCCCGGATCAGCTCGACAGTGTCAGGCATCGGCCCGCCTGGCGGTCAGGTCGGCGCCGGTGAACGCGCCGGGCAGCAGCTCGCCCAGCGGCCGCGGTCCGGCGTCGGTGTCCAGCAGCAGCTCGGGGCCGCCGGCTTCCAGCAGCAGCTG
Source organism: uncultured Actinomycetota bacterium (assembly GCA_963788895.1). Classification (GTDB taxonomy): domain Bacteria; phylum Actinomycetota; class Actinomycetes; order Streptosporangiales; family Streptosporangiaceae; genus DATBGO01. The sequence goes on along the minus strand of CAWBJA010000007.1, from coordinate 16,002 downwards.
GCGGCAGCGGCCGCACGGGACCAGCGGGGCGCCGTCCCCGGCCACCACGCTGACCGCGACCAGGCGGCCGGCCCCGGCCGCGTGCAGGGCCGACACCAGCCCGCATTCGGCGCACAAGGTGAGCCCGTACGAAGCGTTCTCGACATTGCAGCCGGTCACCACCTGGCCGTCCGTGGCCTCCCCGGCCGCGCCGACGTGCAGCCGCGAGTAAGGGGCGTAGGCGTTCTGCGCGGCCTGGGTGGCCACGGCACGGAGCATGGTCCAGTCGGTCGCCATTCGGGCCTCCTGCGGTGCGCGGACGGTCTGCCTGGAGGCTATCGGCCGCGGCCGGGCGGCTAACGGCGGCCCGGGCCCAGCGTGGCGGGCGGAAAGTCGTATCTGGGTCTTCCCCGGGGTTAGGAATGATCTACGATGCTACGGTCTCGATTTAGCAACAGCGCTGCAAGTGGGTGATTTCCGGCTTCCAGGATGGCAATGCCAGGACTAACCTTCGGGCATCCCAAGGGGGATCTCCGTGACTTTCTGGGGCCCCAGCCGGCCGGGGCCATGGACGAGCCGGCGGTCCTTCCGGGCGGCCCCGAGCCGCTCTCTGCATAGGAGGTAACGGTGAGGCGGATAGTCAAGACCGTCGGCCTGATGGGCGTCATCACCTTGCTGGCCGCGGCCTGCGGGTCAAGCGGCTCGTCATCGGCGGGCAACTCAGCCAGCGCCACGCCCGCCAGCACATCAAGCGCCGCAGGCCCCAAGTTCCTGGCCTGCATGGTGACCGACACCGGCGGCATCAACGACAAGTCGTTCAACCAGTCGTCCTACGCCGGGGTCACCGCGGCCGCCGCGGCTGACAGCAACATCACCCCCAAGTACCTGCAGTCCAACTCGACGTCGGACTACGCCTCGAACATCACGGCGTTCCTCGGCCAGAAATGCGGGATCATCGTCACGGTCGGATTCCTGATGGGCGGGGCCACTCAGACCGCGGCCAAGGCCAATCCCAGCCAGAAGTTCGCGATCGTCGACTTCAGCTACTCCCCGCCGCTGGCCAATGTGGACGCACTGCTGTTCAACACGCTGCAGGACGGCTTCCTCGGCGGCTACCTCGCGGCCGGGATGTCAAAGACGCACAAGGTGGCGACGTTCGGCGGGCAGAAGCTGTCCACGGTCACGATCTACATGGACGGCTTCGCCGACGGCGTTAAGTACTACAACCAGAAGCACAACGCGAACGTCCAGGTGCTCGGCTGGAACGAGGCCACCCAGAACGGTGAGTTCACCAACAGCTTCACCGACCTCACCGCGGGCCAGCGGATCACCAACACCTTCATCACCGAGGGCGCCGACGTCATCTTCCCGGTGGCCGGCGGGGTCGGGCTGGGGGCGGCCAAGGCCGTCCAGACCGCCGACCAGGGCGGCCAGAACGTGAACATGATGTGGGTCGACACCGACGGCTGCATCAGCGCCGCGCAGTACTGCAAGTACTTCATCACCAGCGTGGAAAAGGGCATCACCACGGCGGTGAAGAACGCGGTCCTGTCCGCGGCCAACGGCAGCTTTAACGGCGGCAACTACATCGGCTCCCTGACCAACGGGGGCGTGACGCTGGCTCCGTACCACGACTTCGCCAGCAAGGTGCCCGCCGCGCTCCAGTCGGAGCTGGCGCAGATCAAGACCCAGATCGAGAACGGGACGATCAAGCCGGCCACCAAGAGCCCGGTGTCCTGACTGCGGTAACCAGCGTGACCTGGCGGGGTGACCCGCCAGGTCACGCTGGGCTCTGGAGCGCACTGATGGGGAGGAGGCCGCCGTGCGGCTGGAACTGCGGGGCATCACCAAGCGGTTCGGCTCCCTCGTGGCCAACGACCACATCGACCTGGCCATCGAGCCGGGCCAGATTCACGCCTTGCTCGGCGAGAATGGCGCGGGCAAGACGACGCTGATGAACGTCCTGTACGGGCTGCTGCACCCGGACGAGGGCGAGATCCTGATCGACGGTCAGCCCGTGGTGTTCCGGTCCCCAGGGGACGCGATCCGGGCCGGCGTTCGGCATGGTGCATCAGCACTTCATGCTGGTGCCGGTGTTCACGGTGGCCGAGAACGTGACCCTCGGCGTGGAGCCCACCCGCGCCCTGGGCCTGCTGGACCGGCGCCGGGCCCGGCGGGACGTGCGCGAGTTGTCCGAGCGCTACGGCCTGAATGTCAATCCGGACGCCTACGTCGAGGATCTGCCGGTCGGCACGCAGCAGCGGGCCGAGATCGTCAAGGCGCTGCTGCGCGAGGCCAGCGTGCTCATCCTGGACGAGCCCACCTCCGTGCTCACCCCGGGCGAGACCCAGGACCTGTTCCGGGTGATCAGGGAGCTGAAGGCCGGCGGCAGGTCGATCGTCTTCATCTCGCACAAGCTCAAAGAGGTCCAGGCCATCGCCGACACGGTCACCGTGATCCGGCGCGGGCAGGTGGTCGGCGAGCGGCCGCCCACCGCCACCGACGCCGAGCTGGCCGCGCTGATGGTCGGCCGGCCGGTGGAGCTCAAGGTCAGCAAGGGCCCGGCCCGGCCCGCGGAGGTCGTGCTCGACGTGCGCGGGCTCACCGCCATCGACGACCACGGCGGCGCCGCGCTGAACGACGTGTCGTTCCAGGTGCACGCGGGCGAGATCCTGGGCGTGGCCGGCGTGCAGGGCAACGGCCAGACCGAGCTGTGCGAGGTGCTGATGGGCCTGCGCCCGGCCGCGGCCGGCTCAGTGCACCTCGACGGCCATGACCTGTCCCGCGCCTCGCCGCGCGACCGGCTGCGGGCCGGGTTCGGCTACGTGCCCGAGGACCGGCAGGAAGACGGCCTGGTCCCGGACTTCTCGGTGGCCGAGAACCTGGTCCTGGACACCTACGACCGGCCCCCCTTTGCCTCCGGCATCGCGCTGGACCTGGACGCGATCAGCGCCAACGCCCAGAAGCTGGTCGCCGAGTACGACGTCAGGACCACCTCAGCGCAGCGGGCGGCCGGCACCCTGTCCGGTGGCAACCAGCAGAAAGTCATCCTGGCCAGGGAGATGAGCCGGGACGTGCGGCTGCTGCTGGCCAGTCAGCCCACCCGCGGCCTGGACGTCGGGTCCATCGAGTTCGTGCACCGGCGCATCGTCGAGCAGCGGGACCAGGGCATCGCGGTGCTCATCGTCTCCTCCGAGCTGGACGAGATCTACGCGCTGGCTGACCGGATCGCCGTCATGTACGAAGGCCAGATCGTCGCGTTCCGGCCGCCGACCGTGCCGGTCGAGGAGCTGGGCCTGCTGATGGCCGGCGCGGGCGACCGGACCGGCGGCCCGGCCCCCGACGCGGCCGGCCCCCCCGGTTCAGCCGGGCCCCCCGATTCAGCCGGGCCCTCCCGTCCAGCCGAGCCCCCCGATTCAACCGAGCCGACTGCGGGGCCGTCATGACCGAGCAGACCCCCGCGCCGACTCAGGCCGAGCCCGGCCCCGCCGATCCGCACCGTGGCGGCCCGGGCCGGGAGCGGGCCGCCGCGAGCGCGCGCTTCATCATCAACTCCGTGGTCGACGGCAGCCCCGCGGTCGTCACCGCCCTGGCCGTCGTGGCCGCGCTGGTCCTCGGCGCGCTGCTGATCGCCTTCAGCGACACCACGGTGCTGCACGCCTGGAGCCAGCTGTTCTCTCAGCCCGGGAACGCGTTCGCGCAGACCTGGGACGCGGTCAGCGCCGCCTACTCCGCCATGTTCGACGGCGCGGTCTTCAGCCCGGCCACGATCGGCGCGGCCTTCCACGGCGGCTCGGTGGCCGCCATCTTCTACCCGATCTCGCAGTCCATGTCCGATGCGACCCCGCTGATCCTGACCGGTCTCTCGGTCGCGATCGCGTTCCGGGCCGGGCTGTTCAACATCGGCGCGGCCGGGCAGTGGATCGGCGGCGCGATCGTGGCCACCTACCTCGGCTTCGCGGTCAGCATGCCGCCGGTCATCCACGTCATCGTCTGCCTCATCGGCGGGCTGGCCGGCGGCGCGGTGATCGGCTGGGTAGTCGGCGAACTGAAAGCTCGCACCGGCGCGCACGAGGTCATCGTCACGATCATGCTCAACTACGTCATGTACAACCTGCTGTCCTACCTGCTGGGCACGCCCAGTGCGCTGCAGGCCCCGAAGCAGTCCAACCTGATCAGCCCGAATGTCGCCAGCAATGCCCAGCTGCCGCACGTGGGCGGGCCGCCGCCGCAGGTCGACGCCGGCTTCCTGGTCGCCCTGGCCGCCGCCGCGGTGATCGGCTGGCTGCTGACCCGCAGCACCATCGGATTCAGGTTCCGGACCGTGGGCGCCAACCCGAGCGCGGCCCGCAGCGCCGGGATGAGCGTCGAGCGGTCCTGGGCCCTGGTCATGCTGATCGCCGGCGCGCTGGCCGGGCTCAGCGGCGCGTCGGTGATCCAGGGCAGCTCGGTGCACGCCCTGACCTTCAACAGCTACGGCACCTACGGGTTCGACGGCATCACCGTGGCCCTGCTCGGGCGGGCCAGGCCCGGCGGCGTGGTGCTGGCCGCTCTGCTGTTCGGCGCGCTGCACTCCGGCGGCACCGCGATGCAGGCTGCCACCCAGGTCCCGACCGACATCGCCCAGGTCCTGCAGGGCCTGATCGTGCTGTTCGTGGCCGCCCCGCCGCTGATCAGGGCGGTGTTCCGGCTGCGTGAGGCCCGGCGGGACGCGACGGCGGCCGTGGCGAAGGGGTGGAACGGATGACCGCCCTGGCTGCCCCGGCGGGCCTGCCGCTGAGCGTGAACCGCAAGCTCATCGCGGCCGGCGCGTTCGTCCTCTTCGGGCTCATCGACATCCTGGTGTTCGGGATGCTGGCGCACCGCGGCGACGCCACGTTCGCGCTGTCCCTGCCCACCGCGTCGGTCCAGGTGCCCAGCATCCACGCGCCGGCCGCGCCGGTCTGCTACATACTCGGTGCGGCCTCGGTCGCCCTGGGCGCCTGGCGGGCGCTCACCCAGCCGGGCCAGCGGGCCCGCAGGCTCGCCATCGCCGCCGTCCTGCTGTTCTTCGTGGTGTCCCTGCTGTGCTGGGCGGACGCGGGCAACACCATCCCGCTCAACACCGTCAACCTGCTGCAGGGCACCCTGACCGGCTCGATCCCGCTGATTCTCGGCGCCCTGTCCGGCTGCATGTGTGAGCGCTCCGGCGTCATCAACATCGCGATCGAGGGGCAACTGCTTGTCGGCGCGTTCGCCGCGGCGGTGGTCTCCAGCGTGGCCGGCGTCTGGCTGGGCCTGGTCACCGGCTCGCTGGCGGGCGGGCTGGTCGGCGCGGTGCTGGCCGCGTTCGCGATCAAGTACTTCGTCGACCAGATCATCCTCGGCGTCGTGCTGAACGTGCTGGCCCTGGGCCTGACCAACTACCTGTACGACCGCATCCTGGTCACCAACTCCAACCTGAACGCGGCCAACACCTTCAGCGTCATCAAGATCCCGGTGCTGGGCGACATCCCGATCATCGGGCCGATCTTGTTCGACTCGAACATCTTCCTGTACCTGACCTACGCGGCGATCATCGTCGTCCAGGTCGGCCTGTTCAGCACCCGCTGGGGGCTGCGGGTCCGGGCGGTCGGCGAGCACCCGACCGCCGCCGACACGGTCGGCATCAAGGTCCTGGGCACCCGGTACTCCAACGTGATCATGGGCGGCCTGCTGGCCGGGATCGGCGGCGCGTACCTGACCGTCGGCTCGGTCGGAACCTTCAGCCCGGGCATGTCATCCGGGCTAGGCTACATCGGCCTGGCTGCGATGATCTTCGGCCGGTGGACGCCGCTCGGCGCCACCGCGGCGGCGCTCCTGTTCGGTTTCACCGAGGCCGCCGGGAACGTCCTGGCCAGCATCAACGTCCCTATCCCGACCTACATCCTGGCGATGGCCCCGTACGTGGCAACGATCTTCGCGGTCGCCGGCCTGGTCGGCCGGGTCCGGGCCCCTAAGGCGGACGGAAAGCCGTACATCAAGGCATGACCAGCGACCCTTACGCGGCCGCCGCGGCCAGCGCCGCGCGGCTGGCTGACCTGACCGGCCAGGACCGGCACGACATCGCGGTCGTGCTCGGCTCCGGCTGGGCCGCGGTCGCCGACGAGCTCACAGCCGCCGTGGCGGCCGGCCGGGACCACGCAGTCGCAGACGGCCAGGACCCCGCCGTCGCCGACGGCCAGGACCCCGCCGTCGCCGACGGCCAGGACCCCGCCGTGGGGGCCGGCCAGGGAAGCGCCGTCGCCGACGGCCCGGCCGCGCCGCCGGGCGAGGTGGCCCTGGCCGACCTGGGCGGGTTCCCCCCGCCCACGGTGGCCGGCCACCAGCCGACGGCCCGCTCGCTCGACGTCGGCGGCCGGCGCGTGCTGCTGTTCCTGGGCCGCGCGCACCTCTACGAGGGCCACCCGGTGGCGACCGTGGTGCACGGCGTGCGGACCGCCGTCGCGGCGGGCTGCCGGGTCATCGTGCTGACCAACGCGGCGGGCGGGATCACCGCCGGGCTGCGCCCCGGCCAGCACGTGCTGATCCGCGACCACCTGAACCTCACCGCCCGCTCCCCGCTGTCCGGCGACGCGCCGCCGCCGGGCTACCCGTCCCGCTTCACCGACCTGACCAGCCTGTACCCGGCCCGGCTGCGCGCGCTGGCCCGTGCGGCCGACCCGGAGCTGGCCGAAGGCGTGTACGCGGCGCTGCCCGGCCCGCACTACGAGACCCCGGCCGAGATCGCGATGCTCCGGACGCTCGGCGCGGACCTGGTCGGCATGTCCACCGCGCTGGAGGCCATCGCCGCCCGGCATCTGGGCGCCGAGGTGCTGGGCATCTCGCTGGTGAGCAACCTGGCGGCCGGCCTGGCCCCCGGGGGCCTTGATCACGCCGAGGTGGTGGCGGCCGGGCAGGCCGCCGCGGCCCGGATGGGCGGGCTGCTGGCCCGGATCCTGCCCCGGCTGGCCTGACATGCTCCCGCCCGAACTGGCCGCCGCCGTCGACGCATGGCTGGCCGACGATCCCGACGAAGCCGACCGGGCCGAGCTGGCTGGCCTGGCCGAGCTGGCCGCCCAGGCCAGCCCCGCCAGCCCCGGCAGCGCCGCCGGCCCCGCCAGCGCCGAGGACCCGCCCCAAGAGGCCCAGCAGGCGCTGGCTGAGCTGGCCGACCGGTTCAGCGGGCGGCTGGAGTTCGGCACCGCCGGGCTGCGCGGCGCGGTCGCCGCCGGCCCGAACCGGATGAACCGGGCCGTGGTCAGGGGCACCACCGCCGCCCTGGCCAGCTGGCTGACCGCCCAGCGGCCGGACGCGGCGCAGGCGGGCGTGGTGATCGGCTGCGACGCCCGGCACCGGTCCGCCGACTTCGCCGCCGAGGCCGCCGCCGTGCTGGCCGGGGCGGGCCTGCGGGTCCATCTGCTGCCCGGCCAGCTGCCCACCCCGGTGCTCGCGTTCGCGGTGCGCCGGCTGTCGGCCGCCGCCGGCATCATGATCACGGCCAGCCACAACCCGCCCGCCGACAACGGCTACAAGCTCTACACCGGCGACGGCGCGCAGATCATCCCGCCCGCCGACGCGGAGATCGAGGCGGCCATCAGGGCGGGCGGCCCGCTGCGGCGGATCCCGCTGGCCGAGCCGGACTCCCCGCTCATCATCCGGCTCGGTGACGAGGTCGCCCAGGCCTACCTGGACGCGGTTTGCGCCGCCGCGCCCGCCCCGGCCGGCGCGGCCTGGCTCCGGTTCGTCTACACCCCGCTGCACGGGGTCGCGGGCCAGCTCGCGCTGCGCGCCTTCGAGCAGGCCGGCTTCGCCGAGCCGGACGTGGTCACCGCCCAGGAGCAGCCCGACCCGGACTTCCCCACGGTCGCGTTCCCCAATCCCGAAGAGCCTGGCGCGCTCGACCTGGCCCTGGCCCTGGCCCGCCGCTCCGGCGCCGACCTGGTCCTGGCGAACGACCCGGACGGCGACCGGCTCGCGGTAGCCGTGCCCGACCCGGACGCGCCCGGCGGCTGGCGGACGCTCACCGGCGACCAGGTGGGCGCGCTGCTCGGCGCGTACGTCCTGGCCGGCGGGCTGACCGCAGGCGCGCCCCCGCCGCCGGGACCGCCGCCAGGCCGCCTGGTCGTCTCGACGATCGTCTCCTCCACCTTGCTGTCGCGGATCGCCGCCGCGGCCGGCGCGCAGTACGCCGAGACACTGACCGGATTCAAGTGGATCGTCCGCGCGGGCGAGCATCACCCTGATACCCGTTTCGTCTTCGGTTATGAAGAGGCGCTGGGCTACGTGGTCGGCTCTGCGGTACGGGACAAGGACGGGATCGGGGCCGCGCTGGCCTTGCTCGGCCTGGCCGCGCGGGCCCGCTCTGGCGGGGAATCGCTGCTGGACGCCTACGCCGCCCTGGAAGCCAAGCACGGCGTGCACCTGACCGCGCAGCTCACCGTGGCCACCACCGCGCCGCTGGACATCATGGCCCGGCTGCGCGCCGTCATCCCGGCCGACCTCGGCGGCGCGGCGGTCAGGTCGGTCGCCGACCTGAGTGGCGGCACCCGGCAGCTCCCGTCCGCGGACGTGCTCCGCTACGACCTGACCGGGGCCAGGGTCGTGATCAGGCCCAGCGGCACCGAGCCGAAGATCAAGGCGTATCTCGAGGTGGTGGAGCCGGTCATCGGCGGCCAGCTGGCGCAAGCCCGGCGGGCCGCCCAGGCCAGGCTGGACCCGCTGCGCGCGGCGGTCCAGGAAATACTGGCCGGATCAACGCGACCCGGCTCGCCCGTCACCAGCCCCGACCCCGGACCCGGACGCCGCCTGAACCCAGCCCCGACCCCGGACCCGGACGCCGCCCAGGACTCGGCCGCCGACTGGTCTCGGCCCGGGCCGGTACCCGGATATCCCCGGCCGGTCGCCACCGCGGACTCGGCCCCCCGACTGGTCTCGGCCCGGGCCGGTACCCGGATACCCCCGGCCGGTCGCCACCCCGGGCCGCGCGTGGCAAGCTCAGGAGCATGACGCAAGAGGACCCGTCCTGTGAGGTCGCGCACGGCGCCGCGGCGCCGCCGGACGATGACCGGCTGCTGGTCGCCGTGTTCGCCTCGCCAGTCGCCGGTTTCCTGCTGCGCTACGGCGCCGACGCCGGCTACCGCACCCTGCTGGTGGAACCCGACCCGGAGCGGGCCCAGGCGGCCGACCGGGGCGGCAGCCCGGTGGAGCCCGGCGTGCGCGCCTTCCCGGCCGGGTCGGTCGACGTCGTGGTCACCGACCATCACCGGCCTGAGCTCGGCGCCATGCTCCGCGACGCGCTGGCCACCCCGGCCCGGTGGATCGGGGTCATGGGCAACCCGCGCCACCCCGCGCCGCATATCCCCGCGCTGGCCGCGCTGGGCGTGCCGACCGAGCAGATCAGCGTGGTGCACCGGCCGATCGGGCTGAACATCGGCTCACGGACGCCCGCCGAGATCGCCATCGCGACCCTGGCCGGGCTGATCGCCGACCGTAACGGCCGGCCCGGCGGATTCGCGTTCTGACGCCGGGAACCTGGCGGCCAGCTGATAGCGGGTCCGGACGCCGAGCTTGGCGAAGATCCGGGCCAGGTGGTACTCGATGGTCTTCGGGCTCAGGTACAGCCGGGCGGCGGCTTCCCGGTTGGAGAGCCCGGCCGCGACCAGCCGGGCGACCTGCAGTTCCTGCTCGGTGAGGCCGTCGGCGGCGAGGCGGCCGTCGGCCCCGGGCCGGTCCCGCAGCCCCAGCGCGGCCAGCTCGGCCTGGGCCGCCTCGGCGAACGGCCTGGCACCCAGGTCCACCAGGACCCGGTGCGCCGCGCGCAGCCGGGCCAGCGCGGCCGGGCGGTTGCGGCCCCGGGCCAGGCAGCGAGCCCGGTCCAGGTCGAACAGGACCCGGGGCAGCGCCATCGGCAGCCGGCTCGCCACGCCGCTGGCCTGCTCCAGGATCCGCTGCGCGCGGGGCTGGTCGCCACCGCTGAGCGCGAGCGCGGCCCGCAGCCGCGCGCAGTGCATCGCGGCCAGGTCACCGGCCGGCCTGCCCGCAGCCGTCGCGGCCTCGAACGCGGCCAGCGCCGCGGCGGCCTCGGTAGCCCGCTGGGATCGCAGCAGCGCCCAGATCCGCAGCGGCCGCCACCAGCTGGCGGCCGGGTCGTCGTAGCTGGCCGCGTCGCCCAGGGTGGCGATCCGGGCGGTGGCCGCCAGCACCTCCGCCGGATCGTCCCTGGCGAACCCCAGCACGCTGCGGGCCGAACCGGCCAGCACCATGGCCGTGACCGTTCCGGTCCGCCTGGCCGCCTGCTCGGCTGCCTTGACCAGCGCGCTGGCCTGCTCCCCGGCGCCGCGGACGGCTGCGATCTGGGCCGCCAGGCTGCGGGCCAGCGGCAGGTCAGCGTCGCGGCAGGCGTCTTCGGCCAGGCTGGCCGCCAGGTCGGCGTGGGCCGCCGCGTCGGCCCAGCGGCCCAGCCGGAACTCGGTCTCGGCCAGGTAGCTGAGGGCCAGGCTGGGGAAGCGGAGCCGGGTTCTGTCACCCAGCAGGCCGGCCGCGGCGGACAGGTCGTCGTCCGCGCCGGGCAGGTCACCGGTCCACAGCCGCAGCACGCCCCTGATGGTCAGCTCGTCAGCCTGCTCGGCGGGCACCAGCGCGGAGAGCTCCGGCACCCGGCTGAACATGCCCAGCGCCGCTACGGCGTCCCCGCTCAGCGCCCGGGCCAGCGCCTGCAGCCCGCGCGCGGCGCTGGCCTGGCTGGCCGCCTGGGCCCGGTTCAGCGGGCTGAGCCCGCCGCCGACCGCGATGTCGGCGCGGGCCGCCGCGGCGCCCGGTGCCGGCCGGCCCGCAGGCCTGAGCCACGGGACCGCCTCGGCCGACCGGACCGTCCAGGTCCGGCATTCGGCCAGCATCCGGGCCTGCCCGTAGCAAACCGCCAGGCTGGCCGCGGCCACCGCGGCGCTGGCCTCGCTGATCAGCCCGGCCCCGGCCACATCAGCCCCGGTCAGGTCCCCGCTGGCCCGGCCAACAGCCCCGGCCACATCAGCCCCGGTCAGGTCCCCGCCGGCCCCGGCCACATCAGCCCCGGCCACATCAGCCCCGGTCAGGTCCCCGCCGGCCCCGGCCACATCAGCCCCGGCCACATCAGCCCCGGGTCAGGTCCCCGCCGGCCCGGCCACATCAGCCCCGGCCACATCAGCCCCGGTCAGGTCCCCGCCGGCCCCGGCCACATCAGCCCCGGCCACATCAGCCCCGGTCAGGTCCCCGCCGGCCCGGCCACATCAGCCCGGCTACATCAGCCCGGGTCAGGTCCCCGCCTGCCCCGGCCAGGTCAGCCCCGGCCACATCCGTCCCGGCCACATCCGTCCCGGCCAGGTCGGCCCCGGCCACGCCGGCCCCGGTCACGTCGGCCCTAGTCACGTCGGCCCCGGCCACGCCGGCCCGGTCACGTCGGCCCCGGTCACGTCGGCCCCGGTCACGTCCGCCCCGGTCACGTCGGCCCCGGTCACGTCGGCCCCGGTCACGTCCGCCCCGGTCACGTCGGCCCTAGTCACGTCGGCCCGGGCGGGGCTCGCGGTGGCTGGGTCGGCTCCGTCGGCCGGGCTGGCTGGCACGGCTGGGTGGCCGGCCTGCTGCGCGGCCCAGGCCGCGGTCAGCAGCGCCTCCGCTTCGCTCGTCCGGCCGCGCAGCAGCGCGAGCTGGCCGAGGGCGGCGTCCCGGCGGACGCCGGGCGGCAGCTGTTCGATCAGCGGCAGCAGCGGCTGGGCCGCGGCCGGGTCGGCGGCCGTCAGGCACAGCTCGAGCGCGGTCAGCAGCCGCCAGCCCCGAGCCGGGCCTGGCCCGCCCAGTTCGGCCGCCTGGGTCAGCTGCCAGGCCGCCTGACCGGTGGCGCCGCGGGCCGCGGCGAGGGTGGCGGCCGCGTCGAGTTGCGCCGCCAGCTCCACATCGTTGCCGCTGGCCGCGGCCACCCGGTGCGCGAGCGCCTCAGGGCCGACGCTCAGCGACGCCGCCCAGCGGTGCAGGGACCGGCGCCGGGCGGTACCGATGTCGGCGTAGACGACCCGGCGGGTCAGCTCGTCCGCGAACCGCACCGCGCGACCATCCGCCACCACGAACCCGGCCGCCGCCGCGTCGTCCAGGGCCTCGTCCGGCCAGGCCGCGCCGGTCAGCCCGGCGGCCGCCGCCAGCGCGCAACTGCCGCCGAGCACCGCCACCGCCCTGACCAGTTCCCTGGCCGGCCCGGGCAACGCCGACAGCCGGGCCAAGATCACCGCCGCGACCGACCCGGGCACTGGCAGTTCACGCGCCGGACCGTCCAGGACGCGGTCCGGCAACTCGCCCAGCAACGCCCCCGCGAGCTGCGGGTTACCGCCGCTGTACTCGGCGACCCGGCGCAGTGCCCGATCCGACAGTGCCCGATCCGACAGCGCCCGATCCGACAGCGCCCGATCCGACCAGGCCCGGTCCGGCGCCGATTCGCCGCGTAGCGCGCTGGCCAGCTGGGCCAGTTCCGGCGGGTTCAGTCCGCGCAGGACGATCCGGCTGCAACCCTGGCCCGCGCTGGCCAGCCGGGCCCAGCTCTCACCCAGATGCCGCAGGCCGTGCGGCCGGGCCGATAGCATGACCAGCAGCCGCTGGCCGGCCCGCCGCCGCAGCGCGAACAGCAGCGCCTGCGCCGAGGGCGGGTCGGCCCACTGCAAATCCTCGGCCGCCATGATCAGCGGGCAGGCCCCGGACCGGGCGGCGATCAGGTCCAGCAGCTCAGCGCCGACGGCCAGCGGATCCGCTGCCGGGCCTGGGCCGCTGGCCAGCAGCGGCAGCCCGGCCGGGTCGGCTTGCCTGGCCAGCTGCCGGATCAGCCCGAAGGCCAGGCCAGACTCGGCCGCATCCGCGCTGGCAGCCAGCACCGGGACCTCCCGGTGCCGGGCCAGGAACTGCGCGGCCAGCGCCGACTTGCCCATCCCCGGCTCGCCTTCGATGAGCGTGACCTGCAGCAGGCCGGCCGCCGCGCTGGCCAGCAGCCCGGCCAGCCGGGCCAGCTCCTGGTCGCGGCCCACAAAGACCGGCTCGGTCAGCTGATCGGCGTGCAGCGCGCCCGCGACCGCGGCGGGCCGGCGCGGCCGCAGCGGGCTCGGGATCAGCGCGGTCATGGCCGGCTGAGGGAAGCCCGCCAGTCGGCCAGGGCCGGCTCGGCTTCGATCAGGGCCGCCAGCCGGATCGAGTCCAGGACCAGTACCCGGGACCGGATCAGGAGCCGCACGGTCACTCCCGCGGGCGGCTGCGGACGGCCGTCGGGATCGAAATCGCCGACGAACTCGCCGCTGGCCAGGGCGCGCAACTGGGCGCCGTCCTGCTCGATGACCGCCGCGCCTTCGATGATCACGAAACACTGGTGACCAGGGCGAGCCTGGTCGCAGAGCCTGCTGCCGGCCGGCAGTACCGCCTCGTCTCCCGCCAGCCCGAGCAGGCCAGCCAGGCCATCGTCAGCTGGCTGCTGTGGCGTGGAGTTCATCCTGCAGTTGTGCCTGACGCCAGTTACAAGATGGTGACAAGCTGTCTGCCAGCACTTCCGAAGGAGCGCAATGACCCAGCCCGCTGGCTATTCGCAGACGCCGCTGCCCCGCAAGCTCGGCATCGGCCCTGAGGATACGATCGCCCTCATCGGCGCGCCTGACTGGTTCGTCGACATGCTGGGCGGCCTGTCCGGGGTCGCCGCGGTGCACACCGACCTGGCCGGGACCCAGCTGTTCGACGTCATGGTGGTGTTCGTGGAACGGCGCGCCGAATTCGAGGCGGAGCTAGGCCGGGCTCAGGGACCGGATGGCCCCGGCCTGCGGCCTGTGGATCGCCTGGCCGAAGAAGGCGTCCAAGGTGCCCACCGACATGTCCGACGAGGTGGTCCGCGAGGTCGCGCTGCCCACCGGCCTGGTCGACAACAAGGTCGCCGCGATCGACCAGACCTGGTCCGCGCTGCGCCTGGTGATCAGGCGTGAGCACCGGTAGGTCCGCTAGCCCTGCTCGTCCAGCAGCCGCACCCCGTTGAACACCCCGAGTTGCTCGCGGTAGAGCTCAAGCCCGATGCCGTTGGGATCGCGGAAGTACATGCTCTCCTCGACCCCGCGATCGGGACCGAGGTAGTCCACGCCCGCCTGCTCCAGCTTCTTCTTGGCCGCGTCGAACTGCTCAGGCGACACCGAGATGGCCAGGTGCTGCACCCCGCCGATGGTCTCGGTGAACGGCGGGTGATCATGGCCAGGGAAGTCGAAGAACCCGAGCAGGTTGCTGTCCCCGATGTCGAAGAAGAAATGGCTCGAGCCCGCGTAGTCGCGGTTCTCCACCAGCTCCACCAGCGGGAAGCCCAGGAACTCCTGGTAGAAGCGGATGGTCTCCTCCACGTCGCGGCAGATCAGCGCCAGGTGGTGCACCCCCTGCACGGTGGTCGGCGGCCGGTCGGCGCGCGGCCGCAGGTAACGCTCGCGCAATTCCTCCCGGTGGGCCCGGATTTGCTCAAGTTCCTGTCCCTGTGGCTGTGGCATATGTCGGCCTCCTTCGCTGGCATCCAGTCTCCCCCAGCCTGTCAATCAGCGCGCACGCCACCCCAGCCGAGCACCCGAGCCACCAGGGCCGCCCACCCCCCGCCGAGCCACCCCGGGCGGAGATCCCCGCCGAGCCACCCGGCGGAGACCCCCGCCGAGCCACCCGGGCGAAGCCAACCCCCCGAGCCACCCGGGCGAAGCCAACCCCCCGAGCCACCGGCGAAGCCAACCCTCCCGAGCCACCCGGGCGAAGCCAACCCTCCCGAGCCATCCGGGCGGAGCCCCCCGCCCCGCAGGATCACGGGGGCAGAATGAGACGCGTGGCGGACAGGGCCGCGGACCCCCAGCCAACCGGGCTCAGGGAACGCAAGAAAGCCAAGACCCGCGCGGCGATCAGGGACCACGCCGTGCGGTTGTTCCGCGATCAGGGGTATCAGGCGACCACCGTCGAGCAGATCGCCGCCGCGGCCGAGATCTCGCCGGCCACGTTCTTCCGCTACTTTCCGACCAAGGAAGACGTCGTCCTGCAGGACGACATCGACGTCCTGGCCATGGGCGCGTTCGAGGCCCAGCCGCCGGAACTGAGCCCGGTGGCGGCGCTGCGCGCGGCCATGACGGACACCTTCGCCGCGCTGACCCCCGAGGAACTGGACCGGTTCCGCACCACCACCGAGCTGACCATCTCCGTGCCCGAACTGCGGGCCCGGGCGGTCGATGAGCTCACCAAGTCACTCGCCGTCATCGCCACGGCCGTAGCCCGGCGGACCGGTCGCCCGGCCGATGATTTCGCGGCCAGGAACCTGGCCGGCGCCATGCTCGGTGTGATCTTGGCGGCCACGTTGGTCCCGGCTGAGGGCCCGGCCCGCTCCCCGGCGGACATCCTCGACCGGATCGACGCGGGCCTGGCCCACCTCGACGCCGGCCTGCCGCTGTAACCAGGGCCCGCCGTAACGATCGGCACCAGGCCTGCCTTCAAGGGCAGCGGCGGAGTTCTAGCCGCCGCCGAGGGCCGGGGCGACGCTGCGGCGCCCCAGCCTCGCTACTGCGGGCCACAGGACCAGGACGATGACCAGCCCGCACCCGCCAGCCCCGGCGATGGCCGGGCCTGGCCCGATGAGCTGAGCCGCCGCGCCCGCCAGCGCGAAGCCCAGTCCCTGCAGGATGAGCACGCCCGCGGAGTTCACGGCCATCATCCGGGCGAACAAGTGCTCAGGGGCGGCCTGCCGGACCAGCGCTTCCAGGCCCAGGGAGTACACCCCGCACAGCCCCGCGCTAGCCAGCATCGGCGAGGCGACCGCGACCGGCGGCCCGGTCAGGAAAACCAGGTAAGGAACGAAGAACGCGCCCGCCGCCAGGCCCACCAGGCGACGCTGCCACCCCTCACGCAGGGTCGATCAGCCCGCCCCCGGTCCTCCCCGCCACCCACTCGTCCTCCAGCCCTCGACTCGCCGCCACGCTCGCCCCATTTTCCTTGATCATGGTTATTTGGTGGGCCGGCAGCCCA
>CAWBJA010000006.1:0-195038 GCA_963788895.1 uncultured Actinomycetota bacterium | reverse complement strand
CGGCCCTAGTCACGTCGGCCCGGGCGGGGCTCGCGGTGGCTGGGTCGGCTCCGTCGGCCGGGCTGGCTGGCACGGCTGGGTCGGCAGGCCTGCTGCGCGGCCCAGGCCGCGGTCAGCAGCGCCTCCGCTTCGCTCGTCCGGCCGCGCAGCAGCGCGAGCTGGCCGAGGGCGGCGTCCCGGCGGACGCCGGGCGGCAGCTGTTCGATCAGCGGCAGCAGCGGCTGGGCCGCGGCCGGGTCGGCGGCCGTCAGGCACAGCTCGAGCGCGGTCAGCAGCCGCCAGCCCCGAGCCGGGCCTGGCCCGCCCAGTTCGGCCGCCTGGGTCAGCTGCCAGGCCGCCTGACCGGTGGCGCCGCCAGGGCCGCGGCGAGGGTGGCGGCCGCGTCGAGTTGCGCCGCCAGCTCCGCATCGTTGCCGCTGGCCGCGGCCACCCGGTGCGCGAGCGCCTGCGGGCCGACGCTCAGCGACGCCGCCCAGCGGTGCAGGGACCGGCGCCGGGCGGTACCGATGTCGGCGTAGACGACCCGGCGGGTCAGCTCGTCCGCGAACCGCACCGCGCGACCATCCGCCACCACGAACCCGGCCGCCGCCGCGTCGTCCAGGGCCTCGTCCGGCCAGGCCGCGCCGGTCAGCCCGGCGGCCGCCGCCAGCGCGCAACTGCCGCCGAGCACCGCCACCGCCCTGACCAGTTCCCCTGGCCGGCCCGGGCAACGCCGACAGCCGGGCCAAGATCACCGCCGCGACCGACCCGGGCACTGGCAGTTCACGCGCCGGACCGTCCAGGACGCGGTCCGGCAACTCGCCCAGCAACGCCCCCGCGAGCTGCGGGTTACCGCCGCTGTACTCGGCGACCCGGCGCAGTGCCCGATCCGACAGTGCCCGATCCGACAGCGCCCGATCCGACAGCGCCCGATCCGACGATCCACCAGGCCCGGTCCGGCGCGATTCGCCGCGTAGCGCGCTGGCCAGCTGGGCGAGTTCCGCGGGTTCAGTCCGCGCAGACGATCCAGCTGCAACCCTGACCGCGCTGGCCAGCCGGGCACCCTCACCCGGTGCCGCAGGCCGTGCGGCCGGGCCGATAACATGACCGGCAGCCGCTCTGGCCCGCCGCCGCAGCGCGAACAGCAGCGCCTGCGCGAGGGCGGGTCGGCCCCTGCGATCCTCGGCCGCCATGATCGGCGCAGGCCCCGGACCAGGCGGCGATCAGGTCCAGCAGCTCAGCGCCACGGCCGCGGATCGCCGCCGGGCCTGGGCCGCTGGCCGGCGGCGGCAGCCGGCCGGGTCAGCTTGCCTGGCCAGCTGCCGGTCGGCCCGAAGGCCGGCCGGACTCGGCCGCATCCGCGCTGGCGGCCAGCGCCGGACCTCCGGTGCCGGGCCAGGAACTCGCGGCCAGCGCGACTTCCCATCCCCGGCTCGCCTGCGATCGACGTGACCTGCGGCAGGCAGGCCGCCGCGCTGGCCAGCAGCCCGGCCAGCCGGGCCGGCTCCTGGTCGCGGCCCACGAAGACCGGCTCGGTCAGCTGATCGGCGTGCAGGCGCCCGCGACCGCGGCGAGGCGCCGAGCAGCGGGCTCCGGATCAGCGCGGTCATGGCCGGCTGAGGAAGCCCCCAGTCGGCCAGGGCCGGCTCGGCTTCGATCAGGCCGCCAGCCGGATTCGATCCAGGCAGTACCCGGGACCGATCAGGAGCCGCACGATCACTCCCGCGGGCGACGCGGACGGCCGTCGGATCAAATCGCCGACGAACTCGCCGCTGGCCAGGGCGCGCAACTCGGCGCCGTCCTGCTCGTGGCGCCGCGCCTTCGATGATCACCAAACACTGGTGACCAGGGCGAGCCTGGTCGGCGGCCTGCTCCACCGGCATACCGCCTCGTCTCCCGCCGCCCGAGCAGGCCGCCAGGCCATCGTCAGCTGGCTGCTGTGGCGTGGAGTTCATCCTGCAGTTGTGCCTGACGCCAGTTACAAGATGGTGACAAGCTGTCTGCCAGCACTTCCGAAGGAGCGCGATGACCCAGCCCGCTGGCTATTCGCAGCGCCGGCTGCCCCGCAAGCTCGGCATCGGCCCTGAGGATACGATCGCCCTCATCGGCGCGCCTGACTGGTTCGTCGACATGCTGGGCGGCCTGTCCGGGGTCGCCGCGGTGCACACCGACCTGGCCGGGACCGAGCTGTTCGACGTCATGGTGGTGTTCGTGGAACGGCGCGCCGAATTCGAGGCGGAGCTAGACCGGCTAGGGACCGGATGGCCCCGGCCTGCGGCCTGTGGATCGCCTGGCCGAAGAAAGCGTCCAAGGTGCCCACCGACATGTCCGACGAGGTGGTCCGCGAGGTCGCACTGCCCACCGGCCTGGTCGACAACAAGGTCGCCGCGATCGACCAGACCTGGTCCGCGCTGCGCCTGGTGATCAGGCGTGAGCACCGGTAGGTCCGCTAGCCCTGCTCGTCCAGCAGCCGCACCCCGTTGAACACCCCGAGTTGCTCGCGGTAGCGCTCCAGCCCGATGCCGTTGGGATCGCGGAAGAGCATGCTCTCCTCGACCCCGCGATCGGGACCGAGGTAGTCCACGCCCGCCTGCTCCAGCTTCTTCTTGGCCGCGTCGAACTGCTCAGGCGACACCGAGATGGCCAGGTGCTGCACCCCGCCGATGGTCTCGGTGAACGGCGGGTGATCATGGCCAGGGAAGTCGAAGAACCCGAGCAGGTTGCTGTCCCCGATGTCGAAGAAGAAATGGCTCGAGCCCGCGTAGTCGCGGTTCTCCACCAGCTCCACCAGCGGGAAGCCCAGGAACTCCTGGTAGAAGCGGATGGTCTCCTCCACGTCGCGGCAGATCAGCGCCAGGTGGTGCACCCCCTGCACGGTGGTCGGCGGCCGGTCGGCGCGCGGCCGCAGGTAACGCTCGCGCAATTCCTCCCGGTGGGCCCGGATTTGCTCAAGTTCCTGTCCCTGTGGCTGTGGCATATGTCGGCCTCCTTCGCTGGCATCCAGTCTCCCCCAGCCTGTCAATCAGCGCGCACGCCACCCCAGCCGAGCACCCGAGCCACCAGGGCCGCCCACCCCCCGCCGAGCCACCCCGGGCGGAGACCCCCGCCGAGCCACCCGGGCGAAGCCAACCCCCCGAGCCACCCGGGCGAAGCCAACCCCCCGAGCCACCCGGGCGAAGCCAACCCCCCGAGCCACCCGGGCGAAGCCAACCCCCCGAGCCACCCGGGCGAAGCCAACCCCCCGAGCCACCCGGGCGAAGCCAACCCTCCCGAGCCACCCGGGCGAAGCCAACCCTCCCGAGCCATCCGGGCGGAGCCCCCCCCGCCCCGCAGGATCACGGGGGCAGAATGAGACGCGTGGCGGACAGGGCCGCGGACCCCCAGCCAACCGGGCTCAGGGAACGCAAGAAAGCCAAGACCCGCGCGGCGATCAGGGACCACGCCGTGCGGTTGTTCCGCGATCAGGGGTATCAGGCGACCACCGTCGAGCAGATCGCCGCCGCGGCCGAGATCTCGCCGGCCACGTTCTTCCGCTACTTTCCGACCAAGGAAGACGTCGTCCTGCAGGACGACATCGACGTCCTGGCCATGGGCGCGTTCGAGGCCCAGCCGCCGGAACTGAGCCCGGTGGCGGCGCTGCGCGCGG
This sequence comes from uncultured Actinomycetota bacterium, assembly GCA_963788895.1. Classification (GTDB taxonomy): domain Bacteria; phylum Actinomycetota; class Actinomycetes; order Streptosporangiales; family Streptosporangiaceae; genus DATBGO01. The sequence goes on along the minus strand of CAWBJA010000006.1, from coordinate 191,413 downwards.
CCATGACGGACACCTTCGCCGCGCTGACCCCCGAGGAACTGGACCGGTTCCGCACCACCACCGAGCTGACCATCTCCGTGCCCGAACTGCGGGCCCGGGCGGTCGATGAGCTCACCAAGTCACTCGCCGTCATCGCCACGGCCGTAGCCCGGCGGACCGGTCGACCGGCCGATGATTTCGCGGCCAGGAACCTCGCAGGCGCCATGCTCGGTGTGATCTTGGCGGCCACGTTGGTCCCGGCTGAGGGCCCGGCCCGCTCCCCGGCGGACATCCTCGACCGGATCGACGCGGGCCTGGCCCACCTCGACGCCGGCCTGCCGCTGTGACCAGGGCCCGCCGTAACGATCGGCACCAGGCCTGCCTCCAAGGGCAGCGGCGGAGTTCTAGCCGCCGCCGAGGGCCGGGGCGACGCTGCGGCGCACCAGCCTCGCTACTGCGGGCCACAGGACCAGGACGGTGACCAGCCCGCACCCGCCAGCCCCGGCGATGGCCGGGCCTGGCCCGATGAGCTGAGCCGCCGCGCCTGCCAGCGCGAAGCCCAGTCCCTGCAGGGTGAGCACGCCCGCGGAGTTCACGGCCATGGTCCGGGCGAACAAGTGCTCAGGGGCGGCCTGCCGGACCAGCACGTCCAGGCCCAGGGAGTACACCCCGCACAGCCCCGCGCTAGCCAGCATCGGCGAGGCGACCGCGACCGGCGGCCCGGTCAGGAAAACCAGGTAAGGAACAAAGAACGCGCCCGCCGCCAGGCCCACCAGGCGACGCTGCCACCCCTCACGCAGGGTCGATCAGCCCGCCCCCGGTCCTCCCCGCCACCCACTCGTCCTCCAGCCCTCGACTCGCCGCCACGCTCGCCCCATTTTCCTTGATCATGGTTATTTGGTGGGCCGGCAGCCCATGCGAATAACCACGATCATGGATTAGAGCCCGATACTTGGCCCGAGATCACGTTCGTGAGCGGGGACTGTGGGACGAGTGAGGATAGTGTGACGAATGAGGCGAGTGAGACACGGTGTCGGACGCCCAGCGCGGATGGAATGTTGCGGGTTCAATCATTGTTAGCCTGCCATCACGCTTAACGAGGAGGAACGCGATGCCTGCCGTGACCGTGGACGATGTCCTGGTCCTGCCGAGGATTACCGAGCCGGACCCGGCGGCGGCTGACCGCCCGGTGCTGGCCGTGACTACCGCGCCGTCGGCCTACGAGGGCGAGGGCTTCCCGGTCCGCCGGGCTTTCGCCGGGGTGGACTTGCGCGCGCTGGACCCGTTCATCCACATGGACCAGATGGGCGAGGTCAACTACGCCCCGGGTGAGCCCAAGGGGACGTCCTGGCACCCGCACCGCGGCTTCGAGACCGTGACCTACATGATCGACGGGACCTTCCGGCACCAGGACTCCAACGGCGGCGGCGGCCTGATCACCAACGGCGACACCCAGTGGATGACGGCCGGCGGCGGCATCCTGCACATCGAGGAGCCGCCCGAGCAGCTGGTCATGACCGGCGGCCTGTTCCATGGCTTCCAGTTGTGGGTGAACCTCCCGGCCGCGCTCAAGCTGACCCAGCCGCGCTATCAGGACATCCGCGCGGGCCAGGTCGCGCTGCTGAGCTCGCCGGACGGCGGGGCGCTGGTGCGGGTCATCGCGGGCCAGGTGGCCGGGCACGACGGCCCGGGCGTCACCCACACCCCGATCACCTTGCTGCACGCCACCTTGCAGCCCGGCGCGCAGCTGCGGCTGCCCTGGCGGCCTGACTTCAACGCGCTCGGTTACGTGCTGGCAGGCTCGGGTACCGCGGGGTCCGCGAAGCGGCCGGTACGCACTGGCCAGCTAGCCGCGTTCGGTGCCGGTGACGTGCTCACCTTCGCCGCGAACGACCGGGCCGATGGCCCCAGCGAGGGCCTGGACGTGCTGGTGCTCGGCGGGCAGCCGATCAGGGAGCCGGTCGCCGCATACGGCCCGTTCGTGATGAACACCAGGGAAGAGCTGGTGCAGGCGTTCGAGGACTACCAGGCGGGCCGCCTGGGCTCGATCCCGGCCGAGCCGCATCCCGGGCACGACGTGCTCTGATCTGGCTCAGCCGACACCGCGCACCACATCCCGGCCAAGCCGCACCCGGCCACGACGTGCTCTGATCTGGCTCAGCCGACACCGCGCACCACATCCCGGCCAAGCCGCACCCGGGCACGACGTGCTCTGATCTGGCTCAGCCGGCCAGCCGGCGCAGGGCGCCGCGCACCACCTCCGGGTCGGTCGTGGACCAGAACGGCGGCAGCGAGGCACGCAGGAAGTCGCCGTACCGCTTGGTGACCAGGCGCGGGTCCAGGATCGCCACCACGCCCTTGTCGGTCATGGTGCGCAGCAGCCGGCCGGTGCCCTGGGCCAGCAGCAGGGCGGCCTGAGCGGCGGCGACCTCCATGAACCCGTTGCCTCCGCGGGCGGCCGAGGCCCGCTGCCGGGCTGAGGCCAGCGGGTCATCAGGCCGCGGGAACGGGATCCGGTCGATCACGACCAGCGACAGGGAACGGCCGGGCACGTCGACGCCCTGCCACAGCGACAGCGTCCCGAACAGGCAGGTCTGCTCGTCCGCCGCGAACTGGGTGATCAGCTGCGCGGTCTGGTCATCGCCCTGGCACAGCAGCGGGAAGCCGAGCGACTCACGCAGCTCGTCCGCCGCCTGCCGGGCCGCCCGCATCGAGGAGAACAGCCCGAGCGTGCGCCCTCCGGCGGCGGTGATGAGCTCGCGCAGCTCGGTGAGGTAGGAGTCGGCCAGGCCGTCGCGGCCCGGCGGCGGCAGGTGCCTGGCCACGTACAGGATGCCGCTGCGGGGGTGATCGAACGGCGAGCCGACGTCGATCCCGGTCCATTCCAGCGGGTGCGGCGCGGCCGAGTCCTCGGCCAGCCCGCCCAGGCCAGGTCGCGCAGCGGCCGGGCCAGTCCCGGCGGCGCCCCCGGCCGGCAGGCCCCACTGCCGGGCCAGCGGCTCGAACGACCCGCCCACGGCCAGCGTCGCGGACGTCAGCGTGACGGTCCGCTGGCCGAACAGCCGCTCGGCCAGCAGGCCGCCGACCTGCAGCGGCGCCACCCGCAGCGTGGGCGGCCGGTCCCGGGCGGGTTCCCCGGGCCGGTCCATCCATACCACGTCGGGACGGGCCGCCAGGTCCGCGCCGAACGCCTCGAGTATCCGTTCGGCGGCGTCGTGCAGCTCGTCCAGCGCGGCCAGGGCCGACCGGCGCGCGGCTATGCGTTCTGGCTCCTCATCGGTGTTCTTGGCGCTGCGGCGGAACTCGGCGGCACCGGCCCCGGCGGCCTCGCGGACCGCGCCCAGCGGCAGTGCGAGTGCCTCGGGCAGCACGTCCAGCCGCCCGGCGGGCAGCTCGGCCAGCACCTGGCCGAGGTCCTCGCCGGCCTCCTTCAGCCGGATGACCAGCTGTTCCTCGATCATCTTCCCGCACCGGCGAGCGGCGACCTCGGCCGCGATCGCCGACAGCTCGGCTGAGGCCACCGAGGTGACCCGGTCGACCAGGTCGTGCGCCTCGTCGATGATCACGACGTCGTGCTCGGGCAGCACGATGAAGTTCTCCAGCGCGTCGATGGCCAGCAGCGCGTGGTTGGTGACGACGACGTCAGCCCGGCCCGCCTCGGCCCGGGCCAGCTCGGCGAAGCATTTCTCGCCGAACGGGCAGCGCGGCGCCCCGACGCATTCCCTGGCGGTGACCGCGACCTGGCGCCAGGCCTGCTCGGTGACGCCGGGGACCAGCTCGTCCCGGTCGCCGGTCGCGGTGGTGGCCGCCCATTCGTGCAGCCGCTGGACCTGCCGCCCGATCGCGGACACGGTCCGGGGGTCGAATAGCTCCTCCTGCGGCTCCTCGGGCGCCCCGGTGCCCAGGCGCTGCAGGCACAGGTAGTTGCGGCGGCCCTTGAGGATGGCGAACACGGGCTCCCGGCCCAGCTCGGGGGTCAGGGCGGCGGCCAGCCGGGGCAGGTCGCGGTCGATGAGCTGGCGCTGCAGCGCGATGGTCGCGGTCGACACCACCACGGTGGCGTGGCTGGCGACCGCGTGCCGGACGGCAGGGACCAGGTAGGCCAGCGACTTGCCGGTCCCGGTGCCGGCCTGGACCGCGAGGTGCTCGCCGGTCTCGATGGCCCGCTGCACGGCCTGGGTCATCACGACCTGGCCCGGACGCTCCGCCCCGCCGATGCCGGCCACGGCCACCGCGAGCAGGCTGGCCACCCCCGGCAGCCCGGCGACGCCGGTCCGTCTCACCGACCCCGTCTCGCTAACCCCATCAGCTTCTTCTACCCCGTCAGCACCGCTGACCTTATCAGCGCTCCTGGCCTCATCAGCGCTGCTGGCGTCTGCACTGCTGGCCGGATCGACGCTAGCCGAGTCATTTGAATCACCTACATCATCAGACTCACGGAACTCATCAGAATCACCAGCAACGCCAGCCTCAGCGGGCTGGCCGGAACGGGCGAGTTCACCAGACTCGCCCAGGGCTTGCGGGGGGCCTGCGGGCATTAGTCGAAGTTATCGTGCCCAGCAGGCCCCGGCGGCCATTCAGCGGGCGCGCCGCCGGAACAGCACCCCCGGCAACTCGACTGACCCGGCCAGGATGCCCCCGCACCACGCCAGGGCCAGTGCCGCAAATCGCGCTGGCCGGCGTCGGGACGAGCGGCTAGCTGAGACCATGGCGTCATGACCGATTCGCGCCTGAGCACCGCCGCTTTCCGCGACGCGCGCCACCTGCTGCTGGTCAACCGCCTGGACTACGAGGCGGCCCGGAGCCAGTTCCGCTGGCCCGAGCTGGCCGAGTTCAACTTCGGGCTGGACTGGTTCGACGTGCTGGCCGCCGAGCAGCCTGGCACCTGCGCGCTGCGCGTGCTGACCGGCGATAGCGACGACCAGCTCAGCTATGCCCAGCTCGCCGCCCGGTCCGGTCAGGTGGCCAACTGGCTGCGCGAGCTGGGCGTGCGGCGCGGCGACCGGGTGCTGCTCATGCTCGGCAACATCGTGCCGCTGTGGGAGGTGATCCTGGCCGCGATCAAGCTCGGCGCGGTCATCATCCCGGCCTCGACCCTGCTGCAGCCCGATGACCTGCGCGACCGGCTGGTCCGGGGCGACGTCAGGCACATCATCACCGAGGCCGCGCACACCGCCAAGTTCGGGCCCATCGTCGGCGACCAGACCAAGATCGCGGTGGCGGCGCCGTTCGACGCGGTGCCCGGCTGGCACCACTACCACGAGGCAGAGCGCGCGCCGTCCGGCTTCACCCCCGACGGCCCCACCGCGGGCACCGACCCGCTGCTGCTGTACTTCACCTCGGGGACCACCGCGCAGCCCAAGCTGGTCGAGCACACGCACGTCTCGTACCCGGCCGGGCACCTGTCCACCATGTACTGGCTCGGCCTGCTCCCCGGCGACGTGCACCTGAATATTTCCTCGCCGGGCTGGGCCAAGCACGCCTGGAGCAATGTGTTCGCGCCCTGGATCGCGGGCGCGGGCGCGCTGATACTCGGGCACGACCGCTTCTCCCCGGCGGCGCTGCTCGAGGCCATCCCGGCCTGCGGGGTCACCTCGCTGTGCGCGCCGCCCACGGTCTGGCGGATGCTGGTCCAGGCCGACCTGGCCAGCTGCGACGTGTCCAGCCTGCGCGAGTGCGTGGCCGCGGGCGAGCCGCTCAACCCGGAGGTCATCGAGCAGGTGCGCCGGGCCTGGAACCTCACCGTCCGCGACGGCTACGGCCAGACCGAGACGACCGCGCAGATCGGCAACACCCCCGGCCATCCGGTCCGGCTCGGCTCGATGGGCCGGCCGCTGCCCGGCTACGCGGTGGAACTGGTCGATCCGGTCACCGGCCAGCCCGGCGACGAGGGCGAGATCTGCCTGGACCTGTCCCGCCGCCCGCTCGGGCTGATGACCGGGTACCAGGCGGACCCGGAGCGGGCCGCCGCCGCGATGCGCGACGGCTACTACCACACCGGCGACGTGGCCAGCCGGGACGCCGATGGCTACATCACCTATGTGGGCCGGAGCGACGACGTCTTCAAGGCCTCCGGCTACCGGATCTCCCCGTTCGAGCTGGAGAGCGTGCTGATCGAGCACGAGGCGGTGGCCGAGGCGGCCGTGGTGCCCTCGCCAGACCCGATCCGGCTGGCCGTGCCCAAGGCGTACGTGCTGCTGGCCGCCGGGCACGAGCCGTCCGCCGCGACCGCCCGCGCCATCCTGGCCTACACCAGGGGGCGGCTGGCCCCGTATCAGCGGATCCGCCGCCTGGAGTTCGCCGACCTGCCCAAGACCATCTCGGGCAAGATCCGCCGGGTCGAGCTGCGCGCCCAGGAAACCGACCGGCACGGCGCGAGCCCGGCGGCCGGCGGCGGCGGCGCGGCGGCCCGGGCGCACGCCGAGTTCTGGGAGGAAGACTTCCCCGACCTCAAGAGATAGCCCGACCGGGCCGGCCGGCAGCTGGTCACGTCGGCCGTGGTGAACTGAGCCCAGGCGATGCACCCGAAGATGACCGCGTACGCGCCGAACGAGGCCAGCCCGTGACCCAGTCCGGTCCAGTCGACCGGCGAGCGGAGCAGCCCGTCGAAGGCCAGCCAGAAGTGGGTCGGCAGGAACGGGTGGACCACCGCGAACTGCGAAACGCTGTCCGCCACCTCGCTGCCGACCACCAGGACCAGGAGCGCGGCCATCGCGGCGATCGCGTGCTCGGTCAGCGTCGAGATGGCCACGCCGATCGCGCCTAGCGCGGCCATGGCGGCCGCCACGTAGATGGTCACCAGCAGCAGCCGCAGCAGCCCAGCGGCCAGGCTGACCGTCGTCCCCGACAGCAGCGTCACCGGGCCGACCGGGAACAGCGCCGCACCGATGATCACCGACGCCACCGTGATCAGCAGGCACGCGCCCAGGCCGAAGAGGATCACGGCGGCGTACTTGACCCCCAGCAGCCGGGTCCGCCCGGCCGGGACCGCCAGCAGGTAACGCAGCGTGCCCAGCCCGGCCTCGCCGGCGATCGAGTCCCCGGCGACCACCGCCATGGCCAGCGGCAGGACCAGGATGAGCAGCGCGGCCAGCGCGGTCAGCGCCAGGAAGACCCCGTTGCTAGTGACCTGGGTCAAGAACGCGGGGCCCTGGCCGTCGCCGCGGCCGGGATGCCCCTGCAGCCGCAAGGCCAGGCCGACCAGGGCCGGGATCGCCACCAGGACCGCCAGCACGGCCTGGTTCCGGCGGCGGCCGAAGATCAGGCGCAGTTCCGAGCCCAGCAGCCGAAACCAGGCCAGAACGGATAGACCGGGGTAACCCGAAGGCCCGCCCAGCTCATCGGCCGCCGGGCCGTCCGCGGCCCGCGGGCCGCCTGGTCGCTGGCCCAGGTCAGCCGTTGACATCGAACCCCTCACCGGTCAGCTCGACGAACCGTTCCTCCAGCGTGGCCTGCGGGGTAGCCAGCCCGGCCACCGGGACGCCCGCGTGCACCAGGTCGGCGTTGATCTTCTCCGGCCGCTGGCCGCCCAGCTCGGCGCTGACCTCGGCATCGGCGGCCCGTACGTCGGTCAGGCCCAGTTCGGCCAGCACCTTCGCGGCGGCGGCAGGCTCGGGGGTGCGCACCACGATCCGGGCCCCGTCGCCGCCGCGCAGCTCGGACAGCGTGCCCTCGAACACCAGCAGGCCTGCTCGCATGACGCCCACGTGCGAGCAGATCTGCTCGACCTCGGCCAGCAGGTGCGAGGAGACGAAGATGGTGGTCCCTTCGGCGGCGATCTCCCTGATCAGGGCGCGCACCTCGCGGGTGCCCTGCGGGTCGAGCCCGTTGGTCGGCTCGTCCAAGATCATCAGCTCCCGCGGCCGCAGCAGCCCGGCCGCGATCGCCAGCCGCTGCTTCATGCCCAGCGAGTAGGCCCGGAACCGCTTTCCCGCGGCGGCCAGCAGACCGACCCGCTCCAGCGCCTGGTCGATCCGGGCCCCGGCGGTCCGCCTGCTCGCGGTCCGGTCCACGGCATCCAGCCGGGCCAGGTTGGCCCGGCCGGACAGCTGCGGGTAGAACGCCGGGCCCTCGACCAGCGAGCCCACCTTGGGCAGCACGGCGTTGACGCCGGCCGGCATCGGCACGCCCAGCAGCTCATGGTGGCCGCTGGTCGGCTCGATCAGGCCCAGCAGCATCCGGATCGTCGTGGTCTTGCCCGAGCCGTTCGGGCCCAGGAAGCCGTAGACCGAGCCCCGGGGCACCGCCAGGTCGATCCCGGCCACCGCCAGCTGGCCCCGGAACTGCTTGGCCAGCCCGCTGGTGGCGATGGCCAGGTCGGCCCCGGCCCGGTCGCCGATCCAATGGCCGGCCCGGCGTGGCAGGCCCATAAGGGCCTGGTCAGGCCCGCTGACCGGGCCGGAGCTGATCTCGTCCGTCACGCGGCCCTGGCTCACTTGACCTGCGCCGCGTCGGCGTAGAGCACCGCGGGCGTGACCGCGCCGATCAGGATCGTCCCCTTGTCGGTGGCCAGCACCGAAACCAGGCTCGTGCTCAGCAGCCGGCCGCTGCCCCAGCTGCCGTGCACCGGCGTCGCGGCGCGCAGCAGGCCAGCCAGCAGGGCCAGGCCGCTCGGGCCGCTCGGGCCGCCCGGGCGCGGCACGATCAAGGTTTGCCCCTTGGCGCCGCGCTGCGGGGCGGTGGCCACGGGCCCGGGGATCGCGATGACCGAGAGCCAGTCCTGGCCGAGCACCCGGGGCCCGCCCGCGCCCAGCCCTGGTCCGAGTATCCCCGGGCCGAACGCGAAGGTCGACCTGTACGCCGCCGAGCCCTGGATCGGGGTCCCGGTGGCTGGGTTCTCGATGATCGTGACGCGCTTCGACCCGGCTCCCCGGGCCGGGATCTGCACCAGCTTCGGCGCGCCCTTGGGCAGGTGCTGCAGGCTGATCTTGCTGCCGATCTTGAAGCGCGGCACCAGGGCCCGCCTGATCGGAACTTGCGAGCCGGGGCCGAAGGCCATCGGGCCGGGACCGCTGGGCAGGGTGACGGTCTTGACCTTGGCCCCTGGCGGCGGGGTGAACGAGAAGTTGGCCGCGGCAGGCGGGCCGAACCGCAGCGAGGTGTACCCGATCTGGAAGGCCGGGCTGGTCCCGCCGCGGGGGAAGATCTGGACCCGCAGCGGCAGCGAGCGGCTGGCCGCCACCGCGATCCGGATCTGGCCGATCAGCGACCGGCTGTCCTTGGGCGCCAGCGAGATCTGGTAGGCGGCCTGCCCGGCGATCATGACGTTCTGCTGCAGGCTGACCTCGGTCGTGGGCCCGACCGCGGCCAGCAGCTGCCGGGCGATCTGGTCGGGGCTTGGCGCGGAGCTGATGGAGTTGGCCTGGTTCCCGTCCGGCAGCGGCCCGGTCCACCCCGGGGCCGCGCCTGACCTGGCCCCGGCGGGCAGCACCAGGTGCGTGACCTGGTTGCTCTGACTGTTCCAGAGCCACCCGCTGGAGCCGTTCAGCCGCAGGTCGCTCTCCCCGAGGGGCACCGGCACGGCGATCCTGAGGTGCGCCGGATCGGCGTACCAGATCTTGAACGTGTGCGAGCCGGTGAGCCAGGACAGCGCGGCGAACGGGCCGCCGGCGTTGTCCGGCAGATCCGGCAGGCCCAGCGAGGCGCTCTCCTGGACGACCGCCGTCATCGGCGGCGGCTGGTGCGCTGAGTTGATCGCGGCCAGCAGCTGGACCGTCGTGCGGCGCGGCAGCGACGGTGCGGCCTGCGCGCTGGACAGCGCGAACCCGGCCACCAGGATGCCGGTCACGGCCACCGCGCCCGCAGGGACCGCCCATCGGGCAATGCGCGAGGTCCTGCGTTCGGGAGTCATGCCGCCTCCGGGACTGCTCGGGCCCGGCGGGCCGGAACGGCCGTCCGGGCGGGCCGGGTATGACTGCGATTTTCGGTTGCCGGTCTCAGAATACGGCGCGCGGCGGGCTGGGCTGGCATCCCCCGCCGGCCGCGGCCCGGCGCCGGGACCGGGGCGCCCTGGGCCGGGGCCGGCCCGCCCGGGACCGGTCTCACAACCGGACCGGGGGCCACAGATTGTGCTGCCCGCCAATCGGATCGCCCGGCCATTCGTGCATGGCCGCCAGGTTGTCGCGGGCGGGATGGGCCTGGGCGGCCGGCCCGTCGGCGAACGCCCTGAGCAGGTTGATGGTGACCTGGCGGGTGAAGTCGCCGCAGCGCCTGGTGATGCCCCAGGCGTTGGGCCCGCCGAAGGACTCGACCCAGCGCATGGTGCCGGCGTTATAAACCCCGGCACCGCCCGGGTGAGTGTAATAGGCCGAATCGGCATAACTGTTGACGCCCCGGCAGGTCAGCGGCGAATGGGACAGGATCTGAATCGGCCGCGGGACCGGATAGACCGGATTGACCCGGTCATATTCGGTGCCCACCAGGCCCTTGAATTTCGCGCCCCGGCTCACCCCGGTGCCCTTGAACAGCCAGGCGTCCGGCGTGGCGATCACGAAGTCCGCGGTGGTGGGGTTGGACTCATACAGCGTCCCGATCACGGCCGATTCCGGGTCCGGATGCGGCGGCTCCCGCCAGTCGCTGGTGACCAGGGCGTTGTCCCGGCCGTACATCGGATCCTGCTGATAGCTCGTCTTGTAGCAGATGACCAGCCGGTTCGGGCCGAGCTTGGTGGGCGCGAGCCGGGTGCGCCGGAACATCGCGTTGGCACCGAGGAAGGCCAGGTTCACCCCGGCGTCCCTGGCCGCCGTCACGTGCTCCCGCTCCGGCGGGGACCAGTACTCGTCGTGTCCCAGCGAGATCAGCGCGCTGGCGCCGTCCAGGGCGTGCGGGTCGGCCGCGATGTCCATGCTGGTCAGGTAAGCCAGCGGCAGGCCGGTCCGCTCGGCCAGGTTGATGATCTTCCGCTCGTAGATCAGGAACTGGTAGGCGCCTTCCTGGTCATAGGGCCGGTCCAGGCTGACCGCCAGCGCCCGGTTGCTGTAGTCCGCGGTCCCGGCCGGGCCGTTGTACAGGTCATATCCGCCCCAGGTGTTGTAGGCCTGCCAGGTCGCGACCCCGTTCTTGATCACGATCTTGCCCGCGGTGCCGTGCGACTTGATGGTGAGCGGGATGTAGCGCTGGGCGCCCGATTCCGCGTCCAGCCGGAGCAGGTAGGACCCGGCCGGCCAGTCGTCGGTCGGCACGGTCAGCGACGGGTTCCACGGGGCGTGGACCGTGTTCGTGGTCTTGACCCGGGCCGCGGGCTGCTGCCGGTGGCCGCGGACCGGGCCGGATTCCCATACCTTACGGGCCAGGTCACCCCGGTACCAGCCGACCCGGTAGGCCCGGACCCGGAACTCGCGCGCGGTGGTCGAGACGAACAGCGGCACCGGCTGGCCGGGCAGCACGCTGGACTGCGCGGCATAGCCCATGATGGCGTCGGGCGGGCCGACCTTGCGGATCCACCAGTCCCGGTCACCGGGCCGCTGATTCTCCGCCGTATGACGGCTCTGCCGGGCGGTGGCCCGCACCGGATGCGCGGAGTGCCCCGATTCGCTCAGCTTGACGCCGGCGGCCACCGCGGCCGGAACGGCGGCCGCGGCCGCGGCCCGGCCAATGAATGCCCTTCTGGAATAGGTCCGCAGCCGGCTCATGCGTTACAGCATTTCCCACCAATGCTCATCGGCAGGTCAACCAACCGGAAATCTTTACCTACCGGAGCCAGCCTTTCCGCGCGGGACTGGAGGCCAGGCACCGGCCCGGTGACCGACGTGAAAGACAGCAGGCGGCCGCTGCCGGTCAGTTACCGGCTACCAGCGGCCGACCGGCAGCACCGCGGTCACGGCGATGGCCACGAACAGCAGCGTCAGGTACGCGATCGACTGGTGGAACAGCCGCATCGGGGCGGGCTTGTCGCCCGCGGCGACCCGGGCCTGGAGCCGGTGGGCCTCCAGCAGGAACCAGGCGCCCAGCCCGGCGGCGGCGGCGCCGTACAGCCAGCCCGCGTACGGGCACCAGTGCGAGCGTCGCGGCCACCATGGCGTAGGAGTACCAGAGGATCTTGCGCGTGACGGTCTCGGCCGAGGCCACGACCGGCAGCATCGGGACGCTGGCCGCCGCGTAGTCGTCGCGGAACTTCATCGCCAGCGCCCAGAAATGCGGCGGCGTCCAGAAGAAAATGACCGCGAACAGCACGACCGCGGCCAGGCTGACCCGGCCGGTGACCGCCGCCCAGCCGACCAGGACCGGGAAGCAGCCGGCCGCGCCGCCGATCACGATGTTCGAGGCGGTCCGGCGCTTGAGGCCGAGTGTGTACACGAACACGTAGAACAAGATCGCGCCATCGGCGAGCGCCGCGGACAGCCAGTTGACCAGCAAACCGAGAACCACCGTGGAAACAGCGCCGAGCACGATGCCGGACATCAGTGCCTCACCGGGCTTGACCATGGCGTTCTTGGCCACCAGCGGGCGGCGCGAGGTGCGCCGCATGACCGCGTCGATGTCCCGGTCGATGTAGCAGTTGATCGTGTTGGCGCTGGCCGCGGCCAGCGCGCCGCCCAGCAAGCGTCAGCCCGATCAGGCCGACCGAGGGCAGCCCGCGCCGGGCCAGCAGCATGGTCGGCACCGTGGTGACCAGCAGCAGTTCGATGATCCGCGGCTTGGTCAGCAGGAACAGCCCACGGGCGACCAGACGGACCTGCCGCCGGGCGGCGGGCACGCCGAGCTGTCCGGACGCTGAGCCGGGCAGCGCGTCGGTCGCCTGTGTCACTCGCTGGCCTTTCCGCCGTTGACGGCGCCCGGCTCCGAGTCGTCGGGGCCAGCCGGGGCGCCGTCCCGCCCTGATACGTTACTCGGCCCGGCTTCGCCCGCTGACCTGCCGGTGGGGTTAGCGCTGGTGCTGGCTCCGGCCGGGCCTGGGCTGGCTTCGGCCGGGCTGGCCGCGGCCTGCCCGGTCACCGCGGCGGGCACCCGCCGGTGCGGCCGGGAGAACCGCAGGTACAGCAGCACGGCCACCACGATGAACAAGCCCAGCGGGAAGGCGAAGGTCAGCACGGCCCCGCCCGGGGTGTTGTCGGGGGTCACCGCCGCGAGGATCGATCCGGGCACGTGGGGCCTCCTGTCAGGGCGCCAGCTAGTCAGGGCGCCCGCTCAATCAGGCAGTGGACCAGGTAGAACAGCACCCAGGCGACGATCGCGACCAGGGCCAGGTAGTTCCAGATGATGGTGAAGGAACTCAGCGCGGCCTGGAATCGCTGCACGGCGAAGGCCTCGACGTAGGTCGGCGGCTGCTCCACGAAGGAGATCTCCGGGATCGCCCGGCACCGCATGATCAGCGTCTCCAGCCAGATCATGGCGCAGAACACGACAAAGACGTAGATCGGCCAGAAGCCGACGAAGACGCTGGCGAACCCGCCCGCGCCCGGGAAGAACGGCAGGTTCGGCCAGCTGCCAGATCTGCACCCCGATGGCGGCCAGGCCGAGCACCAGGGCCGCCATCGCGCTCGCCTGCCAGGCGCCCTTGTGGCCGGCCTTGATCCGCTGCAGCACGGCGGTCTGGACCACCGCGCTGACCACGACCAGCGCCAGGACCGCGGCACCCAGCCCCCGCTGCGGGTGGTGCAGGGTGGCCGGGTACCAGTTGCCGTGCGAGTTGAGCGACCGCAGGTAGAAGAACGCGAACACGAACGCCCCGAACCCGAAGGACAGCCCGCCGATGGCCAGCCGGGTCCCGGTCCAGGACGCGTTCAGCGCCGCCTCGTGGTAGAAGCCAGCCTCTTCTGCGGCCTGCTCCAGGCCAGCGGCGGCGTGTCTGCGCCATGGTTATGCCTCCGCTCCTGCCGGGTCAGACGGCCGGTGAAGGCCGCGCTGAGCACGCCGGGCGGCGGGTCGAGGTCGGCCACCGGCCGCGCGCCGCTGCCGTACTCGTACGGGCCGGACAGCACCACCGGGACCTGGGCGAAGTTACCCGGCGGCGGCGGCGAGGCGACCTGCCACTCCAGGCCGCGCGACCGCCACGGGTTCGCCTCCTCCCGCACCCGGGCGAACACGGTCGACCAGACGAAGTTGACCACGAAGATCAGGATCGAGGCGCCCAGGACGAAGGCGGAGATCGAGACCCAGTCGTTGAGCGTCTGCAGGTTCTGCGCGTACTCGAACACCCGGCGCGGCTGGCCCGCCATCCCGATCGCGAACAGCGGCAGGAAGGTCGCGTTGAAGAACAGGAACATCGTCCAGAACTGGATCTGGCCCAGCCGCTGGTTCAGCTTGATGCCCATCATCTTCGGCAGCCAGTAGTAGATGCCGGCCATGAACGCGAAGATCAGCCCGCCCATGATCGTGTAGTGGAAGTGGGCCATCACGAAGAAGCTGCCGTGCTCGGTGGTGTCGGCGGGCACGTCGGACAGGAACACCCCGGAGATGCCGCCGATCAGGAAGTTGAAGTACATGCCGAGCGTGAACAGCATCGGCACGGTCAGCCGGATCTTCGCCTTCCACAAGGTGCCCATCGCGACCAGGTAGATGAACCCGGTCGGGATCGAGATCAGCTCGGTGGTCAGCATGAACAGCGGGCGCATGTCCGGGTCGATGCCGCTGTCGAACAGGTGATGCTGCCAGACGAAGAAGCTGAGCAGGCGTCCCGCCGATCATCCCGGCCGCGGCGTCTTGTAGCCGAACAGCGGCTTGCGGCAGAACACCGCGATGATCTCTGACACGATGCCGAAGCCGGGCAGGGCCAGGATGTACACCTCGGGATGGCCGAAGAACCAGAACAGGTTCTGGTACAGGTAGCTGCTGCCGCCGAGCTGATCCGCGAAGAACGCGGTCTGCACCGTCCGGTCGGTGATGATCATGTACATCCCGCCGACCAGCACCGGGGCGGCCAGCACCATCAGGAACGAGGTCGCGATCATCGACCAGACGAACATCGGCAGCCTGCTCCAGCGCATGCCGGGCGCCCGGTAGCAGATGACCGTCACGATGAGGTTGAACCCGGCCAGGATCATCGAGATCCCCATCAGCCCGAACGCGATCGCGTACGAGTCCGCCCCGTAGGTCGACTGGATCGACAGCGGCGCGTAACCAGTCCAGCCGAACGGGAAACCGCCCAGCATCAGGCCGGAGAGCAGGATCAGGAAGGCCGCCGGGGTGAGCCAGAACGACAGCGCCTCGATCCGGGGGAATGCCACCCGCTTGGCCCCGATCATGATCGGGACCAGGTAGTTGCCGAACGGCCCGAGGATGACCGAGGTCATCAGCATCATCATCATCGTGCCGTGCTCGCCGACGATCTCCACGTAGGCGCTTGAGCTGAAGATGTGGTGGCTGGGCGAGAGCAGCTCGGCCCGGATCGCCATCGCGAACAGGCCCGCGGTGCAGAAATAGATGATCATGCCGACGAGGTACTGGATGCCGACCACCTTGTGGTCGAGTGAGTACCTGAAGTACCTGGCCACGCCGGCGGCCGAGGCGGCGTCTTCTTCCTCGGTCGGGACGGGCCGGCCGGTCATCTGGCGCACCAGGTCGTTGAAGACGCCCAGCCCGGCCAGCCAGCCGACCACGCCGAACAGGTACCCGAGCACGATCGGCAGGTCGCTGGAGTCCGACAGGGGCAGGTTCTGGTACTCGGTGCTCAGGTTGCTGGCGGCCAGGTAGTTGCCGAGCAGGTGCCCGATGAGATAGCCGATGACCGCCACGGCCAGCCCGGCCGGTATGCCCGGCTGCAGCCACCAGGGTCTTGGCGGCGCGGGCACGGCGGGCTCGCCGCCGCCAGGTCCCTTGGCCTTCTCCGGCTGTGTCTCGATGGCCATCCGGTCACCTCTTCATCGCTGAGTCGGCGTTCGCCGCTGGGCGGGCCGTCATGGCTGCACCGGGTCCTGCGGCGGGTAGTAGTAGCCGTTCGCGCCGGCGATCCCGGCCTTGGCCATGGCCTTGTTGATGTTCGGGATCACGGTCGGGTCGTAGCTGGTCGCGTACGGCGGGAGCATCTTGGTGATCGCCGTGAGCTTGGTCTCGGTGCCGGCCGCCCAGGCCCGGAACTGGGCCACCGTGACGACCTGGCCGTAGTCCGACATCGCGCCGTGCCACAGGCCGCACAGCTCCGCGCAGCGGACGGTGACGCTGCCGGTGTGCGTCGGCTTGGTGTAGGCGACGTTGTTCACGCCCGGGTTGGCGTCGGCCTTCACCCCGAGCTGGTAGGCCCAGAAGCTGTGGATCACGTCCAGCGACGTGACGTTGAACTGCACCCACTGGCCTTCGGGCAGCACCAGGTCGGTGGTCTCGAACCCGCCGTACTGCGGATACCGGTAGGTGAACCTCCACTGCTGGCCGATCACCTGGACCTGCAGCGGCGTCCCGCCCGGCTTCCAGATCGGGCTCGGGCCCTCGCCCGCCCCGGCGCCATTGGCCGTGTACAGCTCGACGTAGCCGAACACGAACAGGGCCAGCACGATGACGGAGGTCACCGTGATCCAGGTGGCCTGCACCCGGGTGTTGCCGTGGATCGGCGGCCCGTCGGTGTCGTCACCGTCGCGCTGCCGCCAGGCCACCAGCGCGTAGCCGAAGTAGATCAGCACCAGCGCCATCACCGGGGCGGCCATGACCGCCATGACCCTGATGTCGAACTGCTGGTTGGAGGCGGCCGAGGCCATCGCGCCGGGCGGCAGGTGCGGTCCCCAGACGAACCAGATCAGCAGGTCGGCTGCCAGCGAGACGACCAGCCACAGGGCGCCGATCCGCAGGGCATGGTTCGGGCCGGCGGCCGGCTCCGGGGGCGCCGTCTGCGCCGGGGCCGACATCAGGCCACCACCTGCATGTTGCCGGTCATGAATCCGATCGTCTGCATGGGACCGCCAAAGCCGTCGAGGAAGCCGCCGCCGCAGGGCACCCGGCACTGCCAGAAGTAGGTGCCCGCCGCCCGCGGCGTGGTGAAGCTGAACGTCATCTCGGTGTGCGGGCCGGATGTGCACGGCGAGTCGCCGCACAGGCTCGCGGTCAGCGAGGGCGAGGCCATCGGCACGTTCAAGTTGATGCCGGGGATCGAGAACGTATGCCCGACGTTGCACCCGGACCAGGAGTTGATCGAGCTGACCGGCTTCCCGTTGACCCCCGCGACCCCGCCGATCGTGCCAGTGACCTGGCCCCAGACCGGGTTCCGCAGCGGGGTGCAGCCGTCGTAGCCCAGGATGGTCATGTTCACCCTGGTCCCGGCGGGCACCTTGAACAATGTCGTGTGCACCCACTGGCCGGTCTGCGGGCTCTTGATGAAGTAAGAGACCCAGTCCGGATGGCTGGTCACCGTATTCTGGGCATCTTCCTGCATCACGATGTTGACCTCGCCGCCCGAATTGGGGGCCACGCTCGCGGTGAAGTCCTCCACTACAGGGCCGCCGAGCAGGTAGTGCACGACGACGAACACCCCGACCGCGACGACGGCGATGAACGCCGCGACCAGGGTAACGACCCGGGCCGGCACGGACACCGGGCACCACCTCGCTTCAGCACGGCCTGCCAGCATGAGCCGGCCGCCCGCTGCGCGAGGGCCGGAGTCTTTTGTCGCCCCTGATCTTGCGTTCACGGAGATGAGCACGGCAAGAATGCCGATACTGAATGACGAAATTGTCATAATCGGGGGCTTTGGCCCCCTCGGCGTGGCCGTAATAGCAGCACCCCTGGACGTAAAGGAATCCCCTGGTTGGGCTGGGGGGCCTTGACCGGGACCGCCCTGAAGGAGTAGATCCTCTGCTGTGCGCCGATCGGGTGCGGGGGAGCGGGGGTTGGTCGCCACACCCGGTGCTGTGGCCTACCCGAAGCGAAGTGCCCGCGATGACAACAGACCATCCCGCCCACCGGCTCACCGGAGCCCGGATCCTGCTAGTCGAGGACGAGCCGCGGATCCGTGACTTCATCTGCCGTGCGCTGGCCGGCATCGGCTGCCGGACTGACACCGCCGACGACGGAGCGGCCGGGCTGAGCCGCGCCAGGGACGGCGACTACGACCTGGTCATCCTGGATCTGGTCATGCCTAACCTGGACGGCCGGGCCGTGCTGAGCACGCTGCTGCATGACCGGCCCAGCCAGCCGGTGCTGGTGCTGTCCTGCCTGGATGACGTGCAGGTCAAGGTCCGCTGCCTGGAACTCGGCGCGCAGGACTACCTGACCAAGCCGTTCTCGCTGGCCGAGCTGATCGCCCGGGTCCGGGTCCAGCTGCGAGCGCTGCACCGGACCACCGAGACGATCGTGACCGGCGAGCTGATACTCGATGTGGGCCGGCTGGAGGCCGATAGCGGCAGCGGCCCGGTCGCGCTGACCAGGCTGGAGTTCCTGCTGCTGCGCGAGCTGATGGAGCACGCGGGCCAGTCCGTCGGCAAGGAGCAGCTACTCGCCTCGATCTGGGGCTATGACTTCGACCCCGGCTCCAACGTCGTCGACGTCTGCGTCCGGCGGCTGCGCTCGAAGCTGGGCTTCGAGCTGATCAAGACGGTGCGCGGTGCGGGATACCAGCTTGCTTCCTAAGAAGCTCACCGTCCGCCCGGAAATCGGCCTGTGGTGGCTGGACGCGGCCTGGGTCGCGCTGTGGCTGCTCGGCCTGGCTGGCATCGTGATCTTCGAGCGCTGGGAAGCGATCCCGTTCCATCTCATCTGGGTCAGCTTCGCGCTGCTGTACGGCTACCGGATCAGGTACACCAAGATCACGGCCTGGGTCCTGGCCGCGATGATCGTGACCACCTTCGCCGCCATCGGGCTGGACGTCTGGCGCCGGGCCCAGCCGCCGGACGAGCTGGCCGACGTCCCGCTGATGGCGGCGATGTTCGGGGTGATGATGTGGCACGCCCACCGCAGCCTGACCGCCAACGCGGAGCGGGCCCGGGTCAGCGACCAGAACGCGCGGCTGCTGGACAACCAGCGCCGGTTTCTGCAGGACGCCTCCCACCAGCTGCGGACCCCCATCACCATCGCCCTGGGCCACGCCGAGCTGCTGGCCCGTGAGCTGGCCGACCGGCAGGAGCAGCGGGACATCCATGTGGTAGTGGGCGAGCTGACCCGGCTCAAGTGCCTGGGCGAGCGGCTGCTCATCATCGCCGCGTCCCAGAACCCTGACTTCCTGCGGCTGGAACTGGTGGCCCTGGACCGGTTCGTGCTGGAGGCGCTGCGCCGCTGGCGTCCGGCCGCGCCGCGGCACTGGCGGCTCGGGGTGCTGGCGGCAGTCCCGGTCCGCGCGGACCGGGAGCGGCTGCGGCTCGCCCTGGACGCGCTGCTGGAAAACGCGGTTCAGCACACCGCGGAAGCCGGCCTGATCACGCTGTCGGTGCTCCCAGGTGACCAGATGGCCCGGCTGGTGGTCGAAGACACCGGCTCGGGCATCCCGCCGGACGAACTGGCCCGCGTCTTTGACCGGTTCGCCTCGGGCTCGGCCGCCACCGGGCATCGCGGCACCGGGCTGGGCCTGGCGCTGGTGCGGGCGATCGCCCACGGCCACGGCGGCGAGGTCCGGGTGCGGAGCACGCCGGGCCAGGGCAGTAGGTTCGAACTCATGCTTCCCGTGACCGAATCTGGTTCTGACGCCCTGGCCCAGCCGCCGGCGCTCGCCGACGTCCCGGTCATCGCCAACGTCCCGGTCACCGCCGACGCCCCGGTCACCGCCATCGTCCCGGTCGCCGCCGTCGCGCCGGGCCCAGCCCAGATCCTGGGCCTGGATCAGCGCGGAAGCGGGCGGTCCTGATGAGCCAGCCCGGCCCGGAACCCGGCGTCCCCGGCCCGGACCAGAAGCGGGTAGCACCGCATTGGGCCGCTCGCCTGGGTGCGGCCAGCCGCCGCGGCCGGACGGCCTGGATCGTTTTCCTGGCCGGGGCCGTGGCCATCACCGTGGTCTCGGTCGCCGTCCGCGGCTCGGCCGCGCCGCACCAGCCGCCGGTGGCGGCCAGGAACTTCACCCTTAGCGCGCTGGGTCATCCGGGTCAGCGGCTGAGCCTGGCCGCGCTGGCCGGCCAGCCGGTCATCGTCAACTTCTTCGCGTCCTGGTGCACGCCGTGCCAGCGCGAGACTCCGCTGCTGGCCCGCTACTACCGGCAGGAGCAGGGCCGCGTCGAGATCATCGGCATCGACTCCAACGACTCAGCAGGCTCAGCGCGCAAGTTCCTGCGCCAGGCCGGGGTCACCTACCCGGTCGCCTTCGATCCTTACCCGGCCTCGGTCACTACCTCCTACGGGGTATACGGCCTGCCCCAGACGTTCTTCCTCAACGCCAGGCACCAGATCGTCAAGCACGTCCTGGGCGCCTTGACCATGACGCAGATCAACTCAGGCGTGGCCCTGATGGGCGCCAAGCCCGCCACGGCCGCGCTGGCCCAGCCCGGCGCCGCGGCACCCGGCCCAGCCGGGCCCGCACCGGGTGCACTCGCCTTCGCCGGGCCCGGACCCGCCGCACACCGCCAGGACTAACCCGCCAGGATTGAGCCACTGTGACCGCACCCCCCCGGACCGATCCGCCCTACGTCCCGATCAGGCCCACCGCCTGGCCGGCCCGCCGGACACCGCGCTGGCTGCTGCTGACCGGGGCGCTGCTGCTGGTCGGGGCGGTGCTGGTCGCGCTGGTCCACCGTCCTTCGCAGGCCCAGAGCGCCGCCGACCTGCGCGGCTTCGTGACCGATATGACCGCCGACATCGAGTCCTGCGCCGGCGGGGTCAGCGAGTCGCTGACCGCGATGCACCAGATCGAGTCCGGGGCCAGCCACGACGTATCGACCGCGGTCGGCATCGCCCAGACCGGCGCGGCTAACTGCTCCCCCGCCAACAACGAGCTGCTCGATGACCTGGAGGAATATCAGGTGACCGAGTCACTGGCCCGTTATCACCTCGACGCCGTGGTGACCGGCCTGCTGACCTGGGCCGCGCCCGACGCCCAGCAAGTCCAGACCGATGTCGCCCGGGTCCTGACCGCTGCGAGCCCGCAGGCCAGGACGGCCGCGCAGGCCGCCTTGCGGGCGGCGCAGGCCACCCTGGACACGCGGCGCTCGGCCGTGGACGCGGTGATCGAGTCCGCCAGCCGGTCGCTTTCCGCCCATGCCGCTCCCCCTAAACTGCCTGGCTGATACCCGCCCGCCGTCACCTGTCCGCCCGCCCCTGATCCGCCCGCCCCGTCCATCACCCGCCGAGCCGCCCAGCCGCCCGCCACTACCCGCCATGACCGCCCAGCCGTCCGCCACTACCCGCCATGACCGCCCAGCCGCCCGCCACTACCCGCAATACCGCCGAACCGCCCAGCCGCCCGCCATTACCCGCCATGACCGCCGAGCCGTAACCGAGGGAGTGAGGATCCCGATGCCCGGGATGAACTCGGGATTGGACGTCACCAATCCGATTCTGGTTGCTGCCTTTCGGGCGGCGCTGCTGCATCAGGGCCTGTTCGTGCTGGCCGTCCTGGCGGTGTTCGCGGTGACCTGGGCGGCAGCGAGCCAGCTAGTCGGGCCGGCGGCTGGCCGGCCGCCCGGCGCCCGGCCGCCGCGCAGGCCGCGGGCCGCCGCCTGCTGCGGATCAGCTTCGGCCTGCTGTGGATCTTCGACGGGTTGCTGCAGGCCCAGCCGGCCATGGCGGCCGGCCTGCCCTCTGACGTCGTCCAGCCCGCCGCCGCCAACTCGCCGACTTGGGTGCAGCACGTAGTCAACTGGGCCGGGACGACCTGGTCCTACCACCCGATCCAGGCCGCCGCGGCCGCGGTCTGGATCCAGGTCGGGATCGGCGCGTGGCTGCTCGCCGCGCCCCGCGGCACCTCCTCCCGGCTGGCCGGGCTGGCCAGCATCGGCTGGGGCTTGGTGGTCTGGGTGTTCGGCGAGGCGTTCGGCGGGATCTTCGCCCCCGGCCTGACCTGGCTGTTCGGCGCACCGGGCGCGGCGGTGTTCTACTGCGCGGCCGGGGCTTTGCTGGCGCTGCCTGAGAAATACTGGCGGACACCCGATCTCGGCCGGTACGTCACGGCCGGGATGGGCCTGTTCTTCGCCGGCATGGCGGTGCTGCAAGCCTGGCCCGGTCGAGGGTTCTGGGCCGGCCGCCAGCACGGCCAGCCCGGCACCCTGACCGCCATGGTGCAGTCCATGGCCAGCACGCATCAGCCCGCCCTGTTCGCCGGCTGGGTCGCCAGCTTCGCCCGGTTCACCGCCGCGCACGGCTTCGTGGTCAACCTGGTCACGGTGATCGCGCTGGCTGTGATCGGCGCCGGGCTGCTCAGCGGCCAGCCGCTGCCGCTGCGGCTGTCGATCGTGGTCATGACCGCGTTGTGCCTGGCCGACTGGGTCCTGATCGAGGACTTCGGGTTCTTCGGCGGGCTGGGCACCGACCCCAACAGCATGATCCCGATCGTGCTCCTGGTGATCGCCGGATATCTGGCCCTCACCGGGCCGCCCGCCCCCGCCCTGCAACCAGCCGCCAGCGTCCCGCCATCCGCTGCCCCCGCAGCACCAGCCACCCCTGCCACGCAACCGGCCGCCACCGCCCAGCAATCCCCCGCCCCCGCAGCACCAGCCAACCCGGCCGCGCAACCAGCCGCCACCGCCACGAAGCCGGCGGCCCCACCGGGCCAGGATCAGCCGGGCTGGCCAGACCGGCTGCGGCCGGCTGGCCTGGTGCGCTCGCTGGGATCGGCGGGTTACGGCACCATCCTGGCCGCCTGGGCCGTGGTCATTGTCCTGCTCGGCGCGGCCCCGATGGCGCTGGCCCAGGTCAATTCCCGCGCGGACCCGATCATCGCGCAGGCGATCGACGGCAACAGCGCCCCGCTGAACTTCGCGGCCCCCGCCTTCGCGCTGACCGACCAGAACGGCCAGCCGGTCAGCCTGGCCAGCCTGCACGGCAAGGTGGTGCTGCTCACCTTCCTCGACCCGGTGTGCACCAGTGACTGCCCGCTGATCGCGCAGGAGTTCCGCGCGGCCGATCAGGTGCTCGGCGCGAAGGCCCGCGACGTCGAACTGGTCGCGATCGCCACCAACCCGATCTACTACTCCGATTCCTACCTGCGCGCCTTCGATCAGGAGGAACGCCTCGGCCTCCTGCCGAACTGGCATTTCCTGACCGGGCCGCTGCCTGAGCTCAAGCAGACGTGGCGGGCCTACGGCATCGCCGCGCAGGTCGTCCCGTCCGGCGGAATGATCGGGCACAACGACGTGGCCTACGTCATCGACCGCCACGGCCGGACCCGCACCGAGCTTGACTTCGACCCCGGGCCGGGCACCAGCAGCTCACAGTCGTCGTTCGCGGCCGAACTCTCCGACGCCGCCGAGAACGTCATGAAGCCGTCATGAGCCCGCTCGCCGCAGGCCGGCCCGGGAGCCGCCCGGCCGTCCGGTGGCGGCTGGCGGCCGTCGTTTCGGCGCTGGCCGGCCTGGCCCTCACCAGCTGCGGCAGCGTAACCGCGAGCCGGTCCGAGCTGGCTCCTGCCGCCCCGCTGCCCAAGCTGGCCACCGCGATCACCGCCACCGGGCGGACCGGCGCCGCCGGAACCAGCTGGGCCATTGTCGTCATGGGCGGCTCGGGCGCGCAGCAGGACAATTTCTGGCAGCTATTCTCCCGTCGGCCCGGCCCGGGGAAATGGCGCCAGGTGACGCCGACTGGAGTGGCTGACAATGGCGGGCTAGTGGCCGGCCTCACCGGCCCGAGCGCACTGGTAACGGGCTTTCGGCCCAGCCAGGACCTGACATTCTCGCCGCTGGCCGTGACGGCTGACGCCGGCGCCCGGTGGTCGACGGGCAACCCCGTCACCCCCGGTCTCGCCGACGTCGCCGACGCCCTCGCCGCCGGCCCGGACGGCCAGCTGCTCGCCCTGACCAGCCACGGCACCGCCGAGCTAGGCGCGCGGCTGGGCGCGAGCTGGACCCGGCTGACCAGCACCACGGCCCTGGCCCGCACCTCAGCGGGCCGCGCCTGCGGCCTCACCGCCCTCACCGCCGCCACGTTCACCACCCCCAACCTGACCGGGCCAGCGGCCAGTGCCAGCGCGGCCAGTGCCAGCGCGGCCAGTACCAGCGCGGCCAGTACCAGCGCGGCCAGTGCCAGCGCGGCCGGGCCAGCGGCCGGTGTCATGCTGGCGGGACGGTGCGACCAGCCCGGGGTCGCGGGCATCTTCGCCTGGGGTGCCGGAGGCTGGCGGGCGGCCGGGCCTTCGTTCGGGCCCGCGCCGGACGGCGGCGCCCGGCCGGACGTCGAAGTCCTGCGGCTGATCACCCTGGGCGCCAGGACCGAGGCGCTGCTGGAGGCGGGCACTGGCCGGGCCGCGACGATACGGGTCGCCTGGACGGCTGATGGCGGCCAGCACTGGCAGCTGTCGACCCCGCTGTCACCCGCCACCCTGACCTCAGCCACCGCCCTCCCAGCCAGCACCGCCCCCGCAGCCAGCACCGCCCCCGCAGCCAGCACCGCCCTCCCAGCCAGCACCGCCCTCCTAACCAGCACCGGGTCCGCAACCAGCACCGGGTCCGCAGCCAGCACCGCCCTCCTAACCAGCACTGGGTCCGCGGGCGACATCGCCTCCTCGGCCGACACCACATCGGCCGGGGCCGCGGCGAGCACGGTGGAGTCGGCATCGTTCGGGCCGGGCGGAACGGTGGGCCTGGTGCTGGCCGGGGGCCGGGGCGTGGAGCTGACCGGCCCCGGCACCTGGCGGGCGCTGCCCCCGCTGCCCCGGTGGACAGCGGTGCTCGCGGTCGGCGCGGCAGGCCGCCTGGACGCGCTGGCGGCGCACGGCAGCTCATTCACCGACTGGCAGCTGCCGGCCCGCCCGGCCGCCGCAGGCTGGCGCGAGATCCAGCAGCTCAACATCACGATCCCTTACGGCTCATCAAGCTAACGCGGCGGTCGCCATGAACTATCTGACCCAGCACTGGTCCTACGACCCGTTCCTGATCGTGGTGGCCGTCCTGGTCGGCTGGCACGAGATCGGGCTGGCCCGGCTGGCCCGCCGGTCCCGGCCCGAGCGGGCCAGGCAGCGCCGTTTGCGGTCGGTGTGGTTCTACACCGGGCTGGCCGTGCTGCTGCTGTCGGTCGCCTCGCCGATCGACTACTGGTCAGACAACTACTTCTTCGTGCACATGATCCAGCACCTGCTGCTCATGTTCGCCGCACCGTCGCTGGTCGTGGCGGGCGCCCCGTGGCAGCCGCTGCTTGACGCGCTGCCTGGCCGGCTGGGCCGGGAGGCGACCCGGGAGGTCATGCGGGGCGGCTGGGCCCGGCCGGTGCGCGCGGTGGCAGGCGCGCTGCTGCGCCCGTGGGTGGCCATCGGGCTGTTCAACGTCGCGATGGTGGCCTGGCATACCCCGGTGCTTTTCGATCTCGCCCAGAACAACCAGGTGGTGCACATCTGGCTCATGCACGCCAGCTTCTTCCTGACCGGCGTGCTGTTCTGGCTGCAGTTCATCCCTTCGCCGCCGTTGCGACCCCGGCTGGCCCCGGTCGGCCAGGCGGCCGCACTGGCCGGGACCAACCTGGTCATGTGGTTCATGGCCATGGCCATGAGCCTGTTCTCGCAGGGCTCGTGGTATCCGGTCTACGGCCATATCGCCGGGGTCACCCTGCCGCCCTTCGCCGACCAGCAGATCGGGGCGGCCATCTTGTGGGTATGCGGCGACTTCTGGGCCATCCCGTGCATGATCGTCGTGATCCGGCGGCTGATCGCCGCGGACGGCAGCGTGAGCTCCGCCGTCGACAAGATCCTGAGCCGGGGCGGGGCACCGCGCTACCGCTGGGCCAGTCGCTCAGCCGGCCCCTGGACCCGCTAATCCCACTGGCGGGCCGGGGCCGGGGCGAGGCGGTTACCGGCCGATGGTTTCCAGGGCTGAGTTGAACGCGGCTTCCCAGCTGGCCAGCGTCCTGGTCGGGCCGGGCGGGGCCGGCTTGACCCGCTCCAGCGCGGCCAGCGTGCTGCGCACCACGTCCTGCGGCCGCGGCGAGGTCACGGCGGCCTCGCCGAGTTCCAGCTCGTGCTGCAGGTTGTCCCGGCCGTGGCCGGGGACCACGTCGAGCAGAAGCAGCGACCGCCCGATGGTCCTGGCCTCTGTGCAAGTGTCGCCGGAGCTGGTGATGACCAGGTCGCTGGCGGCCATCAGGTCAGGTATCTCGTCGGTGAAGCCGAACGCACGGACCCGGGGCTGGCGCTGCGCGGCGGCGGCCAGCTTGCGCTCCAGCCGGGCGTTGCGGCCGGCCACCGCCAGCACGTGCACGCCCGCGTGGCCCAGCGCCTCGGCCGTGGCGGCCAGCGGGCCCAGGCCCCAGGCGCCCGATATCAGCAGCACGCAGCGCTCGGCCTGGGGCAGGCCGAGCTTGGCCCGGGCTTGCTCCTGGGTGGGCGGCTGGTAGAAGCGCGGCCGGACCGCGGCTGGGATGACCAGGACCGGCGCGTCGGGCTGGTACCGCTGGATGGCCGGCACCGCGGCCGACGAGGTGACCAGGTACAGGTCCACATGTGGGTGCACCCAGAGCCGGTGCGGGGTCGCGTCGCTGCAGAACACCACGTGGTTCATGGCCGGGTACCGGCCGGCCAGCCTGCTGACCGCGGAAGCACCGGTCGCGAAGACCGAGATGGCCAGATCCGGCGGGTCGGCGTCGAGGTAGTTACGCAGCCGGGGCACGATCTGGCGCCGGGCCGCCCAGTCGGCCAGCAGCGCCAGCCGGCTGCCCGAGCGCAGCCCGCTGAAATGGAACGCGTCGTACAGCCCGGGCACGGCCAGCATGGCCCGGAACACGTGCTCGCCCGCTGATCCGCCGCCGCGGCCGAGCAGCCGCATGGCGTCGACCGTCCTGGTCGACCAGCCGTAGGCCGCCAGCGAGCCCGCGCAGGCCTCGGCCAGCACATCATGGCCCAGGCCCAGCGAACCTGAGACCAGCAGTGCACTTCTTGTCACGTTTTGTTCACCGGCTCTTTCGAAGCGGCCGCGACCCTGCGTTACGTTCCGGCCGGACGTTCGCTCAGCCAGCCAAGATACCGGCGGACGCCCTCGGCGAAACTAGTCTGCGGCGACCAGTCGAGAAGTTCCTTGGCCAGCCGGTTGGAAATGGCCTGGCCCTGGAAGTCCGCCGGACGCGCTGGGGTGTGCCGGACCGGCACCGGGCGGACCAGGCTGCACACCACGTCGGCGATCTCGCGCACCGAGACGGGCGTGCCTCCTTCCAGCGCCAGCGTCTGATTCGCCGCGGCCGGGGCCAGCGCCCGGACGTGTGCCTCAGCCAGATCCTCGACGTACACGTAGCTGCGCTGCTGCTCGCCGGTCCCGGCGATGGTGATCGGCTGGCCGTCCAGCGCGGCCCGGACAAACCGGGCCACCACCAGCGCGTCGCGCATTCTCGGCCCGTACGGGATGCCGTACCGCAAGATGGTGAATTCCTGGCCGTACATCTCGTGGTAGCTGTGCAGGAGCAGCTCGGCGGCGAGCTTGGTCGACACGTACACGTGCCCGGCCCGGCTCAGGTCGACCAAGGCGTCCTCGGACCGCTCGCCCTGGCCCGAGGTCGCGCCGTAGACCCAGACCGTGCTGGCCAGCAGTAGCCGGCCGCAGCCGGCCGCCGGGCCGCGTCCAGCACCCGCGCGACACCCTCCACGTTGAGCCGGACCGCGGCGGCCGGGGCGGCGGCGATGTCGTTGACGTTGGCCGCCCCGGCCAGGTGGAAGACGGCCTCGGTGCCCGCCAGCGCGCGGTCCAGGGCGGGCGCGTCGAACAGGTCGGCGCGGCGGAAGTCGGCGGCGTGGTTGCGCCACTGGTCGCTGAGGTCGATCGCGCGCACCTCGTGGCCCGCGCGCAGCAGCTGATCCACGACGTGACTGCCGATGAAGCCGCAGCCACCGGTCACCGCGACGCGCACCCGCGCGCCCCCGGCCCGGCCAGCTCGCCGTAGATATCGGTCATCGCCGCCAGCACCTCGTCGACCTCCTGCTCGGTCATGTCGGAATGGACCGGCAGGCAGATGTGCCGCGCGCACAGGTCCTCGGCCACCGGCAGCGGCGGGCCCGCGTACGCGGCGAGCACGGGCTGATGGTGCAGCGGCAGGTCGTAGACCTCGCCGGCCAGCCGCACCCCGAACCGGCCGGCCAGCTGCTGCTTGAACCAGGCCCGCTCCGCCCCGGCCGGCAGGACCGCGAGGTACTTATAGATGTTGCCGCGGCAGCCGGCGGCTCGGCCACCGGATCCAGCCCGTCCAGCGGGGCGAGGCCCTTGTCGTAGCGGGCGGCCACGGCGCGGCGGCGCGCGATGAACTCGCCCAGCCGCCGCAAGTGCACCAGCCCGGTCGCCGCGTTCTGCTCGCTCATCCGCCAGGCGTAACCCTCCCTGATGTGGTGGTTGGCCCCGAACGCGCCCTTGCCCTGGTCCCGGTAGATCCGGGCCTCGGCGGCCAGCTCAGCGGACGCGGTAAGGATCATGCCGCCCTCGCCGCTGGTCACCACTTTGGTCGGATAGAACGAGAACGCCGCGATAGACCCGAAGGAACCTGCGTACTTGCCGTCGTAGGCACAACCATGTGCGTGCGCCGCGTCCTCGACCAGCGTGATGCCGCGCTCGTCGCACAACTGCCGCAGTTCGCTGACCTGCGGCGTGATGAGCCCGCCGATGTGGACGAGCACGACTGCGGCGGTGCCGGGGGTCAGCGCCGCGGTCACCGTCCGCGGGCTGAGCGCGAAGGTGGCCGGGTCGATGTCGGCGAAGACCGGCCGGGCGCCGGCTCGCAGCACCGCCGCCGCGGTCGCGTAGAACGTGTTGGCCGGCACGATGACGTCCCGGCCGGCTACCCCCAGCACCCGCAGCGAGATCTCCAGCGCCGCCGTGCCGCTGGACACCGCCACCGCATTCAGCGCAGGCTCGCCGCCGCGAGGCGAGGAACTTGCGCCGCTGCGGGCCGGATCGGCACCGCCCGGGGCGGGACCGCCCTGGGCAGGATCAGACCGTGCGGGATCGCCCGGTGCGGGATCAGCCGGGGCGGGATCGGCGCTGCTATCCGCCGGCCCGGCTCCGCCGTGCGCGGCGGCGAAATCCGCCTCGAACCGCTGCGTGTAGGGTCCTAACGTCAGGTTCCCGCTGGTCAGAATCTCGGTGATAGCCGCCGCTATCTCTGCCCTATCGGCAGGGGGGAACACGATCCGCGCTGCTTGCACTCCCAAACCGGCACCCCTCAGAGATAGGACCAATGTCCCAATCGAGTTTTTTGTCCCCGGCCCGGCTCACCCGAAACGGCCTGGGCCATTACCAGGCAGGTACAACGGCAACATGACTGCTGTCAATGGCCGGCCGCGGCCGGGCCTGGCCGCGGGCTTGGGCCTGGGGGCCGCGGTGGCGGCGGCCGGGACGGCGGTGCTGCAGGCCGGGCCGGGGGTCACCGCGCTGCGGCCGGTCCGGATGGCGCTGTGCCCTGGCCTGGCCGGCCGGGGGGCGGCCGACCATGTCGCGCTGACCTTCGACGACGGTCCTGATCCGGAAGCGACGCCGCGGTTCATCGAGCTGCTGGCCGAACGCGGCGTGCGGGCCACGTTCTTCATGCTCGGCTCGATGGTGGCCCAGAACCCCGGGCTGGCCGCCGAGGTCGCTGCGGCCGGGCACGAGGTGGCCGTGCATGGCTGGCAGCACCGGTATCTGCCGCTGCGCGGGCCGCGGGCGACCTGGGATGACCTGGCCAGCGCGCGCGACATCGTGGCCGCCGCCACCGGCCGGGTGCCGCGGCTGTTCCGGCCGCCGTACGGGGTGCTCAGCACGGCCGCGCTGGTCGCCGCACGGCGGCTGCGGCTGAGGCCGGTGCTGTGGACCACATGGGGCCGGGAATGGCGGGCCGGGGCCAGCGCCGGGTCGGTCCACGCGACGCTGCGGGCCGGCCTGGCCGGGGGCGGCACGGTGCTGCTGCACGACTCGGACTGCAGCTCGCCCGCCGGGTCATGGCGGGCCGGGCTGGGCGCTCTGCCGCTGCTGCTGGACGACTGCGCCCGGCTCGGCCTGCGGGCCGGGCCTGCCGATGAGCACGGCCGCCCGGCCCGATGAGCACGGCCGCCCGGCCCTATGAGCACAGCCGCCCGGCCCGATGAGCTCCGGCGGCCGATGCCCCGCCCGGCGGGCCTGCGCGATGATCGGGGGGGGCCGCGCTGCCCCGGCGAGCCGCCGCCGCCCGCCCGGGGGCAGGCTGGCGTCAGGAGGAGCGGTTCTTCCGGCCGCCGGCCACGCTGCCCGCCAGGCCGGTCACGCCGTAGGCTATTGCGCCGTGCCACAAGCCCGTGAAGACCGGTCCAATGAACCCGCCGCCGAACACGACCGACAGCACGAACACCACCGCCATAGTGGCGACTCCCGGGACGACCGCGAACCGCCACGGATGGTTACGGGCCCAGCGCATCGCCCGGCCCGGACGCGACCGCAGCATCGCGCCGCCGCCGGCCACGGCGAAGAACGCCACCGCCCCGGCCGACAGCGACGTGCCCAGGCCGAGGTGCAGGTGAGTCAGGTGGAGCAGCAGGTCACCGCCGGTCACGACGGCACCGGCCGCGGTGGCCGTGCCCCACGGGGCGTGGGTCATCGCCGCACTGTGGACAGCGAGCTCGTCTCGCCGGGTCAGGCCCGGCTCGTTGTTGCGAGGTGGTGCCGACATCTTCACTCCCTGGATCGCGAGAACGCGCACACTCAAGATATATCGCTTTTAAGCTGGAAGCTACTACCCGGCGCGCGGCGGCCGGCCGTGGCGGATGTCACACAAGGAAGTCCTCAGTGGGTCTTCAGGAAACACCCAGGAGGGTGCGGCTTACTGGATGTGCAGGACTAGCCGGCGACAGTTAAACCGAGCGCCGGATGGGCAGAGGGCATCAGCAGACCGAAGTACGCTGGCTTGCGGGGCAGAGGGGATTTGAGATGGCCGAAGATCAGAGCGGCAGCGAGAACCAGCGGCCCGAGTACGTGGGCCCCTGGTCGCCGACGGACTCGCCCGCCGCTCAGCAGCCGCAGGAGCAGGGCGGCGAGGCCGGCCCGAGCGCGGGTAGCGCCGCTGGCCTGATCCCGGACGGTAACGTCGGGCCGGCTGCGCCGATCACCGCGGACGCCACGCCGACGAGCGAGTACGCCACCACCGGCGGCACCGCCCCGGACTCGGTTCCGGCCGGCCAGACCGCTCCCCTGCCCGCTGACCCGCAGTCCCGGCCGCCCGTCCCTGAGCAGCCGGCCCCGTCAGGTTATCCCGTTGGCTACGGCCAGCCTCAGCCCGGCGGCGGCTTCGGGCCGCCGGGCAGCTACGGTCACCCCGCCGGTTACGGCCAGCCCGGCGAATCAGGCCAGCCCGGCGGGCCCGCCCAGCCCGCCGGACAGACCCAGCCCGCCGGACAGACCCAGCCCATCGGACAGACCCAGCCCATCGGCCCGGCGCAGCCCAGCGGACCGGCGCAGCCCAGCGGACCGGACCAGGCCGGCGGATACGCCCCGCCCGGCGGGTACGGGCCGGGTTACGGCCCCGGAGGCCACGGCCAGTACGGCTCGGGCGGCGGTTACGGTCAGCCCCAGCCGAGTGTCGGCTACGGCCAGCCCGTGCCCGGCGGATACGGGCAAGCCGGCGGATACGGTCAGGCCGGCGGATACGGGCAAGCCGGCGGATACGGTCAGGCCGGCGGATACGGTCAGGCCGGCGGATACGGGCAAGCCGGCGGATACGGGCAAAACCCTTACAGTGCGATGGGCGGGTACGGGCCGCCGGGCGGTTTCGGGCCCCCCGCCGACTACATCCAGCAGGGGCCGTCCGGCCGCGGCCGCGGCCGGGGGCGCGGGCTGGTGACCTACATCGCGATCGCCGCGCTGGCCGCGGGCATCGGCGCCGGGACCGTGCTGGCCGTCAACGACAACGCCTCCAGCCCGGCCGCCTCCCAGCAGAACAGCGGCTTGGGGTCAGGATCAGGTAACTCGGGCCAGGGCAACGGCCTCGGAAACGGGTTCGGCAACGGCTCGGGCAACGCGTCAGGCACCGGGCTCAGCGACGCCAAGCTGCAGGCCGTCGAGAACGCGGTCGAGCCGGGGCTGGTCGATATCACCAGCGACCTGAGCTACGAGAGCGGCACCGCCGCCGCGACCGGCATGGTCATCACCTCCTCGGGCGTCGTGCTGACCAACAACCACGTCATCGACGACTCGACCGGCCTGTCCGCCAAGGTGGTCAGCACCGGCCAGCGCTACGCGGCCAAGGTCATCGGCTACGACAAGAGCGACGACGTGGCGGTCATCCAGCTGGTCGGCGCGTCCAGCCTGAAGACAGTCCCGCTCGGCAACTCCGGCACCGTCAAGCTCGGCGACCAGGTGGTGGCCATCGGCAACGCCGACGGCACCGGCGGCGCGACCGTGGTGGGCGGCTCGATCACCGCGCTCAACCAGACCATCACCGCCAGCGACGAAGGCAGTTCCAGCGGCAGCGAGACCCTGCACGGCATGCTGCAGACCAACGCAGACATCATCCCGGGTGACTCCGGCGGCCCGCTGGCCAGCACCGCGGGCAAGGTGATCGGGATGGACACCGCGGCCGCGTCCGGCAGCTTCGGTGACACGCAGCCCAACGTCGGCTTCGCGATCCCGATCAACAAGGCCCTTAACATCTACCGGCAGATCATCTCCGGGCACGGCAGCTCCAACATCCAGATCGGCCTGACCGGGTTCATGGGCGTGCTGGTCTGGCCGACCTCGCAGGGCAACCCGCAGTCCCAGCAGCAACTGCAGGAACGGGCGGGCGGCCAGCCCGGCTCAGGCGGCTGCCTGAGCGGCGACGTGAACGCGCCGGTCCCGACCAAGGTCGCCCCGGCCAAGGCGGGCGCGCTGGTCGACGGGGTGCTGTGCAACACCCCGGCGGCCAAGGCCGGCCTGGACGGCGGAGACGTGATCACCGCCGTGAACGGGCAGCCGGTCACCTCGCCGACCTCGCTGACCACCATGATGGAGCGGTACCGCCCCGGCACCACTGTGTCGGTCAGCTGGACTGACACCAGCGGCGCCCGGCACACCAGCAGCATGTTGCTGGTCCAGGCGCCGCCGCGGTAACCGGCCGAGCCGGCTGGTCCCCCGGCCCGAGCCGGGGCCAGCGGGTCAGCGGGTCAGGCCGCGAGCCAGCGGCGCATCCTGACCTCGCAGTCGGCGATGTCGGACAGCAGCACGTACTCGCCCCTGGTGTGGGCCAGCTGCGGGTCACCGGGGCCGTAATTGACCGCCGGGATCCCGATGGCGTCGAACCTGGCCACGTCGGTCCAGCCGAGCTTGGCCCGCGGCGTGCCGCCGACGGCCGCGACGAAAGCCGCGGCGACCGGGTCCCCCAGCCCGGGCCGGGCCGCCCGGGCCACGTCGGTGACCCGGACCTCGGTGCCGGGGAACATCTCCCTGACGTGGCCGGCCGCCTGCTCGGGCGAGCGGTCGGGCGCGAACCGGTAGTTGACCGTGATCACGCACTCGTCGGGTATCACGTTCATGGCCACGCCGCCGCTGATCGCGACCGCGTTCAGGCCCTCGTGGTAGACCAGCCCGTCGACGTCAGGCTGGCGCGGCTGGTAGCCGCGCAGTACCTCCAGGACCGCGGCCGCGTCGTGGATGGCGTTATGGCCCAGCCAGGACCGGGCGCTGTGGGCGCGCTCGCCGGCCGTCCTCAGCTCCGCCCGCAAGGTGCCCTGGCAGCCGCCTTCGACGACGCCCCCGGTGGGCTCCATCAGTACGGCGAAATCACCCGCCAGCAGGTCAGGGCGGGTCCGGCTGAGCCGCAGCAGCCCGTTGCGCTCGGCCTCGACCTCTTCGCAGTCGTAGCAGACGAAGGTCAGATCCCGGGCCGGATCGGGCCCGGTGGCGGCCAGCTTGAGCAGGACCGCGACCCCGGCCTTCATGTCGGTGCTGCCGCAGCCGTACAGCCGCCCGGCCTCGACCCGGGACGGGACGTTGCCAGCGACCGGCACGGTGTCGATGTGCCCGGCCAGGATGACGCGCTCGGCCCGGCCCAGGGTGGTGCGGGCGACCAGCGCGTGGCCGTCGCGCTCGACGGACAGGTGCGGCAGCGATCGCAGCGCGGCCTCGATGGCCCCGGCGATGGGGCCTTCGGATCCGCTGACCGACTCGATGTCCACCAGCTGCGCGGTGAGCTCGGCGGTGTCGGCGAAAAGGTCAAGCTTCACGGCCGCAGCATAGCCCGGCGTGAAATAACAGAGCGGGAAGCACACTGTGCCGGGCCCGGATAGGAGCGCCATGTTCGGTGTCGATTCAGAGGTCGGTCGCCTGCGCGAGGTCATCTTGCACCGGCCTGATCTGGAAGCTCAAGCGGCTCACCCCGGAGAACGCGGCCGATCTGCTGTTCGACGACGTGCTGTGGGTGAGCGAGGCCCAGGCCGAGCACGACGCGTTCGCCCGGACGCTGCGCAGCCACGGCGTGGTGGTGCACTACTACGGCGAGCTGCTCGCGCAGACCATGCAGATCCCCGAGGCCCGCGAGTACGTGCTGGAACGCGTCTTCGACCCGCGGCTGCACGGCCCGCTGGCCACCGATGCGCTGCGGGCCGCGTTCGCCAGCCTGGACCCGGCCGAGCTGGCCCGGCTGCTGATCGGCGGGATCACCAAGCGCGAGTTCCTGGACCTGGCGGCGGCCCCGCGCAGCGTCGCCTTTCACACGATGGGCCCGGACGACTTCGTCCTGTCCCCGCTGCCCAACCTGCTCTACCAGCGCGATACCTCATGCTGGATCTACGGCGGCGTGTCCATCAATGTCATGCGGCGCCGGGCCCGGATCAGGGAGACCATCAGCGACGAGGCCATGTACCGCTGGCATCCGATGTTCGCGGCCGGCGGGTTCGAGGTGTGGTACCACGGCGCGGACGCCGCGCCGGCCACCATCGAGGGCGGCGACGTGCTGGTGCTCGGCCACGGCTCGGTCCTGGTCGGGATGAGCGAGCGGACCCAGCCGCAGACGGTGGAGATGCTCGCGCACCGGCTGTTCACCTCCGGCGCCGCGCAGCGCCTGCTGGCCATCGACATGCCGAAATCGCGCGCGTTCATGCACCTGGACACCGTGCTGACCATGGCCGACTACGGGGTGTTCGTGAAGTATGCCGGGATGGGGATGCTGCCCTCTTACACGGTCGAGCCCGGGGATGAGCCGAAGGAGCTGAAGGTCACCGATAACCCGCCGGAGCAGATGCACGCCGCGCTGGCCGCGGCCTGCGGCCGGGAGGAGATCCAGGTGCTGACCGCCCGCCAGGATCTGCACTCCGCGCAGCGCGAGCAGTGGGACGACGGTTGCAACGTGCTGGCCCTGGCCCCCGGCGTGGTGGTGGCCTACGAGCGGAACGTCACCACCAACAGTTACCTGCGCCAGGGCGGCATCGAGGTGATCACTATCCGGGGCAGCGAGCTGGGCCGCGGCCGGGGCGGCCCGCGCTGCATGACCTGCCCGATCAGGCGCGAGGCCTGATTACCCGCGGCCGCCGGGCAGGCTCGCGGCCGCGTCGGCCAGCGCGGCCAGGATGACCGCGACCGACGGCCGGTTGACGCTGGATCCGCGGGCCACGGCGTAGACCGACCGGGCCGGCCCGGCCTGCCGGCAGTTCCCGCACGGCCACCCGTCGCTCGCCGGCCGCCAGCACCAGCCGGGGCAGCGCCGCGATCCCGATGCCCCGCGCCACCAGGCTGAGGATCGTGGCCAGCCCCTCGAACTCCCACGGCACCGGGCGCCCGCCGCCCGCGCTGGCCAGCAGCTGGTCGGCCGCCTGCCGGGACGGCTCGCCGGCCTGCGCGGCCAGCCAGGGCTCGCCCAGCAGCGCGTGCAGGTCCACCGGCCGCAGCGGATCGGCGCTGGCGTGGCCGCGCGGCACCACCAGCACCAGCGGATCATCGATCAGGTGCCGGAACCGCAAGGTGCCTCGCTCGGTGTCCCGCGGCCTGCCGGACCAGTCGTCGATGACCGCGATGTCGGCCTCACCGGTCCGGACCTGGCGCAGCCCTTCCGCCGCGCCGGCCTGGCGCAGCACCAGGGTCAGCCCGGCATGCGCCCGGACCGCGCGGGCCAGCGTCGGCGCGAACGCGATCGCCGCGGTGGCGAACGCGGTGATAGCCACCCGGCCGGACGGCTCCCGCCCGGCCAGATCGGCTTCGGCCTCCTCGACCAGGGCCAGGATGCGCTCGGCGTGCGCGGCCAGCCGGCGTCCGGCGTCCGTCAGCTCCGCCTTCCTGGCCGTCCGGTCCAGCAGCGCGACCCCGGCTTCCCGCTCCAGCGTCGCGAGCTGCTGCGACACCGCTGACGGGGTATAGCCGAGCGCGGCCGCGGCGGCCACGATGGTCCCTCGTTCGGCGAACTCCTTGAGCAGCCGGAGCCGGTGTGTATCTAGCATAAGTTCAGCTTACTCAATACCACGGATATCACTGCTTGCACTAACTCTCAGCGAAAGACATGCTGGTTGTTAGCGCGAGCGCCTTATGGGCAGCTGAACCGATACTGGCGCGAAGACATCAGCCCAGCACCCCACGCCCCGATGGCCAAGGAGCCAGCTCATGCTTTATGCCGGCCCGGCGCTGCCCGCAGCGCTGACAGTCATCCCGCCCCGCCCTCCGCCCTCGTCCCGCCCCCCGTCCTGGCCCGCCCGGCCGACCCTCCGGGCCCGGTACCGGTCCCGGTGTCAGCCACCCTCGCGGCCAACGAGGCGCTGGCCGACCGGCGCCGCCACGGTCAGCCGGTGCTGCCGCTGGCGTTCGGCGAGGCGGGACTGCCCGTCCACCCCCGGCTGCGGGCGGCGCTGGCCCAGGCGTCCGGCCGCAACGCCTACGGCCCGGTCGCGGGCCTGCCCGCGCTGCGCCAGGCGGCCGCGGGTTACTGGCAGCGCCGGGATATGCCGACCGCACCGGACGCGGTCATCTGCGGGCCGGGCAGCAAGCCGCTGATCTTCGCCCTGCTGATGGCGATCGGGGCCGATGTCGCGGTGGCCCGCCCCAGCTGGGTCAGCTACGCCGCGCAGGCCGGCCTGGCCGGGGTGCGCTGTCACTTCGTCCCCGCCGCGCCGGGTGAGGGCGGCGCCTGCGATCCGGCCCGGCTGCGCGCGGCGCTGGCCGCGGCCAGGTCCGCCGGGCGCCAGATCGGCGCGCTAGTGGTGACCCTGCCCGACAACCCGACCGGACGGCTGGCCAGCCCGGCGACGGTACGCGAACTGTGCGCGGTCGCCCAGGAGCACGACCTGGTGATCATCTCCGATCGAGATCTACCGGGATCTCGTGCACGACCCGGCCGCGACCGTGCTCAGCCCGGCGCAGGTCGCCCCGCAGCGCACCGTGGTCACGACCGCGCTGAGCAAGTCCCTGGCCCTGGGCGGCTGGCGGATCGGGGTGGCCAGGCTGCCCGACGGCCCGCTCGGGCTGGCCCTGGCCGATGCGGTGCTCGGCATCGGCAGCGAGATATGGTCGGCGCCTGCCGCCCCGATCCAGCAGGCCGCGGCGCACGCTTTTGCTGAACCAGGGCCTATTGCCGAACGCATAACCCGGAGCCGGTCACTGCACGCCCGGGTCGCCAGGGCCGTGGCCGGACGCTGTCGCGCGGCAGGCTTGCTGGTGCCCTCGCCCCAGGCCGCGTTCTATCTTTATCCGGACTTCGCGCCGTGGCGCGAGCATCTGAGCGCGCGGCACGGCGTGCGCACCGGGGCCGGCCTGGCCCGGCACCTGCTCGAGCGCTACGGCGCGGGGGTGCTGCCGGCCAGCGTGTTCGGCGAGGACGCGGCGGCGCTGCGGGTCCGGCTGGCCACCGGCCTGCTCTACGGTGACACCAGCGGGCAGCGCGAGGCCGCCCTGAGTGCCGCCGAGCCGCTGGAGCTGCCCTGGATCGCCGCCGCGCTGGACCGGTTCGAGCAGATCCTGGCCGACCTGGCCCCGCCCGCCAGCCCGGGCACTGGACCTGGGCCTGTGCCTGGGCCTGTGCCTGCGCCTCGCCTGCGCCTGGGCCTGCGCCTGGGCCTGCGCCTGGGCCTGCGCCTGGGCCTGCGGAACATACCGGGCCTGCCGACCACGACGTGCCCGCCGACCACAGCGGGCGTGCCGACCACACCGGGCCCGCCGACCACACCGGGCCCGCGCTCGCGCTCAGCGGTACCCGGCCGCCTGGAGGTCGAACAGCTCCGCGTACAGGCCGCCGGCGGCCAGCAGCGCCGCATGGTCGCCCGTCTCCGCCACGCGGCCGTCCTGCACGACCACGATCAGGTCGGCGGTGCGGACGGTGGAGAACCGGTGCGACACGAAGACCGTCACCGCGCCGGTGGCCCGCTGCACCCGCCTGGCCTGGTCGGCGTACCGCTCGAACAGGGCGTGCTCGGCCTCGGGATCCAGCGCCGAGGCCGGCTCGTCGAGGACCAGCAGCAGCGGATCCCGGCGCATCAGCGCCCGGCCCAGGGCCAGCTTCTGCCACTGGCCGCCGGACAGCTCGGCCCCGTCGGTGTAGCTCTTGCCGAGTTGCGTGCCCAGCCCGTCGGGCAGCTGATCGATGACGCTCGTGGCGTGCGCCCGGTCCAGCGCGGCGCGCACCGCGGCCTCGCTGCCCGCCTCCGGCAGGTCGCCGACGCCCGACCGCGTACTGGGCCGAGAACTCGATAGCGCACGAAGTCCTGGAAGCCGGCGGCGATCCGCTGCCGCCACTGGCGGCCGGCATCGCGGCCAGGTCGGTCGCCGTCGACGGCGATCGCGGCCCCGGTCGGCCGGTAGAAGCCGCAGAGCAGCTTGACCAGCGTCGTCTTGCCGGCGCCGTTCTCGCCGACGATCGCCACCGTACGCCCGGCCGGCAGCACGAGGTCGACGTCGCGCAGCGCCGCGGCGGCCGTCCGCGGGTAGGCGAAACCGACGCCGCGTCAGCGCGATCCCCGTGCGCAGCCGGTCCGGCGGCGCGCTGCGGCGACTCGGCCGAGCCGGCGCCGGCCGCGGCCGCGTGCGCCTGGCGAGTCTCGCCCAGCCGGCGGTAGGCGCTGGCCATCCGCTGCAGGTTCTGCAGCAGCGTCACCGCCGTCGGTCACCTGCTGGTTCACCTGGGCGGCGAGCGTGATGACCAGGACGACGTCGCCGACGCCGCGTCGCCCGGCGGCGGCGCTCGGCCACGATCAGCAGGACGGCGCCGATGTAGCCGAGCGCGAAGACCAGCTGCCCGGCGGCCCGCACCAGGTCCCGCGCCAGCTGCGCTCGCCACAGCCGCGCGGTGGCCGCCTGCCCACAGCCGCGCGTGCCGGTCCGAGCAGCACGTCGCGCAGCCGGAAGACGCGCAGCTCGCCGGCGGCGCGGGCCGAGGTGGCCAGCTGGAACAGGTTCAGCGCGACCCGGGTCGGCTCGGCGGTCGGCGGTCCGGGCCCGGTCGATGGTGCGCTTCGGCCAGCCGGCCGGTGACCAGCGGCGGCACCGCGGCCAGCGGCAGCAGCAACAGCAGCGGGCTCGACCGTCGCCAGCAGCACGCGCGGTCAGGATGACGGCCAGGGCCAGGCCCAGGCAGTTCAGCAGCGACTCCAGGCCGACCCGGAACCGCCGGCTCTCCTGCTGCAGCACGGTCAGCGCGTCGGCGTGCTCGGGCCTGCTCGTGGTGCTCGATCCCGGCGGAGCCGTTGGACAAGCGCGATCAGCTGCCGGTCGAAGTCCAGCTCGGCCAGCTCCGACAGCTCGAAGTAGGCGATGTGGGCGAAGTGGGCGAAGGTCAGGGTCACGATGACCAGCGCCGGCCACGACTGTACCGGCCACCGCGGCTCGCGCGGCGTGGCCGGCGAACGCCGCGTTGGTCATCCACTTCAGCGCGGCGGCGAGCAGCGGCGCCGCCACCGCGCCGGCGACCATCAGGACCGTGGCGACGATGGTCTTGCAGCCGGTCGATCCGCCAGGTCGTCGACGAGCAGCCGCCAGGATCCGGCTGCGACGGCCTCTCATGTCAGCGCCCCCTCCGCGCCCGGTGACCCGGTCGGCCTGGAGCCGGAACAGCTGCGCGTAGCGGCCGTCGGCGGCCAGCAGCTCGTCGTGGCCGCCCTGCTCGACGACCCGGCCGTGCTCCAGCACCACGATCAGGTCGGCGTGCCGCACGGTCGCGAACCGGTGCGAGATCAGCAAGGTCGTGGCGCCCGCCGCCAGCTCGGTGAACTCGTCGGTAGAACGTCGCCTCGGCGCGCACGTCCAGGCTCGCGGTCGGCTCGTCAAGCACCAGGATCGGCGCGCCGTGGCGCAGCGCGAACAGCGCGCGGGCCAGCGCGACCCGCTGCCACTGGCCGCCGGACAGGTCCGCGCCGCCGCTCATGTGCCGGGCCAGCGGCGTCTGCGATGCCTTGCGGCAGCCGGTCGAGCACCGGGTCCAGGCCCACGGCCTCGACGGCGGCGCGCAGGCCCGCCCGGTCGCCGCAGCTGGCCGACGGCGCCGTAGCCGATGTTGTCCGCGGCGGAGGTCTCGTAGCGCACGAAGTCCTGGAAGATCACGCCGAGCTTGGCGCCGCCAGGCATCGACCGGGTAGGACCGGATGTCCGACGCCGTCGACCCGGATCGCGCCGCTGGTGGGCTCGTACAGCCGGGCGAGCAGCTTGATCAGCGTGGTCTTGCCGGCCCCGTTGACGCCGACGATCGCGGTGCAGCGGCCGGCCGGGATGCTCAGGTCCAGGCCGTCGAGGACGGGCCGGGCGCTGCCCGGATAGCGGAAGCTCACGTTGATCGAAATCGATGGCCGACACCGGGTCGGCGACCGTCAGCTGCGCCGTCGCCAGGCGCCGCCGGCGCGATCGTCTCGGCGGCATCGACGACAGGCGGCGAATTGCCGGATCGCGTCGTGTGCGACCATTCCGTTGGCGATCTGCAGGTCGGCATCGGGGTAGTACTCGCTCAGCCGCAGCGCGCCGATCCCCGCCTGGATCACGACTGCGAAGCTGGTCAGGGTCAGCGTGTCGCACGGCGGCCGCGCCGAGCGCGGCGAGGACACCCGCGGTGATGGCCAGGCCGCACGCGGCGTACCAGATAAAGGGCCAGAGGTACACGCGCCGGCGCGCGGCCCAGACCGGCCTCGAGGAAGTCGAGCGCGACCTGGTTCAGGGCCTCGGTCAGCCAGCCGGCGAGGCCGAAGATCCGGATCTCCTTGGCCGCGGGCGCCTGGATGGCCAGCCGGCGCAGGTAGTCGGCCTTGCGTTCAGCGGGCTCGAGCCTGCGCCGCTCGCGGGCGTACGCGCGCATGCCGCCGGCCTGGCCGTGCCGGAACAGCAGGACGACCACGGCGAGTCCGGCCGCCGCGGCCCAGGAGAACGCGACGGCGACCGCGATCAGGTATCCGGCCAGCTGGGTGTACCGGGACAGGAGCGCCAGGCATTGCGGCGCACGCCTGACCGGGACTCTGAGACGTCGAATTCGAGCTCTGCGGACGCGGCGCGCAGATGCCCCGAGCACCGTCTGGTCCTCCAGCGGCGCGATCCCGCTGCCGCGCATCGCGGACGACATGAGTTCTCGCGAACATCAGCCCGTCGATCCGGCGCGCGACGAGCTCGCCGAACGAGGTCGTGAGCGGGGTGAGGATCTGCTGCGCTACGAAAATCGCGGCGGCCACGACGAAAGCGGCGACCAGTGCACGCCACGCTGGCGAGCCGGTACCGTCCGCGACCGCCCGGCCGGCACCCGGCCGAGTACCACGCTCGTGCCGATCACGAACGCGACCGGCAGCGTGCTGAGTACCAGCTGGAGTGCCACCAGCGCGGTGACCGTCGGGACGCCCGCCCCGGGCAGCAGGCGAATGATCTTGCGCCGGTCGGCGGCTGAGGCTCTGGCCTGCCCGGCGGCGGCTCGCAGGCTCATCGGCGCGCCTCGGCAGGCGGCCGGCCGCGGCTGGGGGGACTTGGGCGGGAAGGTGCCGGGCGGCCAGGTAAGCCGCGCACGACGGCAGCCCGCGCTCCCTGATGATGTCATTCATCGTGTAGGGGTTGATCACCGGGAAGGACGGCAGCAGGCCGGTGATCGGGGTTCCGTACTTGGCCGCCATGTACCGGTAGTTGCGGCTGGAGGAGTTCCCGTTGACCTCGGCGTCCTTGGAGTGCGGCAGGTGGATCGCGGTGGCCCGGCGGTTGAGGACGAAGCGCGCGCCGTCGCGGTGCAGCCGGTAGCCGAGGTCCATGTCTTCCGCACCCCAGCTACGGAAGTTCTCGTCGAACATGCCGACCGCCCGCACCTGCGCGGTCCGCGCGGAGATATTGGCGCTCCAGAAGATCAGCCACGGTGCGGGCAGGTCGTGGAATTCGTCGGTGTACTTCGCGTAGAAGGGTTCCCTGATGTCGTGCCATTTCGGCTGGGCCGCCAGTTTCTCGATCGCGGCCGTCGGGTCGCTGACGTCGACCTCTGCTACGAGTTCCCAGGTACCTTCGTCGCTCTGCTTGTGGCCGTAGTTATACCCGACGACCGCGACCGGCTCCGCGTAGCTGGCCTGGCTGGCCAGGTGCTCGGCGAGGAAACGCGAGTGCGCCAGCATTCCGGAGTCCAGGAATACGCACACCTGCGCCCGGGCGTGCCGGATGCCGATGTTTCGCGCCGCGGCGACCCGGAATCCTTCGTCGGGCTGGAAGTAGTAGCTCAGCCGCAGGCGGTCGCGGTAGCTTTCGGCCACGTCGCGGGAGTCGTCACTCGACCCGTCGTCGGCCACTATGACCTCGAACTCTCCTGGCGCCAGCGTCTGCTGGGTGAGCGAGGAAAGCGTGTGGCCGAGCAACCGCGACCTGTTGTACGTCGGGATGATCACAGTGCATTTGAGCTGGCTATCGTCCATTGGCCTTCCTTTCAGCTTTAGCTTCCTGATAAGAATGGCAAAGGCCCCGTTGCAGCCCGGCGATATCCCGGCGAATGATCTGTCAGGTCCGTGCGTCAATTAGCAATAGTCATCGGGATGTCCTGGATGACGCCGCGCAGAAGCCTGGACTTTCCTGATTCGCGGCCCGGCACGAGGGCCGCCAGGCGCTGCGCGGCCACCGGCGCGGGCCGCGCCTGCCGCAGTTGACCGGCGGCCCGCAGCGCGGCCCGCCGGTATGCGGGGTTGCCGAGCACCTCCGCGACGGCGGCGCGAATGTCCGCGGCGGGAGCGTGCGCGCGAAGACGGCAGCCGGCCCCGTGTTCCTCGATGAAGGCCGCGACGCATGGCTGGTCCAGCGCCGCCACTTCGTCCTGGTCGGCGGCCCGGCCGGTCAGGCAGACCACGTTCACGCCGTAGCTCAGGGCTCTCATCACCGTGCCGTGGCCGCCGTGCGTGATCACCAGCGATGCCCTGCGGATGAGCGGATCGTGCGCCGCGAACCTCACGACGTGCGCGTTTTCCTGGAACCGGAGCGCGGCCGGGTCAACCGCCGCGGTGGTGGCGACCACGTGCACTGGCAACTCGGCCAGGGCGTCGAGCGTACGCTGCAGCTTGCCAGGCCGAGCCTTGCGCCACCGAGGTGCTGAAGCTGACCAGGACGAGCGGCACCGGATCGTCGTCCGCCCAGGGCAGGCTCACCGGGACGGCGCGGCTGTCGGTTTCGAGTACCGGCCCGCCATAGCGCACATTGCCCCATCGCACCCGGGGAGCACAGTCGAATTGCTCGAGCGCGTTGACGTGAAATAGGTCCCTGCTCCCCCACAACTCATCCAACGGCGGAAGCGGACCGTATCCGCACCGCTGCCGCGCCTCGCTCTGCCCCTGCATCAGGACCTGCCAGCCGTCCAGCGTGCGATGCAGGAAGGTGTGCAGCATCCCGGCCACCGGGACGCCGAACCGGTCCGCAGCGGCCAGGGCGGTGCCGAACATCGCGTCGATGACCACCACGTCGGGACGCTCGGCCGCGGCGATCGAGAGCAGATTCCCGGCCACGACGGGGGAGGTCAGGTAGGAGAACAGGCGCCCTCGGGGATGCCAGGCATACGCGTCGGCGTCGGCGTAGGCCTGGGTGATCCCGATCGCACGGAACCCGGCCAGGCGGTACCGGCCGACCATCTCGGGCCGCCCGGCGAACACTACCTCGTGGCCGCCCGCGACCAGCGCCCGGCCGATCCCCATGCTCGGGGGAACGTTT
Source organism: uncultured Actinomycetota bacterium (assembly GCA_963788895.1). Lineage (GTDB taxonomy): Bacteria > Actinomycetota > Actinomycetes > Streptosporangiales > Streptosporangiaceae > DATBGO01. Next base: position 147,458 of record CAWBJA010000006.1, on the reverse strand, counting down.
CCTCCGCCATCGAAGCAGGCCCAGAAAAACTTAGCCATACCAGCCACGTCCTTCGGTAAATCGCGGAATGCCCGATGGCGGTACCGCGTTCGGCGGTCGCTTGGGGAAAGAATGGCAAATCCTGGCCGGGTCTAGCGACAAGGCGGCGCATGATCTGTTAAGTCCGCGCCCATTTCATGCCAGCTTCGCCCCGGCTGATCGGTAGTCAGCTAGCGGACATTATGGGCAGCAGCTGGCTGCTTCAGGCGGATGCCTGGCGGTGCTGAGCGCCCAGGCAGCACCCACGGCGCAAGAGACGGCCTGGCCTTGCGGTGAGCGGTTATCCCGCGGTCGAGCGGCTATCCCGCAGATCCGCGAGGCCGTCGTTCAGCCGTTGCTCAGTCCGGTCGAGCTCGCTGCGCAGGAAAGCCATGAGACGCAGGGCGGCGGCGAGCTGATCGTCGGTACTCTGCTCGCTCCATGCGGCCTGGTACACCGCCGCGGACACCAGCGGCAGGGCCGGGAACGCCCCGGGGCTGTGGCCGAGCGTGACCAGTGCCGCCTGCACGTCCTCAGGGTCCATGGGTGAACAAAATACGTTGGCCGTCACCCCCGGTCAATACCCGTTCACCCGGACCGGAAGACCAGCTGCGCAGCGGGGGCCGCTAACTCGCGACGGCTACCGGGACGTCCTGGATAACGCCGCGCAGCAATCCGCCGATAATGCGCGGGCCGTCCTGAGTCAGCACCGATTCAGCATGGAATTGCATCGAGGCGAAGCCCGGCCCGCGCAGCGCGTGGACCTCGCCGGTCCGCGGATCCCGGCTGACCTCGACGCAGCCCCTGTAGTCGCAGTCGACCTGGTCGCCTGCGCTACGTGCGGCGAAGCTGTTGTAGAACCCGACTAGCTCGCGCGCGCCGAACAGGTCGATTTCTCGTTGCAGGCCCTGGTTCGGCGAGTCGCGCCGGACCAGATCGAGACCGAGTTCGAGGCTGAGGACCTGATGACTCAGGCATACCGCGACAAACGGGCGCCGCTGGCCGAGCAGAGTGCGCACCGCGGACCGCAGGTGAGCGATCTTGGGATGACCGGTATCGCGGGGGTCGCCAGGCCCTGGCCCGAGCACGACCAGATCGTGGCCGTCGAGCGAGTACGGCTCGTCGTAACGGCGTACCGTCGCGGTCAGCCCCAGGGCCCGCAGCTGATGGGCCAGCATCGTGGTGAAGGTGTCCTCGGCGTCGATCACCAGCACGCCCCTTCCGGCCAGCGCAGGCACAGGCCGGAACCGGGCGGTCTGTGGCACTTGCCAGAAATGGGCGATGGCGTGGTTGCGCCGTTCCAGCACGGCCCGGACCCCGGGATCGGCGCCGAACCGGCCGCGCGGCGGGCCGCCGGATCGCTGCGGGGCCGGCCCGGCGTGTGCTGCTTGCAGGGCCGAGATGAGACTGGCGGCCTTGGCCCGGGTTTCGGCCACCTCAGCTTGCGGGTCGGAGTGGCGCACCAGAGTAGCGCCGACGCCGATGCGCAGCCGGCCACCCGCGTCGATGTCGGCGGTGCGGATGAGAATCGCGGAATCCACCGCGGCCAGCCCGTGCTCGTCGCGGCCGATGAGCGCGATGGCGCCGCTGTAGTAGCCGCGTCCTTCAGGCTCGTGCCGGCTGATGACGCGGCAGGCGCTCTCCAGCGGGCTGCCTGTGACAGTCGGCGCGAACATCGTCTCACGCAAGATCGCGCGCGGGTCGAGGCTGCTGATTCCTTCGATTAAGTACTCGGTGTGCGCGAGCCTGGCCATCTCCTTCAGGTTCGGCCCGATGATCCGGCCCCCGGCCTCGCAGACCCTGGCCATCATCTTCAGCTCCTCGTCGACGACCATGTACAGCTCGTCGACCTCCTTCGGATCGGCCAGGAAGTCCATGACGCCACCGAGTGTCGCGCCCCCGGCCGGGTAGCGGTAGGTGCCGCTGATCGGATTCATCACCGCGGTGCCGTCACGCAGGCTCACGTGCCGCTCAGGAGTGGCCCCGACAAAGGTCCTGGTGCCGGTGTGGACGATGAATGTCCAGTAGATGCCGACCTCCCTGATCAGCAGCCGGGAGAACAGGACCAGCGCGGTCCGGGGCGAGTAGTCGCTGATATCGGCGACGAACGAGCGCTTGATCACGAAGTTCGCGCCCTCGCCCTCGCCGATCTCCTCGCTCAGGACACGGCGGACCGTCTGCGCATAGGACTCGTCGTCCACGTCGAAGTGCTCGCCCTGCAGCCTGATCGGCGCATCGGGTATCCGGGCCAGCACGTCGGACAGCGGCGCGACCGCCTGCTGCGAGACCGCCAGCGTGATCAGCGGGGCTCCGTCGTCGATGCAGGAAAAGCCGCGCTCGGCGATCTGCCGGTAGGGAATGACCGCCAGCACATCGTGGCGCAGGCCGGCGGCCGGATCCGCCGGGCCGGGCAGCGGGATGTCGGCCAGGGTGTCAGCGCTCGACGATGTGCCGGTCAGGATGTCCACCGTCCCCGGCTGGCCGCTTTGCGGCCGGTAGAGCAAGGCGAAGGCGGGTGGCCGCGGGGCGAGCAGGCGATCGAGCAGGTCCGAGGCGTCCGCGTGGCCGGTCATGCGAAGACCTCTTTCGCGGTGGTGATCACAGCGCAGCACTGTGAGGCGTACTCCAGGGCCATCTGGTGGTGGCGCTGCGAGAAGTCGGCGACCGCATCCGCGACGATAAAAGTCTCGATGTCGTGACTGAACGCCTGGACTGCGGTAGCAAGCACCCCGACATGCGCGTAGACACCGCAGATCACGAGCTGATCGCGGCCTTGCTCGCGCATCTGGTCCAGCAGGCGGGAGCCAAAGAAGGCGCTGTAGCGCCATTTCGTGAACACCCAGTCGCCGGGGCCGGGCGCCAGCTGCTCGATGACCTCACGGTCAGCGGCGGTCGCGGTCATTCCCTGGCCCCAGAAGTCCTTGAGCAGACCGCGCTGCTCGTCCATCATGGCGCCGGGCTGGGCGGTATACGCGACACCGACCCCGTGCGCACGGCCTTGCTCCAGGATGAGCGCGGCATTGCGGACCAGGTCGGCCTGCAGGGTGGCGGGCAGCGGGCGCAGGAAGTAGCGCTGCATGTCGTGCACGAGCAAGACAGCACGGGACGGGTCGACGGTCCACCGGGCGACGTTGGCCGGCAGTTCGGCCGCGCTGGGCAGCGCATACGGTTCGATCGGCGGGATTGCGGCCATGACTTTCCTCCGGGGATGCGTGGGGCAGTGAGCGACGAGGTCAGACGCCGAGGGTGGCGCCGCCGTCGACGGTGAGCGTGTGCAGCGTGATGTGCGAGGCCTGGTCGGAGAGCAGGAAGACGACCGCGTCCGCGACCTGGTCGGGACGGGCCAGCTTGCCGAGCGGGATGCCGACCCGGTAGGCATCGAGCCGGCCGTCGATCGTGGCGCGCGGGCCGGCGCTGTCGTGCCACATCGAGCGCAGCATCGGCGTGTCTGTCGAGCCGGGGGCGACGAGGTTGCACCGGATCCCGTGCTTGGCTACTTCCAGGCCGAGACACTTGGTGAACATGGTCGCCGCCGCCTTGGACGCCGCGTAAGCCGACATCTGGGTGCGGGCCGTGCCTGAGGCGTTGGATGCTACGGTGACGATCGCCCCGCTGCCCCGGCTGGCCATCCGCCGGACTACCGCCCGCGACATCAGGAACACGCCCGTCGCGTTGACCGCCATGGTCACCGACCAGTCCTCGTCGGTCAGCTCCGTGGCGTCGCCGAGCCTGAGCACTCCCGCCGCGTTGACCAGGAAATCCAGCGGCCCGATCTGGTCCTCGACCGCTTCGACCACCGATTCGACGGCGGCGGTGTCGGTCACGTCGGCCGGGAAGGCCCGGGCCAGCTGCGCACCCGCGACGATCTTCTCGACGGTCTCGCGCAGCCGCTCAGCGTCGCGGTCGACGGCGGCAACCGTCGCCCCGCAGGTGCTGACGGCGTGGGCTACCGCCGCGCCGATGCCGCTCGCGGCCCCGGTCACCAGGGCGATCTTGTTCTCGAGATTCTCCATGGTCCTGATCTCCCTACTCCTCCTGCTTCAGCGGACATGCGGGTCAGCCCTGCCACGCGGACGCGACGAGCAGGGCCTGCCGCGGGTTGAGCCGCGGATCGCAGAGCGTCGTGTACTTGTGCGGGACCTGATCGGCGGCCGATTCGTTCGGCACGCACTCGGTGACGTGGTCAGGGGTGGTCTCCAGGTGCAGGCCGCCTGGGATGCCGCCGGACCCGCGGACGGCGCCCTGGAAGGCCCGGATCTCCCTGACGATGGAGTCCAGGTAGCGGGTCTTGAGGCCGTCGGGGGTGACCACGGTGTTGCCGTGCATGGGATCGCAGAGCCAGATCACCGGGCGCCTGGCGGCACGTACCGCCTCGACCAGGGGAGGCAGGCGGTCAGCGACGGCCGCGGCGCCCATCCGGCAGACGAGCGTGAGCCGGCCAGGTTCGCGGCCAGGATCGAGCCGCGCGCACAGGTCGAGTAGCTCGTCGGCTTCCAGGCCAGCCCCGATCTTGCACGCGACCGGGTTGTCGACCTGGGCCAGCAGGGCCACGTGCGCGCCGTCCACCCGGCGGGTCCGCTCGCCGATCCATGGCCAGTGCGTCGAGGTCAGGATCAGGCCCGCTTTGCTCCGCCGGACCTGGGGCAGCTCGTAGTCCAGCAGCAGCGCCTCGTGGCTGGTCCAGATGGCCGGATCGTAAGGGAAGCGCCGCTTGCCGCCCCGCCAGCCCAGGTGACACATGATGTCGCGGGCGGCGGTGTGGCAGGTCAGGAGATTCGCGCAGTCAGCGCGCCGGTGCTCGGCGGTGGGCTCGGGCCGGTTGACCAGATGCCCCCGGTAGGCCGGCAGGACGTTGTTCCCCGCCCGCTCGGTGTCACATGACCGGGGCTTGGCGAACTGGCCGGCGATCCGGCCCACCCGTACGACCGGCCGGTGACCGGCCAGCCTGAGGCTGCCCGCGACCAGGTCGAGTACGGCGGTCTTGCGAGCCACGTCGGCCGCGCTGCGCTCATCCGGAGACTCAGCGCAATCGCCGCACTGGGCCACGCAGGCCTCGCCCTGGGCCACCCGGGCGAGCAGCGAGCGCAGGGTCCGGACGTCGGCGGAGCGCACCAGAGGACTGCGGCCCGACAGCACCCGCGATACCCGGTCCGCACGATCCGGGTCGCTCCAAACCGGCTGCTGTGGCGCGGGCATCGCTCTGATGGCACCGAGAATGCTTTCCATCGAGAGCCTCCATCAGCGTTATTTCAGTAGCCCACTCTGGCTAGCGGAGTAGAGCGCCTGATTGGGAAGGAAAACAACTTTCACATAAAGGCTAACTAGGGACTAACGGACCAGGAACAGACATTCGTTCGCTTATCTGGGCTCATTCGTGGGGGTTGATCGGGGTACCCGGATGGGCACTAATCAGCACCTGCCGAAAAGGCGCATTCGTTATTAACGGGCGGGCCCGGCAGGCAGGCGGCGCGAGGCGATCGCCGGCTGTCTGGCCGCGGTGGACTCCGGTTTCCTGGTGCCGGTCATGACGGGCCGCGCACCTGCGTGCGCCGCCCCGGCACGCGGCGGACTCAGGTCAGCAGGTCGGGCAGGGTCACGAAGCTGAGGCCGCGCTCCTGGCAGCCTTCGATGATGGCCGGCAGCGCCTGGACCGTCTGCGACCGGTCACCGCCGCCGTCGTGCAGCAATACCACGGAGCCCGGCTGCGACCTGTCGATGACTCGCCGGGCAATGGCGTCCGGGCCGGGCATCGCCCAGTCGGTCGCGTCGACATCCCACATCACGATGGTCTCGTCGAGCTCGCTGCACCAGCCGAGCACTTCAGGCGTCAGCGCGCCATATGGCGGCCGCATCAGCGTCGGCACTTCGCCGGTCACCCGGGCGAGCGCGTCGTTGGTCCGGCCGACCTGTTCACGCAGCCTGGACGCCGACAGGTCGGGCAGGTAGGGGTGCGACCAGGTGTGGTTGCCGAGGTGGTGACCCTGATCGGCGACGCGGGCTACGTCCTTTCCCAGGCCGTGGGCGCTCAGCCCGATGCAGAAGAACGTGGCCAGCACCTCATACCGCGCGAGCACGCCGAGGATCCGGTTGGTGAACTCCGGGCTCGGGCCGTCGTCGAAGGTCAAGGCGACCTGCCCCCGATCCCGCGAGCCGTGGCTGACACACCGCCCGGCCTGCTCCAGGTCCGCGATCATGGGCCTGGCGCGCTCGAAGCCGCCTTCCAGTTCGATGCGCCGGCCCCGCATGAAGCCCTCGCCGATGTTCAGCCGGGTCAGCGCCCCGAGCTTCTGCCGGGCCAGCTGGGCCAGCGACCGCGCCGCGGGCGAGCCGAAGACCGCGGGCTCCCCGAGCACCGGCGGATCGGCCCGGTACACGTCCAGCCCGGCCGCGAGCAGGTGGCCCTCCAGGACGCCCTCAGTGCTCTCGACGACGATGGCGGCCGGCCCGCGGTCGTCGCCGCCACGCGCACGCAGGCAGGCGACGAGATCTGATATTTCCCCGCCGCCGAACACCTTCGGCGGCGCCACCGGACGGCCGGCTTCGTCGATGACTTCGACGACGTAACCGTCCGCCGTCCACGCGATTCCTGCGAACTGCATTGTTCTTTCCTTCCCCGGGCTCATGACTTTCCATTAGGAGCTGGCGGCGCCGGAACTGCCGGCGTCCGCCATCCCGCGACCCGGTCGAATGGCGCCTCGTCGGTCAGCGCCCGGTCGACCAGAGTCCGGGCGGCGCCGGTATAACCGGCCGGATCGCATAGTGCGGCCCATTCGGCGGTGTCAAAGGCGCCCGGCGGGCCTGACCGGGCGGCGAGTTCCTCGCTCAAGGTGGCACCGGTGCGCTCAGCCGAGGCGCAGGCCTGGCTCAGCACGCGCTTGGCCTCGGCCTGGCCGAGCCTCGGCGCGAGCACTGCGGCCAGCCGCTCCGAGACCACCTGTCCGCGGGTGAGGTCCAGGTTCGCTCGCATCCGTTCCGGGATGACCCGCAGGCCCTCGGTGAGCTCGGCCGCGGCGTGGGCGGCGCCGCCGGCCAGGCGCAGGCATTCGCGCAGCAGCAGCCACTCCGCGTGCCAGGCCCCGGCCGAGCGTTCGTCCTCGGCGATCAGGCACTGGGTCAGCCCGGTGGCGATGGCCGGCACCTGGAGCGCGGCGCACCGGATCAAGGTGGCCAGCACCGGATTGCGCTTGTGCGGCATGGCCGACGAGCCGCCGCGGCCCTCGACGGCGGGCTCGGCGACCTCGCCGACCTCGGTCCGGGCCAGCAGTTGCACGTCGACCGCCATCTTGCCCAGTGCCCCCGCGGTGAAGGCCAGGGCGCTGGCCAGGTCGGCTATGGGGGTGCGCAGCGCGTGCCAGGGCAGGACCGGCCGGGCCAGGCCGGTCTCCGCGGCGAACGCGTCGATCAGCCGGTCGGGGTAGTCTTCGGCGCCCCCGGCGTATTCCAGGTAGCCCGCGAGGGTGCCGGCGGCCCCGCCCAACGAGACCGGCAGGCCACCGTCGGTGAGCCAGGCCAGCCGCCGGTCGGCGGCCAGGATCAGCTCCCGCCAGCCGGCCGCCTTGAGCCCGAACGTGGTCGGCACGGCGTGCAGGGCCAGCGTGCGGCCGGCCATCGGCGTGTCCCGGTACCGGGCGGCCAGGGCGGCCAGCGCCGCGGCCGCCCGGCCCAGGTCGGCCCGGATCAGTGCCGCAGCGCGGGCTGAAATCAGCATGGCCCCGGTGTCGAGGATGTCCTGGCTGGTCGAGCCCTGATGGACGTAGCGGGCAGCGGCGGCGTCGTCCGCCGCGACGGCGGCGGTGAGCTGCCGGACCAGGGCCACGACCGGATTAGCCGTTTCCCGCGCGGCCAGCGCGATGCCGCGCAGGTCCAGCCGGCTGGCCTGGGCCGCGGCGGTGATCGCCGCGGCCGCGGCCTGCGGCACGGTGCCCAGCCGGGCCTGCGCCCGGGCCAGCGCCGCCTCGGCGTCCAGCATCGCCTGCAGCCACGCCTGGTCGCCGACCGCGGCCTCCACCGGGGTCCCGACCCGCACCGGAGCCAGCAGCCCGACGTCCAGCAGCCCGGCGTCCAGCAGCCCGGCCTCCGCCCGGACGTCGATCGGGTGGCGCGTCATACGACCACCCCGGTCAGGTCGGACTCGGCGGCCGGCGGCCGGACGCCGAACGGGACGTGCGCCACCGGCGGCAGGGCCAGGACCGCCCGCGCGATCGCGTCGGAGTCGCCGAGCGTCACCGAGTCGACGCCAGGGCGGATGCCCGCGGCGGTGACCCAGTGCACGGACTCGGTGGGGACGCCGTAGGCGAACCGGCGCGGGTGCGCCCGGCCGCGCGCGTCCAGCAGGTGGTAGGGCCGCTCGGTGACGGCCAGGCCGCCGGTCTCGTACTCGGCCGATGCGCTCCAGATGCGGTAAGGCGCGCACTGCTCGGTGTCCAGCAGGTGGCGCAGCAGCGGGTCAGCGGTGCGCCGCAGGTCGGGCTCGGGCAGCCGGGCCTCGATGAGCGCGACCGCCTGGACCGGCGGGCCGGGCACGGCGCGGCAGTGCGCGACGAAGGTCGGCACGGTGGTGTCGATGCGCACCTCGGTTCCCGGGCCGGTCAGCTCCAGTACGCCGGCCTCGATCAACGCGATCAGCTCCTCGATCCGGGACGCGGGCGGACCGATCGACAAGAAGGCGTTGAGCGGGGTGTACCAGCCTTCGAGGTCGTCGCGGTGCGAGCTGCCGTCGAGCCCGCCGTGGTCGACCGCGAGCCTGACCTCGTTGCGCAGGTCCCGCAGCACGTCCAGGGCCGCCTTGACCGGGCTGCTGAGGTTGCCCCGCGCCGCTTCACGCACGTCGTGGGCCAGGTACTCAAGCAGCCAGGCCCGGAATTCATCGCGCCCGGCGAACACCAGGTCCCCGCACGGGCGGGTGATGCGCTCCCAGCTCCAGCGGTCGGCCTCGGCGATGCCATGCGCCGCCAGGACCGCCGCGGACCCGGCCGGGTCCTTGGCCGCCAGGTAGGCCTCGGCGAACTGCTCCCGCCGCTCGCCATGGCCGCGTGATTCCAGCAGCGTGCCGTAGTAGACGCTCTCCACTTCCGCGCTGATGAGCGGCCACAGGTCCCGGGTGAAATTCAGCGGTCCTGCTTGCCGCTCTCGGTCCCGCAGCCGGGCGATGTACCGCGCGGTCAGCGCGCGCGGCGTGTGGCGCCCGAACGCGCCTTTCTCGTTCTGGCCGCGCGCCTGGTAGGGCACGCCGCGCCGGGAGAACGCGTACATCTTCGGCTCGAGCCCCGACGGCCGGTACTGCAGGCGCCCGTCGGGGCTCCGGCTGAATGTGCCGCCCCGGCCAGCCGTGAGCAGGGCCATGTGGTCGAAGAAGTTCAGGCCCAGGCCGCGCAGCAGCACGTTGCGGCCTGGCTTGATCACGCTCAGGTCGACATCGGCCGGATTGGCCGGGGTGATGTAGGTGAGGTAATGGATGCGGGCCAGGCTCGCCGTCCGGGCCTGCAGCGGAGTCAGCCGGCTCGGCACGTGCCCCTGCGCCAGCACGATCGCGTCCAGGTGGTTGAGCCTGGTGCCGTCTTCGAGCCGGACGCCCTGCGGCCCGCCCAGGATGCCGTGCGTGTCGGCCATGGCCACGGCGCGCGATCCGGAGACCCGGATCGTGACGTGCGCGGGCGCGTTCCGCACGATCTGGCCGAAGCAGTCCTTGAGGTAGCACCCGTACAGGGCGCGGGTCGGGTAGGCGTCGGGCCCCAGCTCGCGCGCCTCAGCCCGGGTCTGCCCGTCGGGCTGGTCATGCTCGCCGTCCGGGTCAGGATCGCCGGGCTGGCCGGCCGGGCGGTCCGCGGCCAGGCCCCGGGCCCAGTCGTAGAGACTGGGCCCGGGCTCGATCGGCCCGCTGATCTGCGCGCTGTCATCGGTGAACACCGTGATCTGCGCGGCCACCGTGTTCATCAGCAGGTTGCGGGACTGCTCAGGGCGCCAGACCGCGCCGGCGCCGGCGCGGCCGGGTCCACCACGTGCACGGTCAGCGCGCGGCAGCGGCGCTCCTGGCGCTCGTTGGCGCAGATCCGCTCCAGTACGGACAGCCCGCGCGGCCCGCCGCCGATGATGGCGACTTCGATGTGCCCGTCGCTGTTCATCTGTCCTGGCTCCGCGCCGCGACCAGCCGGGCCAGCTCCAGCCGCTTGACCTTGATCGTCGCCGTTTGCGGCAGTTCCGCGTGCCGCCAGTGCACCGGGTCGGCCATCGCGGGCAGGCCCGCCGTCGCGGCCTTCCAGGCCGTGAGGTCGAGCGGCTTGTCGTCCCTGGTGCACACCACGGGCACCGCGGCGCCGTCCGGGCCCGGGATGATGACCACCTCGCTGAGCTCGTGCAGCTTGGCGAAGAGCGTGTCCTCGACGGCCAGGGTGCTGCCGAACCCCTCGATGACGTCGACCTCCCGGTCGAGCAGGTGGACGCAGCCCCACCTGGTGCGGTATCCGACGTCGCCCATCCGCCACCAGCCGCCGTCGCTGACCTGCCGCTGGTACCGCTCGTGCTCGCCCAGGTAGGTGACGATCCGGCCGTCACTGCGGATCTCGATGTACCCCGGGTTGCGCCGGGACGGCGGCTGGCCGTCGCGGCTGACGACCCGGGCGCTGGTCATGCCGGGGAACGGGATGCCGATGCAGCGCAGGTCGGCTTCGGGGTGCCGCCGCAGCGTGTAGCCGCGGATGATCGTCGGCCCGATCTCGCTCTGCCCGTACATCTGGGCGAACAGCGGCCGGCGCTGCCGGCTGCCGCTCAGCAGCCTGCTCACGGTCCGCGGGTGGATGGCGTCGAAGGTGCTGCTGAAGATCTTCATGCGGGCCAGCGGCTGGCGCGGGTCATCCGCCAGTTCCTCCCAGGCCAGGAAGGCGTTCGGGTGCGCCTCCATCACCGTCGGGCGCTCCTGCACGAACAGGTCCGCGGCCTTGGCCGGGTCCTGGTCGGCCATGACCACCACTGACCATCCGCGCAACAGCGGAACGGCCAGGGCGGTGAACATCCGCGAGTGCACGAACGAGACGTGGATCGCGATGGTCTGGCGGCCCGGCAGGAACATCCGGGCCACGGCGGCCTGCGGCCGGTACCGGGACTGGAAGGTGAACCCGGTGTGCACGGCCAGCTTCGGCAGGCCGGTGGTCCCTGAGGTGTGCGTGATCAGCGTGGGATGGTCAGGCGGGTTGGTCACCGCGGGGACCCGGGGCGACCCGGCCAGGCCCGCCAGCCCGACGGCCTGGTCGCAGCGGCCCGCGGCGAGCAGCACCCGGCGGGCCAGGGCGAAGACCGTGTCCGGCAGCTCGTTCTCCAGCTTGGCCTGGTCGGTGATCAGGAACGGCCGGTCGGCGCGGCGCATCAGCTCGGCGACCGTCTGGCCGTCCAGCTTCGGCGACAGGAGCACCGGCACCGCGCCGACCCTGGCGATCGCGCACGCCAGCAGCGTGATGTCGAATCCTTCGGACTTGTGCACGACGGCGCGCTGCCCGGGCCGCACCCCGGCGGCCCACAGCCGGGACGCCAGATCGTCGACCAGGTCGGCCAGCTGGGTATATGTCGCCCGTCGGCCGAAGGACGGGGCGATGTCCAGGTCGTGGTCCAGGACCAAGGTCGCGGCGGGATAACGGGCCGCAGCGCGCTCGAAGAGCGTCCCCAGCCGGATACCCCGGTTACCTATGCGCTGCAGAAACATGGAGCTACCTCGCTTCAGGCTGAGGCGGGGCGGCCTGCCCGCCATCAGGCCGGCGGCCCCGCGCGGGCTGGTTCACTGCTTCTCGACGATTTCCTTGATGCGCTCGAGCGTGCTGGCCAGGTCGCCCTGGACCTTGGCGCCCCACTCGGTGAAGAACCGCCCGGCCTGCGCGGCGGTCATGTCGGCGGTGATGTGCTGGATGCCTTCGGTGGGCTGGTCCATCTGGAAGTCGTGGGTCAGGATGCTGCCCTCGCCGGCCGGCTCGACCACGAAGCCCCACACGCTGGTCTGGCAGTGTCCGTTCTGGTCCCGCATGGCCCAGCGGAAGACCCGGTCCGGCTCAGCCTCTACGACCTGCGCTTCGGTGGTCCAGGCGCCGCGGGTGATCGGCGCCCAGGCGACGATGTCATCGCCGCGGAAGTTCTCGCCGCGGAAGACGGCGCCCAAGGTCGCGGGCTCGCCGTGCACCCATCGGCCGCCCTGGCATTCCGGGCTCCATTCGGCGCTGCGGCCCAGATCGGTGACGACGGCGTAGACATCGGCGGGCGAGGCGGCCACGCGCACCTCGCTGCGCAACTGGAAGAGCGATGCGCTGGATGAGTTGGATTCAGCCATGCTCCGGAGCTTGCGGACCGCACCAAACCAGGGTCAACGCCCGATTCAAAGATCTGTCAGGTGGGCCAGGGACCTGACGAATCATGGGTTACCTGACAGATGATCAGGGCCGCCGTTGAATACCGGGCCGCCCCGCCGCAGGCTTTGCGAATAGTAACCTCAGCAATCCGGCGATAACCACGTGAAGATCTCCACGATAAGCAGTGGCGGAGGTTAAGAGAACGGGGCCGCGAAATGCTACTCGAATCAGGCGCTACGGCCGGGCTCAAGCCGGTCACCAATCCGGCCCGGCTGCTAGTGGTGATCGCGAACGAGCTGGTGCGGTACGGGATCACCAGCATGCTGCGCAGCATCCCGGGGATCGGCCGGGTGTGCTCATGTGCGAGCGCGGCCGAGGCGGCGGCGCTGCTGGCGCAGTTCCAGCCCGACGTGGTGCTGTGCCAGGGCGGCGCGCGGGCGACGCCGGCCCTGATGCCCGCGCCCGGCCGCCACGGCAGCCGGATCCTGCTGTTGCTGGAGAACCTGGACCTCGAGGCCGTGGACGAGTCGGTCATGCTGGCCGCGCAGGGCTTCCTGCTCCAGGACGAAGCGACGGTGGACAGCCTGCGCGATACCGTGGAGCGGCTGATCAGCGGGGAAATGTCGATTCCCGCGCAGCTGGCCCGGGTGCTGATGGCCAGGGCCCGCACCGGGCCGCCCGGCCGGACTGGGCCCGACGTGGCCCTCACCACCAGGGAACGACAGATCTTGGCCCAGCTGGCCCAGGGACTGAGCAACAAGCAGATCGCCCGCCGGCTGGCGATCTCCGAGCATGGCGTCAAACGGCACGTCACCAACCTGCTCGGCAAGCTCCATTCCCCGAACCGCACCATGGCCGTGGCCCTCGCGCTGCGCGAGGGCCTGATCTGCCCTCCGCTGTGAGGACCGGCGAGCGCTTCAGGAAAGCGCCCAGGAATGGGGTGAGTCCGATTTTGCTGCCGCAAGTCACCGCGCCCGGGCCTGAACACCCGCCGGTGCCCGAGTTGATGCAGGCCGCTTATATCCGGCGGCTGGGCCCGCCGGAGTCGATCCGCTACGGGCCGCTGCCGGTGCCCCGGCCGGGGCCGGCCGACGTGCTGGTCCGGGTGACCGCGACCACGGTCAACCCGGTGGACACGTTCGTGCGCTCGGGCGTGTTCCGGACGCCGGTCGAGTTCCCGTTCGTGATCAGCCGCGATCTGGTCGGCACGGTCGCGGCGGCGGGCCCGGGGGCGACCGGATTCGCCGTCGGCGACCAGGTGTGGAGCAACAGCCTCGGGCACAACGGGCGGCAGGGCGCCGCCGCCGGGTTCGCCGTGGTCGCGGCCGATCGCCTGTATCACCTGCCGCCCGGCGTGGCAGCGGCCGACGCGGTCGCCGTCGCACACCCGGCGGCGACCGGCTACCTGGGGCTGTTCACCCATGGCGGGCTCCAGGCCGGTCAGGATGTCCTGGTGGCCGGGGCCGCGGGCAACGTGGGCAGCGCGCTGGTGGTGCTGGCCGTAGCGGCCGGCGCCCGGGTGATCGCCACGGCCCGGCCCGCCGATTTCGGTTACTGCTACTCCCTGGGCGCGGCGCAGGTGCTGGATTACCAGGACCCGGAGCTGGCCCGGCGGGTCCGGGCGGTCAGCCCGGGCGGCATCGACGTCCACCTGGATACCTCCGGGGCCAATGACCTCGAACGCGCGGTCGGGATGCTCGCCTACCGGGGCCGGATCGTGCTGCTGGCGGGCGTGCTCACCCGGCCGGTGCTGCCCGCGGGCGCGCTGTACATGAAGGACGGCTCGGTCCGCGGATTCGCCATCTCGCAGGCCTCGGTCAGTGAGCTGGCCGAGGCCGCGCGCGCCATCAACCGGCTCCTGGCGTCCGGGCGGCTTCGGCCCCGGGCGGTGCAGCACCTGCCGCTGCGGGCGGCCGCGCAGGCGCACCAGCGGCTGGAAGCCGGCCACTTGCATGGCATCCGGCTGCTCCTGCATCCGGGCGAGCCGCCCGCCTGAGTCGGGGCGCGGCACTCCGCTAGCCCAGCCCGGCCGCTGCGCTCGCCCCTGACCAGGCCAGATCACGCGGGATCCAGCTCAGCGGGGCGCCACCGAGAGCGGCGACCGCGTAGGCCGCGGACGCCAGCGTCACGTGCCGGTGCCAGCCGCCGAAGGAGCGGCCGGTGAAGTCCCGCAGCCCCACCGAGTCGCCGATCCGGCCGATATCCCGCTCGACCTGGCTGAGCAGCCCGGTCATCCGGAACAGCGGGCCCGGCTGAGCGTCAGCCAGGTCGGTCAGCCACAGCTGCGCGGGCCAGGGCTGGCCATGCTCCCCGGCTCCGAGCAGGAGCAGGTCCGCCGCCGCCTGACAGCCGGCCCGGCTGGGCGGCCGGACCCGGGCCGTGGCGACCAGGCTGGTCCTGACCACGACCCCGGCCGTGTCATCCGGCCAGCTCACCACGCGCCGCATGTCCTTGTACAACCCCATGAGCGCCCGCGCGGGCAGGGCGTGCGGGGCGCGAGCGCGCAGCGCGGGGTCGGCCGGCTGCAGCGCGAGGTTCTCGTCGATCCTGGCCAGCACCGGCAGGTGCGCTGATCGCAGCCGGCCCAGGAGCCACATCGCGTCCGTCTCGCGCGCGTCCACAATCGCCGGGAGGGCCGGCAGCCGCCAGTCCCTGGCCAGTTCGAGGCCCAGCGCGGCCAGGCCCTCGCCGAGCGTCTCGGCGTGGGCCGCGTCCGGAATCGAGGCACTGACCCGGCGCTGGGTGTTGCCGAGCCAGGCTTGCGACAGCAGCAGCCGCCAGGTGATCGGGCAGTTCATCCGCTCGGACGCCGCCCAGGCCCCGACGGTCTGCTGGGAGTTCAGCATCTTGCCCGCGGACCGGACGAAATGCCGGTCGACCCCGACCGAATGCCGCCCGGCCTTCGGGATGACCAGGGGGTGCATCACCCACGCCAGCGGCGGCGCCACCCGCATCAGGCAGCCGGCCAGCGCCTGGCGGACCGGCGTCCAGGCCCAGGAGGAGCTGTTGATGAAGTGGTGCAGGCTCTGCTCATTGGCCCGGGTTCCTGGCCAGGTGGCCAGATTCCGGGTCGACTTGCGGCCTTCGACGGCCAGCAGGCCCTGCAGGTACTGCACGCCATAACAGCGCTGATCGCTACGGGGCATGGACGCGAAGAGGATCTCACACAACTCGCTGAACGGTATGCCCTGATCATATGGCACCAGCGTCGGTATTCCTGTGTTCGGTACTGTTAGCGCGACACTATTCATCGAAATTCCAGACGTTTAGTTCTGCCGGTAAGTGACGCAGGCGGATGGCGTGATTAACATCGAAATACAGTTGCTGCTGTCCGGATCAATGATCCGGAAACTTACGGTGATGGCCGGATAGAAAGGCGTAATGCCCAGGCCGGAGAAATAGCCGTCCAGATCGAGCTCAAGCTGATAGACGCCACGGGCCAGGGCCGGGCCCGGCCACTCGCAGATGCGGCCGTCCTCGTCGGTCTTCGCGTGTACCTGCTCGATCCAGGCTCCGTCGATGCAGCTCTTCAGGCGGGCCGCCAGGCCAACCAGCGGCCTGCCATGGACGCCATCGACGACGTGTATGGAAACGCTCATGACGGCGATCGTGGCTCGGCCCGATATCACCGTGGCACCGTCGTGCCATCACCACCCGCGCCGTCAGGCTCAGCGCGGCCCCGGCGATCATCGCGGGGTGAGAGCGCGCTGATGACGATGCGAAACCAGCCTTCGGTTTGATCCAGGCTGTACGAGGTCTTCACCCAGGTCAGCAAGCGGCCTGCGGAACGGCAGACGGCCAGGCCTCAGGCGCCAGGAGGACGGAAATGAACAGCAAAATCTGGACCAGCCGCCGGTCGGTGAAGGTCTTCGCCGCGGGCATCGCGATCGCTGCGCTCAGCCTCGGTTCGGCCGCCGCCATGAGCGGCACGGCGGCGGCGGCCGCCGCTCACCCGGTCGCGCTCGCGCAGTCAGCGCCGCAGGCCGGTTCGGTCTGCTGCACCGATGGCCCGCCCTGGGGCTAGCCTGGCCCCCGCCCGGCGCCCTGGTCCCGGCTGCGCTCAGCCCGGCCGTGCAGATTGGCCTCGATCCCACCGGTGATAGGGATCGAGGCCATTGTGTTGCCGGTCGCGTCCGGGATCTGGGGCAGCGTCCTGGCTATCGCGGCGGCCAGGGTGCCTGCCAGCTCCGGATCCAGGTCGCGGACGAGATCGAGAGCCGCCTGCCGCCCGGCCGCGGCGGCGGCCGCCCGGCCGGACCTTTCATCGAGCCGGGCCTTCAGCTCCAGGAAGCGCGCGCGCCAGATGGCCGCGGGGCCGAGCTCGCTGAAGACGACCAGGGCTTCCTCGATCATCGCGCTGGCCGACTTCCTGTCATCGGTCGCGAGATAGAGTTCCGCGGCCGCCAGCAGCGCCCGCCCGTGGACCAGATGATCACCCAGGCGCCGGGCCAGGCCCAGCGCGGTGACCAGGTCGGCTTCCGCCCGCGCGTACCGCTCCTGCCGGGTGTAGACGACGCCCAGGCTCAGCAGCGCGTACGCCTCGCCGACCACGTCACTCTCGTCCCTGACCAGCTCCAGCACGTACTTGAAGGACCGCTCGGCGCGTTCCAGCGCGCCCCGGCGCAGCAGGAAATCGCCCAGCCGGTGCTCAGTCTGCGCCGTGAGCCGCGGCGCGTTCAGCGCCCGGCAGATGGCCAGCGCCTGGTCGAAGAGGTCTTCCACCGCCCCGAACTGGCCGCGGTCGGTCTGGATCTCGGCGATGTTGGTCAGCGCGTCGGCCTCGCCCACCCGGTCGCCCACGTCCCTGAAGCAGCTCAGCGCCTCCTGGTAGCGGCTCAGCGCCTGCTCATAGCTCCCCACCAGGCGATCAACGAAGCCGAGAATCGCCAGGGTGAGCGCCCGGCCGTGTACGTCGCCGAGACTGTCGAAGATGCGCAGCGCGGGATCCAGGTAGCGGGTCGCGTCGCCGAGCCGCTCCCCTACCGCCAGGTTCCCCAGCGAGTAGAGAATCGCGGCCTCGCCGCGCCGGTTGCCGGTCCGGCGAGTGACCTCCAGGGCGACTTCATGCGTCCTGCGCCAGTCGTCGACCTGGTATTCGGACTCGAACAGCGTGACCGATGTCATGGCCAGGTCCCAGCACAGCTCGTCAAGGCCGGCCTGGCCGGCTTGCAGCACGGCGGACACTAGCCCCGCGTGCTCGTCCCTGAACCAGCTGAGCGGCTTGTCGAGCAGTTCGTCCACGATCTCCGCGGGCAGTGGCCAGTGCTCCGCCCGGCCGTGCAGGACCGCGTAGTGCCCGCCGTACCAGCGCCGGTGCGCCTCGGTGGCCAGCGACAGCCAGCAGCCGAGGATCCGGGCCAGGGCCGAGGCCCGCTGCGCCGTGGGCTCCTCGGTAGACAGCTGCTCGGTGGCGTAGATCCGGATCAGGTCGTGCAGCCGGAACCTGGGCGACCCGGCCTCGCGGACCCGCACTTCGACCAGGCGCGCGGCCACCAGCGTGTCCAGCAGGTCAGCCGCGGCGTCCGCATCGAGGTCGAGCAGCGGCGCGCTGACCCAGGAGGCGAAGTCGGCCGTCCCCAGCAGGGCCAGCAGGCGGAACAGCCGCCGGGCGTCTTTGCTGAGGCTGTTGTAGGACAGCGACAAGGTGGCCCGGATCCCGACTCCGCTGAGCGCGAGTTCATCGAGACGCTGGCGCTCGTCGGTCATCCGGCGGACCATCTGGCCGATGCGCCAGTGCGCCCGCATCGTCAGCTTGGCCGCCACGATCCGCAACGCGAGCGGCAGGCAGCCGCACAGCCGCACCAGGGCCAGCGCAGCCGACACCTCGGCCTGCACCCGGTCGGAACCGATGATCCGCGACAGCAGTTCGATGGCGCTGCGCTCATCGATGTCACCGATCTCGATCCGGTCCGCCCCGGGCAGGCTCAGCAGCGGATTGCGGCTGGTTATGATCACCGCGCAGTGCGGGCTGCCAGGAATCAGCGGCATGACCTGATTCACGTTGTCGGCGTCATCCAGGACGATCAGCACCCGCCGCTCGCCGAGCAGGCTGCGATAGACAGCCGACCGTTCGGCCAGCGTGCTCGGCATGGCCGTCGGCGCCAGGCCAAGCGCCCGCAGGAACTGCGCCAGCAACTCCAGCGAGCTGATCGGCTGGCCGTCGGCCTCTCGCAGCTGAGCGAAGAGCTGACCGTCGCAGTAGCGCTGGCGCAGCGCGTGCGCCGCGTGCAGGGCCAGGGCCGTCTTGCCGACCCCGCCTTTGCCGGTGAGGGTCACCACCGGCAGGTAGTTTGCGTCCTGATGAGCCGAAAGCAGCGCGCTGAGACGGTCGAGCACGTCGTCCCGCCCGGTGAGGTCAGCGACCGCGGCGGGAAGCTGGCGCGGGATCTCGGCGCCGCCGCTCCTAGTCCACCCCGGCCGGTTCCTGACCCCCGGCTCGAGCTCGAGCGCGCGATCATTGGCCAGGATGGCGCTTTCCAGTGCGCACAGCTCCTCACCCGGGTCAATGCCGAGCTCATCCAGGAATATCTGGCGGACCTGCCGAAATGCTTCCAGGGCCTCGGCCTGGCGCGCGGACCGGTAAAGCGCGAGCATGTACTGCGCGCGCAGCCGCTCGCGCAGCGGGTATTGCACGACGAGTTCGCTCAGCTCGCCGGTCAGGTCATGGTGGCGGCCGAGCCCGAGCTCCAGCTCGATGCACTCCTCCAGAACGCTGAGCCTGCTCTCGTTCAGCCGCGTCGCCGCTGCCTGCACGAGCCTGCTCTCGACGTTCGCCGCCGCCAGCCCGCGCCACAGCGCCAGCGCGGCCCGCAGGTCTGGTACCGCATCTTCGGCCCGGTCGTCAGCGGATGCGGCCCGGCCCTGGCTGACCAGATGCTCGAAGGCCGCGAAGTCCAGCGCGTCGTCGGGCACGCTGATCGCGTAGCCGGTTGACCTGGTCACGATCACCCGGCCCGCGCCGACGCTATCTAGCTGGCGCCGCAGCGCCGATACGCACGCCTGGACCTGGCTCCGGGCCGTCGCCGGCGGCTTGTCGTCCCAGATCGCGTCGACCAGCCGCTCGATCGGAACCATCCGGTTGGACTGCAGGAGCAGCATCGACAAGACGACCCGCTGACGGCTGCTGCCAATATCGAGGATTTCGCCGTCAACAGCCACCTCTAACGGACCAAGGAGCCTGAATTCGATCATCAGCCTCCTCCAGAACCGGTGACTGTATCACAAAATACGGCATAAGGCATTTTAGTCGCAACCAGCCAGTGATGCGGTCGCTACGCGGTGCTGCCGCCGCCGTCGTTGAACCCGGTTATGGCACCGCGCCGGGCCGCCCTCGCCCGGGTATCGCGGGGTGCCTTGAGGTGCCCTTTTCCTATGCGAGGCCGGCCCCGGGATCCCCGGGGCCGGCCTCTACGTTTGCTATGCGAGGCCGGTCCCGGGATCCCCGGGGCCGGCCTCTACGTGCCTGGAGCGGCGCGGCGCCGCGGCCGGCTAGCTGACCGGGTCGCCGGCCGGCATCGAGCCCGCAGCGGGGGCGGGGGCCTGGCTGTCGGCGGCGTTGATGTCCTTGAAGAACCGGCGGTGCACCCGCAGGGTCTGGTCGCCGAGCTCCACCCGGTGCCAGACGCCTGACGCCGGGCCCAGCCGGGTCGAGCGGGGCAGCTCGAACAGCAGTCCCTTGGCCTTCTTGAACCCGCCCCGGCCGCAGTCCAGGACCACGATCCGGTGCGAGGTAGCCACCACCATGCGGTACCGGTTGATGATCAGGAAGATGACGACGCCGGTCGCCATGAGCATCCACTGGGGCTGGGTCTGGGCGCCTATGACGGCCTGGATGGTCTCGTCAGGTTGCAGGTACGGGGCGGCGGACGCGCGCATCGAATCACGCAGGGCCATGGTCTCCTCCAGAGTTAGTGGCCGCGAAGCCGTTGGGTGCGGCAAATTCGCCACCTGATGACCATGCCTGGGCGTGATCGTCTGCGTGAGCGTGATAGATACCGGATTCGTAACATATAGCCGGGCGAGACGCCCTGGCCAGCCCGGGCGGCATCGCGGACGCTCAGCGGCGACCGCGACCAGGCGCGCGGACCGGTCCCGGGTCAGTCGGGCAGGCCGGGTTGCTGCAAGATCAAGATGATCGACAGGATGAGCAGCACCGAGCCGAACACGACCAGGGCATAACGCACCCCCGGCAGCTTGAACGAGCTGCCGATGCCGACCAGGAACAGCACGGCGGCCAGGAAAACGGTGATCCGGACGTAGTTGTCCCCGGTCTCCCCGGCCGATGTGCCCGCGCTGAACTTCGCGTTGGCGGCCCGGTCCAGCGTCGTGGCCCGCTGCTGGGCCGGCAGCTTGTATTGCGGCATGTAGGTCGGACCGGGCGGGGCGTGCGGATTGTGCAGCGGATCGGTGGCAATCCAGGCGTTGAAAGCCACCCGGAACCCAGGCCGGAACCGGCGCACGGCCACGGCTTGCTGCCGGGGACTGTGCAGCGTGTACGCGATGAACCACGCCTCGAAAGTGGAGGAATCGAAATTGCGCAGCGAAATCGCCTCGAGGTCAGCCCGGGTGGCCAGGTTGCGCAGCGTCGATGACTGGGCGATGTCGACTCGTGACGCGGTGCCCCACCGGGCCGCTGAATAGCCGGCCCAGGCCGCGGTGACGGTGACCAGAGCCAGCAGCACCGCCTCGCAGATCTGCAGTATCCGGGAGTGACGGTTTCCGTCATCCGATCCGCTGCGCTTTCCCCGGCCTTTGTCGCCATTGTCCCCGTTCGCACCATGCTCATGCAGCTTCTTGCCGGCCTCGATCGGGTTCAGACCCTCAGCCATCGATTCCCCCTGCCCCCGGGCCCCCGAGCCCGGGCAATCGCAGCGAGCATATCGAAAGCCCGGTCCACCCCAATCGATCAGGATCAGCGCAGGAAGTATGGGGTACTGTGACAATATTTTCGCCTTCTCGCCGATTGCATTACGCAATAATGAGGCACCAAATTGCGGCGGAAGGGTCAGGTTATGGACGGCAGGCCAGCCCAGGGGGCGGCGACTGGGTGGCGCGCGATGGCCTGGGCCAGCGTAGCCGTGGCGGCGGTCGTGGCCAAGTCCGAGGCCGACTCGGTCATCAGCGAGGTCACGCCGACCGGCCAGTACCCGACCAGCACCGTGTACGGTCCCGGCCAGCTGATCAAGCCATTGACCCTGCCGACCAGCACGCTCAACGCCTGGACCGAGGCGAGCCACCAGTTCAGCGACCTGTGGCTCTGGCTGATCGGGCAAGCCGGCTTCGACGTACTGTTCGTGGCCGGGTACGTCGGGCTCAGCGTGATCCTGATCGAGGCCGCCCGGCCCTGGCCCGGGCTGAGGTCGTGGCTGAGCCGCTGGTGGCCGCTGGTCGCGCTGGCCGCGGTGAACGTGGTCCAGGCCGGGCTGAGCGTCCTGGCCGCCGCGAACTGGATCCGGCCCCACCATGACGTCCCGCTCGCCCTGGCCGTCGGGCTTCAGCTGGCGGTACTCGGGAAATGGCTGCTGACCATCATCTTCGTCGCGCTGCTGGCCTACCGGATGACCGATGATCACAACGTGCGACGCCAGCTGAGCCGGATCGGCGTCGCGCTGAAAAAGCAGCGGTTCTCGCTGGTCATCGTCACGCTGCTGACGGTCGTGGCGATCGCGCGCGGGATGGACGTGCTCGAGCAGATGCCCGACGTGCAGCGGGCCTGGATCACCTGGCCGCCGAGCCTCGGCTGGGCGCACCTGGGCTTCGCGGTGGCGGTCCAGGTGCTGCTGGCCGTGCTGCTGGCGCTGCTCAGCGCGCTGCGGGCGCAGCGCGCGCGAGATTCGCTGACCCCCGGGGACACCAGGGACGCGCCGGGCTACCTGCCCTGGGTGCTGACCGCCTTCGCGTTGCCCGCCGGAGCCCTGATCCTGCGTTACACGGATCTGGCCGCCGTCTCCTGGTACAACGTCATCCCCATCCCGGCTCTGGCCGCCGTGGTGGTCATCGCGTCCTTGCTCAGCCGGAACGCGCTGCGGCTGGCCAGCGCGGGCCCGGACCAGGCGGGCGCGGCGCACCGCCCGGACCCGGCACACAGCCCGGACCCGGCACACAGCCCGGACCCGGCACACCGCCCGGGCGGTGCGGTGGCCAGCCCGGCCACCGCACCGGACCTCGCGGCTCAGGCCGAACGCCAGCGCACCGCCGACACCGTGGCCACGGCAGGCGACATGCTGGCCGTCGCGGTGATCGCGGTCACCGGCCTCGGCCTGGTGCGCTCGTTCACGGCCGCCGCCATGGTGGTCGGCCGCCCTTACAGCTGGGCCTTCGGGATCGCGGTGGCGGCCGGGTTCACGGTCGCGGTCGTGTCCTGGATCGCGGCCCGGGGCTGGCTCCAGGCCCTGGCCGCCTACTTCGACCAGACCTATCACTCGACGGGCTCGGACCGGCAACGCCCAGGGCCGAGCCTGCGCCGCGATGCCGGCGACAGCGACCTGCGCCGCGGCGACCAGGGTGAGCGGCGCTCGCCGGCCCTGCTGCTGGCGATCTTCGCGGTCCCGTTCGCGGTCGCGGATGTGCTGCTGGTCTTCGTACCGATGTGGACCACGCGCTGGCTGGGCGTACTGGCCACCACGGTGATCGCGCTCGGCACGCTGGCCGTCGGCCTGGCGGTGCTGGCCTACCTGGCGCAGAGCCGCAAGCCGTTGCCGGTCTTCACCCTGCTGCGGCTGAAGAGCACGCCGGCCATCAGCCTGATCGTGATCGTCGCGCTGGCCGGCGCGGTGTTTTCGAAGACCTCGCAACTGCACGACATCCGGCGGCCGGCCGCCGGGGCCGCGGCCGCCCGCGCGGGCACCAGCCCGGCCAGCACCTCCGCCGCCAGCACCACCGGAACGGGCAGCACCAGAACAGGCAGCACCAGAACAGGCAGCACCGGAACAGGCAGCACCGGAGCCAGCACCACCAGGTCCAGCACCGCACCGGCCGACGGCGCAGCCACTCTGGCCGCCAGCCTCCAGCAGTGGCTGCACGACCCGGCCACCGCCAGCTGCGCGGTGCCAGCGAAGACCGGGCCGGCCCCGGCGCCCGGCGCCGGCGACGACCTGCGAATCGAGCCGCTGGTGCTGGTGGCGGCGGCGGGCGGCGGCGTCAGGGCGGCCTGGTGGACGGTCAAAGCGCTGGACCAGCTGGCGGCTACCCCGTGCGGGCGGCACGCGGTGTTCGCGGCCAGCGGAGTCAGCGGCGGCTCAGTCGGCCTGGCCATCATGGACACCCCGGACCCGAACGCGGCGCTGGCCAGGATCGCCGGGCCGGACGGGCTGGCCGCCGCGATCGACGGGATGCTGCTACGGGACAACATCGCCGCGCTGACCGGGCTGGACCTGTTCGCGGCCGGCCAGCCGCCCGGGCAGCAGTTCCCTGACCGGGCCGCGCTGCTCCAACAGGCCTGGCAGAACGAGGATCGCGTGCTGGCCAACCCGTTCCCCTCGGCCCGGCCGGTGCTGCCCTGGCGGATCCTGTTCAATTCCACTGCGGTCGGCACCGGCTGCCGGGCCATCATCGCCGACCGGCTTATCGCCCAGGCCGGGCCGGTCCAGTCCGGCCTGACCTGCGATCTCAGCTCAGCCGCGCCGATCCCGGACGGCTATGACTTCTTCGCCAAGCTGCCCTGCCTACGCGGCATCGACGCGGCCACGGCCGCGCTGTTGTCGGCCCGGTTCCCCTACGTCACCCCGTCCGGGGTCGTGAACGGGTGCGGCCGCCAGGCCGGCGGCCAGGTCGAGCAGTACGTGGACGGCGGTTACGCCGACAGCACCGGGCTGGCCACGCTCGCCGGGCTGGATCCGCAGCTGATGGCCGCGCTGCGCCAGTACAACGCGAACGCCCTGGCCAGCGCCACGGCCGGGGCGCCGGCCACGCTGGTCGTGCCGGTCACGGTGTACCTGGGCAACAGCCCGCAGCCCGAGCCCGTGACCGGCGTCCCGGCCAGCAGCCCGCCGCAGCCGCTGGTCCCGGTGGACTCCGCCGCCGCCTCAGCGCAGGGCCAGCTCAGCGGGTCTACCGCGCTGCTCCAGCAGGTGTCCGCGGCGACGTCGGCCAGCCAGTGGCTGGCCTGCGCCCCGGCCGACCAGCAGTGCGCGCAGGCTCGGCAGGCCGCGGCCGCCACCGCGGGCCAGCAGCTGATCCTGGTCGTGCCGAGGGAGTACCCGACCGTGACCACGCCGCTGGGCTGGGTGCTGTCCGCGGCCAGCCGGTCGGTGCTGACCACCGGCGTCGCGACCGAGGCGGCCAGCACCTGCCCGGACCCGGCCCGGGACCAGCCGTACTGCCCGGCCGGGGTCGGACGCCTGGGCGACCTGCTGCGACTGACCCGGGGCTGAACCACCGAACCCGCAATGCCGGCCGTAAACAAAGCCCGGCCGTAACCAAAGCCCGGCCGCAACCGAACTGACCCCCGCGAGCCAAGCCGCAGCTGGCTGAGTTCAGGCCGGCCCGGTCGTCACAGCGGGCTTTCCTGGAGGTCGCCGAGCGGCATGAACCGTTCCTCCAGGAACCTGACCATGGCTATTTCGCGGAAGTCCAGGTGGCGGGGGACGTCCCGGCCGCGCAGTGCGTCCAGCGCCAGCCGGGGCATGTCCACCCCGCTGGCCACGGTCAGCGGCAGCGTCCCCGGCGCACGCGGGTTCACCTCCAGCAAGGCCGGCTCGCCGCCGGCGTCCCGGCGGCACCGCACGTTCGAGATGTAGGTCAGGCCGACCGCCTCGGTCACGGCCGCGCCGAACTCTTCCAGCTCACGGTCGTGGATCGTCCGGCCGGCCACCGACACGCCTGAGTCGACTTTCTCCCTGACCCGGGGCACCGAGGAGATCACGTGCCCGCCGGCGTCGGCGAGCACGTCGATCGAGTACTCCTCGCCGGGCAAGTACGCCTGCACGATGTACTCGGCGGACCGGCCCAGCGTGGCCAGCACCCCGGCCGAGCGCACCAGGACGATGTCCCGCGAGCCATTCCCGGCCCGCGGCTTGACCACGACCGGGTACGCCCAGGAGCCCGGATCAAGGCCGGCATCGAATCGCTCGGTCCTGGGCACCCGGACCACGTCACGGCAGCGCCAGGCCAGGGCGAGCTTGTCCAGGGTCAGGCGGAGCGCATCGGCCGATGCCAGCAGGATGTCGATCCCCGCGACCGCGAAGCTGTCCCGCACCACCGCCAGCGGCTCAAGCTCGGCATCGACGGTGGGAATGACGACGCTGGCGTCCAGGGCCAGGCACCGGTCCAGCACGGCCTCGGCGAAGTCAGGCGCGTCGCCGGCCGGGAGCAGGGTCCGGTCCTCCCGCCGGACCAGGTACAGCCCGGCGGCCCAGGGATCGGTATCGGCCGCGATCAGCCGGACGAACGGGTCGTGGCGCAGCGATTTCATCACGGCGATCGCGGCCGGGCCGCCCGCGCCGGTGACCATGACCCCGGCCGCGGCCATCGGCGGCTCGCCCTTGGTCATCGCGGCTCCCCGCCACCCATGCCCGGCTTTAGGTCGAAGACCCCCATGTGCCGCGATCTCACCTGCCCCCGTGACTTCGCGGTCTGCGATCTTGCTACCTGCTGATCCCTACCCGGCCTGTCTCCGCCGAATCAGCCGTTTCTTCCGGAACTGCGGTAACAGCGCCCAGGGCGGCCTCGGCCGTGATCCCGGCCGCGTTCAGGGCCGCCTCGCCCGCGGACTGCCAGGCCAGCACCGCCCGCTCAGCCCGGGCCGCCTGGTCGGCCAGCACCGGGATCAGGTGCGGCCGCTTCGGCGGTATGCCGTCTCCGGCCGACACCCCGCGCAGCCGCCTGATCAGCCACGGCGCCGCGTGCTCGCGGGCCCACCGGGCATCGCTGGCCCGCGCGGCCAGCCAGTTCGCCGGGCTGGACAGCCAGCCGCTGCTGCTGGGCGCTGGCGCAGCAGGGAGCGGCTCGCGCCAGTCCTCGTCCACCGGCAGGCCGAACACCTCGGCGGCCAGCAATGCCACCCGCCGGTGCCCGTCGGCGGTCAGATGCAGCCGGTCCGGGCTCCAGGCCCGCGGATCAGTGAGCATGTTCATCGTCCACAGGTCCACCAGGTGACAGCCCCGGCGGACCGCGATGGCCCGCAGGTGCATGTTGAACGCGGCCACCTTGCCCCGGATCAGCCGCAGGATGGGGAACGCCCGCGGATCGAATCCGGTGAAGGCCAGCACCTGGCAGCCGGCCAGCCGCAGCTGGGCCACCGCGTCGTCGAACTGGCTGGCCAGCGCGTCCGGGTCGGACCGGACCCAGAGCAGGTCGTTGCCGCCGGCGAACAGGCTGACCAGGTCCGGCCGCATCGCGACGGCCGCGGGCAGCTGGTCAGCGGCCACCTGCTCCAGCCGCTTACCGCGGATGGCCAGGTTGGCGTAGCGCAGCACGGGCTGATCCGCGGCCAGCCGCTCGGCGAACCGGTCCGCCCAGCCGCGCAAGCAAATGCCATCGGCGCCCAGGTCGCCCATTCCCTCGGTGAAGCTGTCGCCCAGCGCGACGAAGGAGCCGATCGCTGATACCACCTGACGTCCCCCAAGTCGATCCGGTCCGGCCCAGTACGTGGCGTCGGTGCGCTGCACCGTGAGGGGCACCAGGTGTCCTCCGCGTTGTTACCCGGTGAGCCGCCCCAGGTGAGGCAGGGGCAACGATTTTGACTACAATTGGTTTTCACATGACTACTTCGTGCAATAAGGCGGCTCGGTCAGGATCGGCGCCCCGCTGGCCCGGCGCCGGCCCCTAGGCCGAAGTTTCGTCGTCTTTGTGGGCTGATTCACTCGTGACCTGCATGGTCAGGCTCCTCAGGTCCATAATTGTAGACAGAATAATCTTCGGTTTGGCGTACGCCCCCCCGGCTGGAGTGGGACAATCAGCTCATGGGACGCCAGGCCACGGGCGGGATGCACGTAGACAGGGTACGGAGCCGGCACACCTCGAAGTCCGGGGAAACCCGCGAATACGAGTCGCGGCTGCTGCGCCGCTCGTTCCGCAAGCCTGACGGGAAGGTCGGCAAGGAAACCCTCGCGAACTTGTCGATGCTGCCGGCCGCGGCGGTCGATGCGGTCGAGGCGGTGCTCAAGGGCGCGGCCCTGGTGGACGCCAGCGCTGCGCTGAGCATCACCCGCTCCCGGGCACACGGCCACGTCGCCCTGGTGCACGCCGCCGCCCGGCAGCTGGGGCTGCCAGCCCTGCTCGGCCCGGCGTGCCGGGAGCGGGACCTGGCCTACGGGCTGATCATCTCCCGGGTGGTGGCGCCGAAGCCGAAGCTGGCGACCCTGGCCTGGTGGGATGACGTCACCCTCGGCCCAGACCTCGGCATCGCGGACGCGCCCCGCGACGAGGTGTACGCGGCGATGGACTGGCTGCTGGGCCGCCAGGACCGGATCGAGGCCGCGCTGGCGGGCCGGCACCTGCGCGAGGGCGGTATCGCGATGTTCGACCTGTCCTCGTCCTGGGTGGAAGGCAGCCACTGCGAGCTGGCCGCCCGCGGCTACTCCCGGGACGGCAAGAAAGGCCGGGAGCAGATCGAGTACGGGCTGCTCACCGACCCCGAAGGCCGCCCCGTCGCGATCCGGGTCTTCCCCGGTAACACCGCCGACCCGGCCGCGTTCATCCAGGCCGTCGAGGTGGTCCGCGGGAAGTTCGCCCTCCGCGAGCTGGTCATGGTCGGCGACCGCGGGATGATCACCTCAGCCCGGATCCGGGCGCTGAAGGAACTGGGCGGCCTGTCGTGGATCACCTGCCTGCGCGCCCCGGCGATCCGCAAGCTCGCCGAAGGCGGCGGCCCGCTGCAGCTGTCCCTCTTCGATCAGCAGGACCTGGCCGAGATCACTCACCCGGACTACCCCGGCGAGCGCCTCATCGCCTGCCGCAACCCGCTGCTGGCTGCCGAGCGGGCCCGCAAGCGCGAAGCCCTGCTCACCGCCACCGAGGCCCTCCTGGCCAAGGCCAGCGACCAGGCAGCCGCCGGGCGCCTCAAAGGCAAGGACAAGATCGGCGTCCGCGCCGGGAAGGTCATCGGCCGGTACAAGGTCGCCAAGCACTTCATCCTCGATATCGGCGACGGGCACCTGGACTGGCGGCGGGACCAGGCCGCCATCGACGCCGAGGCCGCTCTGGACGGCATCTACATCATCCGCACCCCGCTGCCCGCTGACCGGCTGGACGCCGCCGCCGCCATCACCGCTTACAAGAACCTCTCCCGGGTCGAACGCGACTTCCGCTCCCTCAAAGCTGACGACCTGGACCTGCGCCCCATCCATCACTGGCTCGAAGACCGGGTCCGCGGCCACGTCCTGATCTGCATGCTCGCCGCGTACCTCACCTGGCACCTGCGCAAAGCCCTCGCCCCCCTCACCTACACCGACGAGCAGCCCCCCGCCCGCGGAAACCCCGTCGCCCCCGCCCGCCGGTCCGCCCTCGCCAGCGCCAAGGCCGCCACCCACGCCAGCCCGGACGGCCAGCCCATCCGCAGCTTCCGCGGCCTGCTCGACCACCTCGCCACCCTCACCCGCAACACCATCCACATCAGCGGGACCACCTTCGAGAAGATCAGCGACCCCACCCCCGCCCAGCGGCGCGCCTTCGACCTCATCGGGGCACCCATCCCGCTGACCCTGACACCGAAGTAGACAGAACCCCCCGCCACCCGCGCAGCAAAACACCAGCACAACGCAGGATTCACTTACCCGAGGCCACGAAACTTCGGCCTAGGGTTGAGCCGTGACCGGTCCGGTGCAGTACCACGAGCCGCCGGTGCCGGCCCTCCTTTTCGATCTGGACGGGACCCTCATCGACAGCGTGTACCAGCACGTGATCGCCTGGCGGAACGCGCTGGCCAGCGTGCACATCGACTTGTCGGTATGGCGGATCCACCGGCGCATCGGGATGAGCGGCGGCCTGTTCGTGTCCGCGCTGCTGCGCGAGACCGGCCTGACCCTGTCGGCGGCGGACATCGAGGCCGTGCAGCAGGCCCATTCCGCCGAGTACCTAAACCAGGCGGGCTCGGTCCAGCCGCTGCCCGGCGCCGCCGAGCTGCTCGCCGCGCTCACCGCCCGCGGGGTGCGCTGGGCCATCGCCACCAGCGGCCGCCTGGAGGTGGCCCGGCTGGCCCTGCCGATGCTCGGGCTGGGCCCGGACACGCCGATGGCGACCAGGGACATGGTGCGGCACGCCAAGCCCGATCCGGACCTGTTCCTGGCGGCCGCCGCGCTGCTCGAGGTCGATCCGCGGCACGCGATCGTGGTCGGCGACAGCGTCTGGGACCTGCTGGCGGCCCGGCGGGCCGGGGCGCTCGGCGTCGGGCTGCTGTCAGGCGGGTACGGGCGGGAGGAGCTGGAGCGGGCCGGTGCCTACCGGGTCTACGCCGACCCGGCCCAGCTGCTGGCCAGGGCCGACGAACTTGGTATCCGCGACCTGGCTGGTTAATTCCGGCCAGCTCGCCCCGCTGTCGTACCGCCCAGCTGATCGGGCCCAGCTGATCGGGCCCAGCTCATCGGGCTCAGTCGTCCAGGCCGTCCAGGCGAGCCAGGATCTGCAGCATGACCTCGTCGGCTCCGCCGCCGATGGACAGCAGGCGGCTGTCCCTGAAGAACCGCGCCACCCAGGTCTCCTCCATATAGCCGGCCCCGCCGTGGAACTGCAGGCAGGTGTCGGCGACCTCGCGCTGCAGGCGGCCAGCCTTCAGCTTGGCGATGGTGGCGAACCGGGTGGTGTCTTCCCCGCGCAGGTACGCCTCGGCGCAGGCGTAGTTGTAATGCCGCAACGTGTCCAGTTCGGCGGCTAGTTCGGCCAGCCGGAACCGCACGTACTGCCGGGACAGCAGCGGCTGGCCGAAGGTGTGCCGCTCCCGCAGGTAGTCAGCGGTCCGGCGGAGCGCCGCGTCCATGGCCCCGACCGCGATGTAGGCCGCGATCATCCGCTCGTTCTGGAACTGGCGCATCTGCTGCTGGAAGCCGCGGCCGGGCTGGCCGATCGTGTAGGACACCGGGACCCTGGCGTCAGTGAAGGACAATTCCGCGGTGTCGGAGCTGTGGTTGCCGAGCTTGCGCAGCTTGCGGCTGACCGAGAACCCGGGCGTGCTGGTCGGGAACAGGATCTGGGACATCCCCCGGTAGCCGCCCTCAGCGGAGGTCCTGGCCAGCAGGCACAGCCAGTCGGCCTGGGTGCCGTTGGTGATGTAGAGCTTGGCCCCGTTGATCACCCACTCGTCGCCGTCGCGCACGGCCCTGGTCGCCAGCGCCGCCACGTCCGAGCCCGCCTCCGGCTCGGTGACCGCGATGGCGGCGACCTGCTCGCCGCGCAGCGCCGGGGCCAGGAAGCGCTGCTTCAGCTCGGGGCTGCCGTGACGGTGCAGGGACGGGGTGGCCATGTCGTTCTGCACGGCGATGGCCATGGCCACCCCGGCGCAGCCCATCCGCCCCAGTTCCTCGCCGAGTATCACCGTGTAGGAATGGTCGGCGCCCTGGCCGCCATAGGCCGGGTCGTATTCCAGCCCCAGCAGCCCGGCCGCGGCCAGCGCCGGGAACAGCCGGTGGGCCGGGAACGTCCCGGCCTCCTCCCACTGGGGCGCGTGCGGGATGACCTCGCGGGCCAGCACGCCCCGGGCGGCCTGCCGGAAGGCCTCGTGATCGGCGGTAAACAGCATCGTCGCCCGCTCGTCCGCTACGCCGCCGCGTCCGGCTCCGGGCCGCCTGGCTCCATCGCCACGACGAGCCGGGGGTGGGATTCCAAGCCTGCTGTCATGGCGAGTGACTGTAGCGCTCGATCAGCGGGCCGGCCAGGTCGCCGTCACGTCCGCCAGCACCAGGCTCGCGGCGATGCGCACCGCGAGGCGCGGCAGCATCAGCCCGGTGCCCGCCGCGCACAGCGACGTGCGCAGCAGCGCCGAATGCCAGCCCCACGATGGCCACCAGCCGGCCCCGGGGGGTGGATGGCGGCCGTAACACAGCGTGCCTGGCATCGCTGGCCCGGACCGCCGGGAGGCGGCCCGCCTCCACCGCGTGCCGGCCCTTGACGGCCGGGCGCCTGGCGGGGCGCACCCGTACTCTCGTCGCTACATTGTCCGCGTGCACGGATTGCTGCTCCTTCGATCGACCCCTGGGAACGGCCCGCCGGGGGGCGCCCCGGCGGGCGTGAAATGACAAGGCGAGCGCTTACGCACTGCGACTATTGATCACTCTCCGTAGTAGAGACGACGGAAGCATAAGCTCCCGGCCGACCTTCGGCAACACTCATGACCGGTCCCGTGACAGAACTTGGCGGGCCCGCGCATGGGTTGCGTTAGGTGTCGCACTGGCTCCGCATGGGTCCCATTAGGACCCGCTCTACCTGGTGTTTTCCGAGGTTCACTGACGCATAAGCGGTCTTGTGCCGCAGCGTTCCCTTGGTGCCTAGGAGGGCTCCGTGTCCGACGTGATCTACATCGGCCTGACGATCGTCGTCTTCGCCGTGCTCTTCCTCCTGGTGAAGGGGGTTGAGCGCTTTGAGCGCTGAGAACCTGATCGGGCTGATCTTCGGGGTCTTGCTGACTATCTATCTTTTCGTTGCTCTCGTCCTGCCTGAGAGGTTCTGATGAATAGCGCCACTGCAGGCTGGCTTCAGCTGGCCCTACTGGTCGCTGCGCTGGCCGCGTGCTACGTGCCGGTCGGCAATTACCTGGCTCATATCTTCACCACGGACAAGGACTGGCGCATTGAGCGCGGCATCTACAAGCTGATCGGCGTCAACCCGAAAGCGGACCAGCGGTGGAGCGTGTACCTGCGCTCCGTGCTGGCCTTCTCCGCCGTCAGCGTGCTCTTCCTGTACGGGCTTGAACGGCTCCAGCACTTCCTGCTGCTGTCCGAGGGCATGGCCAACGTGCCGCCGGCCCTGGCCTGGAACACGGCCGCGTCGTTCGTGACCAACACCAACTGGCAGAACTACTCCGGCGAGTCGACCATGGGCTACCTGACCCAGATGGGCGGCCTGGCGGTGCAGAACTTCCTGTCCGCCGCGGTCGGCATCGTGATCGCGATTGCGCTGGTCCGGGGGTTCATCCGGTCCAGGACCGACAAGCTCGGCAACTTCTGGGTGGACGTGACCAGGATCACCGTCCGGTACCTGATCCCGCTGTCCATCGTTGGCGGGCTGATCCTGATGGCCGCCGGCGTGATCGACAACTTCACCTCTTACCACACGGTCAACACCCTGTCCGGTGCGCACCAGACCATCGTCGGCGGCCCGGTCGCCTCGCAGGAAGTCATCAAGGACGCGGGCAATAACGGCGGCGGCTTCTTCAACGCCAACTCCGCGCACCCGTTCGAGAGCCCGAACCCGTTCACCAACTGGTTCGAGATCTTCCTGCTCCTGCTCACGGCCTTCGCACTGCCGCGCACCTTCGGCAAGATGGTCAAGGACAACCGGCAGGGCTACGCGCTGCTCGCGGTCATGGTGATCATCTGGCTGGCGGCGGTCGGCGGCATCAGCTTCTTCGAGGCGCAGGGCGCCGGGGTCGCCCCGCACCTCGCCCACGGCGCCATGGAGGGCAAGAACGTCGCCTTCGGCACGCCAGGCTCCTCGCTGTTCGCCGCGTCCACCACGGTGACCTCGACCGGCTCGGTGAACTCGTTCCATGACTCGTTCACCCCGTTCGGCGGCGGCATCGCCCTGTTCGACATCGCCTTGGGCGAGATCGCGCCCGGCGGTGTCGGTGCCGGGCTGTACGGCATTCTGGTGCTGGCCATGGTCACGGTGTTCGTGGCCGGGCTGATGGTCGGCCGGACCCCGGAGTACATCGGCAAGAAAATCCGGCCGGCCGAGATGAAGTACGCCGCGCTGTATTTCCTGACCCTCCCGGTGACCATCCTGACCGCGGCCGGGCTGTCGCTCGGCCTCAAGATCGGCACCTCCAGGATCGACAACCCGGGACCGCACGGCCTGACCGAGATCATGTACGCGTTCACCTCGATGGCCAATAACAATGGCTCCGCGTTCGCCGGCCTCGGGACGAACACCACCTGGTACAACACGGTCGGCGGCATCGTCATGCTGATCGGCAGGTTCGCGCCGGAGATCTTCGCGCTCGGCCTGGCCGGATCGCTGGCCAGGCAGCAACCCGTGCCCGCGAGCGCGGGCACGCTGGACACCAGGACACCGCTGTTCGTCGGGATGCTCGTCGGCGTCATCCTCATCCTGGTCGGCCTGACTTACTTCCCCGCCCTGGCCCTGGGCCCCTTCGCAGAAGGACTGCACTGATGTCTGTCACTACCACGCCCGGATCCCCGGCCGGGACGGGCCGCCGCTCGGCCGACCCCCAGCCGCGCCGAATCGGCGGCGGCTTGCTCGACCCCAAGATGCTGTGGCGGTCGACTCCCGACGCGTTCAAGAAGCTGGACCCCCGGGTCCAGGTCAGGAACCCGGTCATGTTCGTGGTCGAGGTCGGCGCGGCGCTGACCACCTACACCGCGATCGCCAAGCCATCGGTCTTCAACTGGACCATCGTGGTCTGGCTGTGGCTGACCGTCGTGTTCGCCAACCTGGCCGAGGCCGTGGCCGAGGGCCGGGGCAAGGCCCAGGCCGAGACGCTGCGCCGGACCAAGCGGGAGACCGTGGCCCGCCGGCTGACCGGCTGGCGGCCCGGCGTCAGCGACCCGCGCGAGGAGGAGGTGCCCGGCACCCAGCTAACCCTCGGCGACCATGTGGTCGTCGAGGCGGGCGAGATCATTCCCGGTGACGGCGACGTCGTCGAGGGCGTCGCGTCGGTGGACGAGTCGGCTATCACCGGCGAGTCCGCACCGGTGATCCGCGAGTCTGGCGGTGACCGGTCCGCGGTCACCGGCGGCACCCGGGTGCTGTCGGACCGGATCGTGGTCAAGATCACCTCCAAGCCGGGCGAGACCTTCATCGACCGGATGATCGCGCTGGTCGAAGGGGCCAAGCGGCAGAAGACCCCGAACGAGCTGGCGCTGAACATCCTGCTGGCCGCGCTGACCGTCATCTTCATGCTCGCGGTGGTCAGCTTGCAGCCGATGGCGTTCTACTCCAAGGCGCCGCAGAGCCTGGTCATCCTGGTCGCGCTGCTGGTGGCGCTGATCCCGACCACGATCGGCGCGCTGCTGTCGGCCATCGGCATCGCGGGCATGGACCGGCTGGTCCAGCGCAACGTGCTGGCCATGTCCGGCCGTGCGGTCGAGGCGGCCGGCGACGTGAACACCCTGCTGCTGGACAAGACCGGCACGATCACCATCGGCAACCGCCAGGCGACCGAGTTCCTGCCGGTGGGCGAGGTGAGCGCGGCGGAACTCGCCGACGCGGCCCAGCTGTCGAGCATGGCCGACTACACCCCTGAAGGCCGTTCCATCGTGGTCCTGGCCAAGGACCAGTACGGGCTGCGCGAGCGGCACGAGGGTGAGCTGCCCGGCGCGGAATTCGTGGAGTTCACCGCGCAGACCCGGATGAGCGGAGTCGACCTGGCCGACGGCCGGCAGGTCCGCAAGGGCGCGGCCAGCGCGGTCAGGGAATGGATCCGGTCCAACGGCGGGATCCCGGCCGACGAGCTCGGCCCGATGGTCGACGGCATCTCCTCGGCCGGCGGTACCCCGCTGGTCGTCGCCGAGCGGCACGGGGCCAGCGCCCGGGCGCTGGGCGTGATCCACCTCAAGGACATCGTCAAGGAGGGCATCGCCGAGCGGTTCGCCGAGATGCGCAAGATGGGCATCAGGACCGTCATGATCACCGGTGACAACCCGCTGACCGCCAAGGCCATCGCGGACGAGTCCGGCGTGGACGACTTCCTGGCCGAGGCCACGCCGGAAGACAAGATGGCGCTGATCAAGAAGGAGCAGGAAGGCGGCAAGCTGGTCGCGATGACCGGGGACGGCACCAACGACGCGCCCGCGCTGGCCCAGGCCGACGTCGGCGTGGCCATGAACACCGGGACCTCGGCCGCCAAGGAGGCCGGGAACATGGTGGACCTGGACTCCAACCCGACCAAGCTCATCGAGATCGTGGAGATCGGCAAGCAGCTGCTCATCACCCGCGGCGCGCTGACCACCTTCTCCATCACCAACGACGTCGCGAAATATTTCGCGATGCTGCCGGCCATGTTCTCCGGCGCCTTTCCTGGCCTGGCCAAGCTGGGCATCCTGCACCTGCACAGCCCAGAGTCGGCCATCACCTCGGCGATCATCTTCAACGCGCTGATCATCGTGGCGCTGATCCCGCTGGCGCTGCGCGGCGTGCGTTACCGGCCGGCCTCGGCCTCGTCGATGCTCCGCAGGAATCTGTGGATCTACGGCGTCGGCGGGCTGATCATCCCGTTCATCGGGATCAAGGCCATCGACCTCATCATCCAGTTCATTCCCGGTTTTGGCGGCTGATCCGATATGAATCGTCTTCCCAGCAGTGTCCGGCAGTTCATCGCAGCCTTGCGCGGCCTGATCATCTTCACGGTGATCTGCGGCATCATCTACCCAGTGGTCATGTTCGGGCTGGCCCAGGGGGCCTTCCACAAGCAAGCCAACGGGTCGCTGGTGAGCTTCCACGGCCGGGTGGTCGGCTCCAGCCTGCTGTGCCAGGAGTTCGTCACCGCCAAGGGCAGCCCGCTGCCGCAGTACTTCCAGCCCCGGCCGTCGGCCGCGGTGAGCGGCGAGTCCAGCGACTATGGCTGTAACCCGCTGTTCTCCGCCGCGTCCAACCTGGGCCCGACCAACCCGGTCCTGGTCCAGGACATCAAGCAGCGGCAGCAGCAGATCGCGAAGTTCGACAACGTCGCCGTGTCGGCCATCCCGCCGGACGCGGTGACCACGTCGGCCTCGGGCCTGGATCCCTATATTTCCCCGCAGAACGCCACCATCCAGCTGGACCGCGTCGCGGCGGCCCGCCATATCAGCCCGGCGGCGGTCCGGGCGCTGGTCAGCCAGAACACGCAGGGCCGCGCGCTCGGCTTCCTCGGCGAGCCGAGGGTGAACGTGCTGACCCTGAATATCGCGCTCGACCAGCAGTATCCGGTCTCGGGCTAGCCATAGACCCGATGCTGATCCTCATCGTCGAGGACGAGCCGGCCATGCTCCGCGCGCTGCGGATCAACTTGCGCGCCCGCGGATACGCCGTGGCGACCGCAGCCACCGGGCAGGAAGCGATCGCGGAGGCGCAGCGGCAGCCGCCGGACGCGGTCCTGCTTGATCTCGGCCTGCCTGACCTGGACGGCACCGTGGTGATCGCCGCGCTCCGCGGCCTGTCCCTGGTGCCGGTCATCGTGCTGTCCGGCCGGGCCGGGCCGGGGGACAAGATCGGGGCGCTCGACGCCGGGGCCGACGACTACGTCGCCAAGCCGTTCTCGATGGAGGAACTGCTGGCCCGGCTGCGGGCCGCGCTGCGCCGCGAAGAGCGCCCGGCGGACGGCGCGACCTTCATCATCGGCCGGTGCCTGATCGACCTGACCGCGCACACGGTGACCAGGACCGGCCCCATCCCGGGCCGCGCGGGCGCGGCGGGCTCCGAGCCGGTCCATCTCACCAGGACCGAATGGCGGCTACTGGAGATCCTGCTGCGCGCTCCGGGCCAGCTGGTCAGCTCCGGCCGGCTGCTCAGCGAGGTCTGGGGGCCCGGCTTCGAGGGCAGCACGCACTATCTGAGATTCCACCTGGCACGGCTGCGCCGCAAGCTGGAGGACGACCCGCCACGCCCGCGCCATCTGCTCACCGAGCCCGGGATGGGCTACCGCTACCAGCCCTGACCGTGCTCCTTGAGCACGATTCATGATTCCTCCGGCGCCAGCCGGAAGGCCGGTCAAGCGCCTGTCAAGAGTGAGTCAGGCCACGGTCACTACCTCGCAAAGGCGGCCGGGGAGCCCCTGGCCTCGCACCGGCCCGCGTAAGCCTTCCCCTGGCCCGGTTAATCACGTATCGTCCATCCCGGCGAACCCGGCGAAACTCGACCGAAAGGCGTGCGGTATGCGGGAAACCCTTCCCCCGCCAGACCCGGATCATCTCGAGGCGCCGATGGTCCGCCTTTCCGGTGGATCCCAACCAGAGATCGTGACGGGCGGTCAGCCGGACGGGCACCTCATTAGCCTCCCCGGCACCGAGTGGATGGTGTGGCGAGACGCCTTGCTGCGCTCGACCGGGTTCCCCGCTGCCGGGCTTGACCGCTTCGCCGCCCCTGAATGCGCGGCCGTGGCCGACGCTTTCCTCGACGGGCGGGTGAGCGAGCAGGAGGTGGAATCGGCCTACGCTGAGGCGCTGGCCGATGCGAGCAAGTGCGCGGCGGGCATCGCCGCCGATGCTTTGTTCCGGGAGGCTGTCACCTGGCAGAACCCTGCAATGGTGCACGCACTCGACAGCATCCGTGCAGGCGGGCAGACCGCCGCGGCCACAACGCGGACCAAGCGCCAACGGGAGAAGCGACGGTTCCGCGAGGACACCATCGCCCGGTACTGGCAGCGCTACTGCGGCAAGAACGACACCATTGGCTTCTTCGGCCCGGTGACTTGGGTGCTGCTCGATCCGCTGGGCCCGGCCGTCAGGGTCCGCTGCGGCGACAGGCTGCTGCGTTCCCGTGAGACGTTCTACGAGTTCTGGGCCCTGCAGACGTACGTCGAACGCCTCGCCGCCGACCCGGTAGTACGGCCGTGGCTGCCCGTGGGAATGCACCCGGACCTCACGGTGGACGGCCGCCGTCTGCTGCGGCCTGGTCAGCCCCCGCTGGAGCTGTCCCAGGCCGATACGGACCTGCTCTCCCGCTGTGATGGACACACGGCGGCGGTGGCGATCACCGCTGGACCCAACCAGGCCGAGGAACTCGCGCTGCTGGAAGCCCTCGCCGCGCGGGACATCGTCTGGTGGGGCATCGACATGCCGTACAACCCGGACGCCGAGCGGGTGCTTCGCGCCACGCTGGCCGCGATTCCGGATGCAGCGGCGCGGGCCCGGGCCCGCCGTGGCCTGATCCGGCTGGACGCCGCCCGTGACGCGGTCAGCGCGGCAGCCGGCCACCCGGACAGTCTCGCTGCCGCGATCGGCGATCTGGACGCGGAGTTCAAGACCGTGACAGGTGCCGAGCCGGAACACCGCCAGGGAAAGATGTACGCGGGCCGGCGGCTTTGCTACGAGGACACCGTCCGCGATATCGACGTGACCTTCGGCAAGCCAGTGCTTGACGCGCTGGCCGGCCCCATGGGCCGCGTGCTGCTGCCCGCGGCCAGGTGGCTTTCGGCCGTCCTGGCCGATGCTTACGACGTGGCATTTCGCTCGCTCTACGACGAGCTACGCCGGCCACCGGCCGACGGGGTGCCGCTGAGCGAGTTCTGGGACGCTGCTCTGCGACTTTTCAGCGGGGCCGATCTGCCGGTTGATGCCGTGGCGGCTGAGCTGGCCGAGCGCTGGAACGCGCTGTTCGGGCTGGACCACGTGGCACCGGGCACCAGCCGGGTGACAGTGTCGAGCGCCGAGGCGGCCGCCCGGGCGGCCGAGCTCTTCCCCGCGCTGCGGCCTGGCTGGCGGGCGGCCCGGATCCACAGCCCGGACCTGCATATCTGCGCAGCCAGCGCGCAAGCCCTGGCCCGCGGCGAGTTCACCATCGTGCTGGGCGAACTGCACGCCGGATGGCCCACGCTGGACTGCGCGCTGTTCACTGAGCGGCATCCCGACCCCGCCCGGCTGCGCGCCGCGGCCGCCGCGGATATCGGACCGCAGTTCCGCCCGCTCTACCCGACCTGGTGGCCTCGGTACACCGCGCGCATCGCTCCCGTCCTCGGGGTCACCGATTACCAGCTGGCCTTCACCCACGCGCCGGGCGCTGATCCCGCCCGGCTGCTTCCTGTCACGGCCCTGACGGTGCTGGACCGCGGCGGGACGCTGGCCGCCGTCGCCGCCGACGGCCGCCGCTGGCCGCTGGCCGACGTGTTCGCCCTGCTGGTCGCCTGGGCCGGGGTGGAGGCGCTTAAGCGGACGAGTACCGGGCCGCACAGCCCGAGGATCACGGTCGACCGGCTCGTGATCGGCCGCGAGACGTGGCGCACAACCATTGGTGAATCCGGCCTGATGGTTTCCGGCCGGCTGGCCGAATACCTGGCTGCCCGCCGTTTCCGTCGCGCCTTCGGCCTTCCGGACAAGGTCTTCGCCAAGATTGGCACCGAAACCAAGCCGGTCTACGTCGACCTGACCAGTCCCCGGTACGTGTCGGCGTTCTGCACGATGCTGCGCAGCACCCGTCAGGTAGCCGGGGATGGCGTCGACATCGTGCTCACCGAGATGCTGCCCGGGGCCGAGGATGCCTGGCTTCCTGACGCGAGCGGACAGCGCTACTTCAGTGAGCTTCGCATCCAGTTCCTGGATCCGATGCCACCCCGCGACACCCGGGGAACCTGACTGTTCAGGCTTCGGTGAACCGCTCTCTGAGCTCGACCTTGCGGACCTTGCCCGTCGCGGTCCGCGGCAGCGTTTCGACCAGCTTGAGGAACTCCGGCAGATAAAGGTCGCCGACACCCGCGTCGCGCAGGTAATCGATCAGCTCGGACAATTCCGGGGGGTCACCGGCTGGCACCACGACTGCGCATACCCGCTCGACGACCGCTTCGTCCGGTATGCCGATCAGCGCGATCTCGGCCACCTGCGGGTGCCGGATCAGCACGTTCTCGACGTCAGCGACCGGGACATTGAAGCCCGTGTGCATGATGATGTCCTTGGTCCGGCCCGCTATCCGGATGCCGCCGCGGCCGTCATCGCGGGCCAGATCGCCGGTGTTGAACCAGCCGCCGGAGTCCAGGTCCGCCGCGTAAGCCTGCTCGTTCCGGTAGTAGCCAAGGCACTGGGCCTGCCGCGCACCCACAGCGGCCCCGCCCCGTCCGAGCGGCCGGGCATGGGATCGATGCGGACCCGCATCCCGCCGGTGGGGCGGCCATCGCTGTGCGCCGCCCAGTCCGGCGGATCATCCGGCCGTGTCATGGTGACCGGGCCGTTCTCGGTCATCCCCCACAATGAGTAGAGGGGGACGCGGAGCGTCTCGCGCACCTGCTCGACCAGGGTGGGCGGCACGGGCGCGGAACCGGCCACGATATACCGCAGGCTGCTGACGTCACGCGGCCGCGCCTGCTGGGCGGCCAGCAACTGGGCGACGAAACCCGGTGCCGCGTAGAACATCGTGACGGCATGGCGCTCGATCATCTCCAGGTACAGGTGCGGGTCCCATACGCCTGGCACCACAGCGGTACCGCCGAGCGTCAGCGGCGCCAGCAGGTTCTGAACGAAGCCGACATAGTGCATGTTGGTGTGCGGTGACACCTTGACCAGGCTGGCATCCAGGCCAAGCGTTTCCTGGTAGCCCCGGAGGCCTGCGTAGAGCGTGTTCTGGCTGTGCAGAGCCCCTTTCGGGTCTCCGGTGGTCCCGGACGTGAACAAGATGAGGTACGGCTCGTCCGGCGGAAGCTCCAGGCCGGTGATGTCGGCCGTGTCGCCCTGCGCGGCACCGAGAAAATCGCCGTCGAAGGACAGCGCTCCGGACGGGGGGCCCGCACCGATCGCGACGATGTGCTCCAGCGAAGGCACCTGCGCGGCGAGCTCGAGCATCGTGTCAGCGGGGCGGCTGCCGTCAAGCTCGGTGACGGTGATAAAAACCCGCATCTCGGTGGTCCTGGCGGCGAGCTCAAGCTCACGCCGCCGGAATGACGGCATCAACGGGGAAATCCGCGCGCCGACCTTGATGCAGGCCAGCGCCAGCGGCAGCATCTCCCAGTAATCGGGCAGGTGGATGCCGACGTACTCACCGGGCTTGACACCCAGGCCGAGCAGGGCCTGGGCGAACCGGTCGGTCGCGGCGGCGATGTCACCATAGCTGAACGTCTCGGTGTCAGCGCCCGGCGTCCTGCGGGCGATGAGGGCGGCCTTGTGCGGCTGCCGTGCGGCCTGCCGCCTGAGATCGTCGAGAAAGGTCCCGATCGCGCCACCAGCCATCCCGCCGGTACTGGTCGCGAGCCGATTCGCTGTCGTCCGCCATCACATTTCTCCTCCTGCTCCAGTCGGCTGGGCGCGCGTTCTCGCCGCTTCCGCACCCGCGCGCGGGCGGAAGGGCCTCTGCTTAGCCTGAGCCCTTTTCCCCGGCGAACTCGATCACGGCGCCCGTCCAGGTGAAGCCAGCGCCGACGCCGACTAGCAGGACATGATCGCCCGGGCCTGCTCGTCCGCAGTCGGAAATGTTCCCCAGGCCGATGATCTGGTCGGCCGCGCCGACATGACCGGTTCGCCGGCCCGATTCCCAGGCCGTCGCGGCC
Organism: uncultured Actinomycetota bacterium; assembly: GCA_963788895.1. Classification (GTDB taxonomy): domain Bacteria; phylum Actinomycetota; class Actinomycetes; order Streptosporangiales; family Streptosporangiaceae; genus DATBGO01. Next base: position 105,845 of record CAWBJA010000006.1, on the reverse strand, counting down.
AGGTCCAGTCCCAGCGGCTGCAAGTACGCCTGCTGCAGCGTAGTGACGCCCAGGTTCGGGAAGACGGTCCAGTCGATGTCACCGGGCCTCAGCTCGGCCTCGGCCAGCGCCCGGTCGACGACCTCGGCCAGGCCTGAGCTGATCTGGCGGCCGAGCGCCTCAAGATCGGACGCTGGCCGCGTACTCGGTGCGGCGGGCCCGGTTGTCGACCGGATACCCCGCGTGCCCGGGCACCGCGCCGAAGGGCTGCTCGCCGCGGTACATTCCCTCCAGCTGGCTGTCCGTGACCGTGGTGAGCGACAGCAGCCGGGCGAACCCCTCCCTGGCCAGGACCATCGCGGCCGCGCCGTCTCCGTAGACGATGCCCGGCAGGTCGCTCCGCCAGCGGTCGAACCCGGGCCGGGCGAGCCGGTCGGCCGCGGTGATGAGCGCCGCGCGCCTGCCCGGATCGGCCGCGATATAGGAAGCGGCCAGCTCGATGGCGGCCATGCAGCCGTTGGACATCTGCTGCAAGTCCAGAGCGGGGACATACCTGCCGTCGCCGAGCACGTTGCGGTGGATATAGGAGGCCGCGGGCCAGAAATCAAGCCCCTGATACCACAGCGACGCGTGCAAGAGCAGCGCGATGTCCCCGGCCGGGACTCCCGAACGAGCCAGCGCCTGCCGCCCGGCGCGGACGGCCATTTCCGGGGGGGCCTCATCACCAGCCACCGTGATCGATACGTATTCGTTCTTCGCCTGGTCCGCTGGATCGTAACGACCGTCCGCGATCGCCTCCTGCACGCTCACCGCGGGCGGCAGCCAGCTGCCAATCCCAGCCACGAACAGATCTTCGAAGCGCATGCCACTCCGGGGCGATCAGTGATGATTTTATGATATTCCACCACACCATATATTCCGATGCGCAAGCGCGTGGGATGGTTTCCTCGACGCTCGACCCTGATGTGGAGACGCGACCTTTAACTAAGACACGGCCAGGGACAAGGGAGTCTGGATGTCTGTGCGTGAGGTCTTGTGGCTGGTGGCTCAGCACGGAGGCACGCAGTGACGGCTGACGAGAGCGTGCGGCCGAGCGATTCCCTGGTTCCCCCCGGCAAGCCGGACCCCTCGCGCGCCGCCCGGTCGCTGTGGCTGCACCGTGATTTCAACAGGCTCTGGCTGGGCCAGGGGATCTCCGCGGTGGGCAGCCAGGTCACCCTGCTGGCCCTGCCGCTGACCGCCGTGCTGTATCTGCACGCCAGCGCGGGCCAGGTCGGCCTGCTGTCCGCCGCTGGCCTGCTCACCTACAGCGGTCCCAGCCTGTTGTTCGGGGTGATGGCTGACCGGATGCGCAAGCGGCCGCTGATGATAGGCGCGGATCTCGGCCGCACGGCCGTCATCGCGCTGGTCCCGCTGCTCGCCTGGGCGAAATCCCTGGACATGCCGGTGATGTATGCCGTGGCGCTGGTCCAGGGCGCGCTCACCGTCATCTTCGAGGTGGCCTACCGCTCCTATCTGCCTGGCCTGGTGGGCGCCGGGACCTTGCTCGCGGGCAACAGCAGGCTGCAGGGGACGGAATCGGTGGCCCAGGTGACCGGCCCTGGGCTCAGCGGCATCCTCATCCAGCTGCTGGGGGCTCCGTTCGCGCTGCTCGTGGACGCTGGCTCGTTCGTGGCTTCCTGGGCGTCGCTGTTGCGGATCCGGGCGCGTGAGCCCAAGCCCGAAAGGAGCGCGGATGCCGTGGCCGGAGTCCGCGGCGTGATCAGCGAGGTACGGTCCGGACTGCGGTTCATCTACCGCAGGCCTGAACTGCGCGCGGTGGCCGGATCGGCCGGGCTCTTCAACCTCTTCTCCCAGCTTCAGATCACCCTGTTCCTGGTCTACGCCCCGCGTCAGATGCACATGTCGGCAGACTCGATCGGACTCGTCTTCGCTTGCCTCGGCATCGGCGGGGTGGTGGCCTCGGCCACGGTCAGGCGTGCGATCGCCCGCTTCGGTTACGGGCGCATGCTGCTGGCCGGGTACGGCCTGGGGGCGCTGGCGGTGCTCTGCATTCCCTTGGTGCCCGGACCCCCCACGCTGAGCACCGTCCTGTTCACGGTCGTGTACTTCACGGCCGGGTTCGGCATCATCACGATGAACATCTCGTCGATGACGCTGCGCCAGATCGCGACGCCGGCCGAACTGCAGGGCAGGGTCAACGCCAGCTTCCGGTTCGCGATATCCGCCCTGATGCCGTTCTCCGCCCTGCTGGCCGGGCTCCTGGGCGAGCGGCTTGGGCTGCGGCCGACGCTGTTCATCTGCGCCGGCGGCATGCCCATCTCGGTGATCTGGATCGCCGTCTCGCCCATCAGCAAGGTACGCGCGCTCGACGAGCTCGCCGCGCGGCCCGAGCCTCAGGCCTGAGGCTCGGGCCGCGAAACCAGGCAGGAGCCTACGGCCGCCTCCCGGCTGGCGGCGAGATTGACCACCAGATCTGAACCCACCTGGTCGGGCACGCCGCGGGCCAAGACGCCCCGGTAGCCGGCCGGAGACGTGAATACGCCCCAGACGACCAGCCAGGGAGTAGGTTCACCGTGCTCACCGGGGCACAGCTCAGGTGTCGGCCTGATCCGCCGCTGCAGCACATAGGGACGGTCCATGGCGCTGCTCAGCAGGTCACGCCACTGCTGCGGGCTGATGTCGGAGCGCCAGCCCGGCTGCACGCCGGCCCCGCCGTGCATCAGGCCGGGCTTCAGCACGAGGTTGTCGGCGTCGCTTGCCGCGTACTCCAGCAAGTCCGCCGTGCGGCCGTCTTCCAGGGTGACCGGCCCGGGGCGGACCATTCTGGTCCAGGGCAGGATGCGGTCGAACGCGGCCTGCTGGGCCCGGGTGAACAGGTGCCGGTTGGCGTGGTCGGAGAGCATGGCCAGCGGTGCCTTGCTGCCGTAGAGGTCGGCGTCCAGCGGCGTGAACATCGCCACCTCACCCCGGGCCACAGCATCGATCACCGGGTTAATCAGCGCGGGCCCGTCCGGCTCGAGCAGGTGCTCGATCAGGAAAATACGGAAGATGATGTCGACCGGCCGCCCGTGCAGCGTGACGCGGCCGCCGCCCGCCTTGAGCTCACCGAGGTGGCAGGGGTGCGCATCGAGGCCCAGCGTGCGCCAGCGCCGGGAGATCTTATGCAGGTATGAGCTAAGGGACTTGAAGCTGTCAGGCCAGTCCACCAGGGCGATCATCGGGAACGACCCCGGCTCGAATCCGCATTCGGAGAAGATCCGGCTGATTTGCTCGTGCATCGTGTCCGGGTAATCCAGCCGGTGCGCGCGGGCGAACTCGCGTAGCAGCGGGTGCTGGAGCAGCGCCTGGCACATGTCGGCGTTATCGCTGCCGCCTGCCCCGCTGCCCAGGTTGAACTCCAGCAGGCGCAGGCCGTCCGACTCCCAGTACATGTCCGCCCGCCCCCAGTGGGTGGCGTTCTGCGCCCTGGTGCGCAGCACGGCCGCGGCCTGGAGGTCCGTCAGGCCAGCGGCCTGGCCGAAGGCGGCGAGGTCGCCGCCGTACAGCAGGTCGGGCAGGCTGACCAGTGCCGTCCGCACGTGCTGCAGATCGGCGTTCAGCTGCTCGCTCTCAGCGTGGCCGAGGAACAGCGGCCGGGAAAGGTACTGCCGCCGGTACAGCGCGGCCAGCGAGTCGTCGGCGCGGATGGCGGCGAGCAGGTCGTCCGCGGTGGCGCCGCGGCGAGCCACCTCGTCGAGATAGGAGGTGGTCAACGTGGCCCGGTTGGTCATGACCGGCCGCCCAGGCCGGGATCGGCTCCGGTGTCCCGCATCACCCATGGCCCTTCTTTGGCTGCAGGAATGATATATGCGCATAAGGCGGCACGCAGGTGTTCAGCGCCGGGGCGCCCCGCCCGCTTCGCAGTCGCCCGCGGCCGCCAGGGCCAGCGCGCTGCCGCGCGGCCGCGCGGCAGCGGGCAGACTGGTGGCGAGCGGTTTAACTCGGCGACAGGACCAGCATGGGACAGCAGGAGCGCGGGCAGCTCAGGATCTACCTGGGCTGCGCCGCGGGCGTCGGCAAGACCTTTGCCATGCTCAGCGAGGGCCACCGGCGAACCGAGCGGGGCACCGACGTGGTGGTGGCGTTCGTCGAGACCCACGGCCGGGCGCACACCGCCGAACAGATCGGCGAGCTGGAGGTCATCCCCCGGATCCGGCTGCCCTACCGAGGCACCGAGTTCGACGAGATGGACCTCGGCGCAGTGCTGGCCCGCCGCCCGCAGATCGCGCTGGTCGACGAGTTCGCGCATACCAACGTGCCCGGCTCGCGCAACGCCAAGCGCTGGCAGGACGTGGAGGAACTGCTCGCGGCCGGCATCGACGTGATCTCCAACGTCAACATCCAGCACCTGGAATCGCTGAACGACGTGGTGGAGAAGATCACCGGGGTGCCGCAGCGGGAGACCGTGCCTGATGCGATGGTCCGCGCGGCCGACCAGGTCGAGCTGGTCGACATGACCCCGGAAGCGCTGCGCCGCCGGATGGCGCACGGCAACATCTACCCGGCGGAGAAGATCGACGCGGCGCTGACCAACTACTTCAGGGCCGGGAACCTGGCCGCGCTGCGCGAGCTGGCGCTGCTGTGGCTGGCCGACAAGGTCGACGAGGGGCTGCAGCGGTACCGGGCCGCGCACGGCATCCACGGCACCTGGGAGGCGCGCGAGCGGGTGGTGGTCGCGCTGACCGGCGGGCCGGAGGGCGACACGCTGATCAGGCGGGCGGCCCGGATCGCCGCCCGGTCGACCGGCGGCGACCTGCTGGCCCTGCACGTGACCAAGTCCGACGGCCTGACCGGCGCTGACCCGGCGGCGCTGGCCGCCCAGCGGCGGCTGGTCGAGTCACTCGGCGGCAGCTACCACCAGGTCGTCGGGGACGACGTGCCCGACGCGCTGCTGACCTTCGCCCGGGCCGAGAACGCGACCCAGCTCGTGCTGGGCGCCAGCCGGCGCAGCTGGCTGTCCTCGCTGCTGACCGGGCCCGGGGTCAGCATGCGGACGATCAGGGATTCCGGCGACATCGACGTGCACATCGTCACGCACGCCCAGATGGGCCGGGGCCGGGGACTGCCCAGGGCCCGCGGCGGCCTGCCACTGCGCCGCCGGCTGGCCGGGTACGTGCTGGCCGCGGCGCTGGCCCCGCTGCTGACCCTGCTGCTGGTGGCGCTGCGCGGGCCGCTGAACCTGACCAGCGACGTGCTGGCCTTCCTGGCCGCGGTGATCGCGGTCGCGCTGGTCGGCGGGTTCGTCCCGGCCGTCCTTGAAGCGATCGTGGGCTCGCTGCTGCTCAACTTCTACTTCACCCCGCCGGTGCACAAGTTCACCATCGCCGAGGCCAACAACGTGCTGGCCCTGGGCTTCTTCGTGGCGGTGGCCCTGGTGGTCAGCTTCCTGGTGGACGACGCGGCCCGGCGGACCAAGCAGGCGGCCAGGGCCGGCGCGGAGTCCGAGATCATGGTCACCACGGCCGGCAGCGTGCTGCGCGGCCAGCAGGCGCTCGCGGCGGTGCTGGACCGGGCCAGGGAAGCGTTCGGGATGGAATCGGTGACGCTGCTGGAACGCGGCCAGGTCCCGGCCGGATCCGGCCTGGGCCCGAACGCCGGCTGGGCTCCGGTGGCCGTCTCCGGGCCGGTGCCGGACTCCCCGGCCCCGGCCGATGTGGAGGTCCCGGTCACTGACAGCCTCAAGCTCGCCCTGCGGGGGCGGGCGCTGCCCGCGACCGACCGCCGGATCCTGGGCGCGTTCGCCGCCTACGCCGCGGCCGCCCTGGAGCAGCAGCGGCTGACCGCGGCGGCCGAGGCGGCCCGGCCGATCGCGGCGGCCGACCGGATGCGGACCGCGCTGCTCGCCGCGGTCAGCCATGACCTGCGCACCCCGCTGGCCTCGGCCAAGGCGGCGGTCAGCAGCCTGCGCTCGCTCGACATCGAGCTGATCACCGAAGACCGGGACGAGCTGCTGGCCACCGCGGATGAGTCGCTGGACCGGCTCACCCACCTGGTGGACAACCTGCTCGACATGAGCCGGCTGCAGGCCGGAGCCATGTCGGTGTTCCCCCGGCCGGCCGACCTGGAGGAGATCATCGCCCGCGCGCTGGACGACATCGGCCCGCAGGCTCGCATCGTCATGGTGGACATCCCGCCCGACCTGCCCGAGGTCCAGGTGGACCCGGCCATCCTGGAGCGGGTCATCGTGAACCTGGCCGCGAACGCGCTGCGCTACTCCCCCGCCGCCAGGCCGCCGCTGCTGACCGCCAGCGCGCTGGCCGGCCGGGTCGAGCTGCGGGTCGTCGACCGCGGGCCGGGCATACCCGAGGACCACAGGGACCGGATGTTCGTGCCGTTCCAGCGGCTCGGGGACACCGACAACACCACCGGTGTCGGCCTCGGGCTGGCCCTGTCCCGGGGCCTGGCCGAGGCCATGGGCGGCACGCTGGAGCCCGAGGACACCCCCGGCGGCGGGCTGACCATGGCCGTCTCGCTGCCCGCGGTGCCCGGCCCGGCCCGGCCGCTGCCCAGCGAGCCCAGCCCCTCCGGTCGCACGGTGGCCGGGTGACCCGCGTCCTGGTCGTCGATGACGAACCGCAGATCCTGCGCGCACTGCGGATCAACCTGCGGGTCCGCCAGTACGACGTAGATACCGCCGCGACCGGCGCGCAGGCGCTCGACCACGCCGCCAAGCACCCGCCTGACCTGGTCATCCTGGACCTGGGCCTGCCGGACCTGGACGGCGTCGAGGTGATCCAGGGGCTGCGCGGCTGGACGACCGCCCCGATCATCGTGCTGTCGGGCCGGGCGGACAGCATCGACAAGGTCGAGGCGCTGGACGCGGGCGCCGACGACTACGTGACCAAGCCGTTCGGGATGGAGGAGCTGCTGGCCCGGATGCGGGCGGTGGTCCGGCGGGTCAGCGCGGACGGGGACGAGCCCCAGGTCCGGATCGGGGACATGGTCGTGGACCTGGCCGCCAAGCAGGTGACCCGCAGGCCAGGCCGGGCCCGGGCAGGATCCGGCCAGCGTCCGGCTGACGCCCACGGAGTGGCATCTGCTGGAGGTGCTGCTGCGGCACCCGGGCAAGCTGCTGAGCCAGCAGCAGCTGCTGACCGAGGTGTGGGGGCCTGGCTACGCCGACGCGGCGGGCAACCTGCGCCTGTACATGGCTCAGCTGCGGCGCAAGCTCGAACCCGACCCGGCCCGGCCGCGCTGGCTGCTCACCGAGCCGGGCATGGGCTACCGGTACCAGCCAGGGCCCGAGGAGCCTTAACTTTCCTCCGGCGGGTCCTGGGCCATGGCGGCCAGCCGGAACCTGAGCCGGCAGATGACCACGTTCGAGGTGCCGCGCTGGATCGCCCGCTCCAGGACGAAACCGCGCTGATTGTGCAGGATCGCCTGCCAGGGCCGGGCCGGCGCGACTTCGGGGATGAGCACGACCAGCCGGTAGAAGCGTTCCTCGTCCTCCAGCTTGCGCAGGTAATCCACTATCGGCGGGCCGAGTGACCGGTGCGTGCTGGGCAGGCCGATCAGGCGCACGTTCGGCTGCCAGGCTTCCCACTGGCCGCGGAAGCCGACCTCCGCCTCATCCGCGCTCTCGCCTCGGGTAGTCGACCGTCACCGCGATGACTTCGTCGCCGATCGACAGCGCGGCGGACACCGCCTCAGTGGTCAGCCGGGACATGCCGCGGACCGGGATGATCACTAGCGAGCTGCGCCGGTGCGGCGGCGGCTGCGGCTGGCCCAGCTGCAGCAGCGCGCCGATCCGGTCGTAGGTGCGGTGGATACGGCTGAACATCAGCACCAGCAGCGGGACCGCGATCACGATGGCCCAGGCGCCCTCGGTGAACTTACTGAGCAGCTCAATGGCCAGCGCCGCGGCGGTGAACAGCGCGCCGATACCGTTAATAATGGCCTTGCTTTCCCAGCCGGGCGTTCGGGCCTCCCGCCAGTGCACGACCATGCCCGCCTGGGACAGCGTGAACCCGACGAACACCCCGATGGCGAACAGCGGGACCAGCGCCTGGGTGTCGCCGCGCGAGGCGACCAGCAGCAGCGCGGCCGCCACGGCCAGCACCACCACGCCGTACCGGTGCACCTGCCGGTCGGCGCGCAGGTAGAACAGGTGCGGCAGGTTGTTGTCGGCGGCCAGCAGCGAGGCCAGCACGGGCAGGCCGCCGAAGGAGGTGTTGGCGGCCAGCGCGAGCAGCACCGTGGTCAGCAGCTGCACCGCGTAGAAGGCGACGTTGTGGCCCAGCGCGGCGCCGGTCAGCTGGGCCAGCACCGTCTGCGTGGGGACGGGCGTGACGTGGAACTTGCGGATGCAGATGGCCAGGCCGATGAGCATGCTGCCGAGCAAGATCGCCCAGCCACATCTCGGTGTGCTGGGCCCGGCGGGCGCGCGGCTCGCGGAACGAGGGGACCGCGTTGGCGATGGCCTCGACCCCGGTCAGCGCCGAGCAGCCGGACGCGAAGGCCTGCAGCAGGAGCAGCGCCCCGACCGTTTCCGCGGCGGCGGGCAGGTGGTGATCGACCGGCACGGCCGGGTGCGACCGCAGCAGGCCGCCGATGATGACCGCGGCGATGGCCACGATGAACGCGATCGTCGGCGCGATGAACAGCCGCGCTGACTCGGCCACCCCCCACAGGTTCGCCGCGGTGATCGCGGCCAGCACGAGCAGGCAGAGTCAGCACCCGGTCCGGGTACAGCGAGCTGAACGCCGAGGTAAGCGCCTCGACTCCGGCCGACACGCCGACGGCCGCGTTCAGCACGTAGTCGACGATCAGCGAGGCGGCGGCCACCAGGCTCGGCATCCGGCCGAGGTGGGCCTTGGCGACCGCGTACGCGCCGCCGCCGCCGGGGAACGCCGCGATCACCTGCCGGTAGGAGATCACCAGCACGCCGAGCAGGACCACGATCGCGACGGTGACCGGCAGGGTGTAGGCCAGCCCGGCCGACCCGGCGGTCACCAGGACCAAGACGATCGCCTCGGGGCCGTAGGCTACCGAGGACAGGGCATCGAGGGACAGCGCGGCCAGACCTTCAAGCGCAGTGAGCCGGTGGCTCTCCTCGCCCGGATCATGGGCCTCGCCCGGGTCACCGGCCTGGCCCGGCTCAGCGGTCATGACCGTTCATACTGCCGTGCTCTGGTGACGCGAGACCGGTCGCCCCGCCGACGGCGGCGGGCCGGCCATGGCTAGTGGCTCGCGACCGCGATTCCGATAATGGCCAGGACCACGGCCACGACGATGACGGCCCCGACGAGATAGACGACCCGGCGGCCCGGGGCCTGCATGCTCCACGGCCGCTGCTCAGCCTCGGTGCCCGCCCGGCTAGCGAACGCGCGAAACTCCGCGGTGCTTGCGGAGCCGTCAGGGGTCTCGGTCTCACGCTCAGACATGTGGATGACTTTAGCCCATTGCCGGCCCCCGAACTGGCCGGTCAGTGATATGCCTGCCCGCCCGGAGGGACCGCGTCGGGCCGGTGCAGGAGCCGCGACAACACGATGACGCTGCGGGTGCGCACCACGAATGGCTCGGCGCTGATCCGCTCCACCACCTGCTCGAAGTGGTGCACGTCCGCCGCCCTGATGTGCAGCAGCGCGTCGGCGTCACCGGTGATCGTGCACGCCTCGGTGACCTCGGGATGCTTGCTGACGGCCGCGGCGATGTCCTTGGGCGAGGTCCGGCCCCGGCAGAACAGCTCGACGTAGGCCTCGGTGGTCCAGCCCAGCTCCGACGGGTTGACCTGAGCGGAGAAGCCGGTGACCGCGCCCGCCGCGCGCAGCCGGTCCACCCGGCGCTTGACCGCCGGCGCGGACAACCCGACCCGGGCGCCGACCTCCGCGTAGGTGGCGCGCCCGTCGTCCACCAGGGCGGCGACAATCCGCTGGTCCAGCTCGTCAAAGGGCATCGCGGCATCCCGGCGGTTAACAGGCGTCTGGTGCTGACAGCTGCCGATCCTGCCAGTTTCACCCGGCCGCCGGGTCGCGTACGGTGACGGCGTGGGCAGACTGCGCGCCGCGCTGGGCATCCGGCTGACCGACGTCTTCGCGACCTGGTCGCCCGCCCCCGGGCCGACGGCGGCTTCGAGGTGCTGGCCCGGCTGCCCCGCGCTCGCGCAGTAACGCGCCGGCGCGCCGGATCGTCTCGGCGGGCGAAAGGCTTCCCGGCCCCGCCCCCAGCGCGGCCGGGTTGGTCACGGGGCGGCGGACTGCTCGTGCACGGCGTCGAGGCGGGCCTGCTCGGCGGGCGAAAGGCGCAGCGCGGCGGCGGCGATGTTGTCCGCGAGGTGGTCCAGCCGCCCGGTACCGGGGATGGCCAGCACGTGCGGGCCCTGGTGCAGGGTCCAGGCCAGCCGGACCTGGGCGGGCGAGACCCCGTGGGCCTGCGCGATGGCCAGCACCTCGGCGTGGTCGGTGCCGCTCGCGCTCGCCCCGCCCTCGCGGCCCTCGCCGGCGATCGCGAAATAGGGCACGAACGCGATGCCCTGCTCGCCGCACGCCGCCAGGAGCTCGCGCGACCCGGCCAGCTCGGACCCGAGGCCGTACCTGTTCTGCACGCAGACCACCGGCGCGATGGCCTGGGCCTCGGCGAACTGGGCCGGCCTGACCGCGGAGACGCCCAGATGCCGGATGAGGCCGGCCTGCCGCATTTCGGCCAGCACGCTGAAGTGCTCGCCGATCGGGCGCGGCCCGAGCGGGCGCAGGTTCACCACGTCCAGGTGATCACGGCCCAGCTGGCGCAGGTTCTCCTCGACCTGACCGCGCAGCTGCTGCGCAGTGGCGAACGGCAGCCAGGACCCGGACGGGTCCCGGCCCGGCCCGACCTTGGTCACGATGACCAGGCCGTCGGGATAAGGCGCGAGGGCCCGGCCGATCAGCTCATTCGCCGACCGCAGCCGGGAGAAATAGAACGCGCCCGTGTCGATGTGATTGACGCCCAGCTCGATCGCGCGGCGCAGCACGGCAATGGCCTGCGCCCGCTCGCGCGGGGCGGATTCGATCTCGTGGGCGTGGCCTTCCTGCGCCAGGCGCAGCGCGCCGAACCCCATCCGGTTCACGGTCAGGTCGCCCAGCTTCCAGGTGCCCGCGGCGGCCGCGGTTATCGCTGCTGAAGTCACAACCGGAGTCTGGCACAGGTCCACCGAACTGCCCAAATAGCAATAATTGGGATATATGGCCCACCCACCCCAATCGCGGGTCCTTCCAGCGGGCGAGGCAGTCCGCGCGAAACTCGCGAAACCAGCAAAGCTCTCAAATCAGGCCGCAAGCTGAGCGCCGTGGTGTCGGCCTGCCTCCAGCGGTCCGAGTCATCCGTAAATCGCTAGCGCGGCATCCAGCCGCGGTGGATGATCCGCAGGGTCCGGGGCCGCCGCGAGCCCTCTCCTCCTGCTTGAGAGGAAGTTGTGATGACCGTTGCCGAGTCCGAGCCATCCGGGTCCCGGCCCGAAGTCCGCGCGGCGGCCGGGAGGCTGCGCGGCGGCCGGGAAGCGGGTGTGGCGGTCTTCCGTGGCATCCCGTTCGCCGAGCCCCCGGTCGGCGTGTTGCGCTTCGCCGCGCCGCGGCCGGTACCGGGCTGGAGCGGGGTGCGGGAGGCCCTCTCGTACGGCCCGCCGCCCCCGCAGGGCGGGCATTTCGGCATGGACGCACTGTCGCAGGACGCGGCGGGCGACGACTGGCTGACGGTCAACGTCTGGTCGCCCGAACCCGGCCCGGCCGCGGGGCTGCCGGTAATGGTATGGATCCAGGGCGGCGGCTACCTGATCGGCATGTCCGGCCTCCCCGAGTACGACGGTGGTCGGCTCGCGCGGGACGGTGGCGTCGTCGTGGTGACGTTCAACTACCGCGTGGGTGTCGAGGGCTTCGCGCAGATCGAGGGGGCTCCTCCCAACCGGGGTCTGCTCGACCAGGTCGCCGCTCTGGAGTGGGTGCGCGACAACATCCGGGCCTTCGGCGGCGACCCTGACCGGGTCACGGTCTTCGGCCAGTCGGCGGGCGGGGGATCGGTCGCCGCGCTGCTGGCGATGGACCGTGCGGCCGGGCTCTTCCGCCGGGCCGTCGCGCAGAGTGTGCCGGGCACGTTCTTCTCGCCGGAGCTTGCCGCCGACATCACTGGCGCCTGCGCCGCCGAGCTGGGGCTGCGGCCCACGGTGGCCGACCTGTCCAGCGTTGCACCACGCCAGCTGTCCGCCGCCGCTGACACGGTCGGCGCCAAGATGGGCCAGTGGGCGCAACGCTGGGGCCGGCTCGCGCACAGAACGATCCTCTTCTCACCCGTCGTCGACGGCGAGGTCCTGGCCGTCACACCGTGGCAGGCCCTGACCGACGGCGCCGGCCGCGACATCGAACTCCTCGTCGGCCATACCCGCGACGAGCAGCGCCTGTTCACCGCCATCAACGGTCTGCTCGGTGAGGTGAGCGAGGAGCAGGCGGCGAACGCCCTCCATGTCTTGGCACCCGGCCCGGACGGCGCGCGCCGCTACCGCGACGCCTTCCCGGCGGCGGGCTCAGACGAGCTGTACGAACTGGTCCATTCCGACTGGCTGTTTCGCATGCCGTCGCTCCACCTCGCCGAGGCCCAGACGGCTGCCGGGGGCCGCGCGCATGTCTACGAGCTGGCCTGGCCGGCCCCGGGCATGGGCGGCGCCCTCGGCGCCTGCCACGGCCTCGACGTACCACTCGTCTTCGGCAACCTGGACCGCGGCCAGCCTGCCATGCTGATCGGTGAAACACCCTCCCCGGAGGCAGCAGTCCTGTCCGCCCGGATGCGCGCCGCATGGGCTTCGTTCGCCGCCCACGGCGACCCCGGCTGGCCCGCGTACGACACCCATCAACGCCTCGTTCAGCTCTTCGACACCCGGTCGGCTGTCACCGCCTACCCGGAAGAGCCCTCCCGCCTGATCTGGCAGAGCCACACCTTCCCCGTGCTGCGGCTGATCAGCCGGTAACGCCGACTGGCGGCGTTACCGTAACGGATCGCGGCGCGTTCGCTGATGCCCAAGACGGCGGCCCAGCGAACGGCACCACGCCAGCCGGGCCGCGGGGTTAGCGACAGGCTGGCCCGATGCGCCGGGTTCCGCGCGGTAACAGCACCAGACGCCGGGGCCGGCGTCAGGGGGTGGCGGGGGGCGGGGCGAGCAGGGCGGTGCGCAGGCGGATCAGGGCGGATTCGGGCAGGCCGTGGCTGAGCAGGTAGCCCGCCACGCTGCCGCCCCGGAGGCGGACCTGGGCCAGCGCCTCCAGGATGACTTCGGGCGGCGAGCCCATCAGCTGGAGGTTCAGCTTGTTGCCGAGGCCCGTGCTGGCGGCGACCTGGCGGAGCGCTGAGGTCGGCTCGGCCAGCAGGTACGTCCGGCTGAGCGCGTAGTCGGCGGCGATGTCATCGTCCTCGACGCCGACCGCGGCCAGGATCAGTGCGGACAGCAGCCCGGTCCGGTCCTTGCCCGCGCTGCAGTGGATCAGGCCGGGCAGCGCGTCCGGGGCGGACAGGCGCCCGATCGCGGCCGCGATCGATGAGCCGCGGGCATCGACCAGGTACCGGTAGACCGCGGTCAGCTCCAGCGGCAGCTGGTTGAAGTCCGGCGTGTTCAGCAGCGGGATGTGGCTGCGCTGGGGGCCAGGCGCCGGGCCGAGCGCGCTCGGCGCGATCTCGGCTTCCTCATGCGTGCGCAGGTCGATCACGGTCCGCAGGTTCAGCCCGGCCAGGACCTGCCGCCCCGCGTCGTCGATCCGGTGCAGCGCGTCCGAGCGGAACAGCGTCCGCCACCGCAGCGAGCCGCCGCCCCGGACCGGGTAGCCGCCCAGGTCACGCAAGTTGAAGGTGCCGGGCACCGCGATCAGCCGGTCCGGACCGGGAGGACGAGAGTGCATATCCGCTATCAGATCACGTGCTGCGCCGGGAGTACGCCGCCGAAAGTAGCCCGCCCGCCAACTGCCTCCCCGGGTAGGACGCCGCGGCCCGGCCCGATCGCGAGCATGGACATCGATCGGAACTCCCGTGGCTCGCAGGAGATGAACTCAGATGTCCTACCCTTCCGCTTCCCCCGCCGCCGGCCGCTGGGCGGCGATCGACGCGACGCTGGTCCGGCTGGTCCTGGTGCCCGCCGTGATGGAACTGCTCGGAAAGGCGAACTGGTGGCTGCCCCGGCCGCTGGCCCGCGTGCTTCCCGGCGCCGCGCCCGCGGCCGCCAGCGGGACCGAGCCCCTGGCCCGGGACGACGGAGTCGCCTGCGGCCAGGCCCGCTGACCACGGGCCGCCGGGAACCCCCGCGCCGGTGTCACGCTTCGTGCCGTGGCACCGGCGCGGGATAGTTGCTGTCTACCGGCAGCGGGCTGACGGCGGGCTCTCAGGCATAATCAGGCGGCTAATTCAGCGGGGGGGCAGCCCAAAGTCGCCACCGGGAGGCACCGTGGTCCACAGTTTGCCTGCGCTGGCGTGGAGATAGTCGAGATCGTACAAATCGCGGGGAGTGGCGGGATCCGACCATTCTTCCTCTGCCCTGGTGACGTTGTTGGCGGTAGTGCACGGGTAGTCAACGACCGGGTGACCGGTGATGCCGGGGTCCTCCTTGAGGCATAGACCCTGGTTAGGCCCGTAGGTGACCTCGTACTCGTAGTAACCTGTCCCGCTCGGGTTCTCATAGTTGATCCGCGAGAATCCCACCCGGCATATGGAGTTCATCGGGACCTGGCTGCCGCTGATATTGCTGCCGATGTACGTGGGGGCGGGGCTGGTGCTGTTGTCTATGAAGCAGTAGATGTTGTTGTCAACAGCGGGACTAGCATGCGGGCGCGCTGCCGCCGACGCTGCAGGCATCGCAGCCATCACAGCTGCCGCGGCGACGCCCGCTACCGCGAGCGCCCTGAACTTCATCATGTGACCTCCCTGGTTTACCGGCCGAGTCTCCCGGCGGTCAGCGCGCCAGCCGCAAGCAGAGCTGACGTGATCGCGGCGATTCGCGTTATCAAATTTCCTCCGGTCTCGTCGCTTTGCCGGGATGGGCTACGGTCGCAGGCGGCGGTAACGCGGCACGTAACACGGCCGTAACACTCCAGGGATGGCGCCATGCCGGCTGACGTTGCGATCAGCCTGCTCGGCCCGCTGCAGGTGCGCTGCGAAGGCGTGCCGGTTGCGGTTGCGGTTCCGGCCGGCCAGCAGCGGTCCTTGCTGGCAGCGCTGCCGGGCGGCTAGGTGATCACGCCTTGCGACTGCGAGCTGAACCTCGCCGCGAAGGAGCAGGAACTGGCCGCCGCGCGGTCCGCCGCCCGCGACGGCGCCATCCCGCTGCTGGCCCGGTTCGCCCCGGCCCTGGACGCCGAGCTGGCGCTGAACAGACGGGCCTTCGGCGCACAGGGAAGGCCCCGCACTATCTTCGCGGCCGATGGCCGGCGCGGCGCTATCGTCGGACCGGGAGGGATCAGATGGCACGGCTGGGCGGGATGTACGGACCGGACGCGACCTTCCTGGGCGTGCCCCGGGCCGACCTTGATGACCCGGCATCCTGGGCGGGCACCGACATCATGATCATCGGCGCCCCATTCGACGGCGGGACCTCGCACCGGCCGGGGGCCAGGTTCGGCCCGCAGGCCATCCGGATCACCGACTACCTGCCGCACGACGGATCCCGGCCGCACCTGGCCCTCGGCGTCGATCCGCTGGCCGAGCTGCGGGTGGCCGACGCCGGGGACGTGGAGATGCCCGCGGGTGACATCGAGCTGTCCCTGGGCCGGCTGGAAGCCGCCGTCCACCAGGCCTGCCAGGGCGGCGCCCTGCCGGTGATCCTGGGCGGCGACCACACGGTGGCCTTCCCCGACGCCACCGGCGTGGCCCGGCACGTCGGCTGGGGCCGCCTCTCGATGATCCACTTCGACGCGCACGCGGACACCGCCGACACCCAGTTCGGCTCGCTGTACGGCCACGGCACGCCGATGCGGCGGCTGATCGAGTCCGGCGCGGTCCGCGGTGACCGGTTCCTTCAGGTCGGCCTGCGCGGTTACTGGCCGGAGCCGCAGACCCTGGACTGGATGGCCGGCCAGCGGATGCGCAGCTACGAGATGTCCGAGGTGGTCGCGCGCGGCCTGGCCGAGTGCCTGGCCGAGGCCGGCCAGATCGCCACCGACGACTGCGACGGCGTGTTCCTGTCCGTGGACGTGGACGTGGTCGACCCGGGGATGGCCCCGGGGACCGGCACCCCGGAGCCTGGCGGCCTGACCGGCCGCCAGCTGCTCGACGCGGTGCGCTGGATCGCCATGGAACTGCCGCTGGCGGGCATCGACGTGGTCGAAGTCTCGCCGCCCTACGACACCGCCGAGATCACCGCGTTCCTGGCCAACCGGGTCGTGCTGGAGGCGCTGTCGGGCATCGCCTGGCAGCGCCGGCGGGCGGGCGGCCCGGGCGGGCCTGCCCTCCGCCGACCCGAAACGCCGTTGCTGGACGGGCGCCTGCCCCCCGCCCCCGCCTAGGCCAGGCCGCAAACCACCCATTTCGCCTCCACAACGGCTCCGTTCCGTCCTTGCTTGTCGTGATCACGGTTAAAAGGTGGGGTTCCAGGCCCAGTGAATTACCGCGATCAAGGAACCTGACCCGCCGCCGGGTGGGGCAGGGCCGCACCAGCCCGAGGACACCGACGCGCAGCAGGCCGCGCTGGCAGAAGGCCGCGCTGGCCCGGCTGGCCAGCCGCACCCGATCAGCCGGATGACCCGCGCTACCTGCTCAGATAGGCCAGCCCTAACCAACATTCCGGCTGATCGAGTGCATCTATAGTTAGCCCATGCTGGACGTGACCAGGCTGCGCGTGCTGGTCGCGGTGGCCAGGCACGGCTCGGTGACCGCAGCGGCACAGGCGCTCAACTACGCCCAGCCGTCGGTGAGCCACCACATCGCCCGGCTGGAGGCCGAGACCGGCGCCCGGCTGCTGCAGCGGGCCGGGCGGGGGGTCCGGCTGACTGACGCGGGCCGGCTGCTGGCCGAGCGGGCCGAGGAGATCATCGGCCGGCTCGACGCAGCCGAGAACGAGCTGGCGGCGCACGTCGGGCTGCGCCAGGGCCGGGTCCGGCTGGCCGCCTTCCCTTCGGCGCTCGGCACCATCGTGCCCGCGGCCGCGGCCACCCTCGAAGCGCTGAACCCGGGCATGGACCTGATGCTGACCGAGGCGGAGCCGCCCGAGGCCTTGCGCATGCTGCGGGCCGGCCATGTCGATGTCGCGCTGGTGTTCCGGCACTTCCTGGCCGACGCCGACGACGAGCCGCCCGGACCCGATGAGGACGGCGCCCGGGGCCGCCTGCTGCTGGATGAGCCGGTCCATCTCATCACCCAGGCTGTCCCCGCCGCGAACCCGCCCGAGCTGGCCTCATATGCCGACAGCCGGTGGATCGCGGGCTGCGAGCGGTGCCGGACCTGCCTGCTGCGGCAGTGCGCGCTGGCCGGCTTCACCCCGAAGATCGCCTTCACCACCGACGACTACGTGGCGGTGCAGGCGCTGGTCGCCGCGGGCCTGGGCGTCACCACGCTGCCGGGGCTGGCGCTGCGCTCGGCCCGGCACCCGGGGGTCCGAGCCACCGAGCTGCCCGGCGCCCGCAGGCACGTGTTCGCCATGACCTACGGCGAGCCGCCCGACCCGCCGGCCACCACGGCCCTGATCGACGTGCTGGCCGGCGTGGCCGCTGGCCAGCCGTAGCGCCCCGCCAGGCCGCAGCCCGCCAGCCGCCGTAGCCTCGCTGGTCGGCCGTAACCGCCGACCGGCCGCCTAGATGGTCCGGTTCTGCTCGGCCCAGTACGGTTCACGCAGCCGCCGCTTCAGCAGCTTGCCGCTGGGGTCGCGGGGCAGCTCGTCGACGAAATCGATGGTCTTGGGCCACTTCATCCGGGCCAGCCGCCCCTCCAGCAGGGTCAGGATCTGCGCGGCCAGCTCGCCGCCGGGCTCGACCCCGGCGGCGGGCTGCACCACCGCCTTGACCTGCTCGCCCCATTCGTCGTCCGGGATGCCGAACACCGCCACGTCGGCCACCTGCGGATGCATGATGATCTCGGCTTCGATCTCGGCCGGGTAGATGTTGGCCCCGCCCGAGATGATCATGTCGCTCTTCCTGTCACACAGGAACAGGAAACCGTCGTGGTCCAGGTAGCCGATGTCGCCCACGGTGAAGAAGCCGCGCAGCCGGCCGGCCGCTGTCTTCTCCGGGTCGCCCTTGTAGGCGAAGTCCAGATCGGACATGCGCAGGTAGACGGTGCCCGGCTGGCCGGGCGGGCATTCCGCGCCAGTGTCGTCCACGACCATGATCTCGCTGACCGGCCAGGCCCGGCCCACCGTGCCCGGGTGGGCCAGCCAGTCCTGCGGCGTCGCGATGGTGCCGCCCCCTTCGGTGGCGGCGTAGTACTCATAAACGCACGGCCCCCACCAGTCCAGCATGGCCCGCTTGATCCCGGCCGGGCAGGGCGCCGCCGCGTGGATCAGCCATCTCATCGAGGACAGGTCGTAGCCGCGCCGGGTTTCCTCCGGCAGCGCCAGCATCCGCTTGAACTGGGTCGGCACCATGTGCGTGCTGGTGACCCGGTAGCGCTCGATCAGGGCCAGCGCGTGCTCGGAGTCCCAGTTGTCCATGTAGACCAGGGTGTGGCCCAGGTGGATCGCGCCGCCGCCGAACACGGTGACCGCGGTGTGGTAGCTCGGCGAGCTGACCAGGTGCACGTTGGGCGCCGCGGCGGTGACCCCGAACAGCTGCAGCAGCAGCGCCGATACCTCGGCTGCCTCGTCCGGGTCGCGCCCGGACAGTTCCCTGCGCACCCCCTTGGGCTGACCGGTGGTGCCCGAGGTGTAGTGCATGGCCGATCCCGCGGTGCGGCCGGCGGGCAGGCCCGCCGGCTGCCCGTCCCGCAGCTCGGTCACCGGGGTGAAGCCGGGCACCGGGCCGTAGCTGAACCGGGCGCTGGCCGGCAGCCCGGCCGCGTCCGCCGCCGCGATCCCGGCGGTGGCGAACCGCTCATGAACGAAGAACGCCTTCGCCTCGCTGTCCCGCAAGATGTAGGCGATCTCGGCTGGGGTGAAATGCCAGTTGAGCGGGGTGAAGTACCAGCCGGACTGGAGCGCGGTCAGGTAGAGCTCCAGCGGGGCCAGCCCGTTGGGCACCAGCGCGGCGATGCCGTCTCCGACCTGCAGCCCGCGGCCGCGCAGCCCGGCAGTCAGCTGGTTCACCCGGCCCAGCAGCTGGCCGGCCGGGTGCTCGGTGCCGTCGATGTCGATGGCGGCGGTCCAGTCCGGTTCCAGCTCCGCGCGACGCCAGAAGCCGAGCGCCATCGACGCCTCCCTAGTTCGGCCGAGCGCAGCGACTTCAACGCACTGCAGCCGGCTCGCGACACATTGCTGTCCTCGAGGCAGTAGAGCATGTCGGCGTTTGCCCGGGCAAGGTGTCCGGGGCCGGGTCCGGGTGAGCCCGGTTATGCGTTCCGGATCGCCGTGGCCTTACCCGGCAGGCGGCTCGACCCGGACTTCAGGGAGCAGCGCCTCATACCGGCCCAGGTCGACCAGGCCCGCGGGCTCGGCCGCCACGGCCAGGGCGACCGCGTGGCGCAGGATGTCCCCCCACGACCAGCCGAGCGCGATGCCCGGCACGAACCCGGCCACCAGCGCGTCATGCGGCCAGGGCGGGCCGGACTGCGGGCTCGTGGAAGACAGCCAGGCCCGCCAGCACCCGGTGGCCGTCGTCACCTGGACGGTCCCGCCCGACTCGGTCACCACGGCCTGCGCGCCGTGCGCGACCAGCGCCGCCGGATCAGCGGCCGGCCCCGGAGCAGCGGCCTTCGGGTCAGCGGGCCCTGCATCAGCTGGCCCGGCGGCGGATCCCGGATCGGCGGCCGGCTCGGGGATGACCAGCGCGGGCCGGCGGCCCACGGCCGGCCACAGCGCGCTGGCTCGGGCGGCCAGCACCGCCGGGACGCCCGCCTCGGCGGCATAACTGGCCAGCGAGGCGTAGATCTCCGTCGGCAGCCCGACAGGCAGGCTGCCGCACAGTACCGCCACGGTCGCGCCGTCCATCAGGGCGCGGTAATCGCGGGCCAGGCGGCCCAGCTCCTCGGTGGTGATGTACGGCGCGGGCTCGGCGAAGCTGGTCACCCGCCGGGCCGAGGCGTCGGTGACCCGCACCACCCGGCGTGATTCCCCCGCGATGGGCGTGAACTGGGTGGCGATCCCTGACTGGGCCAGCCCGGCCCGGATGTGCTCACCCGCGGCGCCGCCGGCCAGGCCCGCGGCCACTACCTCGTGGCCGAAGGTGTGCAGCACCCTGGCCACCGCCAGGCCCGCCCCGCCGACCTGATAGCTAACCCGGCTGACCGGGTTGGCCGCGCCGAGGGCGACCCGCTGGGCGGTGTAGTCGACGTGCAGCGCCGGGTTCAGGGTGACGGTGACGATCAAGGTGACAGCCCGGCGGCTTCGGACAGCTGCGCGGCCAGCAGGGCGCCGAGTTCCCAGCACGCTTCCAGGTCGGCCCGGCCCGGCCGGCCGATGACGGCGACCGGCGGGCGGACCCGCCGCCACTTCAGCCCGGTGGCGATCGCCTCGACGGCCGTGATCGCGCCGACGGTGTTGCTGTCGCCATGGACGTACAGCCCGTACGGCCGTCGCTGGGTGGCCTCCAGGCACGGGTAGTAGATGCTGTCGAAGAAATGCTTCAGCGCACCGGACATGTAGCCGATGTTGGCCGGGGTGCCGAGCAGGTAGCCATCCGCGCTGAGCACGTCCGCGGCGGCCGCGGTCAGCGCGGGCCTGGTGCTGACCTCGACGTCGTCGATCTCATCGGTCCGCGCGCCCGCCGCCACCGCCTCGAACATCGCCTGCAAGGCGGGCGAGGGCGTGTGCGCGACGATGAGCAGCCGGGGCATCAGCCGGGGCCGGGCGTCTGGTCAGCACCGCGGTCAGGCATCCCCGAAGTGTACGCCCGCGTGCACGGGGGCGGCCGGAGCCCGCAGCGGCCATGAGTCAGTTGCTGCTAACGTTTATGTTTGCTAACGTTAGCACGATATGACAGAGCTAGCTGGCCGTGCGCCAGGAGGTGATCCGGTGAGCCTGGGCGAGGCGGCTGGGCCGGCCCAGCCGAGCGGGCCGGCCGACGACGCGGCGCTGCGGGCCATCGCCGAGCCGCACCGCCGCGCCATCTTGCGCCTGGTCGCCGAAGACGAACTGGCCGCGGGCGAGATCGCGGCGACGTTCGAGGTGAGCCGGACGGCGGTGAGCCAGCATCTGACCGTGCTCAAGAAGGCGGGCTTGCTGACCGAGCGGCGCGAGGGCACCCGGCGGCTCTACCGGGCCCGGCCTGAGGGCCTGGACGGGCTGCGGCGGTTCCTGGCCGACATGTGGGCCGCATCGCTGGACGCCGCGCGCCAGATCGTGGAAGCCGAGCTGGGCATCGAGGCCGACGCCGATGCGGCCGGTCGGCCCGGCGCGCTCGCACCTAGGAGATCAGCATGACACCCCCGGTGTCGCAAACCCCGGTGCAGCAAGCCCGGACCCGAACCCGCTGGAGCCAGTCATGAGCGTGGACCCGGACCGCATCGAGCTGGAGACCTACGAGCTGGTCCTGCTCCGCCGCACCCGGCAATATCACGACTTCGAAGACCAGGACCGGGAACGCATATTCCGCGAGCACCTGGCTTACACCCTGGAACAGGTATCCAGCGGGCGGCAGCTGGCGGCCGGCCCCGTCACCGACAGCCCGGCCGATGACGAGGTGATCTGCGGCCTCGGCCTGTTTCGGCGAGGCTCGCTGGCCGAGGTGCGCCAGATCGTCCAGCAAGACCCGGGCGTGCAGCAGGGGCTGTACTGCGTCGACGTGATGACCTGGCACACCCCCAGGGGATCGATGGCCTTTCCTCGGCTCGGCGCCGGCGGCTGAGTACCGGCCCCAGACCAGCGTGCTGAAGGGCGGCTGAAAGGGCCGGCTGAAAGGTCGGCTGATCCGGCCGCGAACCTGCGATGACGTGCTCAGGGAGCGCCCTGGCACCTTGCCAGCCGCTCAGCTTCCGACCTAGACTGAACATTCAGTCAAAGGCGTAGGAGCCCAGAATGGCCACTCAGCAGGCCGCACCGTCAGCAGCTAACGCCCCCGCTGTCCGAATCCCCAGCGCACCGTCCCACGGAACCCGGTTCCCGGCGACGCCGTCCCGCTCCTCCGATGGACTGGCAGGCGGTCCCGCGTCACGGGCCGATGACCCGGTTAGCCCCCGGGCCAGGTCGTCAGCCGATCCTGACGCGGGGCTGGACCAGATCATCGCCCGGCAGGAAGAGATCTTCGTGGCCCGCCAGCCCGAGTCCCGCCGGATGGCCGGCCTGGCGGCTGGCGCGCTGGCCGGCGGGGTCACCTCCAGCTGGCAGATCACCCGCCCGCAGCCGGTCTGGCTGAGCCACGGCCAGGGCTCGAAGATCTACGATGTCGACGGCCACGCCTACGTCGACCTGCACGGCGGGTACGGCGCGGCGCTGGCCGGCCACGGCCACCCGGCCATCGTCGAGGCGATCCGCGGCCAGGTCGCGCTCGGAACCCACTTCGCCCAGCCGACTCCGAACGCGATCGCCGTCGCCGAGGAACTCACCCGCCGGTTCGGCCTGCCCCTGTGGCGATTCGCCAACTCCGGGACCGAGGCGACCATGGACGCGATCCACCTCATCCGGGCCATCACCGGCCGGGACCTGATCATCAAGGTGGAGGGCTGCTATCACGGGCATCACGATTCGGTGCAGGTCTCGGTCTGCCCCGAGCCGGGGGACGAGATCGGCCCGCCGGGCCAGGCCGGCCTGCCGTCCAGCACCGGGATCCCGCGGGCGATCACCGACCTGACCCTGGTCGCCACGTTCAACGACCTCGACAGCGTGACCCGGCTCCTGGATGCCCACCCGGGCCAGGTCGCGGGCATGATCATCGAGCCGATCATGATGAACGCGGGCATCATCAAGCCCGAGCCCGGTTACCTGGCCGGGCTCAAGCAGTTGCTGCACTCGCGGGGCGCGCTGCTGATCTTCGACGAGGTCAAGACCGGGCTCACCGCCGGGCCGGGCGGCGCCACCGCCATCGTCGGCGTCACCCCGGATGTCATCTGCCTGGCCAAGGCCATCGGCGGCGGGGTGGCCGCGGCCGCCGTGGGCGGCACCGCCGAGGTGATGCAGCACGTCGGCGAGGGCGGCTACGAGATGGTCGGCACCTTCAACGGCAACCCGCTGGCCATGGCGGCCTGCCGGGCCATGCTCTGCGAGGTGGCCACGCCGGCCGCATACGACCGGCTCGAGCGGCTGCGGCAGCGGGCCGTCGCCGGGCTGGAGCGGGAGATCGAGGCCAACGGGCTGAGCGCGCGAGTGGTGTCGGTCGGGGCCAAGGGCTGCGTGGTGTTCTCGCCCGAGCAGGTCAGGAACTTCCGCGGCTTCCTGTCCATAGACGATTCCTACAGCCACGCGCACTGGCTGTTCCAGCATAATGGCGGCGTCTTCCTGCCGCCGTGGGGCAAGATCGAGCAGTGGCTTATCTCGGTGCAGCATGAAGAGGCGGATATCGACCGCTTTGTTAGTAACTTCGCCGACTTTGCCGCTGCGGTCGGACGATGATCAGTTGTTACCTCAGTAGCCTTGCGCGAAGTGCAGGGTCCGGAGTAGGAGTAGTTGACGGACTGTTCAGTCAGAACAGGTGACCGGGAACCGCCGCCCGCTGGTCCGGCTGGCACGGCCGCGACCGGACCCGCAACGATTGGTGAGGTGATGCGGGATGCATCCACGAGAAGGCTGGCAAGCCGATGGGACCCCGCCTCCGCCCGGGCTGGCCAGGCGCGGCTTCCTGAAGCAGGGCGCGGTCGCCGGGCTGCTGGCTGGCGGCCTCGGCACCGCCCTGGATGCCTGCTCGAACTCCGGCGCGTCCGGGTCCGGCAGCACCGGGGCCATCCAGCTGCCGCGGCCGAACCAGCCGGTCACCTGGCCGATCTACCCGGGAAACAAGGCCATCAAGAGCGGCCTCCAGCCCGAGGCCGGCGCCACGCTGAAGATCTATAACTGGGTGGCCTACATTAACCAGGCCTGCTTGAACGCCTTCGCCAAGAAGTACAACTGCAAGGTCGAGGTGACCACGTTCAACACGATGAGCGAGGCGCTGGCCAAGCTGCACAGCGGGCAGGTCAACTTCGATGTTTTCCTGGGCGTCACGATCGACGTGCTGGGGCCGCTGGTGCTGCAGAAGTTCATCCAGCCCATTAACCACAGCTACATCCCGAACATCTCCCAGGCCTGGCCGGACTTCACCAACCCGTTCTATGACGGGAAATGGCAGTACACCACCCCGTACACCATCTACACCACCGGGGTCGCCTGGCGGAAAGACAAGGTCCCGCAGAACCCGTACACGATGGCCAACCCGTGGTCCATGTTGTGGCAGGGCAAATACAAGGGCAAAGTAGCGATTCTCGACGATTACCGGGAAGGCATCAGCCTGGGCCTGATGAAGAACGGGAACTATGACCTGAATACCACTGATCCCACGCTGATCACCGCATCGCAGCAGGCCCTGAAGGACCTGTCCCAGCTGACCAACATGCAGATCAACAACAACGACTACACCCAGATCCCCAATGGCCAGGTCTGGCTGCATCATGCCTGGTCGGGCGACATGGCCGCGGCGCCTTCGTACATGCCCAAGGGCGTCCCGGTCGAGGTCGTCGGCTACTGGTTCCCCAAGGACGGCAAGGGCCCGGTCGGCAACGACCTGGTCACGATCCTGCGCACGGCGCAGAACCCGGTCTTGGCCCACCTGTTCATGAACTACATGATGGATGCGCCGAACGCCCTGGAGAACATCAGCTGGAACGGTTACATGCAGCCGCTCAACGCGATCACGCCGCAGCGGCTGGTGCAGGAGAAGATCCTGCCGCCCAGCCTGATGTCGACCGCCGTGCTGCCGTCCTACTTCCGGCGCGGGGTCATGGAACTCCAGCTGCCCACGGCCACCAACCAGCTCTGGCAGCAGGCCTGGCTGTCCGCGAGCAACGGGGTCTAGCCCGCCGTGGAAGGCCGCGGGCTTAGCCTCCTGCGCCGGGCGCCCCGTCAGCACACCAGGCTGTTCTGGGTGGCGCTGGCCGCACCGGGCATCCTGTGGCTGACGCTGCTGTTCGTGGTCCCGTTCTACTCGGTGCTGGCTATCGGGGCCGGCCAGCTGAACCAGCTCTACGGCACCCCGATCGCGGTCTGGAACCCGTTCCAATGGAGTTCCCAGAACCTGGTCGCGGCCTGGCACGACGTGGTTGGGCCCACCGCCTTCGTCGGCCCGATCATCGTCAGGACGGTCCTCTACGTCCTGGTCGCGTCCCTGCTGAGCCTGCTGATCGCCTACCCGACCGCCTACTTCGTGGCCCGGTTCGCCGGCCGCCGCAAGGGCCTGTTCCTGATCTTGCTGATCGCCCCGTTCTGGATCAGCTACATGATGCGCATGCTGGCCTGGATCGACTTGCTGCAGACCGAAGGCTACGTGAACAAGGCGCTGATGTTCCTGAACCTGACCAGTCACCCGGTTAACTGGCTCGGCGGGCAGAGCATCACGGTGGTACTCGGCCTGGTCTACGGCTACATCCCGTACCTGATCCTGGTGCTCTACGCCGGGCTGGACCGGATCGACCCCGCGCTCATCGAGGCCGGCCGGGATCTCGGCCTGGGCCGGGTGCGGACGTTCGTGCGGGTGACCCTGCCGCTGTCCAAGCAGCCCATCCTGACCGGCATGCTGATCACCGTGCTGCCGATGCTCGGCGACTACTTCACCAACCAGCTGATGTCCGGGGCGACCAACACCTCGATGCTCGGCAACGTGATCAACCTGCAGCTGTCCACGCCCGCGTTCCAGGGCCAGGGTGCGGTGTTCTCCTTGCTCATGCTGCTGGTGCTGCTGGTTCCGATGACCTACTACGTGATGAGCACCAACCGATCCACCCGGGAGGCAGCGTGACCGCCACCGCGGCCGCCCAGCCGGCCGAGCGAGCCGGCGCCGCGGCCGGGACCGGCCGGTTCCGCCGGCCGCGGCGCAATCCCTGGGGCCACCCCTGGTTCCTGGAGGGCTTCACCTGGCTTTACCTCATCTGGTCGCTGGTGCCCATCGGCATCGCGGTGCTGTTCTCGTTCAACGACGGCAAGTCGCAGAGCGCCTGGCAGGGCTTCTCCTGGCGGTGGTACTTCAGCGACCCGGTCAACTCGGTCCTGCACGACCCGCAGCTGCACGCGGCCGTGATCCAGACGCTGCGGCTGTCGGTCTACACCACGCTGATCGCCGTCCCGCTGGGCGTGGCGTTCGCGCTGGGCATCAACCGCTGGCGCGGCTACACCGCCTCGTCGTTCAACTTCGTCATGCTGCTGTCGTTCGTCATCCCCGAGCTGATCTTCGGCGTGGCGATGTTCTTCCTGTTCACGGTGCTGTTCACGGCGGTGCACCTGGGCACGCTGGCCGAGACGCTCGGCCTGGTCACCTGGAACGTGAGCTGGCCGGCGATCATCGTGCAGGCCCGGCTGGTCACGATCGGCAGGCAATACGAGGAGGCGGCCGCCGACCTCGGCGCCAGCCAGGTCGCAGATCATGCGCCGGGTGATGATGCCGCTGCTCACCCCGGCCATCTTCGCCAGCGCGGTCCTGGTCTTCTCCAGCGTCATCGACGACTTCGTGATCGTGGACCTGCTGAACTCCAACGCGGGCAATACGCCGATGTCGGTGTACATCTACTCCACGCAGCATGGCGGGAACGGCGGCCCGGCCCTGAACGCGCTGGGCACGATCATGCTGGTCATGTCGTTCGTGATCGCGATCGCCGGGTTCATCGGCTACCGCTGGATGACCCGCGGCGAGCGCAGCGACAGGCGCGAGGCGCTGGCCACGATCGCCGGGGTGTAGGCCCTGGCCCGCTCCCGCGGCCCGGGCCACGCCCTAGCCCGGAGTTGCTAGCCGTAACTTCGCACCTGGCGGCCCGCGAGCCGCAGGCCTGCGTCCGCCTCCTCGCCGCTGTCGGCGTTCGCGGTGGCGTCGGTGTTGACCAGGACCCGGAGCGCCTCGGGAGCCAGGAACGCGTGCACCGGGGTGCCCTGGGCCAGGCTGGCGGACGAGCCATCGTTGCGGGCCAGCGCCTGCACCTGCACCCCGTGCGCCAGCCGGAGGATCACCTGGGTGGCCGAACCCAGGTAGACCAGCCGCTCGACCATGGCGGGCACCCGGTTCGGGCCGGCCGAGCCGAAGTCCTCGATCCGGACCCGCTCGGGCCGGATCACGCAGTGCGCCTGGCCCGTGGCGTCCGTCGTGCCCTGCCCCACTTCCAGCGTGCACTCGCCCAGCTTCACCACGCACCGGGCGCCAGGCCCGCGCTCGACCACCTCGACCTGCATCAGGTTGGACACGCCGAGGAAGTCGGCCACGTAGGAGTCGGCGGGCTCCTCATAGATCTCGTGCGGGTCGCCGATCTGGACGATCTGGCCGTTTCGCATCACCGCGAGCCGGTCCGACATGGTCAGCGCTTCCTCCTGGTCATGCGTGACGTAGAGGAAGGTGATCCCGACCTGCTCTTGGAGCGCCTTCAGCTCGACCTTGAGCGCGCGCCGCAGCTTGGCGTCCAGCGCGCCCAGCGGCTCGTCCAGCAGCAGCACGGCCGGGCGCAGGACCAGCGCCCGGGCCAGCGCCACCCGCTGCTGCTGGCCGCCGGACAGCTGGCCCGGCCTGCGCTTCTCGTAGCTGGTCAGCTTGACCAGGTCGAGCGCCTCGCGGACCTGCCGCTGAATGTCGCGCTTGTCCATTTTCCGGCTCCGCAGCCCGAAGGCCACGTTCTCGAAGACCGTCAGGAACGGGAACAGCGCGTAACTCTGGAACACCGTGTTGACGTTGCGCTTGTTCGGCGGCACCGACGTCATGTCCAGGTCGTCGAGCAGGACCCGGCCGCTGGTGGGCTGCTCGAAGCCCGCGATCAGCCGCAGCGTGGTGGTCTTGCCGCAGCCCGAGGGCCCCAGCAGCGAGAAGAACTCCCCGCTGGCGATGGCCAGGTCGATACAGTCCACGGCGACTTCGCTGAAGCGCTTGGTCAGTCCGACCAGCTCCACCCGCCCACCAGGCACTCTCGCCACCTGCCCCTCTAGCCAGGCACCTGGCTTCTAGCCGGGCACCTTACTGCGGTCCGCACGGCCGCGCCCTGGGCCCCACTCGAACCCCAGCTGCTCCGCGGCGAACCGCATGCTTAGCTCAAACGCGCGCAGCGAATCAACTGCCGGGTCATCCAGCGCGATCTGCACGGCCATCCCGTCCAGCAGGGCCGACAGCATGACCGCGAACGCATCCGGGTCGACCTCGCTGAACTCGCCCGCCTGCTGTCCGCCCGACACCAGCTCGCTGATCCTCTCCCGCCAGCGCTCGTCGGACTTCTGCCGGACCGCGGCCACCTCCGCGTTCCTGGCCGCCTGAGCCCAGAAGTCCAGCCAGATCACCCAGGAACCGGTCGGCTCGTCCTCGTCTTCCTCCTCGATGAGGCAGCTCATGGCGACGATCTCCTCGATCCGGGCTGCCGCGCTGGGCAGCCTGGCCATCCGCCGCTGGCAGGCCGCGTACCAGCTGTCCTCGGAGTACCTGATGGCCTCGGTCAGCAACTGGTCCTTGGTCTTGAAGTAATAGATGACCAGGGCCGGGCTGATCCCGATCCGCTCGGCCACGTCCGCGATCCTGGTTTCGGGGTAGCCGCGTTCACAGATGACCACGAGCGCGGCACGCAGCATCTGCTCACGGCGCTGGTCGGCGGTGCCTAGGGCCGCTAGGGCCGCACCCGCCCGGTCGGTCATCGTGAATCCTTCCGGCTCTTGTCGATACGGTAGCAGGTTTCTAGACTGAACATTCAGTCAGCTTGTTCTTGCGGGTTCATGACCGCAACTCACGGAAGGCGGATCCATGGCCGCAACATACGACGCGATTGTGGTCGGCGGCGGACACAACGGCCTCGTCGCCGCAGCGTACCTGGCCCGGGCCGGAGCCCGCACAGTAGTGCTGGAAGGACGTTACAAGACCGGCGGCGCGGCGACGACCGAGGCCCCGTGGCCCGACGCGCCCGAGTTCAAGGTGACCAGGCTGTCGTACGTGATGAGCCTGCTGCCGCCGACGATCATCAACGACCTTGACCTCCCCAGTCATGGATACAAGATCTACCCGATGGGCCCTTATTACCAGGCGTTTCCCGAAGGTGGCTCGATCAAGCTTTACGCCGACGATGCCCAGCGCAACCACGAAGAGGTAGCCAGGTGGTCCAAGAAGGACGCCGACGCGATGCCGCGCTGGGACGCCTGGCTGACCGGCCTGGCTGAGGTCCTGGGCCCGCTGCTGCTGACCGTGCCGCCGGCGATCGGCTCGCACCGGCCCAGGGACCTGGCCGAGACGCTGCGGCTGGCCTGGCGCAACCGCGGCCTGGACGTCCGGACGGTCGGCGACGTGACCCGGCTGATGGCGATGAGCATCGCCGACCTGCTCGACGACTGGTTCGAGTCACCGCAGGTCAAGGGGGCACTGGCGGTCAACGGGGTGATCGGCACCTGGGCCGGCCCGTGCTCGCCCGGCACGGCGTACGTGATGGCGCACCACTCGATCGGTGACGTCGGCGACGGCCACCTCGGCAACTGGGGCTTCCAGGAAGGCGGCATGGGCGGCGTCTCGGCCGCGATCGAGTCGGCGGCCCGCGCGCACGGCGCGCAGATCCGCACCGACGCCCCGGTGGCCCGGGTCCTGGTCGAGGGCGGCCGGGCGGTCGGCGTGCTGCTGGCCGACGGCGAGGAACTGCGGGCCGGCCTGGTCGTGTCCACCCTGCACCCCAGGACGGCCTTCCTGGAGCAGGTCGGCGCCGAGCACCTGCCGCCCGAATTCGTCAGCGACATCGAGCGCTGGAAGACCCGCAGCGGCGTGGTCAAGATCAACCTGGCCCTGGCCGAGCTGCCCGACTTCACCGCCGACCCGGGCTCGCAACTGCAGGAGCACCACACCGGCTCGGTGGAGATGGCCCCCACGGTGGAGTACATCGAGCGCGCGTTCCAGGACGCCAGGTCCGGCCGTCCCGCGCAGTTCCCGTTCAGCGACGGGGTGATCCCGACCACCTTCGACACCAAGCTATGCCCGCCGGGCCAGCACATCATGTCGCTGTTCACCCAGTGGGTGCCCGCCGACTGGAACACCGAGCCGCACACCGCGGAGCTGGAGGCCTACGCCGACCGGATGATCGACTGCTACAACGAGCTGGCGCCGAATTTCAAGGCCTCGATCCTGCACCGCGACATCGTCGGCCCCTACCAGATGGAGCAGGAGTACGGCCTGGTCGGCGGCAACATCTTCCACGGCGAGCTGTCCCTGGAGCAGCTGTTCCACATGCGCCCGGCCCCCGGCTACGCCGACTACCGCACCCCGGTGCGCGGCCTGTACTACGGCAGCTCGGCCACCCACGCGGGCGGCGGAGTGTGCGGCATCCCCGGCTGGCAGGCGGCCCGGGCCGCGATCGCGGACAAGAAGGCGGCCCGCCGGTCGGGCCAGCTCAGGAAGCTGACCCGGCGCTCGTGAGCACGGATTTAGCAGCGGAACGGTATGAGCGTCACCGGCCGCGACGGCAGAGCCAGCCTGGTCGCGATGCTGGAACCCGCCAGCGTCGCGGTCGTCGGCGCGTCCAGCCGGCCGGGCTCGTTCGGCCAGCGCATGCTCAGCGAGCTCGCGGCGAGCCCGGCCCGGCCCCGGATCTACCCGGTGAACCCGCGCTACCAGCAGATCGGCGATCGGCCGTGCTACCCGTCGCTGGCCCACCTGCCCGGCCCGGTCGACCTGGTCCTGCTGGGCGTGCCGGACGCGGCCCTGGAGGACGAGCTGACCCTGGCCGCCACCCGCGGCGACCGGGCCGCGGTCATCTTCGGCAACGCGCACGAAGCGCCGGGCCCGGCCCGGCTCGCGGACCATCCCGCGGCACCCGCGGGCCGTCCCGCGGCGGCCGGGCCCGTAGCCGGGCGCCCGCCGCTGCGGGCCCGGCTGGCCGCGATCGCGGCCGGGGCCGGGATGGAGCTGTGCGGCGCGGGCTGCATGGGGTTCGTGAACGTGGCGCACGGGCTGCGCGCGGTCGGGTACATCGAGCCTGACCCGCTGCCGGCCGGCCCGGTGGCGCTGGTCACCCACTCCGGCTCGGTGTTCTCCGCGCTGCTGCGGATCCGCCGGGCCATCGGCTTCACCCTGGCCGTCTCGTCCGGCCAGGAACTGGTCACCGCCGCGCCTGCCTACCTGGAGTACGCGCTGTCGCTGCCGGACACCCGGGTACTGGCCCTGGTCCTGGAGGCCGTCAGGCAGCCGGACCGGCTGCGCCAGGTGCTCGCCCGGGCCGCCGAACGCGGCATCCCGGTGATCCTGCTCACCGTCGGGAACTCGGCCAGGGGCGCGGAGCTGGTGGCCGCGCACTCGGGCGCGCTGGCCGCCGCGGACGGCGGCTGGGAGGCACTGAGCCGCCGATACGGCCTGCACCGGGTCGGCGATCTCGCCGAGCTGGCCGACACGCTGGAGCTGTTCGCCAGCCGCCCGCCCACGGCGTACCCGGCCGCCGCCGGCGGCGCGGTAACGGGCCTGGCCACCGTGCACGATTCGGGCCTGGAACGCGCCCACGCCGCCGACCTCGCCCATCAGCTCGGGGTGCCTTACGCCCAGATCAGCGACGCGACCAAGGCCCGGCTGGCCGGGCTGCTCGATCCTGGCCTGGAGCCCGCCAACCCGCTGGACGTGTGGGGCACCGGCGCGGACACCAGGGCGCTGTTCGCCACCGCGCTGGCCACGCTGGCCAGCGATCCGGCCGTCCGCGCGGTGGCGCTGGCCGTCGACCTGGTCAGGGAGCTGGACGGGGACGAGTCCTACGCCCAGGCCGTCAGGGACGTGGCCGGCCAGACCAGCAAGCCGGTGGTCGTGCTCAGCAACCTGGCCAGCGCCATCGACCAGGACCTGGCCGCCGGGCTGCGCCGGGCCGGCCTCCCGGTCCTGGAGGGCACCAGGTCGGGCCTGCTCGCGCTCGGTCACTGGCTCGACCAGGAATCAGCCCCCCCCAGGGGCGCGCCGCCGGATCCCGTCCCGCCCGCGGCCCGCCCTGTCGCTTCGGCCCTGCGCCCCGTCCCTGGGGCGCCGCGCTCCGTCCCGCCGCTGGCCAGGGATACCGACCGGCAGCGGCTCGGCCGGGCGCTGCTCACCGCCGGGACGACCAGCGGCGCGGCCCTGCTGGAATTGCTGCGCGAGTACGGGATCGCCACCGCCCGGGCGGTCCCGGCCAGCAGCGGCGGCATGGCGCTCACCGCGGCCGAGGCGGTCGGGTTTCCTGTCGTGCTGAAAACCGACGAGCCGGCTATCCAGCACAAGTCCGACTCCGGCGGCGTCCTGCTCGACATCCGCACCCCGGTCGAGCTGGACGCCGCCTACCAGGATCTGTCCGGACGGCTCGGGCCCCGGGTGCTGGTCTGCGAGACCGTGCCGGCCGGCCTGGAGCTAGCCCTGGGGATCGCCCGCGACCCGGCGCTGGGCCCGCTCATCGTGGTCGGTGCGGGCGGGGTGCTGGTGGAAGTGCTGGCCGACCGGGTGGTGGCGCTGCCCCCGGTGGGCGAGGAGCTGGCCCGCCAGCTGATCAGCGAACTGCGGATCGCGCCGGTGCTGGCCGGGTTCCGCGGCGGGCCGCCCGCCGACCTGGGCGCGGTGGCCCGGGCCGTGGCCGGGCTGTCCGTGCTGGCCACCGAGCTGGGCGACGAGCTGGCCGCGCTGGACATCAACCCGCTGATCTGCGGCCCCTTCGGTGCCGTAGCCGTCGACGCGCTGGCCATCAGGAGCTGATCCCGGGGCGCGCTGCGGCCAGTCTGCACGGCACTGATGCGGGCCGGGGTCATACCGCAGGCAGCAACCTGCTGATGGGCAGCGCGGTGGCGCCGCGGCGGGACTTCATCGTCGGCGGCGCCGCCGAGCTCGACCCGGCCCGGATCGACGCCTGAGCGACTCCGCCCGGCCCGAACCCCAGCCCGGCCCGGCCCGGGGCAGCCCGGAGCCGGATAAAGACGGTGGATGTGCCGGAGCTGTTGTTGTTTGAACAGCAGGTGCCCATCGACCCCAATCGCGGGTCCGGCCAGCCGGGCTAGGCAGCCCGCGCGAAGCGGCAAAGCTCCTAAATCGGGCAGCCTGCTGACCGCTGTGGCGCCAAGCGGCCTGAAGGGAGTTCAGCGCGGCCCCTGACCGCTGCTGCGGGGGCAGGCGAAGCCTCCGCCGGGTCTGCCGTGCGGTCCGGCAGGCCCAGCAGGAGTTTGCCGGGCCGGTATACAACAGCGCTGCGCCATCGCCGCTCTCTGGCGCGCCTTCTGCGGCTCCCGGCGGCGGGGCGGGGTGATCAGCGCGAGGGGTTGACGTAGGAACCGCGTCCCGGGACGGTGACGACCAGTCCCTGCTCGCGCAGCAGCGCGATGGCCTTGCGGGCAGTGCCGCGCGCGACGCCGAATTCCTGCTGGAGTTGTGTCTCGCTCGGTACCGGCCGGTCGGGCAGTAGGGTGCCTGACTCGATGCGGTCCCGCAGGATATCCGCCACTTGCACGTAGACAGGGGTGGCGCTCTGCGGATCGACGGTCTCCCGGCTGGGCATGACCGACACTTAACCCGTTCCTGCTCATGAATCACCGTCCAGGTACGGGAGTATTTGAGTATAGACGGGCATGTACAAGTTGAGCTGCCATGCGTCCCCACCCGACCCCGCCGCAAACCTCACCCCAGCCCGCCACCGGAAGCGGCGACCACTTACCGCCCGCCCCGGACAGCCCCGCCGACAGCCTCGCCAGCCTGCACGCGAGCTTCCCGCGCTACCGGATCTGGCAGGAGGTCATCGGGGACCGACACCGCCGTCGCCATCCTGGTAGAGGCGATGGCGCCGGGCAGCTTCCTGATCATCTCGGCCGGCACCTCCACCGGCACCAGCCCCGGCCTGATCAACCGCCTCACCAACGCCTACGCCGGCACCACCACCGTCACCGCCCGCACCGACACCGAGATCGCCGCCTACCTCACCGGCCTGCACCTCATACCCCCCCCGGCCTGACCGACGTCCACGCCTGGCGCCCCGACACCCACCGATACTGGCCACCACCGCCCACCGCGCGCATCCTCGGCGCCGTCGGCCGCAAACCCGCCCGCCACGACACCACCAGCCAGCCAACTAGCCGCCGAAATGGGCCGAGCCGAGCAAACCCTCCGCCGAACCAGAGCCAGACCCAGGCGCAGCGACACAAGCCGGTAACCGGCAGCAGACGCCGCGCAAGGCTAGCGTCCATGCCGGAGCGGCGACCTACCCACCTGCGGCGCGGCGGGAACCCTGCGCGGCCGGCCCCTGTGCCCTTCAGGGGCAGACACAAGCCGGCCCGTTCCTCCCCTGGCCGGGTAATGACACTGGCGCTGTTTGCCCAGCTCGGGAACTAGTCCAGCGATAACGGGTGATGGCCCGGCGCTGTCGCTGTTTGCGCAGCTCCGGGCCACCTGCACCAGTGGACTCTTGGGTCAGGCCGCGATGAAGTTGTTCTTATGGAATTCTTAGTGGAGCCTGCAGTGGCGAGCTGGGATGAATCGCCGGCAGCGTGTCCGGTTTCACGAACTTGCTGCCGTGCGGGCCTGCTACCACGGCCTCGTGCAGCGCGCTGCCCTTGAGCAGGTGCTTCCACGACAGGAACCATTCGGTCCAGCCATTGTCCCAGGTGCCCGCGCGCGGGCTGCCCGTCACGGTCACCGGGTCGCCGGGCAGTTCCATCTTGTAGTAGGTCTCGGCGTGGGCCGGCGAGGCGTTGACGCAGCCGTGGCTGACGTTGGTGTAGCCCTGTTCCCCCACCGACCAGTACGCGTCGTGGATGTAGACGCCGCTCCAGGTGAACCGGACCGCCCACGGCACCTCCAGCCGGTAGCCGGGCCCGACCATCAGCGTCGGGTTGCCCTTCTCGATGGTCAGGTAGGTCCCGTTGGGGGTGTCATCGCCCGGCCGGCCCGTGCTGATCGGCCAGTTCCCGAACAGCTTGTGGTTGTAATACACCTTCATGTAGTGCGTTCTGGTGCTGGCCACCACGATCAGCGACCGCCCGATTTTGAAGGTCTGGTGCAGGTTATGCACGCCGTAGACGCCCTTGGCCCCTTCGACCCCGGAGAAATTCCCGGTGAAGTGCACGGTCGTATGCGCGGGCCAGTACTTTCTGGGCCGGAATTCGACGGTCTTGTTACCGTCCCAGTACCAGGCGCCGACGACCCGCTTGGAGGTACGCAGGCTGAGCGCCCGCTCGACCGCGGCCCGGCGGGTGATCGGCCGGTTGAAGGTCAGCACGATCGGCATGCCCACGCCGTAGCTGGCCTTGTACATCTCCATGATCTGGGCCGAGAAGGTCTGGCGTGGCTTGAGCGTCCGGAATGAGCTGATCGAGACGGCCTTCCTGCCGTTGGTCCCGACCGCGGTGGCCGTGACCGTGTAGTTGTGAGCCGGGTTCATCAGCCCTTCGCTGTGCCAGACGGTGCCCTTGTCGCTGAGCGCGCCAGACATCGGGTCCTTGGCCGACCGGACGACGACGCTGAGCAGCCGGCCGTGGGCCGCGGTGACAGTGATCCCGGCGTTGGGCCGGACATCGTGCGTGCCCGTCGTCGGCGTGATCGTTACCTGCAGGGCCGGCGGCGGCGCCTTGGTCGCCGTCAGGCCCACGCACCCCGTGGCCGACAAGGCCAGCGCGGCCCCGGCCACCGTGATCCCCAGGCAGCTCCCTAGCCGAGCAGTCCTGGCATCGCTCCCATTCACCCCGAAAACCCCCCGGTGTTTCCCCCGTGCCCCACCCCCCGATGAGGCCAGCCTTTCCCGGATGGGGGGTACCCTTTTGGGCTGGCCGACATGCACGCTCCGCGCCGCCATCTTCCGGTAGCTGACGTTCCTTCATGGGAGAGCCTCGTTATGAGTTCCGATGCCTTTCCTCGTCGTTTCGCCCTGGCCGGCCGGTTCACGCTGGGTCGGCCGCAGCAGTTCGGCGTGTCGCCCGATGGCCGCCGGGTCGCTTTTCTGCGCTCGGCGAACAGCACTGACCGCGAACTGCGGCTGTGGGTGCTCGACGTGGAGGCCGGCCGCGAGCGGCTGGTGGCCGACCCCGGCGTGCTGCTGGCCGGCTCGGATGAGCAGCTGTCGGCCGTCGAGAAGGCCCGGCGCGAGCGGTCCCGGCAGACCAGCGCCGGAATCGTCGGGTACGCCACGGATCAGGAGATGCGCCGGGCGATCTTCACCCTGTCCGGCCGTCTCTGGCTGGCCGACCTGATCACCGGGACCGTGACCGAGGTCGGGACCGGGACCGGAGCCAAGGCCGAAGCCGGGACCGGGACCGGAGCCAAAGCCGAAGCCGGGACCGGGACCGGACCCAAAGCCGAAGCAGGGACCGGGACCGGACCCAAAGCCGAAGCCGGGACCGGGACCGATGCCGGGACCGGGACCGGGGCCGATGCCGGGGCCGGGGCCGATGCCGGGACCGGCGCAGTAGCCGGCCGGGCGGTCATCGACCCGCGCCTGGATCCCAACGGCCAGCGGATCGCCTACGTCAGCCAGGACGCCTTGCACGTGCTCGACCTAGACGACGGCACCGACCGCGAGCTGGCCGGGCCCGAAGGGCCGGATATCAGCTACGGCCTGGCCGAGCACGTCGCGGCCGAGGAAATGGGCCGCTCGCGGGGTTTCTGGTGGGCGCCGGACGGCCAGCGGCTGCTGGTGGCCCGGGTCGACGTGACCAAGGTGCAGCGCTGGTACCTGGCTGACCCGGCCCAGCCGCAGCTGCCGCCCAGGCAAATCGCCTACCCGG
This sequence comes from uncultured Actinomycetota bacterium, assembly GCA_963788895.1. Classification (GTDB taxonomy): domain Bacteria; phylum Actinomycetota; class Actinomycetes; order Streptosporangiales; family Streptosporangiaceae; genus DATBGO01. Next base: position 68,989 of record CAWBJA010000006.1, on the reverse strand, counting down.
TGGCAGGAACCGCGAATGCGGACGTATCGCTGTGGCTGATCGGCCTGGACGGTCAGCGCACCGAGGTGGCCTGGGACCGGGCCGCGCTGGAGTACCTGGTGGCGGTCAGCTGGGGCCCGCGCCCGCTGATCGTGGTGCAGAGCCGGGATCAACGGACCGTGCAGATCCGGCAAATCGACCCCGGCACCGGCCAGACCAGCCTGGTGCACACCGAGACCGACGCGGCCTGGGTCGCCGTCCGGCCCGGCGTGCCCGCGCTCACCGCCTCCGGCGCGCTGGCCTGGATCGCCCCGGCCGCCGGCACCGAGCGCCTGATCCTGGACGGCCAGCCGGTCACCCCGGACGGGCTTCAGGTCAGGGAGGTGCTGGACGTCGACGGGGACACGGTGCTGTTCGCCGCGTCGCAGGACCCGACCCAGATCCACCTGTGGACCTATCACTACCGGCCCGGCCAGCTAGGACCCGGCCCAGTGGGATCCGGCTCCGCGCTGACTCAGCTGACCCAGGAGCCCGGGGTGCACACCGGGCGGCAGGCCGGCGGCGTGACCGTGGTGGCGTCCTATTCGCTGGCCTGGGACGGGCTGGCGACCAGCGTCCTGCGGGACGGCCAGGCCGTGGCCAGGATCGCCGATCACAGCGCCAGCTTCGGGCTGGATCTGCGGATCGAGCTGATCAGCAGCGGGGAGCGTGAGCTGCGCTCGGCCGTGCTGCTGCCGTCCTGGCACACCCCAGGCACGGGCCCGCTCCCGGTCCTGCTCAGCCCGTACGGCGGCCCGGCCGGGCAGCAGGTCCTGCAGGCCAGGACCTGGTGGTTCGGCGTCGACCAGTGGTTCGCCGAGGAAGGCTTCGCGGTCCTGGTGACCGACGGGCGCGGCACCCCGGGGCGCGGCCCGGCCTGGGATCGCACGGTCTACGGCGACATCATCGGCCCGGTACTCGAGGACCAGGTTGACGCACTGCACGATGCGGCAGCCCGGTACCCGGACCTGGACCTGACCCGGGTCGGAATCCGCGGCTGGTCCTACGGCGGCTACCTGGCCGCGGCGGCGGTGCTGCGCCGCCCCGAGGTCTTCCACGCGGCGGTGGCCGGGGCCGGCGTCTACGACCAGCGGCTCTATGACACCTACTGGCGCGAGCGGTTCCTGGGCCGGCCCCAGGACGAGCCTGATAGTTACCGGCGCAACTCGCTGATCCCCGACGCGGCCCGGCTGACCCGGCCGCTGCTGCTGATCCAGGGCATGACCGACGACAACGTGATCGCCGCGAACACACTGCGGTTCTCGGCCGCGCTGCTGGCCGCGGGCCGCCCGCACCAGGTGCTGCCGCTGTCGGGCACGACGCACATGGCCAGCAAGCCTGAGGTGACCGAGAACATGCTCCGCCTGCAACTGGACTTCCTGCGCGGTGCGCTAGCCGCGGCGGCGCCAGCGGGCGGCGCGGCGATCGGCCCGGATCTGCCGGACCACGTTGCGGCCCGGAATGCCGGTGACGCCGCCGCCGCCATGGGTGGATGAGCCCGCCTGGTACAGGCCGCGCACCGGGGTGCGCAGGTCGGCATACCCGGCGGCGGGCCGGGCGTGGAACAGCTGGCCCAGGCTCAGCTCGCCGTGGAAGATGTTCCCGCCGACCAGGCCGTACTCTTCCTGCATCTGCTGCGGCCCGATCACCTGGCGGTGCGAGATCGAATCGGTGAAGCCGGGCGCCAGGGTCTCCAGCCGGGCGATCACCCGGTCGGCGTAGGCCGCCAGCGCGGCCTGGTCCGGCTGGTCCGCGTAGCCCGCGGGCACCCACTGGGTGAACAGGGACATCACGTGCTGGCCGGGCGGGGCCAGTGAGTCGTCGAACACGCTCGGGATGCAGATGTCGGCGAACGGCAGCGCCGACGGGCTCCCGGCGACCGCCTGCTGGTAGGCGATCTCGATGTCATCGAGGCTTTCGGCCAGCACGATCGTGCCCCCGTACACCTGCGGGTCGGGCTCGGGATGGCTGGCGAAGACCGGCAGCCGGTCCAGGGCCAGGTTGATCTTCACCGTGCCGCTGCGGGTCTGCCAGCCGCGGATGTCGGCCACGAACCCGGCCGGCAGCTGCGCCGGGTCCAGCAGCCGCAGGAACGATATCCGCGGATGGCAGGTGGTCACCACGGTGCTCGCGGTGATCTGCTCGCCGCTGGCCAGCTCTACTCCGGTGACCCGCCCGCCGCTGGTCATGATCCGGGCCACCTCGGCGCCGGTGCGCAGCTGCGCGCCGAACGACCGCGCCGCGGCGGCCAGGGCCGCGCTCACCGCGCCCATCCCGCCGCGCGGGAACCCCCAGCTGCCGGCCTGGCCGTCCACGCCGCCGATGTGATGATGCAGTGTCACGTACGCGGTGCCGTTGGAGCGGGGTCCGGCCCACATCCCGATCACCCCGGACACCGAGAGCAGCCCGAGCAGGGCGTCGCTGGTGAAGTATGACTCGATCAGGTCGGCGATGCTGCCAGCCAGCAGCCGGGTGACGTCGACCGCGCCGCGCTCGTCCAGCTGGCGCAGGTGCCGCAGCAGCAGGCCCTGCCGCCACAGGTCGGCCGGGCGCCGCGAGCCCAGCCGGGGCGGGATCTGGGCCAGCAGCGGCCCGAGCACCGCGCCGATCCGGGCCAGGTGGGCCTCGTACCGGGGGTAGGCGTCCGCGTCCGCGGCCGAGAACTTGGCGATCTGCGCGTGCCGCTGGGCCGGGTCGTAGGGCAGCCGCAGGTAGCGCCCGTCGGCCCGGGGCGCGAAGTACGGCCCCTGCGGGTAGACGTGATAGCCATGCCCGGCCAGCCGAAGATCGCGCACCAGGTCCGGCGGGAGCAGCGAGACCACGTAGGACAGTGATGTCACGGTGAAGTCCGGCCCGAACGGATGCTCGCTGATCGCGGCCCCGCCCAGCACCGGGCGCCGTTCGCACACCACCGTGCTGAGCCCGCTGCGGGCCAGGTAAGCCGCCGCGACCAGCCCGTTGTGCCCGCCGCCGATCACCACCACGTCCCGGCTGCCCGTCATCAATCACGATCCCTTCGCGGCCGGGCTGATCCAGAACGAGGCCGCAGCGATTCGGTTTTGTTACTGATCGTTGCTGAATATCAGCTTAGGCTCGGCTCGTGCCTATGCTCCGGACTCATGTCCCGCCGGCGCTGCGCCGCCTGACCTGGTGCGCCACCTTAGTAGCGGCCAGCGCCCTGGTTTCGGCCAGCACCTTCGTCCCGGCCGGCCCGCCCGCCAGCGCCAGTCCGTCGGCCAGTGCCAGCCAGCCCGCCAGTGCCAGCCAGCCCGCCAGCGCGACCGCTTCGGCCGGCGCCCGCCTGCCCGCCCTGACCAGCGCGGCCGGGATCGGCTCCTGGGCCAGCGCGGTCACCCCGGCCCGCCCGGGCTCGCCGCAGTTCCCCGGCTTCGTCACCGGCACCGTCCTGGGCCTGAACCAGGCCCCGCTGGCCGGCGCGTGCGTCACCGTGACCGCCCGGTCCCGCCCCGCCCCGGGCCAGCTGCCCGCCGTGACCAGCCGGGCCGGCTCGGGCGGCCGGTTCGTCATCACCGGGCTGCGGCCCGGCGCCTACACGGTCAGCTACCGCGACTGCGCCGCGCCTGGCACCTATCTGCCCCGGTGGTACCCGGACGCCCCGCTGGCCAGCGCGGCCGCCCGGGTCCTGGTCAGCGCGGGCCAGCCGACAGTACTCAAGCCGGTCACGCTGCGCCCGGCCAGCCCGGCCGCCCTGGTTCGCGCGTCCGCCGTGCAGCAGCGCCAGCGCGCCGCGAGCCCGGACGCGAGCCAGTTCGGCACCATCTCCGGCACTGTGACCAGCGCCAAGGGCGCCAAGCTGTCGGATATCTGCGTGATCGCCACGACCAGCGACGGCACCTCCGCCATCGGCGCCGGCACCACCAAGGGCAGCTACAGCCTCACCTTCCTCACCCCGGCCAAGTACCAGGTGCTGTTCGAGAACGGCTGCGGCAACACCGGCAACTACGCCCCGCAGTGGTGGAAGCACTCGGCCACGGTGACCAAGCAGACCCTCATCACCGTCAAGGCCGGGGCCAAGATCACCGGCGTCAACGCCGCCTTGGCCCCGGGCGCGACCATCAGCGGTACGGTCCGGTCCGGCTCGGCGTCCGGGCCGACGGTCAGCGGGATCTGCGCGGTCGCGAACGGCGAGGGCGGCGTGTCCGGCATCGCCTTCGAGGAGAGCACCAGCTCAGCGGGCACCTACCAGATCAACAGCCTGGGCACCGGTTCCTACCAGATGCAGTTCTTCCCTGGATCGGGCTGCGGCAACTCGGGCAACTACCTGACCACCACGCTGGCCCAGCCGGTCGCCGCGCAAGACGGGAAGACCACCGCGAACGTCGATGCCGTCCTGCAGGCCGGCGGCGTGATCGAGGGCACCGTCACCGATACGGCCGGCACCCCGCTGGATGGCATCTGCGTCACGGTCGACGGCGTCGCCGGCGGCAGCGAGACCATCTCGGACACTGACGGCACCTACCTGGTCAACCAACTCCCGCTGGGCAGCTACACCGCGGCGTTCACCGGGGGCTGCAACGCCAACGGCGGCCCGGTCACCAGCTACGCGCCGCAGGTGTACCAGGGCCAGCTCAACAGCGCCGCGGCTACCCCGGTGGTGATCAGCCACTTCGGCCAGGTCCGCCCGGGCATCGACGCCACGATGCGGCCCGGCGGCTCGGTCGCGGGCCTGGTCACCGACCAGGCCGGGAACAACCTGTCCGACGTGTGCATCGGGCTGACCTCGCCGCAGCTCAACGCCGGGCTGGGCGGCGGGCCGCTGGCCCAGGCGGAGACCGCCGCCGGGTTCGGGGCCGTGGTCGAGGCCTTCAACGGCGGCTACGAGATCGACAACCTGCCCCCCGGCCTCTACCAGGCCGAGTTCTTCAGCTGCCAGCCGCCCGACCCGTACGCCTCGCAGTGGTTCCAGGGCCGCCCGGGCCAGCCCGACTCGGACCTGATCTCGGTGACCACCGGCGTGCGGACCACCGGCGTCAACGCGGTGATGCGGCCCGGCGGCAGCATCAGCGGGGTGGTCACAGGTAAGGCGGGCGCCCGGCTGACCGGCATCTGCGTGACGACCACGAACCTGGCCGACCACAGCCTGGACGAGGCGCAGGACACGCTGCTCAGCCCGTTCACCACCGATGGCAGCTACACCGCGGACGGGCTGGCCCCGGGCCGCTACGCGGTCCAGTTCACCTCGTGTGAGGGGCAGCCGTACGCCAGCCAGTGGTACCACGGCCGGGCCAGTCTCGGCTCGGCTCAGGCCGTCACGGTCCGGGCCGGCCACACCACCTCGGGCATCGGCGCGGCGCTGACCGCGGGCGGCGCCATCTCCGGCCGGGTGACCGCCGCCGCCGGCGGCCATGCCCGGGCCGACGTCTGCGTGCTGGCCGCCGACCCCGCCGACCAGGCGGCTGGCATCGCGATCACCTCAGCCAGCGGTTCGTACACGATCAGGCACCTGCCGGCCGGGACCTACAGCGTCGATTACTTCTCCTGCATCGCCGACTCCGGCGGCCTGGCCGACCAGGCCCGCGCCGGGGTGAAGGTGACCGGGACCGCGACCACCACCGGAGCCAGTGCCGCGCTCACCGTCAGCGGCTCTATTTCCGGCACCGTCCGCAGCGGTCATCCGGCCGCGGCCGAGCCCGGCGTCTGCGTCGAGGCGGCCCCGAAGTCCGGGGCCGGGGTGGGCGAGTTCGCGATCAGCGGGCCGGACGGCCGCTACCAGCTCGACGGGCTGGCGGCCGGCACCTACCGGCTGCTGTTCACCCCGGTCTGCGTGGTCGGCACGGCCGCGCTGGTCCCGCAGTGGTACCACGGTCAGGCGACCGAGGCGTCCGCCACGCCGGTGCCGGTCACCGCGGGGGCCACCCGGACCGGGATCAACGCCACCCTGACCCAGGACGGCGCGATCTCCGGGCGGGTGTCCGACACCCGCGGCGTCGACCTGATCGGCATCTGCGTCCGGGCCATCCCGGTCAGCGGCCCGGCCCAGGACGTGCTGGCCATCACCCGCAACGGCAGCTACCAGGCCGCCGCCCTGACCCCCGGGCAGTACCAGGTGGAGTTCACCTCGGGCTGCGGCCTGACCGGCTACGCCACCCAGTGGTTCAGCGGCCAGGGCTCCAGGGCCACCGCGCAGCAGGTCACGGTCTCGGCCGGCTCGGTCACCACCGGGATCAGCGCCGCGCTCCAGCCTTAGCGGTCAGCGGATTCGAGCGCTCAGAAGATCACGTACACCTTGCGGATCTTCTCGTGGATCTGCCAGGTGCCGGCCCAGCCCCGGGGGAAGACCGCCGTGCCGCCCGGGCCGATGTCCTGGGCCTGGCCGCCGTCGGGGGTGACCGTCATCCGCCCGGACACGATGTGCACGAACTCGTGCGTCTCCAGCTTCCAGTAGGACGGTCCTGGCTCGCACTCCCAGACCCCCGCCTCCTGGTCGCCGTCCTGCCACAAGGTCAGGCCCCAGGTGGCCATCGGCGCGCCGGTCGCCTCGTCCAGCGGGCCCCAGTCTTCCAGCCGCGCCGCCGCGGCCTCGGCCAGGTACGGGGTCACGATCGTCACATCGGTCATCTCGGGCCTTCCCTTCCGGACTTGCCTATCGTCAGCAGAAAATCGTCAGCGCGAACCGGCCTGCCGTCAGCCGGGCCGGCCCAGGCTGATCGGCCCCCGCATCAGGACAGCGTCAGCTTCCCCGGCGGGCCGGCCGTGCGCTCAGGGAACGGCAGCGCGATCGGGTCGGTGGCCAGCCGGCTGCGGCCCTGCTCGTCGAAGCGGTCCAGGCCCAGGTCGGCGACCTCCACCAGGTCCGAGGACCCGGTCAGCGCGACATCGGCGGCCACCCGGGCCACCCCGGGCCCCCACATCATCCCGGCGCCGCCGGCACTGGCCACGGTGATGCCGTTCAGGATGCCTTCCCGGCCAAGGGCCGGGCCGATAATCGGCAGGTGATCCGGGGTGAAATCGATGGTCGCCGCCCAAAGCCTGCGCAGGCCCAGCCCGGCGGTGACCGGGACGAGCAGCGCGAGCCGTTCCCGCATGGCGGCCAGGTACTCCTGGTCAACCTCGCGGGCCGGGCCAGGCGGCTCGGCCGGGTTGCTCATGCCGAACAGCAAGCCGCCTTCCTCGGGCCGCCAGTACAGCCCGGCGGAGAGGTCGAAGACCATCGGCACCCGGTCCGGGGCCAGGTCCGGGTGGGCCTGGGTGACGGCCACCTGGTGCCTGACCCCTCCCGCCGGGATCCGCACCCCGGCCAGCTCCCCCACCTCGGCCAGTTCGGGGCCGCCGGTGAGCACCACGACCGGCGCGCTGATCTGGCCCGCGCTGGTCGTGATCCCGCGCACCTGACCGCCCGCGGTCACCAGCCCGGTGAAGCTGACCCGCTCGCGGACCTCGACGCCGCTGACCGCCAGCGCGACCGTGTACGCGATGACGTTGCGCGGCGGGCTGAGGTAGCCGTCCTGCGCGCAGTAGGTCCCGCCCAGGGTGAGCCCGGGGGCGAGCGTCGGGTTCAGCTCGTCCACCTCATCGGGCTCCAGCCAGCGCACGGTCAGGCCCAGCTGGTTCTGCATCCGCATCCGGTCCCCGGCCGCCTCGACGTCCCCGGGGCTAAAGCACGGCAGCAGGTAACCCTGCGGGCTGAACCCGGAGTCGATGCCCAGCTCCTCGTGCTGGCACAGGTAGAACTGGCGCGACCACTCGCCCAGCTGAACGGCCCAGCGGGTACCGCCCTGGGTGCGCACCACCCCGGCCGCCCGGCTGCTCGCGCCCTGGCCCAGGGTCCGCTTCTCCACCAGCATCACCCGGCCCAGGCCCGCCCGGCGCAGGAAATAGGCGCACCAGGCGCCGACCGTACCGCCGCCGACCACGACGGCGTCGGCCACCTCGGACCGCCCGGACCCCACCATTGGCACGGGCCCGATGCTCGCATAGACTGAACGTTCAGTCAAGCCTAGATTTTGCCCAGAACCGGGCCTGACTGAACCAGGCTTACCGAGAACCGCCTTTAGCTGGACCGGGATTACCGGACCGGGATAACGAGGTGCCATGTACCGCCTGTCAGCTGAGGACCTGGAGATCCAGGCCCGGGCCAGGTCGTTCGCCGATGAGGTGATCCCGTTCGAGGTCACCGCTGAGCTCAACGATGGCGAGCTGCCAGACGGCGCGGCCAGCCGGCACGCGGCCCGGGCCAGGGCGCTGGGGCTGCACGCCGCGAACATGCCCGTCAGCCTGGGCGGGGGCGGGGCGACGTCGCTGCAGCAGGTCCTCATCCAGGAGCAAGTCGGCCGGGTCACTAACGCGCTGGCCTGGGCCTGCGGCACTCCGCCCTCCTGGCTGCCCGCCGTGGCCACGCCCTACCAGCTGGAAAAGTACGTCATCCCGGCCATCCGGGGTGAGGCCGAGGAGTGCTACGCGATCACCGAGGAGGGCGCGGGCTCGGATGTGGACGCCATCGAGGCCACCGCCCGCCGGGCCAACGGCGACTACCTGCTGACCGGCGAGAAATGGCACGTGACCTCCTACAACCACGCCACATTCGCGTTCTTCCAGGCCAAGCTGGCGGGCGGCCCGCATCAGAGCGAGCACGCCATGTTCCTGGTCGACCTGCCCAGCCCCGGGGTCACGGTGGTGCGCACGCCCGCCTACTCGCACACCATCAGTCACCACCACCCGATCGTGGCCTTCGACGGCGTCCGGGTGCCCGCCGCCAACCTGATCGGGGCCGAGGGCGACGGGATGAGCTTCGCTTACGAATGGTTCCGGTTCGAGCGGCTGATGGTCGCCGCCCGGTGCCTGGGCGCGGCGGAGCGGCTGGTCGCCGAGATGACCGTGTTCGCCGCCCAGCGGCGGGTGCGGGGCCAGCCCATCAGCCGGTTCGGGGCGATCGCGGGCATGCTGGCCGACAGCCTGACCGAGCTGTTCGCGGCCCGGTCGATGACCTACGAGACCGCGCGGGCCATCGACGACGGGGCCGACGTGAAACTCCAGCACGCCCAGTGCTCGATGGCCAAGCTGTATGCCTCGGAGATGGCCGGCCGGGTGGCCGACCGGGCCGTGCAGGTGTTCGGCGGGCGCGGCTATATGCGGGAGAACGTGGCCGAGCGGTTCTCCCGCGAGCTACGGGTCGAGCGGATCTGGGAAGGCACCAGCGAGGTCCAGCGCGCCATTATCGCCGACCAGATGACCAAACGAGGACCGGACAGCCTGGCCTGACCGCTGGCCGGCTCCCGGACGGCGGCCCCCGGACCGCGGGCCCCGGACGGCGGGCCCCGGACGGCGGGCTCCGGACGGCGGGCCCCGGACGGCGGGCCCCGGACCGCGGGCCCCGGACGGCGGCCCCCGGACCGCGGGCTCCGGGGAACGGGCTCCGGGGAACGGGCTCCGGACCGCGGGCTCCGGTCAGCAAGCTCCGGGCTCCGGGGAACGGGCTCCGGGCTCCGGGCTCCGGGCTCCGGGCAGCGGGCTCCGAGCAGCGGGCTCCGGGGAACGGGCTCCGGTTAGCCCGCCGGCTTGAGGCTGGCCTCGATCGCGGCGACCAGGTCCGGGTCCTGCGGGTCGGTCATCGGCCGGAACCGCCCGAGCACCTGGCCGTCCGGGCCGACCAGGAACTTCTCGAAGTTCCACTGAATGTCGCCGGCCTGGCCCTCGGCGTCGGGCGTCTGGGTCAGCTCGGCGTAGACCGGATGCCGCCCCGGCCCGTTGACCTCGATCTTCTCCAGCAGCGGGAAGCTGACGCCGTAGTTGACCGAGCAGAATTCCTGGATCTCCTCGGGCACGCCTGGCTCCTGGCCGCCGAACTGGTTGCACGGGAAGCCGACCACGCACAGCCCCCGGTCGCGGTACTGCTCGTGCAGCCGCTCCAGCCCGGCGTACTGGGGCGTGAGCCCGCACTTCGAGGCCACGTTGACGACCAGGAAGGTCTGGCCGGGCAGGTCGCCGAGCGAGGTGGGCTCACCGGACAGGGTGCGGACGGGGATGTCGTTTACGGTCACGTGGCTTGGTCCTTCGGTCGGGGCCCCGGCGCGGCGCCATGATGGCCGCAGTCCGATTCAACCGCATCGCCGGACGGCTTCTTCCGGCTGGCCCGGACTTAGCGTGCGTCGGCCGGGTGATCTTCTTCACCGCGGCTCAGGTGGCCAGCTGGCCGGCGTATCCGGCGTCAGCCCAGACCAGGCGCAAAGCCGCCCGGCGCGGTGGGTGTTCCATAGCAGCGGCCGGCGACCTGGCCGCACGGCCCGGGCTCCGATCCGCGCCGACGCTGGCCGGCTTCAAGCAGAAGGTCGCGGGCTTCAAGGCGATCTTCCCTGACCTGGTGGAGGACTTGCAGGACATCATCGCCAGCGGCGCCACCGTCGCCACCCGTTGGGTCGTGACCGGGACTCAGCAGCAGGAACTCATGGGGATCCGCGCCCGCGCCCCGCAACCCCGCGCACCCCGGCGGCCGCGCCCCGCACCTTGCCGAGCCAAGCGCAACGGGATTCGGGTGTTCCCCGGCCGGGGCTCGGGCGGCCGGCTGCACTCCCGGGGCCTCGGCTCACGGTCCTCAGTCGTCCCGCGTGCCTCATCTGCAACGCAACCTCGGCTTGTACCCCCGGCTTCCGGACACTTATACCGGATTAGGTACGCTCCCGGTGACTAAATGCCCGCTTTGTCCGCACCAAATCCGGTATAAGTGGGGCGGGCCGCGACGGCTGCGGGCGGCTGCGGGCGGCTGCCGGCGGCTGCGGATGGGACGAAGGTGGTGATGGGACAGGAGTCCGGCATCCAGGCGATGCTGCGCCGGCGAGACGGCCTGGCGACCCGCGCCCAGCTAGCCACACCTCACCGGCCGCGCGCGCCTCCGGCCAGCCGATCAGGGTCGAGGGCATGAACTTCTACCGCCTCAAGGACGGCCGCGTGACCGACCTCTGGACGCAGTTCGACGGCGTCGCCCTTGATGCAGCAGCTCGGCGCCATCCTGGCCTGACGCTGGACCTAGCTCACGGCCGGGGCGGCGGTCCCCTTCCAGGCCGGCTGGCCCAGATAGCCGCGCGCGATCAGGGTCACGAACTGGTACACCGCGTCCTCGTCGGGGGACAGCGGGCCGGGCGAGGCGTGCGGCGAGGACAAGCCGCGCTGCACCGACTCGCAAGCGGCCCAGTCCTGCCGGTTGGTGAGGTCCCAGAACTCGACCGCGTAGCCGGGGTCGAATCCGGGCTGCTCCAGGGCCTCGGGGGCGAAGGCCCAGGTGCACTCGATGGTGGTCCGGTCCGGCGCGACCGGGGTGAGCCGGTGCGTCATCACGTAGTCCGGATGCAGGCTCAGCAGGACGTTGGGGAACACGTTGAGGTAGTTGACGGTGCGCAGCCCGGTCGCGTCCAGCCCGCGCAGCGGCACGCCCTGGCTGGTCCCGTCCAGCGACATGGTCTGGCTGTCGTCCCGCAGGTCCATCCAGCCGCCTACCCAGGCATCCTGCGGCGGATAGTTCTCCCCGCTCCTGGGCGGGCTGACCCGGCACAGCTCCGGGTGGATCATCGGGCAGTGATAGCACTCGTGGTAGTTCTCGGTGAGGATCTTCCAGTTGGCCGCCGCCTCGTAGACGTGCCGCCCGGCGATCACCAGCCGCTCCGGCTCGTACGGCGCGACCAGCCGGTCCAGTTCGGTCAGGCAGTCCCGGATCGGCGGCGCCTGCCCGGAGCCGTCCACGAAGATCAGCCCGTGCCATTCGGCCACCGGCAACTCGGCCAGGCCCCACTGCGAGTCGTCGAAGCCCGGCTGGCCCTTGAACCCGGCCGCCGCCCGCAGGCCACCGGACAGCCGGTAGGTCCAGGAGTGGTAGGGACAGATGATCGCGTTGCGCTGCGCGGTCGCGCCGCACGCCAGCAGTTCGTGACCGCGGTGCCTGCAGGTGTTGGCGAAACCGCGCAGGACGCCGTCCTCGCCCCGGACCAGCAGCACGCTGCCCTGACCGGTCGGCTCGGCCCGCTGATCACCGGGGCTGGCCAGCTGCGCGCTGAACCCCACGCAGTTCCACCCGGCGCCGAAGAAGTGCCGCTGCTCCCACGCGAACACCGCCGGATCCTGGTACGCGGCCCGGGGCAGCATCCGGCTCTCGCCGAACGGCCGCAGCGCGTCGGCCAGGCCGGCCGGGTTGAGCGGGGCAGCCGGATACCTCAACTGACTGATCATACAGTCAAGAGTAAGCAGCGGCCCAGCGGCTGTCCAGCGCCACTCGCGCGGTCACGTCCCGCGGTCAGCGTCCCGCGGTCAGCGTCCCGCGGTCAGCGTCCCGCGGTCAGCGTCCCGCGGTCAGCGTCCCGCGGTCAGCGTCCCGCGGTCAGCGTCCCGCGGTCAGCGTCCGACGGTCACTCCGCGAGCAGGCGGGGCAGCAGTACCGCCTGGGTCTGCGTGGTCTGGCCGACGGGCCGGCCTGCGTCGGTGGCCAACTCGGTCTGCACCACGATGAACGAGCGGCCGACGTGCAGCGGCCGGGCGCTCGCGGTCAGGATTCCGCTCCGGACGGCGCGGAACAGGTTGGTCTTTGACTCGATGGTCGCGGTGCCCGCCCCTTCGGGCAGGTTGAGGTAGGCGCAGACCGCCCCGACGGTATCGGCCAGGGACATGATGACCCCGCCGTGCAGCACGGCACCGGCGGTGCACAGCTCGGGGGCCCAGGTCAGCTCGCCCGTGACGAGTTCCGGGGTGGCGGTCCGCAGGCTGATCCCCAGGCCGGTCGCGAAGGGCATGCTGGCCAGCAGTTCCTGCGGATGGCCTGACTCGGGCGCGGACATCGCCTCGCCTCCTTGCCGGACTGGACAGCGAGTGGAGTGCGACTACCGTAACCCCAGCACCCGGCCAGCCCAGCACCCGGCAGGAACCCGCCGATGACCGTGATCACGACGACCTTGCGGACCGCCCAGGCGTCAGGTGCCCCAGCAAACGCCCCAAACAGCAACCAGACCTACGGAGCCCCAGGGTCCAGGGGCCCCAGCAAACGCCCTATACGGCAACCAAAGGTCACGTCCAGGCGGGTGGTGTATGAGAAAGCCACCTCGCGATCGGTTTCTATTTAAGCACCAATGGCCTCAATTGTCACGCCAGTCTCCATAGTTTCATTCTCCTTTTCCAGCTTGCGGCAGGCGGCGAGGATTTCGGGGCCCATGTAGCGGCGCGCCTCGGTCCATTCGTCGTTCTGCTCGGCAAGGACCGCGCCGACAAGGCGGATGATGGCGTCACGGCCGGGAAAGATGCCGACGACGTCGGTCCGCCTGCGTATTTCCTTATTAAGGCGCTCCTGGGGATTGTTGGACCACACCTGGCGCCATATCTCGCGGGGGAACGCGGTGAACGCCAGGATGTCCTCGCGGGCGTCGTCCAGGTGCGCGGCGGCGGCCGGGAACTTTGCCTCCAGCGCGGTCACGACCTGGGCGTGCTGCGCGCGCACCGAGGCGGCATCGGGCTGCTCGAAGATGGTCCTGACCAGCGTAGACACCCACGGCTGCGCGGACTTGGGCACCCGGGTGGCCAAGTTCCGGGAGTAATGGGCACGACACCTCTGCCAGGACGCGCCGGGCAGGACCGCGGCGATCGCGTCGCGCAGCCCGTGGTGGCAGTCGGAGGTGACCAGCTGCACGCCGGACAGGCCGCGGGCGGCCAGGCCGCGCAGGAACGCCAGCCACCCCGCGCCGTCCTCGCAGGTCGCGACGTCCAGGCCGAGGATCTCCCGCTTGCCGTCCGCGTTGACGCCGGTCGCGATCAGGGCGTGCACGTTCACCGTCCGGCCGCCCTCGCGGACCTTCTGAGTCAGGGCGTCGATCCACAGGAAGGTGTACGGGCCGGCGTCCAGCGGCCGGGACCGGAACTGGGTAACCATCTCATCCAGCTCCGCGGCCATCACGCTGACCTGCGACTTCGACAGCTTCGTCACCCCGAGGGACTCCGCGAGCTTCTCTACCCGCCGCGTCGAGACGCCCAGCAGGTACGACGTCGCCACGACGGTGGCCAGCGCCCGCTCCGCGCGGCGGCGCCGCTCCAGCAGCCACTCCGGGTAATACGTGCCCTGCCGCAGCTTCGGCACCGCCAGCTCGATCGTCCCCGCGCGAGTGTCCCAGTCCCGCCGCCGGTACCCGTTCCGCGAGTTCACCCGCTCCGGGGTCACCTCCCCGTACCCGGCCCCGCACACCTGCTCCACCTCGGCGTCCATCATCCGCTGCGCAAAGCCCTTGATCATCTCCCGCAGAAGATCAGGGCTCGCCGACGCGAGGGTCTCCTCGAACTGCGTGCCCGGAACCGGCACAATGTCACCTGCGGCCACTTCGTTCTCCTTCGTCTCTCAGATACCAATTCGAAGGATCACGAGGTGGCCGCCTCACGTCACGCCGACACGCCCAGCGCGGACGAAACGGTCAGAACTGACCAGGCACCTCATACACCACTCCCGTGGACGTGAACCAACCAAAGTCACGGGGGGCTCCGGGGGCTCGGCCCCCGGGCAAGCATCACGGTCCACGCTGCTGGCTGGCCAAAGGCCAGCCAGCAGCGTCGACCGACACGTGGAGGTGGCGGGAATCGAACCCGCGTCCTTCAATACATCACCAGGGCTTCTCCGGGCGCAGCCTGCGCAGATTTTCTCAGCCCCGGCGGTCGTGCAGGCCAGCCGCCGTACAGGCTCAGCCGCTGTTAGTTGTCCCGTCTAATCCCGCGGCCGGGCTAGACGGTGGATCCTCCTAGCTGATGCCAGACACCGGGCCGGAGGAACTCCCGGGCTGACAACCCCTAACTCGCGGTCAGGCCGCGAGGGCGAGGTGAGTGCGCTGTGTATTGGCACTTAATGTTTGCGGTCACAGGATTAACGAGGTCATCACCGCGACCCTCGGCCCGCTTCCCCTGGCTCAACTACCGAAGTCGAAGCCAGTCACCCCCTCTTCAGTTGTCCTTTCAGTATACCCAGGACAGCCAGATACTCAGGACAGCCAGATACTCAGGACAGCCAGAAGCCAGGACAGCCAGAAGCCAGGACAGCCAGAGAGCCCCCGTGGGCGCTGGCGGTGGCCGAAGATGCGCCCACGGGGGTGGACCGGCAGGGTCGGAGCCGGTCTGAAAGGTCCGGGCCTCCCCCGAGATGAGGCCCGGTTCCCATCATGTTGACTGGGCCGCAACCCCCCAAGCGGCACCCCAGTCATTAGGTAAGACGCGCAGCGAAGTAGGAAGGTTGCTCTGCGTAATCAAAGCCCGAGCCGGCTTCTGGTCAGGATTCGGTCAGGACCCGGCTGGCGAAGCCGTGCAGGAACTGGCCGGCCAGGCTGGCCGCCGCGGTCGATGGCGCGCGTGGTGACCTCCAGGACCGCGAACGCCACCCCGTCCCGGTAGCCCACGAACCAGCTGGCCCACTTGCCCGGCGCGGCTGAGCCGAGCGGCGCGGCGCCCACCTGCCCGTAGACGGACTGGCCCGCCACCCCGGCGGCCCGGCCCGCGCCGCTGACCACCGTGGCCCGCATCAGGGTCCGCAGCCCGGAAACAACCTGACTACCGAACGCCACCTTCTGCACCAGCACGGGATCGGGCCCGCTGGTCACCAGCACCGGGGCATGCCAGGTGCCGTCGGCGACCAGCGCGGCCGTCAGCGCCATCTGCAGCGGGCTGGCCTGCACGGTCCCGTTGCCGACCGTGTCGGCGGCCAGCTCGGCGATCCCGGACGGCGGCTTCATCGCGCCCGCGAAGGCCCCGGTCAAGGGCAGCTGCCAGGACGCCCCCAAGCCGAACTGGCTCGCGGTGGTGGTCAGCTGCTTGGCGGTCAGCTTGAGCGAGAGCCCGGCCAGCGCGGTCCGGCAAGCGTGCGCGAAGGTGGTCAGGAACGGCGGCTGGGTGCCCAGGTCGGGCTCGGCGGGCTGGTTGGTGAAGGGCTGCCCGCCGACCGGATTGGACGCCGGGCACGGGGTCGGGGTGGTGAGCTGGACCGCCGCTGGCCAGCAAGGCGGCGGCGGACACGATCGTGAACGCCTGACCGGGCTGATAGTGCCCGCCAAATGGCTCAAGTATCGGCTGGTGGTGCCCGATGTGGTTGGCCACCGCGAGGATCTGCCCGCTGGCGGGGCGGACCGCCACGATCGCCGCGGAGCTCGCCGAGGAGTCGGCGGCCTGGTTGGCGGCCTGCTGCACGGTGGCGTTGATCGTGGTCCGCACCGGCGTGCCCGCCTTGCCCGGCCAGGTGTGCAGGACCGACACCAGCTTGCCGGCCTGCGTTCTCGGTGACCACCTCGGTGGTCGCGGTGCCCACCAGGGTGCGCTGGAAGGCCAGCTGCAAGCCGGACAGCCCGACCGTGGTGCCGGGCCGGTACGGCATGCCCGCCGCCCGGACCGCGCCGGAGGTCTCGGTGGCGATCGAGCCGGTCACCGAGCTGGCCGAGGCTGTCGAACAGCCGCTGCCTGGTCCTCCTGACGATCAGGCCAGGCACCCGGTCCAGCTTCCGGCGCATCCCGGCGTAGCTGCCCGGAGACAGGTGCGCCAGCGGCAGGAAGGAACTGGCCGGCGCCACCTGGATCTGGCCCAGCACCTGGCCCGGGTCGACGCCGGTCACCCCGGCCAGCCCGTCAGCGGTCGCCGCCTGAGTCTTTCAGCCGCCCCGGATAGACCCCGACGAGGTAGGTGGTGGAGGGCAGCGTCAGCGGGTGGCCCGCCGACGTCGAGCAGCGCGGCCCGGGGCGGCACGGTGCTCAGCACGGCCAGCCTGAGCCCGGGCCGCAGCCCGGGCACGATCACCGACGGGCGCCAGACCACCTTCCAGCCGCCGCCCTGCTCTGCGCAGCGCGAACTGGCCCCGGTAGGTCCAGGCGGCGCCATTGGGGCCCAGGTCGAAGGTCGCGTTGAACCCGGCCGTCGCGGTGTCGCCTCGCTGGCTGATCGGGCCCAGGCCCAGCGACAGGTCATCGGCGCCGAGCTGCTGGTATATGCCGGCCAGCGCGGCGGCCACCGTGTCCTGGTTTCCGGTGGTCTGCCCGGCGGCCGCCTTGTAGTGGGCGTTCTCCCAGTTGAGCAGGAACGTCTGAACGGTCGGCTCGGGGGACACGTCCGGCGATCCGCCGCCCAGCGCCAGCCCGACCGCGAGCAGCACGACCACTCCCCCGGCGGCTGCCAGCCGGACCCGCGCCGAGCGCGGGAGCGCGCGCTTCACCCCTGATTCCCTGCCCCGTCTGTCCCCCGCCCGGACCCCCCTGGTCCGGGTCACCCGCATCGGAGCACGCTGGCTCGAAGCGTGCGCGCCGCGGCTACGCGTGCGGACCATGGTCCGGCACTCCGCTACCTTCGCCGCCGCAGGGCACGGTCAACCTCTCTGGCAGCGTCCCTGCGCGCCAGCTCATGACGCTTGTCGTAGGTTCGCTTGCCACGAGCCACGGCCAGCTCGACCTTAGCTTTCCCGTCTTTGAAGTACAGCGAAAGCGGGACCAGAGTCAAGCCGCGCTCCGCGGTCGCGGCGGTCAGCCGGTCGATCTCCTTGCGGTGCAGCAGCAGCTTACGGGTCCGGCGTGGCTCATGGTTGGTCCAGGTGCCCTGCGTGTACTCCGGGATGTGCACGTTATGCAGCCATACCTCCTGCTCGCTGACCTGGCCGAACCCGTCGGTCAGCGAAGCGCGACCCGCCCGCAGTGATTTCACCTCGGTGCCAGTGAGCACCAGCCCGGCCTCGACCACATCCTCGATGTGGTAGTCGTGCCGTGCGCGCCGGTTCCTGGCGATGATCTTCTTGCCTTGCTCCGCAGCCACAGTCCTACCCTGGCGTCAGACCCGTAGGTAGCGCCGCAGAGTGAGGAACGACGTGGCGCCGGTCAGCAGCACGCCGAGGATCAACGACAAGACGATGACCTCGACCAGGTCGGTGCTGCGCAGTTGCACGTTGAACTGGAAATACTGCTGCAGCGTATCCAGCCACAGCGTCTTCACGGCGATCAGCAGCCCGGTCGCGACCAGCCAGCCGATCACGCCCGCGATCACGCCCTCGACCAGGAACGGCAGCTGGACGTAGAAGTTGGACGCTCCGACCAGCCGCATGATGCTGGTCTCCCGGCGGCGGTTGAACGCCGACAGCCTGATGGTGTTGGCGACCAGCAAGATCGCCGCGATGATCAAGATGATCGCGATGACGACCACCGCGTTCCTGGCCCCGTCGAGCAGCTTGTAGAACTTGTCCAGGATCGCGGAGTTGTCGATGATCTCGTCCACCCCCGGCGCGCCGTTGACGGTCTCGGCGACCACCTCGGTGTCGGTCTGGGTGTTCTTGAGCTTGACCTGGAACGAGTCGGGGATCTCGCCCGAGGTGACGTAGCCGGCCATGGTCGGGAACTCGGACTTGAACTGCGAATAGGCCTCGGTCAGCGAGACATAGCTGATCTGTGACACCTGCGGCATCCGGGTCAGGTCCTGCTTGACCTGCTCCATTTCGCCGGCGTGGCGGGCCCGTTCTTGAGGCACTGCGGACTGGAACTGATCTTGGTGCAGAGGTAGACCGACAGCTGAACCCGGCCCTGCCAGTAGCTCCTGGTGATCTCGACCTGCTTCACGAACAGCAGGCCGGTGCCGAGCAGGGAAAGGCTGATCGCCACGACCACCACCAGGGCGATGGTCATGGTCAGATTCCGGCGCAGGCCGATCCAGACCTCATGGAAGACAAACTGCACACGCATATAGCTGATCCCTCGGTAGTACGGCCCGAAGCCGGTCAGTAGGCCTGGCCGTAGACTCCGCGCGACTGGTCCCGCACCACCTTGCCGTACTCCAGCTCGATGACGCGCTTACGCATGGAGTCCACGATCGCCGCATCGTGCGTAGCCATGACCACGGTGGTCCCGGTCCGGTTGATGCGGTCGAGCACCTTCATGATGCCGATCGAGGTCGCCGGGTCGATGTTTCCTGTCGGCTCGTCCGCGAGCAGGATCATCGGCCGGTTCACGAACGCGCGGGCCATGGCGACCCGCTGCTGCTCGCCACCGGACAGCTCATCAGGCATCCGGTCGCGCTTGCCTTCCAGCCCGACCAGGTCGATGACCTCGGGAACCACTTTGCGAATGAACCGCCGGGGCTTCCCGATGACCTCCAGGGCGAAAGCGATGTTCTGGTAGACGTTTTTCTGCGGCAAAAGCCGGAAGTCCTGGAAAACGCAGCCGATCCTGCGGCGCAGGTGCGGCACCTTCCAGTTGGTGAGGCGGGCCAGGTCCTTGCCCGCGACGTGAATCCTGCCTTCCGAAGGCCGTTCCTCCTTCAGCACGAGCCGCAGGAACGTTGACTTGCCCGATCCCGACGGCCCGACCAAGAAGACGAACTCCCCTTTTTCAACGTCGAGGTTGACGCTCTCCAGGGCAGGACGACTCTGGTTCTGGTACATCTTGGTGACGTTGTCGAAGTGAATCAACTGGCCCATCACAAGTGTTCGGGGGAGATGCGGACTGCCTGCCACGACGCTAAACGCGCCCCAGTTTGGCCTCGGGCCAGTCTAGGGGGGAAACTGGCTAGGAACGTCCAACATCGCCGAAGTGACCGGGTGGCACCGGCCCGGAGGGACCCAATGAGCTGCGAGCACCTGATCTGTGCCCAGTGCGCGGGACCAGTCGCCGAAGGCCGGTGTCCCGTCTGCCAAGCGGCCCGCAGCAGGATGCACCACCACCACGGCCCGGGCCTGGCCGTGCCGGCGGCCGTGCTCCTGATCGCGCTGCTGCTGATGGCACTTGCCCTGCAACACCTGGCCCACTAGTCACCGGGCAAACCCCGGCAAACCCGCTGGAGCTTGGGCAAAACCGATCTGGGCTAGCGCGGCCGAGTGCGCGCAGATACCGGACGATCCCAGCCGGGCGGGTTTACAGGCCCTGGGTCCTGAGCCAGCGGATCTCGGCCTCGATGAAGTCGTCGATCTCGCCGTCCAGCACCGCGGCCGTGTTCCCGGTCTCGTAGCCGGTCCGCAGGTCCTTGATGTTCTGGTACGGGTGCAGGACGTAGTTGCGGATCTGGGTACCCCAGCTGCCCGCGTGATCACCGCGCAGCTCAGCCATCTTGGCCTGCTGCTCGGCCCGCTTGCGCTCCAGCAGCTTGGCCTGCAGGACGGCCATCGCGGTGGCCCGGTTCTGGATCTGGCTGCGCTCGTTCTGGCAGGAGACCACGATGCCGGTGGGCAGGTGGGTGATCCGGACCGCCGAGTCGGTGGTGTTGACGCCCTGGCCGCCGGGGCCGCTGGACCGGAACACGTCGATCCGCAGTCTCGTCCTCGGGAACCTCGATGTGGTCGGCCTGCTGCACGACCGGGATCACGTCCACCCCGGCGAACGAAGTCTGCCTGCGCCCCTGGTTGTCGTACTTGGAGATGCGGACCATCCGGTGGGTTCCGTGCTCACCGCGCAGCGTCCCGTAGGCGTACGGGGTCTTGATCGCGAAGGTGGTCGACTTGATCCCGGCTTCCTCGGCGTAGGAGGTGTCGTAGACCTCGGTCGGGTAGCCGTGCCGCTCGGCCCAGCGCAGGTAAATGCGCTGCAGGCCCTCCGCCCAGTCGGCCGCGTCCGCCCCGCCGGCCTGGGCGTTGATCGAGATCAGGGCCTCCCGGGCGTCGTACTCGCCCGACAGCAGGGTCCGGATCTCCAGCTGGTCGATTTCCTTGCGCAGCCCGGCCAGGTCCCTGGTCGCCTCGTCCCTGGTCGGCTCGTCGTTCTCGCTCTCGGCCAGCTCGAACATCACCTTGGTGTCGTCCAGGCGCTGGTGCAGCCCTTCCAGCCGGGAGATCTCGCCGTCGAGGTAGGACAGCCTGCGGGTGACCACCTGCGCCTGCTCCTGGTCGTTCCACAGGCCAGGATCGGCGGCCCGCTCGCGCAAGCCGTCGGCCTCTTTGCGCATCGCGTCCGGGTTGAGGACGGCTTCGATGCTGGCGAGCTTGGACGACAACTCAGCGATCTCGCCGGCAGGATCGGTAGCCATGCGGGAAAGCCTACGCGAGGCTGACAGCCGGCCGTTTCCGCCGGGCCGATCATCACGCGGCGGAAACGACCGGCTTCGGCGCGTCCGTTATCCGGGCAGGGTGCTCGCGGTAACCAGGGTCCGTACCGCCCGGACCGCGACCGACAGCGTGGCCACGGTGAAAGCGTCGCTCTCCCAGATCTCGGTCAGCGTCTGGGTGGCCCGGCGGACCGCCGGGTCGTTGCGCTGAGCCCACGCGGCCAGCCGCTCCTCAGGGCTGCCCGGACCGGTGACCATGAGCACGTCCTTGGCCAGCGCGGCATGGGCGTTGTACAGGTCATCGCGCAGCGCGGCCCGGGCCATCGTGTTCCACCGGTCATCGCGGGGCAGCGCGGTGATCCGGTCCCGCAGCCTGGTGATCTCCAGCCGGTCGGCCAGGTCGAAGTAGACCTCGGCGGTCTCTTCCACCGAGCGGCCGATGCTGGCCGCGGTGTCGACGATGTCGAACGCGGAGTAGGCCGGGACCATGGCCGCGGTCCGCTCGGCCAGCTCGCCGGGCACGCCGCGGGAGGTGTAAAGGTCCCGGCGTTCCTCAAACCCGACCAGGTCGCGCCCGGCCAGCAGCTTGGGCAGGCCGACCCCGACGATCAGCACCCCGCCGGCCAGGAAGTCGGTCGTCTGCCTGATGTCGAACGCGGCACGGCGGCTGTGCAGCAGCCATCGGGCCGCGCGCTCGGTGAGCTTACGGCCCTCCAGCGTCAGCAGGATCTGGGTCGAGGTGTCCACCTGCCCGTCCAGCGCCTCGACCTGCGCCCAGAACCCGCTCATGTCGAACACGTCGCGCGCCACCAGCCAGGCCGCGGTGATGTCGGGCACCGACGCGCCGGTCTCCTCGTTCAGCCGGAACACGAACGTGATCCCCGAGCGGTCGACCATGTCGTTGACCACCGCGGTGGTGATGATCTCCCGGCGCAGCCGGTGCGAGCCCATCCGGCCGGCGTAGCGCTCCCGCAGCGGCGCGGGGAAGTAGGCGGTCAGCACCCCGCGCAGGTACGGGTCATCGGGCAGCCGGGAGTCCAGGATCTCCTGGGCTGAGGCGATCTTGGTCTGGGCCAGCAGCACGGAGAACTCCGGCGCGGTCAGCCCGGTCCCGGCTGAGCGCCGCTCGACGATCTCCTTGTCCCCGGGCAGCACGTCGAGGCGGCGGTGGATCCGCCGGTCGCGCTCCAGCTTGCGGATGTAGCGGGAATGCACGTGCAGCATCGAGCCGGCCTGGGCCCGGGATGCGGCCAGGACCCGGTTCTGCAGGTAGTTGTGCTGCAGGACCAGCTGGCCGACCTCGCCGGTCATCTGGTGCAGCAGCTCATTGCGGTCGGCGCTGGTCAGCTCGCCGTCCCGGACCGCGCCGTCGAGCAGGATCTTGATGTTGACCTCGTGGTCAGAGGTGTCGACGCCGGCCGAGTTGTCGATGAAATCGGTGTTGACCAGGCCGCCGGCCAGGGCGTACTCGATCCGGGCTTCCTGGGTCAGCCCCAGGTTCCCGCCTTCGCCGACCACCTGGGCGCGCAGCTGCGAGGCGTCCACCCGGACCGCGTCGTTGGACCGGTCACCCGCGTCCGCGTGGGTCTGCGTGCTCGCCTTGACGTAGGTCCCGATGCCGCCGTTCCAGAGCAAGTCCACCGGCGCGGCCAGGATGGCCGAGATCAGATGGTCGGGCGGCAGCGCGGTGATGTTGTCCCGCAGCCCGAGCACGGCCCGGACTTCCGGCGCCACCGGCACCGACTTGGCGCTGCGCGGCCAGACGCCGCCGCCAGCCGAGATCAGCGCCCGGTCGTAGTCGGCCCAGGACGAGCGGGGCAAGGCGAACAGCCGGGCCCGCTCATCGAAGCTGGCCGCCGGATCCGGATTGGGGTCGAGGAACACGTGCCGGTGATCGAACGCCCCGACCAGCTTGATCTTGCGCGACAGCAGCATGCCGTTACCGAACACGTCGCCGGACATGTCGCCGACCCCGGCCACGGTGAACTCGGTGGCGTCCACGTCGAGGGCCAGGGTCTGGAAGTGGAACTTGACCGATTCCCAGGCCCCGCGGGCGGTGATGCCCATCTTCTTGTGGTCGTAGCCTTCCGAGCCGCCGGAGGCGAACGCGTCGCCGAGCCAGAAGCCGCGCTGCTGGGCGATCTCGTTGGCGGTGTCGGAGAAGGTCGCGGTGCCCTTGTCCGCCGCGACCACCAGGTAGGGGTCGTCGCCGTCGTGCCTGACCACCCGGGGCGGGGCCACGACCTGGCCGGCTTCCAGGTTGTCGGTCACGTCGAGCATCGCGCTGATGAACATCCGGTAGCAGGCCAGCACCTCGGCCTGGTAGGGCTCCCGGTCAGCCGGATCGGGGAGCTGCTTGCAGACGAAGCCGCCCTTGGCGCCGGACGGCACGATGACCGAGTTCTTCACTTCCTGGGCCTTGGCCAGCCCGAGCACCTCGGTGCGGAAGTCCTCGCGCCGCTCCGACCAGCGCAGCCCGCCCCGGGCCACGTCGGCGAACCGCAGGTGCACGCCCTCGAACCGGGGCGAGTAGACGAACAGCTCGAACCTGGGCCGCGGCGCGGGCAGGTCGGGAACCTGCGCCGCGTCCAGCTTCACCACGAAGTACGGCGGGTAGGGGTGCTGCCGCTCGTCGAAGTGGTTGGTCCGCAGCGTGGCCTGGATCAGGCCCCAGTACGCGCGCAGGATCCGGTCCTGGTCCAGGCTGGCCACGTCGTCGAGCTCGCCGCGGATCTCCTCGGCTATCCCCTCGCTACGCTCGGCCTCGCCTTCGGTGTGGTCGGGATCGAACCGGGACTCGAACAGCCGCACCAGCAGCCGGGTGATGGTGATGTTGGAGGCCAGCACCTGCTCGATGTAGTCCTGGCTGAACGTGCTGCCGGTCTGCCGCAGGTACTTGGCGTACGCGCGCAGCACCATGGCCTGCCGCCAGGTCAGGTGGGCGTCCAGGACCAGGGCGTTGAACCCGTCGTCCTCCATGTCGCCGCGCCAAAGCGCGCCGAGCGCGTCCTCGAACAGCGCCCGGATCGATTCCAGCGAGACCCGGGCCCTGGCCGCCCGGCCCGGGCTGGCCGGGCTGGCGTCAGCGGCCTTGCTGCGCAGCCCGAAGTCGTAGATCCAGAACGGCGGCTCGGCCTCGAACGCGTACGGATGCTCGTCGACCACGTCCAGGCCCATGTGCTGGAGCCGGGGCAGGACGTCGGTCAGCGTGATGGGCGAGCCGAGCCGGTAGATCGTCAGCCGCCAGACCCTGGTGGTCCCGGTCCTGCGCCGCCTGAGCCAGATCGGCCGGGCCGCCCGCGCCGCCCGCGCTGCTGGCCGGGCCCGCCCCGCCCGCGCTGCTGGCCCCGCCCGCCCCGCCCGCGCCGCCCGCGCCGCCCGCACTTCCCGCGCCGTTCGCGTCGGTGGCCGGGTCGAGCAGCGGCGTCCCGCCGACGAAGCTCTCGGACTCCCACAGCTCGAACGCGGTGTCACCGCCCGATTCCTGCAGCCGCAGCACGATCTTCAGGTCGCTGACCGCCGCGCTGGCCGGCACGTCGGTCTTGTAGGTTTCCGGGATCGAGTCGCCGACCATCGCGGCCAGCATCCGGGCCCGCTGCTCGCCCACGATCCGGATCGCGTCCTCGGTGAAATCGTCGTCCCAGGACCTGGCCGCCTCGGCCACCTCGCGTTCCAGCCCGGCCGGGTCGACGTCGGGCAGCAGCCGGCCCGGCGCGGCCCGCACCACGATGTGCAGCCTGGCCACCGGCGACTCACCGATCATCACGCTGTAGTCGGTACTCGCGCCGTCCAGCGCCTGGCGCAAGATCTGCTGCGCCCGCAGCCTGACCTTCGTGGTGTACCGGTCCCTGGGCAGGTAGACCAGGCACGACATGTACCGGCCGTAGATGTCCTTGCGCAGGAACAACCGGGTCTGCCTGCGCTCGCGCAGCCGCAGCACCCCGGCCGCGATCGGGACCAGGTCGGCCGCGGAGGTCTGGAACAGCTCCTCGCGCGGATAGCTCTCCAGCACCTGGGCCAGGTCCTTGCCGTCGTGGCTGTCGGCGGTCAGGCCAGAGGACTCCAGCACCTCGGCCAGCCTGCGCCGCAGTACCGGGATCCGGGTAATGCTCTCGGTGTAGGCGGTGTGCGAGTACAGGCCGAGGAACCGGCACTCACCGGTCACCTGGCCGGCCTCGTCGATCCGCTTCACCGCGACGTAATCGAGGTAGGCCGGCCGGTGCACCGTGGAACGCGAGTTGGCCTTGGTGAGGATCAGCCGCTTGGGCTCGCGGGCCCGGGCCCGCACCTCAGGCGGCAGCGCGGCGAAGCTGCTCGTGGCCCGCTTGTCGTGGCGCAAGATGCCCAGGCCGGTACCGGGGATGGCGCGCAAGACCATCCCGTCCGGCCCGTCCACCAGGTCGTACTCCCGGTAGCCGAGGAAGGTGAAGTGATCAGCGCCGAGCCAGCGCAGCAGCGCCTCGACCTCGGCGTCTGATTCGGGGCTGGCCGCGTCGCCGGGCCGGCGCAC
Organism: uncultured Actinomycetota bacterium; assembly: GCA_963788895.1. GTDB lineage: Bacteria > Actinomycetota > Actinomycetes > Streptosporangiales > Streptosporangiaceae > DATBGO01. The sequence goes on along the minus strand of CAWBJA010000006.1, from coordinate 43,508 downwards.
CGCGGCGCCGCCCAGCTCGTCGGCCAGCAGCATGGCCCTGGCCTGCATCCGCGGGTAGTCCTCCACGGCCACCCGCACGTCGCCCAGCACCCGCCGCAGGTCGGCTTCCAGCTGAGCCGCCTCGTCGTCGCCCAGGCGGCTGATCTCGATGTGGGTCCACGACTCGGCGATCTCCTCATGCTCGCCCCGCCCGCCGTCCACGCAGCCGGTCACCTCGTGCAGCGCCCCGGTGACGTCCCGCCTGACCCGCAGCTGCGGGTGGATGATCAGCCGCGGGATCAGGTCATGCCGGCCCAGTTCCATCGTCATCGAGTCGACCAGGAACGGCATGTCGTCGGTGACGATGGAGATCACGTCCCGGGCCGGGTCGATCGCCGCGCCATGACTGACCCGGACCAGGGCCCGGCCCTGCGGCCGGTGCGCGGCGAACCTGGCCTGCTCGACGGCGACCGCGGCGATCTGGTCCGGGCCGGCCGGGGCCAGGTCATCCACGGCCACGTGCCGGAAGTAGGCCCGCAGGTAGCTGGCCAGGTCGCCGACCCCGGCGATGCCGCCCGCGGCACTACCCTGGGCGCCCTGCGCCGCCGCGGCCAGCAGAGCCCGCTTGTCCTCGCTCACGTTGTCCGACATTGGCTCCACTCCCTTTGTCCCGCTCCGGACGCCGATGGCCGGATTCGGCCGCTACAGCCAATCCCGCAATTCCCACAGCATCGGGTAATAGCGCAACGGCACCCTACGGTGCAGGTAGGGTGCGCCGGTCGAGCCGCCCGTGCCTGATTTCGTGCCGATCTGTCGTTCCACCATCTGAACGTGCCTGGCCCGCCAGAGCCCGGCCATCTCATCATGAGTCAGCAGATCCTCGGTGAGCTGCCACAGATCATCGTGGCTGGGCCGGTTCCTGGCTACCTGGACAAGCGAGGACATGATCTGCTCGGCCGTTTCGACGGGCAGGCCGCGCGCCGCGAGCAGGCCGATGAACGCGTCCCAGAGCGAGGGCTCGGCCAGGCGGCGGCTCAGCCGCTCCCGCTCGTCCTCGGTCAGCGCCCGGAACCTCTTGACGAAGGCCGGATCCTTCGCGCCGGACAGGAACTCCAGCTCGCGGAACTGCACGGACTGGAACCCGCTGGCCGGCGCGAGCAGGGACCGGAACTCCAGGAAGTCCTGCGGCGTCATCGTCTCCAGCACGTCGATCTGGCTGACCAGGAGCCGCTCGATCACGTGCGCCCGGCGCAGCAGCTGCCGGGCCCGCCAGGTCTGTTCGGCGGCCAGGTGGTCCCGGGCCGCGCTCAGCTCGTGCAGGAGCTGCTTGAACCACAGCTCGTAGGACTGATGCACGGTTATGAACAGCAGCTCGTCATGGACCGGCGGGACGGCCTGTGGCCGCTGCTGGCTGAGCAGCTCCGGCAGCCGCAGGTAGCTGCCGTAGGTGAGCAGCCCGCCTTCCTCGCCGAAACTGCGGCCGGCCTGGACCCGGTTCGGGCTGCCGCCCTGGCCGTCAGCACGGTCCTGGCTCATGGCTGGTCACCCGGTGCCGACTGGCTATCCGGCGCGAAGCAGGCCAGCACCTCGGGGTTGGCCAGCGCGTCCGGATCGGCCGCGTCCGCCACCGGGGTGCCCAGCAGGATCTTCCTGACCGGCACCTCAAGCCTCTTCCCTGACAGCGTCCGCGGGATCCCAGGCACCGGGTGGATCTCGTCGGGCACGTGCCGGGGCGACAACTGGGCGCGCAGCTCGCCGCGGATCTTCGCCGTCAGCTCCTGATCCAGCTCGTGGCAGTCGGCCAGCACCACGTACAGGATCAGCCGGCCTTCCTGGCCGAGCCGCCCGGTGTCGATGACCAGGCTGTCGGTCACTTCGGGCAGGCCCTCGACGACCCGGTAGAACTCGCTGGTGCCCATCCGCACGCCACCCCGGTTCAAGGTGGCGTCCGATCGGCCGTAGATGATCGACCCGCCGTCGGGCAGCATCATGATCCAGTCACCGTGCCGCCACACCCCGGGGTAGTCGGCGAAGTAGCTGGCCGCATACCGCTGCCCGCCGGGATCGTTCCAGAACCCGACCGGCATCGACGGCATCGGCTTGGTGATCACCAATTCGCCCACGGCGCCCACCAGCGGCCTGGCCGGATCGAAGGCCTCCACCAGGGCGCCCAGGCACCGGCCCGCGATGATGCCGGCCCGCACCGGCAGCAGCGGGCAGGGACCGACGAACCCGGTGCACAGGTCGGTGCCGCCGGAGAACGAGCCGAGGATCAGGTCCCGGTCCGGGCCGGCCACCTCCTGGTAGACCCAGCGGAATCCCTCCGGCGGCAGCGGCGAGCCGGTCGAGCCGATCGCCCGCAGCCGGGACAGGTCCAGCCCGGCGGCCGGCTTGAGCCCGGCTTTCATGCAGGCCAGCAGGTACGGCGCCCCGGTGCCCGCGTAGGTGACACCGGTCTGCGCCATCAGCTGCCACAGCGCGTCGGTGCCCGGATGGGTCGCGCTGCCGTCGTAGGCCACCACGGTCACCCCGGCCAGCAGCCCGCCGACCAGGTAGTTCCACATCATCCAGCCGGTCGTCGTGTACCAGAAGAACACGTCACCAGGACCCAGGTCCTGATGCAAGACCAGGGCCTTCAGGTGCTCAAGCACGATCCCGCCGTGCCCGTGCATGATCGGCTTGGGCAGCCCGGTGGTCCCGGAGGAGTACAAGATCCAGAGCGGATGGTCGAACGGGACGTCGACGAACTCGTCCGGGCTCTCCCCCGGCGCCAAGGCGAAGTCACGGCCGCGCAGCTCGGCCCAGGACCGCACCGGGACCGTGAGCCCGTCCAGCCCCGGCCCGCCCGGCAGCTCGCCGCCCGCCAGGACCAGGTAGTCGATCATGATCACCGATTCCAGGCTCGGCAGCGCGGCCGCGATGCCCGCCACCTCGGCCCGCCGGTCGAAAGACTTGCCGCCGTAGACGTAGCCGTCCACCGCGATCAGGACCTTCGGCTCGATCTGGGCGAACCTGTCGATCACGCTGCGGACGCCGAAGTCCGGCGAGCAGGACGACCAGATCGCACCCAGGCTCGCGGCGGCCAGCAGCGCGATCAGTGCCTCCGGCGTGTTCGGCAGGTAACCGGCCACCCGGTCGCCCTTGATCACCCCCAGGTCCCTGAGCGCGGCCCGGACCCGGGCGACCTCCCGGTTCAGGTGGGCGTAGCTGAGCGCTCCGCTCCGCCCGCCTTCGGACCGGTAGATCACGGCCGTCCGGCCCGGATCGGTCGCCGCGGCCCGCAGTGCGTTCCTGGCGTAATTAAGCGTCGTGCCAGTGAACCACTGGACATCGGGCATTGGCCCGCCGCTGACCTCCAGGCCACCGCCCCGAGTCCCGGTCACCCCGAAATAGTCCCATATAGTGCCCCAGAACCGGCCCGGATCTTCGACAGACCATTGCCAGAGATCGTCGTAACCGAGCAGGCCGAGCCCGTATTCGGTGGCCAGCCAGTTCGCGTACTCGGTGATCTTGGCGTTCGCGATCACATGCGGGCTGGGCGCCCAGAGCGTTGTGCCGTAGTCCCGCCCAGCCGCGGCCAGTACCGCAGCGACTGTGGTGGCATCGCCGCCCGCCGCGGCGGCAGTCGCGGAATCAGCTGTCGCACCCGCCGCCGGCCGGCCGTGGTCGGCTGGCTGGCCATTGTCGGTTGGCATAGGTTTCAGCATGGGCTGTCCGGTAGATCAAGGCAAACCCCGGGGTGCGTGAACCTGACATCACCCGGCAGCGGCTCGGACGGCCAGGCCAGCAGGCCGTAATCAGAAGCTGGCCATCAGTCGCCGGCCGGGCGGCCGGCCTGGCTGCCGGGCGGCCGGGTCAGGTAACGGCGCAGGGCCACGACCGACCAGATCGCCTCGACCACCCCGAACGGCCATGCACCGGACAAGAACCCGTAACTGCTGGCCAGCAGGCAGCCCAGCGCGAAGGCCAGGATGAACCTGCGGCCCCGCTGCTCCAGCCCGTACATGGCCATCATGAACGTCAGCGCCGCGACCCCGTAGACCGTCAGGCCCAGGCCGGTCACGGCCGCGGCTCAGCCCGTGCGTGCATCAGCCGGCCCGCACATCAACCCGCGCGTACTTCAGCCCGCGCGCACGACATGAGCCCGGACCCACCTCAGCCGGCCGAGACCGGCGAGGTCAGCTGGTCGATGGCCCGGACCACCGCGGCGGTGTCGGTCAGGTCGTCGATCACCAGGTCGGCCCCGGCCGCCCGCAGCTCGCTGGCCGTCGACCGGCCGCTGGCCACGGCGATGCAGCGGGCGCCTCCGGTGCTGGCCGCCTCGACGTCCCGGTTGGAGTCGGCCAGGTACGCGGTGGTCCCCGGGCCGAAATCCTCCGCTGAGCCAGGCCCGGCCCGGCGCCGGTACTTGACCGCCGCCCGGCTGCGGCAATCCAGCAGCTGGGCGCCCTTCATGTACACCTCCGACCCGTAGCCGCCGATCTCCAGGTCGAAGAACTCGGTCAGCCCGAAGGCTTGCAGCTTGGCCACCGCGTTGGGCCGGATCGACCCGGTGAGCACCGACTGCACCACCCCGGGCAGCCCGGCCGCCGCGACGACCGCCTCCCTGGCTCCCGGCAGCAGCCGGCCCTGCACCGCGAGCGATTTGCGCCGCTCAGCGAAGCTGTCGGCCAGCGCCCGGATGTAGGCGGCCAGCAGTTCCTGGCCGCCGGCCTCGAACGGGCCTGAGGCGGACCGGTTCAGCGCGAGCGCGTCGAAGAAGATCTCCGAGTCGGTCCGGTCCGCTAGCTGCGGCAGCGCGACAAGCGGGCGGCCGGTCACCCGGCGGAACGCCTCGGCGTGCGCGTCCCTGGACACCCGGACCACGTCGAGCAGGGTCAGGTCGATGTTCCACAAGACCAGGCGCTGAATCTCAAGCCTCCCACTCCGCCACGGCCAGCCCGGGCGCGTATGCGCCCGCTGGCTAGCCCATGTGCGGGTATCGGTAGTCAACCGGCGGTACGAACAGCTCCTTGATCGTCCGGGCATTGACCCAGCGGATCAGGTTGAAGATCGAGCCCGCCTTGTCGTTGGTCCCGCTGGCCCGCGCGCCGCCGAACGGCTGCTGGCCGACGACCGCGCCAGTGGGCTTGTCGTTGATGTAGAGGTTGCCCGCCGAGTAGCGCAGTGACTGCGCGGCGGCGGCGATGGCGGCCCGGTCGGTGGCCACGACCGAGCCGGTCAGCGCGTACGGCGAGGCGTCGGCGGCCTGGGCCACCACCCGGTCGTAGTCGCCGTCGTCGAACACGTGCACGGCCAGGATCGGCCCGAAGTACTCGGTGCTGAACACCTCGTCGCCCAGGTCGGTGCAGGCCAGCACGGTCGGCTGGACGAAGTAACCGTCGCTGTCGTCGACCTCGCCGCCGGCCAGCACCGTGATCGCGGGCCTGGTCCTGGCCCGGGCCAGCGCGTCGGCGTGCGTGGCGAACGCCTTGTCGTCGATCACCGCGCCCATGAAGGTGGACAGATCGGTCGTGACATCGCCCATGGTCAGCGACCTGACCGCGGACACGAAGTCGTCGCCCATCCGGTCCCACACCGACCGCGGGATGTAGGCCCGCGAGGCGGCCGAGCACTTCTGGCCTTGATACTCGAACGCGCCCCGGATCAGCACGGTGCTCAGCACCGCGGGGTCGGCCGAGGGGTGCGCGATGACGAAGTCCTTGCCGCCGGTCTCGCCGACCAGGCGCGGGTAGCCGCGGTACCCGGCGATGTTCTCCCCGATCGTCCGCCACATGTGCTGGAACGTGCCGGTCGAGCCGGTGAAGTGAATGCCCGCCAGCTCGGGGTGCGGCAGCGCCACCCGGGAGACCGGCTGCCCGCTGCCGGTCACCATGTTGATGACGCCGGGCGGCAGCCCGGCCGCCTCCAGGATCCGCATCGTGTAGTGCGCGGCCAGCTGCTGGGTGTGCGATGGCTTCCAGACCACGACGTTGCCCAGCAGGGCCGGCGCGGTCGGCAGGTTGCCGGCGATCGCGGTGAAGTTGAACGGGGTGATGGCCAGCACGAAGCCTTCCAGCGGCCGGTACTCAAGCCGGTTCCACGAACCGGGCCCTGAGATCGGCTGCTCGGCCAGCAGCCGCCGCCCGTAGTGGACGTTGAACCGCCAGAAGTCGATCAGCTCGGCGGCCGAGTCGATCTCCGCCTGCTGGACCGACTTGGACTGGCCGAGCATGGTCGCGGCGTTCAGCGTGGACCGCCACGGCCCGGCCAGCAGGTCGGCGGCGCGCAAGAAGATGGCGGCCCGGTCGTCGTAGGACAGCTCGCGCCAGCCGGGGGCGGCCTGCCGGGCCGCGCCGATGGCGGCCGCGACGTCACCGTCGGTCGCGTTCTGGTACTCGCCGAGCACATGCCGGTGATTGTGCGGCTGCACGACGCCGGCCCGCTCGCCGCTGCCCATCCGCTGCTGGCCGCCGATGGTCATGGTCAGCTCGGCGCGCTCCCCGGCCAGTTCCTTGATCCTGCTTTCCAGCGCGGCCCGCTCCGGGCTGCCCGGCGGGTAGCCCTTGATCGGCTCGTTCACTGGAACAGGAACGTTGGTCACGGCATCCATCGAAGATCTCCCTGCGCTACCCGGCCTCCACGGCGGTCTGTCCATCGTCGCATGACCGGCCCGCGGCCGGTTCAATCGGCCGGTTCATTCCGCTATGTGCTGAAGTTCCTGCGTGGCGTACCACAGCAGTTCGTGCCCTTCCGCGCTGTCCACCGCGAACCTCGCGTCGTCGTCACCGGAATCGGCGGCCGACAACGCCGCGATCGCGGCCTGGATGTCGGCCGCGGCGTACGGCTCGTCGACGTGCCCGGACACCACCCGCTGGGCCGCGACCGGCGCGGCCACCTCGACCAGTGCGGGCTCATCGAACCCGGCGATATCGGCCACGGTCTCGTCCGGCAGCTCGGCGGCGAGCACGACCCGGCGCCGCGAGGCCTGCGGATCAGCCAGCAGCAGCCGCAGCGAGGCCTTGGCCGCCTGCGCCAGCGCAGCGTACTCGAGTTCCTCCAGATCCCCGCTGGAGTACCACTCGCGCAGCTCGGGCGTGACCGCGTAGCCGCGCACCGGGGCGGGCCCCAGCTGCCCGTCACGCAGCAGCGCGGCCAGTATCGGCAGCGTGCAGGGCAGGTAGACGCGCATCGGGCTCCCAGCGGCGAGATGGTCATGAGTGTGCCAGTCCTGGCTGCTCCGGGCCGGATAAATGGTGCAGGCCGGCCAATAAGTCGCTGCCGGTTTCCGCCGCGGCGCACTGATCGGCCGGGCCGGGCGGGATGACGGCCGCGCTCGCGTTCAATGCCGGTTTTTTACTGCGCCTGCCGGGCCGGCCTGGTGCGCTGCTCAGCGCCGCGATCACGCTGGCCACGGCGGCTTCGACCGGCTCATGCTCCCAGATACGGACCACCGCCCAGCCCGCGGCGGCCAGCGCGGCGTTCGCGGCCTGATCGCGCTCGGCGTTGCGGCGCAGCTTGGGGTCCCAGTACCAGACATTGACGGCCGGCCGCGAACCGTGCTGCGGGCAGCTGTGCCAGAAGCAGCCATCGACGAAGACCGCGACTTTCCTGGCCGTGAACGCGATGTCCGGGCGGACTCGGGTGCCGCCCGCCAGGTCGAGCCGGTGGTCGGTACGGTACCGGTAGCCGCGGCTGTGCAGCGCCCGGCGCAGGGCCAGTTCTGGCTTGGTGTTGGTCCGCCGGTTGGCCCGCATGTTGGCGGAACGCCCCTCGCTCGAGGGCCGCGGATAATCGGCCACAGCGAAAGATTAGGCCAGCGCGGGCCGGCCGGTCAGGAGTAATTCAGCTCAGCTGGACGCCCAGCAGGTCAGTGAGCCGCTCGACGGTCAGCCAGGATTCCTGGTGCTGCACGGCGGTCAGGCCCAGTGCCTGCGCGGCCAGCACGTTGGCCTCGATGTCGTCGATGAACACGCATTCCCCGGGCGCCAGGCCGAGCAACTCGGCGGTGTGCCGGAAGATGCGCTGCTCGGGCTTGCGCATGCCGACCTCGGCCGAGATGACCACGGCGTCGAACATCTCGGGGAACAGCTCGCGCGGGTAGCCCGTGCCGCCCCAGGAGTTTGACAGCAGCGCGGTGCGCACCCCGGCCCGGCGCAGCGCCCGCATCAGGTCCACCATGGCCTGGTCCAAGATCGTGGCCGCGAACATCCGGGTCAGCAGGCCCTCGGCCACCACCGGCTGGCCGTCGAACCGGACCAGCAGGCCCGCCAGCAGCTGCTCGAACTCCTCGAGCGCGCATTCGCCGCGTTCCAGCGCGTGCACCGGGCTGGTCTGGCCGTCGGTCGCGTACGCCTGCCGCAGCCAGGGCCGCATCACCGCCACGTAGCTGGCCCGGTCGATGCCGTCCGCCTCCAGCCAGGCGTTCATGGTCTCGCCGATCGGGTTGGTCATGACGCCGCCCCAGTCGGTGATCACGCCGCGCAGCGGGCGCCCGCTCCCCGGGGCCGGCTCCTGGCTGGCTGGCGCGTCGGCGGCTGGACCGTGGCTGGGCAGAACCTGGGCGGCTAGACCATCGGCGGGGGCGGAACTAGGTGATCCGTTGCTTGGCGGCACGTACCGATCGTAAGGGAGCGCCAGTCAACCGCGGCCGGCCGCGCGCAGCCCGGCCACCAGCCTCGAATCCGCGTTCTGGTGCGCGACTACCGAGATCACGTGCAGCACGGCCGGTTCGGAGTAGCCGGCCGCCCGCAGCCGCTCGAGGTCGTCCGCCTCCATCCGCCAGGGCTCGCGGCTGAGCTTGCGGGCGAACTCGCCCAGCTGGTCGTCCGTCCGCAGCGGGCTGAGCCCGCTGAGGATCTCGGCGCCTGCCCAGTCCGCGGCCTCTTCGGCGGCCACGGCGGCCAGCAGCCGCCGCTGCGCGCCGGCTGAGCGGCTCGTCGGCCTCCATCACATAGGCCCGCCACGACTCCCACGCCGTCCGCAGTTGCTGGTGCTCGGGGCTGGCGCCGGCGCCGCGCCATCCGGGCGCGACCGCAGCCGATCGGCGCCGGCCGGGGCGCCGACACCTGGCCCAGGTCCGGCTCGAAGGCCGGCAGCGGCGTCGCGTAGTCAAACTCAATGCCCGTCGCGTCAGCCACCCTGGTGAAGTAGTTGAACATCGAGATCACGCCGACTGCCGCCTCGACCTGCTCCTCGTCGAGGCCGTGCTGGCCGAGCTCCGTCCACCGCCTCCCTGGTAAGCGCCCATGGCTGCGCGGTCAGCGTCTGCGCGAGCCGGGCCAGGGCGCGGGCGCGCGGCGGCAGGGACTCGTCGTCTCCGCGGAGGACGGCCAGCGGGGTAGCGGCTTCGCCGCTAGCGACACGCAGAAACTCTGCGTGAGCGGACGTTCAATAGAAGCACTGGTTCGTGCGCGACGTGACGCTCGCCAGTAGTTCCCGGTCGGCCCAGGGCAGCCGGGTGGTCGCCAGCGCACCGGACACGCTGAACGTCCGCCGGAGCAGCTCCGGGTCAAGGCTGTGCGCGCGGATGATCCCGGCCGCGTCGTCGTGCGGCGGGCGGTAGACCGGCGGCATCGGCCGGTCGTCCATCGCCGCGTACGCCTCAGCCAGCGCCCCCGCCGCCTGCGTCCGCGGCACTGTAGTCAACCACGCCATAACGTCACGATATCGCCGGTGCTAAGCCCGGACAAGGATGATGTGCCGGACATATGAGGATCTGCGGGAGCTAGCCCGCGGGCCGGGCAGGCCACTGGTGTCCGGGCGGTCACTGGCAGAATCTCCCCCATGCAGCGCACAGCCGTCGTCACCGGGGCAAGCATCGGAATCGGAGCAGCGACCGCGGCCAAGCTGGCCGAGGCGGGCTACCACGTCGTGCTGGCCGCCCGGCGCGCCGATCACCTCGACGCGGTAGCGGCGAAGATCCGCGAGAGCGGCGGCGAGGCCACCCCGTACCAGCTCGACGTCACCGACCGGGCCAGTGTCGCCGCGTTCGCCGCCGGGCTAGATCGCTGCGATGTGCTGGTCAGCAACGCCGGCGGCGCCATCGGCATGGAGACGGTGGCCGACAGCGCCGCGGCGGACTGGCTGACCATGTTCCAGGCCAACGTGCTGGGCACGCTGCACGTCACCCAGGAACTGCTGCCCAAGCTGATCGCCAGCGGCGCGGGCACGATCGTGGTGATGTCATCGACCGCCGGGTTCGTGGCCTATGAGGGCGGCGGCGGTTACGCGGCGGCCAAGCACGCCGAGCATGCCCTGGCCGCGACCCTCCGCCTGGAGCTTTACGACCAGCCGGTGCGGGTCATCGAGATCGCGCCGGGCATGGTCAAGACCGAGGAGTTCGCGCTCAACCGGTTTCGCGGCGATGCCGGGCGGGCCGCCGCCATCTATGCCGGGGTGGCCGAGCCGCTGACCGCGCAGGACATCGGCGACGCCGTGACCTGGGCGGTGACCAGGCCCGCCCACGTGAACGTGGACCTGATGGTGCTCCGCCCCCGGGCTCAGGCCGCCCAGCACAAGGTCTTCCGCCAGTCCTGAGTCTTCCGCCAGTCCCGAGCGCTCGCGCTGTTGCTGAGCGTCAGGTCCTGAGCGTCAGGTCCTGAGCGTCAGGTCCTGAGCGTCAGGCGGTCTGGGTGATCTTGCTGAGGCCGCGCGGATTGTCCGGGTCAATCCCGAGGCGACGGGCCAGCGCCTCGGTGAGCAGCTGTCCCGGCACGATGAGCCCGAGCGGCGCCAGCCATTCGGGCAGCCGCGGGCCGGGCAGCGCCCTGGCGCACGCCTGGGCCAGCTGATCGCCGCCGCCGATGCCGTAGGCCGCCGCGCCCGCTCCGCGCACCCGCCGGGCCAGGTCAACGGTCCCGGGCAGGGTGGGACCGGCGTCAGCGGCCACGATGATCGCCGGGGTCTCTGCGTCCACCACCGCGATCGGCCCGTGCAGCAAGTCCGCGTAGGACAGCCCCATCGCGTGCAGGTAGCAGGCTTCTTTGAGCTTCAGCGCCAGCTCCAGCGCGGCCGAGTAGGCCAGCCCGCGGCCCGAAACGACGACGCCCGGCAGGCCGGCCAGTTCCTCGACCATCTCGCTGACGTCCATCGGCTGGTCGAGCAGGGCCGCGACCGCCGCCGGGGCCGCGCGCAGCTCGCCGGGGTCAAGGTCCGCGCCCAGCCCGATGGCCAGCACCGCGAGCGCGGCGAGCTGGGTGGTGAAGGTCTTGGTGGCCGGCACGGCCCGCTCCGGGCCGGCCTGGGTCACGAACGCGACGTCGGCCGCCTGGACCAGCGCCGAGTTCGCGCCGTTGGTGATGGCCGCGGTCCGGGCTCCGCACTCGCGGGCCCAGTCGAGGGTGGCCACGATCTCTTCGGTCTGGCCTGACTGGGACAGCGCGACGGCCAGCACCCCGTCCAGGTCCAGCCTGCTGCGATAGGTAGTCGCGATCGACGGATGCGCCAGCGTGGTCAGTCGGTGTCCGTAGGCCTGGATCAGGTAGCTGCCGTAGACCGCCGCGTTGTCCGAGGTGCCGCGGGCGATGAACAGCACCTGGCGGGTCTGGCCCGCGAGCCTGGCCACCTCGGCGCTGCGCGGCAGCAGCGCGGCGATCGTCGCCTCCAGCGCGGCGGGCTGCTCGCCTATCTCCCGGCGCATGTGGGTCATTGCCATGCCGCTCACTGCCAGATCCCGGTCCCGTCCGCCTAGCGGCCCGGGCGGGAGTACATCAGCTCGCCGCCGATCCAGGTCGCCTTGGCCCGCATGTCGTCTCCTAGCCATAGCAGGTCCGCCGCCGCTCCCGGGGCAATCCGGCCCAGCTCGGGCCGGCCGATCAGGTCAGCAGGGATCCGGCTGGCCGCCGCGACGGCGGCCGCGAGCCCGACCCCGGCCTGGACCAGGTTGGCCACCCCCGCATCCAGACGCAGCCCCGAACCCGCCAGGGTGCCATCAGCGCGCACCGGCGGCATCCCGTCTCCCGGCGGCACTTCGATCGGCTCGCCGCCGAGCAGATACTGGCCGGGCGGCATGCCCGCACAGGCCGCGGCGTCGGTCACGATGAAGATCCGGCCGGGTGCCGCCGCGCACGCGACCGCCGCCACCCGCCCGTCAACGTGCCGCAGATCCGCGATCAGGCCGCTGCTCAGCCGCTGGTCAGCGAGCGCCTGGCCGACCACGCCTGGTTCCCTGTGGTGCAGCGGGCGCTGCGCGTTGAACAGGTGGGTGACCAGCCGGGCGCCATGATCGGCCGCCGCGGCGACCTGGTCGGCGGTGGCGTCGCTGTGCCCGACGCTGACCACGACACCGGCCCGGGTCAGCTGGTCGATGGCGGCCAGCGCGCCGGCCCGCTCGGGGGCCAGGGTCACCAGCCGGATCAGCCCGCCGCCCGCGGCCAGCAACTCATCGACCGCCTCCGGGGTGGCCGCGGTGATCCAGGCCGCGTTGTGCGCGCCGCGCCTGCTGGGCGCGATGAACGGCCCCTCCAGGTGAATCCCGAGCACCCGAGCACCCGAACGCACCCCCGACGCCCAGCTTGCTGGGCCGAGGGGGTGCGTTGCGGGGGTGTGGGGGGCGGGCTGTGCCCCCCACAAAAACACCGTCGCAGCGACGCGGCTAGATCCGCCAGCGGCGCGGTAATGAACGTGGGCAGGAACGCGGTCGTCCCGGTCTCCGGCAGCCGGGCTGCGACCTTCGCCCACCCGGCTGCGTCCGCGCGGGCGAGGTCCACCCCGAAGTAACCGTTGACCTGCAGATCGACCAGGCCGGGCAGCAGCATCCCCGAGCTGAGCTCGACATCGGGCCGGTCCGGCGGCGGGCCCGCCCCGACTTCGGTGATCACGCCGCCGGCCACCCGGACGAATCCGGGCCTGATGATCGGTGATCCCGGGGTGGCCGGGATGATCTGGCCGGCCGCGATCAGCACGGCTGGCTCACGGGCCGGGCGGCGCGGCGGCCAGCAGCGTGCGCATCTCTCTGGCCACCCAGCCGGGACGTTCCATCATGGCGACGTGCCCGGTCCGCGGCAGCACGACCACCCGGGACCGGCTGAAGACCCGGGCCGCGCGCGCCGCCAGCAGCGGGTTGACCAGCCGGTCGTGACTGCCGTGGATGATGAGGGTCGGCGCGGTGATCCGGGCGGCGTCGCGCCACAGCGACCGCGGGCCTTGCCGCAGGTATTCAACGACCAGCCCGCGGGCGGTCGCGACCAGGATCTCGCTGGCGTATCCGACCCCGTCTCTGCGGCTGAGCTCGGCGACGTCCTCGATCCGCCGCTTCGGGTGCCGCGACCGCGGGTCGTAATAGATGTCCTTGAGCATCATCTCGGTCCGGGCCGCAGCCGACATGCGCTGCGCCCGGCCCACCAGCCACGGTCCCAGGGCCGGCGAGGTGAGCACGGTCACCCGCAGCGGGAGCAGTCGCGGCCGCAAGTCGGGCAGCGCGGGAGAAATGAGGGTCAGGGTCCGCACCAGGTCGGGCCGGCCAGCCGCGACCCGGGTGCAAACCGCGCCGCCCAGTGAATTGCCGACCAGATGAACGGGCCAGCTGGCCCGTTTTTCAATCAGCCCGATAACGCTAGCCGCGTGCCCGTCGATGGAGTAATCCCCATCGGCGCGCGGCGGGGAGAACCCAAAGCCAGGCAGGTCCAGCGCGTCACAGGCCAGCGCCGATCCGGGCTGGCCAGCGGCGGGTGGCTGCCGCAGCAGGTCCATCAGGTCGGTCCAGTTGGTCGCCGAGCCGCCCAGTCCGTGCACCAGCAGGGCCGGCGGCCGCTCGCCGGCCTGCGCCGGGCCAGAACCGGGCGGCGGGAGGACTGGTGCGCTGCGCACGAAGACTTCGCCGGTGCCGAATGACTCAAGCTTGCCCGGCCAGACTGGGATCGGATCAGCCATCACCAGCCATATTACCCGCGAGTATCCGACACTTCCGCAGCTGGGCGGTTTAGCTGGCCCGGCGCCGGGACCGGGACGAACTCGCCGAGCGCGACTGGCTAGTCTCGGCGGCCTTGGCGGCCGGCTTCTTCTCCCCCGCCTCAGCCTGGCTGGCCGCCTTGGCCCGGCCGGTCCCGCTCGCCCTGGTCCCGCTCGCCCTGGTCCCGGTTGACCTGGTCCCAGTTGACCTGGTCCCGCCCGATCTGGCCCCGCTCGGCTTCGCGGCGCCCGACTTAGCCGGGCCCGACTTAGCCGGGCCAGATTTCGCGGAGTCCGATTTCGCGGGGCCCGACTTCGCCGCTTTCGGGCCGGGCCGGGCGGCGCTCAGGCTGGCCTGGAGCGCGTCGGCCAGGCTGGTCGGCTCGCCCTCGGCCGCCTCGCCCGCCTGGGGCTGGATGACCTCGCGGCCTTCGGCCTTCGCGTCCACCAGTTCCTGCAGCGCTTCGCGGTAGTGGTCGTGGTACTCCTCCGGATCGAAGTCGACGGTCATCGATTCGATCAGGGACGCCGCCATCGTGAGTTCCTGCGACCGCACCTCGATGTCCTCGTCGAGGAACGCGAAGGCGGGCTCACGCACCTCGTCCGGCCACAGCAGGGTTTCCAGGACCAGGACGCCATCCCGGGAGCGCAGCGTGGCCAGCGATTCCCGCTGCCGCAGCGCCACCATGGCCAGCGCCACCTTGCCCGAGCGTTCGAGCGAGTCGCGCAGCAGCACATAGGCCCGCGATCCGGCCGTCTCAGGCTCGATGAAATAGCTGCGCGACAGCAAGATCGGATCGAGCTGCTCGGCGGGCATGAAGTTCAGCACCTCGATGCTCCGCGTGGTGGGAAGGGGCAGGTCAGCCAGGTCGTCGTCGGTGAGCACGATCATCTCGCCGCTGGCCAGCTCGTACCCCTTCGCGACCTGCTCGTAGGGCACTTCCTCGCCATCTATCGAGCAGATTCGGCGGAACCTGATCCGCCCTCCGTCGTCGCGGTGAACCTGCCGGAAGGCTATGTCCTTCTGCTCGGTCGCGGCGTACAGTTTCACCGGTATCATGACCAGCCCGAAGGAGATCGAGCCCTTCCACATGCTGCGCATGGTGTCTGCCTTACCCCCTGAGTTCAGGTCCTGATCTCAACCGGGTACCACTAAAAGCAGCAGCGGCACAAGCGGCGTAGTGCGGGATTCTTCTGTTCGGCCATATGTTCGATGAACCGAGCCGGCAAGGAGCACCCAGTATGAGTGAGATGGGCCTCGAGCGGCGCGAGCCTGATTTCACGGAGCAGGATCAGGATGTCGTGCCTGGGATCAACGGGAACGACCAGGACCGCGAAGCACCGTTCGAGGCGGACGCGGCCGACGCGGCCGATCAGGGCCGCGAGGTGGGCTCAGACGAGGACGAGTACCGCTAACCCAGCGTGCCTTGCGCGCTGGTCCGCCCGCCGGCGGCGCCGGTGTCAGCGACTTGGAAACGGGTGTCCTGGCCGCGGCGGTCGTAAGATGGCTGACGGAGCAACGCGTAATCGCCGCAGGACAGCACACACCCGGAGAGTCTCGTGACCGTATCGCCGCAGGCGAAGTCCGCCAGCACGCGGCTGCCGCGACCGCTAAGGCGCAGGCAGCTGCTTGGTGCCGCACAGGACGTATTCGTCGCTCAGGGCTACCACGCCGCCGCGATGGACGAGATCGCGGAACGGGCCGGGCGTCAGCAAGCCGGTGCTCTACCAGCACTTCCCCGGCAAGCTGGAGCTGTATCTGGCCCTGCTCGACGAGAGCGCCGAGGAGCTCGTCCAGACCGTGAGCGAGGCGCTGTCGTCGACGACCGACAACAGGCAGCGCGTCCCGGCCACGTTCAAGGCGTTCTACGACTTCGTGGCCAGCGGCGGCCGAGGCGTTCCGGCTGGTCTTCGAGTCCGACCTTAGTAACGAGCCTGCCGTTCGCGATCGCCTGGAGAAGGCGATGAGCGACTGCGCCGACATGGTCAGCCAGTTCATCCGCGAGGATGCCGGGCGTCAACGACGACGAGGCGCACCTGCTGGGCATGGCGCTGGTCGGGATGGCGCAGGTCAGCGCCCGGTACTGGCTGAGCACCGGCCAGGAGATCCCCAAGGACGCCGCCGAGCAGCTGATCGCCCGGCTGGCCTGGCGCGGCATCAGCGGCTGGCCGCGGACCAGCTGACCGATCCGCGGGCCAGCTGACCGGCTGGCCACCGAGGGGCCTGGCGCTGCCTGCTGCCCCGCGATCCGCGTTTCGCTGGCGGCGTATGACCGCGACAGCCTTGTTGACCCGGCGGACCTGGCCTCGGGTTAGCCTCAGTCCGAGAGGAGCTGCCGTGGAAGTCAAGATCGGAATTCAGTCGGTGCCGCGCGAGCTCGTCGTCGAGACGGAGTCGTCGGTCGGAGGAGGTCGAGGCGGTCGCTTAAGCTGGCCGCGTGACCGACAGCGGCGTGTTCGTGCTGACGGACGAGAAGGGCGGCAGGGTCCTCGTCCCCGCCGACAAGATCGCCTACCTGGAGATCGGCGGCGACGAGCCGCGCCGGGTCGGCTTCGGCCCTATACGGTCCGACGCCGCGGCTGCTAGCTGGCCAGGCCGAGCGCTGACATCCGGGCGGCGTGTGCGTCGGTGAGCCTGGCGAACATCCGGCCGATGTCGCCCAGCTGGATCACCGTCCCGCCGACGAGCAACCGAGCCAGCGCCTCCCGCTCGGCCGCGACCCGCTGAGCCTGGCCGAGCGCCTCGCCCGACCAGCCGCCGCGCCCATAGGGCCAGTCGGCCGGCGACCTTCGGGTCGGCCTCGATCGCCGCCCGCACCCGGGCGACGACGAACTCCGCGTGCCCGGTATCGGCGAGCACCGTCGAGCACGAGCGCCCGGTGTCCTGGTCAAGCAACTCGGCGACCGCCCGGTAGAAGTCGGCGGCGATGCCGTCCCCGACGTAGGCCTTGACCAGGCCCTCCAGCCAGTCCGCCGGCGCGGTCCTGGCGTGGAACGCGTCGATCGCGGCGACGAACGGCGCAGATCGCCTCCTGGGGTCGCGCCGCATCTCCTGGATCCGGTCGCGCAGCAGCTGGAAGTGCCCGAACTCCGCGACCGCCATCTCGGCCAGCGCTTCCTTGTCCGACAGGGCGATGGCCAGGGCCGCGTCGTCGGACAGCCGGAAGAACGCCATCAGCGAGGCGTAGGCGAGCAGGCCGAGCAGGTCGATGCACCCCGTCCGGATTCACGGCCACGCTGGCCGCACCGGCCGGGCATCGCGTGCTGTCGTCGCCCATCGTGGGTCACCCCAGCAGCGTAACAAGGCGTCACAGCACGGCTGCGCGGCACGTGCTCCGCCCGGCCTCGCCGGGCGATCGGTCTGGGCTTGACATGGCTCAGATTCCGCCTGCGGAATGTGGTAGACCCCGAACGTGTTATACCCGAGAACTAAGCCGGAAATGACGACTCGGCGCTGTCAGGAGCCCGTTATGGCCGGAAACGCACGGTTGCACCTCTCTCCGCAGTGATGTGGCCAGGGCCGCTCTACGGCACGCAGCCTGCCCCCCGGAAGAGGTCGCATTGCCCGCCCGGCGACGGGGCCGCGGCGCGACTCGCGTCACGCAGCCCGCGGGCCCTGATGGAGGCGGAAGCCCTGACAACGGATACCTGAGCATGCAGAGCGTGCCGGAGGACGAGCACGCCATGCCCCGCACACCCAAACCTGACCCGATCGACCCGACACCGACGCTCAGTGCTCGGACCCGCCGACGTCGGACCGCCTCGGCAGCGAGCGCCGAAGACCTTCCGTGACTTCGGCATCGCCGAGCCCATCTGCGCCGCTCTCGAGGCCGACGGGCATCACCGACGCGTTCCCGATCCAGGCGCTGACTCTCCCGGTCGCGCTGGACGGCCACGACCTCATCGGCCAGGCCCGGACCGGGCACCGGCAAGACCCTCGCCTTCGGCATCCCGATGCTCCAGCGCCTCGAATCGGCCCCCGAGCGAAGGCCCTGCGCGCCCCGCGCCCTGATCGTGGTGCCGACCCGGGAGCTGGCCATCCAGGTCGCCGACGACCTGCGGATCGCCGGCCGCGCGGAGGAGCATCAGCGTCGTGACGCTGTACGGCGGCCGCGCCTATGAGCCGCAGATCGAGGCGCTGGCTCACGCGTCGACGTCGTCGTCGGCACTCCGGGCCGGCTGCTCGACCTGGCCCGGCAGGGCCACCTGAAGCTCGGCAAGGTCCACGCCCTCGTGCTCGACGAGGCCGACAAGATGCTGGACCTCGGGCTTCCTGCCGGACGTCGAGCGCATCCTCGCAGCTCACTCCGGCGCAGCCGGCAGACCATGTTGTTCTCCGCGACGATGCCCGGCGAGATCGTCACGCTGGCCCGGCGGCACCTGAGCCGCCCGGTGCACGTCCGGGCCGAGCAGCACGACGAGCCGCGCACGTCCCGAGCAACGCAGCAGCATGTCTTCCGCGCGCACCAGATGGACAAGATCGAGGTGCTGTCCCGGGTCCTGCAGGCCGAGGGCCGCGGGCTGACGATCGTGTTCTGCCGGACCAAGCGCGCCGGCGGACCAGGTGGCCGCGGCGCTGGCCACCCAGGGCTTCGCCGCCGCGGCGGTGCACGGCGACCTCGGGCAGGGCCAGCGCGAGCGGGCCATGCGGGCGTTCCGGTCGGGCAAGGTCGACGTGCTGGTCGCGACCGACGTCGCCGCGCGCGGCCTGGACGTCGACGACGTCACGCACGTGGTCAACTACGAGTGCCCCGAGGACGAGAAGGCCTACCTGCACCGGATCGGCCGGACCGGCCGCGCCGGGCGCGAGGGCGTCGCGGTCACGTTCGTGGACTGGGCCGACCTGCGCCGCTGGAAGCTGATCAACGAGGCGCTCCGCCTGGACTTCGCCGAGCCGCTGGAGACGTACTCGACTTCTGAGCACCTGTACGAGGCGCTGGGCATCCCCCGGGTGCCACCGGCGTCCTGCCCAGCGCCCGGCGTGACCGGCTCGGCCTGGAGGCCGAGGCGCTGGAGGACATCGGCGAGACCGGCAAGAACCGCTCGTCAGGTAGCCGCGGCGCGAACAGCCGCAGCGGTTCGCGCGACCGGGGCGCCTCGCGCGAGCGCGGCGCCAGGGAGCGCGGTTCCCGCGAGCGCGGCCGGGACCGCGGGCCCCGCGCTGGCGCCCGCTCAGGCGGCGACCACAGTGAGACCAGCCGGTCCCGAGACGCGGGCGAGACCCGCCGTCCCCGGCGCCGGACCCGGGCGGGTGCCCCGGTCCGTGGGGAGCAGCCGCACGGCCAGCAGGACGGCCAGGCCGCCGCTGACACCGGCACCGCTCGCACCCGGACCGCTCGCAACCAGGGCCGGGACAGCTCAGCGACGGATAGCCGGGCCGCGGATAACTCGGCATCCGCCAGCACAGTGCGGGATAACCCGGTGCGGGATAACCCGGTGCTCGACGGCTCAGCGCTGAACAACTCCTCGCTGAACGGCCCGGCGGCCGGGCGCCGGCGCCGCCGGTCCCGCGCCAAGCCAGGTCACGACACCAGCCAAGCGGCTGGCGCTGCGACCGGCCCGGTGCCAGAATCTGCGTGAAAACCCCAGAATTAGGCCAACTCTGGCTGGGTAAGCTGCCTGTCCGTGAGTACACCGAGGTCACTGGACCTGCCTGACCTGGCCCGTTCTGTGACCATACACACGCCGCGAGGTGCCTTCGCGGCGCTGCAGGCACGCCCGGCAAACGGTGTATGTGAGCGCAAGCCGGCGATTTCTGGTCCCCGGATTTACCGGCAGCAAGGAAGACTTCATTCCGGTCCTGCGGCCGCTGGCCTCGGCGGGCCGGATCATCACCGCCATTGACATGCGCGGCCAGTACCAGAGCCCGGCAGCGGCGGGCCAGGCCGGGTACACGCCGGATGAACTGGCCACCGACATCGCCGCGGTGGCCGACGCGATCGCGCCGGACGACGAAGGGGTGCACCTGCTCGGGCATTCCCTGGGGGGACTTGTCGCCCGGCATGCCGTTCTGGCGAAAATTGCCCGGATCGCTTCGCTGACGTTGCTCAGCTCGGGTCCCGGTCACATCACCGGCCCCCGGCGCGAGGCGCTGATGGACATGCTCGGGCTGCTCAGCGAGGCCGATAACGGGACCAGTACCAGCGCGGGCGCAGGCAGCGAGATCGAGGCGGCCCGGCTGCGTTCCTGGGCGGCGCGGCTGTGGGACGAGCATCTCGGCCCGCAGGCCCAGGCCGAGGGCGTGGCCGAGCACATCATCACGTTCTTGCGGGAACGGCATTTCGGCACCAGCCCGGCCGGCCTGGTCGTCATGGGAAATTACCTGCTCAGCTGCCCGGACCAGACCGACCAGCTGGCCCGCATCGAAGGGCTGCCCATCCTGGTTGTCTACGGCGAGAACGACAACGCCTGGCCGCCTCAGGCCCAGGATCTGATGGGCCGGAAATCCGGGCCCAGCGGGTCTGCATCCCGGGCGCCGCGCATTCGCCCGCGATCGAGGCGCCGGAGACCACGGCCAGCACGCTGACCTCGTTCTGGAACAACGCGGAGGAGGTCAGCCGACGGCGCCGCCGGGAGTCTGAGGCCACCGCGGGCGCTGTCGGTGCCGCAGCCGATCGGCCGCCTGGCCGGGCTCCCGGCCGCTAGCCCGCTCGGTCTATTCCGGCTGGCCTGGTCCGGCTGAAACCGAACCGGCCGGGTCCGACCCAGCCAAAACCGAACCCGCCGGGTCCGACCCAGCCAAAACCGAACCAGCCGGGTCCGACCCAGCCAAAACCGAACCGGCCGGGTCCGACCCAGCCAAAACCGAACCGGCCGGGTCCGGACGGGCCAAAACCGAACCGGCCGGGTCCGGACGGGCCGGGTCGGCAGCTCCTGATTCCTGGCTTCCCGACTCCCTGCTGGCCGCCAGCTCGGCCAGGCCATCCCAGGGACGGCGGCTCGCGCTGGCGGCGCTGCCCTCCGGGCAATGCGAGCGGAAGTCACACCAGCCGCACCCGAAGCCGGGCCGCGGCGGGAAGACCGGGTCCCCCCGGCCGGTATCCAGGCCGGTATCCAGGCCGGTATCCAGGCCGGGGACCCGGTCCGTCGCCCTGGGCGTCAGCCGTCCCGGCCCGGAACCGCTCGTCGGCGGCGGCGCACTCCTCGGCAATGGCCTCGGCCCGGCCCAGCTGCCGGGCCAGGGACTGCTCGGAGTGCTCCCAGCCGAGCACCTGCCCGGTCGGCAGGTGATGCAGCTCCACTCGATGGCAGGGCCGGCGCATGACCCGCCCGGCGGCGAGCGCGTACAAGGCGAGCGGGAGCGAGGTCCTGGCGTCATCCACGGTCAGCGGGTGCCTGCCGGTCTTGTAGTCGACCACGACCAGCTCGCCCCGGCCATCGGCGGACCGCCGGTCATCTAGCCGGTCGATCCGGCCGGAGACCGCGATCAGCTCCGTCCTGGTCGCCACCGTCCGCTCTACCCCGAGCGGCTCGCGGGCCGGGTCGAGCCCGCTGACATAGCCCTCGACCAGCGCCCGGGACCGGTCGCGCTGGCGCAGGGACTGGGCCCGTCGGCGAAACCCTCCTCGATCCAGCCTCGCTCCAGCAGGTCACCGGCGGCCGGCCGACGGTGCGCTCGGCCCGGCGGCAGCCGCCACCAGCCCGCCAGGGCGTTGTGGACGCTGGCGCCCAGGCTGTTGTGCGCCCAGGGCGGCCCCTTGGACGGCGAGGGCCGGTCCAGATAGGTCATCCGGTACCGGCGCGGGCAGTCCAGCCAGGTCGCGAGCCGCGTCGGGGTGCACGCGTACAGGCGCCTGCGGCATGCCGTCAAAACCGAGCTGCTCCACGATTCCTATCCTGCCTGGACCCTCAGACAGTCCGGCCCGCTCCGGATCCGTCGGGCTTCGTCGACCGGCGGGGCCAGCGACCGCGTCCGGGCCCGCGGCGACCCAGGAGTCGAATCGCTTCTCCGCGGCGGTGACGGTGAGTTCCCGGCCGTGCCCGGGCAGCACCCGGGTCTGGCCGGGCAGCGTCAGCACGGCCGCGCCGATCGAGCTGAGCTGGCGGCTGAAGTCAGGGAACATGCCGTCGTGCGGGACCGGGCCGGCCGGCCCCAGCACGTCCCCGGTGAAGATCGCGCCCAGTTCCTCGCAGTACAGGCAGACCGAGCCGGGACTGTGGCCGGGCGCGTGCAGCACCTCCAGCGCGACGTCGGCGACCTCGAACACGCCGCCGTCCTCCATCTCGATCTCCGGATCGTGCGGCGGTGCACCTCGCGCCAGGCGTTCCTGTCGGCTACGTGCACGGCCACGATGGCCTCATCTTCGGCCGCGACCTCCAGCGCCGCGGCGGTGTGGGCCAAGTGACCATGGGTGCAGATGACCGCCAGCACCGCCCGGTCGCCGATCTTGGCGCGCACCGCCGCCGCGTCCTCGCCCGGGTCGATGACGATCACCTCGTCATCGTCGCCGACGATCCAGGTGTTGACCGCCCCCGCCCCAGTCGCCCCGGTCACCTGGTCTATCCGCGCATCCATGCCAGCCTGCCTTCCTCAGCCCTGCTCAGTGTCGGCCCCTGCCCTGCGTGCCGCCTGCCCAACCCAGCTCAGCCCTGCTTCACCAGTGTCCTGACCGCCCCGATGATGAGCTGCACGGCGATCGCCGACAGCAGCAGGCCAGCGATCCGGGTCAGCAACTCCACACCGCTATCGCGCAGCACCCGGTGAATGGCGCCGGAGAACCTCATCGCCAGCCACAGCAACGCTATGACAGCGACAATGGCGACCGCGAACGCGACGATATCCCCGCTGCCGTCGGTTCGCTGGACAAACAGCATCGTGGCCACGATCGCCCCCGGCCCGGCCAGCAACGGCGTGCCGAGCGGCACGAACGCCACATTGGCCTTGGTCCGCTCCAGCTCGGCCGGATCCGCGGCCTGCCCCATCAGCAACTGCAGCGCGACCAGCAGCAGGAGCAACCCGCCCGCCGCCTGCAGGGCGGGGATCTCCACCCCCAGATAGGCCAGGATGGACCGGCCGAACAGGGCGAAGGCGACGATCACCCCGAGCGCGACCACCGCGGCCTGCCAGGCCAGCCGGTTGCGCTCGCGGCGGGTACGGCTGGCGGTCATGCCCAGGAAGACCGGCACGATGCCGGGCGGGTCGGTGATCACCAGGAGCGTGACGAAGACTTCCCAGAAGAACTTCACGTCGAAAAACGAGTTCATGGCCCGCTCACCGGTGCGGCGCCTGAAGCCTGCGCGACCAGCCGTTGGTAGTTTTCGGGCGAAATCGTATCGCAGCCCAGCCGGTGGCCGGTGAGCTCCCCGTGATCATCACTTCCGCCGGAGACGACGAGATCAAGGTCGGCAGCCAGAGTCCGCAGGCGCTCGCGTTCGGCCGGGCTGTGCAGCCGGTGATCGACTTCGATTCCGGTCAGCCCGGCCTCGGCGAGTCGCCCGATCTGCTCGTCGCTGACCCGTCCGCCGCGGGTATCGGCTCGCGGGTGCGCGAGCACCGCCACCCCGCCCGCGCCGCGGATCAGCCCGATGGCCCGGACCGGGTCCGGCGCGTACCTGTGCACCTGGGCCCGGCCGCCCGAGCCGATCCACTGCGCGCTGAACGCCTCCTGGGCGCTGGCCACCACGCCGGCCTGCACCAGCGCCCTGGCGATGTGCGGACGCCCCACCACGCCCCGGCCGGCGATGGCGGTCACCTGCTCCCAGCTGACCGGCGCGCCCAGTTCCGCCAGCCTGGCCACCATGGCCTGGGCCCGGCCGACCCGGCCGGCCCGGATCGCCGCGCATTCGGCCGCCAGCTCGGGCTCGGCCGGGTCGAACAGGTAGCCGAGCAGGTGCACGCTGTGGTGATCGAGCTGGGTGGACATCTCGATGCCGGGCACCAGGGTCAGGCCGGACGGCAGCGCGGCGCGGGCCTGGAGATGCCCGGCCACGGTGTCATGGTCGGTGAGCGCGATCACATCCAGCCCGGCCGCCCTGGCCCGGCGCATCACCTCGGCGGGCGGTTCGGTGCCATCTGAAGCGGAGCTATGGCTGTGCAGGTCGGCGCGCACACCGGCTGACCCTAGTCGGCCAGAGCTAGCCCGGCAGCAGCGGGGACCGTTCGCCGTAGGGCAAGTTCAGCTCCTGCCCGGGGTCACGCAAGTCCCTGAGCGCGAGCGGCTCGGCCATCAGCAAGCCGACCGTGTCGGGGAACAGGACCAGCCAGATCCAGTGGCCCATCACCGCGCCGACGTAGGCGGCCCGGTGCGGCGCGTCCACGTGCCAGAGCGGGAACTGCCGGTTGCCAAGCCTGACGAACGCGTGCGGCGGGCTGGCCGCGACGTCACTGCCCGGATCCAGGCCGGACAGCCCGGCGAAGCTGGCCCCCAGGCCCACTCCGGGCTCCTCGGAGATGATCAGCATCTCGCCGGGCCCGCCGAACGGGTTCGGGCCGGACAGGGCGACGGCGCTGGCGCGGCTCCCGGTACGGTCATCGACCGCCCCGGCGAACCCGGTGACGAGCCATCCGGCTGGCAGTGGCCACGGCATCCAGACCGGCACTGTCCCGTCCCGGAGCAACTCGGGCAGCTCCTGACCGATAAACGTGGTCGTCATGACTACTGGCGGTAATCACTTGACGACTTCACGTCAGCTACCGTGCTCCGCTGATCACGCCCGTAAACTTCGGGGCCAGGGTGAGATGGGGCCGGGTGAGACGGACCGGGCGAGTTGGACCGGGATGAGACAGACCGGGTGAGAGAGGCCGGGCGAGAGGGACCGGGTGAGACGGGCCGGGCGAGACGGGCCTGGCCGGGCGAGACGGGCCGGGCGAGACGGGCCGGGCGAGACGGTCCGGGCGAGACGGGCCGGGCGACTGCGGGCCGGGCGAGACGGGCCGGGCGAGATCGCCGATACTGGAGCGATGGTCGGCCGGATAGTCCAGTGCGTGGGGGCGCTGGTCAAGGATCCAGACGGACGGCTGCTGCTCATCCAGCGCGGCCACGAGCCAGGCGCGGGCCTGTGGTCGCTGCCCGGGGGCCGGATTGAGCCGGGCGAGACCGACCAGCAGGCCGTGGTCAGGGAGATCGCCGAAGAGACCGGGCTGAGGGTGACCTGCGGCGCCCTGCTGGGCAGTGCCACATTCCCTGGCCGCCCCGGCGACACCGTCGTGGTCCGCGACTACCGGGCGACGATCATCGGCGGCCAGCTCGCGGCCGGCGACGACGCGGCCGACGCCCGCTGGGTGGACGACGCCGAGCTGGCCCGGCTGCCGCTGACCGTCGGCCTATTGGAATTTCTGCGCCAATGGGACCGCCCTGACCGAGGGTGACCAGTAGCGTTTATGCTCTTAACTCCAGGCTGAATTCAGGCCGAGATTCAGGCCGTCCAGTTTTACCGGCCACGGGGGTATCAGATGATCAGCCGGACCGCCAGGAAACGGTGGCTGATTGGGCTCGCAGTCGTTATCGCGGTCGCGCTCGTGGCCGGGACGGACGGCTGGATCGTCCGGCACTTCGGCGCGCACGCCGCCAGTGATCAAGGCCCAGATAGTTACCTGAACGCTATCGCCTGCCCGAGCACCAGCCACTGCTGGGCGGTCGGACAGTCGGGGACAACCCGGGGCGGTAACGTCGCCTCTGAGGTCAGGCACCAGCTCATGGAGCAGGAAGTCGCAGGTAAATGGCAGGTCGTCCCGGCTCCGAAGGTATCCGTGGCCGATCCGGCCCTGACCGACATCACCTGCCCCGCGGCCCGTGACTGCTGGGCCGTGGGCGGCAGCGGCAGTCATGGTTCGGCCATCATCGAGCACTGGGCCGGCCGTAGCTGGCAGCTGGTCAGCTCACCCAGGCTCCGCGGCGCGCAATTGCAGTCGGTGGCCTGCGCGGCGCCGGATCTGTGCTGGGCGGCCGGCGGAAAACAAAATAAGAAAAATATGATCAGCAATGTACTGGAACGGTGGGATGGCACTAGCTGGAGTCTTATCTCGACGGTCGCGGACGGGCTGGCGCCGGTGCTTTTTTCGTGTCCTATTTCCGGTCATTGCCTGATTCTGGGACTGCGGAACGGTAGCGCCGCGGCGGTGCGCTACGCCGATGGCCAGTGGCAGCACGCCACGGTGCCGGCGGGGCTGCCCGCCGGGCGGCTGCCGGTCTTCCTGGCCTGCTCGGGCGCCAGCAGTTGCCTGGCCCTGCAGCGCGGCCGCGGCGGACTGGTCACGCAAGAGTGGGACGGCACTTCGTGGACGGCCGGGGCCGGCCCCGCGCCGCCCTACCCTGCTGGCCTGACCTGCGCTGGTGACCAGGGCTGCTGGCTGCTCGGGGCGTCCAGTTCGCTGCGCCCGGTCGCGGCCCGCTGGCAAGACCGCCGGTGGGTCCAGGCCCCGGTCAGCCTGGGCGGGGCGCAGGGCTATCTGGGCGATATGGCCTGCGGGAGCACCTGCTGGGCGGTCGGCGGCCGGTCCTCGCGGCTCGGCGACGGGAGCGCCTATTCGCGCCCGCTCATCTCGACGGTCGCTCGAACCTGACAGTCCTGGTCGCGCCAGGCCGCGCGGCCCCGGGCCGCGGCCACCAGGGCCAGCTTGCGGGACGCCTCGTCGATCATCTCGCCGTCCAGCATGGCCGCGCCGCGGCCTTCGATTGTGGTGTAGTAGTCGTAGGCCTCCAGGATCAACTCAGCCCGGTCGTAGTCCTCCTGGGCCGGCGAGAACTCCGCGTTGACCACCTCGATCTGGCCCGGATGCAGGACCCACTTCCCGTCGTAGCCGAGCGCCGCCGCCTGCGCCGCGCCCTGGCGCAGGCCATCAAGGTCGCCGATTGCCGCGTGCGGACCATCGACCGCCTGCAGCCCGTTGGCCCGCGCGGCCACCAGCAGGCGCAGCTTCGGGTAGCCGAACGCGTCGCCGCCATCGCCGGCCGGCGGCACGCCGATCTGCAACGACCGCATGCCGAGGCTGGCCATGAAGTCAGCCGGGCCGAAGACCAGCGCCTCCAGCCGGGCCGACGCGGCCGCGATGGCGTCCACCTCGGCCAGGCCGCGGGCGTCCTCGATCTGGGCCTCGATCCCGATCCGCCCGGCGGGCAGGCTCAGCCGCTGCTCGATCTGGCCCAGGAGCAAGTCCAGCCAGTTCAAGTGCGCCACGCTGGACACCTTCGGCAGCACCAGGACGTCGAGGTGCGGGGCGGCCTGCTCCACCACCTCGATCACGTCGCCGTAGGCCCAGGGACTGGTGGCCCCGTTGACCCGTACCGCGCGGACCTTGCCGCCCCAGTCACCGGTGGCCAGCGCGGCGATGACGTTGCGCCGGGCGGCGGGCTTGGCGTCCGGGGCGACCGCGTCTTCCAGGTCGAGGAAGACCTCGTCAGCGGGCAGGCCCTGGGCCTTGTCCAGGAACCGCGGGCTGCTGCCCGGCACCGCCAGCACCGAGCGCCGGGACCGGCTCGGCCCGGTCATCCGGCAAGCCCTGGTCGTGCGGTGAGCACAGTCATCGTTCACACTCATCCTGTCTGCGGCTCGTGTCTGCGGCCAGGTCGCCGGGTCAGCCGGGCGGGCGCTGGCGTTCGACGCAGGATCGCCGCGTTCGTAACATGGGGCCATGACCTCGCCGCCCACGCTATCCTCGCCGCCCACGGTCGATCAGGTGACCCGGGCCCTGTCTGGCGTCAACGACCCGGATATCCGCCGCCCCATCACTGAGCTGGGGATGGTCAAGAACATTGACATCGCGCCCGACGGCACGGTCCGGGTCGACGTCTGGCTGACGGTCTCCGGCTGCCCGATGCGTGACACCATCACCCGCGAGGTCAGCGACGCGGTCCGGGTGCTGGAAGGGGTGTCCAGGGTCACGGTCGAACTCGACGTGATGAGCGACGATCAGCGCCGCGGCCTGCAGAGCAAGCTGCGCGGCGGCAAGCAGGAACGGGAGATCCCCTTCGCCAGCCCGGCCTCGCTGACCAAGGTCTACGCGGTGGCCAGCGGCAAGGGCGGGGTGGGCAAGTCGTCGGTGACGGTTAACCTGGCCGCGGCCCTGGCCGCCGCCGGGCAGAAGGTGGGGCTGCTCGACGCCGACATCTACGGGCACTCGGTGCCGCGGATGCTGGGCGTGACCGGGCGGCCCACCCAGGTCGAGCAGATGATCATGCCGCCGTCGGCGCACGGGGTCCGGGCCATCTCGAGCGGGATGCTCAAGAAGGGGAACGAGCCACTGCCGCTGCGCGGGCCGATCCTGCACCGGCTGCTGCAGCAGTTCCTGGCCGACGTTTACTGGGGTGACCTGGACATCCTGCTGCTGGACCTGCCGCCGGGCACCGGCGATGTGGCCATCTCGGCCGCGCACCTGGTGCCGGGCTCAGAGCTGATCGTGGTGACCACCCCGCAACTGGCCTCGGCCGAGGTGGCCGAGCGGGCCGGGTCGCTGGCCGTCCAGTTGCACCAGCGCGTCGTCGGGGTGATCGAGAACATGGCCTACCTGCCCTGCCCGCACTGCGACGAGCGGGTCGAGGTGTTCGGCTCGGGCGGCGGCCAGGCGGTGGCCAGCACGCTGAGCAGGATCGTCGGGACTGAGGTGCCGGTGCTCGGCGAGGTGCCGATTGACCTGCGACTGCGGGAGGCGGGCGATAGCGGTCTGCCGCTGGTCCTGTCCCATCCGCAGTCCCCGGCCGCTCAGGAGCTCATCAGGATCGCGAACTCCATCGCCAGCCGGTCCCGCAGCCTGGCCGGCCGGCCGCTCGGCCTGACCCCGGCTTGAGCCCCTGGTCACGCGGGCGCCACGATCGCGACCGAGGGCGCATCGACCTGGCGCGCGACCAGCAGCGGCGCGGCATCGGTGTCGAACAGGCTCAGCCCGCCCCGAGCGTCTAGGTGGCTTCCGCGTCGTAGGGCGGGCGCTCGCCTGCTTGCAGGATCGTGGTGGCCTGAGCCGTCATGGCCGGGCCCACGAACCCGCCTTCCCCGTTAGCGGCGGCACCGTTAGCGGCGGCACCGTTAGCGGTGATCGTGGTGGCCTGGTCGCCGTCGGTGTCGTCGAGCAGGTGCTTGCGCACGAAGGCGCGCGGGTTCAGGTCAGCCACGTCGAAGTCCCTGAACTCCGGGCCCAGGTTGTCGCGCAGGTCGTTGCGGGCCTTGTCGGCCAGCATGCGCAGGTCACGCAAGGCCCGTCCGGCCTGGGCGGCGATCTTCGGCAGCTGGTCAGGGCCGAAGATGATCAGCGCGAGGACACCGAGGACCAGGATCTTGGGGAGTGACAAGTCGAGCACAGCGCGCTCCAGCACTCGGTCGGGGACACACGGCGGTCTGCTTCCTTCAATGTAGACGCTCGCGCCATCGCTCGCGAATGAGCTTTGACGTCAGCCCCACGCGCTTCAGTTCGTCGTCGCGCCGCCCCGGCCAGTTCCGTCACGAACACGGTGGCCCACCGACACCATTGCGTTGCCGGTCGGCGCCGACGAGGTCATCTGCTCCCGTTAGGACTCGGCCGATCCGAGGGTGAGCGAGGCCGTGTGCTGTTGCCCGTTCCGGCTGAAGGTGATCTTGACCCGGGCGCCGGGGGCCAGCGAGCGGATGGCGTCCAGCAGCGCCGTGGCGTTGCCGATCCGCTGGCCGCCGAACCCGGTGATGACATCGCCGGGGCGCAGGCCGGCCCGGCTGGCCGGGCCACCCGGGCTGACGGCCGCCTGGCGGCCCTGGCGCGACCCGGCGATCTGCGCCCCCGAGCCGGTGTAGGACTGGTCGAGCAGTGCGCCGATCACCGCGTGCGCCGCCCGCCCGGTCCTGATCAGCTGGGTCGCGACCAGCCGGGCCTGGTTGATCGGGATGGCGAAGCCGAGCCCGATGCTGCCGCCCTGGCTGCCGGTCAGCGGGTTGCCGCCCAGCGTGTCGATCGCCGAGCTGATCCCGATGACCTGGGCCTGGCCGTTCACCAGCGGGCCGCCTGAGTTGCCGGGATTGATGGGCGCGTCGGTCTGGATCGCCTCGAAGAACACCTGCGGCGCGCCGGTCACGTTGGCGCTGGTGCTCGGCTGCACCGGCCGGCTCAGCGCGCTGACGATGCCGCTGGTCACGGTGCCAGCCAGGCCCAGCGGCGAGCCGAAGGCGATGACCGGGTCTCCGACCCGGACGCTGCTGGAGTTGCCCAGCGTCAGGGCGGGCAGGCCGACGCCCGCCTGCGGCTTGATGACCGCGATGTCGGAATAGGGGTCCGCGCCGATGACCTTGGCCGGCACCGCCCGGCCGCCGTCGAACACCACCTCCAGGGTGGCGTGCCGGACCTGGCCGTCCAGGGTGATCACATGGTTGTCGGTGACGATGTAGCCGCCCTTGATGACGAACCCCGAACCGGTCCCCTGGGCGCCGTTCACCTTGATCATGACGACCGAGGGCAGCACCCGGGCCGCGATCCCGGCCACGGAGTTCGGCGGCCGGTCGGTCACTGCGGGCGGCACCGAGCCCAGGCTGAACCCGGGGCTGGTGCCGGCCGATGAAGCCCGCGACTGGATGTAGCCGCCCGCCAGGCCGCCGGCCAGCGCGGCGGTGAGCGCGGTGCCGACGACCAGCGCGGTCAGCCGGCGGCCGCCGATCCGGCGGTCAGCCTGGCCAGCCGGGCCATCCGCCGGGTACGGCGGGCCATCCTCCGGGTACGGCGGGCCATCCGCCGCATCCGCCGGACCATCCCCCGGGTACGGCGGGCCATCCGCCGCATCCGCCGGGCCATCCCCCGGGTAGGGCGGGCCATCCGCCGCATCCGCCGGGCCATCCCCCGGGTAAGGCGGGCCATCCGCCGCATCCGCCGGGCCATCCGCCGGGTAAGGCGGGCCATCCGCCGGGTCCGCCGGACCATCCCCTGAATAGGCCGGGCCGTCGGCCGGATACGGCGGGACCAGCTCAGCCAGGGTCCGCGCTGAACCCTGCTCGCCGCCACGACCCGGACTGCCCGCGCCCTGGCCCGCGAACCCCTCGGACATCATCTGCCTCCCCGACGCGGCCGCGGGTGGGGATCTGCCCGTGGCCGCCCGTCTGCTGAGATATCTCCCCTGGAAACGGGCGGGATAGTCACAGCCAGAACGACCGAGATAGGCGTATTCCAGGGATCAGCGGAACGGGTTAGCCCAGGAGGCGATCCGGCGGAAACCGCGGCCCAGCCGCAGCCAGAACCCGGGCTTCTCCTGGCTCGGCAGCGCCGCTACGGCCTGGCCGACCGTGGCGGCCGGGGCGTCGGCGATCAGGGTGAACTCGAACCCGCCCGCCGACCAGGTCAGGCTCCGGTCGTCGGTATCCGCCGCGTACACCCGGTGACCCTGCACCGAAACCACCCGCCAGCCCGGCAGTTGCGCGGGCAGCACCCCGTGCTGGACGAACAGCGACATGACCGACAAGCCGTCGGAGTACGACAGGTCGACCACCTGGCCGGCCTGGGTCGAGGTCCGCTGGGCGGCGAACAGCTCCAGGTTGCCGGGCAGCTCGCCGGGCAGCGGCCAGCCCTGGGCCTGCAGCGCCGCCAGTCCGGCCGCGCCGAGCTTGCCGGCCCACGGGCGCGCGGCGGCCGCGGGCATCCCGGTCAGGCTGGCCGCCCCGACGGTCAAGTTGATGAAGGTGTCCTCGCTGATCACCCGGGCGCTGGTGTCGAACAGCTCGCGCCGCAGCGGCAGGCTGGTCGCGGCGTCCAGCCAGAACCTGGCCGCCAGCTGGCCGCCGGGACGGCGGACCTCGACGATCCGGGCCGGCCGGTTGTCAGCCTGGCCGTCGCCGGCATAGGCAACCTGATAGTTGGCCTGCATCAAGATCAGCAGTTGCCCCGAGATCCCCAGCACCCCGTCCAGGCTCGGCCCGCCGGCCAGCCCGGACGGCAGCGTGCCCAGCTGGCCGGCCACGTTCTCCGCGGCCTGGGCCAGCGTGCCACGACCGGGCTGATGCCACACCTGCACCATCGACGTGGTCGATCCGGTGTCCCCCCACCAGGCCACGATCTGCAGGCCCCGGTAGGTCACGTCCTGGCAGGCGGCGGCCGCGGCCCGCAGCAGCCGCAGGCCCGCCGTCACCGCGGGCCCTTGCGCCACGCCGGCCCGGATGGCCGGCCCGGCCGGGGCCGCCTGGCCCGCCCTGATGGCCGGCCAGGACGCGCCGCCCGGCAGCGGCGTCGCGCCCGAGCCGGTGCGCTGGCCCGGCGAGTCGACCAGGGCCAGCGTGACGATGGCCGAGCCCAGCAATCCGAGCACCACGGCCACGCTGGCGATCCGCCTGGGCGAGGTCAGCCTGGGAGTCACGGCGTGGGCAGGGAGGCGATCCGCGCCGTATCCGACACCCGCACCGGGCGCTGCACGCGCACCGGCTGGGTCGCCGGGACCATCCCGGTCGTGAGGTCATACTGCGACATGAACACGTCCACGGACGGGGTCACCCGTGGTCCGGGCACCGGCGTCCCGCCGGCCAGGAAGGCGGCGGTGCCCACGCTGGTCAGGAACACCGCGCTGCAGCCGAGCGTGATGTACCAGGCGGGCCTGATCTCGCGGCTGCCCCGGCCCGGGCTCCGCACCGGGCTGGCCGGGCAGCTGGCCGGCCAGGCCGGGCCGGCCGCGAACGCGCTGCCCGGCTGGGCCAGGCCCATCAGCCGGCGGGTGAAAGAGGAGTCGGCGGCCGCCTCACCGAGCGCGCTCATCCGCCGTTTGAGAGTCCGCAGCGCGACGGCTTCCCCCCGGCACGGCTCACACCGGGCCAAGTGGACCAGGGCCCGGTCGCGGTCGGCGTCATCCAGCTCGCCGTCGATCAGGGCGGAAAGCCGGTGGCCCAGATGGCTCATGACTGGCCTCCCGGCGCCAGCCGGGCGGCCGCCGGGCCGCCGGGCAGCGTGACGGTAACCTGGCCCGCAGGCCGGGGCCTGCGGTGCTCCAGGGCGGCGCGCAGCTGGGCCCGGCCCCGGTGGATCCGGCTGCGCACGGTGCCGAGCTTTATGTCCAGCGTGTCCGCGATCTCCTCATATGACAGGCCCTCGATGTCGCAGAGGATCACCGCGGCGCGGTATTCCGGCGCGAGCGCCTTCAGCGCCGCCTGGATGTCGTCGTCCAGATGCCGGTCGTCGAAGGCCTGCGCGGGCGTCGGGCCGGAGCTGGACAGCCGGGCAGCGGTCTCGTCACCGAGTCCCTCGAACCTGATCCGCTGCCGCCGCCGGGCCAGGTCAAGGAACAGGTTGGTGGTGATCCGGTGCAGCCAGCCCTCGAAGGTGCCCGGGGTGTAGCTGGACAGTGACCTGAACACGCGGACGAATACCTCCTGGGTAAGGTCCTCCGCGTCGTGGGTGTTGCCGGTCAGCCGGTAGGCCAGCCGGTACACCCGGGCCGAGTGGTCCCTGACCACCTCGTCCCAGCTGGGCGGCACCCACTCGGCTGCTGACTGCAGCGGCGTCTCCTGCTCCACGCCTTCCCCCTTCCGCAGCTGTCGCAGCCTTTAACAACACCATTGTGCGCTGACTTCCGCGCGCAGGCGCCAGCGGGGTCACCGACCGGATCTAAGATGTGACGCACTGCAAGACCGACCAGCCCACAGCCCTGACGGCAGAGCGGCTTGCGGCCCTACTTAAGGTGAACGCCCGGCCCGGCCCGGCTGGTTCCCGTTTCGTCACCCGGGCCGCTAGGCTGCCGCACAAAGACCACCTACGCAGCTCAGGAGGCCGCCATTACCAGCGCCGAGGCCATCCCGGCCTACGTCGACGGATTCCTGCCGGAGGACGAAGCACTGCTCACCGCGCGCGCCAACGCGGCCGAGGTGGGCGGGGCGAAGGCGGTCGGGCCGGTAACGGGTGCGGCGCTGCGCTTCGTGGCCTGCGCCATCGGCGCGCGGGCCGTGGTGGAAATCGGTACCGGCTGCGGGATATCGGGCATCTGGCTGCTCCGGGGCATGCGCCCGGGAGCGGTGCTGACCAGCGTCGATGTCGAGCCGGAGTACCAGCGGCTGGCCCGGGCGGCGTTCCTGGCCGCCGGTTTCCCCGCTGGCCGGTACCGGCTGATCAGCGGCCGGGCCAGCGAAGTGCTGCCCCGGCTCGCTGACGGTGCCTATGACCTCGTGTTCTGCGATGCTGACCAGCAGGAGTACCCCGAGTACTCCGAAGCTGCCCTGCGGCTGCTCAGGCCCGGCGGGATCATGGCTTTCGACAACGCCCTGTGGGGTGACCGGCCCCGGCCCGCCGACGCCGGGTACCGCGACCCGGGTTATGGCGAGCCTGGGGCTGGCGATCCCGATACCGCGGCGATGCGGGAGTTGTGCGAACAGATCAGGACGGATGAGCGGCTGGTACCGCTGCTGCTACCGGTGGGCGAAGGCCTGCTCATGGCGGTGAAGCGGCCAGACTAGCCGGGGGCCGGGCACCGCTGGCGCGGCTACCCGCCGACCGATTTGAGCGCTTCGCCGAGCGCCGCAGCCTCATCAGGGGACAGCTCGACCACTAGCCGCCCACCGCCCTCAAGCGGGACGCGCATGACGATGCCACGGCCCTCCTTGGTGACCTCAAGCGGACCATCGCCCGTCCGCGGCTTCATCGCCGCCATCCTGCATCCCCTTCCGTCCTGGGGGCCGCACGGGACCTCATCGAGGCCCACGACACCGAAGCCCGGTGCCCGGGCGGGACCAGCCAGCCACAACCATGTCGATCAGTACCTCTATTATCCAGAGTTCGGGCCCGCGGTGCTAACGATCAGCATTCCGGCACGGCGGGGCGAGGTGCCGGGCGAGACTGGGAACGTGGATGCCCGATCGGCCTTGTTCGACCTCTATGGCGATCACCTGCGCTCCAGGGGCGCCCGGGCCCCTGTCGCCGCCCTGGTCCGGCTGCTGAGCCCGCTGGGCATCAACGCGCCCGCGGTCCGTACCGCGGTGTCCCGGATGGCCCGGCAGGGCTGGCTGGAGCCGGTCCGGCTGCCGGCCGGGGCCGGATACGCGCTCACCCCCCGGGCGGTCGGGCGTCTGGACCAGGCCGCGGAGCGGATCTACCGGCACGGGCTGCCGGACTGGGATGGCCGCTGGCGGCTGCTGGTCGTGGAGCGGGTGCGTGACAGGGCCCGGCGCGAGCGGCTCCGGGCGGGCCTGTCCTACCTGGGCTACGCCCCGATCGGCGAGACGACCTGGGTCAGCCCGCGGGGCTCGGTCGAGCTGGACGCGCTGCTGGAGACCGAACGGGTCCGGGCCGAGCGGTTCGAGGCCAGGCACGAGGGCGACGCCCGCGGCCTGATCGCCCGGGTCTGGGACCTGGACGGGCTGGCCCGCGCTTACCAGCGCTGGCTGGCCATGGCCGGCGACCTGGTGGCGGCCGTCGGGCCGGACGCGCCGGACGAGAGCGTCTTCGCCACTCGTAGCGTTCTGGTGCATGAATGGCGAAAATTCCTGTTCCGTGACCCTGGCCTGCCCGCCGGGCTGCTGCCCGCGCCGTGGCCTGGACACCTGGCGGCGGAGCTGTTCGATACTGAGTCGGCGCGGCTCTTGCCGGCCGCGGCCCGTTTCGTGAACTGTTGTCTGCAGGCGGGCCCACCGGCCGCCTGAAGTCAACCGCGCATAGCCCAGAACGCACAGATCCGGCTGGCCCGGGTTCGCAACGTTAGGAGAAGGTCAGTGGCAGAC
Organism: uncultured Actinomycetota bacterium; assembly: GCA_963788895.1. Taxonomy (GTDB): domain Bacteria; phylum Actinomycetota; class Actinomycetes; order Streptosporangiales; family Streptosporangiaceae; genus DATBGO01. Next base: position 8,087 of record CAWBJA010000006.1, on the reverse strand, counting down.
AGCGTGCGGTGTGATGTCGATGACGCGGTGGCCACCATCACGCTGAACCGGCCCGCGGCCAGGAACGCCCTGACCGCAGAGATGAAGACCGCGCTGCTCGAAGCGCTGCGCGCCTGCGCGGCCGACCCGGCGGTCCGGGCGGTGCTGCTGACCGGGGCCGGGCACTCGTTCTGCGCCGGGCAGGACTTGCGGGAGCACGCTGGCCTGCTGGCCGGGGGCCAGCCGCCGACCGATACGGTGCGCGCGCACTACAACCCGATCATCATGACCATCACCACGATGGCCAAGCCCGTGGTGGCGGCGATCAACGGCGTCGCCGCCGGGGCTGGCGCGTCGATGGCGTTCGCCTGCGATTTCCGGATCGCCGCCCAGGACGCCAGCTTGCTGATGGCGTTCGCCCGGGTGGGCCTGGGCGCTGATTCGGGCGCGTCCTGGACGCTGCAGCGGCTGGCCGGGACGGCGCGGGCCGCCGAGCTGCTGATGCTGGCCGAGCCGGTGACGGCGGAGCAGGCGCTCAGCTTCGGGATCGTCAACTCAGTGGTCGAGCCGGCCGAGCTGGCCACCGCGGCGCGGCAGCTGGCCACCCGGCTGGCCGCCGGGCCGACCGCGGCCTACGCGGCGATCAAGGACGGGCTCGCCTTCGCGGCCGCCCACGACCTGCCCGAGGCGCTGGAGCACGAGGCGCAGCTGCAGGCCCGGCTGGCGCGCACCCACGACCACGCGGCGGCCACGAACGCCTTCGTGGCTAAGCAGGCGCCGGTCTACCTAGGCCGCTAGTTCATGATCGCGGTTATCTCGCTGGGGTCGGGACCCCAGCAGATAACCGTGATCCTGGCTGGGCGGCGTGGTCTGGCGGGCTCAGCGGGCCCCAGGGCCGGCTCAGCAGTGCCTCAGCGGGCGGAGAAGTCGGCCGGGGCCGCAGCGGGGATGTGCAGTTCCTCGTGCGCGCAGACCACCCGCTCGGTGATCTCGACCAGGTCGTAAAGCGGGTACCGGTCGTACCCGCCGTCGGGCCGACGCCAGGACGCGAAATCGCCCCGGCACCACACGGTCAGGTCGCAGCTGACCGACAGCACCGACATGCCCACGGCCGGCTCGTCCGCCCGGACCAGGCGGCCGCCCAGGCCGCGCTCGGCGAGCATCGTCTCCAGCTCGCTGACGGCGTCAGACGCGCTGTAGGCCGGGCGGCACTGCCGGGCCAGGCTGCTGCCGGGCGGGACGCGCAGGGCGAACCAGACGGCCTTGCCCGGCACCTTCCAGCTGCCGAGCCGGCCCCGGGTCAGGTGCGCGCCCCACTGGCCCGCGGACAGCCCGGCGACCACCTGCAGGCCGCGGCCGCTGACCGACTCGTAGGTCCTGGCGTTGATGTCCGGCAGGATGCCGGTTTCCCAGCCCTGGTCAGAGTCGAAGACCTTGCAGATCAGCTCGCACTTGGCGCCCTCACCGCGGGCATAGAGCCAGAACTCGGGGCAGCCGCTGAGCGGACGCTGCGAACTCGACCCGAACTCGACGTTGCCGTCGGCGTGCAGGGTGTTCGCGGCCAGTTCGCTGGCCATGGTGATGCCGTCGTGGATCAGGTCAGAGGGCAGGTCGAGGCCGGCCACGGATTCGCGGAAGAACCGGCGGGCGGCTGCCGAGCAGGTGGGGTCAAGCGGGAGCGGTCGGGCAAAGCATCCCCCGGCACGGACTCCCGCTTCGACCAGCCGCGGTGGTGCAAAGTCAACCGCGGTGGCGACTGGCGCAGCCATCAAACCGCCGTCGGCGGCCGGCCTGCCGCGTGAATCTGCGCGCTCCGGCCCGCTCTCGGCCGGCGACGGTAGCATGCTCCTCCGCCTTCCCGAGTTAGGCATCCGTGAAACACAGATTATGAGTCGTTTGCACCTCTTCGCAATGGCATCCGCTGAAATGGTGCCCATAAAACCATCTCGTCCGGCCGGCCAGCGCGCGGCTCGCCGGTACGGGGACCAACCGGGGTGTACAGTTCAAAACGCGGCGGGCGACCGCCCGGCTACCCGTCGCAGCTTGAGACAGGCCGCGCGATGGAGGAGTCGCCGGGGGACAGCCCAGCGGCATCCTCCATCGCGCGCCATGGGCGAGCCCGGTCCAGGCCCGCCCGCGAGATGCGGTCAGCTCAGAATCCTCTGCTCCGGTCCTGGCGAGCTCAGCTGGCCGGGAAGACCACGTCGAGGTCATAACGACCCGACTTGACGTCGGTCAGGAAAGCGGCGAAGGCCGACCGGCCCACGACGTGGGCGCCGCCCTCCGGATGCTTGCTGTCGCGGACCGCGACGACATTTTCGAAATTGGATGCTACTTCAACGCAGCCACCGTTGGCCGCGTTGCTGCGGCTGGCCTTGCGCCAGGCAGCTTGAGACAGGTCCGTCATTCTCACTCCAGCCGTTCTGCGAATTGCTTGAGGTAGATCGTTGTATCTGCGGGCTCAAGCGCCGCGTCGACCGTTCGGTCGAAGGCTTCGACGTAACTGTTCACTTCTTCGGTAGCGCTCACCTCCTGGATCATGTAGTCGGTCTCGGTGTAGACCAGGCTGGGCTCACCGTCGGGAAAGTCGAAGATGTTGACCGTGGAAAACACGCCCTGCGGCGGGCCGTCCGCGAACCGCTGCAGGTACAGCTGCACGTTCGGGCGGATGCTCAGCTCGGCCAGGTACGCCAGCTGATCCCGGCGCTCGGCCCGGCTCCCCCAGCGGTACATCAAAGACGCCTCGGTGATGACCGCCTTGAGCTGAGGCAGGGTCTCGTCGCCGCGGTTGAGTATCTCCTGGCGGCGCAGCCGCGACTCCACCGCGCGGCGACGCCAGACCGGTGACCGGGCGCCGGTGCGGACCAGTGCGTCCACGTAGTCCGCGGTCTGCAGCAAGCCCGGGATCACCAGCGGCATGAACACCCGGATCCGGATCGCGTCCGCCTCAAACCCGGGGAACTCGTTGTCGAAGATCTCCGGGTAGTCCCGCCACCAGGGCCGGGACCTGGCCCGCATGGCCAGCTCTTCCAGCTCCTCCTGCTCGGCGTGCTCCACCCCGTAGATCCGCAGCAGGTCCCTGATGTCGCTCATCTCCGGCCGCCGCCACTGGTTGGCCTCGAACCGGCCGACCTTGCCGCGCCCCCAGTTCAGCATGTCGCACACGGTGTTGGCGGTGTACCCGCGCTCGACCCGCATCTCGGTCAGACGACGCGATAGCCGACGCTTGGCCACAGTGGCCCCGTAGGCTTCATCGCTCATCTGCTGTCTCCTCTGAACGAGATGTCACTTTTAGCATAGCCCTGATTAAGTTGTGAATCACAAACTTTGTCCTTAACAATCGCGTATACGTCTTGGTCCGGATCGGCGGGGACCCGAGGTGAGGAGCACCTCGCCTGATCAAGGGGACCGGCCTAGCCGGTGGTGACGTCGAACTCGCCTTTCCTGGCGCCGTCCAGGAAGCAGTCCCACTCGTGCCGGTCGAACACCAGCACCCGGTCCGCCGGGTCGGCGGCGACCCGCATCAGCACCCATTCGCCGCTGATCAGCGCGCCGTCGCGAACAAAAGCCACCTCAATGGCGTCCGCGCCGTCACCGGACCGGGACCAGTCCTGCGCGCCGGGGTCGATGCCCAGGTCGGCCACGGTCGGCTTCGCGGTCATCGCTGGCCGCCGCGGGGCCTCATGACTTCCTGGCCACCGCGCAGTAGAGCCAGCGCGATCCGTCGCTGTCCGCCAGCTCCGGGTCCTCGGCGCCCCAGGTGCCGACGAACGTCAGGCCCGGCTCGGCGCCCTTGTAGGGCGGCTCGATCTCCAGGCCGGTGAAGAACCGCTCGATCTCGGCCTTGGACCGCAGCGCGACGTTCTCCGGGATGTGGTCGAACAGATGGCTGCCCTCCTCGACCGCCCGGCGGGGCTTGGCGTCCGAGGTCAGGTGCGACAGCGCGAAGTAGCTGCCGGGCGCGAGGGCGTCCACATACCGGGCCACGACCGCGTGCGGGTCGTCCGCGTCGGTGACGAAGTGCATGACCGCCGTCATCAGCATGCCGACCGGCTCGCTGAAGTCGATCAGCTGGCGCAGCTCGGCATTAGCCAGGACGGACTCGGGGTCGCGCAGGTCGGCCAGCACGAACCGGGTGCTGTCGCCGCCGGTGAGCAAGGCCGCGGCGTGGGCCAGGACCATCGGGTCCACGTCGACGTAGACGACCTTGGCGTCCGGCGCGAACTTGAGCACTACCTCGTGGGTGTTGCCCTGGGTCGGCAGGCCGGCCCCGAGGTCAAGGAATTGCCGGATGCCGTGCTCGGCCATCCACAGCGCGGCGCGCTGGTGGAACCCGCGGTTGGCCCACGCCCCCTCGGGGACATCGGGCACCGCCTCATACATCTTCTGCGCCATAGCCCGGTCCGCCGCGAAGTTGGCGGTGCCGCCGAGATAGAAGTCGTACAGCCGGGCCGTGCTCGGCGTTGAAGGATCGACGCCAGGGGGGGCCTGCTCGGCCTCAGACATTTTCTCCTCCATCTAGATAGTTATTACCGACCAGTTTGGCACGTTCCGCGACCTGGCCGAAACGGTGCCATTGTCCGCTCATAGCCTGCTAGTTGCCCCGATTGCGGATCACCTTACACATCTGGGCCTGTCGGCGCTGGCCCTCACCGTACTGGCCTACCGGGCCGGCTTATCGCACTGGCCGCGCCGGAAGCAGCCGGCCAGGTGATCGTCGACCACCCCGCAGGCCTCCATGGTCGCGTACGCGGTGACCGGCCCGGTGAACCTGAACCCGCGCCGCCGCAACTCGGCCGAGAGCGCTTTCGATTCCGGCGTCCAGGCCGGCACGTCCGTCAGCGTGACCGGAGCGCGAGCCGGGGTGCTCGCGTACCGCCAGACCAGCGCGGCCAGGCCTTCGGGTAGCGCCACGGCAGCCCGGGCGTTGCCGATCACGGCCTCGATCTTGGCCCGGTTCCTGACGATGCCCGCATCGCCCAGCAGCCTGGTCACGTCATCGGGGCCGTATCCGGCCACCGCGGCCAGGCTGAACCCATCGAAGGCGGACCGGAAATTCTCCCGCTTGCGCAAGATCGTGAGCCAGGACAGTCCGGACTGGAACGCCTCCAGGCTGAGCCGCTCGAACAGGCCGGTGTCGTCGCGGACCGGGCAGCCCCATTCCTGGTCGTGGTAGTCCAGGTAGCCCGGGCTGCCCAGGGCCCAGGGGCAGCGCAGGCGCCCGTCGGGTCCCGGCACCGCACCCGGCACCGCGTCGGGCTTTGCGCCGGGCACCGCGTCCGGCACAGTGTCCGGCTCGGCCGGGCTCATGTGCCGTCGCTCGTCTCGCCGAGTGCGGCGGGTACGGTCGGGCCGGGTTCGGCGGCTGGAGCGGGCCCGGCGGCTGTACCGGGCCCGGCGGCCGCCGCGGGCCTGGTGTCGTCCGGGGCCGGGCCGGCGCTCACCGTGCTGGGCTGACTAGGCGGGCTCGGCTGCGGCTTCGGACTGCGCTGGGGGGCCGGGCTGCGCTGCGGCGCCGGACTGCGCTGCGGCGCCGGGCTGCGCTGCGGCGCCGGGCTGCGCTGCGGCGCGGGACTGGGCTGCGGGGCTGCGGCGGGCCGGGCTGCGCTGCGGCGCCGGGCTGCGCTGCGGCGCCGGGCTGCGCTGCGGCGCGGGACTGGGCTGCGGGGCCGGGCTGCGCTGCGGGGCCGGGCTGCGCTGCGGCGCCGGGCTGCGCTGCGGGGCCGGGCTGCGCTGGGCTTCTGCGACGGGCTGGGGGGCCAGGCTGGGCAGCGGGGCCGGGCTGCGCTGGGCTTCTGCGCTCCGCTGGGCTTCTGCGCTGCGCTGGGGGGCCAGGCTGGGCTGCGGGGCCGGGCTGCGCTGGGCTTCTGCGACGGGCTGGGGGGCCAGGCTGGGCAGTGGGGCCGGGCTGTGCTGGGCTTCTGCGCTGAGCTGGGCTTCTGCGCTGGGCTGGGGGGCCAGGCTGGGCGGCGGGGCCAGCCGGGACTGGGGTGCCGCGGGGGGCTGGGCGGCCGGAGTGGGCCGAACGGGCTGCTGGATGGCCGACCATGGCGAGCTGCCGAAGCCTGACGCGATGGTGCCAGGATGCTCAGCGGCCGGCCATGGGCTGCCGTCCGACGGCTGGCTGGCTGGCCAGCCGTCCGCCGCGGCGCCGGGCCATGAGCCGCCGCCCGCCTGCGGATCAGGGCCGGGCCAGCTGGACTCGCCGGCCGGGCCACGGTCCTCAGGTCGCTGGCCGGGTGGGCGGTACTGCCCGGCTACGCCATACTGCCCGGCCGCACCGTGCTGCCCGGCCGCACCGTGCTGCCCGGCCGCACCGTGCTGCCCGGCCGCACCGTGCTGGTCAGCCGCACCGTGCTGGTCAGCCGCACCGTGCTGGTCAGCCGCACCGTGCTGGTCAGCCTGGGCTCCGAATTTCAGCTCGTCCAGCTGGCGCCGGAGGGTGGCGATCTCGACGTCCCGGTCCGAGACGGTACGCGCGATCCGGTATAGCGCCTCGTCGGTGACCTGCACGTTGTATCCCCACAGCGCCTGCGGCGGCCGCAGCAACGCGACATCGGCCGCCGTCCGGATCTCCGGGTCGAACGGCGGCCGGTCAGCGGCGAATTCCACCAGCTCACCGCCCCGGCCCAGGGCCACGGCGATGATGGCGCCGACGATGACGACGGCTAGCACGAGCAGAACTGCAGGCACAGTATGAATCGTGCCATGCTCGGGCGCATGGTGTTGCGCACCGTGGCCTCAACCGATGCCTCCTGGCCACCAGGAACGGTCCTGGTGGCTGTGGCTGGCGACCTGGCCGAGGCGACCGCGGCGCTGCGAGCCGGTGCCGATGTCCTGGACCTGTCCGCCGCGCCGGCCGAGGTGCTCACGGCCGTCCTGGCCCGCCACCCCGGCGTTCCGGTCTGCGCACCCGCCCCGGATCCCGATATTGCGGGCGATGCTGCTGCCGGCGAACCCGCGGCCCCCGAAACCGCGGCCCCCGAAACCGCGGCCCCCGAAACCGCGGCCCACGCGACTGTGCCCGGTGAAACTGCGGCCGGTGAAACTGCGGCCGGTGAAACTGCGGCCGGTGAAACTGACGTGATCTGCGACTGCGACCGGTGGCGCGTCACGGCGCGGCCCGACCAGGTGCCAGCGATCATCGCGGCGGGCCTGGCCGCGCTGGTCGACGCCGATCACGCCGCCGAGCTAGCCGCCATCAGTCACACCAGCACCACCGCCGCCGGACGCCCCGCCGGCCCGGACGCCAGCACCGCCGACCCGGACGCCAGCCCGTTCGCCAGCCTGGTCGCGATCGCGGCGCTCAGCTCCTGGCTCGGAGCCCGCGCGGTGCGGACCCGGCACCCCGCCCCGGTCAGGCGCGCGCTGGACATGGCAGACTCCGTCCGGGGCATCAGGCCGCCGGCCCGGACCGTCCGCGGCCTCGCCTGACCGACCTGGCTAGTGCGTGTTCATAGGCCTGGCCGGAACCCGCCCCCGCGAATCGCCTATCTCGCCACATATCCGGCCCACTCCCCCTCGGTCCCGTTCCTAGCTTCCATGATCACGGTTAAAAGCGTGGGCGCCGACCCCAGCGAATGACCGTGATCACGGGAAATGCTCGCGCGGGGCCGGCGAGCAGGTGGAGCGGGGTCGCTGGATGAGGGCGGGACCGGGCCGGCCGCTTGGCCCTGATGCCGCTTAGTCCCATTTGCCGGGATGGTGCGCCGCCTTGATCAGCTGCACCACTTCCTCCGGCTCATCGGCGATCTCCAGCAACTGCACGTCCTGGTGGCCGACCTTCCCCTCGGTGATCATGGTGTCCTTGATCCAGGACAGCAAGCCGGACCAGTACTCGCTGCCGACCAGCACGATCGGGAACTTGGTGATCTTCCCGGTCTGCACCAGGGTCAGCGCCTCAAACAACTCGTCCATCGTGCCGAACCCGCCCGGCAGCACCACGAACGCCTGCGAGTACTTGATGAACACGGTCTTGCGGACGAAGAAGTACCGGAACTCCAGGCCGATGTCGACGTAGTCGTTCAGGCCCTGCTCCTGCGGCAGCTCGATACCCAGCCCGACCGAAACCCCGTTGGCCTTGGCCGCGCCCCGGTTGGCCGCTTCCA